>NZ_BARF01000026.1 GCF_000367365.1 Streptomyces prunicolor NBRC 13075 | reverse complement strand
CCCCTTTGGGGCGTGCTTACGCACAGGGTGATTTCACGTGCCTCTCGGCCTCCACCGGTGTCGCCGGAAAGGCGTACCGGCTCCCCAGCAGGACCGTGACGAGCGCGCCCGCGATTAACGGCAATGCTGTCCAGGGCAAGGCCCCCGCGCCCCACCCCGACAGAGCCAGCCCACCGGTGAACGAGCCCCCGGCGATGCCCGCGTTGTACACCGTGGTCTGCAACGACGTTGCCACATCGGCGTGTTCGGGGCCGGAGGCGTTGACCAGTGCGGTCTGGATCAGCGTCGGTGCCCCGCCGAAGGCGACTCCCCACAGGGCGACGGAACCGAGCAGCACTACAGGGGAGTCGCCACATAGGCCGAGCACACACATGACCGCCACGAACAGTGTCATCGCGCCCAACAGTGTGGGCCGCGCCCACCGATCCACGAGTACGCCGGTGGCCCAGATCCCGACGACCGTGGCGACCCCGAACACCAGCAGGACGAGGTCCGTACGGCCGTAGCCGGTGTGTGCCGTGAACGGGGCGACGTACGTGTACATCACCTGATGCCCCAGCAGCAGGAACAGCGTGACCGACAGGACGGCGGGAATCCCGGGCAGCATGGCGACACGCCTCAACGGCACGCGTGCGCCCGGGAGTTCACCGGGAAAGGCGGGGACCCGCAGCCGTATCCAGACCGCCACCAGGACCGCGAGCCCGGCCAGCATGCCGAACGCCGTGCGCCAGCCGACCGCCCCGGCCAGCGCGGTGCCCGCGGGCACGCCCAGGGAGAGAGCGAGGGTGATTCCGGCGAGCACGATCGCGATGGCCCGGCCGCGCCGCTCGCCCGGCACCATCCGAGCCGCGTACCCGGCGAGCATCGCCCACATGGTGCCGCCCATGACCCCGGCCAGCAGTCGGGCGCCGAAGGTGACGGTGTACGACGACGACAGCGCGACCACCGCGTCGGCGCAGGCGAAGCCCAGCAGCGTACCCACCAGGACCGGGCGGCGCGGCAGCCCACGCAGGGCCGCGGTGACCGGGATCGCGGCCAGGAAGGAGGCGACCGCGTAGCCCGTGACCAGGAAGCCGACCCGCGCTTCGGAGACGCCGAGGGCCGGTGCCATCCGGGGCAGCAGCCCGGCGGGGAGCAGTTCGGTCAGGACGGCGGTGAAGGCGGCCGTGGACAGGGCGAGGAGCCCGGACCAGGGCAGAGCGGTGCCCTTGGCCGGGGAAGCGGTGGTCATGGGACCATGGTCGAACCCTCACATCAGTGTGAAGGCAAGCGAGCCCCGGAGCCAGGCGTGAGGCAGTCATGAAGATCGGCGAGCTCTCCCGCCGCACCGGCGTCCCCACCCGCCTCCTGCGCTACTACGAGGAACAGGACCTGCTGCACCCCGACCGCACCGAGAACGGCTACCGCTCCTACGGCGAACCCGCGGTCCGGGACGTCCAGCAGATCCGGGGCCTGCTGGACTCGGGGCTCACCACCGAGATGATCCGCGCGATCCTGCCGTATCTCTCCGGCCCGGACGAGATCCATGTCCCCGCCGACTGCCTGACCCCGGAGACGGCCGCGCTGCTCAGCGACCACGTCGACCGGATCCAGGCCCGCATCGACTGTCTGGCCCGCAACCGCGACCGGCTGAGCGCGTATCTGGCGGCGGTACGGGCGGACGCGCCGGCGCAGGGATCGTAACCCCCTCGAAATCCCGTTGCCGGGGCAGCTCGCGGATGTTCAAGTGGCCGCATGGATCACGCCACGGTACTCGCCCTGCACGACCGCGAACTGCGCGAAGGTGCCCGACCCGACGGCCCCGGGGCCCGTGTCGAGCGGGTCGGGGTAGTGGTGCGCCATGTCGCCGACGCACACGGGTGGAACGGCGTGCTGTGGTCGGACCTGGACGAGGGCGACGTCGACGCGGCGATCGCCGAGCAGGTCGCGTACTTCACCGCGCTCGGCCGCGACTTCGAGTGGAAGCTCTACGGCCATGATCTGCCGAGGGATCTCGGACAGCGTCTGAGCGATGCCGGGTTCACGTCCGAGCCGCAGGAGACGCTGATGATCGGTGAGGTCTCCGCACTCGCCCTCGACGCCCAACTGCCGGACGGCGTCCGCCTGTTGCCCGCCACCGACCGTGCCGGCGTCGACCTCGTGGCGGACGTCCACGAGAAGGCCTTCGGTACGGACAGCAGCCGGCTGCGCGCCCGCCTGCTGGACCAACTCGCCGCCGAACCCGACACAGTTGTCGCCGTCGTCGCCCTCGCCGGTGACGAACCGGTGAGCGCGGCCCGGATGGAACTCGTCCCCGGTACCCGGTTCGCCGGCCTGTGGGGTGGCGGCACGGTCGAGGCCTGGCGGGGTCGCGGCATCTACCGCGCGCTGATCGCCCACCGGGCCCGTATCGCCGCGGACCGCGGCTACCGCTACCTCCAGGTCGACGCCTCCGACCAGAGCCGCCCCATCCTCGAACGCCTCGGCTTCTCCCCACTGACCACGACCACGCCGTACGTC
>NZ_BARF01000027.1 GCF_000367365.1 Streptomyces prunicolor NBRC 13075 | reverse complement strand
GCCCCCGCCCGGCGGAGCCGAACGCCGCCCCGGAAGCCTCGCCTGGAAAACGCCGCTCAGGCAGACGCCCTTAAGGGGCGCGGGGAACTGCGCGACCAGCCACACTCGGCCCGAAGCCGAAATTCGACCCGCAGTTCCCCAGTCCTCACTTACCAAGCGCCGCCGCAAGCCCCACGACAACGAACAACAGCACAAGCACACCGGCCATGATCCGGTTCCGGGTTTTCGGGTCCACGTACCCGAGCCTAACCGCCCGCCCCCAGCCCCCAACGCCCGACCACCTCGTACCGCGGCTGCTCCCCCGGCACACCCGACCTCGGCAGGTTGCTCCGCACCAACGCCACCTCACTCACCGTCCACGAACGACCCGCGAAGTCGTCGAGCCGGTCGAGATACGGCCGGACATCCATGGCGTCCCGGCCGCGCGCCACGGTGAGATGGGCCCGGTACCGCCGGTGCTCCCCCGTCGCCGCAGCCTCCTCACAACGCTCCGCGAGCTGTCGTAGGGCCGACACATCGCCCGCCACCCCCGCCCACAGCGCCCGCCCGTCCCCGAACTGCCCACCCCCACGCACCGCCAGCCCGAACGGTGCGGCCCGGCGCGCGGTCCGCTCCAGGCCGGCCGACAGTTCCGGTACGACGTCCTCGTGGACCTCGCCGTAGAAGGCAAGCGTGAAATGCCACCCCGGCCGGCCCGTCCAGCGGAGCGCCTCCGCACCCGGGAGGCCCCTCAACTCATCGACCACCACGGCGAGTTCGGCAGTAACGTCCTCCGGGGGCAACACCGCGGCGAAGAGTCTCATGCGCACCAGACTGCCACTGCCGACTGCCACTATGGAGTCATGGCTATCAGCATCAGAGACGGCGGCCCCGACGACATCCCCGCGATACTCGGCATGTTCGACAGCGCCGTGGCGTGGCTCGTCGCGCAGGGGCGGACCGGGCAGTGGGGGACCAAGCCGTGGTCGGAGAACCCGAAGGCCGTGGCGATGGTCGAGCGGTACGTGGCGCAGGGCTCGCCCTACATCGCCGAGATCGACGGCACCCCCGTCGGCACGCTCACCCTCACCGACTCACCGGGGTCGTACATCGACGCCGTGGACGAGCCCGAACGGTACGTCCATCTCCTCGCCTCCGACCGGCAGTTCAAGGGCCACGGCGTCGGCAGCGCCCTGCTCGCGCACGCGGCGGAGGAGACGCGGCGGGCCGGGATCTCCCTGCTGCGGGTGGACTGTTACGCCGGGGACGACCGCAAGCTCGTCGCCTACTACGAGGGCAACGGGTTCACCGCGACCGAGGCGTTCGTCGTCGGGGACGACAAGTGGCCGGGACAGGTGCTGGCCCGGAGGGTGTAGCACGCCCTCCAGGCCAGTCCTGCCACGTCACGTCAACTCTCAGGCCGCCGTTGCCAGTTGCTCCCGCTCGCGCGGGACGAAGGCGACGCTCGGGTGCCCGTGGTTCCAGTCGAACGACAGCCGCAGGTCGCCGATCCGGGCCAGGATCACGCCGATCGTGGCCGCGGCGAGGGCCGCTATGACGCCGCCCAGGGCGAAGCTCACTCGGGGGCCGTAGGCGTCGGTGATCCAGCCGACGATCGGTGCGCCCACCGGCGTACCGCCCATGAAGACCATCATGAACAGGGCCATGACCCGGCCGCGCATGGCCGGGTCGGTGCCCATCTGGACGGCGGTGTTGGCCGTGACGTTGACCGTCAGGCCGAAGATGCCGATCGGGATCATGAGCAGGGCGAACAGCCAGTAGGAGGGGGCCACCGCGGCTACGACCTCAAGGAGGCCGAAGGCCGCCGCCGCCGCGATCAGGACGCGGAGGCGGGTGGTGCCGCGGCGGGCGGCGAGCAGGGCGCCGATCAGGGAGCCGACCGCCATCAGGGTGTTGAAGAGGCTGTACGCGCCGGCGCCCGCGTGGAAGATGTCGTCCGCGTAGGCCGACAGCCACACCGGGAAGTTGAAGCCGAAGGTGCCGATGAAGCCGACGAGGACGATCGGCCAGATCAGGTCGGGGCGGCCTGCGACATAGTGCAGGCCCTCGCGGAGCTGGCCCTTGCCGCGCGGGGCGCGGTGAACGGCCTTCAGGTCGCGGTTGCGCATGAGGAGCAGGCTCGCCAACGGGGCCACGAAGGACAGGCCGTTGAAGAGGAACGCCCAGCCCGTGCCGACGCCGGTGATCATGACGCCCGCGACGGCGGGGCCGACCAGGCGGGCGGACTGGAAGTTCGCCGAGTTCAGGCTGACCGCGTTCTGCAGCTGCTCGGGGCCGACCATCTCGGAGACGAAGGACTGGCGGGCCGGGTTGTCGACGACCGTCGCGAGGCCCACGGCGAAGGCGGCGACGTAGACGTGCCAGACCTGGACGTGGCCGGAGAGGGTCAGGAAGGCGAGGGCGAGGCCGGTCAGGGCCATCGCGGACTGCGTGACGAGCAGCGTGGGGCGCTTGGGCAGCCGGTCGACGAGGACACCGCCGTAGAGCCCGAAAAGCAGCATCGGCAGGAACTGGAGGGCGGTCGTGATGCCTACGGCGGCGGAGGAGCCGGTGAGGCTGAGGACCAGCCAGTCCTGGGCGATGCGCTGCATCCAGGTGCCGGTGTTGGAGACGACCTGGCCGATGAAGAACAGGCGGTAGTTCCGGATCTTCAGCGAGCTGAACATCGAGGACTTACCAGGTGGGGTGGGCGGGGAGTCGGGGGTGGCTGGCGCGGGGGCGGAGTCTGCTCCGGGTCCCGAACTCAAAAGGTCGCCTCCTCTTTCTTTTGCTCGTTCGCCTACGGGGCGCTTTCTGCCGGTGTCGAGAGCCCGACCGTGCTCGACCCTTCGGGCCTCCGCGCGCTCGACCTCTCGACACCGGCGCGCCCCTACGGCTCACTCGCGCATAGACGGACTTACAGGTGTGCGAGTTTCTCCAGCACGGGGGCGGCGGCGACGATCTTCGCCCACTCGTCCTCGTCGAGGCCGTCGACCAGGCCGGCCAGGAACGCGTTGCGCTTGCGGCGGCTCTCTTCGAGCATCGCCTCGGCCTGGGGGGTCTTGGTGACGACCTTCTGGCGCCGGTCCTCGGGGTGCGGCTCCAGCTGGACCAGACCCTTCGCTTCGAGCAGCGCCACGATGCGGGTCATCGACGGCGGCTGCACATGCTCCTTGCGAGCGAGCTCGCCAGGAGTCGCGCTGCCGCAGGTGGACAGGGTGCCGAGCACCGACATCTCGGTGGGGCTCAGTGACTCGTCGACCCGCTGGTGCTTGAGTCGACGGGACAACCGCATCACGGCTGATCGCAAGGAGTTCACAGCGGCAGCGTCGTCGCCATGGGTTAGGTCCGGCATGTTCTTTAGCGTAACTCATTACTCTCGCTAAAGACCAATGGCGACACGCCGAGATGCCCGTGACCCTGGCCACTGAACCCTTCCGTCACCCATATGAGTGATACCGACGCGGAACGTCACGCGCCGCCGCGAACCGCCCCGGACCCTCGTCTACATGGGGACCAGCGTGCTCAGCCTGCGGATAGACGGGGAGCTGCTCGAACGGCTCCGCCACCATGCCTCGAAAAGGGGAATGAGCGTCCAGGACTATGTGGTCCAGACGCTCATTCGGGACGACTTCGACGAGCGGTTCCAGACCGCGGTCGAGGAGACGGAGAAGTTCTACGGGGTCACGTGAGGGCCCGTAGGAACGCGGGTCACGTCAGACCCAGCGCCGGCATCAGGTAGTAGAACCCGAACACGGCCGCCACGACGTACATCGGCACCGGGACCTCCCGGCCCCGGCCCGCCACCAGCCGTAGCACCACGAAGGTGATGAAGCCCATGCCGATGCCGTTGGTGATCGAGTAGGTGAACGGCATCATCACCATCGTGATGAAGGCCGGGATCGCGATCGTGTAGTCGGCCCAGTCGATCTCCTTGACGGAGCCCGCCAGGATCAGGAAGCCCACCGCGAGCAGGGCCGGGGTGGCCGCCTGGGACGGGACCATCGTGGCGATCGGCGTGAGGAACAGCGCTACGGCGAAGAGCGCGCCCGTGACGACGTTCGCGAAGCCCGTGCGGGCGCCCTCGCCGACACCCGCCGTGGACTCCACGAAGCAGGTGGTCGCGGAGGACGAGCTGGCACCGCCGGCCGCGACCGCGATGCCGTCGACGAAGAGGACCTTGTTGATGCCGGGCATGTTGCCCTCGCCGTCGGTCAGCCTGGCCTCGTCACTGATGCCCATGATCGTGCCCATCGCGTCGAAGAAGCACGACAGCAGGACCGTGAAGACGAAGAGGACGCCGGTCAGCACACCGACCTTGTCGAAGCCGCCGAACAGGCTGAACTTGCCGATCAGGCCGAAGTCCGGGGTGGCGACCGGGTTTCCGGGCCACTTCGGGGTGGTCAGGCCCCAGGAGGGGATCGTCGCGACCGCGTTCACGATCACCGCGAGGACGGTCATCGTGACGATGGAGATCAGGATCGCGCCGGACACCTTGCGGACGATCAGCCCGAGGGTGAGCAGGACGCCGAGGATGAAGATGAGCACCGGCCAGCCGTTGAGGTGACCGTCGGCGCCGAGCTGGAGCGGGACGGTGGTCTGGGCGGCGTCCGGGATGCGGGAGATGAACCCGGAGTCCACGAGCCCGATCAGCATGATGAACAGGCCGATACCGATCGAGATGGCCTTGCGCAGTCCGTACGGCACCGCGTTCATCACGCGCTCGCGCAGCCCGGTGGCGACCAGCAGCATCACGACCAGACCGGCCAGCACGACCATGCCCATCGCGTCCGGCCACGTCATGCGGGGCGCGAGCTGGAGGGCGACGACGGAGTTCACGCCGAGTCCGGCGGCGAGCGCGATCGGTACGTTGCCGATGACACCCATGAGGAGGGTGGTGAACGCGGCCGTCACGGCCGTCGCGGTGACCAGCTGGCCGTTGTCCAGGTGGTGCCCGTACATGTCCTTCGCGCTGCCGAGGATGATCGGGTTGAGCACGATGATGTACGCCATCGCGAAGAAGGTGGCGAACCCGCCCCTGATCTCACGGGGGAGGCTGCTGCCCCGTTCGGAGATCTTGAAGTAGCGGTCGAGGGCGGTCTGCATTGGATGTTCCTACGAGCAGAAGTGGACAGACGGAAACCGTTTCAGTATGAACATATGAAGACGTCAGGCGCTATCTCCGCGCGTAGACACACGGAGATCTCTTTGTGTTGCGGTCGCCTCGTAAGCTGGGGTCATGGCGAAGTGGACACCGACACACGAGGCACCGGAGCCCCTTGAGGGCCCGATCGTCCCGACGATCATCGGCCTCACGATCCTCTGGTTCGTCCTCTTCCTGGTACAGCTCCCCTTCTACGGCTGGTACGACGACCACGGCCACCTGTGGTGGCTGTGGACCTGCCTGGCCGGGGCCGGCCTCGGGCTGATCGGCATCTGGTACGTCCGGGGGCGCGACGCGGCGCTCAAGCGGCTGGCGGCCGAGGCGGCTGCTTCGGCCACGGAGACCCCCTCCCCTGCTGCGGAGTGAGGAGCTCCTCCTGCTGCGGAGTAAGGAGCTTCCCCTACACCCCTGGCATCACCCCGCACCGCCCGCTGTCCTCCCCTGGTCGGATCTTCCGGGCACTCGGCGGGTGAAGCCGTAAATCCGCACGTACCGTCGAATGCATGACGCACACCGACGCGGGCGCCGAACTCGACCCTGTGCACCCCGTGCCCATCCCGGCGCGGCGGGCCCATGGACTCAGCACCGCCGAGGTCGCCGAGCGGGTGGCGCGCGGGGAGGTCAACGACGTCCCGGTGCGCAGCAGCCGTTCGCTCGGCGAGATCGTGCGCGCCAACGTCTTCACCCGGTTCAACGCGATCATCGGCGTGCTGTGGCTGATCATGCTGTTCGTGGCGCCGGTCCAGGACAGCCTGTTCGGGTACGTGATCATCGCCAACACCGGGATCGGGGTCTTCCAGGAGTGGCGGGCGAAGAAGACCCTCGACTCCCTCGCGGTGATCGGCGAGGCGAAGCCGACGGTACGGCGTGACGGGGCCGCGGTGGAGGTGAGCACCTCCGAGATCGTGCTGGGTGATCTCATCGAGATCGGGCCCGGTGACAAGGTCGTGGTCGACGGGGAGTGCGTCGAGGCCGACGGTCTGGAGATCGACGAGTCGCTGCTCACCGGTGAGGCGGATCCGGTGGTCAAGCGGCCGGGGGATGCCGTCATGTCCGGGAGTTTCGTCGTGGCCGGCGGTGGCGCGTTCGAGGCGACGAAGGTGGGGCGCGAGGCGTACGCGGCCCAACTCGCCGAGGAGGCCTCGCGGTTCACGCTCGTCCACTCCGAGCTGCGGACCGGTATCTCGACGATCCTCAAGTACGTGACGTGGATGATGATCCCGACCGCGATCGGCCTGGTCATCAGCCAACTGGTCGTCAAACAGCACGGGTTCAAGGACTCGATCGCGCGGACGGTGGGCGGGATCGTCCCGATGGTCCCCGAGGGGTTGGTGTTGCTCACCTCGGTGGCCTTCGCGATCGGTGTCATCCGGCTTGGCCGGAAACAGTGCCTCGTCCAGGAACTTCCGGCCATCGAGGGGCTCGCCCGCGTCGACACGGTCTGCCTCGACAAGACGGGCACGCTGACCGAGGGCGGGATGGACGTCACCGAGTTGCGCCCGCTCGGCGGGGCCGACGAAACGTACGTACGCAAAGTCCTGGGTGCGTTGGGCGAGTCGGACCCGCGGCCGAACGCGTCGCTTCAGGCGATCATCAACGCCTATCCGGACAGCGGGGAGTGGCGGTGCGTGGAGTCGCTGCCGTTCTCGTCGGCGCGCAAGTACAGCGGGGCGTCGTTCAGCGAGGGTGACGGGGAGTCGAGTACGTGGTTGCTCGGCGCCCCTGATGTGCTGCTGGATGCGGATGATCCGGCGCAGGCGGAGACCGGGCGGCTCAACGAGCAGGGGCTACGGGTGCTGTTGCTGGCGCGGGTCTCGGGTGAGCTGGATGATCCCGGGGTCGCGCGGGGGGCCTCGGCGACGGCGCTGGTGGTGTTGGAGCAGCGGTTGCGGCCCGACGCGGCGGAGACGTTGGCCTATTTCGCCGAGCAGGATGTGCACGCGAAGGTCATTTCCGGGGACAACGCGGTGTCTGTCGGGGCGGTGGCGGGGAAGCTCGGGCTCACCGGGCAGGTCGTGGACGCCCGTCAACTCCCCTCGGATCAGGAGGAGATGGCCAAGTCCCTTGACGAGGGGACGGTGTTCGGGCGGGTCACTCCGCAGCAGAAGCGGGACATGGTGGGGGCGTTGCAGTCCCGCGGGCACACGGTCGCGATGACCGGGGACGGGGTGAACGACGTACTCGCCCTGAAGGATGCCGACATCGGGGTGTCGATGGGGTCGGGGTCCGAGGCGACCCGGGCTGTCGCGCAGATCGTGTTGCTCAACAACAGCTTCGCTACGTTGCCTTCGGTGGTCGCGGAGGGGCGGCGGGTCATCGGGAACATCACTCGGGTGGCGACGCTGTTCCTGGTGAAGACGGTGTACTCGGTGTTGTTGGCTGTGCTGGTGGTGTGCTGGCGGGTTGAATATCCGTTCCTGCCGCGGCACTTGACGTTGTTGTCGACGTTGACGATCGGGATTCCGGCGTTCTTTCTTGCGCTGGCGCCCAACACGGAGCGGGCGAAACCGCACTTCGTGCGGCGGGTGATGCGGTACTCGATCCCGGGTGGGGTGATTGCCGGGGCGGCGACCTTCGTGACGTATCTGATCGCCCGTCACCACTACACGGGGAAGGGGTCGTTGGCGGCGGAGACGAGCGCGGCGACCCTGACGTTGTTCCTGATCTCGATGTGGGTGCTGGCGATCATTGCGCGGCCGTACACGTGGTGGCGGGTGGCGCTGGTGGCGTCCATGGGGGCGGCGTTCGTGGTGGTGCTGGTCGTGCCGTGGCTTCAGCACTTCTTTGCGCTGAAGTTGGTGGGGGTGACCATGCCGTGGGTTGCGGTGGCGATTGCGGGGGTGGCGGGGGTTGTGCTGGAGCTGGTGTGGAGGCTGGTTGATCGGCGGGGGGCGGCTTGAGTGGGCGGTGGGTGCGTAGTTCGTCGGGTGCGGGACGGTGGGGGCTGGTCGCGCCCACGAGGCGGAGCCGCAAATCGACACAGCCCCGCGCCCCTTAAAAGCAGCTGCCGCGACCCTGTCTTCGGGGCGCGGCAGCTGCTCTTAGGTACTGCTACTTGACGTCGACGTAGTCGCCCGTGGCGTTGACCGCCGGAGTCGTCGACGTGCCCGCGAAGCTGAAGCGGAAGTAACCGTCCACCGTCGCCTTGACCGTGGTCTTCAGGGTGCCTGTGGAGCTGGTCTTGATGGTCTTGACCGTGGTGTAGGTGCTGGCGCCCTTCTTGCGGAACTGGAGCTTCACCGGCTGGGTCGAGTAGCCCGCGTACTTGTTGGTCTCCCAGTTGGCGCGGCTCAGCTTGCCGGTGACCGTGATGGTCTTGCCCTTCTTGACGGGCTCCGGGGTGGCGTCGGCCGTCAGCTTGGACAGGCGCCGGACCGGGACGTTGCCCAGGTCGCCCTGGGTCTTCTTGGTGCCGTCGGCGGTGATGGCGAGGCCGCCCGCCTTCCAGGTGGCGGCGTCGGTGTTCAGCAGGTCGCTGGTCGGGCGGATGTAGATGGTGGCCTTGCAGTTCAGGACGGTCGTCGAGGCGGCGGTGCAGGTGCCCGGGTCGTCGCTGATGATCTTCGTGGTGGTGCTGGCGGCATCGGTGCCGCGGTAGATGAGCGGGCCGCTGGCGAAGTTGTCGGCGCTGACATCGAGGCTCGCGGCGTGCGTCACGGTGTAGGTGACCGGGACTGCGACCTTCGCGGTGGCACCGACGACGACGGCCTTGCCGCTGTTGACCTTCACCTTGGAGAAGGTGACGTTGAGCGTGGCGGCGGCCGTGTTGCCGACGGCCTGCGCGGCCGGTACGGCGAAGGCGGAGAGGACCAGGGCGCCGGAGACGGCGGCCACGGTGGCGCGTATGCGCATGCGTGTTCCCCAAGTGGGAAAGGGGGCCCCGGCGCGCTGGTCGTTCCGAACGGCTCGTCGTCGGCGCCTGGGGCCCAAGTGATGGCGGAGCCTGTTGGCTCACGTGATGTGATTCGCGACGGGTGGGGCAGGTTGTACGCGAAATCAGTTCTTTGCGCAGGGATTGCGAACTGTTGGTGCAGGTACAGGTGATGGCGGGGCGGCGCGCGGTGAGGTCGTGACGTCGTCCTTGGTGACCTTCGTGTCGCTCCCGCGCGCTAGTCGAACCAGCGGTCCCGCGCCAACTCCTCCGTCCGCGACGGGTCCTCCAGCAGTGCCGCGACCTCGAAACGGCGTGGCCACTGCCCGGCCGCCCAGGCGAGTCCGGCGGCGACGCCCTCCAGCGTCGACGCGTGCAGCACTCCGTCCCGTGTCCGGCGCCAGTCGATCTCCACGCCGTCCACGACGAGTTCCTCGTGTTCGACGTAGGTCGCGGGGGCGAGGGGGCCGAGGAGGACGCAGACGGAATCCGGCACGTCGTGTTCGGTGCCCTCCGAGTCCACCGACCCCGTCACCGACTCGCTCAGGCGGCGGACCTGGAAGAGTTCCGCCAACTCCGCTGCCCCGGACGGGCGTACGGGGAGGAGTGGGGTGCCGGAGGTGAAGGGGAGCAGGTCGGGTGAGTCGACGACCACCGCGTCCGCCGCGTCCACGACCGTCACCTCGCCGTCGACCACGGCGCGCAGGTCGTCGGGGAGGGTCACCTGGTCCGGGTCGAGGTCGGCCAACGCGCTGTACAGGGCGTGCAGTTGGGTGCCGGTGACCTCGCGGTCCGGGTCGGCGAGGCGGTCGAGGAGTTCGGCGGCGCCGCCGGGCTCGTCGAGGAGGGCGGCGACGGAGGTGCGGACGCCGAGGGCGCGCAGTACCTGTTCGTCGTCGAAGCCGGTCGCGTCCGCCTCGTCGTAGAGGCCGCGCAGGAGGGGGTCTCCGCCGGCGGCCAGGAGGCCTGCCGGGCGGCGGCCGTCCAGTACCGGGTGGCCTCGCAACCACCATGCCGTGTACGGCCGTACGACCTCGTGGGTGCCGTCGGGGAGGAGGATGCGGACCTGTTGGGTGATCGCGTCGCGGAGTGGGGGCTGGGCGAGGAGGGCCAGGGCTTGGGGCCAGCGGTCGTCGTCCACCAGGTCCAGGTCGCGGACCGCTACCAGTTCCGTGGCCACGGGGGGTACGGGGGTGTCGGGGAAGCGGTCCAGGACGTCTTCCGACCAGACGTCCACGGAGTCCAGGAGGCCGGGGTCGTCCGGTTCCGCGAAGTCGCTGTCCCGGGGCTCCAGTTCGTCCGGGTCCAGGACTACGTCGGTGGCGCGGACGAGGGCGAAGGTGGCGAGGACTCCGCAGGCTGCCAGGGGTTGTTCGCCCCAGCGGTCTGCCAAGTCGGCGTCCACGAAGGCCAGTTCGTCCTCGCGCATCACCTGGGCGAACGGGCTGCCGGGCAGGACCAGCTCACCGGCGGGCGCGAGTTCGCCCTCCTCGTCGGGCAGGGCGAGAGCGCCGAGCCAGGGTTCGTCACCGGGTTCGAGGTCCGCGTCCCGCACGAGGGCCAGCACCGTGTCCGCCAACTCCTCGGCGTCCGGGGCGGGTTCGTCCCATACGGCGCCGCCCTCGTCGTCCAGGGAGGCTGCTACGGCGGCTCGTACCTGGGGCGTCGTGAGGACCGCGCGGGGCGTCGCGGGCAGCGCGCCGAGCTTCTCCAGGAGGGGGTGCGCCGCGTCCGGGTGGGCGACCTTGAGGCCCAGTCGGGCGAGGACTTCGGGTTCGACCTGGGCGGAGTCGGGGGTGGGGAGGAGGACTTGGCGGGGCCCGATCGTCGTCCTGCCGTCGGCGAGCGGGACGGGGAGGCCGGTGAGGCGGTCCGGGTCCACGCCCGCGAGGCTGTCGTAGAGGCGGCGCCACCAGGCGGGGTCCTTCTCCAAGCCGGCCAGGCGGTCGACCGCGTCGGTGAGGGGGACTCGGGCTACGCCCAACGTCCTTAGTTCCACGCGGCGTTCGAGGCCTGCGGGGAGGAGCGTGGGCAGGACCTCGGCGAGGACCTGCACGGTGTCGACGCCCGCGCCCTCGACGACCTCGGCGTCCCGGGGCCGTAGCGACTCGGGCAACTCCGAGTCGTCGGCGCGGAGTTCGTTGTCGTCAGTGGGGGGTGCGATCGCGGGCGGGAGGAAGGGGGTGCGCGGGAGGCGCTGCAGGATCGCCTGGCGCAGGGTGCCGTCCAACTCGCCCTTGCCCAGGGGGCCGGGGACGAGGTCGATGATGCCGGTGGTCACCGGGCGCCAGGCGGCGAGGAGTTCGACGTATGCCTCCGCCGCGCGCTCCACGACGAAGTCGGTCAGCGGGCCGGGGGCGGCGTGGCGGCGGGTGGTGTCGAGGGGGAGGGAGGCGATCAACAGGGCGGGCACGCCCAGGGGTTCGTCGCTGGGGGTGGGCGCGTGGACGACGGGGCTGGTGCGGGGGCGGGCGGGGGTGCCGTCCGTGTCGACGGGGACGGCCCAGGTGACGGACCAGTACGGGCGCGACCGTTCCTCTACGGGACGGTCGGCCAGCAGTTCCTTGTCGAGCGTGCCGTGCGCGGCGGCCGTGCGCCAGCGGGTGGTTCCGTCGCGGGTGTCCGCTACGACCGTGTCGGCGCCGTCGGTGCGGCGGCTGAGGGTGCGGGGGGCGTCGTCGCCGACCTCGATCACGACCTCGGCCAGGCCGGGGAGGGCGAGCAGCAGCGCGTCGTCGACGGCGTTGAGGAGGCGCTCGGCGAGGTCCTCGGCCGCGGTGTCGCGCAGCGGGAGGATGACGACCGTGTCGTAGGGGTCGGGGGCGGTGCCCTCGGCGGCGAACGGGAGGCGGAGCAGCGGGATGTGGCCGTCGCGGCGGCGGATCTCGGTGCCGAGGCCGGGGCTGTGGCGGGCGGTTTCGTCGGCGAGGGTGCGGGCCTCGGGGAGGGACCAGCGGACGCCGCCGTGTCTGCCGACGACCGCGGGTTCGTCGGTCACGGCGACGACCGCGGCGAAGCCGACGCCGAAACGGCCGACCGCGCTGTCGCCCGCGTCGCGCTTCGCGGAGGCGCGGAGGGTGGAGAGGGATTCGACGCCGGTGGCGTCGAGGGGGGCGCCGGTGTTGGCGGCGCACAGGACGCCGTCGCGGAGGGTGAGGCGCAGGCGGCCGGGTACGCCGGCGCGGGCGGCGGCGTCGGCGGCGTTCTGGGCGAGCTCCACGACGAGGCGGTCCCGGTATCCGCCGAGGACGAGGTCCTCCTCGGCGTTGGCGTCCTCCCGGAACCGCGCCGGGCTGGTCGCCCAGGCGTCGAGCACCCCACGCCGCAGACGGGCGGTACCGAACGGATCGGCACCCTCGGCAGCGGGCCGCACGAACTTACTCACGTACGTTCACTCTCCTCATCGACGTCGCGATGAAGGTACCGCGCGGAGGGGAGGGGGTTGCGCGGGGCAGGTGTGGAGACGGGGTCGGGGTGGGGGCTCCGGTCGCTCACGACGTCTCGGGGAACAGCCTGGCGACAGCCGCCGTACGGCTCGACACCCCGAGCTTGCGGTAGACGTTCTCCAGGTGCTTGCGGACAGTGCTCGGCTCGACCACCAACTGCCCGGCGATGGCTCCGTTGCTCAGGCCCTTCGCCACGGCCCGCATGACGTCGAGTTCACGGAGCGTCAGCCGGACGGGCGTCTGCCGTCGCCGGGCGGCCTCGCGGTAGATGTCATACAGGTACGGGCGCATCAACTCCAGTGTGAGCCGGTCCCGTTCGCTGAAGGGGCGCACGTGCTCGCGGCTGAGGTTGTACATGCGGATGCGGCCGGGAGCGGTGGGCAGGGGCACCACGATCATGGTGGTGAAGGGGCGCATGTACTCGCTGAACAGGGCCAGGTTCCGGAACTCCCGCGTGGGCAGGTGGTCCGACAGCTGGGAAACCGCCAGATCACCGTGGCTCCGCTCGACCGCGACACAGTGGGGGTGCTGGTGCTTGAAGCGCCACCAGGCCTCGTCGTCCACCGGGGGGTAGTGGCCTCCGTACTCCACCGCCTGGTCGCCCAGCGGGGACCGGGTGGGCAGGTCCACCTCGCTGAACTCCGCCAGGTCGCAGGGGATCAGCCGCCCCAGTCCCTCGAGCAGCGACAGCGGCGGGACCTCGTCCGTCGTGCTGTGCCGTGCCTCGTCGATGACGTCGAGCATCGCCCGCATGTGGCGCTCGGTGAGCGAGTGACGGCTCATGACCGCGGCCCCCTTTCCACCGCCTCCGGCTGCTTCGAAGCTACGCCCCTTTGCCCGGTATCCGGGTCCGGTGGCGGGGTCCGGAGGATTCGCCGAATGGCGAATGGTGGCCACGAGGGGGCGGGGCCACCGTGGACCACGGAACATCCGCCCCCCTCGAACGGGGGGGGATCCATGGACGGGGAGAGCTCATGAACGGACGAACCAGGCCGAGGATCAGCCGGACGAAGATCCTCGCGGGGGCCGGAGCGGCGGTGCTGGCCCTGGCGGCCATGGCCGCCATCCAGACAGACGCGGCCGCGGCCACGACGCCGACCTGTTACGGCCTGACCGCCACCGTGTGGGGAGGATCGGGCAACGACACCATCAACGCCGGGCCGGCCAGGGACATCATCGCCGGCCTGGGCGGAAACGACACGATCAATGGAGGCGGGGGCAACGACGTCATCTGCGGGCAGGGCGGCAACGACCGGATCCTGGGCGGTGACGGCAAGGATCTCATCGCCGGCGACAGCGGCTCCGACACCATTCAGGGCGGGGCCGGTGACGACCGTCTGATGGGGTTCGCGGGCAACGACTCCCTTTGGGGGGACGCGGGCAACGACACGCTGGACGGCGGGAACGACCGCAATTTCACGGCGAATTGGGGCAACGACACGCTGACCGGCGGCCCCGGCAATGACGTCCTCAGGGGCAGCGCGGGCAAGGATCGCATCGAGGGCAAGAGCGGCTCCGACACCCTTCTGGGCTTGGCCGGCAACGACACGCTGTACGCGCGTGACGGCGTCCTTGACACCGTGAGCGGCAATGGCGGCTGGGATCGCTGCGTGACCGACCGTGTCGACACCAGGGTCGGGTGCGAGGCGAGTTGACCCACACGCCGACTCGGTTCCGGTTCGACGGGGTCGCCCTCCGGCAAGGGGAGGGCGGCCCCGTCGGCCGTGAATTTTCCGGCTTCAGGCGTGGTCCGGGGAACGTCGGTCGGCGAAGGTCTCGCCGAGACGGTCCAGGAAGAGGAAGAAGACGGGAAGGCAGAGCAACGGAACGCCCAGGAGCAGCAGGTACGAGTGCGTCGGCCGGTCCGTGAAGATCATCCAGCCGTCGAGGACGAACATGGCGACCACGACGACCAGGTCGGCGAGCAACGCCCGCTGCCACGCCGTACGCCGTCGCGCGGCGCGCAGGATGCGCTCCTCCACCTCGGGCCGCGTCCCGAACGACGCGAGCCCGAGCCGTACGGCGGTGGCGCACAGGTCGGCGGCCTCGTCGGCCGGGGCGTCCACCTGAAGCTCGTCGAGGTGGTGGAGGCGGACCCGGCGCCCGTCGCCGCCGTAGAGGTACGCCTGCCAACGAGGACTACCCCGCCTGACCTCTTCGACCCGGATGCCGTAGACGTCGGCCCAGGCCCAGGTACGAGTACGCAGCGGCCCCCGCACGGTGACTCCGTCGGCCGTCACGAACGTGCGCGCCCACCACTGCTCCAGCACCACCCGGGCGCCGATGAACAGCCAGAGCACCAGGATCAGCACCTGCCAGTCCGTCAGCCCGGTCGACGACAGCGAGTTCAGCGCGGTGACGACGACAAAAACCGCCACAGCCCCCAGGGTGGCGCTCGCCGCCGGCACGCCCCGGTGTCTGCGGTACTCCCGCTCGATCCCGTCATTCATGGGAACTCCCCCCGTTTTCAAGGCCCTTCATGACCGATGCGTCAGGGCGAGGGGATGTTACGACCGGCACCTATGAGCGCAGGACTCGCGACGAACTCCGTCCAGGCGGAACTGAACCTCGCACCGAAACCCGGAAACCCGAACTCCGGTGCAAGTGGCGCCCTTTCCCAAGAACCACGACGGTGAAAGAACCCCCACCAAGCCCCACCCCACCCTCCCGGCAGCCCGATCCGCCGTTCGTCCATCTGGGTGAACATCACCAACTACGCTGGATTCCGGGCAGGTTGCGTGATCTACGCTCAGCGCGACACACCCACAGACAGCGGACATACGACGGCCCTCGCCGGGACTGGCATCCCAAAGCGAGGGCCTGACCACCAAGGAAGAGATCGCTTCCCGATGGATACGCACGACATTAGCGCGCCCTCGCGCGCCCAGTCCCGGCACACCGCCGACAAACACCCGAACCAGCGGTACCGCGCCCCCGGCGTCGGTCTGACTCACGACAACTCCCGCCACACCACCCGCTTCACGGTGATCGGCAACCACCTCGCCCAGCACCCGGAGTTGTCGGCCCTGGCGATCGGACTCGGCGTCCACATCCAGTCCCTCCCCGCAGGCACCCGCGTCGACATCAAGACCCTCGCCGCCCGCTTCCCCGAGGGCACGACCCGAATCGCCGCCGCGCTACGGGAGTTGGAGACCCACGGCTACCTCCGTCGCGAACGGCACCGCATCCCCGACGGCCGCATCATCACCCGCACCATCTCCTGCAACCAGCCCGGCAGCAGCCGTAGAGACAGCCATGCCCCGGCGACACCGAAGAAGCCGAAGAAGGACAGTCCCCGCAAGGCGTTGCCGCCCGTACCGCACCCGTCCTACCCCTCCCCCGCACTCATCCAGCAGGCCACGGATCTCCTCACGGGACTCCGCCGCCACGACCCCCGCCTGCTCCTGTCGACCTGCGACACGGCCCACCTCGCGCAGGGAGTCGCCGCGTGGCTGGAGCGGGACGTGGCCCCCACAGCCGTACGCCACACCCTGACCACGGACCTGCCACCCGATCCCCTACGGCGGCCCGCAGCCCTCCTGGCCCACCGGCTGACGGCCCAACTCCCGCCCCCACCACCGTTCCGCGCCCCGGCCCCGCCACCGGCCGTACGCCACCCGCTCCAGAACTGCGACCGCTGCGACCGCGCCTTCCGCTCACCGACCCCGGGACATTGCCATGACTGCCGTGCTCCGGTTGCCGTCGGCCGCATTGGTCAGTGAACGTCCGCCTCCGGCTCCGGCAGCGGGAGTTGGTCGAGGTCGAGCGTGAAGGTGCGGCCGTCTGCCAAAGGGATGGGGAGCTTGCCGGTGCCGTACTTGTGGGTGTGGGCAGCGATGTAGCCCGTGCCGGTCGGCTGGGTGTGGAGGACGACTTCCCGCGCGTAGGGGTCCACGACCAGGTAGATGGGGATGCCGTAGCGACCGTACTTCGCCGTGCAGTCGTCGTAGTCCTTGCGGACGGAGGAGGTCGAGACGACCTCGGAGATCAGCAGGACGTCCTCGAAGCTGTAGCGCGTGCCCTCACGGCGGGCGTCCTCGCTCAGGATGGCGAAGTCGGGGGCGGAGTTCTCGTCGGCGGGGAAGTCGATGTACACGTCGGAGGCGACCTTCGCGTGACGGCCGAGGGAGAGCGAGTCGATCTGCATCGACCGGATGGTGCTGGAGTGCTCGAAACTCTGCGGCGTCAAGATGATCTTCCCGTCGATTCCGAAGAAAGCCACGTGCCCTTCGGGGAACTCGGTACGCGCAATCGTCGAGTCGATGCTCATGGCGCTGCTCCTCTCCCGTATGCCGCCAGAATACAGAGCTACGAGTGCCCCAGCTCCGCCGTTTCCTCGTCCACCCCCACCGAAACCGACCCCGAATCCGCCGCAGGCCGCAGCGGGAACGGGTCCACCATCGTCTCGTCGATCACATGCGGCGGCGGCTGGGGCGGTTTGGGCATGATCGCTGCTTCCGAGTGGCCGCCGCAGCCGTAGGACAAGGACACGACGTGGCCGTCCGCCGGGGAGAACTCGTTCGCGCAGACTCCGAACGCCTGGCCCAGGGAGCCGCCGATCGCGACCAGGAAGCCGCAGCTGACGCAGGCCGCGGGGGCCGCCTGGGCCATCGGGGTCTTCGAGCCGAAGCCGTCCTCCCAGCGGTCGGCGGCGACGTGGAGGCCGTAGCGGGAGAGGACTCGGGCACGGCGGATGCCCAGTTCCTCCGCCACCGACGCGATCGAGCCCCGGGTGGGGGCCATGGGGAGGGTGGCGGGGGTGCCCGCCGTTACTTCCGCGTCCTCCGCCTCCACCAGTTCCGCCATCTCCTCGGAGACCGCGGAGTTCGGCGGGGGCTCGTCCTCGCCCGTGTAGCCGGGCTCCAGGCGGAGGTCCTCCGCGTCCGTGGGGAGCAGGTCGCCGGGGCCCATGTCGCCGGGGCGGAGGCGTTCGCTCCACGGGACCCATTCGGGGGCGAGGAGGGAGTCCGGGCCGGGGAGCAGGACGACCTCGTCCAGGGTCACCAGCTTCGCGCGGGACGCCCGCGCCACCGTCACCGCCCAGCGCCAGCCCCGGTAGCCGAACTCCTTGCACTCGAAGAAGTGCGTGACCACACGGTCGCCCTCGGATTCGAAGCCCGCGTGTTCGCCGACCACGCCGGGCGCGGCGGCCTCCTCGGCTGCGGCACGGGCGAGGTCGACGGCCTCGGCGCACAGGCGGTCGGGGGTGCGGCTTCGCGTGGTCGCTGCGCTCACAGGTATCGCTTCTCTCCTACGCCGTCTCACGGGTGCGCCTGGTGTGGCGAAGGGAGCGGACGGAGCGGCTGAAAGACATGTACCAGGCCCTTGGGGGCACTGGTGGAGGGCCGCGTCGACGTCCGCACCCGATCGCGCTCGGGCACGCCTACGCCATCCATTCTGCGGGATGGCCGAGAGGCGCGCGGCCGAGAACAATCGCCACGGCGCGCTACGCACGCTACCTTCTCTCGCGCCATGCGCCCACACCGACAGCCCCTTGGGCGCCGCGCGGCGACCAAACAGAGACCTGAGCGGCGACCGGACAGGGACCTGTGCACGGCCACCCGGCGAGCTGTGCGGCGGCCCAGAATTCGCCCCCGTACGCCTCCATACGCGCGGTAACCGCACTACTCGCGCCGTTCTCGGGGCACTATGACGGGGTGGCAGCCGCGAGGGCGCCCCAAGGTGCCACCGGGATCGGTGGCACGAAGGGGAACATCCGAGGTGGCGGTTCGGGCCGGGTGAGCGGTTCCGTCCGTGCGATGGGTCGTGCCCTGCACTTCCCCGTCACCGGTACCGCCCGCGGTATCCGCAAGGCGACGCACGCGCACGGCGCGGGCGAGTCGGGGCTCGGCCGGCTGATCGAGCTGCACGCGGTGAACGGCGCCGGTGACGTCATGATCACCGTCGCCCTCGCCTCGACCGTCTTCTTCTCCGTGCCGACCGACGAGGCTCGGGGGCGGGTCGCTCTTTATCTCGCGATCACGATGGCGCCTTTCACTGTTCTGGCTCCTGTGATCGGGCCCCTTCTCGACAAGCTTCCGCACGGGCGCCGCGCCGCGATGGCCGCCGCGATGCTGGCCCGCGCCCTTCTCGCGCTGATCATCTCCGGCGCGGTCGCCAGCGGCAGCCTGGAGCTGTATCCGGCCGCTCTGGGCGCCCTGGTCGCCTCGAAGGCGTACGGCGTCGTCAGAAGCGCCGTGGTGCCCCGGCTGCTGCCACCCCGTATCTCCCTGGTGAAGGCCAACTCCAGAGTCACCCTCGCCGGGCTTCTCGCCACCGGCGTCGCCGCCCCGATCGCGGGCGGGCTGCACGCCATCGGCGATCCCTGGCCGCTCTACGGCGCCTTCGTGATCTTCGTCGCGGGCACGGTCCTGTGTTTCTTCCTGGACCCCAAGGTCGACTCGGCCAAGGGCGAGGACACGGCGCTGCTCGCGGCGGACGCGGACCATCTGCACGGGCCGCATCCCAAGGAGGTCAAGCGTCCGGGGCTGCGTACGGTCGGCATCGCCGTCACCCACGCGCTCGGCGCCAACGCGGCCCTGCGCTGGCTCTCCGGGTTCCTGACCTTCTTCCTCGCGTTCCTGCTGCGCGACCATCCGATGACCGGGCAGAGCGCGGCCGTGTCGCTCGGCATCGTCGCCGTCGCGGCGGGCGTGGGCAACGCGCTCGGTACGGCGGTCGGTTCCTGGCTGCGGCAGCGGGCGCCGGAACTCATCATCGTGACCGTCGTCGCGCTGGTGCTGGGCGCGGCCATCACCGCCGCGCTCTTCTTCGGGGCCGTGCTGGTGGCCTGTCTCGCGGCTACGGCAGGGTTCTGCCAGGCGCTGGCCAAGCTGTCCCTGGACGCGCTGATCCAGCGGGACGTGCCCGAACTGGTGCGGACCTCGGCGTTCGCGCGGTCCGAGACGATGCTCCAGATGGCCTGGGTGCTCGGCGGCGCGATCGGCATCGTCATGCCGCTGAACGGCGCCCTCGGCTTCACCCTCGCCGCCGGAGTCATCGCCCTGGGCTGGCTGACCACCCTGCGCGGGCTGCTCGCCTCGGCCCGTCAGGGGACCGGCGGACGCCCGCGAGTGGCCTAACCCTCGCCACCCGGCCCGGCACGCCGCACCCCACGTGGGGGGAGTACTGGACGGGCCCGATAGCCTTCGCCCCATGACCATGCAATCCGCTGTGCGACGCCGCCGCGCCGTCGCCGCCGCCGGCGCCGTTTCCGCCGGACTGCTCGTCCTGTCGGCGTGCGACAAGCCGACGCCGGTTTCGACGATCACCGTCGGGAGGAACTCGGTCCACACCGAGGCCACCTGCTACAACGACGGCGACGCGGTGAAGACCGCGGAGCTGACGAAGTGCCTGAAGGCCTCCACGTCGATCTCTGTCGACCCGGACGAGACCGTGCGCTTCGGTGTCGACCCGAAGATCGCCGACAACGGCTGGACGATCCTGATGAACGGTCAGCCGCTGACCGACTCCAGCAAGAAGACGTACCGCACGATCCCCGGCAGCGTGTTCTTCAACACCCAGTACGGCGCGACCGGCAACTCGACCGTCGTCTCCATCAAGGAGGGCGACAAGACGGTCAAGGGCCTGTGGTCCTTCAAGTTCAAGAAGGACTCCTGACCACGTCGTCCGTACGGATTCTCGTCGCCACCGCCGTCCCTGCCGAACGGGACGCGGTGGCACGGGCGTTCACGAGCGACAGCCGGGTCGATGTCATCGCCGCCGGGGTGGGTCCCGCCGCTGCCGCCGCCGCTACGGCCGTCGCTCTCGCCGGTACCCCGTACGACCTCGTCGTCTCCGCCGGGATCGCCGGTGGATTCCAGCCCGAGGCGCCCGTCGGTTCCCTCGTGATCGCCGACGAGATCACCGCGGCCGACCTGGGCGCGGAAACCCCCGACGGGTTCGTCCCGGTCACCGAGCTCGGCTTCGGGACCGTCACCCACCGTCCGCCGAGTGCACTCGTACGAGACCTCGCGGCCGCCACCGGCGCCCGCACCGGAGCCGTACTCACCGTCTCCACGGTGACCGGTACGGCCGCCCGCGCAAAGGAACTTCGCGCCCGCCACCCCCGGGCCCTCGCCGAGGCGATGGAGGGCTTCGGCGTCGCCGAGGCCGCCGCCGCGCACGGCATCCCCGTCCTGGAACTGCGCGCGGTCTCCAACCCCGTCGGCCCGCGCGACCGCACCGCCTGGCGTATCGGCGACGCGCTCGCGGCCCTGACGGCGGGATTCGGGAAGTGCGCGCCCGTACTGGAGAGTTGGAGACAGGTATGACCCCGTTCACTGAGCCTGTGCAGCCTTTGCGGATCGCCTACTCCCCCTGCCCGAACGACACGTTCGTCTTCGACGCCTGGGCCCATGGCCGGGTGCCGGGTGCGCCCACGCTCGACGTGACCTTCGCGGACATCGACATCACCAACGGCATGGCCGAACGCGGTGAGTTGGATGTGCTGAAGGTGTCGTACGCCGTGCTGCCGTACGTTCTCGACGAGTACGCGCTGTTGCCGTGCGGGGGTGCGTTGGGGAGGGGGTGCGGGCCGCTGGTCCTCACCCGGGGCGCGGACGTGGACCTGACCGGGCGTACCGTCGCCGTGCCGAGCGAGCGGTCGACGGCGTACATGCTCTTCCGGCTCTGGGCGGCCGACACGATTCCGGGCGGGGTCGGCGAGATCGTCGTCATGCCGTTCCACGAGATCATGCCGGCCGTGCGGGACGGGAAGGTCGACGCGGGGCTCGTCATCCACGAGGCGCGCTTCACGTACCAGAACTACGGGCTGCACAAGCTCGCGGACATGGGCGAGCACTGGGAGGCCACGACGGGTCTGCCGATCCCGCTGGGCGCGATCATCGCGAAGCGGTCGTTGGGCGCGGATGTGTTGAACCTCCTCGCCGAGTCCGTACGGGTCTCCGTCCGCGCCGCCTGGGACGACCCCGAGGCCTCCCGGCCGTACGTCATGGCGCACGCCCAGGAGATGGATCCGTCCGTCGCCGACCAGCACATCGGGCTGTACGTCAACGAGTTCACGGCGGATCTGGGGGACGACGGGTACGCGGCGATCCGGGGGTTGCTGACGCGGGCGGCGGCCGAGGGGCTGGTGCCGCCCCTCGGCCCGAACTCGCTCGAATTTCCCTAGGTTCCCGGCTCTCCTGGACCCTCAAGTTCCGCTGAATCTCCCGGACTTCTACACGTCCAGCTGGTCGGCGACCGCGCGCAGCAGGCCCGCGATCTTGGCGCCCGCGGGCTTGTCGGGATAGCGGCCGCGTTCCAGCATGGGGGTGATGTTTTCGAGGAGGGTGGTCAAGTCCTGGACGATGGAGGCCAGTTCGTCCGGCTTCTTGCGTTGGGCCGCCGCGACCGACGGGGTCGGGTCGAGCAGGGTCACCGAGAGGGCCTGGTCGCCGCGCTGACCGGCGACGACCCCGAACTCCACGCGCTGTCCGGGCTTCAGGGCATCAACTCCGGCGGGCAGAACCGAGGAATGGACGAAGACGTCACCGCCGTCGTCACGGGAGAGAAAGCCGAAGCCCTTCTCACTGTTGAACCACTTGACCTTGCCGGTAGGCACGTCTGTCCTCGTCCTCGTACTCGTCGGAAAACTGCTTCGGATAGCAGACCGGCGGGTCGTCGGGACCCGCCGGTACCAAGGCTAATGGTCTTCAGGCCGGTGACAAGACGTCGCCGGGTTGTTCCTCTGCGCAGGGAACTACCCTGGTCCAGTGCGCGACAAAACCCAAACGAATTCCGCCGCGGCCGGTGACCGACTGATCCGTGCCGGTGCCATCGTCTTTTTCCTCGGTGCGGTGGCCACACTCGTCACCGTGGTACCGCTGTTGCTCCACACGACGCCTTTTCCGACGTACATGTACCTCTTGAGCATGCTCATGGGCGTCGGATTCCTGCTCGCCGCCGGAGGCGTGCTCCAGTCCGTCGCCGCGGGGCGTCGTCAGGCGCGGGCCGGAAGGTAGTCCGAAAGCCATCGCGGGAACTCGGTGAGGTCGGCGAGCACGATGTCCGCCCCGGCGGCGCGCAGTTCGTCGGCGTCGCACGGGCCGGTCGCCACCGCGACCGACAGGGCTTCGGCAGTGCGGGCTCCGCGTACGTCTCCGACGTGGTCGCCGACGTAGACGCTCGCGCCCTCCTCGCGCAGCGCCTCCGCCTTCTGCTCGGCCCACAGGTTGCCGATCACCGCGTCGGCGTCGATGCCGAGGTGCGCGAGGTGCAGCTTCGCGTTGGGCTCGTACTTCGCGGTGACGACGATCGCCCGCCCACCCGCCGCGCGTACGGCCGCGATCGCCTCGGGTGCGCCGGGCATCGCGGGGGTCGCGGCGATGGCGATCGACGGGTACATCTCGCGGTACAGGTCGGCCATGGCGGGCAGTTCGTCCGCCGGGAACCAGTTGATCAACTCGTCCGCGAGCGGCGGCCCGAGCCGGGTGACCGCCAGATCGGCGTCGATGTACGTCCCCGTCCGCTCCGCCAGTGCCACGTAGCAGGCGTGGATACCGGGCCGGGAGTCGATGAGGGTCATGTCGAGGTCGAAGCCGACGGTCAGGGCGGGACGGGCGGTGGGCTGGTCACTGTTCTGGGCGCGCGAGGTCATATGGGCCATTGTGCCCAGTCGCTACGACAATCCCACCGGGCCCACTGAACGCCCGGCCGCCCTACCGCTGCCGCTGCGACCGCCACACCAGATACAGCGCCGACGCCACCGCCGCCCCCCGCACCACCCACGGCCAGGTCTCGGAGATCGCGGCGTTCATGTGGCCCTGGGCGATGGGGGTGCCCCAGCGGCCGGTGTTCCTGCCCCACAGCCAGACGATGCCGGCCACGACGGCCGCCGTCGGCAGACCGATCACCGCCGCCTTCGTCTCGGCGTCGGTCAGTCGCCGGGAGGCGTACGCGATGAGCCAACCCAGCAGCAGGGCGAACCAGTTGCCGAGTACGGCGCCCACCACGAGCAGCGCGGCGGCGATCAGGAGGAGGGGGTTGGACCAGCGGCCGACGGGGAGGCGGGGGACCATGCGGCGGCGCCGGGCGGGGACCACCGGCGCCTGCTCGATCACCGGGGCGGCCACCTGCTCCGGTACCGGTGCGGTCGGCGTCTCCTTCGGGGGTTCCTTCGGCGGCGGGGGCTTGAGGAGTTCGGGGATCTCGACCCCGCCGGTGAACCCGGGCACGCTGTCGCCGAGCGCGAATCCGTTGCCGCTCTCCACCCGCCACCAGTCGGGCTGCATGACGCTCGCGCCGAGTTCGGACGCGCTCGCGAGGTGCGGTGAGGAGGCGGAGTTGTCGGGCGGGGACGCCGGTTCGGGTGCGGCCTTGGCGAGGCGGGTGCGCGGCAGCGGTACGACCCGGCGCAGGCCCTTGGGCCGTAGATCGTCCTCGTGGTCCCGTTGTACGGGGACGGAGGGCGTCGGTGTCCGGGGGACGCCGGCGCCGGTGCCGGCCGCGGTGACGACCGCCTCCGGGGTGCCGAGGCCCTTGAGGATGCGCTGGACGGCGGCCGGTGTGTCCACGGTGGACTCGGCCCGGCGCCGGTCGATCTCGTTGCGCAGCTCGGACACGAGCCGCATCCGGGTGACCGAGGGCAGCTGCCGTCGGTGCGCGACGTCACCGACGCGGCTCAGATACTCGTAGACGACCTGGTCGCTCTCGATACCCACGAAGTCCCCTCAGGGGCGGGTGCGTTGGATACCCCTCGGTGACAGACGTTACCGCCAGCAGGCCCGATGCCGGGAACCTCACGTCGTACGCGCTCCCCCACCGTCACCCCCACCCGCTACCGTGGGTCGGATGAGCACCCCGGCCACGCCGCCCCGTTCGCTCGCGGAGGCACTCCGAACCAGGGACGACGTCTCCCTGGCCGCGCTGCTGCGCAGCCGCCCCGACCTCATCACGCCCGTTCCCACCGACCTCACCCAGCTCGCCACCCGGGCCGGTACGCGCGGGTCGGTCGTGCGGGCGCTGGAGCGGCTGGACCGTTTCGCGCTGCAGACGGCGGAGGCGCTGGCCGTGGCGGCGGACCCGGCGCCGTACGACGCGCTGCTCGGGCTGATGGCGGGGGACGCGCGCGATCCGGCCGTCACCGAAGCGCTGCCGCGCGCCCTGGCGACCCTGCGCGAGCAGGCGTTGGTGTGGGGCGCCGACGACCGGCTGCGGCTGGTGCGGACGGCGCGTGAGCTGTTGGCGCCATCGCCGCAGCATCCGTCGCCGACCGGGCTCGGGCCTACGGTCGCGGAGGCCACGGCGGGGATGTCGCCGGGCCGGATCCAGGAGATCGTGACGGCGGTGAGCCTGCCCTCCACGCATGACTCCGTCTCCGCGGTGGCCGCGCTCACCAAGCTGTTCACGGCCCGGAGGCGGATGAAGGCGCTGCTCGCCGGCGCCTCCGAGGAGTCCCTGGAGGTGCTGAACCGGCTGGTCTGGGGGCCACCCTACGGGCAGGTGACCGCCGAGCCCGCGGCCCGGCTGCGCTGGCTCATCGACCGGGGGCTGCTGCTGCCCACCGCGCCCGGCACGGTCGTACTCCCCCGCGAGGTGGCCCTGCATCTGCGGGCCGGGCGCGCGCACCGCGCGGCAGAGCCGGTGGCGCCGGCGGTCGAGGCGAAGGCGACGCACCGTCCACAGGTTGTGGACACGACGGCGGCCGGGCAGGCGTACACCGCGCTGGCGACGGTCGAAGAGCTGCTGAAGGACTGGGACGAGGGCGGGCCGACGGTCATGCGCGCGGGCGGCCTCAGTGTCCGTGACCTGAAGCGGACGGCGGTCGCGCTGGATGTCGCGGAGCCCGTCGCCGCGTTCTGGGTCGAACTCGCTTATGCGGCGGGCCTGTTGGCCTCCGACGGCGAGACGGACGAACGGTACGCGGCGACCCCGGCCCACGACGAGTGGCTGGAGCAGCCCGCCGCGCAGCGCTGGGCCCGGCTCGCGGAGGCGTGGCTCACGGCGACCCGGACGTCGGGACTGGTGGGCGGGCGGGACGGGAAGGACCGGACGCTGTCCGCGCTGGGCCCGGGGCTGGACCGGTCGGCGGCTCCGGAGGTACGGCACCGGGTGCTGGGCCTGCTCGCGGGGCTCCCTGAGGGGGCCTCGCCGTCCGCCGAGTCCGTGCTGGCGCGGTTGCGGTGGGAACGGCCGGTTCGAGGGGCGGGGGGTGCGCAGGCGGGTCCGCAAGAGGGCGACGATCTGCGTAGTCGCCTTGCCCGGTGGACGTTGAGCGAGGCGGAGATGTTGGGGGTGACGGGGCGGGGGGCCCTGTCGGCGCAGGGGCGGGCGTTGTTGGGGCTGCGGGGTGCGGTGGCGGGTGGCAGAGGTAGTGGCGGTGGTAGAGGCAGTGGCAGAGGTGTGGAGGGCGGGGACGGGGGTGGCGGGCTCGCGGTGGCCGGCTTCTCCGGCGTCGCCGACCCCTCCGATCCCTCAGCCCCGTCAGCCCCCTCCGGCCCCGGCGACAAGCTCCCGGTCCATCACCACCACCGCCCGCCCACTTCCCCCCAACCCCTCTCCCCCGCCGAGCAGGCCGCGGCGAGTGCGGCCGCCGCTCGTCTCCTCGCGCCGCTCCTCCCCGAGCCCTTGGACCACGTCCTGCTCCAGGCGGACCTGACGGCGGTGGCGCCGGGCCCGTTGGAGCGGCCGTTGGCGGACATGCTGGACGTGCTCGCGGACGTGGAGTCGAAGGGCGGGGCGACGGTCTACCGCTTCACGCCGGGCTCGGTGCGCCGCGCGCTGGACGCGGGCCGTTCCGCCTCCGACCTGCACGACTTCCTCACCGCGCACTCCCGTACGCCGGTCCCGCAGCCCCTCGCCTACCTGATCGACGACGTCGCCCGCAGACACGGCCATCTGCGGATCGGCGCGGCCTCGGCGTACGTGCGCTGCGACGACGACTCGGTGCTCTCCGAGATCCTGGCCGACAAACGGTCCGCGGGCCTGCGCCTGCGCCGCCTCGCGCCGACCGTGCTGGCCGCCCAGGCCGACCCGGCGGCACTGCTGGACGGGCTGCGCGCGATGGGTTTCGCGCCGGCCGCCGAGTCCGCCGACGGCGATGTCGTCATCACCCGGGCCCACGCCCACCGCAGCCCGCCCCGCACGGCCCCGGAACCGGTGCCGGACGGCCCGCCGACCCCGGACGCCACCCTCCTGTCGGCGGCGATCCGCGCGATCAGGGCGGGCGACCGCGCCTCCACGACGCCCCTCAAATCGACCCCGTCGCCGAACGGCGAACTCCCCCGCACCAGTTCGGCCGAGACCCTCGCCACCATGCAGGCCGCCGTCCTCACCGGCGACACCCTCTGGATCGGCTACGTCAACGCCGAGGGCACCGCGAGCCAGCGCGTCATCGCCCCGATCCGCGTGGAGGGCGGCTTCGTCACGGCGTACGACCACACGGCGGACGAGGTACGGACGTATCCGCTGCACCGGGTGACGGGGGTGGCGGAGTTGGCGGAGGGGTAGGTGGTTGAAAAAGTGTGACACTTTTCGCCTAAGTGTCACACTTTCGCGGCGAGGGTGGCCCCGGACCGGCTCGCTTCAGCTCAGGTAGCGGGCCAGTGCCTCGACGGAGTCGGCCACGAACGTCGGACGCCGGGCCATCTCCCGCAGCTCGTCCTCCGTGACCCACGCGTGCCAGGCGATCTCGGCCGGGTCGGGAGTGATGTCCTCGTCGACCACCGCTTCATGAATACCGAGCCAGTACGGACTGATCGCGCCCCGGCACAGGAACTTCAAGGCGAACCGCACCGGCGCCCGCACCCCGAGTTCCTCGGTGAGTTCACGGGCCGCCGCCTCCTCGTAGGACTCCCCGACCTCCGCCGCGCCGCCGACCATGAAGTTGTACTGCCCCGGGAACCGGGACATGTCCGCCGCCCGCCGGTGCACCAGGAACCGGCCCGCCGCGTCCCGGCACACGATCGTCGCGACGCGGTGCGGCCAGTGGCGCGTGATGGCCTCGCCCCGGTCCACGACCCCGAGCACCCGGTCCTGTTCGTCGACCCGCTCCACCAGTTCGCCCATGGCCTCCACCCTCAGCTCTCCCATGGCCCCACCCTCTCAGCGCCCCGCCGTGATCATCGGCCGGTAGTGCACACTCTGCCGAAGGGAACCGGCACCTCGAACTCGTTTGGCAGAAAGCCGTTTTGATCGTCAGCCAATGCTCGGAGGCTATGCGTCAGCGCCGTGAAGGCCGACGCGTTTCTCGCAACACTGACGGACAGAGCGTTCGGCCAGCTCCTAGCGTTAAGGCTCTGGCATCGGGCGAAGGCGAGGAACATGTGACCGGCTCGGAGGACAGCTACGGCGTCCACAACCAGATCAGTGGTGGGCTGTATTTCAACGCCGTGGTCCAAGGCGCCAATGTGACACTCCAGCTCCCCGCCACGGTCCCACCCGCACTCACCGGCATGCCTACGCCCTCCCCGGCCTTCACGGGCCGAGACACAGAACGAGACACCTTGCTCGCGGCGCTCCGGCCAGGCCAGGACTCAACCGGCACGAGCCATGTGATCGCGGGGCTGCCCGGGGTGGGGAAGACCGAACTCGTTCTTCAGGTGGCCCATCGCGCGCTGGACACAACGAACTTTCTCCCAGGCGGAGTTCTCTTCATCAACCTCTTCGGCTACGACGACCGGCGACGTGTTGGCCCGCACCGGGCTCTGGGCTCGCTGCTCCGCTCCCTGGCCGTGCCGGACGAATACATCCCGGACGACCTCGAGGACCGGGCGCGGCTGTACCGCTCCGTCCTCGCCACCTACGCGGCGAAACAGCGGCGGATCCTCCTGGTCCTCGACAACGCGATGAGCAGCGCCCAGGTCCGTCCGCTGCTTCCCGGCGACCCGCGCATTCCTGTGCTGGTCACCTCTCGACACTCCCTGAGCGATCTCAGGGCCCGCCTGCTCGACCTGTCCGTCCTGGAACAGCAGGCTGCGGTGCAATTCATCGAACGGAGCCTGCGAGCGGTTGTCGGTGCCACAGACACCCGAGTGGCGGACGAGCCGGAAGCAGCCGACGAGGTGGCGTCACTGTGTGGCCGGCTCCCCCTCGCGCTCTCGGTTGTCACCGCCCTGCTGGCCGACCTCCCGACCCGGCCGCTGCATTCCATGGCGATGGCCCTGAGCGACGCGCGCCACCGTTTGGGGCGGCTCAGCCGTGAGGACCTCGCTGTCCGGGCTGCCTTCGATCTCTCGTACCAGCACCTGCGGCCGGACCAGGCCAGACTCTTCCGACTGATGCCGCTCAATCCGGGGCCCGATCTGTCCACCGAGGCGCTGGCCCGGATGGCCGGTATGGCACGCGATGAGACGGAGCTGTTGCTGCTGCCGCTCGCTCGCGGCCATTTAGTCGAGCCCGGATCGTCGTACGGACGCTGGCGCATGCATGACCTCATGCGCCTGTTCGCGGACGAGCTGTGCCACGCGCAGGACGGGTCGCAGGCACGGGAGGCGGCCGTGGACCGGTTGTTCCAGCACTACGTCACCACCGCACACGCCGCCGACGCCCACGTGGGCGCGGGAGCCCAGCCCGATCCCCTCTTCCCTGATCTGGACACCGCCCTGACCTGGCTGGACACCGAACGACACAACCTGCTGGCCGCCGCTCTCGCCGCACCGGCGTTGGGACGGCCGGAGGTGCTGCTCCAACTGCACTATTCACTGATCGACTTCCAGTCCCGGCGTCGGCACCTCGACGAGTACGCCGAGCTCGCTCTCGCGGCGCTCAAGACGGTCCGGTCACCGGATCGACCACTGCTACGACGAGACCACGAAGCAAGTGTCCTGAACAACCTGGCCACGGCCCAGCGCGAACTGCGTCGGTTCGACGACGCGGTGGCCTCGTACCGGGAGGCGGAGCGCCTGCTCGCGCTCAAGGGAGACACCATCTCCGTAGCCGGCACCCTGAACAACCTCGGCCTGACCTACCAGCAGATGAACCGGCCGGAGGAGGCCGTGGACTTCCTCCGGCAGGCCTTGGCTCTGTACTCGCCGGAGACCGACCGCCGTCTCCTGGGCATGGCCTACAACAACCTCGGCCAGGCCCTGCACAACCTGCGCAGACTTCAAGAGGCGGCCGAGGCCATCACCGAGGACATCACCATCTGCAAGGAGGTCGGCGACCGCGCAGGTGAGGGCATCGCGCTCAACAACCTGGGGATGGTGCTGCGGGACATGGGGCAGTTCCCGGCTGCCGCGGAAGCCCACAAACGCGCCCTTGCAGTCGCCAGGGAGATCAAAGACCTACGCAGCGAGGGCATGGCCCAGGCGAACCTCGGGCTGGTCCTTGCCCTGGGCCGCGAGGGACGCGGACCGCGCGAGGCAATCGACAGGCTTACGACGGCTGTGGACATCCTGGACTCGCTGGGCGACGAACACATGGCGGCTCAGGCACGGAACCACCTCGGCATGGTCCTTATAGAAGTCGGCAACCCGCAGGAAGCGATTGAGTCTCTGTCATTAGTGCTTGAGGCGAGCCGCCGGGCCGGGGATCCGTACACCGAGGCAATGGCGTTGACCAACCTCGGCTCGGCCCTGGAACTGTCTGGCAGGTACGGCGAGGCTGTACGAGCCCAGAGAAAGGCCGTCACCCTCTACGGGCGCCTGGGGGAACGGCACCACGAAGCGCAAGCCCTGTTCAACCTCGGCGTCGCCCTCCGACGTACAGGGGACCTGCGAACGGCGGACGACGCGTTCGGCGAGTCCGCCGCCGCCTTCCAGGAGACTGGCGACGAGGTGCTTCTCGCCAGGGTCACGGAACTCCGGAACGAGACCCGGAAAACGCGCCATTGGCGGCCGCACTGGTGGCTGCGGCGTCAGAAATCCCTGTACCACCAGCCCTGATATGAAAGAGGCCCAGATCACACACCCTGCCCCCTCTCGCCGGCTATCCGCCCGATCCCCTCAGTAGTGCACACTGGACGTTTGGCCGTCCCGAGTCCTCCAGGCCCGGCGAGCCCCGCAGAAAGGCAGTCGCGCGTGAATGGCCCCCTCATCGTCCAGTCCGACAAGACCCTGCTCCTTGAGGTCGATCACGAGCGAGCCGACGAGTGCCGGCGCGCCATCGCGCCGTTCGCCGAGCTGGAGCGGGCGCCCGAGCACATCCACACGTACCGGGTGACGCCGCTGGGGCTGTGGAACGCGCGGGCCGCCGGGCACGACGCCGAGCAGGTCGTGGACGCGCTGGTGGAGTACAGCCGGTATCCCGTGCCGCACGCGCTGCTCGTGGACATCGCCGAGACCATGGACCGGTACGGTCGGCTGACGCTGAGCAAGCACCCGGCGCACGGGCTTGTGCTCACCACCACCGACCGGCCCGTGCTGGAGGAGATCCTGCGCTCGAAGCGGGTCGCCCCGCTGGTCGGCAACCGGCTCGACCCCGACACCGTGGCCGTGCACCCCTCCGAGCGCGGGCAGATCAAGCAGGTGCTGCTGAAGCTGGGCTGGCCGGCCGAGGACCTCGCCGGGTACGTCGACGGTGAGGCGCACGCGATCGAGCTGGACGAGGACGGGTGGGCGCTGCGGCCGTATCAGAAGCAGGCCGTGGAGAACTTCTGGCACGGTGGGAGCGGTGTCGTCGTACTGCCCTGTGGGGCGGGGAAGACCCTCGTCGGCGCCGGGGCCATGGCGCAGGCCAAGTCGACCACGCTCATCCTCGTCACCAACACCGTCTCCGCCCGGCAGTGGAAGCACGAGCTGATCAAGCGGACCTCGCTGACGGAAGAGGAGATCGGCGAGTACAGCGGGACGCGGAAGGAGATCCGGCCCGTCACCATCGCCACCTACCAGGTGCTGACCACGCGGCGGAAGGGGATCTACCCCCACCTGGAGCTCTTCGACTCCCGCGACTGGGGGCTCATCCTCTACGACGAGGTGCACCTGCTGCCCGCGCCCGTCTTCAAGTTCACGGCGGATCTGCAAGCACGGCGGCGACTGGGCCTGACCGCGACCCTCGTGCGCGAGGACGGCCGGGAGTCCGACGTGTTCTCCCTCATCGGGCCGAAGCGGTTCGACGCGCCCTGGAAGGAGATCGAGGCGCAGGGGTACATCGCGCCCGCCGACTGTGTCGAGGTACGCGTCAATCTCACGGAGTCCGAGCGGCTCGCCTACGCCACCGCCGAGGCCGAGGAGAAGTACCGCTTCTGTGCGACCACCGCGACGAAGCGGAAGGTCACGGAGGCGATCGTGCGCCGGTTCGCCGGTCAGCAGATCCTTGTCATCGGGCAGTACATCGACCAACTCGACGAGCTGGGCGAGCACTTGAACGCGCCCGTGATCAAGGGCGAGACCTCCAACGCCCAGCGGGAGAAGCTCTTCGGCGCCTTCCGCGAGGGTGAGATCAGCGTGCTCGTGGTCTCCAAGGTCGCCAACTTCTCCATCGACCTGCCGGAGGCCACCGTCGCCATCCAGGTGTCGGGCACGTTCGGCTCGCGCCAGGAGGAGGCTCAGCGGCTGGGCCGCGTACTGCGGCCGAAGGCCGACGGGCACCAGGCCCACTTCTATTCCGTCGTCGCGCGCGACACGATCGACCAGGACTTCGCCGCCCACCGCCAGCGCTTCCTGGCGGAACAGGGGTACGCCTACCGGATCATGGACGCGGACGAGATCCTCGCGGAGAACTGAGCACCCGCCGTAGGTGACCCCGGTGGTCACCTACGGCGAACGCCCGCTTCCTCGCCGTACTCGCCGAGGACGACCACGCTGAACGCGGCGCCCGCGAACACTTTTATCGCGCGCAGGGCATTGCCGAGGCGATGGGGGTGGCTGCCGCCGGCGACCGGTGTGGCACCGGACGGGCGGGCGGGGACCGGGGTGATGGTTGCTGCGCTCATGACTCCATGGTGCGTCTTGGGACATAAGGGCGGCATCGGTCCAGAGAGCCAATCTGCGGACCGCCCATGTACGCCTCCGGGTGGACCCGTTCCCCTCCTGGGTGGAGGGGGCGTCCCCTAGGGGAAACCCGCGCAAGCGTCAACGCCGCCGTAAAACCATTCGCCTCCGCCACTTCCGCTGACCTAGAATCTCCGCTCTTGCCCGCCTCCCCGCAGGGAGTGCCACCGCCCGGACGGAAACCGGCCGGTATCCCATCGAGCACACACCCAGCAGCCGCATCAGCAGGCCCTCTGGAGGCACCCCCTTGTCCACGCCCGCCGCCGACCCCCTCGGCGCCCATCCCGACGACCCCCTCTCCCGCGAACGCTCCCACCTGGCCTCCTCCCGTTCCGCGCTGCGCGCCATGCGCGAGGACGTCGAGTCGCTCGACATCAAGGACGTCACGGCGAACTGGGTCAACGCCGCGGTCCTCTCCCGCCAGATCGACGACCGCATCAAGGCGCTGGCCGACCTGAGCGACACCCCGCTGTTCTTCGGCCGGTTGAACTACCTGCACTCACCCGGCGCCGAGCAGGCCGAGGGCGCGGCGGGAGAACAGTTCTACATCGGGCGCCGGCATGTGCACGACGCCGACGGCGACCCGATGGTCATCGACTGGCGTGCGCCGGTCTCGCAGCCGTTCTACCGGGCGTCCAAGAAGGACCCGCTGGACGTCTCGCTGCGCCGCCGGTTCGGTTACACGGGCGGCGACCTCACGGCGTACGAGGACGAGCACCTCATGGACCCCGCCGAGGCCGCCGCCACCAGCAAGCTGCTGCAACAGGAGATCGAGCGGCCCCGCGTCGGCCCGATGCGCGACATCGTCGCGACCATCCAGCCCGAGCAGGACGAGATCGTACGATCCGGTCTCGGCGGGACAGTGTGCGTGCAGGGAGGTCCGGGTACCGGAAAGACCGCCGTCGGCCTGCACCGGGTCGCCTATCTCCTCTACGCCCATCGTGAGCGGCTCGCCCGCACCGGCACGCTCGTCATCGGGCCGAACAAGTCCTTCCTGCACTACATCGAGCAAGTCCTGCCCGCGTTGGGCGAGTTGACGGTCCGCCAGGGCACGGTGGACGACCTGGTCGCCCACGTCGAGGTGCGCGGCACGGACGAGGCACCGGCCGCCGTCATCAAGGGCGACGCGCGGATGGCCGAAGTCCTCCGCCGAGCCATCTACTCGCACGTGACCATTCCCACCGAGCCGGTGATGGTGGTGCGCGGCTCGCGCCGCTGGCGGGTCCCGGCGTACGAACTCGAAGCCATCGTGCGGGAGTTGCTCGACCGCGACATCCGCTACGGCGCCGCCCGCGAGGCGCTGCCGCAGCGCATCGCGCATGTCGTGCTGGTGCAGATGGAGCGGTCCGGGGAGGCGCCGGACGACCGGGTGCAGGACGCCGTGGCCCGCAACGCGGCGGTGAAGGCGGCCGTCAAGGCGATGTGGCCGCCGGTCGAGCCCGCGAAGCTCGTACTGCGGCTGCTCACCGACGCCGACTTCCTCGCCGCGCACGCGGAGGGGATCCTCGACGAGGACGAGCAGAAGACGATCCTCTGGGCGAAGGCCGTGCGGAGCGTGAAGGCCGCCAAGTGGTCTGCCCCCGATGCCGTGTTGATCGACGAGGCGACCGACCTGGTCCAGCGGACGCACTCGCTCGGGCATGTCGTGCTCGACGAGGCGCAGGACCTCTCCCCCATGCAGTACCGGGCGGTCGGCCGCCGCTGCACCACCGGTTCCGCGACCGTCCTCGGCGACCTGGCGCAGGGCACCACGCCCTGGGCGACCAGGAGTTGGGACGAGGCGCTGGCCCACCTCGGCAAATCGGACGGTGTGATCGAGGAGTTGACGGCCGGTTTCCGCGTGCCGACGGACGTCATCACCTACGCCTCCCGACTCCTCCCCCACATCGCCCCGGGGCTCACGCCCGTCGCCTCGGTCCGTGAGAACCCGGGCTTCTTCGACCTCCGCTCCGTCGCCGACACCACCGAAGTGGTCGCCGCCTGCGAGGAGTTGCTGCGCAACGAGGGGTCGACGGGCCTGATCGCCGCCGATGCCAGGATCCCGGCGCTGGCGGAAGCCCTCACCGCGGCGGGCATCGGCTACATCGACCCGGGTGAGGAGACGACCGTAGAGACCCGTCTGACGTTGGTCCCGGCGTCGCTCGCGAAGGGGCTGGAGTACGACTACGTGGTCCTCGACGAGCCGCAGGCCGTGGTCGACGGCGAACCGGACGAACGCACCGGCCTGCGGCGCCTGTACGTGGCTCTGACCCGAGCGGTGTCGGGCCTGATCGTCACGCACGCGGCCCCGCTGCCGTCCCAACTCGCCTGAGCGGAAAGGGCTGTTGAGGGAGGGGGCGGTTCAGGCTCGGTCGAGGACCGCCCGCCACTCGGCCACCGCCGTCGCCGACACCGGCCGCTCCCAGCCCGCCGGGCGGGCGGCCCCGCCGATGTGGAAGGCGTCGACTCCGGCGGCGAGCAGGGTCGGTACGTGGTCGAGGCGCAGGCCGCCGCCGACCAGGATGCGCTGCTCATAGCCCGGTTCGCCGCGCAGGGCCGCCTCGCGGAGCAGCGTGGGGAGGCCGTCGTCGACGCCGTCCGCCGAGCCGGCGGTGAGGTAGGCGTCCAGGCCCGGCAGGTCGGCGAGCTGCTTACGCAGGGCGTCGCGGTCGGCGGCGCGGTCGATCGCGCGGTGGAACGTCCAGGCGCAGCCGTCCAGTTCGGCGACGACGCGTTCCACCGCGTCCAGGTCGACGCAGCCGTCCGGGTCGAGGAAGCCGAGCACGAACTGGTCGGCGCCGGCGGTCCGCAGCTCCCCCGCGACCCGGACGAGCCGGTCCACGTCGCCCGCGGCGAACCCGTCCGCGAGGCGCAGCATCACGCGCAGGTCGATGTCGACGGCGGCGCGGATCGCGGCGAAGGTCTCCACCGGCGGGGTGAGTCCGTCGGCCGCGATGTCGGTGACCACTTCGAGGCGGTCCGCGCCTCCGGCCTGGGCGGCGATCGCGTCCTCGGCGCCGAGGGCGATCACCTCCAGGACTGCACGCGTGCTCATAGGACCCCTTCCGTCGTGTTCCCTGGAGCGGCTACAGGTCTAGTCCAATCTCAGGGTACGCGGGAGGTCAGGGGGTTGCGAGATCACCCCCGTCGCCGCGCGTCGCCGGGCATCCGTCAACCTCCGTCAGTCGCCGTCAGTCGCCGTCAGTCGCCGTCAGTCGCCGTCAGTCGCCGTCAGTCGCCGTCAGTCGCCGTCAGTCGCCGTCAGTCGCCGAAGATGTTCAGCTCGGCCGGTTCCGCGCCCGCCAGCTCGTATCCCGTTCCGTCCGGCACCGGGCGTCCCGAGTACAGCCGTACGAGCGTGGGCGCGTCGCCGATGTAGCGCGCCGGGGTCAGCTCGCCCGACAGGTCGCCCAGGCGCAGCGGATCGTCCAGGTCGTCGAGGTCCGCGTGCAGCGGCCGGTGGTTTTTCTGACGGGTCACGAGGCCGAGAAGGGTGAGAGCGGACCCCAGCCCCGCGCCACCGTAGGCGCCGGGCACGCCGAGGACGTCCCGTACGTCACCGGCGTGCACCCACTCGCCCAGCGCAACCGCGTCCAGCGCGCCGCCCGCGCGGGCGATCGCGGCGCCCGCCTCGGTCATGCCCCGCTCCAGTTCGTCGATGACCTGCGCGTTCGTCCAGTCGGCCCGCTCCGCGATGTCCCGGTCGTTGGCCTCCGGCGAGAACACGCCCTCCTCGAACCGCCGCTCCACCACCCGCGTCAGCGCGGCCGAACAGTGCGCGAGCACATCCCGCACGGTCCAGCCCGGACACGCGAGGGTCGCCAGCGCGAAGTCCGCGTCGGGGCGGGAGCGGAGGAGCGGGATCAGCGCGTCGCGCTCGGCGGTCAGGAGGCGACCGGGGAGTTCGGGGTCACGTACGTCGTGTGCTGTGTCGGCGTAAGTCATGCGTTCCACGCTAGGGGCACGGGCGGGGGAGGAAAATAAGGGGCATGGCCGATCTCGACGCCCTCCGCACCCGCTGGACCCGCGCCCTCGAAGGGGCCCGCACGCCCGCCCACACACCCGGCAGCACACCTGCCCGCACACCCGACGGCGGTCCCGACCCGTCGCCGTACGCCGAGAATCTCCTCGCCCGCTGGCAGGAGCCGCAGCGGCACTATCACACGCTCACGCACCTCACCTCGGTCCTCGACCACATCGACGTGCTGGAGAAGCACGCGGACGACCCGGACGTCGTACGGCTCGCGGCCTGGTTCCACGACGCGGTGTATCTCCCGGACCGTTCCGAGAACGAGGAACGGTCCGCGCGGCTGGCCGAGCGGGCGCTGACCGAGGCGGGTGTGCCGGAGGCGAGGACGGCGGAAGTCGCCCGCCTGGTGCGGCTGACCATCACCCACGACCCCGCCGACGACGACCGCGACGGCCAGGTGCTGTGCGACGCGGACCTCGCGATCCTGGCCGCGCCGCCGTCGGCGTACGCCGCCTACACCGCGGCCGTCCGCGAGGAGTACCACTTCGTGCCCAACGACGCCTTCCGGGACGGCCGTTCGGCAATCCTGCGTCAACTGCTCGATCTGCCACGGCTGTTCAGGACGCCGTACGGGGCCGCGGAATGGGAGGCGACGGCGCGCTACAACCTGGCGGCGGAGCTGGAACTGCTGGCACCTTGATCACGGCGGGCGTCGGCAATCACGGCGGGCGTCGGTATTCACAGCGGGCGTCGGTCGCCGCCCGTATGCTCCCCGGCATGGGGACCACGGGCGGAAATATGGCCGGACATACAGGCGCACACCAGGTGGAAGAGGCCGTCGCGAGCTGTCTCGCACTGCTGGGGACGGCGACGGACCGGGACTGGGACGGGGTGAAGGCCGGCCGGCTGGAGTGGAGTTGCCGGTACACCGCCGAGCACATCGCCGACGATCTCATCTCGTACGCGGGGCAGTTGGCCGGTCGCGCGCAGCACGCGTACGTCCCCTTCGCCCTCACCCTCGACGACGGCACCGACAACTCCGGTGTCCTGGACGTGATCCGGACGACCGGCGCCCTGCTCGCCGCCGCGATCCGCACCACACCGCGCGAGGTGCGCGCCTTCCACCCGTACCCGTTCCGCAGCGCGGACCGCGAGGGATTCGCCGCGATGGGCACCGCCGAGGTGCTGCTGCACACGCACGACATCGCCGAGGGCCTGGGCCTGACCTACCAACCCGCCCCCGAAATCAGCGAGTTCGTGCTCGGCCGGATCTTCCCGCACATCCGCCCCGGCGCCGACCACTGGCGCACCCTGCTGTGGGCGACCGGCCGCGCCGAACTCCCCGGCCGCGCCCCCGTCACCGACTGGCGCTGGAGCAACAACCTCGTCCACACCACCGACCGCCTCACCCTCCAGGGCATCACCCCCAGGTCCGCCGGTGACCTGGTCGCCGGCGGCGACGGCGGGTTCGAGTGGATCGAGGGCGGCCCGTACCAGGGCACCCGGGAGGCCTCGACGTTCCTGCTGAAGGCCTACGTATCGGGCGTGCACCGCCCGGAGTTCGGCGTGTTCGCCCTGGTCCGCCGCGAGGACGGCCGGGCGGTCGGCGGCATGGGCTTCCACGGCGTCCCCGACGAGGAGGGCCGCACGGAGATCGGCTACGACCTGGCGGAGGGCGCCCGCGGCCAGGGCTACGCGACGGAGGCGCTGCGCGCGCTCTCGGAGTGGGCGCTGGCCCGGGACGACGTACGCACCGTCTTCGCGATGATCGAACGGGACAACCTCGCGTCGCAGGCCGTGGTCACCCGGGCGGGGTTCAAGAAGGTGAGCGAGGAGGACGAGGAGTTCGGCTACGAACTCGGGCGCACCGAGTAACTCCGCTCGGGCACACCGAGTGACTCCGCTCGGGCACACCGAGTGACTCCGCTCGGCCGCACCGAGTAACTCCGTTACTGTGCGCGCCCCTTGGGCCTGCGCAACCCCGCCGCCGTCAGCAGCCGCACCACCTCCCGGCTCCTCACCTCCACCGCACCCGCGGCCACCATGGCCGCGTAACGATGCGACGGAATGTCGTAGTGATCGCGCTCGAAGGCCCGGCGCGGTACGCCCAACTCCTCGGCGAACAGGTGGAGTTCGTCGTACGAGACATCGCTGACGAGGTGGGACCAGAGGCGTCCGTGCCCCGGCCAGGTCGGCGGGTCGATGTACACGGTCACAGGGAGCCCAGGTTTCCCACAGCCGCGACCTTCACGCCCGCCTGGTGGCAGACCCAGTGCGGGTCGGGTCCGAGCTCCGGTTCGACCTCCAGGGCGTGCGGGTCGCCGGACGCGCAGACCGGGCAGAGCGGCCAGCGCCCGTACGCCTCCAGCAGCGCGTCCTGCACGTCCTGCGCGACCAGCCCGGCGACGTACTCCACGCCCTCCGGCCACTGCTCCACCCACCAGCGCCGCTGCACGATGGACTCCTCCATCATGGACACCACGTCCGCCGCGACGACCTCGCGCGCGGCCAGATCGGCCAGCACGAGGGCGCGGGCGGCGTGCAGCGCCCGCTCCAGGGGGCTTATGGGGGCGGGCTCGTCACGGGGGTCGTCAACGCGCTCGTCAATGGGGTCGTCGTCAGGGGTGCTGTCGGATGATGCCATGCACCCATTGTGCGCACCCTTGACCGGACCACCGCCGCGAAAATATCTTTCAAAGGTGACCCAGGACGTGAAGGAAATTTTCGGAAGCGCCTCCGGGAGTCCCGGGAGTACGCCACCCGCCGCACTCGCCGCCAAGGTGCGCACCCTCGCCCCCTCCATGACCCGCTCCATGCAGCGGGTCGCCGAGACCGTCGCCGCCGACCCGGCGGGCTGCGCGGCCCTCACGGTCACCGGCCTCGCCGAACTCACCGGCACCAGCGAGGCCACGGTCGTCCGCACCGCCCGCGTCCTCGGCTACCCCGGCTACCGCGACCTGCGCCTCGCCCTCGCCGGGCTCGCCGCGCAGCAGCAGTCCGGGCGGGCGCCCGCCCTCACCACCGACATAGCCGTCGACGACCCCATCGCCGACGTCGTCGCGAAACTCGCCTACGACGAGCAGCAGACCCTCGCGGACACGGCTGCCGGGCTCGACACCGTCCAGCTCGGCGCGGCCGTCACCGCGCTCGCCGGGGCGCGCCGGGTGGATGTGTACGGCGTCGGGGCGTCCGGGCTCGTCGCCCAGGACCTCACCCAGAAGCTGCTCCGCATAGGCCTCATAGCCCACGCCCACAGCGACCCGCATCTTGCCGTCACGAACGCCGTGCAGCTGAAGGCGGGGGATGTGGCCATCGCGATCACCCACTCCGGGTCCACGGGTGACGTCATCGAGCCGTTGCGGGTGGCTTTTGAGCATGGGGCTACGACCGTTGCGATCACGGGGCGGCCGGACGGGGCGGTGACGCAGTACGCCGATCACATCCTCACGACGTCCACGGCTCGGGAGAGTGAGCTTCGGCCGGCGGCGATGTCGTCCCGGACGAGTCAGTTGCTGGTGGTGGACTGTTTGTTCATCGGGGTGGCGCAGCGGACGTATGAACAGGCGGCACCGGCTTTGTCGGCGTCGTACGAGGCGCTGGCGCATCGGCATAGGCGTTAGAGGCGCGTTGTTTTCTGCGGGTGCGTCGTGGCTGGTCGCGCAGTTCCCCGCACCCCTAAAAAGCACCGGTCGACCTGCGTTTTTAAGGGGCGCGGGGAACTGCGCGACCAGCCCCCACCGGCCGGCAGACAAGAACGAACAGAAAGAGCCGCCGATCCATGACCTCAACGTCCAACCCCCGTGACCTCCGCTCCGAGTTGGAGTCACTCACCACCGAAGCCTTCCGCCCCGAACTCGCCGGTATCGATCAACTCCCCACCCCCGAAATCGCCCGCCTCATGAACGCCGAGGACGCGACCGTCGCCGCCGCAGTAGCCCTCCGCCTCCCCGAAATCTCCGCCGCGATCGACGCCGTAGCGGAACGCATGGAAAAGGGTGGCCGGCTGATCTACATGGGCGCCGGTACCGCAGGACGCCTCGGCGTACTCGACGCGTCCGAGTGCCCGCCGACGTTCAACACGGGCCCCTCCGAGGTCGTCGGCCTGATCGCCGGTGGCCCGGACGCCCTGGTCACGTCGATCGAAGGCGCCGAGGACTCCCGAGAACTGGCCGAGGCCGACCTCGACGCGCTCACGCTGACCCCCGACGACACGGTGGTCGGCATCTCCGCCTCGGGACGCACCCCGTACGCGATCGCAGCCGTAGCGCACGCGCGCCGGCTCGGGGCATTGACCATCGGCCTCTCCTGCAACCCGCACAGCGCCCTCGCCGCAGCCGCCGAACACGGCATCGAAGTCGTCGTAGGCCCCGAACTCCTCACCGGATCAACGAGGTTGAAGGCGGGCACGGCCCAGAAGCTCGTGCTCAACATGCTGTCGACGATCACGATGATCCGGCTGGGCAAGACGTACGGGAACCTGATGGTCGACGTACGCGCGTCGAACGACAAGCTGCGCGCCCGCTCCCGCCGTATCGTCGCGCTCGCCACCGGCGCGGACGACGCGGAGATCGAGCGGGCCCTGTCCGCCACCGACGGCGAGGTGAAGAACGCGATCCTCGTGGTCCTCGCCGGGGTCGACGGCCCGACGGCCGCCCGCCTTCTGGAGGAGTCCGGCGGCCGACTGCGCGCGGCGCTGACCGCTGCGGCCGACTGACCAGCACGCTCAGGGGGTGGATACTCCGTACGACACCGCCGCCGCCCTCCTCCCCCTCGTCGGCGGCCCCGCGAACGTCACCTCCGTCGCCCACTGCATGACCCGCCTCCGCCTCGGCCTGGCCGACCGGTCACTGGTGGACGAGGAAGCGCTGCGGGCACTGCCCGGCGTGCTCGGGGTCGTGGCCGACGACACGTACCAGATCGTGCTGGGGCCGGGGGTGGTGGCCCGGGTGACCCCGGAGTTCGAGAAGCTGGTGCGTGGCGCAGCCGGTGAACTGGCCGCGCGCGGCGCCGAGTTGAAGGAAGCACAGCGCGCTCGCAACGCCACCCCCGGCAAACTCCTCCTCCGCCGGATCGCCAACATCTTCGTCCCCCTCATCCCCGCTCTCATCGGCTGCGGGGTCCTCGCCGGTCTCAACGGGCTGCTGATCAACATGGGTTGGCTCCCGGGAGTCACCGGCGCCCTCGCCGTCATCCCCTCCGCGTTTCTCACCCTCATCGCGGTCTTCGTCGGTTACAACACGGCGAAGGAGTTCGGTGGGACACCCGTGCTGGGCGGGGCGGTGGCCGCGGTCGTGGTGTACCCCGGGGTCGCGAAGGTCACGGCCTTCGGGGTCGCCCTCTCCCCCGGCCAGGGCGGGGTGCTCGGCGCACTCGCCGCCGCGTTGCTCGGCACGTACGTCGAGAAGTGGTGCCGCACCTGGGTCCCCGCGACCCTCGACGTTCTCGTCACCCCCACCCTGACCGTCCTGGTCGCGGGCCTGGCGACGCTCTACGGCCTCATGTACGTGGCCGGTGAGATCTCCACCGCGATCGGCACGGCCGCGAACTGGCTCCTGTCCACCACCGGCCCCTTCGCGGGCCTGATCCTCGGCGGCCTCTTCCTCCCTCTGGTGATGCTGGGCCTCCATCAGGCCCTCATCCCCATCCACACCACCCTCATCGAACAGCAGGGCTACACCGTCCTGTTGCCCATCCTGGCCATGGCGGGCGCGGGCCAGGTCGGTGCGGCGGTGGCGGTGTACTTCCGTATGCGCCACGACACTTCACTCCGTACGACCATCAAGTCGGCACTCCCGGCAGGGCTGTTGGGCGTCGGCGAGCCGCTCATCTACGGCGTCTCGCTCCCCCTCGGCCGACCGTTCCTGACCGCGTGCGCGGGCGGGGCGGCGGGCGGGGCGTTCGTCGGGTTCTTTGCGATGCTGGGCGACAAGGTGGGGGCGACGGCGATCGGGCCGTCGGGGTGGGCGCTGTTCCCGTTGCTGGCGGGGAGCAGGGGGCTGGGGATGACGGTGGCGATCTATGGAGGCGGGCTGCTGACGGGGTACGCGGTCGGCTTCCTCGCCACATACGCCTTCGGCCTCACCCGACGGGACCGAGCCACCGATGACCAAGCCGCCGATGATCAAGTCATCCAGGGCCAAGTCGCCTAGCGCAGAACGGAGTTGGTCAGAGATCCAGCGCGCGGCTGATGATCTCCTTCATGATCTCGGACGTCCCGCCGTAGATCCGCTGGACGCGCGCGTCGGCGTACCGGCGGCAGATCGGGGACTCCCACAGATAGCCGGAGCCGCCGAACATCTGCAGGCAGTCGTCGACGACCTCGCCCTGCAGCTCGGTGGTGACGAGTTTCGCCTCGGCGGCCTGGTCGGCGGTGAGGAGGCCCTGGTTGTGGGCGAGGACGCAGGTGTCGACGAAGGCCTGGGCGGAGCTGATCCCGGCCCGCATCGCGGCCAGCCGGAAGCGGGTGTCCTGGAATCTCGCCAACGGCCGCCCGAACGCGGTGCGTTGTTTGGTGTGCGCGATGGTCTCGCGCAGTGCCGCCCCCGCCTCGGCCACCGCACCCATCGCGACGACGAGCCGTTCCAGGGCGAACTGCCGCATCAGCAGGGCGAATCCCTGGTCCGGGCCGCCGAGCACATCGGCGTCCGGAACGTACACGTCGTCGAAGAACAGCTCGGCGGTGTCCCAGGTCCGCAGCCCGAGTTTGTCGAGCTTTCGGCCCAGGGTGAAACCGGGGGTCCCGGCGGCCACCAGGAACAGACCGATGGCATGCCCCTCGCCGGTGCGGGCGGCGACGATGACGAGGTCGGCGTTGACGCCGCTGGAGATGAAGGTCTTGGCCCCGTTGAGCAGCCAGCCGTCCCCGTCCGGGGCGCGTACGGCGTGGGTGCGCAGGGCAGCCACGTCCGACCCCGTCCCCGGCTCGGTGATCGCGATGGCGAGCACCGTCTCGCCGGAGACCGCGCGGGTGAGGTGCCGGGTCTTCTGGTCCTCGGTGCCGAACTCGGCCAGGTACGGGGCGACGACACACGAGTGCAGCGGGGCCGCGAAGCCGGACTCACCGGCGTCCGCCAGCTCCTCGATCATGATCTGCTCGTAGCGCAGGTCGGCCAGACCCAGACCGCCGTACGCGGGATCGGCCCACGGGCAGAGCAGGTTCCGCGCGCCCGCGAGCCGCCAGACGTCCTTCCCTACGATCCCCTCGCGCGCCCAGCCGTCCTGCCTCGGCACGACCTCGTGCTCGATGAAGCCGCGCCAGGCCGTCCGGTACGCCTCATGGGCCTCGTCGAAATATCCGTTTCTGATCACGCCCCGACGGTAGGCGCGCGGCGCGGATGGCCGTCATGACCGCAGCGCTCACGGTCGTTGACCTGCGTGTCCCGTACGATCGGCGCTCATGGCCACGCCTCCCGCGTACAGCGCTCCGACCCGCTCGGTCGCCATCCACCACGTACGGGCCGCCCTGCGCGGAGCCGAGCGGCACGGCGTGGACATCACCCCGCTCCTCGAACAGGCCGCCGTACCACCGGAGTTGCTGAACGTCCCGCTCGCCCGCGTATCACCGCAGCAGTTCGCCCGGCTCACGAAGGCGGTATGGCAGGCCCTGGACGACGAGTTCCAGGGCCTCGGCCCACAGCCCCTCAAGGTGGGCACCTTCGCGATGATGTGCCACGCGGTGGTGCACTGCAGCCCCGATCTACGGACCGCGATCAACCGCAGCAGCACCTTCTACGGCCTCTTCCCCGGCGGCCCCCGCTTCCAACTGGAGGAAGGGGCTGGCGAGTTGGGACAGCAGGCGGCACTCGTCTTCGACCTCACCGCCTTCGACGACCCCGACCACTACCTCGCCGAGTCCGCCACCGTCGTGGCCCACCGCTTCGCCGGCTGGCTGATCCGCCGCCGGATCGCCCTCACCCGGGTCGAGTTCAGCCACCCGGCACCACCCCACGCGCTCGAATACGACCTCCTCTACGGTGCCCCGTGCACCTTCCGGGCCCCGCGCACCGCCCTCGTCTTCGACCGCGCCCTGCTCGAACTGCCGGTGCTCCAGGACGAGTCGGGGCTGCACGCGTTTCTCCGCCGCGCCCCCGGCGACGTACTCGCCCGCCTGGACTACGGCAGCACCGCCGCCGCCCAGGTCCGCCGACTCCTCGGGCAGTCGCTGCCGGACCGGATGCCGGACCCCGAGGACATCGCGGCCCGGCTCGCGGTGAGCGCGCAGACCCTGCGGCGGCGGCTGGCGGCGGAGGGCACCTCGTTCCAGCGGATCCGCGATCAGCTGCGGCGCGACGAGGCCATCGCGGCGCTGGCCACGGGCACGGTCTCCATCGAGGACATCTCGCGGCGACTGGGCTTCTCCGAGCCGAGCGCCTTCCACCGCGCGTTCAAACGCTGGACGGGTTCCGCGCCCCGCTCCTACCAGCCCGGAGGCTGAGCCACCTCCCTCCTGCGAACGCCCGGGTCAAGGACCTTGAGCGGCACGGTCACGGCAACCGCCCGCCCCCACCCCCTACCGTCCCCGTATGACAGTGGTGGAAGAAGCGGGACTCGGCCGCGTGGGGATCTGGACCGCGAGCCTGGATGCCGTGGCCCCGGCGGCGGCCGGGCAGATCGCGGCCGAGCTGGAGGAACAGGGCTGGGGCACCCTGTGGTTCGGCGAGGCGTACGGCCGGGAGGCGTTCAGCCAGGCGGGGTTGCTGCTCGCCGCGACCTCACGGATGCGCGTGGCGACCGGCATCGCCAACATCTGGGCGCGGGGCGCGGTCGCGGCGAACGCGGCGTCCCGCACGCTGTCGGCGGCGTACGGCGGCCGGTTCGTGCTCGGACTCGGGGTCAGTCACCGGCCGCTGGTCGAGCGGGTGCGCGGCGGCAATTACGGCAAGCCCGTCGCCGCGATGCGCGAGTACCTCACGGCGATGGCGGGCGCGACCTTCTACGCCGCCGAGGCCGACGCGCCCCGGCCGCCCGTCCTGATCGCCGCGCTCGGCCCCCGGATGCTGGAGACGGCCCGCGAACTCGCCGACGGCAGCCACCCGTACCTGGTGACTCCGGCCCAGACCGCCGAGGTACGGGCGGCGCTCGGCCCGGACAAGATCGTGGCCGTCGAGATGGGCGCCGTACTCACCAAGGACCGCGAGACCGCACTCCGCCGGGCCCACACCCACCTGGACATCTACACCGGCCTGCCGAACTACCGCAACAACTGGCTGCGCGGCGGCTTCGACGAGACGGACCTGGTGCGCGGCGGCTCCGACCGGCTGGCCGAGGCACTCGTGGCGTGGGGTGACGAGACGGCGATCCTCGACCGGGTGCGCGAGCATCTCGACGCGGGGGCCGACCATGTCTGCGTGCAGGCTCTGATGGAGTCGCCGTTCGAGGTGCCGGCCGAGCCGTGGCGGGAGCTGGCGCCCGCGCTCGTGGGTGCATAGCGATGGCGCGCCGCCGGGCCCACCAGTGCCTGGAGCGGCTGCCGTCGACCCTCTCGACGAGGTGGTGCATCGGGTGGACGGAATCATGCCAGGGGTGCCCGCCACACCAGCGTGTACCGCCAGAACAACCGCCGCCGCGGCCGGACCCGCGGCAGTACGCGGATCGCCTCGCGGCGGACCTCGGCGAAGGTCATCTCCGGCGGCCGGGTGACGGCGGTCATGGCCACCGGGCGGGACACGGCCCTACGGCCCCGGTTCTTCACCCAGCCCATGGCGAGGTTCAGGGGGACGGAGACGAGGCCGAGGGCGTCGTCGACGGCATCCGCCTCGCGGGCGCAGCCGACCACCACGAGGGTTCCACCCGGGGCGAGTTGGTCACGGAAGCGGGTGAGCGTCTCGGCGAACGGGAGGTGGTGGAGGGCGGCGACGCAGGTGATGACGTCGTAGGGGCCGGCGGGGATTCCGGCCCGGGCGTCGGCGACGGTGAAGACCACGGGGACACCGGAGACGCCGGAGACGCCGGGTGGGGTCAACTCCCGTGCCCGGGCGATGATTTGGGGATCGGAGTCGATGCCCTCCACACCACCCGCACTCCTCGCGGCAAGCAGCCGCACCAGGTCGCCGCTCCCACAACCCACGTCCAGGGCTCGCCCGAACCTGCGGGGCAACTGCCGTAGCAGCCAAGGGTGGTAGTGGGCGTTGTGGCTCCAGGGGCGGGCGGAGTTGAAGGATTCGAGGGCCCGGAGGAGGCGGGGCGGGAGTGTGGGCATGGGGTCAGTCGAGCACGTCGGCCGACTCAGGGCAGGCGGCTCAGGGCAGGGGCTCGGGGAAGGGCAGGGGCTCGGGGCCGGGGCTCAGGGCAGGGGCTCAGGGCAGGGGCTCAGGGCAGGCGGGCTTCGCGGTTCCGTTCCCGGACCCTCGCCCGCAGAACCTCCTCCTGCCCGGCGGGTCCCGTCGACTCCGGCGGGCAGTCCCACTCCCGGCCGCCGGCCACGGGCCGCAACTGCACATTCCCGCCCACGTGTCCCATCACTTCGCCGACCCGCCCGTCCCGTACGTCCACGGCGTGCGCGCCGATCGGGGGCCGTTCGCCGCGCAGCACGGACGCGAGCTTCTCGGCGGTACGGATGTTGCAGCGCCCCAGCGTGACCAGCGCGAACTTTTCGTCGCTCGCGCCTGTCACCGGGTCCACGCACAGGGACGGCAGGACGACACCGACATCGGTGAGCGCCTCCCGCAATGTGGCGACGACTTCTTCAGTCGATCGCAGCATGCCTTGCACCTCCACACAGAGTTTGCTGTTCGCAACACAGCGTGTCGGCAACGTGTCTAACCTGGCTATACGGGGAGTCCCAACAAATTTGGCTGTTAGGACAGGGAGTTGCTGTGGCAGGACCGAAAGATCTCGACCCGTCTTCGTCACCGCGCGCCCTGCTCGGCGCCGAACTCCGTCACGCCCGCGAGAAGGCGGGCCTCAGCCAGGACGAGTTGGGGCAACGGCTGTTCGTGAGCGGGTCGTTCATCGGGCAGTTGGAGGCGGGGACGCGGCGGATGGTGCCGGAGTATGCGCGGATGCTGGACGCGGAGTTGGGGACGGGGGATTTCTTCGCCAGGAATTGTGGGGCGGCGGCGAAGTCGAGGTATCCGGAGCACTTCGCGGAGGCGGCGGAAGTGGAGACGGAGGCCACAGCGATCAGGCAGTACGCACCGCTCCTGATCCCCGGACTGCTTCAGACCCCGGCGTACGCACGAGCGGTGAACCGCGCCTACGATCCGACTGCGCCGGAGGGGACGATCGACGAGTGGGTGGACGGCCGGATGGCGCGGACGCGCCTACTGGAACACCCAACAAAACCGTTGTTGTGGGTCGTGCTTGACGAAGCGGTGCTGCGCCGTGAGACCGGCGGCCGTGCGGTGATGGCTGAAGCTCTGCACCACGTCGCGGGTGTTGCCCGTCGAGGCCGAGTCATCGCGCAGGTACTGCCGTTCAGCGCAGGTGCGCACAAGGCCATGGAGGGCTCGATGAGGCTGATGGACTTCGGGGACGCCCCTCCACTGGTCTACTTCGAGGGACCTGGAACCGGACGGTTGGAGGACGACCCGGCCACCGTCGCCCAGTTGAGGTTCACCTTCGAGCTGCTCTCAGCCTCGGCACTCCCACCGGCGAACTCCCTGGATCTGATCGAAGCCATGGCGCAGGATTACGCCCATGAGCAACTTCCCTGACTACGACCTGAGCACGGCCACGTGGCACAAGTCCAGCTACAGCGGCGGGGGCGGCAACGAGTGCCTGGAGGTCGCCAACGGCCATCCCGCCCTCGTCCCCGTCCGGGACTCCAAGAACCCCCTCGGCCCGAAACTCGTCTTCCCGGCCTCCGCATGGTCCACGTTCGTCGAAGACCTCAAGCACGCCTGACACCAATGTCACCAGCTGCGTACCGCCGTACGACCGCCGGGTGGAACCGGGGCTGACGCAGGCGAAGATCTCCCGTGTCGAGGGCGCCGACACCATACCGATCCTCTCTTTGCTGCGCCGCCTGACCCTGGCCTTGAACGCCTCACTGAACATCGCGCTCGACGACGACCACGAAGAAGTCACGTTCACCGCCCACCCGGCGGCTTGAGGGACGGCGGGAGGTAAGTCCTTCCGCCCCTCCCACTGAGTACCGGTACTCATGTCCGAACGCGCCCCCCGGTCCACCGTTGTCCTCACCACCCAGGACCGACCGACGCGAAGGACGACACCTCGATGCCGCAGACCTCCCGCCCGCGCCGTCTCCTCGCCCTCGCCACGGACAACTGGCCGGCCCGGGCCTACCTGATCGCCGTAGCCGGGTCGGTCGCGGCGATGTTCGTCGCCCCGGAAAGCCCCGTCGCCGCAGGCCCGTTGATCCTCACGGCGCCGCTCTCCCTCCTGAGCGTGATCCTGCCCTTCGGCCCCGGCACCGAGGGGCCACTACAAGCGCTGGCGTTCGGCTCGTGGACGGTATGGCTACTGCTCTGCGCCCTCGTGAACGCCGCCGTACTCGGCGCCCTCGCGAAGAGATCCACGACGACGACAATCACCGCGCAGGAGCGAACAGCCTCGGCACCTCCCACCCGCACCCGCACCCTTGCTCGGCTGCGCACCCTGCTCGCCCCCGCCGTGGACAACTGGCCCGCGCGGGCATACCTCGCCATGGTCGCGGCCTCGCTGGTCTTCTTCCTCTGCGCCGACTACATCCTGGCGGACCCGACATTCGCCGGACTCTGGCCGCTGATGGCCACGGCACCGGCCGGCTTCCTCGCCTTCCTCCTGCCGACGTCGAGCCCGTTGGCCTTCGTCGCCGCCACTATGGCCCTGTGCGGGCTGGCCAACGCCGTACTGCTCGGCCACCTCGCCCACCGGCTCCGGGCAGGGGCGGCACACCCGGCCACCTGAGCGGAGAACGGGCGCCGCCGTCCCCATCCAGGAGAACCGGCCCGCGGCAAAGCCGACTATCGTCGACAGGACCATGAACCACGCCCAGCAGACCGCCCTAGGCCGCGCCCTCCGCCTCCTCGGCGAGCACGGCGAGGCCCTCGCGTCCGACACCCCCGACGGCAAGCTCCACGAGGTCAAGGCGGACCTCAAGCGCGCCCTGGACCTCCTGGACGACAGCGTCAGCGGCGCCGCGCCCACCACCCGCTGCCCGGAGCATCCCAACGGCCCGGTCGACGCCGACGCCCCCGACCTCTGCCTGCTCTGCGAGACCCGCCGCCGCTCGGCCCGCCGCTCCGAGTTCAACGGCCCCGCCCCGACCCGGCCCACCGACACCACCCCTTCCCGCTACGGCGTCCGCGAGGACCGCCCGCAGGCCCAGCAGCGCTGGCTCCCCGAACTGTGGAACGGCCAGGCCTGGCAGCTCTGCGGCACCCCGCGCCGCGACCGCCACGAGGCCGAGCTGTACATCAACGCCGCGCGCCGCGGTTCGCGGCCCGCGATGGCGTACCGGCTCGTGCACGAGTTCACCGACTACGAGGTGCTGCGGGTCTGGGGCACACCGGTGCACGTGGATATCGAGCCGCTGGGAAACCTCTGACCCCGGCTACCCCTCGGGGACCCCGGCTACCCCTCGGGCGTGTGCCGTTCGACGATCGACCGGACCTGCTCCGCGTCCAACTGGTACACCGTCTCGTGCGCCCGAGGATCCCGCGCGTGGAAGGTGTGGAACATCGGTCCGGTCTCCCCGCCCAGCTCCACCAGCGACGCCGAAGCCCCACGCACCGCCCGCTCCGCGCCGTAGGCCGTCGTCAGGTCCATCCGGTTGACGACACCGGGCGTGACCCACACCGGCGTCGCCTCCAGGAAGCCGAAGAGCTGGAGGTGGAAGTGCCCGGTCAGGACCACCCGTACGTCACTCCCCCGGATCGCGTCCGCCAACTCCCCGGGGTTCTTGAGCCCAAAGGCCCGCTGCATCGGCGTACCGAGGTTGATCGGCGGATGGTGGAAGGCGAGAACGGTCCCGTGCTCGGCCGGAGTCCTCAACTCCTCCTCCAGCCAGTCCAGTTGGGCCCGACTCAGCACCCCGTACACCTCCCCCGGCACGAGCGAGTCGAGCGTGATGAACCGATACCCGCCGACCGTACTGACGGCAGCACACCCGAACTCCACCGGAAACACGGCGTCCGCGGCCACGTGCCCACTCCCGAGCACCTTCCCGAACGCCTCCCGCTCGTCATGGTTCCCGGTCGTGTAGAAAACCGGCACCCCACCCATCGACCGCGCGAACCCGCCCACCAACTCCTTCACGGCCGCATACGCCTCCACCGCCCCGTCGTTGGCGAGGTCCCCGGTGACGACGATCGCGTCCACCCCCCGCTGATGCCGCAGCTCGGCGAGCATCAGCCGCAGCGAGTCGGTCGCGTTGATGCCGTGGCGGTTGGGGGCGTCGTCGCGTTCAAGGTGGGTGTCGGACAGGTGCAGGATCCTCATGTGCGCGAACGCTAGCCCGAGTTGGGGGCCGGCGGACAGGGCCGGAGCTCGGCAGGTGGCCCTACCGCCTCAGCCCTCAGGAACCCCGCTTATGCTCGCGGCGAGGTGAGCATGAACATTTCGGACCGGGTCTACGGGGTCCGCGCCCTGGCCTGCGCCTGCGGCGGGGACCAGGAAGGGCAGGCCGTACGGCCCGCGCTCCTGCTGGTGGCGCCCTACGCGCCCGCCCTCGGGTTCTTCGGACGGATCGCGGCATGACGGGGCTGATCAGGCAGTTGCGGGTCTCGCTCCTGGTCACCCTCGGGTTCTCGGTCTTCGACCTGGCGGACGCGCTGCTGCATGCCGTGTGGTCGGGCGGCTTTCTGGCGGCCCTGGGCGACTGGGGCCTGACCACGCTCGCCCTCTGTGTCCTGGTGGCTGCGGCGCACTCCACGCTCTACGGCGTGGTGCGCCTGAGGCGCCGGGTGCGAGAGCGGCACGTCGGTCCGGGCCACGACGGCGGAACGACAAGAACGGCCAGGGTCGATTAGACCACCCCGGCCGTTCCCCATCGTCAACTCGGGCGTCAGCTCAGCGACTTCAGCGCCGCCGCGTCATACGGCGCCAGCTCCTCCACCCGCCCCGCGAGGACCTTCGCAGCCCACTCCGGATCCTGAAGCAGCGCCCGCCCCACCGCCACCATGTCGAACTCGTCCCGCTCCAGGCTGTCGAGGAGATCGTCGATGCCCTTGAGCGGAGCACCCTCACCCCGGAACCCCTTGAGGAAGTCCCCGTCGAGGCCGACCGAACCGACCGTGATGGTCTGCTTGCCGGTGAGCTTCTTCGTCCAGCCCGCGAGGTTGAGATCGGAGCCGGCCTCCTCGAACTCGGGGAGCCAGTAACGACGGGTGGAAGCGTGGAAGACGTCAACTCCCACCGCCGCGAGCGGGGTCAGGATCGCCTCCAGCTCCTCCGGCGTCTCCGCCAGCCGGGCCTTGTAGACGTCCTGCTTCCACTGCGAGTAACGGAAGATGATCGGGAACTCCGGCGACACCGTCTCCCGAACCGCCGCCACGATCTCCGCCGCGAACTTCGTACGGGCGACCGCGTCACCGCCGTAGGCATCCGTACGACGGTTGGTGCCCGACCACAGGAACTGGTCGAGGAGGTAGCCGTGGGCCCCGTGCAGCTCGACCCCGTCGAAACCGATCCGCTCCGCCGCGGCCGCCGCCTCGGCGAACGCGCCGATGACGTCGTCCAGGTCCCGCTGCGTCATGGCCGTACCGGTGACCTCGTCGCTGCCGATCCTCAGCCCGGACGGGCCGACGGCGGGCGCGTCCGCATACGGCGGCTGGCCCTGCTCGCGGACCATGCCGATGTGCCACAGCTGCGGCACGATCGTGCCGCCCGCCGCGTGCACGCCCTCGGCCACCTTCGCCCAGCCGGCGAGCTGCTCCTCACCGTGGAAGCGCGGGATGTCGTCGCTCTGACCGGCGGACTCGTGGCCGACGTAGGTCCCCTCGGTGACGATGAGGCCCACACCCGCGGCGGCACGGCGGGAGTAGTACCCGACCACATCTTCACCGGGGATGCCGCCCGGCGAGAACTGCCGGGTCATCGGCGCCATCGCGATCCGGTTCGGGACGGTCAGGCCGTTGAGGGTGATCGGACGGCCGAGGATTTCGGCCGCTCGGGAGGCGGGGGCGGTCGTAGACACGTGTGGGGGCTCCTCGGGATTACCGGGTATGAGGCACTGGGCACCAGGTACCAGTTGGTATGTGCGTATGCATCGATCATGCGTCAACAACAACCACCTGGCCAAGCCCCTCATTCCGACCGTCCGGCACCTCGGCCTGTGATCCCGAACACCCGTGACCCCGGACATGCCCGAGGGCGGCACCTCCTGCAGAAGCAGGAAGTACCGCCCTCGGTAAGACCGTTGATCAACCAGAGGTCGATCAGAAGTCCATGTCACCGCCCGGCATGCCGCCACCGGCGCCCGCGCCGGCACCGGCCTTCTCGGGCTTGTCGGCGATGACGGCCTCGGTGGTGAGGAAGAGCGCGGCGATGGACGCGGCGTTCTGCAGGGCAGAGCGCGTGACCTTCGCCGGGTCGATGATGCCCTCGGCGATCATGTCCACGTACTCACCGGTGGCGGCGTTGAGGCCGTGACCGATGGGCAGGTTGCGGACCTTCTCGACGACGACTCCGCCTTCGAGACCACCGTTGACGGCGATCTGCTTCAGCGGGGCCTCGAGCGCCAGCTTGACGATCGCGGCACCGGTGGCCTCGTCACCCTCGAGCTCGAGCTTGTCGAAGACGTGGCCCGCCTGGATGAGCGCGACGCCGCCACCGGCGACGATGCCCTCCTCGACGGCCGCCTTCGCGTTGCGAACGGCGTCCTCGATGCGGTGCTTGCGCTCCTTGAGCTCGACCTCGGTGGCCGCGCCCGCCTTGATGACGGCGACGCCACCCGCGAGCTTGGCGAGGCGCTCCTGGAGCTTCTCGCGGTCGTAGTCCGAGTCGCTGTTCTCGATCTCGGCGCGGATCTGGTTGACGCGACCGGCAACCTGGTCCGCCGAGCCCGAGCCGTCGACGATCGTCGTCTCGTCCTTGGTGATGACGACCTTGCGAGCGCGACCCAGCAGGTCCACGGTCGCGTTCTCCAGCTTGAGGCCGACCTCCTCGGAGATGACCTCGCCGCCCGTGAGGATGGCGATGTCGCCGAGCATGGCCTTGCGACGGTCACCGAAGCCCGGAGCCTTGACGGCGACGGACTTGAAGGTGCCGCGGATCTTGTTGACGACCAGCGTGGACAGGGCCTCGCCCTCGACGTCCTCGGCGATGATCAGCAGCGGCTTGCCCGACTGCATGACCTTCTCCAGGAGCGGGAGCAGGTCCTTGACGTTGGCGATCTTCGAGTTGGCGATCAGGATGTACGGGTCGTCGAGGACGGCCTCCATACGCTCCATGTCGGTGGCGAAGTACGCCGAGATGTAGCCCTTGTCGAAGCGCATACCCTCGGTGAGCTCAAGCTCGAGACCGAAGGTCTGGGACTCCTCGACGGTGATGACGCCTTCCTTGCCGACCTTGTCCATCGCCTCGGCGATGAGCTCGCCGATCTGGGTGTCGGCGGCGGAGATGGAGGCCGTAGAAGCGATCTGCTCCTTGGTCTCCACGTCCTTGGCCTGCTCCAGCAGGGCACCGGAGACGGCCTCGACGGCCTTCTCGATACCGCGCTTGAGGGCCATCGGGTTGGCGCCTGCGGCTACGTTGCGCAGACCCTCCTTGACGAGGGCCTGGGCGAGCACGGTCGCCGTGGTCGTACCGTCGCCGGCGACGTCGTCCGTCTTCTTGGCGACTTCCTTGACCAGCTCGGCGCCGATCTTCTCGTACGGGTCCTCGAGCTCGATCTCCTTGGCGATGGAAACACCATCGTTGGTGATCGTGGGGGCGCCCCACTTCTTCTCGAGGACGACGTTGCGGCCCTTGGGGCCAAGGGTGACCTTGACGGCGTCGGCGAGCTGGTTCATCCCGCGCTCGAGACCGCGCCGTGCCTCCTCGTCGAACGCGATGATCTTGGCCATGTGAAGTGGTCCTCCCGGACTGGGGTGGATTGCTCCGGACCGCGCTGGCGCCCGCGACGGACGGCCTGCCTGCCCCGTGGTTCCTTGCACCACCTGGCCTGCGGGCCTCACCGACCCGGTCCTTCGTTATCACTCTCACCTTCAGAGTGCTAACGCCAATGATTAGCACTCGGCATGGTCGAGTGCAAGCGGCTCCCGAGTTCTGGCACCCTGTCCCTCCTCGGACGGGACATGCGGTGTCCAAGGTGTCCACACTCAGAAGAACCAGGTCAGATCTCTTCAGAACCAGGTCAGATCTCTTCCGACCTGGCCGTGCCCGCTGTGTGCTGGTCCGGGACGTGCGGGGCCGGCGCTGCGCCGGGTGTGCGGCCCCTGTTGTCGAAGCGGTCGATGAGAGTCAGCGCGGGTGCCGTGCACGCCGTGGTGACCAGCGCCATGATCACCAGGGAGAGGTAGAGCGGCGGAGTGAGGACGCCCGCGCTCAGACCCACCTGGAGAATGATCAGTTCGGTCAGGCCCCGGGTGTTCATCAGGACTCCGACGCGCAGGCCGTCGGCGCCCCGGTGGCCGGAGAGCCGCGCACCGAGCCAGCCCCCGCCGATTTTCGCCAGGGTGGCAAGCGCGACGGTGAGGAGCGTCAAGGAGGCCGAGAAGCCGGTGAGGTCGCGGGTCAGGGCGGTGAGGCCGGTGGCGACGAAGTAGATCGGCAGGAGGAGAGCGCCGATCCGGCCCACGGATTGGGTCACTCGTTTCCAGCACACGGTGCCCGGCAGCGCGAACCCGGCCAGGACCGCTCCGAAGATCAGCGTCATGCCGAAGTGTGCCGTGGTGAAGGCGAGGGCCATGGCGAGGGCTGCCGTGCAGAGCTGGGCGGCGCGAGGCGCGAAGTCGCAGAGCCGCTGCGCGTGGTGCGTGCGCAGCAGGCGGTTGAGGAGGAGGGCCGTCAGGGCGCCCAGGGCCAGCACGCCGACCGACTTGAGGAAGGAGCCGGGTTGACCGGTGCGTAAGCCGACCGCCAGCGCGAGCAGCAGCCACGCGGCCGAGTCGATGGCGATGGCGGAACTCAGCGCGAGCCTGCCCGGGGCCGTGTCCGTCATATGGCGGTCCGTGATGACACGGGCCAGGACCGGCACGGCGGTGACGGCGAGGGTCACCGCGACGAGCAGGAAGAAGGCGGGGGCGGGCGCCGAGCCGCGTACCGAAGGGGCTCCGAAGCGGGTGACCCAGGCGGCGAGCAGCGCGCCCGCGGCCAGGGCCGGCACGAAGGAGCCCAGGGTCACCCAGGCCGCCGACTTGAGGGAGGGGCGGGCATGCCGGTCCTTCAGGCGGTGGGCGAACTCGACGAGGAACAGGACAAGTCCGAGTTCGGCCAGGTGCTTGAGCCAGGACAGGATCTCCGTGGGAAGGACGGTGTGGAACCGGTCGGCCCCCAGGGCCCACAGCAGGAGCGGACCGGTCAGCATTCCCGCGGCGATCTCTCCGATGACCTCGGGCTGCCGGGTCCGGCGGGCTGCCCACCGACCTGCGGCCACGACCACTACGGCGCCGGCCATGACCGTCGCCAGGTGCAGCAGGAGGAGCCCGTGGTGCCAAGGGTGCATGGTTTCGTGCCTTCCCAAGTGGCCAGCAGGCGGCGGGAGTTGAGCCCATACGACGAACCCACCGGCGCGCGTTCGCAAGGGGCCGGTGAGTTCGTCGGTTCGCGGTAAAGGCTGCTCAGGGACCGGTCGGGGCAACGGCTGGGCGGGTCGATGCCGGCAGTGCGCCGGTCGCGCCGACCGGGGGCGGTCAGTCGAACATGGCGCCCATCGTCTCGTGGGTGACGTTCTTCTTCAGGTCGCGTTCAGCGGCGAACGTGGTGTTGAGGATGATGCGTGTCTTGTCCTCGGACAAGGGAATCGTCCGGTGCAGGGTCGTGTCCGTGCGGAAGAAGTACAGGTCCCTGGTGACGTTTCCGTAGGTGCGGATGGGGTTTTCGAGGATGTAGTCCATCACCCGCGGATCGGACTTGTCCCAGTCCGTGTGCGGGATGCACTGCAGGGCCCCGCCGTACTTCAGGTCCGGGGCCTCGATGATCCACACGATGGCGTAGCTGAAGTCGCCCCAGTGCCAGCCGTGGGTGTCGCCCTTCTTGTGCTGGTGCAGGATCGCGTATTTCTCGCCGTCCCAGGAACAGTCGATGACGGCCTCGGCCGCGAGCCTGGACAACGCGTCCCTGAGCGCCGAGGAGTTGTAGACCGCCGGGATGAGGCTGCCGTCCTTGATGATGGCGGAGGCGCTCACGGTGCTCATGTAGCGGGGCGAGTTGCTGGTCTCCGGCAGATGGACGTCGATGCGTTTCTCGTGCTGCGCGATGATGTCGCGTACTTCTTTTTGCAGCCCTTCGAAGACGGCGTCCGGAACCAGTTCGCGGACCTTTATGTAACCTTCGCGCCTGAATTTCTGCGAGTCTCGCCTGAAGCGTTCATCGTCGAACACCTCAGAGATGTGCTCGGCGAGAATTGAATCGATGTTTTCCGGGGTGACCTGCGTGGAGCTCAATTCATCTGACCCTTCATCTCGAATGGACCCGATGGCTCGATTCAACGGTGAGCCGCGTTCGGCTCCGACAGCAACCCCGCCCCCTGCAAGTGTGACGCGAGTCACTCCCGTATTCGCGCCTTCCAGCCGCCCCGCATGCGGCGACTGCCTCGAATGTCCACATCTAAACAATGGCCGATTCCCGCCGTGCGAGAGCCATTCCCATCCGGAATTCTGTCTTCGATATCGGCCTTGACGTACTGTCGCCAGAGCGGCGGCTCCGCCATCGGGCCTGTCCTGACCAGGAAGAAAGCCCGTGGTCTGCGGAAAATTGGTTCGGCTGAATTAACCGCCGCCCGTAGGTGGTGGCATGCGCCGGTGCTCCACCGGCCGCCCCGTGTCCAGCCCGGCGGGCCGCCCGTTGATCAGTCGTCCGTCAACTGACCGAGATTCGCGCACCACCTCACCGGAAAGTGCTTGATGAACCACGAGACCGAAGCCGCCGCCCGCACGACCGCCAAGGCCCGCACCCTCCAGCTGAGCGTGGCTCCAGACATCGCCGCCCGCTACCCCGACTGCCGCACCGCCGCCGTCCTCGTGCTCGGCCTGAAGAACGCCGAGCCGTGGCCGGAGACCGAGGAGGAGCTGGCGGGCTTCGAGGCCGAGGTACGCGCGGGCACGCGGACCCTGTCGGAGGAGGATGAGCCGACCATCGCCGCCTGGCACGAACTGCTGCGCAGCTTCGGCACCAACCCCCGCAGGACGCGGCCGAGTGTCGACGCGCTGCGGCGCCGGCTCCTCAAGGCGGGTCGGCTGCCGCGGATCTCCCCGCTCGTGGACACCTGCAACCTCGTGTCCATGAAGTACATGCTGCCGACGGGCGGTTACGACCTGACCGGCATCCGGGAAGGCTTCTGCCTGCGCTACGCACGCCCCGGCGACACCCATGTGCCGCTGGGCAAGCCCGACGAGCGGGAGACGCCCGTCGAGGGCGAGGTCGTCTACGGCGACGGCTCCCACGTCCTGACCCGCCACTGGAACCACCGGGACGCGGACAACACCAAGGTCACCGCGGCGACCCGGGACGTGATGCTGCTCCTGGAGGGCATCGCATCGGTGATCCCCCCGGATGTACTGGCCCAGGCGCAACGAGAACTCGCGGACCGGGTGACCCCGCACAGCGACAGCGTGACTCTGTACCACTTCGACCCCACCGCCGACACGGAGGTCACCTGGGTGGCCAGCGGCTGACGGCCCACTTCATCTTCATCATGGAGGCATCCGTACATGCTCAAGATCGCCTTGGTGCAGCAGAGTGCCTGGGACCTGCCGGTTGATTCCATGCCCCTCGCGGCTGGTTATCTGAAGGCAGTGCTCGACGCTGATCCCGACATCGGTCGAGAAGTCGACGTACGAATCCACAACATGCGCGGTGGATGGTCCGTGAACGAGATGACCCGGACCATCTTTCATGACGAGGTACCCGATGTGCTCGCCTTCTCCGTGGTGGGCTGGAACTATCGGAACTTCTCCCTCCTGGCCGAAGTGCACAAGCAGTTGAGGCCCGACGGCCTCACCATCTTCGGCGGAAACCACGTGAGCCATCAGGCGCCGAAGGTGTTCCGCGAATGCCCATCGGTCGACATCGTGGTGAACGGCGAGGGCGAGCTGACGTTCCGCGAATTGATCAGCTCGGTCCTCGCCGACCGCCGGGATCCCAACCTGCCCCCCATATCCGGAATTTCGTTCCGCACGGACGGCACCGATTTCATCACCACGCCGGACCGTGACCGTATCAATGACCTGGACATCATTCCGTCCCCGTTTCTCACCGGCGCGATACCCTTACTCGATCGCAACGGAAACTTTCCCTATGAATTCGCTTTACTGGAGACGAACCGGGGCTGCCCGTACCGCTGTTCCTTCTGTTACTGGGGTGGCGCCACCGGCCAGCGGGTGCGCTCCTTCTCCCGGGACCGGCTGGCCGCCGAACTCGATCTGTTCGGATACCACCAGGTCCCCACGGTCTTCCTGTGCGACGCGAACTTCGGCATGCTCGAAGCCGATGAGGAGTTCACCGAAGACCTCCTGAAGATCAACGAGAAGTACGGGTTTCCCACGTCGCTCGAGGCCAACTGGGCCAAGAACAAGTCCCAGCGCTTCCACCGCATCGTGCGCACCCTGAAGGAGCGCGGCTTCAAGAGCTCGTTCACGCTCGCCCTGCAGACACTCTCGGACGAGGCGCTCACCGGCATGCAGCGCCGCAACATGAAGCTCAACCAGTGGCAGGACCTCAGCGACTGGCTGGCCGACGAAGGCATGGACGCCTTCGTCGAGCTGATCTGGGGAGCGCCGGGAGAGACGGTCGAGTCGTTCCTCGACGGATACGACAGGATCGCCGAGAAGGTGCCGCGCATCGCCGTGTACCCGCTGCTCCTGCTGCCCAACACGGCCTACAGCGAACAGCGCGAGCTGCACGGATTCGTCACCGTGCGCGGCGAGTCGGACGACTTCGAGTACGTCCTCGCCAACCGGACCTCCACGCTGGCGGAGAACTTCGCGATGCAGCGCTTCATGTTCCTGGCCCGCATCCTGGGGGAGAACCAGTACTTCAAACGGCTATGGCGTCCGGCCCGCGTGCTGGCCGGGATGAGCCAGTCAGAGGTGATCCACTCGCTGCTGGAGTGGATCAGCGCCTCGGACCACCCGTCCGTGGTGGCGTTCCGCGAGGCGTTCCCCGTGCTCGCCGAGTCCCCCGCCGTGGCGAGCGGGCACCGCCTGCTCTACTCGGGCCCGGAGCTCGACGCGGAGATCGAGCGGTGGTGGAACGAGACGGTCGTGCCACGGTTCCCCGCCGGGTGGACCGAGTTCGGCCCATACTTCTACCGCTTCGAGCGCCTGGCACGGCCTGTCTACCAACCCCCCGGCGCCGCGCTGCCCGACGGCTGGCGCGAGGAGGGCGACACCTACGTGAGCAGCGGCCTCGTGAGCTTCCCGTTCGACGTCACCGCCGCCTACGACCGGCTCGCCACGGGCGACCTGACGGCTCCCGAGCCACTGGACACCGCGTACGAGTTCCGGTCCCGGCGCGGCTTCTACCACCATCTCGACAACCACGAGACCGGTGCACACTACTTCGGGACCGCCACCCCGCCGGCACCCGACGACCGGACCGAGCCCACGGCGCCCGGTTCCCGGATCCCGCGCAACACCCTCACACCCGTATCGGAGACCTCGTAATTGCCTGACCGCCCCAAACAACCCCAGACGTCCCACGTCGTCAGCGGCATCGCCCCGATCCTCGGCTTCGCCTTCCTGACCGCCGCGCTCGACGTCTACGGAGGCAGCACGGTCCAGGACGTCAGCCCGCAGGTGCTCGCCGCGGTCTCGTTCTCCATGACCGCGGCGTTCTTCCTCACCCTGCAGGCTGTACGCGTCGGCCTGCCCGCCGCACTTCGCCCCCTGCGCACCCACCCGTACGACGTGGCCGCGATCAACGTGACCACCGCCGTCACCTGGCTTTCGATGCTGTTCGCGCTCAAGTACCTGGAGCCGGCCGTGGTCAGCGTGGTGGTGGTGGCGCTCGGCCCGATCCTCACCATCCTGATGGGTCCCGTGCTGCGGCGCGGAAGCAAGGCCCTGAGGGCCGAGGTCGCCGCGTCCCTCGGTGTCTGCGTCGTGCTCGCGGTCCTGGTGTGGGAGTCGTTCACCGGTCGCAGCGCGGTGGGATCGCTGGAGCCCGGGCACGCCGTCGCCGGATTTCTGCTGACGCTGGCCTGCGGCATCGGCTCGACCGCCAACATCATCTACATGAAGCGGCTGAGCGAGGCCGGGCAGACGCCGCAGGCGGTCCTCGCCATCCGCTTCTTCCTGATGATCGCCATCACCTGGGTGCTGACCGCGCTGAGCGAACGGCCCGGAGTCGGCGCGGCGTTGTGGCCCTCGCTCATCGTCGCCGTCATCGGTGTGGGCCTGCCCATCTACGTCCTGCAGATCGGCATCAAGCACACCGAGCCGATCACCACGTCGCTGCTGATCTCGGTGTCTCCCCTCATCACGCTGCTTCTGCAGCTCCTCGACGGACGGCTGACCACCTCAGCGGTCAGCTGGGTGTGCACCGTGGCCCTGATCGTCCTGATGTCGGTGGGCGTCGTGAAACGCGCCCAGGAAGACCGCAGACAGGAGCCATCGGCACCCCTGCCGGACGGCGCCTCGCTCAATCCCCCCGAAGACACGAAGACCCTGTGACGGGTGACCGCAGATGAACAACATCCCAGTCGATCCGATGAATGAACCGCCCTCAAGCGTGACGTGCGCCGTGGTCGACGCCTACGGCGCCGGACGCCTGCTGCCCCCGGCACTGCGCCGCTACGGTGTGGACCACGTCCACGTCCGCTCCCCGTTCCCGGACACCAAACTCGCCTACTGCCCCGAGGACTTCACCGTCGAGTTCCAGCACGACGGCGACGTACGCAGGACGGCCGAGCGACTGCGGCAGCACGGTGTCGGCATCGTGGTGGCCGCCGCCGAATCCGGCGTCCTCCTCGCCAACGAGCTCTCGGCCGCGCTCGGCACCCCGGGCAACGGCATGCGCCACCCCGAGGCCCGACGGGACAAGTACGCGATGCACAAGGCGGTGCGCGAGGCGGGTCTCGCCGCAGCCGACAGCATCACCTCGACCTCGGCCGACGAGATCCTGGCCTGGGCGGAAGCTCGCGGTCCGTGGCCCGTCGTGCTCAAGCCACCGTCCAGCGCGGGCACCGACAACGTCATCTTCTGTGACAGCGCGGAAGCGGTCGTCGCCGCGCACCGCAAGATCGCGGCCGGCATCGACCGCTACGGGCGCGGCAACCCCACCGTCCTCGCCCAGCAGTTCCTCGCGGGCGAGGAGCACTACGTCAACACCGTCAGCCGGGACGGCGTGCACCGCGTCATCGAGATCTGGCACTACTACAAGCGCCCGGTACCCGGCGGCCGTTCCATCAACGACTACGAGGACCTGCTCCCGCCCGACGACCCGGGCGGCTCGCGCGTGGCCGCCTACGTCCTCGACGTCCTCGACGCGCTGGAGATCCGCAACGGAGCGGCCCACACGGAAGTCATGCTGACCGATGACGGGCCCGTCCTGGTCGAGTGCGGTGCCCGGATCGGCGGCGGCCAGCTGCCGGACGTGCTCTCCCGCTGCGTCGGCACCAACCAGGTCGAATCCCTGGCCCTGTCCATCGCGCGGCCCGAGGAGTTCCTGCGCCGCGCCCGGGAGCCGTACCGGCTGCACTCACGGCTGCGGTGCGTCAACCTGATCAGCGAGACCGACGGCGTCGTGCCCTCCGGCGCGGGCTGGGACACGGTGCGGTCGCTCGCCTCCTTCGCCGGGCTCGTCATGAACCTTCCCGAGGGCGGCCCGGCCCCGCAGACCGTCGACCTGGCCACCTGCCCCGGCGCCGTCTACCTCGCCTCCGACGACCCGGCCGTCATCGAGGCGGACACACTCCGGCTGCGCGCGCTGGAGCGGTCCGGTCTGTACGCGGGCGGCTGAGACGGAGGACATGCCGAAGGGCCCGTACCCCAGGAGGTGACCCCCCAGGAGTACGAGCCCTTCGGTGAGGAACGAAGAACGTCGCTGCTGTTCGTCGGCGCGTGCTTCAGCTGGTCGCGAGCCGGACCATGTCCGCCTGCGGCCCCTTCTGACCCTGCGAGATCTCGAAATCGACCCGCTGGCCCTCTTCCAGGGTGCGGTAGCCGTCCATTTGAATCGCGCTGTAGTGGACGAAAACATCCGCACCACCGTCGACCGCGATGAAGCCGTACCCCTTCTCCGCGTTGAACCATTTGACGGTGCCCTGAGCCATGCCTAACTCCCCTATTACTGGCCCTTGCACGGACCCGCACTTCGCGGACCCGGGTCAGACCTCACCCCCCACAGGTTTGGGGGCGTGCGCCGGAACGCGTCGACCGCGGCCGAATGTATCCGCCCAACTGCCGTCTGCAACAGGTCAATCCGACGAGAATTCCGGGCAGGACCGGTCGGGAATATACGCAGAATTCGCCCGACTTCAGGGCAAGTCGGGCCAGATAAAGGGAACATAACGCGCAAAATGCCTACACACTTTGGCTACTTCTCATCGCACGCGGAGCCGGTACTCATATGCGTCCGGCATGCGGAGTGGAGCGCGTTCCCCAACTGTACCCCGCTCAACCATACAGAATTGCCCCCTCCGTTTCTCTCACGGAGGGGGCAATTCGATGAACTCTCGGTAATCGGCGTTACCAAGGGTAATTATCAGCCACCGGCGCTGTGCTCGATGGTCAGCCTCCGGCGACGGCCGGAATGATCGACACCCCGGCCCCGTCCGGAGTGGCCGTCTCCAGCCCCTGCTCGAACCGCACGTCGTCATCGTTCACGTACACGTTGACGAACCGCCGCAACTTGCCCTGATCGTCCAGGACGCGAGCAGAGATCCCGGCGTGGTTCTTCTCCAGGTCCGAGATGACCTCGGCGAGGGTGGCACCTTCGGCGGTCACTTCGGCCTTACCGCCGGTGTAGGTGCGGAGAATGGTGGGGATGCGGACGCTAACGCTCATGCTGATGACCTCCGGTCAGGTGTGGCTTTTGTGCTTTTAGGGGCGCGGGGCTGTATCGATTTGTGGCTCCGCCACGGGGCGCGACCAGCCCCCACCGGGCCCGCAGACGAACAACGACGCTTACGAGGCAAGCCCAGCTTCCCTGAACGACTCAAGACTCGGCCGGATAGTCGCGGTCAGCCCGGTCCCGGCAACCGCATCAAGCGTCTTGAGACCGTCACCGGTGTTCAACACGACAGTGGTCAGCGTCGGATCCAGCAACCCGCTCTCGATCAACTTCTTCGCCACACCAACGGTCACCCCACCCGCGGTCTCCGCAAAGATCCCCTCGGTCCGCGCAAGCAACTTGATCGCGTCGACAACCTGCTCGTCATTGACGTCCTCCACCGCCCCACCGGTCCGCCGAGCAATGTCCAGCACGTAAGGACCGTCCGCGGGGTTCCCGATGGCCAGCGACTTGGCGATCGTGTTCGGCTTCTGCGGCCGTACGACGTCATGACCGGCCTTGTACGCGACGGAAACCGGCGAACATCCCTCCGCCTGCGCGCCAAAGATCTTGTACGGCTTGTCCTCGACGAGCCCGAGCTTGATCAGCTCCTGCAGGCCCTTGTCGATCTTCGTGAGCTGCGACCCGGAGGCGATCGGCACGACCAGCTGGTCCGGCAGCCGCCAGCCCAGCTGCTCGCAGATCTCGTACGCGAGGGTCTTGGAGCCCTCCGCGTAGTACGGCCGGAGGTTGACGTTGACGAAGCCCCAGCCCTCGCCCGCCGGGTCGCCGATCAGCTCGGAGCAGAAGCGGTTCACGTCGTCGTAGTTGCCCTCGATGCCGACGAGCTCGCCGCCGTAGATCGCGGCCATGACGACCTTGCCCTGCTCCAGGTCGTGCGGGATGAACACGCAGGAACGGAAGCCGGCCCGCGCGGCGGCGGCGCCGACGGCGCCCGCGAGGTTGCCGGTGGAGGAGCAGGAGAGGGTGGTGAAGTTGAAGGCGCGGGCCGCTTCGATGGCCTGGGCGACGACGCGGTCCTTGAAGGAGTGCGTCGGGTTGCCGGAGTCGTCCTTGACGAACAACTTGCCCGCGTCGACGCCCAGTTCGCGGGCGAGGTTGTCGGCCTGGACGAGCTTGGTCCAGCCGGGGTTGATGTTCGGCTTGTCGGCCACGTCGGCGGGGACGGGCAGCAGGGGCGCGTAACGCCAGATGTTCGCGGGGCCCGCCTCGATGCGCTTGCGGAGCTCTTCGGTGTCGTAGCCCGAGAAGTCGTAGGCGATCTCCAGCGGGCCGAAACACTCCTCGCAGGCGAAGACCGGGCCGAGCGGGACGCGGTGGCCGCACTCGCGGCAGGAGAGCGCGGCGGCGGGGCCGAGGTCTACGGAGTTGGCGATGTTCGCGGAGTTCGTGGTGCTTGCAACTGTCTGCGCAGCCATGGAGGCGAGGCCCTTTCCTCATCTTCCTCATGACGCATTTCGCCATGAGACGGATTTGGCACCTTCCCGAGCCGGGAGCCTCACCACGTCAGCGTGCTAGCTGCGTGCCAAGACCGGCTGGAGGGTTGCCGGGGCTTCAACGGGCCGTATCCCTCTGCCCCTCTGGATGAGCGGTGTTCAGTTGTGTATGCGGTTGTGTCACTTGCGTGAGCGTTGACGACCCCCGACATGCGATGGTCATCAGCGTTGTTCAAGACTGTAACCGAAGGCCAGGACAGTTGAGTGAGCCGTCCGAACCGCGAGATGGATCACACACTCTGTGTGATCACTGATCGCCGAGAGAACGCAGAGGAGCCGCGCAACGTGCTGAAGGAAGTCGAGCACTGGCTGAGCACCCGCTCCTGGTCCATGACCGACCGGCCGCTCCACAAGATCCTGGCCGCGAAGCACCGTACGGGCCAGTCGGTCTCCGTCGTGCTCCCCGCGCTCAACGAGGAAGCGACGGTCGGCGAGATCGTCGCGATCATCCGTCACGACCTCATGCAGCAGGTCCCGCTCGTCGACGAGATCGTCGTCGTCGACTCGGGGTCGACCGACCGCACCTCCGAGGTGGCCGCCGCGGCGGGCGCCCGGGTCGTGCACCGGGACGACATCCTGCCGCGCATCCCCGCCGTGCCCGGCAAGGGCGAGGTGCTGTGGCGCTCGCTACTGGTCACCAGCGGCGACATCGTCTGCTTCATCGACGCGGACCTGAAGGAGTTCTCCTCCGACTTCGTCACCGGGATCGTGGGCCCGCTGCTCACCGACCCCGGCGTCGACCTCGTCAAGGCGATGTACGACCGCCCGCTCGGCGGCGCGGCCGGCCAGGGCGGCCGGGTCACCGAGATGATGGCCCGCCCGCTGCTGAACATGCACTGGCCGCAGCTGGCCGGTTTCGTGCAGCCGCTCGGCGGCGAGTACGCGGCCCGCCGCTCCCTGCTCGAACAACTGCCGTTCCCCGTCGGGTACGGCATCGAGCTGGGCATGCTCGTCGACGCGCTGCACCTGGTGGGCCTGGACGCCCTCGCGCAGGTGGACGTGGGCGTGCGCAAGCACCGGCACCAGGACGGGCAGGCGCTGGGTCGCATGGCCGCGCAGATCTACCGCACGGCTCAGCTGAGGCTGGCCCGCGGGCATCTGATCCGGCCCTCGCTCACCCAGTTCGAGCGGGGTCCGGACGGCTTCGAGCCGCGCACCTACTCCGTGGACACGGAGGAACGCCCGCCGATGGTCGACATCACCGAGTACCAGTCACGCAAGGTCGCATAACCGCACAGTTACAGACGCTCACGGACGGTCGTATACGGACTCATACAGTCCGCCGACGGCCGTCCGTACGTTTGAGCGTTTCCGGGCCGGGCTAGGTTGTGCCGTATGGCTTCTACGTCGTCTCCCTCGCCCGTGTCCGGTGCTGCTCAGGTGCTCGTGGCGTCCAATCGCGGCCCGGTCTCGTACGAGGTGGGCGACGACGGTTCGCTCCGCGCCAAGCGGGGTGGCGGCGGGCTGGTGTCGGGCCTGTCGGCGATCGGCCCGGACGCGGGCGCGCTGTGGGTGTGCTCGGCGCTGTCCGACGGCGACCGCGAGGCGGTACGGCGCGGGGTCGGCGAGGACGGCGTACGGATGCTGGACATTCCGGCGGACGTGCACGCCGACGCGTACAACGGCATCGCCAACTCCGTGCTGTGGTTCGTCCACCACATGCTGTACCAGACCCCGCTGGAGCCGGTCTTCGACGCGGAGTTCCGGCGCCAGTGGGCGTCGTACGAGACGTACAACCGGGCGTTCGCGGAGGCGTTGGCCCAGGAGGCGGCGGAGGGGGCCGCGGTGCTGGTGCAGGACTACCACCTGTGTCTGGTGCCGGGGATGCTGCGCGAGCTGCGGCCGGATCTGCGGATCGGGCACTTCTCGCACACCCCGTGGGCACCGCCGGAGTACTTCGCGATGCTGCCGGACGACATCCAGGTGCGGCTGATGGAAGGCATGCTCGGGGCGGACCGGGTGGCGTTCCTGACCTGGCGGTGGGCGACCGCGTTCGAGAACTGCGTGCAGGGGCTCGACCCTTATCGGTGGCTGCCCCTGTGGCCGTCGGGCGCTCCCCGTGCGGTCGAGCATGTGCGGAAGGATCCGGGCACCGGCCGCGAGCGGATCACCCGCAAGACGCTCATCGGTGTCCACAGCCTCGGTGCCGACGCCGAGTTCCTGCACGCCCGCTCGCACGAGCCGGACGTCGAGGAGCGGATGGCGGCCCTGCGCGAGGAGATCGGCGCGGGCCGCAAGGCCATCGTCCGGGTGGACCGGACCGAGCTGTCGAAGAACATCGTGCGCGGGCTGCTGGCGTACCGCCAACTCCTCGACGACCACCCGGAGTTGCTGGAACAGGTCGTGCACGTGGCCTTCGCCTACCCCTCCCGGCAGGATCTCGCCGTGTACCGGGACTACACCGCCGAGGTGCAGCGGGTCGCGGACGAGATCAACTCGCAGTACGGGACGCCCGGTTGGACCCCGGTGGTGCTGCACGTCAAGGACGACTTCGCGCGCTCGCTGGCCGCGTACCGGCTCGCCGACGTGGCCCTGGTCAACCCGATCCGGGACGGCATGAACCTCGTCGCCAAGGAGGTGCCCGTCGTCTCCGACGAGGGGTGCGCGCTGGTGCTGTCCCGGGAGGCGGGGGCGTTCCAGGAACTGGGCAAGGACGCGATCGCCGTCAACCCGTACGACGTGATCGGCACGGCCACCGCGCTCCACGAGGCGTTGACCATGCCGACCGAGGAACGAGCCGAACGCACAAAGCGGTTGGCCGCCGCGGCCACGGCCCTCCCCCCGGCCCAGTGGTTCCTGGAACAGCTGAACGCGCTGCGGGATCAGGCGAGTTGAGCCGCGAGCGCCGACAGCAGGTCCACGACCCCTGCCGGGCCGTCCACCACCAGGTCGGCGCGCTCCCGTAGTTCGGTCACCTCGCTGCTGCCGCTGCACACCAGCAAGCCCGGAACGCCGTCGGAGCGGAGCTTCTCCACCGCGGCGAAGGCAGGGAGGTCGCCGAGGTCGTCGCCGGCGTAGAGGACGGACTCGGCGCCGGTCTCGCGGAGGTAGTCGAGGAGGGCCACGCCCTTGTCCATGCCGGGTGGCCTCAACTCCAGGACCATGCGGCCCGGTTCGACGATCAGGCCGTGGCGGGTGGCCAGGTCGGTGAGGGGGGCGCGGAGGGCTTCGAAGGCCGCCTGGGGGTCGGTCGCCCGGCGGGTGTGGACCGCCAGCGCGCGGCCCTTCTCTTCGATCCACGTGCCCTGCCAGGCGCCGATCCCGTCCAGGAAGCCCGGGAGTTCGGCGCGGACCGCCGCGACCCCGGGGTGCGGCGCGGGGGCGCTCACCGTGCTGCTCACCGCGTCCCAGCGTTCCGTGCCGTAGTGGCCCAGGACGACGAGGTGTCGCAGGCCCGGGACGCCCGCGAAGCCGCCGTTGCGGACCGCCACTCCGGCCGGGCGGCCGGTGATCACGGCCACGGACGCCACCTTCGGGGCGAGCGCGGCCAGCGCCGGTACCGCGCCCGGGTGGGCGCGGGCCTGCTCGGGGTCCGGCACGATCGGGGCGAGCGTGCCGTCGAAGTCGAGGCCGATCACCGCGGTGGCGGGGTGCGCGAGGATCGCCTCCAGGCCCTCGCGCCCGGCGCGGGTCACCGGGGTCGGCAGTGCGTGCGGGGAATCGGTGGAGTCCTTAGGGCTGCCCATACGGCGACCCTATCCGCGCGGGGCCCGGCTCACTCGTCGCCCGACGCCGCGCGGCCAAGACCCACACCTGCCCTCACCGCTCCGAGCGCCGCGTCTCCCGCACCCGTCTCAGCCTGTTCACCGTCACCGGGTCGTGGGCCAGCGCCCGCTCGTCGTCCAGCAGGGCGTTGAGCAGCTGGTAGTAGCGCACGGGGGCCAGGCCGAGCTCCTCGCGGATCGCGCGCTCCTTCACACCGGGGCCCGGGAAGCCGCGGCGCTCCAGCGCGAGGATGTCCTGTTCCCTCCGGTTGAGCGCGGGAAGCCGTGGCGGCGGCCGGTCCTTGTCCATGCCTGCACCGTAGCTCCCGCCGCTGACAACGCCCGCCCCACCGCCCACCCGCCTGCCTACCCGCTCGCCTTCTCCGCCGCGGCCGCCTGCCGCTGGAGTGCTCCCAGGACGCTCGGCGGGCTGCCGTCGGGGGCCACCGCGGTGCCGATCTTCCGCTGGATCTCCGTACTGACCGACGTCCAGGACGCCTTGCCGATCGGATAGAGCCGGGCGCCGGCGAGGGCGTCGAGGCCCTGCCAGAGGCCGCTGTAGGTGCTGTCGGCGCGCATGGCGTCGGAGGCGGAGGCGGTGACGGGAAGCAGCTGGTAGGTGCCGGCGAGATCGATGACGTACTTGTCCTGGTAGAGGAAGTCGAGGTAGGTACCGATCTCCTCGGCGTGCCCGCGGTGCTTGAACGCGGTGATCCAGTCGGTGGTGCCGACCGTCGGCGTGGTCCGTCCCACCGTACGGCCGGGCATGGGGACGGCCTCGTAGTCGACCGGGTCGACCGAGCGGGCGATCTGCCGGGTCAGCGTGCCCGGTGCGCTGACCATGCCCGCTTCGCCGTCCACGAAGGCCTGCAGCGCGGCCTTGCGGTTGAGCTTTGCCGGGGCGACCGGGCCGGTCAGGCCCGCGCCGACGAGGTCGTCGCGCAGCCAGGTGAAGGTGGAGACGTTGCGGGCGGAGTCGAGGGCGTAGGCGCCGCTGTCGGCGGTGTAGCCGCCGCCCCCGCCGAGCAGCCACTGGAGGGTCTCGGCCTGGGCCTCCTCGGGGCCCAGCGGCAGGGCGTACGGGTACTTCACGCCCTGTTCGTCGAGGACGCCGGCGTCCTCGCGGAGTTCCTGCCAGGTGGTGGGCGGTTCGAGGCCGGCCGCCTTGAACAGCTTCTTGTTGCAGTACAGGAGCCGCGTGGAGGCCAGGAACGGCAGTCCGTACTGGGCGTTGTCGACCGTGCCCGCGTCGGTCAGGTTGGGCAGGAAGTTCGCCTCGGTCCGGATCGAGAGCAGGTCGGAGGCCGGGTAGAGGAGGCCGGCCGTCGCGTAGTCGGCGTAGGAGTCGATCTGCGCGAGGTCCGGCGGCTGCCCGGCCTTGACCAGCTTGGCGACCTGGGTCGCCGCCTCCCCGGGCTCGTACACCTTGACGTCGATGCTGATGCCGGGGTGCGTCGCCTCGAATGCGGTGTCGACGGCGTTCCAGTACGACTCGGAGTTCTTGACCTCCTCCTCGCCGTAGTTGGTCGCCACGACGGTGAGGGTGACGCCGTCCGATTCGCTCGCGGCGTCCGTGCCGCAGCCGGCGAGTGCGACGGTCACGGTCGCCGTCAGCAGGGCGGCGGCAGCCCGCGCGATACGTCTGTTCCGGTCGGTTCGTCGCACGGCAGACCGCCCTCCGGGAAACCCTCGCGCCACCTCGCGTGGACGCGCGTAGAGCCTCCCGCGGCCGAGAGTACTCCTCTGTGCCCGTGGGGTTTCCGCCGTGCAACATTTCACCGGACGGGGCCTCAATTCCCTTTTCCGAGGCCCCTGTTCGACCCTTTGACGCCCGCCGCTACTTCCCGCTCTCCGCCAACGTCGCCGCCGCCTGCAACTGCCCCAGCACCGCCGCGGGGTTGCCGTTCGCGGCCACCGCCCGCCCTATCCCCTTCTTGATGTCCGCGCTGACCGCGGCCCAGGAGGTGTTGCCGACCGGGTAGAGCGTGGACAGCGGGAGTTCCTCCAGGAAGGGCCGCAGGTCCTTGTCCTGCGTCGACGCCTGCATCGCCTCGGACGCGGAGTTGGTCACGGGCAGGAGGTCGTACTCGCGGGAGAAGGCGAGGACGTTCTGCTCGCTGTAGACGTAGTCGAGGAAGTCGCCGATCTGCTCGCGGTGGCCGTTCTGCTTGAACGCGGTCATCCAGTCGGCGACGCCCATCGTGGTCTTGGCCTTGCCGTTACGGCCGGGCATCGCGACCGTGCCGAACTTGACGCCCTTCTTGGCGGCCTGCTGGATGAGGGTCGGGTGCCCGTTGAGCATGCCGACGTCACCGTCGGCGAAGGCGGCGAACGCGTCCGCGCGGTTCAGCTCGGCCGGTGCGACGGGCCCGGTCAGGCCCTTGGCGACGAGGTTGTCGCGCAGCCAGGTGAAGGTGGAGACGTTCTCGGTGGAGTCGAGGGTGTACGTGCCGATGTCGTCGGTGTAGCCACCGCCCCCGCCGAGCAGCCACTGCATGGTCTCCGCCTGCGCCTCCTCCGAGCCGAGCGGCAGCGCGAACGGGTACTTCACGCCCTTCGCCTTCAACGCCTCCGCGTCGGCGGCCAGCTCGCTCCAGTCCTTCGGCGGGGTGATGCCTGCCTCGGTGAAGAGGGTCTTGTTGTAGAAGAGGACGCGCGTAGACGCGGCGAACGGCAGGCCGTATTTGTTGTGCTTCACCTCCCCCGCGTCGGCGAGCGGCTCCAGGAAGTCGGCCTCGACGGGGATGGAGAGCAGGTCGGCGGTGGAGTACAGCTTGCCCGCCGCCGCGTAGTCCGCGTACGCGCCGATCTGCGCCATGTCGGGCGCCTTGCCGGCGGCGACCAGCTCCTTGACCTTGCGGTCGACGTCGTTCCAGGAGTAGACGCTGACCTCGACCTTGACGTTCGTGTGCTTCGCCTCGTACGCCTTGACGAGCTTGTCCCAGTATTTCTGCGAACTGTTCGACGCGGAGTCGCCGTAGTCGGCGGCGACCAGTCTCAGGGTGACCTCACCGGAGCCCCCGCCGAGGCCACAGCCACCGAGGACCGCCGTCATGCCCAGTACGGACGTCGCCGCGATCATTCCTGTCCTACGCCGCTGCACTGCCGAATCCCCAACCTTTGCTGTAGTGACGTTCGCTCTGCGAACCCATAAGGTCTACACCACGTGAGTGGACTAGACCTCTCGCGGGTGTACGGGCCACACTGTCCCCCGTGAGACATGTCATCGCCCTCGACGTGGGCGGCACCGGGATGAAGGCCGCCCTCGTGGGGGCGGAGGGCGAGCTGCTCCACCGGGCCCGCCGGGCGACCGGCCGTGAGCGCGGTCCGGACGCGGTCGTCGAGCACATCCTCGACTTCGCCGCCGAGCTGCGCGCGTACGGCGAGGAGCACCACGGCGAGCCCGCGGCGGCGGCCGGCGTCGCCGTCCCCGGCATCGTCGACGCCGAGCGGGGCATCGCCGCGTACTCGGCCAACCTCGGCTGGCGCGACGTACCCCTGCGCGACCTGTTGGCCGCGCGCCTCGGGGGCGTCCCGGTCGCCCTGGGCCACGACGTGCGCACCGGCGGCCTCGCCGAGGGCCGCATCGGCGCGGGCAAGGGCGCCGACCGCTTCCTCTTCGTCCCGCTCGGCACCGGCATAGCGGGCGCCATCGGCATCGACGGCCGGGTGGAGGCGGGCGCGCACGGCTTCGCCGGCGAGATCGGCCACATCGTCGTACGCCCCGGCGGCACCCCCTGCCCCTGCGGCCAGACCGGCTGCCTGGAGCGCTACGCGTCCGCGGCGGCGGTGACCGAGGCGTGGGCGACCGTCTCCGGGGACAGGGAGGCAGACGCGGCGGACTGCGCGAAGGCGGTCACCTCCGGGGACCCGCGCGCGGAGAAGGTCTGGCAGGAAGCCGTAGACGCCCTCGCCGACGGCCTCGTCACCGCCCTCACCCTCCTGGACCCCCGCACGATCATCATCGGTGGCGGCCTGGCGGAAGCGGGGCAAACGTTGTTCACACCGCTACGGGAGGCGGTCCGATCCCGGATCACTTTCCAGAAGCTGCCGACGATCGTCCCCGCGGCTCTGGGGGACACGGCTGGATGCCTAGGTGCAGGCCTACTGGCCTGGGACCTCCTCAACTCAACCGACCGCACGGAGGTAGCACGCTGATGGCAGCCGACCCAGGGGCGCGGGACAGCGTCGATATGCGGCTCCGCCGCGGGGCGCGACCAGCCACACGCGACCCGCAGCCCGCAACCGGCACAAGGCCCCTCATCCTGTCCGGCGCCACAGTGGTCCTCCCCACAGGAACCGTCCAAGACGGCCGAGTGATCATCGACGGCACCCGCATCACCGGCGCCGCCCCGGAGAACGCCCAGGTACTCGACCTCACCGGCCACTGGCTGGTACCGGGATTCGTAGACATCCACAACCACGGCGGCGGCGGAGCCTCCTTCACCTCCGGCACCCCCGAAGACGTCCTCAACGGCATCCACACCCACCGCCTCCACGGCACCACCACCCTGGTCGCCTCCACCGTCACCGGCGACATGGACTTCCTGGCCCAACGCGCCGGTCTCCTCTCCGAGTTGGCCGAACAGGGCGACCTCGCCGGCATCCACTTCGAGGGCCCGTTCATCTCCCCGTGCCGCAAGGGCGCCCACTCCGAGGCCCTGCTCCGCGACCCCGACCCCGCGGACGTCCGCAAGCTGGTCGACGCGGCCCGCGGCACGGCCAAGATGGTCACCCTCGCGACCGAACTCCCCGGCGGCCTCGACTCCGTACGCCTGCTCGTCGAACACGGCGTCATCGCGGCGATCGGGCACACCGACGCGTCGTACGAGCAGACGGTCGAGGCGATCGACGCGGGCGCGACGGTCGCCACGCACCTGTTCAACGCGATGCCGCCGCTCGGTCACCGTGACCCCGGTCCGATCGCCGCTCTCCTCGAAGACGAGCGCATCACGGTCGAGTTGATCAACGACGGTACCCATCTGCACCCGGCGGCACTGGAGTTGGCGTTCCACCACGCCGGTGCGGAGCGGGTCGCGCTCATCACCGACGCGATGGACGCGGCGGGCTTCGGCGACGGGCGTTACATGCTCGGCCCGCTGGAGGTCGAGGTCAGTGAGGGCGTGGCGCGGCTGGTGGAGGGCGGCTCCATCGCGGGCTCGACCCTCACCCTGGACCGGGCCTTCAAGCGCTCGGTGACGGTCGACCGGCTGCCGGTCGAGGACGTGGTCGCCGCGATCTCCGCCAACCCGGCCCGGCTGCTGGGGAGTTACGACGAGATCGGCTCGCTGGAACCCGGCAAGTACGCGGACCTCGTGCTGCTGGACTCCGCGTTCGACCTCAAGGGCGTGATGCGGCGCGGCACTTGGGTGGTCGAGCCCCAACTGGGGTGAAATGTACTGCTGTTGAGGCGGCGGTTGTCCCGGGACACTGGGAGGACCGTCGCCTTTTTGGCATGATCGAGCCCGAACCGGACGGCGGATGCACACACTTCGGGGGAGGTCGGCCGGTGATCCTCACGGTGACGCTGAACACCGCTCTCGATATCACCTATCGGGTACGGGAGTTGCGACCGCACGGTTCGCACCGCGTCTCCGAGGTGACCGAACGCCCCGGCGGCAAGGGCCTGAACGTGGCCCGCGTCCTGGCCGCCCTCGGCCACGAGGTGACGGTCACCGGCTTCACCGGGGGCGCGACGGGACGCGTGGTCCAGGAGCAACTCACCGACACCCCAGGCGTGTTGGACGCGCTCGTCCCGGTCTCCGGCGCGACCCGCCGCACGATAGCGGTGGTCGACGACCGCACTGGTGACACGACTCAACTCAACGAGCCCGGCCCGACGGTCACTTCGGCGGAGTGGTCGGCCTTCCAGGAGGCGTACGAGGGGTTGTTGGGCGACGGGGTGTCGGCGGTGGCCCTGTGCGGAAGTCTGCCGCCGGGGGTGCCGGTGGGCGCGTACGCGGGCCTGATCCGCACCGCACGGGCAGCGGGCGTCCCCGTCCTCCTCGACACCAGCGGCGAACCCCTGCGCCGGGGAGTCGCCGCCCGCCCGGACATCGTCAAGCCCAACGCCGACGAACTGGCCGAACTCACCGGCTCCCACGACCCGTTGCGCGCCACCCAGGACGCGCGTCGCCGGGGTGCGCGGGCGGTGGTCGCCTCACTGGGCGCGCGGGGCCTGCTGGCGGCGACCCCGGAGGGCACCTGGCACGCGACGCCTCCGGCCCGGGTGCACGGCAATCCGACCGGCGCGGGCGACTCGGCGGTCGCGGGCCTGCTGTCGGGATGGGTCGAGCGGCTGCCGTGGCCGGACCGGCTGGCGCGGGCGGTCGCGTTGTCGGCGGCGACCGTACTGGCGCCGGTGGCGGGCGAGTTCGACCGCGCGGCGTACGAGGAGCTGGTGGGGCGGGTCGCGGTGACGGGGGACGCCAGCGCGGCCTAGGTCAGGCCTTGACCAGGTACAGCTGGTCGAAGTTGACGTCGCACTGGTTGCCCTGCTCGCAGGAGATCTTGATGGTGTTGGAGCCCTTGTTCAGCTGAACGGACGCCCAGGTCTCCGTCCAGCCCTTCTCGTAGTCGCCCTCGGACGCCTTCGCGAAGTTGCCCAGGTTGAGCGGGCGGGACTGGGCCGTACCGTTGATCGTGAGCGTGGCGGTGGCGGCCTTGCCGGGTACGCCGTAGTTGACGTACAGGCGGTAGTTGCCGGTCTTCGCGAGGCCGCTCATGTTCCAGGTCACGGACGCGCCGACCGCGTTGAACCCCGACACATAGACACCGCCGGCGGCTTCGGCGCCGGAGACGTCGGACGACGTGGTGGCGCCGCCGCCCAGCAGCAGGGCCTTGGCGTCGATCTTCGGCAGTTCCGCCTCGGGGGCGGCGCTGCTGCTGGCCGACGGACTCGACGAGGCGCTCGACGAGGCCGACGGCGTGCTGCCCGCCTGGTCGCCGCTCTTGTCGTCGTTGCCGTTCATCATCGCCACGCTGATGCCGATGACCACCGCGGCGACGACCGCGATCGCGCCGATCAGCAGGCCCTTGGTGTTGGGGCCGCGGCCCCGGCCGTTGCCGCCGCCGTTGTTGTACGACGGGGGCTGCTGGCCGGCGGGCGGGCCGCCGGGGAAGGTCTCCGGGGCCTGGTAGTGCGCGTTCGGCTGGGCGCCGTAGGGCTGCTGCTGCGGGACGGTCTGGCCGTATGGCTGCTGCTGGTACTGGGCGGTGGGGGCCGCGGCGGCCTGCTGGCCGCCGTACTGGCGCTCACCCACCGGGCGCACTCGGTTGACCGAACCCGGGTAGCCGTAGCCACCGCCGGACGGCGGCTGGGCGCCGGCGGCCTGGCCGTCCTCGTACAGGTAGCCGAACGGGTCGTCGTCCTCGGGCGTGCTCGCTCCGTTGTTGCCGGGCGTCATCCCTAGGTACTCCTCAACAGGTGCGGGTGCAGATACGTCAGCTTCAGATGCGTCTTCAGACACGTCGTCGATACGTCTGGAGAACTGCGAGCCTACCCGCTCCGCGTCGTCCAAACGGGTGACTCACACCGCATCAGACCGCTGACCTGGAGATCATCCCGCGCGTCTGTGCTGTTTGGGACGAGATCGTTTCTCGATGTACATCCGTTCGTCAGCGGACTTCAAGACCTCGTCCGCCGTCATCCCGCAGTGGGCCCATCCGATACCGAAACTGGCGCCGACCCGCATGGCCCGGCCGTCGACCCGGATGGGCTGGATGATCTCGTTCCGCAGGCGTACGGCGAGGTCGGCGGCGTCGGCCTTGCCGAGTCCGTCGGCCAGGACGACGAACTCGTCGCCGCCGAGCCGGGCCACCGTGTCGCCGTCGCGCACCGCCCGGCCGAGCCGCCGGGCGACCTCGATGAGCACGGCGTCACCCGCGTTGTGCCCGAACCGGTCGTTGATCGACTTGAAGCCGTCGAGGTCGCAGAAGAGGACCGCGAGCCCCTTGGTGCCGTCGTCGCGCTCACCCTCGGGGGCGATGGTGTGGACGTGGCGGTCGTAGGCGTCGAGGAGGTCGGCGCCGGGGCGGAAGTCGAAGCCGTGGCCGTTCGCGTCGTAGGCGGCGTGTCCGTACGCGGCGTCGATGGACTCGATCTCGCCGGGGTGGCCGGTCTGCGGGCGCTGGCAGAGGCGGGCGGAGAGGCGGGTGCGCAGCTCCGCCGAGTTCGGCAGGCCGGTGAGCGCGTCGTGCGCGGCGCGGTGGGCGAGCTGGAGCTCGCGGCGTTTGCGGTCCTCTATGTCCTCGACGTGGGAGAGGAGGAAGCGCGGTCCGTCGGCGGCGTCCGCGACGACGGAGTTGCGGAGCGAGACCCAGACGTACGTGCCGTCCCGGCGGCCCAGGCGGAGCTCCGCGCGTCCGCCCTCCGCAGACGTTCTGAGCAGGGTGCCTATGTCCTCGGGGTGGACGAGGTCCGAGAAGGAGTAGCGGCGCATCGCGGACGCGGGGCGGCCCAGCAGGCGGCACAGGGCGTCGTTGCTGCGCAGTATTCGGCCGTGTTGGTCGCCGCCCATCTCGGCTATCGCCATGCCGGAGGGCGCGTACTCGAAGGCCTGCCGGAAGCTCTCCTCGCTTGCGCGCAGGGCCTGTTGCTCCCGCTCCAGCCTGACAAGTGCGCGCTGCATATTCGCACGTAGACGCGCGTTGCTGATCGCTATGGCCGCCTGGAACGCGTACATCTGGAGCGCCTCGCGCCCCCACGCGCCCGGCCGCCGCCCGTTGCGCGGGCGGTCCACGGACAGGACGCCGATCAGCTCGCCGCACGAGCCGCCGGAGACGCCGGGGGTGTACATGGGCGCGAAGAGCCGGTCGGACGGGTGCCACTCGTCCTCGAAGCGGGGTGCGGGGCCGTCGGTGTACCACTGCGGTACGTCGTCCTCGTCGAGGACCCAGCCCTCGGTGTGCGGGATGAACCGCAGGTCGCCCCAGGACTCGCCCATGCCGAGGCGGCGCTCCCAGGAGGTGCGTGAGCCGACGCGGCCGGTGATGAGCGACTCGGCGGCGGAGTTGCCCGCGAAGGCGGCGACCACGAGGTCGCCGTCGGGGCGGACGAGGTTGACGCACGCCAGCTCGTACCCGAGACCGTTGACGACGCCGTCGGCGACGGTCTGCAGGGTGTCCGCCAGGCTGCGGGCGGTGTTCATGTCCGCCATGACCGTGTGCAGTTGTCGCAGGGTCGCAAGACGGACGTAGGGTTCCGACTCGGTCTCCATACTCACCCTCCCCCCGAGACCTCGCAGCGAATCAAGGGTCATCTTCCCCGCCACTGAATCACAGCGCGCTGCCCACTCGGTACACAGGGTCAACAATTACTACCCCTTGTGACTCAAGTCACAGCAGAAGATGAACAATTGAGTGGAGTTTCTGCTTTTTCCCTGTGCGTTTCCTGAACGCAAACCATGCGGGTGTGTGGACATGATGCACGACGATGTTCCGTCGCGTAGGCCGTTGGTCCTAGGACCGGTCCTAGGGCCCGGATGGGCCGCAGGTCCGATGTGGTGCGCGGACACACGAGGCTAGCGTTTCGAACGTGCTGAACACCGCCGCGATCATCAAGGCCGCTCCCTCCGGGCATGCTGTGGGGGTGAGCAACGACGAGTTCCGCGCCGCCCTCTCCCGGCTGGCCGCGGGCGTGGTCCTGGTGACCGCGCACGAGGAGCCGTACGACCCGGACGACCCGCAGGCCCCGGTCGGCGAGGACGTGGGCATGACGGCGACCGCCTTCATGTCGGTCTCCCTGGACCCGCCCCTGGTCCTGGTCAGCCTCCGCAACGGCTCCCGCATGGACGACCTCCTCGACGAACAGCCCCTGTGGGCCGTCTCCGTCCTCTCCGAGAGCCAGCGCCACATCGCCGGCCGCTTCGCCATGAAGGGCCGCATCAGCGACCGTCTCCTCTTCGACGACATTCCCTACGTCCACGGGGAGGCGTCCGGGGCGCCCTTGGTCCGCGGCGCCCTCGCCACGCTCGAATGCCGGACGGAACAGCGGATCGTGGCCGGGGACCACACCCTCGTCATCGGGCGGGTGCTGACGGCGGAGGTGGGCAGCGCGGAGGGCGGCCCGCTGTCCTATTTCCGGGGCAGGTACCGGCAGTTGGGGTGAGCGTGAATTCGGTCGCTCACCGGTGATCCGCCCGCCTACCGTGCACGCATGACGCCGACGACCACCACCGCCGCAGCTCCCGGGCCGCGCCTCGAAGAGATCACCCCGCTCAACATCGATGCCGCCCTGGGCATAAGGGTCCGCCCCGACCAGGAGTTCGCGGTCTCCCCCGTCGTGAAGTCCCTCGCCGAGGCCTACGTCCATCAGGGCACCGCCTGGCCCCGCCTGATCATCGACGAGGACCGGCCCGTCGGCTTCGTGATGGCCTTCTTCGACATCGACTGGAACCTGGACGGCTCCGTCATCCGTTCCGGTCTGTGGCGGCTGAACATCGCGGCGGACCAACAGGGGCGCGGCTACGGCCGGTTCGCGGTCGAGTCGGTCGCCGCGGAGATCCGCCGCCGGGGCGGCAAGGAGCTGTACGTGACGTGGCACGAGGGTCCGCTCGGCCCGGCGAAGTTCTACCTGGGGCTGGGGTTCCGGCCCAACGGAGAGCTGAGCGGGGGAGAGACGGTGGGGGTGCTGGAGCTGGCGTAGCGGCGCGGTCGGACGAGGTCTGCGACCAGCAAGGCGGGCTTTACCCCCAGTCCCGCCCGGTCCGCCCCCGCTTCGTGTCGGAGCGCTGCTTCTTCTCCCGCAACCGGCGTTCGTTGATACCGCGCGGAATGCGGGTCGCCCGGCGCGGCTTCGGCGGCGGTGCGGTGGCCTCGGCGAGGAGTGCCGTGAGGCGTACGGCGGCGGTCTCGCGGTTGCGCCACTGGGAGCGGTGCTCGGAGGACCGTACGGTGACGACGCCGTCGACGAGTCGCGAGGCGAGCCGCTCCAGCGCGCGCTGCTTCCACACGTCGGGCAGGGCCTCGGTCTTCGCGAGGTCGAAGCGCAGCTCCACCTGGGAGTCACTGGTGTTGACGTGCTGCCCGCCCGGCCCTGACGACCGCGAGAAACGCCACATGAGCTCGGCCTCGGGCAGGGAGACGGAGCCGCGGATGAGATAAGGACCGGACATGCCCCCATGGTCGCGCAGCTGTCCGGTCCACGTCACGCGAAATACGCGTGGCGGCCGGTTCTCCGTCGGGCCGCCGCCCCGGGTAAAGAAAGTAAAGTCGCCTGGAACCTTCGGTACCCCTCTTGGCGTTCATAGAGGTACCGGTAGCTTCGTCCTCAGTACGAAGCCCGCACCGCAACGAGGGAAGGACTCCCAACAATGGCTGTAAGCCTGTCCAAGGGTGGCAACGTCTCGCTCACCAAGGAGGCCCCGGGCCTGACGGCCGTCACCGTAGGCCTCGGCTGGGACGTCCGCACCACCACCGGCACGGACTTCGACCTCGACGCCTCGGCGATCGCGGTCAACCCCGAGGGCAAGGTCTACTCGGACGGTCACTTCATCTTCTTCAACAACAAGTCGACCCCGGACCAGACGATCGTCCACACCGGCGACAACCGCACGGGCGAGGGCGCGGGCGACGACGAGGCGATCAACGTCAACCTGGCCGGCCTCCCGGCCGACGTCGAGAAGATCGTCTTCCCGGTCTCGATCTACGACGCGGAGACCCGCTCGCAGAACTTCGGCCAGGTGCGCAACGCGTACATCCGCATCGTGAACCAGGCCGGCGGCGCCGAAATCGCCCGCTACGACCTCTCCGAGGACGCGGCGACGGAGACGGCGATGGTCTTCGGCGAGCTGTACCGCAACGGCGCGGAGTGGAAGTTCCGCGCGGTGGGCCAGGGTTACGCCTCGGGCCTGGTCGGCATCGCCCAGGACTTCGGCGTGAACGTCTGACGTTCGCCGCGTTCGTAGTCGCGTTCGTAGTGCCGTGTGTGAGGCCCCTGGCTGCGGTTGTGGCCGGGGGCTTCGGCATGTGCGGGAACGGGAGCCGGATGACCGGGAGTTGGGGAACGCGACGCGGCGGACCGGGAGTTGAGGGTGCACGGCGCGGGGGCCGCACAGGGGTGTCTCAGCCGCGTATGGCAATGTGCCGGGATCAACAGTGGTTGGCCTGGCCGACCGGCCCGATCGGCCTGCCCCTGGAAGGACATGGAAGGACAGCGAGCCCTATGTCGTTCGGACCGTCCCCCGCCGGTTTCGGGCCTCCTCGACCGCCCGCCTGGACCCCGCCGACCGAGACGGAACGCGCGCTGGCCGAGGCGAGGGCGCGCGGCGACTGGCCCGCGTACTACGACGCACTGGCCCGGGTCCGCCTCTACTACGTGATGTCGCGCGAGTCCTACGACGCCCAACCGGACCGTACCCACCGAACGTTCGCCCGCGACCCCCGCACCGGCGCGGAACGCTGGGAACTCTTCACGGACGGCATGCTGCCCGCGCCCCGCCCCGACCTGGTCTACTCGCGCGCGTCGCTGCGCTGGATCGCCGAAGCCTGGAACCCGCGCTGCCCGCCGACCATAGTCATCAACCCCGGCACCCCCTGCGAACTCCCCCTCCCCTACGGCCCCCCGGGCACGACGGACTGGTCACGCACTGCGGAACGCATCGGCGCCGCCCCCTCCACGGCCATGCGCCTGCGCGCACTCCACGTCGGCGGCGCGCTGCACGGCCCCGTGGCCCACGGCCTGGCCTGCGGAGCCCTCCTCTGCGTCAGCAACGGCTCCCTCTGGAACGCACTGGCCTGGCACGGCAGCGGCTACGACGGTGAGCGCCGGCGACTGCGCGAGTGGTGGGGCATCACCAACCGCGCCGAGTGGCAGCACCACCTGCGCAACCTGCTCGCCTGCGAAGCGTCCAGCTCCGTATGGGAGTTCGCGCTGAGCCTGCGCCGTACGATCGCCCGCGACTTCGGCGGCCACGTGGACACGGGGTACTGGCGCCAGGCGGTGGCCACCGTCATCCGAGCCAGCTCGGAGGGCTCCACGGTGATCACGGAGGACGGCGTGACGAAGACGGACCCGCGCCCGGCGTCGGAGACCGAGGCCCGGGTGGAAGGCGTACAACGCCTGATCGGCCGCATCACCCGCTACGAGGCCCGTATGCGCGCCGACGGCATCCTCGCCGAGAACCGTTACGTCACCTCGGTGGAGGCCTGGGACCTGGGCCGCGCCTCGAAGATGGCCCGCTGGGGCCTGGGCGCCCGCTTCGCCACCCTCCCGGAGACGGAGTCGGCGGTGATCCGGGCGGGCCGGGCCGCCGCCCTCGCGTACCGCTCCTGGGCCGACTTCTCCACCGGCTACATCCTCGGCCGCTGCCTGCACTTCGACGAGGAGGAGTTCGGGGACTGGTACCAGGACATGGTCGCGGCGCACCGGATCCTCATGTCGGAGGCGGGGAGTCCTTGGCTGAACATCCCTTTCCGGTAGGTGGGTTCCGGCAGGCGGGTTCCGGCAGGCGGGACCATAACCTGGCGAAGATCCTTTCCCTGCCTGGAGGTTGAGCCTTGCGAAGACGTACGTTCGTCACCGCCCTCGGCGCCACCGTCGCCGCGTCCGTCGTACCGGGAGTGGCACGGGCGGCCACACCGCTCATAGCGTCCACGCTGACGGGCCGGGACCCGTCGGCGTCGGCGAACGCGCAGAAGGTCTACAGCCACCTGGTGTCACTGGAGAACGCGGCGCGCTCCGGCACCCACCCGATGACGATCATCGGCCAGCACGTCGAGACCCAGCAGGAGCTGTACAACGCGAGCTACGGGGACACGGGCGGCACGACGTTCTCCGGCTACTACTACAAGAAGGCCGCGGACATCACGGGCAAGCTGTCCGGCTTCGTCGAGATCGACCTCGGCCCCGGCTACGGCGCGACCGGCTGGGGGACGTACGGGGACCGGTCCTACAACCGCCCGCTGGCGCTGCCGACGGGGGTGCGTTCGTGGCAGTACACGGACGACGCCGTAGACCTGGCCTTCGGTGTGTGGAAGGGCCTGCCGCGCGCGGCGGACGGCTCGTACAACCCGGACGGCACGATGGTCCGGCTCGACGGTACGACGGCGACCCTCGCCAACGGCGGCGCGGCCTCCGGCATCGTGGGCATGAGCTTCCACCAGCCCTACCCCGGTTCCGCGGTGAAGTCCTGGAGCCGGGTCCTCACCCAGGTCGCGGGGCAGCACCCGGGCGGCGAAGCGTCCTACCCCCTGGCGACACTCACCACCGACCAGGCGTGGTTCGACCGCGTCCTCGACTGGGAGTCGGACACCGACGAGTACCGGGCGCTCCTGGCGGACCTGGCCTTCCTGGCGGCCACGCTCTCGTACTTCGCCGCGTGGGACGTCCCCGTGCTCCTGCGGCCGTACCACGAGATGAACGGCGACTGGTTCTGGTGGGGCGGGAAGACTCCGGCCTCCTACAAGAAGCTGTGGCGGATCACGTACGACTACCTCGTGAAGACGAAGGGCCTGCACAACCTGATCTTCGTCTGGTCACCCGGCGCGTGGGACCCGCAGGGGACCGATGTCCCTTGGGACTTCTACCCCGGGTCCGACCTCGTCGACGTCGTCGGCGTCGACGACTACAGCCCGTCCGCCTCGGACCTCACGCACGTGTACTACACCGGGCTGGTCGACTACGCGAAGCCGCGGATGCTCGCCGAGTCGTACAACGTGCCGATCACGGCGGCGGGTTCGAACGCGCTGACCCGCAGCCCGTGGGTGATCTGGAGCACCTGGGGCTCCGGCCTGACCAAGACGGCCATCAACTCGAACGCGGACGTGAAGGCGACGTACTACGCCACGGACCAGGTGTACACGGGCGGTTCGGGCACGGGGTTCGGGCAGAACTTCGCTTGGGGGTCGCTGCACGCCCACT
>NZ_BARF01000028.1 GCF_000367365.1 Streptomyces prunicolor NBRC 13075 | reverse complement strand
CGCACCCGCACCCCGCAACGAACCTCAAGCCGCTCGACGGAACCGAGTTGTCCGGTGAACGGGATCCGTGTCGATCTTCGGAACCACGTGCTCCCCGATCAACCGAATCGTCTGCAACGTCTCCTCCTTGGGCACCCCCACCGGCAGCCCAAAGCTCAACTGATCCGCCCCCGCCTGCTCCCACCGCTTGCACTGGGTGAGCACCTCGTCCGGATCCCCGCAGATCAACAGCTCCTCTTCCACAAGGAGTTCGACAAACTCCGGCGTGTACTCAGGCAGCGTCTCCGGCCACACCGGAAACCCCTCAGGCCGAGGAAACGTGTCGTGGTACCGGAACACCAGCGAGGGCAGATAGTGCAGCCCCCCACTCGTGGCGATACGGATCGCCTCGTCATGCGTCGGCGCACAGATCGCCGTCGTAGTCACCATGACGTTGTCGTTGACGAACGCCCCCACCGGCTCGGCGTTCACGATCGCCGTCTTGTACTGCTCCAGCACCCACTCCATGTCGGACACCTTCTGGATGCTGAACCCGAGAACGCCCAGCCCCTTACGCGCGGCCATGGCGTACGAGGGAGGCGACCCGGCGGCGTACCACATCGCGGGGTGCGCCTTCCCGTACGGCTTGGGGAGGATCTTGCGCGGCGGCAACTGCCAGTGCTTGCCCTGGAAGCCGACGTACTCGTCCTGGAGCCACATCTTGGGGAACTCGGCGATGGTCTCTTCCCAGATCTCCTTGGTGTAGTTCATATCGGTCACGCCCGGTATGAACCCGAGGATCTCGTGCGACCCGGCACCGCGCCCGCTGCCGAACTCGAAGCGGTTGCCGGTGAGATGGTCGAGCATGGCGACCTTCTCGGCGACCTTCACGGGGTGGTTGACCTGGGCGAGGGGGTTGAAGATGCCCGACCCGAGGTGAATGCGTTCGGTCGCGTGGGCGAGGTAGCCGAGGAAGACGTCGTTGGCCGAGAGGTGCGAGTACTCCTCCAGGAAGTGGTGCTCGGACGCCCAGGCGTACTTGAAGCCGGACTTGTCCGCCTGGATGACGTACTCGGTCTCCTCCATCAGCGCCTTGTGCTCGGCCAGCGGGTCCGTCTCGGCACGCTTGCCCACGTATCCCTGTACAAAGAGCCCGAATTCCAAGGAGGTTCACCGTCCCCAATAGTTTCTGACGCTTCGTCAGATTCACGATCTGCCGCCGACTGTGGCACCGGCCGCATGGATGGTCAAGAGCTGACGTACGGTCAGAAGACAGAGACCCCGGCCAGCCAGCCCCCGTCGATCACGAACGGCTGCCCGGTGATGTAGGAGGAGTCGTCGGAGGTCAGGAAGAGCGCCAGGCGCGCGACCTCCGCCGGCTTCCCGATCCGCCCGAGCGGCACGAGCTTGCGGTACAGCTCGTCGAGCGCCCTGGACATCCCCTCGGTGTCCGCGTCGGGGTCGAGTTGGGCCGGGTTGGACATCGCCGTGTCGATGGCGCCCGGGCACATCGCGTTGACCCGGATACGCCGATCGGCCAGCTCCAGCGCGGCGACCCGGGTGAGCCCGAGGATGGCGTGCTTGGTCGCCGCGTACGTACCGACGGCCGCCATCCCCGTAACCGCCGTGTACGAGGCCGTGTTGACGATCGTGCCGCCGTCCTCCATGGCCGCCGCCACGGTCTTGATCCCGAGGAAGCAGCCCACCTGGTTGACCCGCACGACCTGCATGAACTCCTCAAGCGGCGTATCCACAAGGGAGTTGAACCGCAGGATTCCCGCGTTGTTGACCAGCCCGTCGATCCGCCCGTACGCCGACTTGGCGGCCCCCACGGCGGCACTCCAGTCCGCCTCATCACCGACGTCGAGATGGACGTAGGACGCGGACGCGCCCAACTCCTTCGCCAGCGCCTCCCCTTGCTCGTCCAGCACATCCGCTACGACGACCTTCGCGCCCTCGGCCGCGAACAGCCGCGCCTCCTGCTCCCCCTGCCCACGCGCCGCTCCGGTGACCAGAACGACGCGCCCGTCCAGCTTGCCCATGCGGGCCTCCTCGGGATCGGTGGATGCGGGGCATCGTAGCGCCGTATCTGACGAAGCGTCAGATAGCGAGCGAGGACTCCTTGCTCGGGAGAGAGGCCTTGCACAAGCACACTGCGAGTGCGCAAGCACACTTCAAGTGACCGCGGAGTAGGGACTTTTGACCCTGGCCATACCTCGGCTTGGCTCCAACAATGCCTGTCATGGCAAAGCGGAGATTGCGCAACAGGAAAGTCAGGTACGTGGCGATCGGCGCGGCACTCGCCACCGGCGGGGTGGTCGTCGCGCTGCTGCCGTCGGCGAACGCGGCCGACGCGAAGACACCGGACCAGATCATGACCATGTGCGAGCGGTCCGCGGTGGTCAATGGCGATCAGCGGTCCGTGGAGGATTTCGGCGGCGCCTTCGCGGACGGTTTCCAGGCCGACAACTGCGACTACGTCGAGACGAATTTCGAGACCTTCGACGGGCCCACCGAAAAGGCGTCCATCGACTTCCCGAACTGCGAGCCGAACGCCACCGATCCGGCCAAGGTCTCCATCACCTGGTCGTCGACCGCGGCCCAGGGTCAGGGTAAGTACGTCTCCACCCAACAGGGCGCCGCAGGCGGCCTCTTCGGATTCCTGAGCGGGTCCTGGAGCAAGCACAAGGGCACCCTCGACATGACCGTGAAGTCGGCGACGGCCGGGGACACGGAGGCGCGGGACGTGCCGGTCGGCAAGGTGCTCCACATGGAGTTCACGCCCAAGTTGCAGCGCATGACCGGTGAATGGCGGGCGCGTATCGACGCCCGGGAGCAGACCACCGTCCTGCCGGCCAGCCCGGAGCAGAACTTCGTGGCGCCGGATGTCGTCGAAGGACCCGTCATCCTGCCGGGTGCGGCCGGTGCTCCCGGTGTCGTGGACGGCACCTCCAAGGCGGTCCTGGAGGACTGCTGAGCCGACCGGCAGCAGTCAAGTCACCCCAGATCAAGCCCACTTCACCCCCACGTGATCCCCCTGGAGACACCCATGAGCCGGAACGGCCGCACGAGAAGTCACCGGAGCAAGAAGAAGCGCATCACCCTCGCCCTGGCCCCCGTCGCGGCGCTCGCGGTGATCGTCCCGCTGATGAACCGGGCGAACGCCGCCACCCCGTCCGAAGTGAGCGCCGACTGCTCCGCGGACTCCGACAAACTGGCCAACTGCGAGTTCGTCGACGTCCAGTTCAAGGACAACAGCCTCGGGCCCAACGAACGCGTCTCCCCGGTGTCCGACAACTGCGGTTCCACGAGCACCGCGACGAAGACCTTCACCGTGAGTACGTCGGTGACGAGAACCCTTCAGGTGGAGGAGGGAACCGTCACCGAGGCCGGTACGAAACTCGGCAACTCGCTCTTCGAGATCGGCCTGGAATTCAGCACGTCGACCATCAACATCACGCGTGACGACAAGACGACCACCCTCGCGTTCAGCCGGACGGACACCGTGCAGGCGGACAGCACGGCTTTCTACATGTGGTCCGCCAAGCGCACCGACGTGAGCGGATTCCTGAAGGCCACGTACAAAGAGGCGCAGGACGGTCAGACGGTGTTCTTCTCGCCGAGCGAGGGCGCCGCGACCGTGCATGTCTTCTATCCGCAGATCCTGAACAACGGAACGCCCGACGGACGTCTTTGGCTGCGGAATGTGAAATGCGAGACGACCGCGGCCGACTCCGTCCCGAACTCGACGAAGGCCCTCCAGTCCGAAGAGGCCGGATTCGGTGAGGGCGGCGCCAATGTCACCGACGTGGAAATACCGCTGTCGGAGATACCGGCGCCCTAGATCCCCTGAAAGGGATTCCGGCCGGCGATCTCAGGTGTCCTCGGGTGTTCTCAGGTGCGAAGCACGGGCGTGGCTCCCAGCCAGCGCAGGACCGCGTCCGTGCCGCTCCTGGCGTCCAACTTGGCATAGATGTTGCTGAGGTTGTTGCGGACGGTCTTCTCGCTCAGCCGTAATCGCTGCCCGATCTGCTGCGCGCCCAGGCCGGTCGACAGCAGCTCCATGATCTGCTGCTCGCGCGGCGAGAGCATCGCGCGCAGCCGCTCCATCGTCTCGTCGCTCGCGGTCATCCGCCGGGCCCCCTCCCGCAGGGCGTCGGATGCCGACGGCGAGAGGTAGGTGTGCCCGACGGTGGCCGCCACCATCGCCGAGGACATCATCTCGGGGCAGTGGTCGCTCTCGACCAGATAGCCCGCCCCGGCCCGGAACACCTCGACCACCGCTTCGGTGTCCCGGCGCGGACTGACCACGACCGCCGGGACGCTCCGGGTGCGGAGAACCTCCAGCAGGCCCGGAAAGGACACGGCCGGGTCCTCGCAGTGCAGCACGACGACGTCCGCCGCGGTCTCCGCCAACCCGTGGTGGGGCGGGGGGACATGCTGCACACGGTCCACGTACGGATCGTCCGGGGGCGGCCAGTTCTCGTGCGGCCAGGTGACCCCGGCGGAGGCCACGGCAACTACGAGTCGTTCGGAGGATCGCACTTCGGGGGTCCTTCCGCCGGAGCCATGACGTCCGTACGTCCGTACATACGCGGCTCGGCGTGACCATGTTCAAACAGGATGTGATCACGTTCGAACAGGCCGTGATCAAGGTACGGCCTGTCAGCGGAGGGCTTGTTCAGAGCAGCGGCCCCACCTCGCTCCCGAACTCCCTTATCTGATCGGTGAGTTCAGCGCGGTCCCGGCAGCGGAACCGCACCTGGATCTGGTCCACGCCCATCGCGCCGTAGGCACGCAGCGACTCCGCGAGGACCTCGGGCGCTCCGGTGAGCGTGCGCCGCCCGACCTCCCACCCCGGGTCGCCGACGTACAGCGGCTCGGTGATGGCCCCGAACACGAACGGCCCCTCCACCGCGGCCTCTTCGCGCAGTCGCCGGAGCCGCGCGATCTGCGCGGGCAGCTTGTCGCGCGGGTCGCCCTGCGGCAGCCAGCCGTCCGCCTTGAGCGCGGCCCGGCGTACGGCGGCGGGGGACGAACCGCCGACCCAGAGGGGGACGTGCTCCCGCACCGGGCGGGGGCGCTGCCCGAGCCCCTCGAAGTCGTACAACTTGCCGTGGTGCTCCGGGAATTCGTCCGGGCCGAGCGCGGCACGCAGGGCGTCGATCGACTCGTCGAGTACGGCCCCGCGCCGGTCGAAGTCGACCCCCAGGACCTCGAACTCCTCCCGTACGTGCCCGGCGCCGACCCCGAGGATCAGGCGCCCGCCGCTCAAGTGGTCCACGGTGGCGTACTGCTTGGCGGTGAGCAGCGGGTGCCGTAGGCCCACGACCGCGACATGGCTGAGGAGTTGGACGCGCTCGGTGACGCCGGCGAGGTAGGAGAGGGTGGCGACGGGGTCGTACCAGATCGTGCTCATGGCGGTGGCGAGGCGGCGCGGGACGCCGACGTGGTCGCAGCCCGCGATGTAGGCGAAGCCCGAACGGTCGGCGGCCCGCGCGATCTCGACGAGGTCGGCGGGCCCCGCGTCGGCCTCCCAGGGCTCGGCGTAGATGGTGCTCTGCGACTGGACGGGTAGTTGCATCCCGTAGGCGAGGGCGGTCACTTGGGGCCCTCCCACAGGCCGTCCGGGGTCAGGCCCAGCAGGTCGATCGCGTTGCCTCGGACGATCCGCTCGACCACGTCCGGTGCCAGGTGGCCCATCTGGGCCTCGCCGACCTCGCGGGACTTGGGCCAAGTGGAGTCGGAGTGGGGGTAGTCGGTCTCGTAGAGGACGTTTCCGACGCCGATCGAGTCGAGGTTCTTCAGGCCGAACGCGTCGTCGAAGAAGCAGCCGTAGACGTGCTCGGTGAAGAGTTCGGACGGCGGGCGGTGGACCTTGTCGGCGACGCCGCCCCAGGCGCGGTTCTCCTCCCAGACCACGTCGGCGCGCTCCAGGATGTAGGGGATCCAACCGATCTGGCCCTCGGCGTACATGACCTTGAGGTCCGGGAAGCGTTCGAACTTGCCGCTCATCAGCCAATCCACCATGGAATAGCAGCAGTTGGCGAAGGTGATCGTCGATCCGACGGCGGGCGGCGCGTCGGCCGAGGTGGAGGGCATGCGGCTGCTGGAGCCGATGTGCATGGCGATGACGGTCTGCGTCTCGGCGCAGGCCTGGAGGAACGGGTCCCAGTCGTCGGTGTGGATGGAGGGCAGGCCGAGGTGCGGGGGTATCTCGGAGAAGGCGACGGCACGGCACCCGCGGGCCGCGTTGCGGCGGACCTCGGCGGCGGCCAACTCCGGGTCCCACAAAGGGATGAGCGGGAGTGGTATCAGGCGGCCGTGCGCGTCCGGGCCGCACCACTCCTCCACCATCCAGTCGTTGTAGGCGCGGACGCAGAGCAGCCCGAGTTCGCGGTCGGTGGCCTCGGTGAAGGTCTGGCCGCAGAAGCGCGGGAAGGTGGGGAAACAGAGCGCGGACTGGACGTGGTTGACGTCCATGTCGGCGAGCCGGGACGGGACGTCGTAGGAGCCGGGACGCATCTGCTCGTAAGTGATGACTTCGAGCTTGATCTCGTCCCTGCTGTAGCCGACGGCGGTGTCGAGGCGGGTGAGGGGGCGGTGCAGATCCTCGTAGACCCACCAGTCGCCGATGGGGCCGTCGTCGCCTGGTTCGCCCATGACGGGCTTGAACCGGCCGCCGAGGAAGGTCATTTCCTTCAGTGGCGCGCGGACTATGCGAGGTCCTGTGTCCAGGTACTTCTTGGGCAGCCGGTGCTGCCAGACGTCGGCGGGCTCCACGGTGTGGTCGTCGACGGAGATGATCAGAGGGAGGGTCGCCTGGTCGGTCGCCTGGGGGTTCTGGGTGTCCATGGCGCTCACGGTAGCGCCGATCTGACGACCCGTCAGCTAGCCTGATATGAGTTCGGGGTGCTCGGTTGTGTGCGGAACTGTGCGCAGGCGGTGTGAGGGCCTTGTGATATCCCGCGTGGCCACCTGTGACCGGTGGCCCCGAGAGCTGACGCATCGGGCGCGGACAAGGCAAACTGTCGTAGTTAACAGGCTTGCCTAGGGGGAACGGCGATGGACGGTGGACCGCGAGTACCGGAGCAGCGGCGCCCCGAGTCCGGCTCGGAGGAGTCGACCGCGCTGCGCTTCAGCGTGCTCGGTCCGGTACGTGCCTGGCGGGGCCCTGTTTCGCTGAACACGGGCTCTCCCCAGCAACGCGCCCTGCTGGCCGCGCTGTTGCTGCGCGAGGGCCGGACGGCGACCGCCGGTGAGCTGATCGACGCCCTGTGGGGTGACGACCCTCCGTCGCAGGCGCTGGCCGCGGTGCGGACGTACGCGTCCCGGCTGCGCAAGGCGCTGGACGCCGGGGTCCTGGTCAGCGAGTCGGGCGGGTACGCCGTACGGGGGCTGCCCGAGGGCGCGTTGGACGTGGCGGAGGTGCACGACCTGGCGAACGAGGCGGAGAAGGCGAAGTCGACGGGTGACCTGTGCCGTGCGCGGGACCTGCTGGGCCGGGCGCTCGCGCTGTGGGACGGGGAGCCGCTGGCCGGACTCCCCGGGCCGTACGCGGAGGCGCAGCGCGTCCGCCTGGAGGAGTGGCGGCTCCAACTCCTCGAATCCCGCCTCGACATGGACCTGGAGCAGGGCTGCCACGCGGAGGCGGTCAGCGAGTTGACCGCCCTCACCGCGGCCCACCCGCTCCGCGAACGCCTCCGCGAGCTGCTGATGCTCGCCCTGTACCGCTCCGGCCGCCAGGCGGAGGCCCTCGCGGTGTACGCGGACACCCGGCGCCTGCTCGCCGACGAGCTGGGCGTGGACCCGCGCCCGGGTCTGCGCGAACTCCAGAACCGGATCCTCCAGGCCGACCCGGGCCTCGCGGAACCCTCCGCACCGGCGGCGGAGTCCGTGCCGGCACCGCTCCGCCCCCACCAACTCCCGGCGACGGTCCCGGACTTCACCGGCCGCGTGTCCTTCGTATCGGAACTGAGCGAGGTCCTGGCCTCGGCCGAGGGCCGCGTGATGGCGGTGTCGGCGCTCGCCGGCATCGGGGGCGTCGGCAAGACCACCCTCGCGGTGCACGTGGCCCACCAGGCGCGATCCACCTTCCCCGACGGGCAGTTGTACGTCGACCTCCAGGGCGCGGGCTCGCGCGCCGCCGAACCGGAGACCGTACTGGGCGCGTTCCTGCGGGCGTTGGGCACCGCGGACTCCGCGATACCGGACTCCCTGGAGGAACGCTCCGCGCTGTACCGGTCGGTGCTGGACGGCCGCCGGGTGCTGGTACTGCTGGACAACGCGCGGGACGCGGCCCAGGTCAGGCCGCTGCTGCCGGGGACGGAAGGCTGCGCGGCGCTGGTCACCTCCCGGGTCCGGATGGTGGACCTGGCCGGAGCGCATCTCGTCGACCTCGACGTGATGTCCCCCGAGGAGGCCCTCCAGCTCTTCACGAGGATCGTGGGCGCCGAACGGGTCGCCGCCGAACGGGAGTCCGCCCTCGACGTGGTCGCGGCGTGCGGCTTCCTCCCGCTGGCGATCCGCATCGCGGCATCCCGGCTGGCGGCCCGCCGTACGTGGACGGTCTCGGTGCTCGCCGCCAAACTCGCCGACGAACGGCGGCGGTTGGACGAGCTGCAGGCCGGCGACCTGGCCGTGAAGGCCACCTTCGAGCTGGGCTACGGCCAGTTGGAGCCGGCGCAGGCACGGGCGTTCCGCCTGCTGGGCCTCGCCGACGGGCCGGACATCTCCCTCGCGGCGGCCGCGGCGATGCTGAACCTCCCGGTGGAGGAGACCGAGGACCTGCTGGAATCCCTCGTAGACACGTCACTTGTCGAATCGGCGGCTCCGGGCCGCTACCGGTACCACGACCTGGTGCGGCTCTACGCGCGTGCGTGTGCGGAGCGGGACGAGTCGCCGCCGAGCGAGACGGCGGCCGCGCTCTCCCGGTTGCTGGACTTCTACCTGGCCACCGTCTCGGGCGTCTACCTCATCGAACGGCCCGGGGACCGACTGGTGGACCACCTGGAGCACACCGAACATCCGGGCCTCGTGTTCTCGGACCGGCACACCGCACAGGACTGGCTGTACGCCGAGGCGGTGTCCCTGCTGGCCTGCGTCCGCCAGGCCGCACGGCCGGAGACACTCCGGCGGGCCGTGGACACCCTGTGGGCGGCGTGCGACCTCGCGGAGTCGGGCACCAACTCCAAGGAGTACGAGGCCGTCGTGGAACGGCTGCGGGAAGTGGCTCAGGAGGCGGGCGACTCCCGGTCCGAGGCACGGACGTTCATGGCGCTGGCCTTCGTGCACCACGTCTCCGGCAGCCGGTTCGACGCGGCCGTCCAAGAGGGCGAGCGGGCCATCGAGCTGGCCGAGGCGGAGGGCGACGCGCTCACCAGCTGCTGGTCGTCGAACATCAGCGGCGCGGTCGCGATGTACCAGAGCCGCCTCGCGGACGCCGAGCAGCACTTCACCCGCGCCCTGGAGAGCTTCCGGGTGGTCGGGGACCGTACGGGAGAGGCGAGCGCCCTGTGCAACCTCTCCCGCACCCATCTGGCGACCGGCCGCACGGAGAGCGCGGTCGCGCTGGCCCGGCAGGGCACCGCGTTGTACGACGACATGGAGCACGACCTCAGGGGCGCCAACGGCCGCTACGCGCTGGGCCTCGCGCTCACCCGGAGCGGGAAGCTGGCCGAGGCGACCGAGTGCCTCCAGGAAGCCCTGCGCGTGTTCCGGGACCGCCGGCAGCGCCTGTGGGAGGGCATGACCGTCTTCCGGCTCGCCGAACTCGACCTCACGGCACGGCGTCCCGCCCAGGCTGCGGCCAACGCCGAGATGGCGCTGACGCTGCTGCGCGGTGTCGGCGGCGACTGGCGGCAGGGCAACGTCCTCACGGTGCTCGGCCGCGCCCTCACCGGCATCGGCCAGCTGGACCGGGCGCAGGTCTGCTGGCGGGAGGCGCTGGACATCTTCGAGACGCTGGGCGCTCCGGAGGCGCAGGAGGTCAGGGGCCTGCTGACACCGTCGGCGGCGGCCTGACGACACCCCGGCACGGGCTCCGGCGCTGTGTCGTTCATCGTTCGTTTATCGCGGCCCGGCAGTCTCGAACGTGTCGGGCCGTCGCGTCGGGGGGCAGGCGGAACGACACAGAGCCGGGCCCTTAGGGTGAACCGGCCCGCAAGATCCGCCCGGCAGTCCTCGGGGGAGTTGCCGGGCGGATCTTGTCCAGTCACCGCACAACACAGGGGAGCGCAAGATGAGCGACGAGAACACCACCGACAACGTCCACGTCACCGACGAGCCGGTCGTCGTCACCACGGACAACGTCCACGTCACCGACGAACCGCTGACGGTCACGGCCAAGGACTCCGGCAAGGTCACGACGGACAACGTCCACGTCACGGACGAAGAGGCCTGACAGACCTGCCTCCGCACGGGGGATCGGCCGCGACAGCTCTGGGGGGAGCTGTCGCGGCCGATGTGTTGTCCAGGGTCCTACAGCGACCTGACGGCCACTCGCGGTGCGCACAGTTTCCGCAGGTCGTCGGCGTCGGACGTGTACAGCGCGACGTTCCCGGGCTGCCGTTCCGCGATCACGGCGAGGGCGGCGTCGATGGCGTATTTGTGGCCGTGCAGGCGGGTGCACTTCAGGAGAGCGATCGCGGCCTCGGCCACATCCCGTGTCACGGGTTCGGCCACTACCCGGGACATCGCCCAGCTCCACGCCGCGAGATTCACCTGTCCGTGGTACGCCTCGATGAGGGTCATCGAGCTGGTCACCACGCGGATGCCGGTCAGATGGGCGTCCTTGAGCCGGGCCAACATCATTCGTTCGCCGCGTACCGCCCGCGATAAGCCCTCACTGTCCAGCACATAGGTACTCGCCCCCATCAGCTCGCCTTCGGGTAGTCGACATCGTCGACTCCATGGTGACCGGTGAAATGACGGTCGAGTTCCTTCCGCTCGGCCTCGGCAGCGGCCAGCTCCTCGTCAGTGACGGCCCCGTGCTCCTCCTCCAGCCGGTTCACCAGCTCGCCCAGCAAGTCCTGCTCGTGCTGACGCTCTATCGCCTTGGTGACGTACGCGCTGAACCCCCCCGCCCCCACCTCCCGCCGAATCTGCTCGGCAAGCTCTTCCGGAAGCGTGACGGTGTACTTCTTCGTTGCCATACCAGTCACCATACCGCAGGACAACCGGGACAACAGGGCCGCTCACGAACCCCGCAATTCCCCCTTCACCACCTTCCCGCTCGCGTTCCGAGGCAGCTCTCCCACGAACTCCACCATCCGCGGCACCTTGTAGTTCGCCATCTCCCGCCGCGCCCAGGCGATCAGGTCGTCGCCGGTCAGCGTCACGTCCGGGCGGCGCACGACGTACGCCTTGCCGACCTCGCCGAGCCGCGCGTCCGGTACGCCGATCACCGCCACGTCGGCCACATCGGGATGCACGCCCAACAGCTGCTCTATCTCCGCCGGGTACGCGTTGAAGCCGCCGACGATGAACATGTCCTTGATCCGGTCGGTGATCCGGAGATTGCCCTCGTCGTCCAGGACACCGACGTCACCGGTACGCAGCCAGCCGTCCTCGCCCAGCACCTCCGCCGTGGCCGCCGCGTCCTCGTAGTAGCCCCGCATGACGTTGAAGCCACGCACCAGCACCTCGCCCGGGGAGCCGAACGGGGCCGCCACCCGTACCTCCGTCCCCGGAATCGCCCGCCCCGACGTCGACGCGATGACCGCCGGATCGTCCCCCCGCCGGCACATGGTCGCGATGCCACTCGCCTCCGAGAGGCCGTACGCCGTAAGAACCGTCCCCACCCCCAGCTCGCCCCGCAACCGCTCCACCAGCCGCAACGGCACCACCGCCGCCCCGGTCACCACCAGCCGCAGAGCGGACAGGTCGTGCGCGTCGCGGGCCGGGTGGTCGAGGAGGGACTGGTGGAGAGTGGGCGGGCCCGGGAGGACCGAGACCCGTTCCGCCGCGATGTTCGCGAGCACCGTGTCGACGTTGAACACCGACTGCGGGATCATCGTCGCGCCCCGCATCAGACAGGCGATCACCCCGGCCTTGTAGCCGAAGGTGTGGAAGAAGGGATTCACGATCAGATAGCGGTCGCCCTGCCGCAACCCCGCCAGGTCACTCCACACCTCGTACGCCCGCAGCGTCTGCGCGTGCGTGATCACCGCACCCTTCGGGCGACCCGTCGTACCCGACGTGAAGATGATGTCCGAGACCGACGACCCGTCCAACTCCCCTTCCCGTGCCCGCACTTCAGCCGCGCCCACCCCCTCCCCGCTCGCCAGGAAGTCCTTCCAGGTACGGAAGTCGGCGGGCGCGTCGTCCGCGAGCACCACCACCTGCTCCAGCGCCGGAAGCCCCGGCAGCGGACCGTCCCCGACCCCCTCCCCCGCCGCCCGCCGCAGCGACGCCACATACGAAGTCCCCAGGAACGTCCCGGTCACGAACAACAACCGCGCCCCGCTGCTCCGCAGCACATACGCGGCCTCGCTCCCCTTGAAGCGCGTGTTCAACGGCACCAGCACCGCACCCGCCGACACCGCCCCCAGCGCCGAAACGATCCAGTCCGTCGAGTTCGGCGCCCAGATGCCCACCCGGTCGCCGACCTCCACCCCGCTCGCGACACAGGCCGCCGCCGCGCGCTCCACCCGCGCGCCCAACTCCGCGTACGAGAACCGCGTCCGCCCCTCCACCACCGCCTCGGCGTCCGCGTACCGCTCGGCGGCGGATCGCACCAGGCCCGGGATGGTGCCCCACTCCACGTCTCCGCGCATGAACGGCCTCCCAAAACCCAGTAGCTGACTACCCGTCAGATTAGCTGTAGCCTGACGCCCTGTCAGCAGCCCCGGTGTCACGCGGAGGTGCACAGAACATGGCCGCACAGAGCAGGGCGGGACAGCGCACGGCGGGACAGCGCACGGTCGGACATCGCATGGCCGGGCTGAAGGACGCGACCGCGATCGTCGGCATCGGGCAGACCTTCTTCGCCAAGCAACTCCCCGAGGACGAGCGGACCTTGGCGTGTCGTGCCGTGCTCGCCGCCCTCGACGACGCCGGAATCTCGCCCGGCGAGGTGGACGCCCTCGCCTCCTACACGATGGAGGAGACGGACGAGGTCGAGCTGGCGAAGGCGGTCGGCTTCGGTGACCTGACCTTCTTCAGCAAAATCGGTTACGGGGGCGGCGGTTCATGCGCGACCGTCGCCCACCTCGCCACCGCCATCGCCGCCGGGCAGGCGACGGTCGGCGTGGCCTGGCGGTCCCGTAAGCGCGGCAGCGGGGCGAGACCGTGGACCAACACGACCCGCCAACTCCCCACCCCCGCCCAGTGGACCCGCCCCTTCGGCCTCCTCCGACCGGCGGATGAAATAGCCATGCTCACCCGCCGCTACATGTACGAGTACGGCGCGACCCGGGACCACTTGTTCAACGTCGCCCTCGCCTGCCGCAACCGCGCCAATCAGAACCCCGCCGCGATCATGTACGACCGCCCCCTCACCCGCGAGATGTACATGACCTCCCGCTGGATCAGCGAACCCCTCTGCCTCTTCGACAACTGCCTTGAGACGGACGGGGCGTTGGCCTGCGTGGTCGTCTCCCGCGAGCGCGCCCGCGACTGCCGGCGCCGCCCCGTCTACATCCACTCCGCCGCCCAGGGCCTCCCCGCCCAGCACCACGGCATGGTCAACTACTGGAACGACGACCCGCTCACCGGCCCCGCCTGGACCGCCGCCCGACACCTGTGGAAACACGCCGACTTCACCCCGCAGGACGTCGATGTCGCCCAGATCTACGACGCGTTCACCGCCCTCGTCCCGCTCTCCCTGGAGGGCTACGGCTTCTGCGGACGCGGCGAAGGTGGCGCCTTCACGGAGGGGGGCGCGCTGGAGATCGGCGGCCAACTCCCCCTCAACACCAGCGGCGGCGGCCTCTCCGAGGCGTACGTGCACGGCTTCAACCTGATCAACGAGGGCGTACGGCAGTTGCGCGGCACCAGCACCGCCCAGGTCCCGGACGCCGCCACCTGCCTGGTGACGGCGGGCGAGGGCGTCCCCACCTCCGCCCTGCTGCTCACGACGTGAGATGAGGAGGTGTGGCTCTTGTTTAAGTTCTTACCCACTATTCACTACTGTTCAGCACATGGGGAAGAAGTATCGCATCAGCGAGTTTGCGCAGCGCATCGGACGCTCCGCGTCAACCGTTCGGCGCTGGGACGACGAAGGCCGTATCACGGCCAAGCGCACCCAGAGTGGCCAGCGGTACTTCGACGAGTCCGACGTACGGGCCGCCCTGGGTCTTGCCGCTCAGGCCCGACGTGCCACCGTCGTGTACTGCCGGGTGTCCTCACCTGGACAGAAAGACGACCTCGCCTCGCAGGTCACCGCGATGGAAACGTTCTGTCTGGGCGCGGGTATCCCGGTCGACGAGTGGGTGCGGGAGATCGGCGGCGGCATGGACCTGCGCCGAAAGAAGTTCCTCGCCCTGATGGACCGCATCGAGAACGGCGAGATCGAGAGGGTGGTCATCGCCCACAAGGACCGGCTGGCCCGGTTCGGGTTCGACCTGATCGAGCACGTTGCACAGCGGCATGGCTGCGAGATCGTCATCGCCAACGCCGAGTCCTTGTCCCCACAACAGGAACTCGTGGAAGATCTGCTGACGATCGTGCACACCTTCTCCTGCCGCCTGCACGGCCTGCGCCAGTACGAGAAGCCCCTCAAGGACGAGCTCGCCGGCGGCGGCCGGTGAAGGTCACCCGCATCGCCTACAGCCAGCGCCTCAACCAGAGTAAGTACGCCCAGCTCGACGAGCAGGCGCTTCTCCTCGGCCGGGTCCGGGCACTGGTGTGGCGCCGCTACGGCTCCGTCACCGGTCTCGGAATCTCCGACCGGACCATCCGTGACCAGTGGATGGCTGACGGCACCGCCGCCGGGTTCGGGGTACTGGCCAACGCGTGGAAGGAGACCGTGCGGGACGCGGTCGCCGACATCAAGGCCTGCCGCGAGGCCGCGAAGGTCCCGGTACGTCAGGCGATCCACCGCCACTACACGACGGAGGAGGAACGCAAGCAGGCGTACACCGCCCTGAAACGCGACACCTGGACGCCAGACCCGTACCTGTCCCGCATGATGCGTCGGCACTGGCGCCGCGGCGTATCTCGAACAACGAATCAGATCGTGGTCCGCTCCGACCAGTACCGCACCTTCACCCTCGCTGAGGGCGGGAGCATCTGGCTCGCGGCACCGGGCCTGAAACAGCGGCAGATGGTCACCATCCCGCTGAATACCACCGTCGCGCCCACAGGGACTCTGCGACTGATCCTGCGTGGCGGACGTGTCGAGGTGCACTACACCATCGACGCACCCGACCTGCGCGAGACACGCCCGTGCGGCACCGTGAAGGTCGGCGTGGACAAGGGCTACACCGAAGCCCTCACCGACTCCGACGGCAACCACCACGGCACCGAGCTGGGCGAACTCCTGCGGGCCGAGTCGGACTTCCTGAAGGTCAAGAACGCCCGGCGGGCCAAGATCCGTTCTGTTGCGGAGAAGGCCCGCGAGAAAGGCGACCTGGCGAAGGCCGACCGGATCACGGCCAACAACCTCGGCATAGCCAAACGCAACCGGCGCCGCAACCGTTTCGAATCCCGCGTGCGAACGGTCACCTTCACCGCCGTGCACGCGGTTGTCGACAAGGCCGCACACGTGGTGGCCGAAGACCTCACCCGCTCCTTCCCCTCACGGAAGAAGCTCGGAAAGAACACCAACCGCCGCCTCGCCGCCTGGACCAAAGGCGTCACGGCTGAGGCGCTGACGAACGTGTCAGAACGCAGAGGTTCTGCGCTGACGCTGGTCAATGCGGCTTACACGTCACAAGTCGCCCCCTGCTGCCGAATCCTCGGCAAGCGCTCAGGGGACCGGCTTCACTGCACCCGATGCGGGGACGTGTGGCAAGCAGACCACGCGGGAGCGATCAACGTCCTGGAACGAGACGGAGACCCTGACATCTCCCTGCACACCCCGCACACGCGGGTCAAACAGCTCATCCAGGAACGGACCGATCGCCACCGGACCAGACTGCCGGTCCAGGACTCCAGCACCCCGGTGCGGAGAGCGAATTACCCGATCCGAGCAGAAATGCTCAACAAATAGGAAGCAGTCGACCGCCATGCTCACTCCGCTCACCGACACCGACGGCGCCCCCTTCTGGCAGTACGCCCGCGAGGGCGAACTCCGCGTCCAGACCTGCGCCGACTGCGAAGAACCCCGCTTCCCGCCCCGCCCCTGCTGCCCCCACTGCCAGTCCTTCGCGAGCGACTGGCGGCAAGTGAGCGGGCACGGGCGGGTCTGGTCGTACGTCTTCCCGCATCCGCCCCTGCTCCCCGACTACGCGGCCGTCGCGCCGTACAACGTGATCGTGGTCGAACTGGTCGACGCCCCGCGGATCCGGCTGGTCGGGAACCTCGTCAGTGAGGCCGGGGCCGCGCTCAACTCCGTTGCCCCGGGCCGGATTCGGATCGGGGCGCGGGTGCAGGTCGTGTTCGACGAGGGCGGGCTTCCGCAGTGGATCCTGGCGCGGTCATGACTCCCACCACTCCCAACACTCCCACCACTCTGACCGTCTCCGTCGACAAGGACACCGCCGTCGCCGTCGTCACCCTCGACCGGCCGCGCAAGCTCAACGCCATCGGCCTCGCAACTGCCGCTGAACTGGCCGCCGTATGGCGGGAGTTGCGGTTCGACGACTCCATACGGGCCGTCGTCCTCACCGGCGCCGGGGAGCGCGCCTTCTGCACCGGGCTCGACCGGGACGCGGTGGTCCCGCAGCCCAACTCGCCCTACATGCAGGACGATCCGCTGCTCAACATCGGCCCGAAGGCGAACGACCTGTGGAAGCCGGTGATCTCCGCCGTGCGCGGGATGGCGTGCGGCGGGGCCTTCTACCTGCTGGGCGAGAGCGAGTTCGTGATCGCCGACCCGACCGCCGTGTTCTTCGACCCGCACACCACGTACGGGATGGTCAGCGCGTACGAGTCGGTGCTCATGGCACATCGGATGCCGTACGGCGAGGTCGCCCGGATGATGCTGATGGGGACGGCGGAACGGATCTCCGCACGGCGGGCGTACGAGCTCGGGCTGGTCTCCGAACTCACTGAGCCCGGCGGGGCGTTGGAGGCGGCCGTGTCCTGCGCGACCGTCATCGCCGGGTATCCGACGGAGGGTGTCCAGGGCACCGTTCGGGCGTTGTGGGCGGCGAAGGAGGCGGCACGTGCGCAAGCCTATGCGCAGGCGCCACCACTCATCGCCCTTGGCAATCTGCCGACCGAACGGCAGGCGGAGTTGTTCGCCGACCGGAAGAACGGCGGCTTCCGGACCCGGTGAGGGTCAGGTTCCGGCGGTGGCCCTGGGGTCGACCTCGCAGTGGTCGACCGGGGTGGAGGTGCCGAGCACGCGCACCCGGACGGTCGCCTTGCCGTTCGCCGGGACCTTGACGTCCGCGTAGTTGAAGTCGACCTCGTTGTCCTGAGCGTCCTTGAAGGTGACGTCGACGGAGAAGGTGGCCTTGCGGCTGTTCGGGTTGCTGACCTCGACGGTCGCGTACTGCTTCGTCGCCGTCGCGCAGCTCACCAGCCTCGCCGTACCGTCCTGCAGGCTGCTGCTGCCGCTGCCGGAAGTAGCCGTAGAAGTGGGTGTGGAACGGTAGTTGGGCCGGTGGGTGTACGAACTGCCCCCGGACGAACCGCCCGTCGAACCGCCCGATGACGTCGACGTGTCGTGATCCTGACTGGAGCTACTGCACCCGCCCCCACCCCCGCTGCTCCGATGACGACTGCTGCTGTGATGCCGTCCGGTGGAGAAGCCGGTGAGGGTGAGAACCGTCAGTGCCAGTACTGCCGTGAGTTTGAGCGTGCGCCCCCGCGTTTGCATCCGCTCATGGTAGCGACCTCAACGGGCGCCGCTCACGCGGTCCTTGCGGTGCCCGTCCCCTTCTCCGCGTCGAGGGCGTACACGCAGCGGTCCTTGCTGCACGCGTACACGACGCCGTCCCTGACGACCGGCGCCCCGGTGATCTCGCCGCCGGTCGCGAGCTTCCAACGGAGGCGGCCGTCATCGGACTTGAGGGTGTAGAGGAGGTGGTCGGTGGAGCCGAAGTGGATCCGGCCCTCGGCGACCGCGGGGGCGCCCACGATGTCGCCGCCCGCCTGGAAGCGCCACTTGGGCGTGCCGGTGACCGCGTCGAGCGTGTAGAGACCCTTGCCGCTGCCGACGTGGACGTGACCGGCGGCGACGAGGACCGGTTCGATCGACGCCCGCGATTCCGTGGCGATGCGCCAGCGGTCGCGGCCGTCGGCGGCGTCGAGGGCGTAGACCGTGCCGAGGTAGTCGGCGAGGTAGATGCCACCGCCCGTGACCGCGGGGCCGGGGGCGAAGGTGGGCGGGCAGAGGAAGACGGCCGGGGCCTCGAAGTGCCAGCGGACCCGGCCGCTCGCCACCTCGACGGAGAGGACGCGGGTGCCTGCGGCGACGTAGACCTGACCGTCGGGCGCGGGCGTGATCCGTACGGGTACGCCCCCGCAGGAGGCCGCGTCGCCGATCGGGTACGCCCAGCGCTCGTCGCCCGTCCGGGCGTCCAGGGCGCGGAGGCGGGCGTCCTGCCAGACGTACACGGTGCCGTCGTGCAGCGCCGGGCCCGCCTCCGGGGACTCGAAGTCGGTCTGCGCGCCGGTCAGCTGCCACAGCTGCTGCCCGCTGGACGCCTCCCAGGCCTGCACTCCGCCGCCGCGCGTGCCGGTGACGACGGTGCCGCGCTCGGCCTTGAGGGAGTACACCCAGGCCTCGGTGGACAACCGCCACAGGTCACCGCCCTCACGGGCGTCCAGGGCGAAGAGGGTGGGCCCGTCCGAGGCGTGGATACGGCCGTCCGCGACCGCCATCGACCAGGCGACGTCCCGGGTCTTGAAGCTACGGCGGCCGGTCTGCACGTCGAGCGCGTGCACCTCGAAGGAGGTGACGTAGACGAGGTCACCGGCGACGGTCGGGGTGCCCCAGACGTCGTTCGACATCCGGAACCGCCAGGGGCGCCAGCCGGCGGCGGTTTCCGGGGGCAGCGGGGGCGGCGCGGGCACGGCGGGGCCTACGGCGGGTTCCGTGCCGTTGACGCCGGGCCGGGGCCGGGACCAGGAGGCGACCAGGCCGGCCTCCGGAGGGGGTGCCTTCACGGCGGCGGCGCGGGCGTCGGCGACACGGGGACCGGGGCCGATGGGCACCGGCGCGCCGGCCAGCCGTACGGGCCCGGTGTCGGGGGCGCCGACCGGGACCGGCACGACGGGGTCGTGGGAGGGCGGCGGCGGTACGGCGACGCGCCCGCCACCACCGCTACGGCCGGCCGTGGGCGTCGGTTTCACCGGCGGGCGGCCACCGCGCCGGGTCTCGATCAGGGTCACCGCGCGCTCGGGCAGCCAGGCCGAGGCCGTACCGCTGTCGTCGGAGCCGGAGCCGAAGAGGTGCGGGGCGAGCTGGGCCTGGAGGTCGGCCGGGTTGGGCCGGCCGGTGGCCTCCATCTGCATGCAGGACTCGATGAGCGGGCGCAGTTCGTTCGGGAGGCCCTGGAGGTCGGGGCCCTCGCGCAGCAGCATGAAGACGGTCTCGACCGGGTTGGCGCCATGGAACGGGGGGTGTCCGGTGGCGGCGAACACGAGCATCGAACCGAGCGAGAAGACGTCACTCGCGCCGGTGACGCTGCGGGAGTCCTTCGCCTGTTCAGGAGACATGTAGGCGGGGGTACCCACCGCCACGTTCGTCATCGTCAAACGCGTGTTCGATACACCCGAGGCGATACCGAAGTCGATGACCCGAGGCCCGTCCTCGACCACGAGCACATTCGACGGTTTGAGGTCACGGTGAACAAGACCCGCCCCGTGGATGGACTGCAGCGCCTCCGCGACCCCCGCCGCGAGCCAGCGCACCGCCTGGGCCGGCATCGGCCCGCACTCGTTCACTATCTCTTCGAGGGAGGGCGCCGGCACATACGCGGTGGCCAGCCACGGCACGGCGGCCCGCGGGTCGGCGTCGACCACGGCGGCCGTATAGAAGCCCGAAACGGCCCGTGCCGCCTCGACCTCGCGCGTGAAACGGACCCGGAAGAGCTGGTCCTCGGCGAGTTCCGTCCGCACGGTCTTGATCGCCACCCGCCGGCCGGACGCCGAGCGCGCGAGATAGACCAGCCCCATGCCGCCCGCGCCCAGCCGTCCCAGCACCTCGAACGGCCCGATCCGCCGCGGATCGTGCTGCGTCAGCTGATCCACCACTTGCCTGCCACCTCCCCGTACGGGCCACGCCACCCACATAAGTACGCGACCCCGTGCAGCGTCTCACCACCGCACCGCCATGGCGGCACGCACCCTGATTCTTCCTGGCCGGGCCACAGGTTGCGAACCCGGCGACTAATCGGGGTGTCTCGCCATATCTCCGGACAAACGTCCAGGTGTCAGCGTTGCAGCAGCGCGAACGACGCCCCTTGATTGTCCGTGACGACCGCCACTTTCCCGTACGACGTCTCGAAGAGCGGAACCTGCACCCGCCCGCCGAGCCGCTGTACGGCCCCCAGAACAGGCTCGATGTCCTCGACCCGGAAGTGCACGAGGAAATGCGGCGGCATCTCGACCGGGAAGACGTCGGAGACGGGCGCCCGCCCGAAATCAGGGGCAGCATCCGGTCCGAACAAGGCGTCTGTGAAAAGTCCGCCGTAGAAAGTGTTCGCGGTCTCCGTGTCGCGGGCGTACAGCTCGGCCCAGCCGAAGGTGCCGGGCTTGTGCCGGGTGCCGAAACCGGAATGCCGAGCGGCCTGCCACAGCCCGAAGACGGCCCCCTCCGGGTCGGCGGCGAGGACGGCGGTACCCAGCTCCCCCAAGGCCACCGGCGCCATCACCACCTGCCCACCGGCCTCCCGGATGCGCCCGCTCAGCCGCACCACGTCCGGCGTCGCGAAGTACACCGTCCACACGGTCGGCATCCGCCCGTCCGCCTTGTGGGCGAGCCCCGCGACGGCCTCACCGTCCTTGCGGGCCCATACGGAGCCGCCATACGCCTCCTCGAAGGTCCACCCGAAGAGCTCACCGTAGAAGCGCCTGCCCGCCGCCAGGTCCGGAAGCTGCGCGTCCACCCAGCAGGGGACGCCCTCTCCGTAGGTGTTTTCCTCAGCGGATGCCCTGTTTTCGGCCATACCGTCAAAGTAACGGCGTCGCACGCACCCCGCAGACCAGGCACACCACCCTCCGGACCCCCGTGCACCCCATTTGCAGTCGGCCGAATCGCGCTCCGATCACCCCTCGGTAAGCTGACGGCATGACAGGACAAGTGCGTACCGTCGACGGCCGCGTGGCCGGCCGGCGTGGGCAGGCGACCCGGCAGAAGCTGCTCGACTGCCTAAGCGAGATGCTCAGCTCTTCCCCTTACCGGGACGTCAAAGTCATCGATGTCGCCCGGAAGGCGGGGACTTCACCCGCGACCTTCTACCAGTACTTCCCGGACGTCGAAGGCGCCGTCCTGGAAATTGCCGAGCAAATGGCCACGGAGGGCGGTCAGTTGACCGATCTGCTGGCCGGCCGGTCATGGGTCGGCAAGGCGGGTTGGCAGACCTCCCAGGAACTCGTGGACGGTTTCCTGGAGTTCTGGCGCAGGAACGACGCGATCCTCAGGGTCGTCGATCTCGGTGCCGCCGAGGGGGACAAACGGTTCTACAAGCTCCGGATGAAAATCCTGAACTCCGTGAACAACTCCCTCTCGGACGCGGTCGCCGAGTTGCAGGCCAAGGGCAGGGTCGACAAGGACGTGAACCCGGCGGCGGTCGCCGGTTCACTGGTCGCGATGCTCGCGGCCGTCGCCTCGCACCAGAAGGGTTTCCAGACGTGGGGCGTCAAGCAGGCTGAACTCAAGCCGAACCTGGCGCTGTTGGTCCACCTGGGCGTGACCGGCAAGAAGCCGACGAAGTAGGAGCGGTTCTTCCTCAGGCTCTGACTTCTCAGGTCCCAAGTCCTGTCTCGTGGGCGGTGGTTCACTCCGGTGGATCACCGCCTGCCCTGCATCCACGACGAGTTCAGCGCCGCACGACCCGGAACAGCCGGATCTCTCGGTCCACCCGCGCCTGATACGTGGCGTACGGCGGCCAGAACGCCAGCGCCGCCTTCCACACCTCGGCCCGCTCCTCGCCCGCCAACAGCCGTGCGGTGACCGGGATTTGCTCACCCTTCCAGCTGATCTCGGCATCGGGATGGACGAGGAGGTTGTGCGTCCAGGCGGGGTTACCGGTACGCCCGAAGTTGGACCCGACGAGAATCCACCCGCCCTCCACCGGCATACAGGCGAGCGGACTGTGACGTAGCTGCCCGCTCCGCGCCCCGGTCGAGGTCAGGATCACCCCCGGCAGCATCTGGGCGCTGAGCAGCACCTTCCCGCGCGTGAGCCGGTGCACGGCCCGGTCCATGGCGGGGATGACATGCGGGGCGATACGCGCGAACGCCCGGGTCGACGACACCTTCTGCACCGCACGCACACCGATCACACCGTCACCTCGCGACTCTCGAAGAGGTGCGCACCCTCGGCGGCGTACGCCCGCAGCCGATGCACCGGCCCGAACAGCAACTCGTCCCCGGCGGCGCGCTTGAAGTAGAGATGGGCGTCGTGCTCCCAGGTGAACCCGATCCCGCCGTGCAGCTGGATACCTTCACCGGCGGCGGTCCTCAGAGCCTCCAGCGCCTGCGCGAGGGCGAGCCCACCGAGCCGCTCCCCGCTACCGATCGCCCAAGCGGCGTAGTAGGCCGCCGACTTGGCCGCCTGCACCTGCACATACACATCGGCCAACCGGTGCTTCACCGCCTGGAACGACCCGATGGCCCGCCCGAACTGCTCCCGCTGCTTGACGTATTGAACGGTCCGCTCCAAGGCCCGGTCGGCGGCCCCGACGGCTTCGGCGGCGAGTACGGCGGCGACGGTGTCGCCGGTGGCGGACAGTTCCCGTAGGACATGCGGACTGTCGTCCGTGCCGAGCAACTCCCCTTCTACATCCCGCAGTTCGAGCCGAGCTTGCGGCCGGGTCGCGTCGAGGGAGGTCTGCCGTACACGTACGAGCCCATCCGCGTCCCCCGCCACCAGGAACAGCAGAGTCCTCGACCGGGCGAAGCCCCCGGTGTGGGCGGCGACGAGCAGCAACTCCGCACTGTGCCCGTCGAGCACCTGCGCGACCTGCCCGTACAACCGCCAACCAGAGTCTCCGACTTGCCTGGCCTGCACCCCGCCCGCGCGCCCGCCCCCCGCCCATTCCCCGCCGTTGGGGCCGGTGAGGGTGAGGGCGGTGGTGAGGGCGGTGCCGGGTGCGGCGAGGGCGGCGGTCAGGGAACCGGCGGCGATACGGGGAAGCAGCCGGGCGCGTTGGGTCTCGGTGCCGAGGGCGAGGACGAGAGGCGCGGCGAGCACGGCGGTGGCGAGAAGAGGAGAGGGGGCCAGGAAACGGCCCGTCTCCTCTGCCGCGAGGGCGAGTTCGGTCGCCGAGCAGCCGACGCCGCCGTAGGCCTCGGGGAGGGCGAGTCCGGGCAGGCCGAGTTGCTGGGCGAGGGCGGTCCAGAGGGCCGGGTCGTGTCCGGCGGGGGTGTCGACGGCGGCGCGCAACTCCGGGGAACCGCACCGCTTTTGGAGCAGTTCGCGGAGGGTACGGCGGATCTCGTCCTGCTCGGCGGTGAAGCTGGCGTCCATGGCACTTCCCTCCAGATCTGACGGTCCGTCATATTAGGAGTCCGGGCACGATATGCACAGAGGGAGGAGGCGCCTCATGACACCGGGGAGCCGCAAGGTCGCCGTGGTGGGCGTCGCCCTGTCCGACTGCGGACGCGTGGACGACACGACCCCCTACGCCCTGCACGCCCAGGCGGCCCGCCGCGCACTGGCGGACGCGGGCCTGGGCCGGGAGGTGGTGGACGGCTTCGCGTCGGCGGGCCTGGGCACACTGCCACCGGTCGAGGTGGCCGAATACCTTGGCCTGCGCCCCACTTGGGTCGACTCGACGGCGGTGGGCGGCTCGACCTGGGAGGTCATGGCGGCCCACGCGACGGACGCGATAGCGGCGGGCCACGCGAACGCCGTCCTGCTCGTCTACGGCTCGACGGCCCGAGCCGACATCAAGGCGGGCCGCCGCACCGGGAACCTCTCCTTCGGCGCGCGGGGCCCGCTCCAGTTCGAAGTCCCCTACGGCCACACGCTGATCGCGAAGTACGCGATGGCCGCGCGCCGCCACATGCTCGAATTCGGCACGACGATCGAGCAGTTGGCGGAGGTGGCGGTACAGGCCCGGGCGAACGCGGCCCTGAACCCCGAGGCGATGTTCCGCGACCCGATCACCGTGGACGACGTGCTCTCCGGCCCGATGATCGCCGACCCGTTCACCAAACTGCACTGCTGCATACGGTCCGACGGCGGCGCGGCGATCCTGCTGGCCGCCGAGGAGTACGTACGGGACTGCCGTACGGCGCCGGTGTGGGTGCTCGGGACCGGGGAGCACGTCTCGCACGCGGCGATGTCCGAGTGGCCCGACTTCACGGTGTCACCGGCGGCGGTGAGCGGGCGGCTGGCCTTCGAGCGGGCGGGAGTTGGGCCCGAGGAGATCGACTTCGCGGAGATCTACGACGCGTTCACGTACATGACGTTGGTGACGCTGGAGGATCTGGGTTTCTGTGCGAAGGGTGAGGGGGGTGCCTTTGTGGAGAAGGGGCGGTTGCGGGTGACCGGCGGGGAGTTGCCGGTGAACACGGACGGGGGCGGGCTGTCGGCCCAACACCCCGGGATGCGGGGGCTGTTCCTGCTGGTGGAGGCGGTGCGGCAGTTGCGGGGGGAGGCCGGGGCTCGTCAAGTGACGGGCGCGGACGGCGACTTGCCGCGACTCGGAGTCGCCTCCGGGACGGGCGGCTGGTTCTGCTCTTCGGGGACGGTGGTGCTGGGGCGGGATTGAACCATCAGGGACTTCCAGGACCGGTTCCGCTTGAAGGGCAGTTCGAAGAGCTGGGAGAACAGCCAGGCGCCGAGCACCGAGATGGGCAGGCCCAGGAGGAGCGTGAAGCAGAACGTGGGCATACCCGGCGACACGAAATGCGGGGCCACGCGGCGGATGACGACCAGGACGACCGGAAGGTGGATCAGGTAGAGGCTGTAGGAGAAATCGCCGAGCTTCCGCATGGGCCGCGCGTTCAGCAGCCGTACGAGCAGGGCGGGTCGGCCGGTGGCAACCGAGGCCAGCAGCAGGGCCATTGAGGGAGCGATGGCGAGATCCACCCAGAAGTAGTGGTGCACCGTCCACACGGACCCCTTGATGAGGCCGAGTGCGAGCACGGGCAGGGCGGCCGCCGCGGCGAACCATCCCCAGGGCAGCCGCTGAACCCGCTGCGACGCGACCACGACCCCCGCGCCGATCACACCGGCGACGAAGACGGGGGCGAGATGCGGGGCGAGCCAGTTGTCGCCCTCGACCGGGTTCGCGTCGGCGGCCATGAGCCCGCGGACGATCACCGGGAGCGTCACGCACGCGACGACGGCCGCCGCGCCGAACCGCCGCCGGACGAGGAGGATCAGGGGGAAGAGGAGATACAGCTCGGCCTCCACCCCGATCGACCAGAACGCTCCGTTCGGGGTCGGGGCGAAGAACACATCCTGAAGGACCAGGCCGTAGACGAGAAGTGACGAACCGTCAGGTGGGCCGTAGTGCGAAGCCGGCACCACGTACAGGGAGACGACGAGGCTGATGGCCAAGGCCGCCCAGTACGGCGGGAGGATACGCCAGGCTCGTCGGCGCAGGAACTCTGCGACACCGCCCGGCCGCCAGCCGTGCCGGGCCGGGGAGAGCGCGAGCGAGAAACCGGACAGGACCAGGAAGAAGACGACCGCGATCCGGCCGAACATCAGCACGTCCAGCCACCGAGGCGCCGAACTGTCGGGATAGCCCGGGAAGGTGTAGAGCCAGCAGTGGAACAGCACCACGTACAGCGCCGCCAGGCCGCGGAGCCCGTCCAGCCCCAACACCTGCCGGCGCACGGTTGCGCCGCTCGCTCTCACATCCACTGAAACTGAAATCGCTCGGCCCTTCCTCCTACGCCACCCTCAGCGAGTGGTACGTGGCGTTCGGTCGAGCAGTTCAACGGTCGGGGTGGACCGTGATGACCGCCTTGTCGTTGGCCGGGTACGGGTCGCGGTCGCGGTCGCTCCCCTCCTCGGTCGGGCCGCGGTTCTGGAGGGTCAGGGTGCCTTCGCCCGGCTCGCCGAGGCGCATCGTGAACGTGAAGGTCTGGGTCTTGCCGGGCTTCAGGGCGTCGATGTCACAGGTGTAAACGAAGGCGCCGTTCTCGCAGGTGGGCTCGTAGACGCCGTCGTCGTACTCGCTCATGGGCTGCTTCACCATGGTCATGCCGAGCGGCGGGCTGAACACCAGCTTCACGGCGTAACCGGCGTCGGCGGGGCCGTTGTTGCGGACGGTGAGCTTGAAGGTCCGCTTGGTGCCGGGTTTGCCGTACAGGTTCACGTCGGAGACGGAGTAGTCGGCGTGGGTGTCGAGCACGACGTTCGTCCAGCCGCCGCCCTGGGCGTAGGTGCCCTTCTTGGCGGCGGTGGCTTCAGGACGGAGGGCCGGACCGTCGCCGTGGTCCCCACCGGCCATGGCACCCCCGTTTCCCGGTCCCATGTCCAGCGCCCGGGCCTCGCTGTTGAAGGAGGCGTACAGCTTCGTCTTGGGCGCGCGGAGCCGGAGTGCGGGCTGGATGGTCACGGTCTGTCCGGGCGCGATGCGGAGATCCGGGAACTCGCAGACCGCGATGTGGCCCTTGTAGAAGCTCGGATAACGGCAGTTGGCGTACTGCTCCTCGAACTCCAGCTGTTCGACGCCGATTTTGAGCCCCAGTCCCCTGACCGGCACCTCGCCGGTGTTCCGGACGACGATCGGCCGACTCAGCTCGGCCCCCGGACGAACTCCGCCGAGTGACTTCGTTGTCAGCACCTCGACCACCGGCTCGCCTACGACGGCCTTCGTCCGCGCGGTGACCTTCTTGCCGCTCCGGTCCGCGTACGTGTACCGGACCACACCGGTGTCCCCCGGCTTGCTGCCCTTGGCCGCGACCAGAGAGACACCGCCGTCCGACCGGCTGTCGTAGTCGGAGCGCACCTCACACGTCATATGTGTGGGGCTGCCCGTGCAGTTGCCGCCCTTGCGCAGCACGACCGCGCTCTTCGCACCGGGCAGCACGTCCACGGTGAGGGTGTGATCGGCGGATCCCCTGACACCGACGTGCGCCTTGCCGTCGTCGGCGGAGAAGTGGAACGGGCCCTTGTCGTGCGGGCCGGACTTGTCGCCGACAGGGCGCAGGTAGAAGACCTCGGGCGCGGTGATCGAGGGCGCCTTGTCGGTGGTGCCGCAGGAGGTGAGGGCCGCGAGCAGGAGGGTGGCGGTCGCTCCGACGCCGGCTGCGCGCTTCAACGGACGGCGCGGAGGAAATCGGTCCAGGTGGTGGGGGTTACTCCGAGGGTGGGGGCTATTTCGAGGCAGTCGCCACCCTCCTTCGTGCTGCAGCTCGACTTGAACCAGGCCAGTCCGGTCGTGTTCACAGTTGCCCCGCTTTCCTTTCGCTTGCGACTCGACGAAGACGAGATTACGGCCCTCTTCGGTGCTCATGAGTTGCATGGGCCCTTGCAGACCCGCGTGCATGTGCCGTTTCGTCGGCATGACCTGCACCGTCAGGTGGTTCAACCTCTGCGGCCGTTGCCTATGGCTCAAGTCCCCACCGGCCCCCAGCCGCTGAGCCCACCCGGCGTGCAGGCGAGACGCGAACGCGCACCCCACACCCCGGCCCACAACGCAGTACAGGCAAGGGTGTTCATGCCTGGCCGCCCCCGTTCCTCCGGGCGAGTGGCCCAACGTTCAGTACACAGCTCAGGGCCAGAGCAACTCCCTCGACCAGCCCCGCTCCCCCCGGACATAACTCAGGCGCACGTGTCGTCGTAGCGCATCGCCCTGGAAGAACTCGACCTCGTCCGGGAACACGCGGTACAGGGTCCAGGACGGAGCGGGGGTCTGCGGTTCCCGTTGGGCCAGTTCCCACGCTTCTTCCGACGCCTGCTTCAACTCGCCCAAGGACGGCAGGACTTCGCTCTGGTGACCTGTCAGCGCTGCCGCCAACGCTCCCGTCGAGTGGGCGTGCAGGTCCGCCTGGGATTCGGTCGGGGTCGCCGGGGTGACGGGGCCTCGTAGGCGGACCTGGCGGCCGAGGCGGGGCCAGTAGAAGGCGAGGGCGGCGTAGGGGAAGCCTTTCAGCTGGTGGCCTTTGCGGCTCGTGGAGTGGGTTGCGAAGGACCAGCCCTCCTCGTCCGCGCCGTGCAGCATCACCATCCGTACGTCGGGGAGGCCGCCGCCCTCTGTCGCCGGGTCGCCGTCCCGCGTCGCCAGTGACATCACGTGCGGCTCCGTCTCCCCCGCCGCCACCGCCTCCGCGAACCAGGTGGTGAAGAGGGGGAGGGGGGTGTCTGGTGTTGCGGTCGGGTCCAAGGGTGGGAGCTTGGTCAGCTCCGGGGCCCATACCCGTAGTGACTTCAGTAGTTCGTGGAGATCCGTTCCCGGTGCCGTTCCCATGGGCCGAGTATCACCTCGGCGCCGGGTCGGACCGGAAGTCGTAGCCCGCGAAGTCCTCCACCGGGCGGTAGCCGATGCGCTGGTAGAGGGCGTTGCTCGTGGGGTTGGCCAGGTCCGTGAACAGGAGTACTTCCTCCGCGCCCACCGCCCTCGCCATGCTGCTGACCTCCGCCGTCACCGCGCCCGCGTAGCCCCGGCCCCTGAGGTCCGCCGGGGTGTAGACGGGGGCCACCCGGACCTGGCCGGCCACCTTCGGCGTGATCCCGGCCATGGACACCGGCGTACCGTCCGGGGTTTCCCAGAGCGTGATCCCGCCGTACGCGATCCGGGAGTCGGCCCACTCGCCGGGGTCCTGCGAGGTGGCGCTCTCGCCGATCGCCTCGTGGAACTCGACGTACCAGCGCATGAGTTGTTCACGATCCTTTGCGGTCGCGGCTCTCGGGCGGCCCGGCGGAGAGGGTTCCAGGGTCGTCAACTCGCCCAGGCGGTACAGGCGTTGGCGTCCATGGAGTTCGGGGATGGAGCCCGTTCGTCCTGCCCAGGCCTCCGCGAACGTCGATGCCGTGGCCCGTTCGGCCATGACTCCCGGCAACTCGTCGCCGCGCAAAGCCAATTGGGCCGCCAGCTCCGTGGCCTCCTCGGCCGTGAGGGGTGTCAGCATCAGGCGGCCGGGAGGGGTGCGGAAGAAGGCGGCCCGTACTTCGCCGTCTCGTTCCAGTGCGCCGAACAGCGGGTCGCCCTCGCCGTACACGCCCAGCCCTCGGCTGCTCAGCGCCGTCGTCACCGTCAGGTGGATCGTGTGCAGGGCCGGGCGGGAACGCAGGAACTCCCCTGCGTGGGTGAGGAATTGGTCCAGGTCCCCGGTGATGTGCCAGTCGGCGGCCGTCACAGCTGCACCTCCGGGTCCGTCGCGACGCGTCCGTGCAGGTGTACGTCACGGAACGCGTCCTGGCGGCCCGCCTCGAACATCGCCCCGCGCAGCGTCCCCTCGGCCGGGAAGCCGCAGCGTTCGGCGATACGGCAGGACGCGTCGTGGCCCAGGGCGTGGCCCAGTTCGAGGCGGTGCAGGCCCAGGTCGGTCAGGGCCCAGTGGGCGCCGAGGACGAGGGCGCGGGTGGCGACGCCGCGGCCGCGGGCCTCGGGGAGGATCCAGTAGCCGACACGGGCGACGCGGATGACGTGGTCGATGTCGTTGACGCCGATGTGCCCCAGCGTCGTACCGCTGACCGCGTCCGTGACACGGAACGACGCGCTGACGCCGTCCGCCGCACTCTCGGCGCGGGAGCGGAGCGACTCGCGGGCGCTGGTGACGTCCGCGACCGGCCGCAGTGGAGTGTTCCAGCGCTGGAACTCGGGGTCCGACACCCCCCGCAGCCAGTCCGTCACATCGCTGTCGGCGTCCGCGTCCCAGGGGCGCAGCCGAAGTCCGTGACCGTTCAGCTCGGGGAAGGGGTGCTGGAGCGACCGCTCGCGTATGTGGGCCATCGCGCTATTGAATCAAGCGCCACGCGCACCGGGTACGTCATTTTCCCTCGGCCCGAACACCGGCCCGAACACCGGCACCCCGTCCCGGAACGCCACCTCGACCGCCATCCCCGCGCGCAGCTCGGCGGGCCCGGCCCGCACGATCTCCGTCATCATGCGCGGGCCCTCCGCGAGATCGACCACCGCCGCCACGTACGGCACCCGCTCCCCGAAGGGCGGCAGGTCGTTGCGGTGGACGACGGACCAGGTGTAGAGCGTGGCCTGGCCGCTCGCGGGCTCCCAGCTGACGTGCTCGCTCCAGCAGTGGGGGCAGAACTCGCGGGGGTAGTGGTGGGCCCGGCCGCAGTCCGCGCAGCGGCGGAGGAGCAGGCTGCCCTGTGCCGCGGCCTCCCAGTAGGGGCGGGTGAACGCGTCGGGCTCGGGGAGGTCGTAGCGCGGGGAGGCACCCTTCGTACCCATCAGAACCACCCCAGTGCCGCGTCCACCGACCACACCTGCCAGGACATCGCGAACAGCGCCACCAGCGAGATGAGCGCCATCATCGCGTTCTGCCCCTGCTCCGCCCAGTCGTGGATCATGAGCGTGAAGTAGAGGACGTTGAGGAGCAGGCCCCCGACGAGGGCTGCCGGGGTGAGGAACCCCGCGACCAGGCCCAGGCCGACCGCCAACTCGGCGTAGACGACGACGTACGCCATCGTGCGCGGGCGCGGCGCGACCATCACGTCGAAGCCCGAACGGACCGCGGTCCAGCGGTGTTTGGCGGCGACGTCGGCCGCCCAGGCGATGCCGGTGCCGCGCTCGAACCAGGCCTTCTTGTCCTTGTGCCGCCAGCTCTCCAGCCACCAGAGCCCGAGTCCTATACGGAGGACCGCGAGCCAGTCCGCTCCGCTGAGCCAGATCGCATCCATGAATCTGACGGTACGTCAGAAGCTGAAGAAAGCCGAGGGGCAGCCATGAAAATCCTGTGCGCGGACCGTGCCGCTGTGGGTCCGCCATGAATCCCGCAGATTGTTGACGATTTTGTTCAACACCGATTACGTTCGCAAGCGCAAGGTCAAAGAGCGGTCGGGAAGACGCGGTCGGGAAGACGAGAGGCAGCACGGTGAAGCACAGGGCAGTCAAGCGCAGGACGGTAGTCATGGGCATCGGCGCGACCGCCGGTGTCGCGGCGGTCGGCGGCATCGCGCTCAGCGCGAACGCGAGCAGCTCGAAATCGTCATCGTCATCGCCTTCCTCGGACACCCTGGTCTTCGACCCGGACGCCTACACGAAGCTGACGAAGACCGTCACGGACACCGCGCTGACGGTCGCCGCCAACCTCGACAACCTGGGCGACGACGTGAACCACATCTACTACTGGGACGAGGGCCACGGTGCCAACACCGACCCGGGCGACTTCATCACGTGGATCGCCCAGGTGACGGGCCACAAGGCCAAGCGCGGCAAGTAGCCCCCGGCCACCTCTGTGTAGACCCCCAGGACGCGGCACCGGTTTCCCGTCATACATTCCGGTCGCCGTCGGCACGACGCCGAGCACCTTCGCGCACGACGCGGGCTCGGCGTCGTGGCTTTTCCCACGGCCCTCACACACCAGACGCTCTACGCCACCCACCTCACCCACTCCTCCACACCCGTGATCGATCCGCAACCAATTCCGGGCTTGACCGAGACCCATCAACGTGGGACGTGATTACGCTCGCGCTCATGGCCGACTCCACAGCGTCCCCGAACCCCGCGGCGCACAACCACGCAGATCGCCCCGTGTACGTCATCGGCGGCGGCCCCGGCGGTCTCGCCGCCGCGTACGCGCTGCGCGCGCAGGGCATCCGTGCCGTCGTACTGGAGAAGTCGGACCGGGTCGGAGCGTCCTGGCGCAGGCACTACGACCGCCTGCACCTGCACACCACCCGGCGGCTGTCGGGTCTGCCCGGGCTCACTATTCCGCGCCGGTTCGGGCGCTGGGTCTCGCGGGACGACGTGGTGCGCTATCTGGAGAAGTACGCCGAGGTCCACGAGCTGGAGATCGTCACCGGCGTCGAGGTCTCCCGCGTCGAGCGCTCGGCCGACGGCACCGGCTGGCTGCTGCACGCCACCGGCGGCCGTGAACTCACCGGCCGCGCGGTCGTCATCGCCACCGGCACCAACCACACCCCCCGGATCCCCGACTGGCCCGGCCGCGACACCTACACCGGCGAGCTCCTGCACGCCGCCGACTACCGCAACGCCCAGCCCTACGCCGGCCGGGACGTCCTGGTCGTCGGCATCGGCAACACGGGCGCGGAGATCGCCGTGGACCTGGTGGAGGGCGGAGCATCGCGCGTCCGCCTCTCCGTCCGCACGGCCCCGCACATCCTGCGCCGCTCGACCGCGGGCTGGGCGGCCCAGTACACCGGCGTTCTCGTACGACGGCTGCCGGTCGGCCTGGTCGACCGGCTCGCGGGGCCGGTGTCCAAGGTCAGCGTGCCGGACCTGGCGGCGCAGGGGCTGCCGCGCCCCGACACCGGGCTGTACAGCCGGGTCAAGGAGGGCTCGATCCCGGTGCAGGACGTCGGGCTGATCGACGCCGTGCGCAAGGGGCGGGTCGAGATCGTGCCGGCCGTGGAGAGCTTCGAGGACGGCAAGGTGGTCCTCGCCGGCGGCGACCGCATCGGGCCGGATGTGGTGATCGCGGCCACGGGCTACGTCCGCTCCCTGGAGCAACTCGTGGGCCACCTGGGCGTGTTGAACGCCCGCGGCAAGCCGGTCGTGAACGGGGCCCGTACCCCGAAGGACGCGCCCGGCCTGTACTTCACCGGGTTCACCAACCCCATCAGCGGGATGCTCCGCGAGCTGGCCATCGACGCGGAGAAGATCGCGAAGACGGTCGCCAAGGCCGTGCGGAAGGGCCAACTAGCTTAGGGACAGGGCCAAGTCGCTCAGGGATCACGGGCCGTGAGCCGGGACATCTGCGTTCTTTGCGTGCACGACAGTTCCTGACGGACTGTCAGTTCAGTAATCTGACACTGCGTCAGTTATTTGCGCTGGCATGACTGTCACGACTGTCACACAGGAGCGGGGCGGACCGATGCTTGGATCAACCCACGGCACCCTCACCACCGACTCCCGCCGGGCCCGGGTCATCGCCTGCGGTGAGCAACCCGGCCCCGCCGTCCACGGCAGGCCCGCCGACGTCGACGATCTCGACGTCAGCGGGCGGCCGTTGTACGCGGGCGTACCCGACCTGGACCGTTTCTTCCGCCCCGAGTCGGTCGCCGTGATCGGCGCCTCGGACGCGGAGGGCCGCCCGAACACCGGCATCACCCGCCAACTCATGGCCTGGGCAGGGCGGGTGGGGGCCCGCCTCCACCCGGTGCACCCCACCCGTACGACGGTCTTCGACGTCCCCTGCTTCCCCTCCGTCACCGACCTCCCCGAACAGGTCGACCTGGCCGTGGTGTTGGTGGCCGACCCGCTCCCCGTGATCGAGCAACTCGCCGAGGCGAAGGTGAAGTTCGCGGTCGCCTTCGCGTCCGGCTTCGCGGAGACGGGCGAGGCGGGTGCCCTGGCACAGGCCCAACTCGCCGCAGCCGTAGGCCGATCCGGCCTCCGCCTCCTCGGCCCGAACACCAACCTCAACGCCTTCGAGAACTTCCGCGAGGACCTGGAAGGCCCCGCGATCGCGCTGATCACCCAGTCCGGCCACCAGGGCCGCCCGGTCTTCGCCCTCCAGGAACTCGGCATCCGCCTCTCCCACTGGGCCCCCACCGGCAACGAGGCCGACCTGGAGACAGCGGACTTCATCTCCTACTTCGCCGAACGCCCCGAAGTGGGCGCCATAGCCTGCTACGTCGAGGGCCTCAAGGACGGCCGCTCCTTCCTCCTCGCCGCCGACCGCGCCGCCCGCCGCAAGGTCCCCGTGGTCGCGGTGAAGGTCGGCCGCACCGAGACCGGCGCCCGTACGGCCGCCTCCCACACCGGCAAACTCACCGGCGCGGACACGGTGGTGGACGCGGCGATGCGCCAGTACGGCGTGATCCGCGTCGACGGCCTGGACGAACTCCAGGACACGGCGGCCTTGTTGGCGCGCGCGAAGGCTCCGCTGGCCGAGGGCGTGGTCGTGTACTCGATCTCCGGCGGCACGGGCGCCCACTTCGCCGACCTGGCGAGCGAGGCGGGACTGCACCTCCCACAACTGTCGACCGGCAAGCAATCCGAACTCCACGAGTGGATACCGCCGTACCTGAGCGTGGCGAACCCGGTGGACAACGGCGGTCACCCGGTGGGGGATTGGCGCGGCCGGAAGATCATCGACGCGATCCTCGACGACCCGGAGGTAGGGGTACTGGTCTGCCCGATCACGGGCCCGTTCCCCCCACTGAGCGACAAGCTGGTGGAGGACCTGGTGGCGGCGGCGGAGCAGACGGACAAGCTGGTGTGCGTGGTGTGGGGCTCACCGGTGGGCACCGAACCGGCGTACCGCGAGCGGCTGTTGGGATCGTCCCGCGTGGCCACCTTCCGCACCGTGGGCAACTGCATCACAGCCCTCCACGCCTACTTCTCCCACCACCGCTTCGTCCGCGCCTACCACTCCCCCTTCGACGAGGCCCCCCGCACCGTCTCCCCCTCCTTCCGCAAGGCCGAGGCCCTGATGCGCCCGGGCCAGCAGCTGAGCGAACACGCGGCGAAGCAACTCCTGCGGGCCTACGGCATCCGGGTCCCCCGCGAGCAGTTGGTGACCAGCGCGGCAGCGGCCGTACGGGCGGCCGGGCTGGTGGGCTACCCGGTGGTGATGAAGGCGTCCGGCGCGCAGATCGCGCACAAGACGGAACTCGGCCTGGTGAAGGTGGGCCTGACGTCGGCCAGCCAAGTCCGCGACGCCTACCGCGAGTTGACGGACATCGCGCGCTACGAGGACGTGACCCTGGACGGTGTGCTGGTGTGCCAGATGGTCGAACGGGGCGTCGAGATGGTGGTGGGCGTCACGCAGGACGAGCTGTTCGGCCCGACGGTGACGGTGGGGCTGGGCGGGGTGCTGGTGGAGGTTCTGCGGGACGCGGCGGTACGGGTGCCGCCGTTCGGCGAGGAGGCGGCACGGGACATGCTCGGCGAGTTGCGCGGGCGGCCGTTGCTGGACGGGGTACGGGGACGCCCCCCGGCCGACCTCGACGCGCTGGTGGAGGTGATCCTGCGGGTGCAGCGCATGGCGCTCGAACTGGGCGATGTGCTCTCGGAGTTGGACATCAACCCGCTGATGGTGCTGCCCAGGGGGCAGGGCGCGGTGGCGTTGGACGCGTTGGCGGTGTGCCGATGAGTGATCCGACGGCTGATGCGACGGCTGAGGTCACGCACGCGATCGTGGGCGGCGTCGCGTACCTCACCCTCAATCGCCCCGAGGCCCTGAACGCGATCACTCCGGCTCAACGGGACCGCCTGATAAGCCTGTTGACCGAGGCATCGGCGGACCCCTCCGTACGGGCAGTGGTCCTCACCGGTACCGGGCGCGGTTTCTGCGCGGGCGCGGACCTGCGGGGCGGTGGAGCTTCAGCCGGTGAGGAACGGGTGGCGGGTGACGTGGCCCGGGTGATCCGCCTGGGCGCGCAACGCCTGATCGCCGCCGTCCTGGACTGCGAGAAACCGGTGATCGCGGCAGTCAACGGCACGGCGGCCGGCCTCGGCGCCCACCTGGCCCTGGCCTGCGATCTCGTACTGGCCGCGGAGTCGGCGAGGTTCATCGAGGTGTTCGTACGGCGCGGCCTGGTCCCGGACGGCGGCGGCGCGTATCTGCTGCCCCGCCTGCTCGGCCCGCAGCGCGCGAAGGAGCTGATGTTCTTCGGCGACGCGGTGAGCGCGGCGGACGCGGAGCGACTGGGCTTGGTCAACAGGGTCGTACCGGATGAGGAGTTGGAGAAAACGTCCCGCGAGTGGGCCGAACGCCTGGCGTCCGGCCCGACCCGCGCCCTCGCCCTCACCAAGCAGCTCGTCAACGCGTCCTTGGAGAGCGACCGGGCGACCGCGTTCACGGCGGAGGCGGCGGCGCAGGAGATCAACATGACGACGGAGGATGCGCGGGAGGGCGTGGCCAGCTTCGTGGAGCGGCGGAGTGCGGAGTATCGGGGGCGGTGAACTTCAGGCCAGGGACGGCCGGTTCAGCGAGTACACCGTGACGGGGTCGCGAATCCCCACTCCAGGCATGCGCGAGCCGCCTCGGTCGCGTAACCGTGGCCCCACGCCTCGGCCTTCAGCGTCCACCCGACTTCCACCTCGTCGAAGAGCTGCCAGTAGTTCAACCCGGCCCGGCCGATGAACTCACCGCCGTCCTTCAACTCGACCGTACACAGCCCGTGCCCGCGCTCCGTCCACTGGCGCTCGATCAACCGGCCAAGGGTGTCCGCGCGGAGGCGTGGAAACCGTTCGCTTGCCTGCGGCTGCCACTCCTAGCGTGTCTCAAGTGATGGGAGACGAGGACGTGTTGTCCGTCCTGGAGTCGCTGCGGCGCGCGGAGGCGGACGTCTGGGTCGGCGGCGGCTGGGGCATCGACGCCCTGATCGGCGAACAGACCCGGGACCATCGCGACCTGGACCTGATGCACCGCCGGGACCAGGAGGACGCGGTGCTGGCGGTCCTGGGCGAGGCGGGTTTCGTGGAGAGCCTGGACCGGCGGCCGATCCGCTTCGTCGTGACGGCTCCGGGCGGGCGCGAGATCGACCTCCACCCCTTGGTCTTCGCCGCCGACGGCTCCGCGACACAGGCCTCACCCGAACCGGAGCGCCCCTTCGCCTACCCCGCCTCGTGCTTCGTCACGGGCGCGATCAAGGGGATGCCCGTCCCATGCCTGTCCGCCGAGCAACAGGTCTATTTCCACCAGGGATACAAGCCGACGGAACGCGACCGGCACGACATGGCGCAGCTCCGCCGCGTCTTCGGCATCGGCACGCACTTCTGACGCACGCTTCGGGCACTTGGGCGCGAGGATGGACCGGCCGTGAAGTCGGTGATCGGGAGTCCGGAGACGGCCGTAGGGCTCACCGGCGGTCGTAGTCGGTGCCTGGCTCCGGGGTCATCTGGAAATCGACGGAAAAGGTCCCGGGGTTGCCGGGCACGACACGGCAACTGAAGTGGCACCCGGGCAGCGAACCGACCTCGGTCCTGAGGTTCTGCGCGAGCGCAGCGGCCGAGCTCACGTATGTCTTCGTCGGGTCGTCGACGACATGGGCGTCGACGAGCGCTCCACGGATCCCGGTGACGACGTATTCGACCCGTCGACCGCCGCTGAGGTCGGGCTCCTCGCCATCGTGGTCGCAGTTCACGACGTGGGCAAGCACGTCACCCATGCCCGTCTTCGGATGGTCGCTCATGAGTGCGCACGCTACTTGGTCGCCACCGCAGCCGCACACGACCTGCGGTCCACGGTCCGTTTCCACCGCCGGGACGGCACGGGCGGGAACGGCACGTTCTGGTTCGCCGAACTCCGCGCGGGCCGCCCTCAGTCCGTCGTACCGCGCGTCAGTCCAACAGGCCGTCGTAGTCCGGCAGTTTGTACGTCGTGTCGGCGTAGCCGCCCGAGAGGTCGGTCGTGTTGTTGCCGATGTTGGCGATGATGTCGTAGCCGTTCGCCTCGATCGCCTCGCGCTGTGAGGTCTTGAAGTCGGCCATGGACTTGGTCAGCAACTCCGCGACCGTGCGGGCGTAGAGGCCGTCGACCGGGTAACCGACCTTCGTCAGGTTGGACTTGGTGACCGCGTTGAAGAGGTTGCTGCGGGCGCTGACGAAGAACACGCTGATGCCCTTGGCGTGCGCGTCCTGGGCGAGGGCGAGGACCGGCGGGGTGGCGGGGACCGTGATGCCGCCCTCGAAGTAGGTCTCCAGCGAGGTGTTGTCGATGTCGAGCACGATCGCCTGCTTGGCGCCGGAGGTGTTGGCGGCGGCGCGGGAGTCGATGTAGGTCTGCGCGGGGCCGGTGACGGCGGCGACGTCGGTCAGCCACTGGGACTCGGTCACGGTCGAGTCGGCGGCCTGCGCGGGCAGGGCGGCGGCGAGCGTCAGGGCGAGTCCGGCCACGGCGGCCATGGCGCCGCCGCGTGCGGTGAGACGGTTCATCGGGTGGGTGCTCCTCGGATCACGGCAGCCCACCGGTGGGTGCCGGGGGCAGTCGTTGCGCAACATTGCTGCCGGTGGGTGTGCAGCGTGTGACCCGGAGTGGTCCGTGCGGCGTCGTAACTGCCATGTTCTGGCCGGGAGTCTGTGAATCGGCCGTCAGAAACCCGCACGTCCCGCACCCCTTCCTATCTGATGACCTGTCAGCTTCAATGGGTGACGTGATGGGACACGCAGGGGCAGCAGCGGCCGCCGTCCGTTACCTGAGGTCGGCCGGAAGCGCTCCGGCCGCGCAGCCTGTCGAGGCGCTGCCGCGGCCGGAGCTTCGGTGCGTCACGGACGACGAGCGGGCACCGGTCGACCAGGGCGAGTTCCGGCGCGTGCTGGGCACGTTCGCGACCGGTGTGACCGTGATCACCGCCCCCGCGGCGGACGGCGAACCCGGCCCGGCCGGCTTCGCCTGCCAGTCCTTCTCCGCCCTCTCCCTCGCCCCACCCCTCGTCGTCTTCATGGTCGGCCGCACCTCCACGACCTGGCCCCGCATCGCCCGCGCCGGCGTCTTCTGCGTCAACGTACTCGCCGCGCACCAGGGCGAGTTGTGCCGCGGCTTCGCGGTGAGCGGCCGGGACAAGTTCGCGGACGTGCCGTACGACACCTCCCCCGTCTCCGGGTCCCCGCGCCTCACCGGCGCCGCGGCCTGGGTCGACTGCACGATCCACGCGGTGCACACCGGGGGCGACCATCTGATCGTGGTGGGGCGGGTGGACGGGCTCGGCGTGACCGACGAGGGGGATGGGGCGCCGCTGTTGTTCCACCGGGGTCGCTTCCTCTGACCCTTCCACAACCCCCGGAGGTCTACGGCCCCGGGAGCCCCGGCCGCGTACCCGCCGGGACAGCGACGCGTCAGATCACGGCGAGCCGGTCCACCAGCAACTCCACCCGCCGCTCGGCGTCTTCCGGCGGCAGCCGCCCCGCCCGGGTCAGGGTGGCCAGCCCGTGCAGGGCCGCCCAGAACACCTCGGTGAACAGCCCCGGGTGGACACCGTCCCCGGCGACCTCGCCGAGGCTCTCCAGCAGGGCGGCGAACGCGTCCTTCAGCGGCTCCGGGGTGTCCTCGCGCGCGAACGCCAGGCCGCCGTCCAGCTGGAACATCGCGTCGTAGACCGCCGGGTTGCGCGCGGCGAAGTCGAGGTAGGCGCGGGCCAGGGCGGTGACCCGGGCACGAGAGCCGTCCGCGGCGGAGGTCGCAGCGGAAGTCGCGGCGGGGGTTGCAGCGAAGGTCGCAGCGGAGGTCGCGGCGGGGGTTGCAGCGAAGGTCGCGGACCGCAGCGCCGCTGCCATCTCGGCGGCGCCTTCGAGGGCCACCGCGCCGATGATCTCGCGCTTGCCGCGGAAATGGCTGTAGAGGACAGGCTGGCTGTACTCGATGCGCTCGGCGAGCCGGCGGGTGGTGACCGCGTCCCAGCCCTGCTGCTCGGCGAGTTCGCGGGCCGTCGCCACGATGAGGCGCTCACGGCCCGCCCGTTCGCGCTCCTTGCGTTCCTGTACCGACATGACCCGATCCTAGCACCGCTAGACAACCGAGCGGCAGTAGGTCTAGCGTTGACTCATCAGCTAGCGACGCTAGATACCGGGAGGGTCATCATGCTCAACGCACTTGAGGTCTTCACCACCGTGGTCGTCGGCCTGATGGTGGGGGTGGAGTTCTCCGTCGCCTTCGTCATGAACCGGATCTTCAACGCCCTCCCCGAGGACAGCGGCCAACTCGGCCGCGCCCACGGGGGCCGCATGCTCGGCGCCGTGATGCCGTTCTGGTACATCGGCTCGCTCGCGCTGAGCGCGGTCTGGGCCGTCGCCGCATGGCACCAACCCGGCGCCGGCCTCGTCGTCACCGCCGCCGCGCTGCTGATCGTGAGCGTGATCATGTCGATCCTGCTGCTCGTGCCGATCAACAACCGGGGCAAGACGTGGACCCCCGAGAACCGGCCCGCGGACTGGAAGGAGCAGATGAACCGCTGGGACCGCTTCCACTACGTCCGCGTCGCCGTCATCATCGCCGCCTTCGCCCTGCTGGCCACCGCCACCGCCCTCGCCTGAACCACCGCACTACGCTTACGGAGATGACGCGCCGACTTGCCGACATAGCCAAGCGGGCCGGGGTCAGCGAGGCCACGGTCAGCCGGGTGCTCAACAACAGGCCCGGAGTGTCGGAGGCCACCCGGCAAGTGGTCCTGCACGCGTTGGACGTGTCCGGCTACGAGCGCCCGACCCGGCTACGGGGCGAACGAACTCCCCGCCTCGTGGGCCTGGTTCTGCCCGAGCTGCGCAACCCGATCTTCCCGGCATTCGCCGACGTCCTGGCCGGCGCCCTCGCACAACAAGGCCTGACACCCCTGCTGTGCACCCAGGGCAGTGGCGGGGTGTCCGAAGCCGGCCACATCGAACTCCTGCTACGGCAACAGGTGTCCGGCGTCGTCTTCGCGGGCGGCCTGTACGCGGAGGCCGATGCCTCGCACGACCACTACGAGGAGTTGGCGGCCCGCAACATCCCGGTCGTCCTGATCAACGCGGCCATCGAGCATCTCGACTTCCCCACGGTTTCCTGCGACGACTCCGCGGCCGTGGAACAGAGTTGGCGCCACCTCGTCTCGCTCGGCCACGAGCGGATCGGCCTCGTCCTGGGGCCCGCCGACCATGTGGCCTCGCAACGGAAGCTCGTCGCCGCCCGCGCCGCGGCCGAGGCGGCCGGCGGTTCGCTGCCGGACGCGCAGGTGGTGCGCGGGTTGTTCTCGGTCGAGGGCGGCCGGGCCGCGGCGGACCAGTTGATCGAATCCGGGGTCACGGGGCTGATCTGCGCGAGCGACCCGCAAGCGCTCGGCGCGGTGCGCGCGGCTCAGCGGCGGGGCCTCGACGTACCGCGCGAGGTCTCTGTCGTCGGGTTCGACGGCTCGGCGCTCATGGACTTCACCGGACCGCCCCTCACCACGATCCGCCAGCCGATCGAGGCGATGAGCCGGACCGTGCTGGACCTGCTCGTCTCACAGCTCGCGGGCAGCCCCGTACCGCCGGAGGAGATGCTCTTCGAACCACACCTCCTGGCCCGCGGATCCACAGCGCAGGTCGCGTAGCCGGAGGAACGGCCGGCAGGACAGCGGACCGCCAGGCCACTAGGCCACTAGGCCACTAGGCCAGAGACTGGCCTACCCCACCCCTACCGTCGCCCCAACACCGGCAGCGACGAAGGGAAGCCCCCATGCCCCAGCCCCAGCAGACCAACTCCGCGCCGACGGGCTACACCACCGTCGCCCCCTGGGTCGTCACCGACGACACCGGAGCCTTTCTCGACTTCGTCGCCGCGGCGTTCGGCGGGGAGGAGCTCGGGCGGGTGGTGACCGAGGGCGGGGCGGTCGGGCACGGTGAGATCCGGGTCGGGGACACGGTCGTGCTGGCCTTCGACCGCAGCGCGGACTGGCCCGTCATGCCGAGCCTGCTCCGCGTGTTCGTGCCCGACGCGGACCAGGCGTTCTCCCGGGCCCTCGACGCCGGCGGCCGGGTCGTCACGCCCCTGGCGAACCACGCCTTCGGGCAGCGCGGCGGCCGGATCAAGGACCCCTTCGGCAACATCTGGTGGGTGGTCGCCCACGTGGAGGACGTCCCCGAGGACGAGATGTGGAAGCGGCTCGGGCAACCCGAGTACGCCGAGGCCATGCGCGTCGCCCAGGAGACGTTCGACGCCGAACTCAGCGGTCGGGGCCAGGGCGACGGACGCAGCAGCGCACCCGTGCGGAACACCAACTGACGGACAGGCAGCGGGAGAAGGGCGCAGGCAGCCTCCGCCTCATGCCACCGCCGCCCCCACCGCAGACCCCGCGGGCCCCGCAGGCAACGCGCCCCGCCGCCGGATCACCAACGCCATCAGCGCCGCCACCGCGCACAACGCCCCCGACACGTACCAGACCATGTCGTACGACCCGAACGCGTCCCGTGCGACCCCGCCCAGGAAGGCGACGAGCGCCGCGCCGATCTGGTGCGAGGCGAGGACCCAGCCGAAGACGATCGCGCTGTCCTCGCCGTACTGCTCGCGGCACAGGGCGAGGGTCGGGGGGACCGTGGCGACCCAGTCGAGGCCGTAGAAGACGATGAAGAAGAGCATCGGGGGGTGGACGGTGGGGGCCAGCAGCATGGGGAGGAAGAGGAGGGAGATGCCGCGCAGGGCGTAGTACACGGCGAGCAGGCGGCGGGGTTCGAAGCGGTCGGTGAACCAGCCGGAGGCGATCGTGCCGACCACGTCGAAGACGCCGATCACCGCGAGCAGCGAGGCCGCCGCTGTGATGGGCATGCCGTGGTCGTGGGCGGCGGGCACGAAGTGGGTCTGGATCAGACCGTTCGTGGACGCGCCGCAGATCGCGAAGGTCCCGGCCAGCAGCCAGAACGGGCCGGTGCGCACCGCCTTGAAGAGCACCGAGACCGTACGGCGGGCCGCGCCCTGCACGGGTTCCGGCTTCGGTACGAACTCCGTCGCCCCGTACGGCTTCGCGCCCACGTCCGCCGGGTGGTCCCGCAGCAACAGCCACACGAAGGGCACCACCGCGAGGGCGGCGAGGGACACCGTCACCGCCGCCGGGCGCCAGCTGTGCTCCTCGACTATCCAGGACAGCAGCGGCAGGAAGATCAGCTGGCCGGACGCCGAGGCCGCCGTGAGGATGCCGGTGACCAGGCCCTTGCGCGTGGTGAACCAGCGGTTGGTGACCGTCGCCGCGAACGCGAGCGCCATCGAACCACTGCCAAGACCCACCAACAGGCCCCAGCACAGCAGCAGTTGCCACGGCGCCGTTATCCACACCGTCAGGCCGGACCCGAGCGCGATCACGGTCAGCGCGACCGCGACCACCCGCCGGATACCGAAGCGGTCCATCAGCGCCGCCGCGAAGGGGGCCGTCAGCCCGTACAGCGCGAGGTTGATCGAGGCCGCCGCCCCGATCGTGCCGCGCGACCAACCGAACTCCTGGTGCAGCGGATCGATCAACAACCCGGGCAGCGAACGGAACGCCGCCGCACCGATGATCGTCACGAACGTGACGGCGGCGACGAACCAGGCACGGTTGATGCGGGTACGGCCACGGGGCGTAGGTCCGGGCTCCTGGACGGTGTTGGCGCTGGGGCCGGTCGCGGCATCGGTTGTCTGCGTCACGTCAACGAGCTTCCGGCATCCCGCCCCTCCCGAGCCACTGGCCCGAAGGACAGTATTCGCTAGGATCGGGCCATACAATCGAGTCATGGCCAAAGCCACCACCGACGGTTTCCGCCCGCACCGCGTCGTCGTCCTCGCCCTCGACGGTCTCCTCCCCTTCGAGCTGGGCATCCCGCACCGCATCTTCGGCCGCCCCAGGGACACCGAGGGACGTCTGCTGTACGAGGTCGTCACCTGCTCGGTCCGCCCGCCCGGCCCGGTCGACACCGACGCCGACTTCGCCATCCACGTCCCGAACGGCCCGGAGGCCCTGGCCACCGCCGACACCGTGATCGTCCCGGCGTCGTACGAACTCGGCCCGGTCTTCGAGCAGGGCGTCCTCACCCCCGAACTCACCGCCGCCCTCGCCCACATCCGCCCCGGCACCCGCCTCGCCTCCATCTGCACCGGCGTCTACGTCCTCGCCGCCGCCGGTCTCCTCGACGGCCGCCCCGCCACCACGCACTGGGCCGACGCCGAGCGCTTCCAGGAACTGTTCCCGCAGATCGAGGTCGACGCGGACGTCCTGTTCATCGACGACGGCGACGTCCTCACCTCCGCCGGTGTCGCTGCCGGCATCGACCTGTGCCTGCACATGGTCCGCCGCGACCACGGCACGGCGGTCGCCAACGACGTCGCCCGCCGCACGGTCGTACCGCCCCACCGCGACGGCGGCCAGGCGCAGTACATCCACCGCCCGGTCCCCGACCCGCAGGTGGCGACCACGACCGCCGCCCGCACCTGGGCCCTGGCCCGCCTCCACGAACCCCTCCAACTCCGGGACATGGCCGAGCAGGAGGCGATGTCCGTCCGCACCTTCACCCGCCGCTTCCGCGAGGAGGTCGGCATCAGCCCGGGCCAGTGGCTCACCCAGCAACGCGTCGAACGCGCCCGCCACCTCCTCGAATCCACCGACCTCTCCATGGACCAGGTCGCCACGAACGCCGGCTTCGGCACAGCCCAGTCAATGCGCCAGCATCTCCAAACGGCCCTCGGCGTCACCCCGACCGGCTACCGCCGCACCTTCCGCACGGGAGCAACGGGAGCAACGGGAGCAACGGGCACGGTAAACGCCCTAGGTGCCCTAACTGCCCTGAACTGACCAGACGCCGCAGCTCACTTGGCACCCTCAACACCCGCCCCAGACCCAGCCCCAGCCCCAACACCCCCTAGCTCTACGGCACCCCCACCACTCCCCTCCGCACACGCACCCCGTCTCGCCCGCCGTACCTCCCCCCACCACCCCACGCCAGTCATCGCCACGGTCAGGCACACCCCGGCCAGAATCGCCGTCGAAGGCGCAGCCACCTTCAACAACGCACCGGCCAGTGACCCCGTCGCCGCATACCCCACCCCCGACGCCGCGTACATCACGGAGTACCCCGCGGCCAGCGCGCCCGGCGGCAACACCTCGCGCAGGGAGAGATTCCGGGTGAGCATCGCCCCCGCCTGGAGCGTGCCGCCCATGACCAACGCGACCGCGATCCCCGCCGTGGCCGGTATCAGCGCGGCCAGCGCCACACACGCCGAGGTGCCGGCCATCAGCACCACACTCCGGGTGCGCAACAACCCCGGCCAGCCGCGCAACCCGTAGACGAACGCGCCGAGCCCGCCCCCCACCGCCATCCCGGTCAGCAGGGGACCCGACCAGCCGACGCCGATGCCCCGCTGTTCGAGCAGGGCCGGGAGGACAAGCTCCGCCAACCCGAGCAGGGCAAGGCTGGCCGCGCCGACGACGTACACCGGCCAGGCCCCGACCAGCACCCGGAGCAGCGGAGGACCATCCCCGCCGCCCCCACCCTCCCCCTCACCCTCCGCCCCGCCCCCGCCCCACCGGGCAGGCAGCAGCCACAACCCCCCGACCGACCACGCCATCAACCCCGCCGCGAGCAACAACGGCACCCTCGGCGCAACACCGAGCGCGAGCCCGGCCACCGCCGCCGGGGACACGGCCCACACGCCCGCCGTGAGTATCGACTCGACGGACAGGGCCTGCGCCACGGACCGCGCCGGCACCAACTCGCTGAGCAGCGTGCGCAATCCACCCGTAGCCGCAGCCGGCGCGCCCCCGGCGACGAACGCGAACCCGGCGAGCACCGCGGGATGCGCCCCCGGAAACACCCCGAGCCCCAGAAACCCCACCGTCCCGACCGCGAGCCCGACGGCCAACTGAACCCGCGCCCGCTCCGGCCGCAACCGCATCCCGAACACCGGCGCACCGCCGATCTCCCCCAGGACATAGGCCGCCGCGAGTATCGCGCCCAGTGAGTAACCCCCCGGCCGCTCGCGCACCAGGAAGACCAGGGCCAGCGGCGCCATCGCCACCGGCATCCGGGCACCTATGGCGGTGCAGGCCCAGGCCAGGACCTGTCGGGAGACCACATCGCGGTAAGTCATGTCAAAACGCTACGACCCGCGACTGACAACGCCCCACGAATTCCCCACACCTGTGGATAACTCCAGCCATGCAACCGTCAAGCGCCCGACGCCGCCACCAACGCCGCCGACGTCGTCGTCAGAACGTGAGAACCCCCCGCGCCACCCGCCCCGCCTCCGCATCCCCCGCCGCCTTCTCGAAGTCCTCGACGGGATACGTCTCGGTCACCAACTCGTCGAGCAGCAACCGCCCTTCGCGATACAGCTGGGCATACAGGGCGATGTCCCGCTGCGGCCGGGACGACCCGTACCGGCACCCGAGGATCGACTTGTCCAAATACATGGACGAGACGAGGAAGGAAGCCTCGGCGGTAGCCGGCGGCACCCCGAGCAACACGGCCTGCCCATGCCGATCGAGCAGATCCACGGCCTGCCGTATCAACTCCACCCGCCCCACACACTCGAACGCATGGTCCGCCCCGTTGGGCAGAATCTCCCGCACACCCTCGGCAGACGTAAGGAAGTGAGTGGCCCCGAACTCCCGAGCCACAGCCTCCTTCCCGGGATTCGCATCCACCGCGACGATCGTCAACGCCCCCGCGATCCGCGCCCCTTGAAGAACATTGAGCCCGATCCCACCCGTGCCGATGACAACGACGCTGTCCCCAAGACCGACCCGCGCCCGATTGAGCACAGCACCGACCCCGGTCAGCACCCCGCACCCGATGAGCGCGGCGGACGGCATCGGAATGTCCTTCGGAATCCGCACGGCCTGCACGGCCTTGACCACGGTCCGTTCGGCGAAGGCGGAGTTGGAAGCGAACTGGTACACCGGCTGTCCGCCCCGCGTGAACGGCTTCCCCGGCCGCCCGATGGCCTGTCGGCACATGGTCGGCCGCCCCCGGTCACACTCGGCGCAGGTACCGCAGTTGGCAAGCGTGGAGAGGGCGACATGGTCCCCGGCCGACACATGGGTGACACCCACACCCACAGCCTCCACCACGCCCGCACCCTCATGCCCCAACACCACAGGAACGGGAAAAGGTATGGTCCCGTCCACCACAGACAAATCGCTGTGGCACAACCCGGCCGCGGAGATCGCGACCAGCACCTCTCCCGCCCCCGGCTCCCGCACCTCCAAATCCCCCACGACCTGGATCTGCTTGCCGTCGAAGACCACACCGCGCATCAGACGACCCCCTTGGGTTCCCTGGGCAGACCGAGCACCCGCTCGGCGATGATCGTGCGCTGAACCTGGTCCGAGCCGCCGTAGATCGTGTCGGCCCGCGAAAAGAGGAACAGGTGCTGGAACAGGTCGAGTTCGTACGACAGCGACGGCGTCCAGTCCACCGGCCCGACCGTCGCTGCGGCCCCCCGCACCTGCATCGCCAACTCCCCGAGCCGCTGATGCCACCCGCCCCACAAAAGCTTGGCCACACTGGGCGCCCCCGCGTCCCCGGCCCGCCCGAGGGTCCGCAGGGCGTTCCACCGCATGGCCTTCAACTCGGCCCACTGCCGCACGAGTCGATCGCGCAGAACGGGATCGAGCACCGCCCCCGAAACAACAGCCGCCTCAACGACCCGCCCCAACTCACTCGCGAACCCGATCTGTTGGGCCAGGGTCGACACCCCCCGCTCGAACCCGAGCAGACTCATGGCGACCCGCCACCCCTCCCCCTCACCCCCGACCACATGCTCGGCACGCACGCGCGCCCCATCGAAGAACACCTCGTTGAACTCACTGGTCCCGGTCAACTGCCGTATGGGCCGCACCTCGACACACCCCGGCTGATCCATCGGCACCAGCAGAAAACTCAACCCCCGATGCCGCCGAGACCCCACCTCGGTCCGAGCCAACACAAAACACCAGTCGGCCTCATGAGCGAGCGAGGTCCATATCTTCTGCCCGGTGACCCGATAGCTCCCGTCACCGCCATCCCGCACGGCAGAGGTCCGCACCCCGGCAAGATCGGACCCGGCCCCCGGCTCGCTGTACCCCTGACACCAGAGTTCGTCCCCCGCAGCAATGGCGGGCAGAAACCGAGCCTTCTGCTCATCGCTCCCATGCGCAATGAGGGTAGGAGCCAGCAGATTCTCCCCGATATGCCCGGACCGCGGCGGCGCGGAAGACCGCGCATACTCCTCGGCCCAGGCGACCTGCTGGGTAAGGGTGGCCCGACGATTCCCATAACCGCCCTCCGACCAACCCAGCCCGATCCACCCGGCTTTACCGAGAGCCCGCTCCCAACTACGCCGATCCTGCCCGGACTCGACATGCTCCGACAGCCAATCCCGCACGTCCGCCCGAAAGCCGTCATCCGCGTCAGTGAATCCAAATTCCACAGGGCTCTCCTCACAACACCGACCAGGTCAGCCACCTAAGGGGCGCGGGGAACTGCGCGACCAGCCACAACAAACCCGCACCCGCCCCACAACCGAACCCCCACCCCACTAGGCGTTAGGCCGACTCCCCTCCCGCGCAGCCCGCTCCATCTCCTGCAACCGAGAAAGCATCGGCATCGGATCCACCCCCACAGACCCCGGCAAAAACTCCGCGATCTTGTCAACCGTCCACCCGCCGGAGGCATACGCAGCCCGCAACTCCCGAGGCTGCGCCCACACCGCGATCTTCGGCCCGGCAACGGTATAAACCTGCCCGGTGATCCCCTGCTCCCGAGCCGAGTCCGACAGCAGATAAACAACAAGCGCCGCAACATCCTCCGCCGACCCGATCTCCGCCAACTCCATAGGAACGTTCGCAGACATACGCGTACGAGCAACAGGCGCCACCGCATTGGCGGTAACCCCATACTTGTTCAAGCCCAGCGCAGCGCTCCGCACCAGCGAAATAATCCCACCCTTCGCCGCACTGTAATTAGCCTGAGAAACCGACCCTTGATGATTCCCACTGGTAAACCCGATCAAGGTCCCGCCCCGCTGCTTCCGCATGACAGCGGACGCAGCCCGAAAAACAGTGAACGTCCCCTTCAGATGAGTGGCGAGAACCGGATCCCACTCCTCCTCGGACATATTGAAAAGCATCCGCTCCCGAAGAATCCCGGCAACACAAACAACCCCATCGATCCGCCCATACGACGACACCGCAACGTCAACAACCCGCTGCCCACCAGCCATGGTCGAGATGTCATCGGCAACGGCAACCGCCTCCCCGCCCGCAGCCAAGATCTCCTTGACCACCCCCTCGGCGATCTCACTCGTAGGCGACACCCCGTCCATCGAGACGCCGTAGTCGTTGACGACAACCCGCGCCCCCTCGGCAGCAGCCGCCAGCGCGACGGCCCGCCCGATCCCCCGCCCCGCCCCCGTCACGGCGATGACCTTGCCTGCCAAGAAGTTCCCCATGTCCGGCCCCTCCCGCAGTTTCTGACGGTCCGTTAGATTCGACTCAGATTCTACGACCCGTCAGATACCTGAGGACAAGCCCCGGGGAGGCCCCGATGTCACCGCAGACGTCACCACCGGCACTCGGTCCGGAGTTCCACGCCATCGCCAAGCGCGTGAACAACTGGGGCCGTTGGGGTGCGGACGACGAGATCGGCACGCTGAACCTGATCACCGACGACGTGATCCGGGCCGCCGCCACCGAGATCCGTACCGGCCGCCGTATCCCGCTCGCCCTCCCCCTCCAACAGGACGGCGTACAGGCGGGGTTGATCCCCGGCCGGATCAACCCCGTGCACGCGATGGTGCAGATCAACCAGGAGCTCTTCGGCCCGGGGACGGTCGCGTGCAGCGACGACATCGTGACCATGGGGTTGCAGGCCGGCACCCACTGGGACGCGCTGACCCACGCCTCGCACTCGGGGAAGCTCTACAACGGCCGCCCGGCCGACACCGTGACCCCGCACGGCGGCGCGGAGTTCGCCGGGATCGACAAGGCGCGGCACATCGTCTCGCGCGGGGTCCTGCTCGACGTGGCACGCGCGCGGGGCGTCGATCGCCTCGACGGCGGCCACGCGGTCACCCCGGAAGACCTCGAAGCGGCCGAGGAGTTCGCCGGCGCGCAGGTCCGCGCGGGCGACATAGTGCTCGTACGGACCGGGCAGGTGCAGGTGTATCTGGCCGGTGACAAGCACGGGTACGGCTATCCATCACCGGGGCTGTCGGTCCGTACGCCGGAGTGGTTCCACGCGCGCGATGTCGCGGCGGTCGCCAACGACACCCTCACCTTTGAGGCGTTTCCACCGGAAATAGCTGACTTGTGGCTGCCGGTGCATGCTCTCGACCTGGTCGAAATGGGCATGTTGCAGGGCCAGAACTGGAATCTCGAAGAGTTGTCCACAGCCTGTGGACAAGAGAACCGCTACGCGTTCTTCCTGTCGGCGATGCCCGAACCTTTCGTCGGCGCAACGGGAACCCCGGTAGCCCCTATCGCCATCCTCTAGGGCAGTCCGGTTTGACGAGGGCCGGACTTACGGTCGGATGGCGGCCCGCTGCTGCCCGCCCCGAGCACGGCACCGCGTGCCGCCATCCGACTCCGGCGCCCCGTCCTGGCCCCCCACCCCGAGGGAACCCACGCCGAACGCGACCCACACTCGCCGAGGGCTCCCGTCACCGAAGCCCTCGTCGTCCCCTCGCGGCGAATCGCTGCCCACAAGCGTGACCACATGGTCACGTCGCGTCAACGCCCATCCGGGGATTTGTTCCGTAAGCCCCGTTTATCACAGGGCGCGCACAGAAGCACAGCCCGGCGCATCTCCGCCCGGCACTTGCAAGCAGCACCTACACCGACCGCACCGGAACCTGGGAGCTTCTACACGGCCTCGTACGCGAAGCCCTCGAAATCGAGGCCCTCATAGCCCTCGAAGCCCTCGTACGCCGCGACACCGCCCCCGCACGCGACCTCCCGGGGTTCGCTGTCCCGGTCGATCTCGCACCAGATGCGCTTGCCGGTGCCCTCGGCGCTCCAGCCCCAGCGGTCGGCGAGGCCGTCCACCAGTGCCAGGCCGCGGCCGCCGGTCTCGTCGCCGTCCGCGCAGCGCGGCACGGGGGCCTTGCAGCTGGTGTCGGCGACCTCCAGCCGTACGGTGGCCGACTCGGTCACCACGTCCGGCAGGGAGAGCCGCAGCACGGCCGGACACCCCGTGTGCACCACGGCGTTGGTGACCAGCTCGGAGACGAGCAGGATCAGCGTCTCCGCGAGCGGCTCGTCGGCCGCTATCCCGGACCCGGTGAGCCGCGAGCGCGCCCACCGCCGGGCTCGCCCCACCTCAGCGGGGTCGGGCCGGATCTCCAGCTGCACTTGAAGCACCTGCACCGCTCACACCATCCGAACCGGCGGACACTTAGCCTCGCGCCTCACGAGGGCCACGATCGTAGCCATTTCCTGCATGACCAGAACAACGGCCAGAACCAGGGTCACGGAACGTGAATCCCTTGTGAGACAGCATGGTTGACGTTCAGTCACCCCAACAAGCGCTTCGGGCATATTCCAGCGCGAAGGAGTACGTGTGCGGGATACTGTGCGACGCTCATCGCGGGCAGTCGAACAGGCCGGGGTGAAAGCCTGTTCTGCCGTGCGAGCGGGGGTGCGCATCGCCCGATCCGGAGCCGCCTCACAGGCAACACCGGCATGGCTCGTACCTTGAACCACTCGCATCCCACACAAGGTACCGGAGCCCGAAGGCGACTCCGGGCCGTGACGAGTCACGCATAGGACACAACCCGATATCAACGCTCCGTGATTCCGCTGTGCCACGATCCGCGACACCGTTGTCAGGCCCACCCCGGTCACCGCAGGCAGGCGCCCCGCCAGGCCACACCGGCCAGCAGATCCGCCGCGAGCAGTTCCTCACTCTCCGTGTTCCCACCTCCACGCCGAGCCCGCACCCACGCCCGTTTCAGATGCAGATGAACCTCGGACTCCCAGGTGAACCCCATCCCGCCATGCACCTGCAAACAGTCCCGGGCCCCCCGCACAGCCGCCTCGTCCGCCAACACCCGGGCCGCCGCGATATCCACCACATCCCCGGTCACAGCCGCCGCGTACACCGCGGCCCGAGCCACCTCCACCCGCACCAACGACTGCGCACACAAATGCTTGACGGCCTGAAACCCCCCGATCGCCTGCCCGAACTGCTCCCGAGTCCGGGCGTGTTGCACCGCCAACTCGCACACACGCGCGGCGGTACCAAGCTGCTCGGCGGCAGTGAGAAGAACAGCAACAGGATCGGTACGCCCCGGAGCCGGCACCCGATGCAACGGCGTCAACGGATCCACCGACCGCAGCGCTACGGCCCCTTCGGCCCCCGGCAACACGACATCGGCCTCGTCCAGCCACTCCACGAGGCTCCCGTCGGCAGCGGCGACAACGGTCTCCCCGGTGGCCGCGCCCGGCACCACCCCGGCCGCGAGATGCGTAGCCACCAAGGGCCCAGGCACCAACGCCCACCCAAGTTCCTCAAACACCAACACGGCTTCGGGAAGCCCGAGTCCAGCCCCTCCATCCACTTCCGGCAACCGAAGTGAGAACACCCCAAGCTCACCGAGGGCCCGCCAGAAACCCCGGTCGATAAGGGGCGCGGGGAACTGCGCGACCAGCCCCCACACACCCGCAGCCGACGAACGACCGATCACATCCCGCACAACAGCCCGCAACGCCTTCTGCTCATCGGTCAGTTGAAACCGCACCGCTCACCTCCCCTTCGGCAACCCCAAAATCCGCTCAGCCACAATGTTCTGCTGAATCTGCGAAGTACCCGCAGCGATCGTGTACGACAACGAAGACAGCCGGTCCAACACCCAAGCCCGTTCCAGATCAAGGGAGTCGGGACCAAGAACATCCGCCGCTGCGTCATAAAGCTCCTGCCGCGCATGCGAATACCGCAGTTTGAAAACCGACCCCCCAACCCCCGGCACTCCCCCACTCGCCTCCGCCTCACTCACGTTCCACTGAGTAAGCCGCCACAACGCCCGGAACTCGGCGTTCAACCGCCCCAGTTGGCGACGAAGCACCGGATCATCCCAACGCCCATTCCGCCGCGCCTCCACCGCCAGCTCCCCCAACACCCGCCGACAGGCAACGACCTCCCCCACAAAGGCAGTACCGCGCTCAAAGGAAAGGGTCACCATGGTCACGCGCCACCCGTCGTTCTCGTCCCCCACCCTGTTGCCGACAGGCACCCGCACCTCGTCAAGAAACACCTCGGCGAACTCCGCGGACCCGGCCAACGTCCGCAACGGCCGCACGGTGATCCCCGCCGCGGACATCGGCATCGCGAGCCAACTGATCCCCCGGTGCTTCGGCGCGTCCGCATCCGTCCGCACCAACAGCTCGCACCAGTCGGCGACTTCGGCATGCGAGGTCCAGATCTTGGAACCGGTGACCACGTAGTCGTCGCCGTCCCGCCACGCGCGCGTGCGCAGCGCCGCGAGGTCGGACCCGGCATCCGGTTCGCTGAACCCCTGGCACCACACCTCGTCACCGCGCAACACCGGCGGCAGCCACCGCTCCCGCTGCTCGGGCGTGCCCTCCGCGGCGATCGTCGGCCCGGCGTGCAACAGCCCCACGAAATTGGCCCCTACGTAGGGCGCGCCCGCCTTTTCCGTCTCCTCCAGGAAGATCAGCCGCGTGGTCGGGGACGCGTCCCAGTGCACGTCGGCGTACCCGGCGTCGTACAACATCCGCTGCCAGCCGAGGTCGTAGGCGCGGCGCCCGGGCCAGTCGTCCGGCGACGGCTTCACCGGCAGAGTCGGCAGCACCTTGCCGAGCCACTCTCTCAGCCGCGCCCGGAACTCGTCCTCCTGGGCCGTGTACGAGAGATCCATCAGTGAGCCATCACCGATCGAGGTCCAGGCCCAGCATGCGGATCGCGTTGCCCCGCATGAGCTTGTAGACCGTCTCGTCGTCGAGGCCCTTCACATGGTCGAGGGCGACCTCCTTGGTGTGCGGGAAGGTCGAGTCGACGTGCGGGTAGTCGGTCTCGAACGTGGCGTTGTCCCGGCCCACCACATCCAGCGAAGCGACCCCGTGCTTGTCGCGGAAGAAGCAGCAGAACATCTGACGGTAGTAGTACGTCGACGGCGGCTCGGGGATCAGGTCGCGCACCCCGCCCCACGCGCGGTGCTCCTCCCACACGTCGTCGGCACGTTCCAGGGCGTACGGGATCCAGCCCATCTGCCCCTCGGAGTACGCGAGTTTGAGGGTCGGGAACTTCACCAGGACCCCGCTGAAGAGGAAGTCCATCATCGAGGCCATCGCGTTGTTGAAGGAGAGGGACGCCTGTACGGCGGGGGGCGCGTCCGGCGATGCGGCGGGCATCTGGGAGCTGCTGCCGATGTGCATGTTGACGACCGTGCCCGTCTCCTGGCAGACCGCGAAGAACGGGTCCCAGTAGCCGGAGTGGATGGACGGCAGCCCGAGGTAGGTGGGGATCTCGGAGAAGGTCATCGCGCGCACTCCGCGGGCCGCGTTCCGGCGGATCTCCTCGACCGCCAACTCCACGTCCCACAAAGGGATCAGGCACAGCGGGATGAGCCGGCCGCCGCTGTCTCCGCACCACTCTTCGACCATCCAGTCGTTGTAGGCGCGGACGCAGGCGAGGGCGACCTCCTTGTCGTGGGCCTCGGCGAAGGTCTGGCCGCAGAAGCGCGGGAAGGTCGGAAAGCAGAGCGAGCCCTCGACGTGGTTGAGGTCCATGTCCGCGAGCCGCGCCTTGGGGTCCCAACAACCCCTGCGCATCTGCTCGCGGGTGATGCCCTCCAGGGTCATCTCGTCGCGGTCGAAGCCGACGGCGGCGATGTTGCGCTTGTACGGGAACTTGAGGTCCTCGTAGATCCACCAGTCGGTGGGCGGGCCGTCCGGGTCCATCGTGATCTGGTATTTGCCCGCCACGTAGGCGAGTTCGCCGATTCCGGCGGTGAGCGGCTGGGGGCCGCGGTCGCGGTATTTCTTCGGCAGCCAGGTCTCGAAGAGGTGCGCGGGTTCGATCACGTGGTCGTCGACGCTGATGATGCGGGGCAGTTCGGTGGTCATGGGTTCCCCTCCGCAGGGACGGCACTTATCTGATGACCCGTCAGATAGCATGTCACCTGACGAGTCGTCAGCCAAGGAGGGGACCATGAACGAGACGGCGTACTCCCTGAGTTCCTCCCGCACCCTGTGGGAACTGGTCGCCCGCCGAGCCGACTTGACCCCCGACCGCCCGGTCCTCCTCCAGGACGACCGGGCCCTGAGCTTCGGCGAGTTGCGCGACCGGTCGGAGCGCGTCGCGGCCGGCCTGTACGGCATGGGCGTACGCCCCGGCACGGTCGTCGCCTGGCAGCTGCCCACCCGCATCGAGACGGCCCTGCTCTCCTTCGCGCTGGCCCGCCTGGGCGCCGTACAGACACCGGTGATTCCCTTCTACCGGGACCGCGAAGTCGGCTTCGCGCTACGGGAGTCGAAGGCCGAGTACTTCGCGGTGCCGGGCACCTGGCGCGGCTTCGACTACGCGGAGATGGCGCGGCGGCTCGGCGCGAAGGGGATCTTCGAGGCGTACGACGGCGCTCAACTCCCGGACGGCGACCCGGCGTTGCTGCCCGCCCCGCCCACCGACGGCACCTCGGTCCGCTGGATCTACTGGACCTCCGGCACCACCTCCGACCCCAAGGGCGTGCTGCACACGGACCGTTCACTGATCGCGGGCGGCTCGTGCCTCGCGCACGCGCTCCGTCTCACGGCGGACGACGTGGGCTCGTTGGCCTTCCCGTACGCGCACATCGCCGGGCCCGACTACACGGTGATGCTGCTGCTCTACGGCTTCCCGGCGGTGATGTTCGAGCAGTTCGCGCTGCCGGACGCGCTGGAGGGATACCGCAAGCACAGGGTGACGGTGGCCGGCGGCTCAACTGCCTTCTATTCCATGTTCCTTGCCGAGCAGCGCAAGCAGCCCGGCCAGAAGGTGATCCCCTCGCTACGGCTGCTCGCGGGCGGCGGGGCGCCCAAGCCGCCGGAGGTCTACCACTCCGTCGTACGGGAGATGGGGGTCCAACTCACCCACGGGTACGGCATGACCGAGGTGCCGATGATCACGATGGGGGCGCCCGACGACACCGTAGAGAATCTGGCGACTACCGAGGGGCGGCCGCCGGAAGGGATGGAGATACGGATAGCCGAGGGTGGCGAGGTGCGGTTGCGCGGGGAGGCTGTGTGTCAGGGGTACTTGGATCCGGCGCAGACGGCGGAGGCGTTCGATGGGGACGGCTTCCTGCGGACCGGTGACCTTGGTCTCCTGACAGACACCGGGCATCTCATCCTCACCGGGCGGCTGAAGGACGTGATCATCCGCAAGGGGGAGAACATCTCGGCCAAGGAGATCGAGGATCTGCTGGCCGCGCATCCGGGCGTCGGGGACGTGGCCGTCGTAGGACTGCCGGACGCGGAGCGTGGGGAGCGGGTGTGTGCGGTGGTCGAACAGCCGCCGGGGGCCGGGGAGTTGACCCTTGCCACCGTCACGGACTATCTGCGCGCGGAAGGGCTGTCCGTGCACAAGCTGCCGGAGCAGCTGGAGATCGTGGACGCCCTTCCGCGCAACGACGCCTTGCGGAAAGTGCTCAAGTACAAGCTGCGGGAACGCTATTCGGGGACGGTGAAGTAGCGGGCGAAGGAGGAGATGATCTCCGCCTCGCCGACCTTGCCGTCGCTGTCCGTGTCGAGGGCGTCGGCTGCCATCGCGGCGATCTCGTCCGGCACGCCGAGGGCCTTGAGGACGCGCACCGTGTCCGCGATGGTGGCCGAGCCGTCGCCGTCCGGGTCCGCGACGTCGAGGGCCGCGTGCAGGAAGGGGCGGCCGATCTCGGCGAACCGCTCGGGGTTGTCGCGCAGCCGCTTGACCGCGCCGTTCACGAACTCCTCGCGGCTGACGCGCTGGTCGCCGTCCCGGTCCGCGATGCCGGCCATGCCCTGCCAGAACGCCTCCGCGCCGATGTACAGGGCCTGGCCCTTGTCGGAGCGGGCCGCCGTACCGAACTCCGCGAGCAGCGCCTTGGCCGCCGAGTTGAAGTCCTCCCGGTCGATGAACCCGTTGCCGTCCTGGTCGAAGGTGGCGAAACGGGCCGCGATCCGTCGCTCGTACTCGGTGCTGACCATGTCTTTCGGGCCGCCTTACTCATGTGGGGTGCGCTTGGCACGGAGCGTACGACGCCGGGGCGGGTCCGGGAGCCGAAAACGTCGCTTGTACCAAGATCGGGGAAATTCCGAAACAACGACGTCACGCCGGAAACCGACGCGTCACGCCGAGAGGGGGTCCGCTTCGTCCTCGGGTTCGTCCTCTGTGGCGGTCATCACATCGGGATAGACATCGAAGAGGCGGCGCACGCCGAGGGCGCCGAGGACCCGGTTGACGTGCGAGCCGTCGACCGCGCCCTGGGCGGGCAGGACCACGCGCAGGTGTCCCTGGCAGGAGCGGATCAGGCGGCGGGAGGCGATGAGCACGCCGACGCCGCTGGAGTCGCAGAACAGCACCTCGGAGAGGTCCAGGACCAGGCTGTGCTGCCCCTCGGCCACCACGTCGTGCACCCGCTGGCGCAGCACCGGCGAGGTCACCAGGTCCAGTTCGCCGGACACGAGGAGTACGGACCAGCCGCCGCGCTCGCCGTCGTTCACTTTGAAGGCCACCATCGCGCCTTTCGCTAGCCGGAACTCCCGGAAACCGTCCGGAAACGGAAGCCGTACCTACGCTTCCTTGCAGCGCGGCTGCCCAGCGGCCGTTCCCTGAAACACGGGGGCAGAAACGGAAACCGGCCGGAAGAGGCTTGTTTTAGTCGCCTTCGATCCTGTTCGATCAGGTGTGGGCAGGGTAGGCGCAGATCCGTTACCACCCGCGCCGCCTCGGGGGCGTGCAATTGCAGAATGGGGGGTGCGCTGCCAGACGTGCCCACTACATTCGAAGAGACGGTGAGCGCACGCTTGGCTCGGGCACGGACACGGTGAGGGGGCCGCATGGCGACGAAGGACGCACCGCCCCGTTGGGACCGCAAGATGCAGCAGCGGCTGGCCCGCGGCGAGGCGGCGGCCCTCGGTGAGCTGTACGACCGCTTCGGCTCCCTCGTGCACTCCCTCGCCCACCGCGTGCTGGGCGACGAGAGTGCCGCCGACGGCATCACCCGCGAGGTCTTCGCCCATGTGTGGGAACACCCCGACGCCTACGACCCCAAGCAGGGCCCGCTGCGTTCCTGGGTGGCCGCGTTGACCCACCGCCTCGCCGTGCGGCGGCTGCGCGCCACCGAGACGGCCGCCCTCGCGCAGGGCGGCCAGGGCTCCACGGAGGAACTGGAGCGCAAGGTCCGCCGTGCCTCCGTCGCCGCCCGCGCCGACTACATCGTCACGTCCATGCCCGCCCCGCTGCGGGCCGCCCTGGAGCTGGCCTACTTCCAGCGCCGCGACTACCGCCAGACCGCCGTCGACCTCGGCGTCACGGAGGACGAGGCCCGCCGCCGCCTCCGCCTCGGCCTCCAGCTCCTGTCCACCGCCCACGACGCCGGCGCACCGCCGGGAGCGGGGGGTGGGGCGTGAGCGACGCATGGCGGGACGGGTTCGAGAGGTCCGAGGGTCACGAGGGTCACGAGGGTCACAAGGGGGACGGCGAAGGGGCCGGGGAAGGTGAGGGGGCCGTCGTGCCTGCGCAGGGTGGGGCGGGTGGGTCCGGCGGGTCCGGAAGGCCCGGTGACTCCGAGGACGGCCGCCCTGTGAACGACGGCTCCGGGAACGGCGGTTCGGTGAACGACGACGACGGTGACGGCGACGGCGTGCGGGGTGGGCCGGGCGGTTCCGGCGGCCGTTCCGGTGATGTTCCCGGCGGCGGTTCCGGTGAAGGTGCCGGCGGCGGTTCCGGTGGTTCCGTGAGCGGGGAGGGGGAGCCGCTGCGGATTCCGATGCCGCGTGCCTCCGTGGAGGACACCGGGCGCCCGCTGCCCGAGCTGGACGCGGCCGAGTCCCGGGCCGTGCCGCTGGTGTTGGAGCACCGGGTGCTGAAGGCGCTGCTCGGTGCGTGGGCGCTGGCCGCGTGCTCGGCGGCGGAGACGGCTGCGGTGGAGGAGCATCTCGGTGAGTGCGGGGCCTGTGCGGACGAGGCGTTGCGGTTGCGCGGTGCGGTCGGGCTGCTGCACCCCGTCGAGCCCCTGGACCTCGACCCCGGGCTGCGGACCCGCGTCCTGAGCAGTTCCTTCGATCGCCGGCCGCCGCGCATCCCGGTGCCGGTGTGGGCGGCGCCGTACGACGCGGAGAGTGCCCGGCTGGATGCCCTGTTGCAGGACATAGGCGACGCCGAGTGGCACGCGCCCGTGCGGTTGCGGTGGTTCGAGGGCGAGGGGCCGACGAGTCGTCGTACGACTGTCGCCGGGGTCATCGCGCATCTGCTGACCGTCGACGGCCTGGTCGCGGCGGCGCTGGGGCTCGGCGACCCGCTGACCGGGGAGACCGCGAAGGCGTTGACGCCGGCCTCGCGCACGGAGGCGTACTGGAAGTCTTCGCACTTCCCGCCGACCCGGTCCATCCGCTCGCCGTGGCGCGAGCAGACCCACAACATCGTCCGCACGGTGTCGTTCACCGGCGGCACCACCGGCAAACTGGCCGTCTCCTACGGCGACTTCGAGCTTCCCTTGCATGATGCGATGCTCGATCGGGCCTTCGAGTGCTGGGTGCACGCGGGGGATATCGCGGAGGCGGTGGACTATCCGTACGATCCTCCGTCCCCGCGCTACCTGAACCGGATGATCGATCTCGCCGCCCGGATGTTGCCGGTTGTGCTGGCTGATCGGCGGCGACATGGGTTGGCTTCGCCGGGCGGGGGTCGGCATCTGGTGGGGGTGGGGGAGCCTGGTCGTAGCCTTCGGCTGGAGATCGAGGGGCATGGTGGGGGTGAGTGGCTGATCGCCCTCGACTCGCCCGGGGCGGTGGGGTCGGCGGAGCGGGAGGTTGCCCATATCGCCCTGGATGGTGTGGAGTTCTGCCAGCTCGCTGCGGGGCATGTTTCGCCGGAGGACGCGGCTGCGGGGCAGCTCGGTGACCGGGAGGCGATCAGGGATGTGCTGTTCGCTACGGCGTCGTTGAGCCGGATGTAGGGGTGGGGTGCGGGGTCGTCGGGGGGTGCGGGTGAGTGGGGATGGTCGCGCCCACGCGGCGGAGCCGCATATCCATACAGCCCCGCGCCCCCGAGGGGGGTTCGGGTTCGTCGATGGCTGCGGGTGCGTTGTGGTTGCTCGCGCAGTTCCTCGCGCCCCTGGAGGGGTTCGGGATCGTCGACGGCTGCGGGTGCGTCGTGGTTGCTCGCGCCGTTCCCCGCGCCCCTCAAAACTGGGCCCGAGTTACGAAGGGGCGCGGGGAACTGCGCGACCAGCCCCCACGCAGCCGCAGCCGCCCCTCAAACGCGAAGCCCCGAGCTCCTAGGCGAAAACAACCGTCCGGCGCCCGTTGAGCAGGATCCGGCGTTCCGCGTGCCACTTGACGGCTCGCGCCAGCGCCTGGCACTCCACATCCCGACCGACCGCCACCAACTGGTCCGGCGTCACGTCATGACCCACCCGCTCGACCTCCTGCTCGATGATCGGGCCCTCGTCGAGGTCGGCGGTGACATAGTGCGCCGTCGCTCCGATCAGCTTCACGCCCCGCAGGTGAGCCTGGTGATACGGCTTCGCGCCCTTGAAGCTCGGCAGGAAGGAGTGGTGGATGTTGATGATCCGCCCACTGAGCGCCTTGCAGAAGTCGTCGGAGAGGACCTGCATATAGCGGGCGAGGACGACGAGTTCGACGTCCTCCTCGCGGACCAGGTCCAGGACCCGCGCCTCGGCCTCCGCCTTGGTCTCCTTCGTCACCGGAATGTGGTGGAAGGGGATGTGGTACGACTCCACCAGCTCAGCGAAGTCCGTGTGATTGGACACCACCGCCGCGATCTCCACCGGCAACGCCCCGATCCGGGCCCGGAACAGCAGGTCGTTCAGACAGTGCCCGAACTTGCTGACCATGAGCACGACCCGCATCCGGTCCGCGGCCCGGTTGACCTGCCAGTCCATGTGGAAGGCGTCACCGATCGCCGCGAAGCTCGCCCGCAGCTTCTCCACCGTCACCGGCGACTCCGCCGAGAAGTGGACGCGCATGAAGAACAGTCCCGTGTCGTGGTCGCCGAACTGCTGGCTGTCCTCGATGTTGCAGCCGGTCATGAAGAGGTAGCTCGACACGGCGTGCACGATGCCCTGCTTGTCGGGGCAGGACAGGGTGAGGACGTACTGGTCGGCGGCTGCCGCGGCGACGGTGGACTGGGCGTTCATGCAGGACAGGGTCCCATATCCCCCTGAGCGAAGGCACCGCCGTCCGCCACCCGGACCCACCCGCACCAACTAAACACACGGCGCGTCACGAAGGGGTGCGGGGAACGGCGCGAGCAACCACGACGCACCCGCACTCAACAACGAAACCGAAACCCAGCCCTACGCGGACCGCGTAATGATCTGCAACACCTCCAGCGTCCGCGGCGGCGTATCCGGATCATCCCCGTCGCTCACCGCCATCCGCACATGCGCGTCCCGCGCCGCCCGTACCGCGTCCGGCCACGCCTCGTGGTCGACGTACACGGAGACGTGGGCGTCCGGGCCGACCTGGTGCATGATCCGCAGGACGCGCAGGACGGCGGTGTCCACGAGGGCCGCCTCCTGGGAGTCGCGGAAGATCGTGCCGACGTACTTCTCGGCGGACCAGTTGTCGAGCCAGGTGTCCTCGACGAGGCGGTAGACGGCGTCGGTGACGTCGCCGTAGCCGTCGACACCGGCCAGCCAGACGTTCTGCTGGAACGCCGGGTCCGAGAGCATGTGCAGCGCGGAACGCACGTTGCTGCGCCAGCGCCACCAGGGCATGTCGTTCAGTGGCATGCCGCCCATGGTGGAGGAGCGACGGGGGCGACGGGAAGAGTTCTCCGAACCTTGCACGGTCATCGATCGTACGTTCCTCGTCACACACACAGGAACGCCCCCCGTAATTCACCTCCGCGTCACCACTTGTTGACCCCTGGTCACTCCCGGGTTAGTGGCGTGCCGGAAGCGTGTCTGTCCATGACAGGCAGGCGACGCAACCGCAGCACCTTCCTCCCCACCTTCACCCGGCCCGTCAGAGCAACCGTCATGTCGGCGGCGGCTCTGGGAGCATGCGCCTCGCTCCTGGCCGGCTGCGGGGTCATCCCCGGCACCACGGCGGGCTCCGGCGACGGCTCGATCACCGTCATGACCTGGGCGCCGTGGGACACCAACGCGACCAACAAACCCGGCATGCCCGCCATGGCGACGGCGTACGCGAAGTGGATCAACAAGCACGGCGGCATCAACGGCCGCAAGCTCAAGGTGCTGACCTGCAACGACCACAACACCAGCGTGTCCGCCGCGAAGTGCGCCCGCGAGGCCGTGCAGGAGAACGTCGTCGCGGTCGTCGGCTCCTACAGCGAGTTCAGCGACTCGTACTTCGCCCCGCTGGAGGGCGCCGGCATCCCGTACATAGGCGGCTACGGCGTCACGACCGACGAGTTCACCCGCGCCCTGTCCTACCCCGTCAACGGCGGCCAGCCCGCGCTGCTCGCGGGCCTCGGCAAGGAACTCGCCTCGACCTGTGGCCCGGTCACCCTCGTACGGCCCGACTCCATCGCCGGCGACGACCTGCCCCCGCTGCTGAACGCCGGGCTCTCGGCGGGCGGCCACGCGGCGGCGACCGACCAGCTCGCGGCCGACGACGCCACCGAGTACGCGGCCCAGTCGGCGCGCGCCCTGAAGAGCGCGAGCGGCGGCTCGGGCAAGGAGGGCTGTGTGGTGCCCTCGCTCGGGGACCGCACCGACACCTTCATGGACTCCTTCCGGCGCGACCGCCAGGACTATCCCGCGGTGCACGCCGCGACCGTGCTCGGCAGCGTCGACCAGACCGAGATCAACTCGACGGGCGGCCAGTCCGGGCCCTACGAGGGGTCGTACATCACCGGCTGGTACCCGGTCGCGGGCGACGCGCGCTGGGACCCGATGAAGAAGGCGATCAACGAGGTGGCCTTCGGCGACAACCGCATCGACCCGGCGGACGCGGGGGTGGAGACCACCTGGATCGCGTACACCGCGTTCAAGACCGTCGTGAACTCGCTCGGCAGCGGTGACATCAGCGCCGACACCGTACGGCGCGCCCTCGACGACGGTGTGAAGGTCACCACGGGCGGGCTCACGCCGACGCTGCAGTGGAGCCCCCGCGACGACAATCTCGCCTCGGTCGGCCTGGCCCGGCTGGTGAATGCGGCCGTGACCCTGCAGATCGTACGGAAGGGTGTTCTGGTGTCCGCGAGGAAAGGCTTCTTCGATATGACGAAGACGCTCGACGGCGCGAACCTCGACTGAGGTCCGCCGAGATCTGCTGAGGTCTGCTGAGATTCGCGCTGTCGGGAGTGCCTGTCGGGAGCGGTCAGAGCTAGAGCTGGGTCGGCTGGCGCTGGGTCAGGCCGTAGGTCTTCGCGATCGTGTTCCAGAGGGCGGCGGCCTTCACCTTCTGGTTGCTGGCGACGCCGCTCGCCGCGTTGCCCGCCGCGGTCTGGCCGGTGGTCCGGGCCTGGCCCTTCTTGCAGCCCTTCTTGCCCGCCGCCTGGTCGGCCCAGGTCGCGTAGTGGTTGTCTGCCGACGCGGACGCCTTCCACGCGTTGGTGAGCGCGGTGGTCAGGGCCGCGTTGTCCGGCAGCTTGTCGACCGTCAACTGCGAGAGCTTGGTGACCAGTTCGCCGCGCTGCTTGGCCGCGTCCCGCAGATCGGAGGCGGATTCGCCGAGCTTGTTGCAGGCCTTCACATTGCCCACGGCGTTGATCACCGAGGCACGGCTGCTGCCGCTGTCGGCGAGCAACTTGTCCAGGGCGACGGCCTGTTGCTTGGCGACATCGGTGCCCGCCGACGAGGAACCGTCCGTCGCGGCCGACGTGGCGGCGACCGTCTTGTTGGTGTCGTCGCTCTTGCCGCCACCCCCGCTGAGCAGCGCCCCTGCACCGACCCCGAGGATCGCGATACCGACCCCGACCCCGGCGATCAACGGCACCCGCGAACGCCGCCCGCCCCGGCCACCACCGTCGTCGTCCTGCGCCCCGCGCCGTCCGCCGTCCTGCCCGGGCGGGACGTACGACGGCTGTGCGTACGACGGTTGCGCGTACGGCGGTTGGGCCTGGCCGTAACCCTGCTGCCCCGGCTGTTCGGCGCGCGGCGGCTGCTGGAAGCGGGGCATCTGCTGCGTGGCCCCGGACGGCTGCTCGGCCCCGGCGTCGCTGCGGAAGAGGTTGTCGAACTCGGCGGGCGGCTGCCGGTCGTCCGGCCCGCCCGCCCGTACCCCGTACCCGGGAGCGGCGCCCTGCGCGGGCACCGGCGGGAGGAACTGCGTCGGCTGCGCGTCGGGGTGCGCGGCCTGCGGCATCGGGCCCGCGGGCATCTCGGGCGGCAGCGCGCCGGGCCCGACGGGCGGGATGTACTGGGTCGCGCCCTCGTCCATGGCGGCCATGCCGGCGGCGGTGACCGGCGGCAGGAACTGGGTGGCACCTTCGTCGCCGGGCACGTTGACCACCGGCGGGATGTACTGCGTCGCCCCCTCGTCGGCGGGCGGCAGCGGGGCGCTCGGGAACGCGGTCGCGGCGACGGCCGGCAAGGACGCGGAGGACGTCGGCAGGGGCGCGCCGGAACCGGAAGCACCGGGCCCGTATCCATAGCCCTGGGCATCGGTTCCGTAGCCCTGGTCGGCGGTCCCGTACCCCTGGTCGGTGGACCGGGGTATGGCGTGCGCCTGGTCGGAGGCGTAGCCCGCGCCGACGTACCCGGCGGAGTGCTCCGGGGCGTATCCCGACGGGTACTCCTGTGCGTACGACTGCTGCTGGACGCCGTAGGCCGCGTGCTGGGCGCTCTCCTGGGGCAGGGCGCCCGGCTGGCCCGGGATGCCGTCCTGGGCGCCCCACGGGGACGGCGCGGGCTGCTCGGGCCCGGCGCCCCACTGCTGCGCCGGTTGCTGCGGCGGCTGCTGTTGCGGGTCTCCCCAGCCCTGGCCCGGCGGCGGGGCCTGGTGCTGCTGGTGGTGCTGGGGGTCGTGCTGCTGGTCCGGGCCCCACGACCCGCCCCACGACTGGCCTGCGGCCGGGGGCGCTATCGCGGGCTGCCCGCCCGACTGTTGGTCACCGCGTCCGCCCGTCATACCCGGCAGGAGGGGTGCGCCTCCGTCGGAGGGCAGCACGATGCCTTCGCGCGCGGGCCGCGCCGAGGGCTCCTCGCCCTGTCCACTCTGCGTCACCGGGACTCCTACGAATGGGGGACCTTCGGGATCGTCGGCTCACGCTACCGGGTACCCCGAGCCCGGTGCCACGCAGCACTGGGCTGGACCTGCCATCTTGTGACGCCGGTAACAGTCCCGGGCCCGTATCCGCTCCAAGTGCCGCTGTCCGCACTCCTTTCCGCACCGGAGCGGTGTTCACCTCCTGGCCCCCCCGCCGTTCACGCGGCGGCCTGCAACTCCATCCGTGCCCCGAACTCCCGCACCACCGGCTCCTCCCGGTACGGCTCCAGGCGCTGCTGGAAGTCGTCCAGGTACTCGGCGCCCCGGTTGGACCGCAGCGAACCGAGCAACTCCACTGCTTTCAGGCCCGTGTTGCAGGCCTGCTCGATCTCGCGCTGCTGCACCTGCGCGCTCGCGAGAAGGACGTACCCGATGGCCCGTCGGCGCGCCCGCGATTCCGGGTGCCCGTCCAGGGACTCCTGCGCGGACCGGGCCGCAGCTTCCGCCTGTCCCAGATCCCGGTGGCAGTGCGCCAACTCGTCGGCGAGATACGCCTCGTCGAAGTGCGCGATCCACGCCGGGTCGTCCCCGGCCGACGGATCCGCCGCGTCCAGCGCGCTCACCGCACGCCCCGACGCGAGCTGCGCCGACCGCGCGTCCCCCATCAGGGCATGCCCGCGCGCCTCCGCCGCGTAGAACATCGCCTCGGCCCGCGGGGTCACCCGCCCACGCGCCCCCTCCTGCGCCGCCCGCGCCAACTGCGCGATCTCACGCGGGTTTCCGAGCTGTGCGGCAAGGTGACTCATGGACGCGGCGAGCACGTACCCGCCGTAGCCCCGGTCCCCGGCCGCCTGCGCGAGGCGCAGGGCCTGGATGTAGTACCGCTGCGCCAGGCCGGGTTGCCCTGTATCCACGGCCATGTAGCCGGCGAGTTCCGTCAACCGGGCGACGGCGGCGAAGAGTTCACGCCCCACGGCCTCCCGGTACGACCCCGCGAGCAGCCCGGAGACGACGCTGTTGAGGTAGTGCACGACGACCGGGCGCACATGCCCGCTGCCGTACTGATGGTCCAGCTCGCTCAGCGCCTGGGTCATCGCGCGCACGGCCGCCACGTCGGACTGGCCCACCCTCGGCCCCGCCGCACGGGCGACCTGCGAGTCCGGCGAGGAGATCAGCCAGTCACGGCTCGGCTCGACCAGCGCGGACGCGGCGACCGACGAACCCGACAGGAAGTCCCGGCGCCCCACGTCGCTGCGCCACAGCTCACACACCTGCTCGATGGCCCCGAGGACGGTCGGCGAGAACTGCAGGCCCACGCCCGACGCGAGGTTCTTGCCGTTGGCCATGCCGATCTCGTCGATCGTGACCGTACGGCCCAGCTTGCGGCCCAGCGCCTCGGCGATGATCGCCGGAGCCCGCCCGCGCGGCTGCTGTCCCCGCAGCCAACGGGCCACGGACGTCTTGTCGTAGCGCAGGTCGAGACCGTGCTCGGCGCCGCACATGTTGACCCGGCGGGCCAGCCCGGCGTTCGAGCACCCCGCCTCCTGGATGAGCGCCTGCAGCCGTTCGTTCGGCTGCCGCGCGACAAGTGGCCTTGCGGCCATGGCGTACCCCCTGGGAACAACCCCTGAAGCGAAAAGATCCGGCCGTGAAGATCAATGCCCAGCGAACATGGCGAAAATGCGAAGCATGCGAGGAATGCCGGGGTAAAAGCTGATGCTCGCCCCACACCTGGCTACCCAACTCCCGCCGTCGTTCCTCCCGCGCGCCCCCGCACATGCCTCCATGCGCCCCAGTTGCGGAATCGATGCCCCTCCCCCGCGCGCGCTACGCCCGTAACTCCAGGTGGGTGCGGGAGTTGTGTTGGGCGTGGAAGAGACGATCGCGGGCACCGAAGCCGCTCAGATTCCGAAGCAGCGCGGGGAATCGCTGCTGGAGACAGCCGTACGCTACGCCGAGGAGCGCCACTGGGACGTCTTCCCCGGCACCTGGCTGGAAGCCGTCGACGGGGTGCAGCACTGCTCCTGCGGCGACCCCGCGTGCGCCGCACCCGGCGCACACCCGGCGCGTGAGGACTGGGCGACTCAGGCGACGGGCAGTGCGACGGTCGCGCGGCGGATGTGGCAGAAGCAGCCGGCGGCTTCGATTCTGTTGCCCACGGGGCGGACGTTCGACGCGATTTCCGTCCCGGAGAGTTCGGGGTTTCTCGCGCTGGCCCGGATGGAGCGGATGGAGTTGACGCTCGGGCCTGTGACGTTGACGCCGGCGCGGCGGATGGAGTTCTTCGTTCTGCCCGGGGCTTCGGTGAAGGTGCCGGATCTGGTGCGGAAGATCGGGTGGGCGCCGGCTTCTCTTGATCTTGTGGTGCTGGGTGAGGGTGGGTATGTGGCTGCGCCCCCTACGCGGTTCGGGTCTCGGGGGGCTGTGCAGTGGGCTTGTCGGCCGACTGCGGCTAATCGTTGGCTGCCGGATGCGGAGGAGTTGATCTCGCCGCTCGCCTATGCGTGTGGGAGGGATCGGTAGCGCTGGCGAGTGCGGGTTCGTTGTGGCTGGTCGCGCCCACGCGGCGGAGCCGCATATCGAACACAGCCCCGCGCCCCTAGGGTTGGCTTCCATGACGTCGGCTGTAAGTGTGCGTGGGCTCTGGAAGCGGTTTGGGCAGCAAGTTGCTGTTGCCGGGATTGATCTGGAGTTGCCCGCTGGGAAGTTCATCGGGCTGGTCGGGCCCAATGGAGCCGGGAAGACCACGACCCTCTCCATGGTGACCGGGTTGCTGCGGCCCGATCAGGGGAGCGTCTCGGTCGTCGGGCATGACGTGTGGGCGGATCCGGTGGCCGTGAAGGCGCGGATCGGGGTGTTGCCCGAGGGCCTACGACTCTTCGAGCGGCTCTCGGGGCGTGAACTCCTCGGGTACAGCGGGCGGTTGCGGGGGCTGCCCGGAGCCGAGGTGGACAAGCGGGCCACTCAACTCCTCGATGTGCTCGACCTGGCCGGGGCCCAGCACAAGCTCGTCGTCGACTACTCGACCGGTATGCGCAAGAAGATCGGGCTCGCCGCCGCTCTCCTCCACAACCCCGAAGTGCTGTTCCTGGACGAGCCGTTCGAGGGCGTCGACCCGGTCTCCGCGCAGACCATCCGGGGCGTCCTGGAGCGCTACACCGCCTCCGGCGCCACCGTCGTCTTCTCCTCCCACGTCATGGAACTCGTCGAGTCCCTCTGCGACTGGGTCGCCGTGATGGCCGCCGGCCGCATCCGCGCCCAGGGCACCCTCGCCGAGGTCCGCGGCGAATCCCCCACCCTCCAGCAGGCGTTCCTCGAACTCGTCGGCGCCGGCGCCCGCGACCACGGCGCCGACCTCGACTGGCTGGGCGGCGGCACCCGATGAGCGACACCACGGCACCCGCCTCGATCGCCCCTGTCGTCGTACGCCTGAAACTGTCTCTGTTGCGGAACGGCCTACGGCAGTCCGGTGGCCGGCGAGCCGCGTACGTGGCGTCGGCGGTCGTGGCGCTCCTGTTCGCCGCGCTCCAACTGCTCGGGCTGATCACGTTGCGCGGGGACGCGCACGCGGTCTCCGTGGTCGTACTCCTCGTCGCGGTACTGGGGTTGGGCTGGGCGGTGATGCCGCTGTTCTTCCCGTCCGGCGACGAGACCCTCGACCCAACTCGCCTGGTGATGCTGCCACTTCGGCCCCAGCCCTTGGTACGGGCGCTGCTGGCGGCCTCATTGGTCGGCATCGGGCCGGTGTTCACGCTGGTGCTGCTGGTCGGTTCGGTGATCGCGGTGGCGCACGGCGCCGCCGCGTACGTCACGGCGGTCGTGTCGGTCGCCCTCGCCCTGCTGATCTGCGTGGCCCTCGCGCGGGCGGTCGCCACGGCCAACATCCGCCTGCTGACCAGCCGCAGGGGCCGGGACCTGGCGGTGCTGAGCGGGTTGGTGATCGCGGTCGGGGTGCAGTTGGTCAACTTCGGTGCGCAGCGCCTGGGTACGTCCGGACTGTCCCAACTCGACCCGGCAGCGCAGGTGTTGCGCTGGGTACCGCCCGCGTCGGCGGTCGGCGCGGTGGACTCGGTGAGCAAGGGCTCGTACGGCCTGGCGGCAACTCAACTCGTGTTGTCTGTTTGCGCCTTGGGGGGCCCGCTGCTCCTCTGGTCACGCAGCCTGACCAAGCTGATGACGGCACCGGACGGCTCCACGCCCCAGTCCGCGGAACCGGCAGCGAAGGACAAGGCATCCACGGGCGGCCTGGCCCGCCTCCTCCCGTCCGGCCGCACGGGGGCGGTCATGGAACGCAGCCTGCGGTACGTCTGGCGCGACCCCAAGACCAAGGCGGCGTGGGTGACTTCGCTGGCGATCGGGCTGATCGTGCCGGTGTTCAACGCGTTGCAGGGCACGGGCTCGGTGTACTTCGCGTGCTTCGCGGCCGGGATGCTCGGCATCCAGATGTACAACCAGTTCGGTCAGGACACGTCCGCGTTCTGGATGGTCGCGATGACGATCTCCACGACACGGGACGCCTACGGCGAACTCCGCGCCCGCGCGCTGGCGTTGCTGGTGATCACCCTGCCGTACGCGGCCCTCGTGACCGTCCTGACGACAGCGCTGCTCGGCGACTGGTCCCGGCTCCCGGAGGTCCTCGGCCTCTCCTTCGCCCTGCTGGGCGCCATGCTCGCGACCGGCGCCTGGACCTCGGCCCGCTTCCCCTACTCCATCCCCCAGGGCACCCACAAGAACGTCGCCCCCGGCCAGGCCGGCCTCGCCTGGATCTCCATCTTCGGCGGCATGATCTCCGCCGCCCTCCTCTGCTCCCCCGTCATCGCCCTCACCATCTGGTCCAACGTCAGCGCGGACGGCGACCAGTGGAGCTGGGTACTGCTGCCGGCGGGGGCGGGTTACGGGGCGGCACTGACATACGCGGGCCTACGCCTGGCAGCACCGGGAACGGCAAGGCGCCTCCCGGAGATCCTGGCGGCGGTCAGCAAGGGGTGACTTTTCAGCGGACGGGAGCGGTATTCCTTTAGGGGCGCGGGGAACTGCGCGACCAGCCACAGCGGACGCGCACTCGCCGAACAACCGCACCCCCCACCCCACTAAGCGATCTCACACCAGCACCCCATCAAGAAACGGCTCGATAGCCGCCCGCCAGGCCGACGGCTGGTCATAGTGCACAAGATGCCCGGCATCAGCCACCTCCGCATACTCCCCGCGAGGCAGCACCCGCACCATCTCCTGCGCCTCAGCCCGCCCCAACTCACCGTCAAGCCCGCGAACAACCAGCGCAGGACACTGCACCTGAGCCAGCTCCTCCCAGTGCGCGTCGTACACCCACGTCTCCCGCGACTTCAACATCTGCTCCGGCTCGAACACCGGCCGCCACCCGTCGGGAGACTCATGCATGACCTCGGCGTAGAACTCCCCCCGGGACGGATTCGGCCGCTCCACCCACGGATCGTCCTCGCCGAACCACTTACGGACATCCGCGAGCGTGGCGAAGGGAACGGGCCACGACTGGAACCAGTCCGCCCACTCCCGCTGCGAGGCCGCGCCCAGCGCGGACGCCCGCATGTCACAGATGATCAACCCCCGCACCAGATCGGGCCGTTTCGCCGCGAGCTGCCACGCGGTGAGCGCTCCCATCGCGTGCCCGATGAGGACGACCGGAGCGAGCCCCAGCTGCTCCAGCGCGGCCTCCGCGTCCTCGACGTAGGCCTCGCGGGTGAAGGCCGCCTGCGGCGGCTTGTCGCTCTGGCCGTGGCCGCGCTGGTCGAGTGCGACGGCCCGGTGCCTTTCGGAGAGCCAGCGGGCGGTGGACGCCCAGTGCGAGGCACGGCCCATGAGGCCGTGCAGTAAGAGAACTCCGGGTGCCCGCTCGATCTCCCCCGCCTTGGGCGGGTCCGCGAACTCCCATGCGGCCAGGCGTACGCCGCCTGCTCCGGTCACGTCGATGCGCCGCGCCATTGGTCCTGGCACCCCCCTAGCTCCGCACGGACCGCTCGCTCCCGCTTCGAGCCCACCGGTCCTGTGAACCACGCTCTGCCGCCTGTGCCGTGTCTTCCTGCTGTCGTCTCTTCTCTCGCTCGTCTCTTCCTACAGCTCGAACCCCGTGGGTTTCATCACCCACAGGTTATCGAATACAGATTCGAAAACGCTGTTTCCGGCCGGAACACCCCTCGTTCGAGTGACCCGGCTCAGGGAATGATCGCCGCTGCCGAGGGGAGACCTTCAGCGGGAGGCGGACCGCTCGGGGAAACCGGTCCGAAGGGGATGACCTTGAGAGCTCGGGGCTCCGGGTCAGCACAGGGGAGGACAGGCCCCGGCGCCACACGGCGCCGGGGCCCTCTCCACGTCTACGGCACATCCTCCCGTCCCCCTCACGGTCATATGCCTTACGCGACAGCCTGGCACGCGCAGCGCCCGAGCGCTGCGATTCAGCGCACAGAATCTCGGATTCGCCGAGTTCGCCGACGGCCCCGCCGGAACGCCACAACTACCCCTCGCGCCACACGAGTTGAACGACCCGCAGCTCAGCGCGCGGCCCGCTCCCCGACCCTCGGCTCAGCGCTTGGCGACGAACACATGCGAGGCGATCTCCGACTCCAGCTCGGCCGCCTCACCGCCGCTGCCCACGAGCACCCCGCCCGCGGACTCCGTCACGCTCACCACCGAGCCGGGCTGCACGCCCGCGCGGCGCAGCGTGTACATCAACTGCGCGTCCGTCTGGATGGGCTCGCCGATCCGCCGTACGACGACGGTCTTGCCGTCGACACCCGGGTCGAGGTCGGCCAGCGACACCATGCCCTCGTCGAGGAACGGGTCGGCCCCGTCCTTCTCGCCCAGCTCCTCGAGGCCGGGGATCGGATTGCCGTACGGCGACTCCGTGGGGTGGCGCAGCAGCTCCAGGACGCGGCGCTCCACGGCCTCGCTCATCACGTGCTCCCAGCGGCAGGCCTCGGCGTGCACCTGCTCCCACTCCAGGCCGATCACGTCGACGAGCAGACACTCGGCGAGCCGGTGCTTGCGCATCACGCGCGTGGCGAGCCTGCGGCCCTCGTCGGTCAGCTCCAGGTGGCGGTCGCTCGCCACGGCCACCAGGCCGTCGCGCTCCATGCGTGCCACCGTCTGGCTCACCGTGGGCCCGCTCTGGTCGAGCCGCTCGGCGATGCGGGCGCGCATGGGGACCACACCTTCCTCCTCCAGCTCGAGGATGGTGCGGAGATACATCTCCGTGGTGTCGATCAGTCCGGACATACGTGCCCCTCGATTACCTCTGCCCGAAGCTCGACAGCTCCGCGGCGCGTGCGCTGGCCCTGGACTCAATTCTGACGCATACCACTGACAACCGTGCCGCGCCGCTGAAACCAGCCGGTTACAGCCGCTCTCAGCGCCTCTCCCAACGGGCTGTCCAACGTGCTGTCGCCGTATTGACATCCCCTTGGTCCAGACCGCACGGTGATCCGCGACACACACTCACCGAGGGGACTTCCGCATGAGCGACCGTACGCCGGCAGGCCAGTTCTTCGACGCCGCGATCACCCTGCTCCAGCGGGTCCGCGACGAAGAGGCCGAGCCCGTCCAGGCGGCCGGCGCGCTCCTCGCGGACACCGTGGCCGACGGCGGGCGCCTGTTCGCCTTCGGTGCCGGGCACTCCTCCCTCGCCGCCCAGGACGTCGTCTACCGCGCGGGCGGACTCGCCCTGATGAACCTGCTCACCGTCCCCGGAGTCGTCGGCGTCGACGTCATGCCGGCCACGCTGGGCTCCGCCCTGGAGCGCGTCGACGGCCTCGCGAGCGTCGTCCTGGAGACGTCACCGCTGCGCTCCGGCGACGCCCTGGTGATCATCTCGCTGTCCGGGCGCAACGCGCTCCCCGTGGAGATGGCGATGAAGGCCCGCTCCCTCGGCGTCCGGGTCATCGGCGTGACGTCGGTGGCGTACGCCTCGGAGACGACGTCGCGGCACACCTCCGGGACGTACCTCAAGGACCACTGCGATGTCGTCCTCGACTCGAAGATCGCGATCGGCGACGCGGAACTCACCCTCGACACCATCCCGGCCCCCTTCGCCCCCGCCTCCACGGTCGTCACCTCGGCCCTCCTCCAGGCGGTCATGGCGACGGCGGCGGCGACCCTGGCCGACCGCGGCATCGAGCCCCCGTTGCTGCGCTCCGGGAACGTGGACGGCGGCCACGACTGGAACGGCCGGGTCTTCGAGGAGTACCGGGACCGGATCTTCTACCAGTACTGAGCGGCTGCCCAGTAGTGGCTCACTTCCCGCCCGCCGCTTCCGCCAGATCCAGCGCGGCCGCGATCCGTACGGCCACGTCCTCGGCGTAGATCGAGTCGGACCGTTCGAACTGGCTGCGCCCGGCGCCCCGTAGGAACGTCACGACGCCCAGCGTCCGGCCCCGGCTGCGCAGCACCGCGCACAGGGCGTGCACGGCGTCCAGGGGCCACTGCCGGGCGCGGGCCCACTCACGGGCCTGTTCCGGCGGGACCGTGCCGATGCTGGCCCGCACGGAGCCGACGCGTTCGACGCACTGCAGGGCGGGATGCCCCTCTCCGTAGCGCACGGGCAGCCCGGCCGCGCCGGTGAGGAGGCTGGGGCCGGGGGCTCCCGTGGGCGTGGCGGCGACCCGGATGAGGCGTACGGCCGTAGCGCGCACCCCGTCAGCATCGTTCAACGATCCGCCCGCGACCCGGTCGACGAGCGCGTGGTCGGCGAAGCCGGCGAGGGCGAAGTCGAGGTGGACGGTCGCCGCGTCGCGCGGGTTCTCGCACTCGGCGGCGGCGCGGGCGGCGCGGTGCAGTTGCTGGGCGCGGAAGCGCAGCAGCGAGGCCTCCTGTTCGAGCTGCTTGGCCTCGGTGACGTCCTGGAAGAGCCAGCCGACGCCGAGCGGCACCGGCTCCTCGGTGAGCGGCGAGGCCAGCCGCAGGAAGCCGCTGCGCCAGCAGCGCCGCAGATTACCCTCCGGCGTCCGTACGCTCACCCAGATCTCGGCGGGCGCGGGCGGCGCGCCCTCGGCGAGCACGTGCGTGAGCGCGGCCTCCAACTCCTCGACCCCTTGAGCGAGCAGCTCCCCGAGGGGCCGCCCGAGCACGGAGGTGCGCCCGGTGCCGAGCGCGCGAGCGGCATGGGAATTGACGACGGCGGGCCGCAGATCGGCATCAACAAGCACAACACCCCACGACGCATCCTCAAAGAGGGCCTCACTGAGGGCAATCGACCTCTCAAGGTCGATCTGGGCATGCACCTCGCTGAAGGCGCAGTAGACCCCGGCGGGCTTCCCGTCGGGCCCGCGCACGGCGGCGGACTGCGTCCGTACGAGCACCCGCCCGCCATCCTTCGTAAGAAGGGCGAACTCATTGACCTGCCGCCCAGGGGCCTGCATGGCGGACATGAGCCGCCCCTCGACCTCCTCGGCGTCCGCACTCCGTACGGCCCACCCGGCCAGCCCCTGCCGCCCCACGGCCTCGGCCGCGGTCCAACCGAGGATGCGCTCCGCCTCGCGGTTCCAGTGCGTCAGCACCCCGTCCGCGCCGAAGGCGCACAGCGCCGCGTCCATCCCGTCCAGCAACGCGGCCAACAGATCGGATCCGCCGACCCCTTCGGGCCCACCGTCCCGCTCGGGCTCGTCGGGACCCAATTCGTCGGTGGTCCCACTACGCCGGGAAGCACTCACCTGGACCCCCTGCAGGCTGCGTCCGCGGACACGACGCGTCGGTTCACTCACTCCCCCTCATTCAACTCGAACGTGACGCAGCACACACTGAGTTCCCGCAAGATTGAAGGAATCGTTGTACGACGCCGCCCCGAGCCCCGGCACACTCGACCGATGCTCGCCCGCCTCCCACTCGACGAACAACTCACCGCGCTACGGACGACGTTGTCCCGCAACGAGACTCTCCTGGAGATCCTCGACCGCACCGCGGCCCTCGACCTCCCGAACTGGTACCTCACCGCGGGCTGCCTCTTCCAAACCGTCTGGAACACGGTCACCGGCCGTCCCCCGACGCACGCCATCAAGGACTACGACGTCTTCTACTACGACGACACGGACCTGTCCTGGGAGGCGGAGGACAGAATGATCCGCGCTGGCCGCGAGGCCTACGCCGACCTCTCCTCCAAGCCCGAGGTCGAGATCCGCAACGAGGCCCGTGTCCACCTCTGGTATGAGCAGAAGTTCGGCACCCCGTGCCCGCCGTACGACTCCGTAGAGGCCGCGATCGACTCCTTCGCGGCGACGACCTGCTGCCTGGCCGTACGCCTCAAGGAGGACGGCGACTGGCGCGTATACGCCCCGCACGGCCTCTCCGACGTCTTCAACCTCGTCGTGCGCCCGAACCCGGTCCAGGCCCCACAAGAGGTCTACGCAACGAAGGCGGCCCGCTGGCAGCAGGCCTGGCCCGAGCTGACGGTCCTGCCCTGGCCTACGCCAGCCGCAACGTGATCCACAGGTCGGTCTCGCCGTCCAGTACGTAGCGCTCGGTCTCCACAAAACCCCGCGCCTCCGCGAACCTCACACCATCCGAGTTGGCGGCCAGCACCACGGTCTCGATCGCCCCGGCACCGAGCGCACGCGCGCGCGTGAGGCCGTTTTCGTAGAGGGCGTCTCCATAGCCCCGCCGCCGGAACTCGGGCAGCACGCGCGCGATGACGGTCACCACGCCGTCCTCCGGAGGACGCACGGTGGAACACCCCACGAGCACGTCCCCCAGGTACGCGTTCTCCAGCCGGTTACGCCCACTCCGCTCCCGCACCTCGTCGAGAGACATCGCGGCGGGCGGCACGATCAGGTTGTGGACGTGGCGCCAGTCCCGCAGCCCGGTCTCGTCTTTCACCGGTTCGATGCGAAGGTCCGTCACCGCTTCACGCTCCACACGCTGTTCTGTCATGGCAGAACGCTAGGTGAGCGGACCGGCCTCTGTGCGCGGATAGCAGGAAGATCGGCTACGCGTTCGACGAATTCGATCTGTTCGCACGAATGGGCGACTTCTGTTGGATCAAGCCCCGAGGGCAGATCTCGGTCTCTAGCGTCGATCGCACACTTCGGAAAGGAGGCCACTCGCTCCCCGGGCATCGATCCGGAGTCCGCGCCGCCGCGGCGGACGGACGCAGAGTGGCCAGCCCCAGTCATCGCGATCGCAGAGATCAGGGAGGTACCCCGATGACTACGTTTCCCGTGGGCGAGCAGACCCACCAGGCCGTGCTTCCTCAGCGGCCTGCTCTGGAATCCGTGGGAGCAGACACCCCTGGGAGCAGGGACGAAACGGCTCACGGACTCCCCGCCACCGCGCGGGGCACCGGCGTGGAACATGGGTCGAGGGGAGACCTACGGGCGCGGTACCAGGGCCCGTCGGCGTCACGCCAAGAGCGCCGCCTCGGCGGCGAAGGCGGCAGAGAACCGGAGCGGTGACGCTCCCGCACACCACCAGTCGTACACGGGCGGAGTCGGCGCGAGCAGGGTCTTCGTGCTCGCCAGGGACGGACGACCGCTCATGCCCTGTCATCCGGCCCGCGCTCGCGAACTCCTGGGAAAGGGGCGGGCCGTGGTCGCCCGGCAGGTGCCGTTCACCATCCGGCTGAAGGACCGCGCGCTCCCCGACTCGGAAGTCGACGGAGTGCAGTTACGCATCGACCCCGGCTCGAAAGGCACCGGCCTCGTCCTCACCGACGAGAAGCGGGAAGCCGACGAGCGAGGCACCGACGTCACTGTCAGACGCGGGCTGATCGCGATCGAACTCCAGCATCGCGGCGATCAGATCCACCTGCGCATGCGGCAACGCGCCGGTTACCGGCACAGACGCCGCTCGGTCAACTACCGCTACCGGGCGCCCCGTTCGGACAACCGTCCTCGTCCCCCAGGATGGCTTCCACCCTCCCTGCGCCATCGGATCGACACCACCCTCTCCCTGGCGACCCGCCTGTGCCGCTACGCCCCCGTCACCGAAGTCCACGTCGAACGCGTCGCCTTCGACACTCATGCCATGGGTGCGGGAAGGCCCCTGTCCGAAGCCGAATACAGGCAGGGCCCACTCGCCGGAACCACCGCCCGCGCCTACCTCCACGCCAAGTGGAACAGCGCCTGTGCCTACTGCGACGCGAGGGGCGTACCTCTGAACATCGAGCACCTCAGACCCCGTAGCCGAGGTGGCTCCCACCGCGTCTCGAACCTCGTCCTCGCCTGTGTCCCCTGCAATGAGGCCAAGGGCAGTACCCCGGTGGAGACCTTCCTCTCCGGCCGGTCCGACCATCTCGCAAGGATCCTCGGACGGTCCAGGGCACCGCTCCACGACGCCGCAGCCATGAACGCGACCCGTTGGCGACTCACAGAGGTACTGGGTGCCCTCGGTAGACCCGTACACGCCTGGTCGGGCGGGCGCACGAAAGACAACCGCAGCGCAATGGGGCTGGCCAAGACACACACCCTGGACGCGTTGTCCGTCGGACGCCTGAACCACGAGAGCGGCGACGCGATCGTGCGGTACCCGGAGCGGGTGCTTGTCGCCAAGGCCACCGGGCGCGGCTCCTACGCCCGCACGACTCCGAACCGGTTCGGCTTCCCGCGGCTTCGCCGGGCTCGTGCCAAGCAGCACTTCGGGTACGTCACCGGGGATCTCGTACGGGCCACGGTGCCCCGCGGCAAGTGGGCGGGCACGTGGACCGGCCGTATCTCCGTCCGGGCCAGAGGGCAGCACAGTCTGACGACGCCGAGAGGTCGCGTGAACGTCTCTCACCGGAATCTGCGGCTCCTCCAGCGGGGCGACGGGTACGGATACGGCGGTCGTCCGGAGCCGACGCCGTCAACATCCCGAAAAAGCAGTTGATCCGTCGCCGACCGGTTCCTAGTGTGTGGTGCACACGAGAAGGGAGGTGGTTCGCCAGATGTATGGAAACCGGACGCGTGAGGTGACTGCGGGCTAACGGCCCGTCGCCACACCCAGTGCGGTGCCGGACCCGCACGTGAGACATGCGTGCAGCCGGCCCAATCTCCAGCAGTCACCCGACCCGCGAGCTCGCCGGTACGTCCGGCCGGCTCCCCCGCTGTGAGGCGGAGGAACCTGAGCTCGCGGGTCGCCTGCGTTTTCGGGGCCGTTTCCGGGGCCCTTATGCGAGGCGCAGTCTGCCCGTTCGTTGGGCGTGGGCCTCGCCGACCCGGAGGATCACCGCCGCCGCCGCGAGAAGCAGTGCGCTCAACAGGGTCAGCCAGCCCAAGGTCGGGGCCAGGGCACCCAGCGTGTCGCCTTCCAGCAGAGCGCCCCTTACGGCGATCAGGCTGCCCGTCAGGGGGAACACCGCGCCCACCACCTGGACCACCGCCGGCAGGGCGAAGTGCGGTAGCCGGACTCCGCTGACGAACCACAGGGGCTCGTCCAGGACCGTGTAGAGGAACGCCGAGTCCCTGGAGAAGACCAGGAGACTGTTCAGGAACGCTCCCCATGCCACCGCGGGGATGAGGAGGGCGAGCACCACGACCCCGTACATCCACCAGGACGCGACCGACAGTGTGCCGAAGCCGAGCAGGGCGGCGGTGGTGAAGCAGGTCAGGAGCCAGGCGTTCTGGAGGAGGGCGCCGGCGCCGTTCGCGATCATCAGGGTGAGGCGGCCCGCGGGGGACAGGAACAGCAACTCCAGTGTGCCCGTGGTGCGTTCGAAGGAGAAGTGCCAGGCCGACTGGACCAGGGAGAAGAAGAAGGCGTAGGCGAGGGTGCCGGTGGCCAGGAAGGCCAGCAGGCGGTGGGGGTCCGCGGCGAGGGGCCAGTGGGCGGCCGCATCGGATGCCGTGGCGACCGGGCGGAGGGTGTAGTAGGTCGTCGCCAGTTGCAGGATCGGCCAGACCAGCATCGAGAAGACGACCAGCGGCTGGCCGAAGAGACGGCGGTGCTGTTTCAGGCTCTCCGCCGCGAAGACGCGCGCCGCCGACCTCGTAGCGTCGATCACGCCAGAACCACCGGCCCCGGCACCGTCCCGTCCGTCAGCGCCAGGATCGCGTCCTCCAGGCTCGCCTCCTTGATCTCCAGGGCGGTGATGGCTCCGCCCGCCCCGACGATCGCCGCCGCCAGCGGGCCCGCCATGTGGTCGGGGCTGCGGAGGGTGAGGATCTCGCCGCCGCCGTCCGCCGGTGTCCGCGTCGCCCCGAAGCGGGTCGCCACCTCGGCGACCGCGGGCGGGACCTGAGGCACCGTGACCCGTACCGTGCCGAGGCTTCCCGTCGCGGTCTTCAGCTCGGCGGGGCTGCCGGCCGCGAGGTGCCGGCCGTCGGCGATGACGTAGACATGGGCGCACAGTTCCTCGACCTCGGCCAGGTAGTGCGAGGTGAGGAGCACCCCCGTGCCCTCGGCCGCGAGCCGGGCGACCACGCGGCGCAGGTCGCGGGCGATCGGTGCGTCCAGGCCCAGGGTGGGTTCGTCCAGGAGCAGGTACGCCGGGTCGTTGATCAGGCCGCGGGCGATGGCCAGGCGTTGGGTCATGCCCCGCGAGTAGCGCTCGACCATGGTGTCGGCGGCCTGGGTGAGGCCGACCAGGGACAGCAACTCGTCGATCCTGGCGCGGAGTTCGCGCTTGGGGACGTCGTAGAGCTGGCCGAAGTACCAGAGGTTCTCGCGGCCGGTCATGCGCGTGTAGACCATGCGTTCGCCGCCGGCGATGAGGTTGATACGGCGGCGTACGGCGCGGGCGTCGGCGACGGAGTCGAGGTCGTCGACGCGGACGGTGCCCGAGGTGGGCCGCAGCAGCGTGGCCAGGATCTTGATGGTGGTGGTCTTTCCGGCGCCGTTGAGGCCGAGGAGGCCGGTGATGCGGCCTGCCGGGATGTCGAGGTCGAGGCCGTTCACGGCGGTCTTGGTGGTGCGCGGGCCGAAGAGGCCGCGGTCGCGGACGGGGAATTCCTTGTGCAGGTCGCGGACCTCTATGCCGGTGTCGGGCATGGGCTAGTACGTCCTTTCCACGGCTCGGCGTTCGAAGTACGGGAGCGTCCTGACGCCGAGCACCAGGTACGCGGCGGAGAGCAGGAGGCTGATGGCGAGGCGGGGGGCGAGGTCGGTGAGGGTGTGGCCGCCGGTGAGGGTGCCGTGCAGGACGTCCATGGCGGCGGTGGTGGGGAAGGCTTCGGCGAGCCAGCGGACGTAGCCGGGCAGGTAGTCGCGCGGGAAGGTGTAGCCGCAGAGCAGGCCCAGGACGATGAAGACGGTGTTCTGGGAGATGTGCGCCTCCCCCGCCGCGATCATCAGGCCGCCGAGGCCCACCGACAGCGCGAACACCGCGACGATCAGGGCGAGCGCGCCCGCCACCGCCCCCGGCGCCGACGCCACCGGGATCGAGATCCCCAGCGCGCCGATGACCACGCCCAGCGTCAGGAACTCGGCGATGCTGCTCAGTACCGCGAACGCCGTGAAGCCGAGCAGATACGGCAGCCGGGTCGCGGGGGCGATGAGCAGGGCGCCGAGCGTGCCCTGGCGTTGTTCGGTGATGAGCGCCTTCGCGGACCAGAGGATCAGCCGGACCGTGAACTGGAACGCGGTGGCGCCGACCGCGAGATACGCGAGGTAGGCGCTCGTACCGCTGCCCTTCGCGAAGTCCGCGCCGGTCTCGCCGCCGCCGATGGCGTGGAAGCCGAGGTAGCCGAGCGCGATGGTGAGCGCGGCGGGCAGGACGGTGCCGACGGCGTACGTCCATGGGTAGGCGCGCCTGGTCATGTGCCAGGTGCGCAAGGTGGTGGCCCGGCCGGTGCGCCAGGCGGTGGCTGTCGCCATCCGATCCCCCGTCGATAATGAGTGAGCACGAGTGAGTCTCCATTGGGAACTCACTTTCCCATCAGGGTTTCTATCGGGAACTGAGCTGGTGGCGCAAGATGGTGGGCAGGATTGACGGTGTCCAGTAGTGGCGAGGGTGTCCAGTAGTGGCGAGAAGGAGGGCGTCTTGGTGCGAGCCGTACCGGAGCGGGACGCGGCCTGTGCGATCGCGCAGGCGGCGGCCGTGATCGGCGACTGGTGGAGCCTGCTGCTGGTGCGGGAGACGGCTCGCGGACACCATCGCTTCGACGAGCTCCAGGAGGAGCTGGGCATCTCCCGCAAGGTGCTCGCGGAGCGGCTCGGGCAGCTCGTCGACAGCGGGGTCCTGGCGAAGGTGCCGTACCAGGAGGGGCCGGTGCGCCACGAGTACCGGCTGACCGCGATCGGGCGGGCGCTGCTGCCGGTGCTGGTGTCGATGCAGGACTGGGCCGACCGCTGGCTGCTGGGCGACGGCTCGCTGACCGCGTCCGCCGAGGGCGACAGCGCGGAGGCCCGCCGGATGGCGGCCCTGCCCGGCACCCGACTGCCGACGCTCACCCTGCCCGCGCACACCGGCGAGGCTCTCGACCCGGTGGCCGACGGCCCGACCGTGCTCTTCTGCTACCCGGCGACCGGCCGCCCCAGCCCGCTGCCGGACGGCTGGTCGGACATCCCGGGGACGGTCGGCTGCACCCTGGAGAACCGGCTGTTCCGGGACGCCTACGACGAGTTCGTGGCCGCGGGCGTCTCGGTGCGCGGAGTCAGCACCCAACGACCGGACGAACAGCGGGAGTTCGCCAAGGCGGAGCGCATCCCCTTCCCGCTCCTCTCGGACGTGGACCTACGGCTGTCCGCGGCGCTGCGGCTGCCGACGTTCCGGGCGGGGCAGCTACTGCGCCTGAAGCGGGCGGTGTTGGTCGTGGACCGGGAACGGGTCGTACGGCACGTGCAGTTCCCGGTGACGGACATTCCGGGGGCGGTGACGGCATCCCTCGAAGTCGCCACCGCCGTACGGGACTTCAGGGACGTCGGGATCTTCAGGGACTGAGCCGCTCCACCCGCCAGGTCCCGTCCGGCTCGGCGACGTAGCGCAGGCGGTCGTGCAGGCGGTTCTCGCGGCCCTGCCAGAACTCGACCGTCTGCGGGGCGATGCGGAAGCCGCCCCAGTGCGGCGGCACCGGGACCTGTTCGCCCTCGGGGTAGCGGGCGCTCAACTCCTCGTACGACGACTCCAGTTCGGCTCGTGAGGGGATCACCGTGGACTGGGTGCTGGCCCAGGCGCCGAGTTGGGAGCCGTGCGGGCGGGTGCGGAAGTACGCGGCGGTCTCGTCGCGGCCGGTGCGGCGGGCGGTGCCGGTGACGAGGACCTGGCGGGCCATCGGGTGCCAGGGGAAGAGCAGCGAGACGTACGGGTTGGCGCCGAGTTCGCGGGCCTTGCGGGAGTCGTAGTTCGTGTAGAAGACGAAGCCCTGGTCGTCGTAGTGCTTCATGAGGACCGTGCGGGAGCTGGGGCGGCCCTCGGCGTCGGCGGTGGAGACGACCATGGCGTTCGGCTCGTAGACCAGGTCCTGGACCGCCGCCTCCTCGAACCAGCGGCCGAATTGCGTCATCGGGTCGGCCGCCAGGTCGTTCGCGTCGATGCCCGCCACGCGGTACTGCTTGCGCATCGCGGCGGGGTCGAGGCGGGGATCACGGTCGGCGGTGGGATCGCGGTCGGTCACATGGTCATCCTGCCGTACGGCGCCGGGGGCGGCGGGTGCGGTCGCGAGTTCGGGTGGCACTCAGTGCCGCAGCCCTCCCCTTGGATGGCACTCGGCGTTATGGTGCTGAGGTCTCTACCTTCGGCCCGCGAGTCCCCCGCGACCGTGGAGCCACTGCATGAGGAGCCGCCTGATGCCCGACCTCGACCCCGGCTTTGTACCTGGACTCGAAGGAGTCGTCGCGTTCGAGACCGAGATCGCCGAACCGGACAAGGAGGGCGGCGCCCTGCGGTACCGGGGCGTCGACATCGAGGATCTGGTCGGTCACGTCTCGTTCGGCAACGTCTGGGGGCTGCTCGTCGACGGCGCCTTCGACCCCGGGCTGCCGCCCGCCGAGCCGTTCCCGATCCCGGTGCACTCCGGTGACATCCGCGTCGACGTACAGTCCGCGCTGGCCATGCTCGCGCCCGTGTGGGGCCTCAAGCCGCTCCTCGACATCGACGAGGAGCAGGCCCGCGACGACCTCGCCCGCGCGGCCGTGATGGCGCTGTCGTACGTCGCCCAGTCCGCGCGCGGGCAGGGGAACGCGATGGTGCCGCAGAGCGAGATCGACAAGGCGCAGTCCGTTGTAGAGCGGTTCATGATCCGGTGGCGGGGCGAGCCGGATCCGAAGCATGTGGCCGCGGTGGACGCCTATTGGACGTCCGCTGCGGAGCACGGGATGAACGCGTCCACGTTCACGGCGCGCGTCATCGCCTCTACGGGAGCCGATGTCGCCGCCGCGTTGTCCGGGGCCGTGGGTGCCATGTCCGGACCTCTGCATGGCGGGGCGCCGTCCCGTGTGCTCGGGATGATCGAGGAGATCGAGCGGACCGGGGATGCGGAGGCGTACGTCCGGCAGGCGCTCGACAAGGGTGAGCGGTTGATGGGGTTCGGGCACCGGGTGTACCGGGCCGAGGATCCTCGGGCTCGTGTACTGCGGCGCACCGCGCGGGAGTTGGGGGCGCCGCGGTTCGAGATCGCGGAGGCGTTGGAGAAGGCGGCGCTTGCGGAGTTGCACGCTCGTCGGCCTGATCGGGTGCTGGCGACCAACGTGGAGTTCTGGGCGGCGATCGTGCTGGACTTCGCCGAGGTGCCGGCGCACATGTTCACGTCGATGTTCACGTGTGCGCGGACCGCCGGGTGGTCGGCGCACATTCTTGAGCAGAAGCGGACGGGGCGGTTGGTGCGGCCGTCCGCTCGGTATGTGGGGCCTGTCACGCGGGGGCCTGAGTCGATCTCGGGGTTCGGGGACATCGCCCACTGAAAGTGGGCCGGCGGGTCGGTGATGAGTGTGCTCACCGACTCGCCCTGGTCCGGGGCGGACGCGGAGTTCGCTGCACGACCCTGGGCTTGTCGAGCATGGAGCCGACGTTGTGGTAGAACACCCGGTTCTCGACGATCTTGCCGTCCTTGATGGTGAATTGCTCGATGAAGTGGGTCAGTTCTCCGGTCGTGACGTCCTTGATGCCGACGCACGCCGCGACGCGGTCGCCGTCGGCGATGGTGTAGTGCACGGTGATCGAGGAGACCTCGATGTAGTTCGGCAGGACCTGGGCGAGGCCGAGGAATTCGTCCTTGCCGTGGTAGGCCTTCCCGAAGGGCAGGAACACCGGCTCGATGACCGCGACGTCCTCGGAGAGAAAGGAAAAGACTCCCTCGACGTCGCCGCGGTTCGCCGCCGCGAACATGCCTTCGACGATCGCGCGGTTCTGCTCGGTCAGTGAGGTGGCTGCGGACATGGCGTTTCTCCTTTGAGGCCTTTGGGGCGAAGACTCTGGGTCCAGTTGGGGCGAGGACTCTGGGTTCAGCGGTCGATCGTGGACTCGTTGAAGTCGTCGTGCCGGGCGCCGGTGGCCGGCGTGAGGGTGTCCAGCCGCCGCAACTGGTCGGCGGTCAGGACGACGCCGTCGGCGGCGGTGTTCTCCTCTACGCGAGCGACCCGTCGGCTGCCGGGGATCGGGGCGATGTCTCCGCCCTGGGCCACCAGCCAGGCCAGCGCGATCTGGGCCGGGGTGGCATCGACCTCGGCCGCGATGTTCCGCACTTCCTCCACGAGCCGCAGGTTCTCGTAGAAGGCCTCGCCGATGAAGCGCGGATTGGTCTTGCGCCAGTCGCCGTCGGGGATCTCCTCCGGCGTGCGGATCTGGCCGGTCAGGAAGCCGTGCCCGAGGGGCGCGTAGGGGACGAGGCCGATGCCCAACTCTCGTAGCAGGGGCAGGAGTTCGTTCTCCACGTCCCGGGTCCACAGGGAGTACTCGGTCTGCAACGCGGAGATCGGGTGCACGGCGTGCGCGCGGCGGATCGTCTCCGGCGAGGCCTCGGACAGGCCGATGTTCAGCACCTTGCCTTCGGCGACCAGCTCGGCCACGGTGCCGATGGTCTCCTCGATGGGGGTGTTCTGGTCGACCCGGTGCTGGTAGTAGAGGTCGATCCGGTCGGTGCGCAGGCGCCTCAGGGAGCCCTCGACGGCGGTGCGGATGTTGGCCGGACTGCTGTCGAACAGGCCGGTTCCGTCCCCGGCGTGGGACAGGATGCCGAACTTCGTGGCGAGGACGGCCTGGTCGCGCCGCCCCTCCAGCGCCTGACCGACGACCTCCTCGCTGTGGTAGGGGCCGTAGCTCTCGGCGGTGTCGATGTGGGTGACGCCGAGGTCGAGTGCGCGATGGACGGCGCGGATCGATTCGGCGTCGTCCAGACCGCCGCCGGAGAGGAGGGTGCCGGCCATGGACATGGCACCCAGGCCGATCCGGGAAACCCGCAGGTTCCCCAGCATCGCGTGCTGCATCAGAGAACTCGTTTCTCGTCGAGAGCGTCGAGGGACGGTGCATCAGAGGGAAGTGGCGAGGACCGACGTCCGTGGCATCCGGGCGCCGATCCCGATCGGCAATCCCGATCGGCAATCCCGATCTCACCGGCACCCAGCCAACATCCGTTCGCCGTATCCCGACAGGCACTGCGAAAAGGGGTACTCACAGGGACCCCTTACGGGACGCGGACCGGGCCTACCCTTGATCCATGGACGAGAAGGAGGCCGCACGGGCGGCGGTCCGCGAGTTCCTCACCACGCGCCGCGCCCGGGTCACCCCGGCCGACGCGGGCCTTCCTCCGCAGGGCACCCGCCGTCGGGTGAAAGGCCTGCGCCGGGAGGAGGTCGCGCTGCTCGCCGGCGTCAGCCCGGAGTACTACGTGCGCCTCGAACGCGGCCAGGCGACCGGACCCTCCGCCGGAGTCGTCGACGCCGTCGCCGACGTCCTGCGGCTGGACGACGACGAACGCGCTCACCTCCGCCGGCTGCTCGCCGCCCTGACCCCCGCGGCCCGCAAGCGCCGCCGCCGCGCGGCGAAAGACCTGGTCACCCCCGGAATCCGGGTGCTACTGGACTCCATGGACCACCTACCCGCGGTGGTCTTCAACGCCCGGTTCGACATCCTCGCGGCCAACACCCTGGGGCGGGCACTCCTCGCGCCCGTGTTCGACCTGCCCGGACGGACGAACAGCGCCCGCTTCCTGTTCCTCGACGAGCCCGGGGCCCGGGACCTGTTCCCCGAGTGGGACCGGATCACGGCCGACACCGTGGCGATGCTGCGGATCGAGGCCGGCCGCCGCCCCGACGACCCGGACCTGACCGAACTGATCGGCGAACTCGCGACCCGCAGCACGGAGTTCCGGACCCGCTGGGCGACCAACGACGTACGGACCGCCCGAGCCGGCGCGAAGACCTTCCGGCACCCGCTCATCGGCGAGATCACCCTGCCCTACGAGACGCTCCGTATCGACGCCGTCTCCAGCCAGATCCTCAGCGTCTACACTCCTCAGCCCGGCACCCCCGAAGCCGACGCGATCCGCCTCCTGGCCAGCTGGAACGGGCTCACCAGGGCATCACCCCAGGGCGTGCTCCAGTAGTGCCGCCCATTGGGCCACCACTCGTTCCCGCCTGCCCCTGTCGTCCGTGAGCAGGTTGGCCAGGCCCAGGCCCCTCGCCATGTCCAGGAGGCCCTGGACCGTTTCGCGCACCCCCGGCCGGGACTCGTCCGCGTCCAGCAGGTCCACCGCGATGCGGTGGGTCTCGCGGCCCACCTTCGCCTCCAACTCCGTCACCCGGGGCCGGAGTTGGTCCTCGTTCGACGCGGCTACCCATAGGTGCAGGGCCGCGCGGAAGAGGGGGCCGGTGTAGAGGTCGACCAGGGCATCGATCACCGCGCGGCGGTTCGCGGCGCCCTCCGGAAACAGGGCGCGGAGGGCCGTGGAGCGTTCTTCCGCCACGTACTCGACCGCCGCCGTGAAGAGGTCCTCGCGGGTCGGGAAGTGGTGTTGGGCGGCGCCTCGGGAGACGCCGGCGCGTTCTGCCACGACCGAGACCGTGGAGCCGGCCCAGCCGTGTTCGGCGAGGCAGGACACGGCGGCTTCCAGGAGGCGTTGCCGGGTGGCCCTGCTGCGGTCCTGCTTGGGTCTGCGGTCGACCGCGCCCGGCGCCGTCGTCGCGCTCACACCACCCATGCGGGATCCCGTCGTTCGAGAAATGCTGTCATCCCCTCGCGGGCCTGCGCGGAGCCGAACAGCCGGGCCGAGAGCGCGGTCAGGTCGGCCGCGTCCCGGTCGAAGGTTTCCAGCACCCTAGCCGTGAGCAGCCGCTTCGTCTCGGCCAGGGCCTCGGGGGCGGATCGGCGCAGGCCGTCGAGGATCGGTGCCAGTGCCTCGTCCACGTCCCCTGCCGCCGCTGTCAGCAGACCTGCGCGGGCCGCTTCCGTCGCGTCGAAACGCTCGCCGGTGAGGTAGTAGCGGGCCAGTGCTCGCGGGTCCGTGCGGGGCAGGAGCGGGAGGGAGATCACGGCCGGGGCGACTCCGATCCGCACCTCCGTGAACGCGAAGGTGGCGGACGTAGAACCGACTGTCATGTCGCACGCGGCGAGCAGGCCCAGGCCGCCCGCGCGTACGTGGCCCGTCACTCTCGCGACCACCGGCTTGGGGAGTTCCACGATCTGGCGGAGTACGGCCACCAGGGCGTCCGGCGGTGGCGGGTCCCGTAGGTCCGCGCCCGCGCAGAACGTGTTGCCGGTGTGGGTGAGGACGACCGCCCGTACGTCGGCGTCCTTCCCGCACTCCGTCAGCGCGTCCGCCAACTCGCTTACCAGGGAAGCCGATAGCGCGTTCCTGGTGTCCGGTGAGTCGAGGCTCAGGGTCTCGATGCCACGCGCGCGTGAACGACCGATCGACGTCATGCGCGGCCTCGCAGTTCCCGGCGCAGGATCTTGCCGGAGGCGGCGCGCGGGACGGCGTCGATGAAGGTGACCATGCGGACGCGCTTGTAGGGGGCGACGCGTTCGGCGACGTACATCAGGACCTCGCTCTGGGAGAGGTCCAGGGCGGTCTGTTGGCGGACCACGTACGCATGCGGGACCTCGTTGTTGTCGTCGTTGTACTCGCCCACGACGGCCGCGTCGGCGATGCCGGGGTGGGTGAGCAGGAGGGCCTCCAGTTCGGCGGGGGCCACCTGGAAGCCCTTGTACTTGATGAGTTCCTTCACCCGGTCGACGACGAACGTCCAGCCGCCGGCGTCCACGTAGCCGACGTCGCCGGTGCGCAGCCAGCCGTCCTGGTCGATCATCGCGGCGGTCTCGTCGGGGCGGCCGAGGTAGCCCTTCATCACCTGGGGGCCGCGGATGAGGAGTTCGCCCGCCTCGCCGATGCCCAGGTCCTTGTCGGGGTCGTCGAGGGAGACGATCCGCATCTCGGTGCCGGCGATGAGTTTGCCGACCGTGCCTGGAGGTGCGGTGGGCATGTCCCGTACGGGGACCACGTGGGTGCCCGGGGACAGTTCCGTCATGCCGTACGCCTGGCCCACAGGCGGCAGGCCCAGGCGGTGCGAGCAGGCGGCGGCGAGGTCCGCGTCGAGGGGGGCGGCGGCGCTGATGATGTATTTGAGGGAGGAGAGGTCGTACTGGGCTACGGCCGGGTGCTTGGCGAGGGCCAGGACTATGGGTGGGGCCACGTAGAGGCCGGTGATGCGGTGGTTCTCGATCGCCGCGAGGAAGGTCTCCAGGTCGAAGCGCGGGAGGACGACGACTGCGGCGCCCTTCCTCAGGGGGGCGTTCATCAGGGCCGTGAGACCGTAGATGTGGAAGAAGGGCAGTACGGCGAGGATGCGGTCGCCGGGACCGGTGGGGACTGCGGGCTCCAACTGGGCCAGGTTCGTGGCTATTTGACGGTGTGTCAGCATCACGCCCTTGGGACTGCCGGTCGTGCCCGAGGAGTACGGGAGGGCCGCGACGTCCTCCGCCGGGTCGATGTCGATCACCGGCTCGGGCTCCGTCGAGCCGAGCATGTCGGCCAGCGAACGGTGTCCGGGCGCACTGTCGCAGACGAATATCTCCTCGACGCCGCCCGCGAGTTCGGCGGCCCGGCGGGCCGCGTCCACGAGCGGTGACACGGTGACGATCCAACGGGCCGCCGAGTCGGTCAGCTGCTTGGCGAACTCCTCCGGTGTCGCGAGCGGGTGCACCGTCGTGACGGAGGCACCCGCACGCGTGGCGGCATAGAACGCCAGCGGGAAAGCGACCGTGTTGGGGCTGTGCAGGGCGAGCACGTCCCCCTTGCGCACGCCCGCCTCCGCGAGCCCGGCCGCGATACTGCGGTGGAACCGGTCCACCTGGGTGTACGTGAGGGTGGTGCCGTCCGTGCCGTCGACCAGCGCGGGTTCGTCCCCGAACTCGGCGGCTCGGGCCAACACCGCGTCGTGGATGGGGAGTTCTACGGCCGGAACGTCTGCGTACTCGCTGCGGAACATGGTTCCTCCTGGCGCGGACTGCACGGGGCTTCAAGCCGGCGCGGGGCTTCAAGCCGGCTTCGGGCCTTGGCCCCCGGGTCAGTACGACTTCGGGAGGCCCAGGGTCTGGTGGGAGACGTAGTTGAGAATCATCTCCCGGCTCACCGGAGCAATACGAGCCACGCGCGCGGCAGTTATCAACGAAGCGAGCCCGAACTCCCGCGTGAGGCCGTTTCCGCCGAGGGTGTGCACCGACTGGTCCACCGCCCGCACGCACGCCTCCCCCGCTGCGTACTTGGCCATGTTGGCGGCCTCGCCCGCGCCCACGTCGTCACCGGCGTCGTACAGATACGCCGCCTTCTGCATCATCAGGCGGGCGAGTTCGAGGTCGATGTGCGCCTGGGCGAGGGGGTGGGCGATGGCCTGGTGGGCGCCGATGGGGGCGTCCCATACGGTGCGGTCTCGCGCGTACTCGATGGCTCGGGCCAGCGCGTAGCGGCCCATGCCGATCGCGAAGGCGGCGGTCATGATGCGCTCGGGGTTGAGACCGGCGAAGAGTTGGAGCAGGCCCGCGTCCTCGTCTCCTACGAGTGCGTCGGCGGGGAGTCGTACGTCGTCCAGGGTCAGCTCGAACTGCTTCTCGGCGGCGGTGAGTTCCATGTCTATCTGGCGGCGGGTGAAGCCGGGGGCGTCTCGCGGGACGATGAACAGGCAGGGCTTCAGGCGTCCCGTTCGGGAGTCTTCCGTGCGGCCGACTATGAGGGTTGCGTCGGCCAGGTCCACGCCGGAGATGAAGACCTTGCGGCCGGTGAGGAGCCAGTCCGTGCCGTCTTTGCGGGCTGTGGTGGTGATGCGGTGGCTGTTGGAGCCTGCGTCGGGTTCCGTGATGCCGAAGGCCATTGTTCGGGTGCCGTCGGCCAACGCGGGGAGCCAGGTTTGTTTTTGGTCTTCTGTGCCGAAGCGGGCGATCACTGTTCCGCAGATCGCGGGTGACACGACCATCATCAGCAGGGGGCAGCCTGCCGCTCCCAACTCCTCCAGGACGATGGAGAGTTCGGAGATGCCGCCGCCTCCGCCGCCGTATTCCTCGGGGATGTTGACGCCCAAGTAGCCTAGTTTTGCCGCCTCGGACCAGAGTTGCTCGCGGTCATAGGTGCGGCCGTGTCTTTTGCCCAGGGCGGATACAGCTTCACGTAGGGCTTTGTGCTCGTTTGTTTCGGTCGTGGGCATGTGGCTCCCTCGTTGTGGCTGGTCGCGCTCGCGCGGCGGTAGCCGCAAATAGATACAGCCCCGCGCCCCTTTAGGTGGGCTGGACTACCGCCAATAGGGCGGCTAGCTGGACTTGTTGGCCAGGTACCGCGTTCAGGGCCGTTAGTTTTCCTGTTGCCGGGGCTGTGATCTTGTGTTCCATCTTCATTGCCTCCAGCCACAACAGGGGCTCACCGGCGGTCACTTCGGCCCCTACCGCCAGGCCCTCCGCCACCCTCACCACCGTGCCCGGCATCGGTGCCAGCAGTGAGCCGGGGGCCAGTTGGGCGGCGGGGTCGGGGAAGCGGGGTAGGGCTGTCAGGGTGGTCGCGTTCACGTACACCTGGTCGTCGCCGTAGCTCGCGACCTCGAACTTCCTTTGCACGCCGTCCACTTCGAGTACGACCCGCTCGGCGTCGGCATGCACCACGCGCACCCCTTCCGCCGTCAGGCCCTCCCTCGTGTGGCGGTACTGGACCTCGCACTCGGTGTCGCCCATGGCGTAGCGCTTGGTCTGGGGCTGGGAGGGGAGGTTGCGCCAGGAGCCTCCGAAGCGGGAGCGGCCGTGGGTGTCCGCCAGGGCGGCAGCCAAGGGGGCGTGCGGGTCGGGGGCTCGTTGGGTGAGTTCCGGGAGGTGGCGGTCGTAGAAGCCCGTGTCCATGTGGGCGGTCGTGAACTCCTTGTGGCGCAGGGAGTTGACGAGGAGGGCTCGGTTGGTGAGCGGGCCGTGGATTGTCGCTTGTTCCAGGGCGCCCGCGAGTTTGCGGAGGGCTTCCGCGCGAGTGGGGGCGTGGGCCACGACCTTGGCGAGCATCGGGTCGTAGTGGACGCCGATGTCGTCGCCGTCGGTGTAACCGGTGTCCAGTCGGACGCCGTTCGGGACGGCCAGGCGGTGCAGGGTGCCGGTTTGGGGGGTCCAGTCGGTTGCCGGGTCCTCGGCGTAGAGGCGGGCCTCTATCGCGTGGCCGTGCGGGCTGGGGGGTTCGGTTTCCAGGGGTTCGCCCTCGGCGATCCGGAGTTGCAGGGCCACCAGGTCTATGCCGAACACGGCCTCTGTCACCGGGTGTTCGACCTGGAGGCGGGTGTTCATCTCCAGGAAGTGCGCCTTGCCGTCGGGGGAGATCAGGAACTCGACCGTTCCGGCGCCCTCGTAGGCGACCGCGCGGGCGGCGCGTACCGCCAACTCGCTCAGTTCCTGCGCCAGTTGATCCGGCAGGCCCGGGGCCGGGGACTCCTCGATCACCTTCTGGTGGCGGCGTTGGAGGGAGCAGTCGCGGGTGCCGAGGGACCAGACCGTGCCGTGGGTGTCGGCGAGGATCTGTACCTCGACGTGCCGGCCGCCCTCCACGTAGGGCTCGACGAAGACCTCGCCGTCGCCGAAGGCGCTCGTCGCCTCGCCACGAGCGGCCGTCAACTCAGCGTCCAGATCGGCTAGTTGTCGTACGACGCGCATGCCGCGTCCGCCGCCACCCGCCGCCGCCTTCACCAGGACCGGGAGGTCGGCCTCGGTGACGTGTTCCAAGGGCGCGATGCCCATCAGTTGCTTGGCGCGGGTCTTGGAGGCCATGGCCTCGATCGCCTCGGGTGGCGGGCCGATCCAGACCAGGCCGGCGGCCAGGACGGCGCGGGCGAAGTCGGCGTTCTCGGAGAGGAAGCCGTAGCCGGGGTGGACCGCGTCCGCGCCCGCCGCGACGGCCGCCTTCACGATCAACTCGCCGCGCAGGTACGTCTCTTGGGGTGTTGCCCCGGGCAGTCGTACCGTCGCGTCGGCCACGCGCGCGTGGAGCGCGTTCTCGTCGGCGTCCGAGTGGACGGCGACCGTGCGGATGCCCAGTTCGCGGCAGGTGCGGAAGATCCGGCAGGCGATCTCGCCCCGGTTGGCGACAAGGACGGTCGCGATCATGTGGTCCCTCATGTCGGTCATGGCCCTCACATCCGGAAGACGCCGAAGCCACCGCGCGCGCCCTCGTAGGGCGCGGTGTGGATGGCGGACAGGCACAGGCCGAGGACGGTGCGGGTGTCGCGCGGGTCGATGACACCGTCGTCGTACAGCCGCCCCGACAGGAACATCGGCAGTGACTCGGACTCGATCTGCTGCTCCACCATGGCGCGCAGCGCCGCGTCCGCGTCGTCGTCGTACGGCTGCCCCTTCGCCACGGCCGACTGGCGGGCGACGATCGACAGGACGCCGGCGAGTTGCTGGGGGCCCATGACGGCGGACTTGGCGCTGGGCCAGGCGAACAGGAAGCGGGGGTGGTAGGCGCGCCCGCACATGCCGTAGTGGCCGGCGCCGTACGAGGCGCCCATGAGGACGGAGAGATGCGGTACGCGGCTGTTGCTGACGGCGTTGATCATCATCGCGCCGTGCTTGATGATGCCGCCCTGTTCGTACTCCTTGCCGACCATGTAGCCGGTGGTGTTGTGCAGGAAGAGCAGCGGGATGTCGCGCTGGTTGGCCAACTGGATGAACTGGGCGGCCTTTTGGGACTCCTGGCTGAAGAGGACCCCTTGGGCGTTCGCCAGGATGCCCACCGGATAGCCGTGCAGGGTGGCCCAACCCGTCACCAGGCTCGTGCCGTAGAGGGGCTTGAACTCGTCGAAGTCGGAGGCGTCTACGAGCCGGGCGACGACCTCGCGGGGATCGAAGGGGGTCTTCAGGTCCCCCGGGACGATGCCCAGCAGCTCGTCCTCGTCGTACTTGGGAGGTGCTGCCGGGGCCGGATCGCCGTACGCCTTACGGTGGTTGAGGCGGGCGACGACGCGGCGCGTCTGCCGCAACGCGTCCTGCTCGTCCACGGCGAAGTGGTCCGCGAGGCCCGAGACGCGCGCGTGCATCTCGGCGCCGCCGAGCGACTCGTCGTCGCTCTCCTCGCCGGTCGCCATCTTCACGAGCGGCGGCCCGCCGAGGAACACTTTCGCCCGCTCCCTGACCATGATCACGTGGTCGGACATGCCAGGGATGTACGCGCCACCGGCGGTCGAGTTGCCGAAGACGACCGCGATGGTCGGGATGCCGGCGGCCGAAAGGCGGGTCAGGTCGCGGAAGATGGCGCCGCCCGGGATGAAGATCTCCTTCTGGGACGGGAGATCGGCGCCTCCGGACTCGACGAGGCTGATGCAGGGAAGGCGGTTGGCGAGGGCGATGTCGTTGGCGCGCAGGGCCTTCTTCAGGGACCAGGGGTTGCTGGCGCCGCCACGGACGGTCGGGTCGTTGGCGGTGATCAGGCACTCCACGCCCTCTACGACACCTATGCCGGTGACGAGTGAGGCGCCGACCGCGTAGTCGCTGCCCCAGGCGGCGAGCGGGGAGAGTTCGAGGAAGGGCGTGTCGGGGTCGAGGAGCAGTTCGATGCGCTCGCGAGCGAGCAACTTGCCGCGCTTGCGGTGCCGTTCGACGTATTTCGGCCCGCCACCCGCGAGAGCTTTGGCGTGCTCGGCGTCGAGTTCGCCGAGCTTGGCGAGCATGGTCTCGCGGTGGGCCGCGTAGTCGGGACCGTTGGTGTCCAGGGCGGTCGGGAGGACGGTCACAGGAGGGCCTCCGGTATGTCCAGACGACGGGAACGCAGCCATTCGCCCAGGGCCTTGGCCTGCGGATCGAAACGATGCTGGGCGGCGACGCCCTCGCCGAGAATCCCCTCGACGACGAAGTTGAGGGCGCGGAGGTTGGGCAGCACGTGCCGCGTCACACCCAACTCGGCGGTCTCCGGCAGGAGTTGCTTGAACCGCTCGACGGTCAGCGCATGGGCGAGCCAGCGCCACGCCTCATCCGTACGCGCCCACACCCCCACGTTGGCGTTCCCTCCCTTGTCGCCGCTACGGGCCCCGGCGACCAGACCAAGGGGCGCCCGCGTCGTGGGCCCGTCCGGCGGAGGCTCGGGGAGGGTCGGCTGCGGAACGTCTTCCAGTACGCGGGTGTCGTGGGCCGGGGCCACAGCAATCCGGCGCCCGTCATGGAGGACGGCCATATGGTCGACGGCGCCATGGGGGACATACACATCATCGAAGACGCCATAGGGCGCTCCCTTTCCAGGTGGGGTCAGCACATGGAAGCCGGGGTAACTGGCGAGTGCGAGCTCGACGGCCGCCGCGCTCAACGCCCGCCCGACGGTCTCCTGATCGGGATCCCGCACGACGAGCCGCAGCAGTGCGCTGGCGGTCTCCTCGGTGGAGGCGTCCGCGTGGTCGGTACGGGCGAGATCCCAACGGAGTTCACCGGGCCGGGACTTGGCGTTCCCCTCGTCGAACGCGGCCTCCATCTGCTCCCGGACGAGTGTGGCCTTGCGCTCGATGTCGAGCCCGGTGAGCACGAAGGTGACCTCGTTGCGGAAGCCGCCCAGCCGGTTGAGCCCGACCTTGAGGGTGGGCGGCGGAGCCTCCCCCCGCACCCCCTCGATCCGCACCCGATCGTCCCCGGTCTCGTCCTCCCCGATCCGGACGGTGTCGAGGCGGGCGGTGACGTCGGGGCCGGCGTACCGGGCGCCGTGCGTCTCGTACAGGAGCTGCGCGGTGACGGTACCGACGTCCACGACTCCCCCCGTGCCGGGGTGCTTGGTGATGACGCAGGAGCCGTCCCCGTGGATCTCGGCGAGCGGAAAGCCGGGGCGGCGGAGCTTTTCGGGCGCGTGCTCGGTGAAGAAGGCGTAGTTGCCGCCGGTCGCCTGGGTCCCGCACTCCAGCACATGTCCGGCGACAACGGCCCCCGCGAGCCGGTCGTAGTCGCCCGCCCCCCACCCGAAGTGCGCGACGGCGGGCCCCGCGACCAGGGCGGCATCGGTGACACGCCCGGTGACCACGACCTCGGCCCCCGCATCAAGACAAGCGGCGATCCCGAAACCACCGAGATAGGCATGCGCGGCGAGAGCATCCGGATACCGACCGGCGAGATCGTCCCCCTCGACATGCGCGACCCGTACGGCTATCCCGAGCCGATCCGCCAACTTCCGTACGGCGTCGGCGAGTCCGGCGGGATTGAGCCCTCCGGCGTTGGTGACGATCCGCACCCCACGCTCCTGGGCGAGCCCGAGACACTCCTCCAACTGCTTGAGGAAGGTACGGGCGTACCCGGCGCCGGGGTCCTTGAGCCGGTCCCGGCCCAGGATGAGCATGGTCAGCTCGGCGAGGTAGTCACCGGTGAGGACGTCCAGTTGACCGCCGGTGAGCATCTCGCGGAGGGCGTCGAACCGGTCGCCGTAGAAGCCGGAGGCGTTGCCTATGCGGAGGGGGGCGACGGTGGAAGTCACTCTCCGGCCCCCTTCGACTTCGGCGGACGCCCGGCGCCGGGTGGCCCCGCGAAGGCCTGGGCGATGTCGAGCCATCGATCGGCATCGGGACCGACCGCCTCCACCGCGAGGTCGGTGCGGTGGGCGCGCTGGGTGACGAGGAGGCAGAAGTCGAGGGCGGGGCCGGTGACACGTTGCGGAGCGTCTTCGGGACCGTAGACCCACAACTCACCCTCGCCGGAGGGAGCGTGGAGTTCGACGCGGAACTCCTCGCTCGGCGGGGTGAGCCCATGCACACCGAAGGCGAAGTCACGTGCGCGCACACCGATGCGCACCACATGCCGGAGCCGATCTGTAGGTGGCCGAACCACACCGACCGCGTCGGCGACATCCTGCCCATGGGCCCAGGTCTCCATAAGCCGACCGGTGGCCATGGAGGCGGCCGACATGGGTGGGCCGTACCAGGGGAAGCGGGTTCCTGTGGATGCGGAGTACAGGGCGTCCAGCAGCGCCGCCCGCCCGGCCCGCCAGTCGGCGAGAAGCTGGGTGGGTGTCTTCGAGGCCCCCTCCTGCGCTCCCTCGTCCACGAACGTCTCGGGAGTGGCGAGGGCCTTCTCGACCAGCGCACGGAACGCGTCCTCGTCCGTCACGGCGAGCAGGGCGGAGTGGTCGGTCCAGGCCAGGTGGGCGATCTGGTGGGCGACGGTCCAGCGGGCAGCGGGGGTCTCGACGGCCCAGCCCTCCGGCCTCAACTCGGCTACCAGCCGGTCGAGTTCCTCGCTCTCCTCACGCAGGTCGTCGAACACGCGCGTCGGATCGGACATGGGGGGAGCATGGCAGGGGCGCCAGAAACAATCAAGCGTGCTTGCATTATTGAGTGGGGGGTGTGGGATGAGGAAGGGACGGGGAAGTGCTGTGGGCCTGAGCCGTGGAGTGGACGTCGGGCCGCCCGCTTCTTTGTGAGAGTCGGGCTTCCGTGCACCTACACACCCGGTCCACCTACGCCTCTACCTTCACCTTCCCCCGGCCCACCTGCGTCCGCACCGCCCCCATGCTCGCCGCGATGACCAGCGCAATAGCCATCGCCTCAGGAACGGACAGTGCCTGGTGGAGGATCAGGAAACCCGCCGTCGCCGCCACGGCCGGTTCCAGGCTCATCAGGATGGCGAAGGTGGAGGCGGGGAGGCGGCGCAGGGCGAGGAGTTCGAGGGTGTAGGGCAGGACCGAGGAGAGGATCGCAACCGCAGAGCCGAGGGCGAGCGTCGTGGGGTTCAGGAGCTTCGTGCCCGACTCCGCGATGCCTAGCGGCAGGAACACCACCGCCGCCACGACCATCGCCAGCGCCAGCCCGTCGGCCTGGGGGAAGCGGCGCCCCGTGCGGGCGCTGAAAACTATGTACGTGGCCCACATGGCGCCGGCGCCCAGGGCGAACGCCACACCTACAGGGTCCAGGCTGCTGAAGCCTCCGCCGCCGAGGAGGAAGACGCCCGCCAGGGCGAGCCCCGCCCACACCGCGTTCAGTGCGCGCCGGGACGTCAGGACCGAGAGGGCGAGCGGGCCGAGTACCTCCAGCGTCACCGCCGGGCCCAGGGGGATGCGGGCCAGCGACTGGTAGAAGAGGCCGTTCATCGCGGCCATGGTGACGCCGAAGACGACGACCGTGCCCCAGTCCGCGCGTGAGTGACCGCGCGGGCTCGGGCGGCAGATCACGAGCAGGACCACCGCGGCCACCAGCAGGCGGAGCGCGACCACACCCAGCGCGCCCACCCGCGGCATCAGCGTCACCGCCAGCGCGCCGCCGAACTGCACCGAGATACCTCCGGCCAGCACCAGACCCACCGGTCCGAGCGAACCCCCGCGGCGCGGGGCGGCGGCGGTCGGAGTGGCCACGGGGGCGGTGGTCGACGTACTGGTGGGGATGCTCACGGGGCTTCCAGGGCTCGGCTCAGCGCGCATTCGTCCATCACGATGCACTGCTCGGTCCATGGTAATGGACTTAGACAGGTGTGAGAACCCTTTATGCAGCTGTCGCTGGGCCTAGTCCCGGAACAGGGGCCGGCCGTCGGGGAGGCTGGTGGGCATGGGCCCGAAGAGGGGATCGGAGTACTCCGGATACTCGGTCTGCGGGTAGGCCTGCGGGCAGGTCTGTGAGTAGGCCGGCGGGTAGGTCGGTTGATACGTCGGCTCGTACACCGGCTCGTACGTCTGCGGCGGCGCCCAGCTCTCGACGAAAATCGGCGCCGGGGAGTATCCGTAGCCCACGCCCGCCGCCGCACCCTCCGCCACTGCCACCGGCACGCCCACCGGCACCCCTACCGGGATCCCCCTCTCCGCGAACGACGGCAGCCTCAACTCCCCCGTGTCCATCGCCGCGTTGTTCTGCGAGCGGTGCAGTCGCGAGTACGCCCCGCCCCGCGCCATCAACTCCTCGTGCCGGCCCGTCTCCACGATCCGGCCCCGGTCCACGACCAGGATGCGGTCGGCGTCGGGGGCGAGGTTGAGGTCGTGGGTGATCATGATGGTCGTACGGCCCGCCATCAGGCGTCGTAGGGGCTTTACGACCCGACGGGCGGCCATCGAGTCCAGGCCGGTGGTCGGTTCGTCGAGGACCAGGACCGGGGCGTCGCGCAGGATCGCGCGGGCGATCGCCAGGCGCTGGAGCTGACCGCCGGACAGGCGGGCCGAGTTGGGGTCGACCTTCGTGTCGTAGCCGTCGGGGAGGCGGAGGATGAACTCGTGCGCGTCGGCGGCGACGGCCGCGTCCATGATCGCCTGCTCGCTCGCGCCGGGCCGGCCGCAGGCGATGTTCGCGCGGACGGTGTCGTGCAGGACCAGCGTCTCCTGGGGGAGCAGGGTGACGTACTCGCGCAGGCGGGCCAGCGGGAGGTTCCGCAGCGGTACGCCGTCGAGGAGGACCTCGCCCGCGTCGGGGTCGTAGAAGCGGAGCAGCATTTTGGAGACCGTGGACTTGCCGGCGCCACTGGGGCCGGTGACGATCACCAGTTCGCCGGGGTTGACGGTGAAGGAAAGGCCGTCCAGGGCGACTCGGTCGGCGCCGGGGTAGCTGAAGGAGACGTCGCGGAGTTCGACGGTGCCGTCGGGGCGGCCGGTCTCCGTGTCGCGGGCGGGGTCGGCGACGGACGGGCGTACGTCGAGGATCTCGATGAGGCGTTCGGCGCCCGCGGTGGCGGCGGTGATGGTCAGGCCGAGTTGGGCCAGGCCGCGGACGGGCGGGTAGAGGTAGCCCAAGAAGGCGGAGAACGCGAGGAGTTGGCCGAGGGTCATACGGCCGGTGGAGATCTCCCAGGCGCCGATGCCGATGACGGCGAGCACGCACACGGTCTCGATGACGGCGACGAGTTGCTCGTACGCCTCGTTGAGCCGCGTCGAGCGGACGGAGGCCCGGAACCAGGCGCCGGCCTCCTCGTTCAGGCGGCGGCGTTCGGCGTCGCGGCGGCCGTAGGCCTGGGTGAGGACGATGTTGCCGAGGGACTCCTCGACGACGGAGGTGATCGCGCCGTCGGCGACCCGGCCTTCGCGCGAGACGTCCTTGATGGAGCCGGAGAAGCGGCGGGCCGCCAGCCAGAAGAGGGGGGCGAGGACGAAGGTGGCGGCGGCGAGGTCCCAGCGGAGCCAGAACGCGGCGGCGGCGTAGAAGAGGGCGGAGAAGATCGCGGAGGCGGTGCCGATGACGCCGGACACGACGAGGGTCTCGATCGCCTCGACGTCGCCAGTGAGGCGGGACAACAGGTCGCCCTGGCGGTGCCGTTGGAAGAAGTGTGGGGGCAACTGCTGTACGTGGTCGAAGACATGCTCGCGCAGTCTCATCACGAAGCGTTCGGTGGCCCAGGCGGCAAGGGAGTTGCCGGCGTACGAGACGAACGCGCCGACGATCGCCACGCCCAGCCACTTGGCGGCGGGGCTCCAGAAGGCGCTCAGCGAGCCCTTCGCGAGGGCGCGGTCGGTGAGGTCGCTGAAGAGGAGGATGGCCTCGGTCTCGGCGAGTGCGCCGACGATGGTGCACACCCAGACGAGCATCAGCCAGCGTCTGAGACCCGCGGTGAGCGGCCAGAACCGCCGGAAGGCGACTTTGGCGGGAATGGTGGGAGTTCCGTAGTCCTCGTCGTATTCGTCGAGGTCTTCCTGATCAGGATCCGCCGTCGCATCCATATCCACGCCCACAATCCCCTCCGCTTTCCGTCATCAGAATTCTCTTGGATTTTCGAATTCGGGAAAGAAAAGAGGGCCGACTGCGTGGGTCGGCCCTCTTCTACTGCCGGTTCAGCTGTCCTGGCCGGGCAGCGGCTTCGGCAGCGGCTTCGGCTGGTGCTTCTTGCGCGGCTTCGGGGGCGGCGGCGGGAGCTGCTTCGACTTGGGCTTGGGGGGCAGCGGGGCGAGCTTCTTGAGGCTCATGCCGAACTCCTTGGGTTGTGCAGTGGATTGTGCGTCAAAGTCGAGCGTTTTACCGCCCGGGGAATTCCCGACACCGAGGAACTTACACGCGGCCGACGCCACGAAGCAGCAAAGTCGGCAAGCAAACGGCAAGCAGGTGCTGTGAATACCTTTGCGAATCCTGAGTTACGACCCCGAACCTGAGAGTTCTCTGATAAACCTGAGAGCAGCCTTAATGAACCTGTGCTTCCGCCCTCAGCCGGGCGCCCTTGAAGTCGTATACGGCGTCACCCGCGCCCGTCCCGAGGCCCGAACATCTCCAGTGCTTCCGTGTCCGACGCCCGTGCGTTGAGGAAGTAGTCCGCCCACTCGGCGATCTCCGGGTAGCCGGACTCGCGGGTGAGGCGGGTGATCGCCGCCGGGATGTCGTACGGCGTGACGCGCAGGTCCGTGCCGGGGCCGAGCAGGCACCAGTGGGCGCCGGTGCGGCCGTACGGCATGCCGATGCTGCCGGGGTTGACGATCAGGCGGCCTTGGGCGAGGCGGATGTACGGCATGTGGGTGTGGCCGCAGACGACCGTGCGGATGTCGTCGTCGAGGCCGGTGAGGACCTCGGTCCAGCGGGCGGGGCGGGAGTCGACCAGGACAACTTCCTCGTCGTTTCGGGGAGTTGCGTGGCAGAACAGGACCCGTCCGTGGCCGCGGACGGGGAGCGTCAACGTCTTGGGGAGGGTGGCCAGGAAGTCGATCTGGTCGGGGCGGAGGGCGGTCGCCGCGTAGGGGGCGATCGGGTCGGGGATCTCGTCGCGTTCGCCCCTGCGGTACTCGACCAGTTCGCGGTCCGCGTTGCCCGCGATCCACAGCACTCGGTCGCCCTGGGCCCTCAACAGGTCGACCACTTCCGCCGGTTGGGGGCCGGCCGTGATGTCGCCGGTGAGGACGATGCGGTCGGCGGTGGCCACCTCCGGTTCGGCGAGGACCGCTTCCAGAGCGGGGAGTACGCCGTGGATGTCGGAGAGGACCGCGACTCGGCCCAGTTCGTCGGTCACTTCCCCTCTCCCTCCAGCACCTCCGCCAGCACCTCCGCCAAATGCCGCCCCCGTACCCCCGCCATCTGCTCCAGCTGCGTCCGGCACGAGAAGCCGTCCGCCAAGATCACCGCCCCGTCCGGTGCTTCCCTCACCGATGGCAACAGCTGTTCCTCCGCGCACGTCGCCGACACCTCGTAGTGGCCCTTCTCGAAGCCGAAGTTGCCTGCCAACCCGCAGCAGCCGCCCGCCAGTTCGCCGGTCAGGCCCGCTGCCGCGCGGAGGCGGCGGTCGGGGGTGTCGCCCAGGACCGCGTGTTGGTGGCAGTGGGTCTGGCCGACCGCGGGGCGGTCGATGCGGGGCGGGGTCCAGTCGGGGGCGAGCTGCTCCAGGGCCTCGGCGAAGGTGAGGATCGACGCGGCGAGGCGGGCCGCTCGGGGGTCGTCGGGGAGTAGCTCGGGGAGGTCCGTGCGGAGGGCCGCCGCGCAGCTCGGTTCCAGGACGACGAAGTGCGCCGGAATCTCGTCCGTCTCGGGCAGGTCGGGGCTCAGGAACACATCCAGCAGGTCCAGCGTGTTGCGCAACACCGCGCGGGCGCGGTCCAGTTGGCCGGTCGACACATAGGTCAGGCCGCAGCAGACGCGGACTCGGCGGGCCTTCCAGGGGCTGAAGGTGTACGACGTGCCGTCGCCGTCCTCGTCCGGTGTCTCCGTCACGCCCATGGTCTTCGCCGGCATGGGCACCACGAAGAGCCCGGCCGCCTCCAGTACGCGCACGGCCGCCATTCCCACCGACGGTGAGAGGTGCTCCGTGAAGGTGTCCGGCCAGACCATGACCGCGCCGCCCCGGGGGCGCTCCGGTTCCCGGCCCGATCGCCAGTCGGCGCGCATGCCCCGCAGCTTCGCCCTGAACCATCGCTTCGACCATCGGGTGAACGTCACCCGCGCGACCCGAGGGATCCTCCGCTCGGGCGCGATCCCGCCGAGCCTCTTCGCCGCCCACGCCAACGGCCCCACCGCAGCAAGGGAGTTGACCAGCCACGCCGTACGCGTGCGTTCCACGAGTCGCAGCCAGCGCGGCAGCCAGCCCATCGAGTAGTGGGCCGCGGGCCTGCGGCACCCCTCGTAGTGGTGGTGCAGGAACTCCGCCTTGTATGTGGCCATGTCGACGCCGACCGGGCAGTCCGTGCGGCAGCCCTTGCAGGACAGGCAGAGGTCCAGTGCGTCCCGGACCTCCGTCGACTGCCAGCCGTCGGTGACCAGTTCGCCCGCGAGCATCTCGTGGAGGAGTCGGGCCCGCCCGCGTGTGGAGTGCGCCTCCTCGCCCGTCGCGCGGAACGACGGGCACATCACCGACGATCCGGACACCTCTGTCGTACGGCACTTGGCCACCCCCACGCAGCGCCGTACCGCCGCCGAGAAGTCGCCGCCGTCGGACGGGTAGCCGAACACCACGTCCACCGGTTCGCGCGGGAGCACCGAGAAGCGGAGGTTCGAGTCGAGCGGGGCCGGTCGCACCAGCATGCCGGGGTTGAGGAGGTCGTCCGGGTCCCATACCCCTTTCGCTCGCTCGAACAGGGTCACCATCTCGGCGCCGTACATCTTCGGGAGGAGTTCCGCGCGTGCCTGGCCGTCCCCGTGTTCGCCGGAGAGCGAGCCGCCGTGCGCCGTCACCAACTCGGCCAGTTCCTCGGAGAAGCGGCGGAAGCGGGCCACCCCCGGCTCCGTCAGCAGGTCGAAGTCGATGCGGACGTGGATGCAGCCGTCCCCGAAGTGGCCGTACGGCGTGCCCCGTAGGTCGTGCGCGGCCAGCAAACCCCTGAAGTCCCGTAGGTACGGGCCCAGTTGAGCCGGTGGTACCGCGCAGTCCTCCCAGCCCGGCCACGCCTCCGAGCCGTCCGGCATCCTCGTCGCCGTGCCGCTCGCGTCCTCGCGGATGCGCCACAGGGTCCGTTGGCCCGCAGGGTCGGTCACCACCAGGGAGTCGAGGACGTCGGCCGCGCGGACGATCGTCTCCGCACGCGCGCGTGCCTCCGCCTCCGTGTCGCCGCCCGTTTCGACGAACAGCCAGGCGCCGCCCCGGGGGAGGTCGGCCGTGGAGCGGACCAGGTCGGCCGCCATGCCCTCGACGGTGAGCGGCGAAAAAGGCAGGAGCCCCGCCGCCGCCTCCGCCGCCGCGCTCTCGTCGGCGTAGCCGAGTACCGCCAACGCACGCGCGCGGGGTGCCTCGACAAGGCGTACGACCGCCTCCGTGAGGATGCCCAGCGTGCCCTCGCTGCCGCAGAAGGAGCGGGCGACGTCCGCGCCGTTCGCGGGGAGGAGGGCGTCCAACGCGTAGCCCGAGATGCGGCGGGGGAGGTCCGGGAAGCCGGAGCGCAGGCGGGCCAACTCGGCTTCCACGAGGGGGCGTAGGCCCTCTGGGGCGCCCGCCCAGTCGCGGCCCAGCGTCAGGCGGTCGCCCCGCGCGGTGATCACCGACAGTTCGCTCACGCTGTCCGCCGTCGTGCCCCAGGCGACCGAGTGGGAGCCGCAGGAGTTGTTGCCGATCATCCCGCCGAGGGTGCAGCGGCTGTGGGTCGAGGGGTCGGGGCCGAAGCGCAGACCGTGCGGGGCGGCAGCCTGTTGGAGGCGGTCGAGCACCAGGCCGGGCTGCACGACCGCCATACGGGAGGCGGGGTCCAGGGACACCAGGCCGTTCATGTGGCGGGTGAAGTCCAGGACCACGCCCGTGCCCGTCGCCTGGCCGGCGATCGACGTGCCGCCGCCGCGTGCCACCACCGGCACCCCGTGCGCCCGGCACGCCGCGAGCGTCGCCGCCACGTCCTCGGCGTCACGGGGCGCGACGACACCCAGCGGAACGCGCCGGTAGTTGGACGCGTCCATCGTCATCAGCGCCCGGGACGTGACGTCGAAACCGACCTCGCCCCGGACGGTGCCGCGCAGCTCCGCCTGGACAGCCGCCAGTTCCGCCCGAGCACCCACCGACTCCGTCTGAAGATCCGCCATGCCCCCAGCATGCACCCGACCACTGACAGTGACCGCCCGGCATCTGACGAAACGTTCCGGGAAACTTCGCGCCGACGGACCACCAATTCCGTAAACGCATCCAGAACCTACCCAGTTCGATCACTAACTCTCATATAGTGACCGTCAGTTGAGCACCCGGTGTCGCTTCTCGCCCAGGAACCCGACGAGCACCCCCCGAGGACACGACCGAGGACGACTGAGGACCACGACCAAAGACGCCCGAGGACCCGACCGAGGACCCCCTTCATGACCGCCCCCATACTTCCCGGCGAACGACCCACCTTCCGCACCGTCGCCCCCGCGCCCCTGTTCACCGCCGTGCTGGCCGGGCTCGCGGTCGCCGGCGCGGTCTATGTGACCCCTGGTTCGAAGCGCCTCGCGGTCGCCTGCGGTGCCGGTGCCGGCGCGCTGCTGCTGTGCGCGGCCGTCGCGCTCGCCGCGCACGCGTACCAGACGGCCCGGATCACCCGCCGCCGCCTGGAGGCCGTCACCCTGGACGCGGGGCGGCTGCTGCAGGAACGGGCCCGGCTGAGCACCGACTTCGACCGGGAGCGCGTGCAGCTGACCGAGGAGCTGACCCACGAGCGGGCTCGGCTGACCACCGAACTCTCGCAGGAACGCGCCCGGTTGACCTCCGACTTCTCCCAGGAGCGCATGCGGCTCACCACCTCCTTCGCGGAGGAGCGCACCCGCCTCACGGAGGAGCGCGAGCTGGAGCGCGCCCGGCTGACCGCCGAGAACAAGCAGCTGTCCGAGAAGGCCCGCCGGGACTCCCACGAGCGGGCCGCCGCGCTCTCCGCGACCGCCAACGCGGCCGGCCGGATGCAGGCGTTGGCCACCGGCATGCTCGCCGACCTGCGCGCCATGGAGGAGCGGCACTCGGACGAGGACGTCCTCGCCGACCTGCTCCACCTCGACCACCGCACCGCGCAGGCGGGCCGTATCGCCGACTCCGTCGCCGTGCTCACGGGAGCGCGCTCCGGCCGCCGTTGGGCCCGTCCGATCGCCATGGAGTCGATCCTGCGCGGCGCGATGGGCCGGATCAGCGGCTACCAGCGCGTGCGTGTGCACTCCGCGAGCGACACCGCCGTCGCCGGGCACGCGGCCGAGGGCGTGATGCACGCGCTCGCCGAACTCCTCGACAACGCCGCGAACTTCTCGCCGCCGAGCGCCGAAGTGCATGTCTACGTAGAAGAAGTGCCCGCCGGGGTCATCCTCTCGGTGGAGGACAGCGGTCTGGTCATGGGCGACATCCAGCTGCGCCGCGCCGAGCGTGCCGTCTCCGGTGACTCGACCGAACTGGGCGGCCTCACCGGCACCCGGCTCGGCCTCGCGGTCGTCGGGCGACTCTCCCGCAAGTACGGCCTGAAGGTGTCGTACCGGCCCTCCGCGCGGGGCGGCACCGGCGTCCTGATGCTCGTACCGCAGGACATCCTGGTGCCCCAGGACGCGCCGACACCGCAGGTGTCCCTGGACCTGCCCGAGCCGTCACCGTCGCCGCAGCCCTCGCCTTCAACACCGGTGGATCCGGAGGCGGTTCCCGAGTCCGAGCCCGAGTCCGCGCCCTCCGTCCGGGACCATCCGTGGATGTCCTACGCCGCCGGGCGCACCCTCGCCGATCTGGACCCGGACCCGGTGCCCACGCACGAGTCGCCGGAGCGCGGTATCCTCGCCGACGCGGTGACGGACGTAGCGGACGCGTTGCCCGAAGGCCTGCCCAAGCGGCGCCGGGGTCAGGCGCTCGCGGAAGCCGAGCGTTCACGCGCGCGTGCCGAGTCCCCGGTGCCCGAGACGCCCCGTCCCGCCCCCTCGGCCGACGACACCCTCGCCCGCACCGCCCGCTTCAACAGCTTCCGCCGGGCCGTACGCGAGGCGGCGACCGACCAGGGCACGCGCGCGTCCGACATCGACTCGGACAGCCCCGTATCAGCGAACAGCGCGGACAGCCCCGTATCAGCAGAGCCCGCCCCCTCCCTCTCCCACTCGGAAGGCAACCCCACCTCATGACCGGCACGACCACCGCCGACGAGAAGCTCACCTGGCTCATCGAGGGCCTCCTGGAGCGCACCCCGGGTGCGCGGCACGCGCTCGTGCTGTCGCGGGACGGCCTCAAGCTGTGCCGGACGCCCGAACTCTCCGTCGACCAGGCCGACCAGCTCGCCGCGATCGCCGCCGGGATCCAGTCGCTGTCGCACGGCGCGTCGGTGGAGTTCGGGGACGGCAGCGGGGGTGTGCGCTCCGCGATGACGGAGTTCTACGGCGGGGTGCTGTTCATCGTCGAGGCGGGCGAGGGCGCGCATCTGGCCCTGGTCACCGCCGAGGACGCGGACGCGGGGCTGATCGGGCACAACATGAGCGAGCTGGTCGAACAGCTCGGCGAGCACCTGCGCGCGGAACCCCGTTCGTGATGAGCCGCCCCGGCAGGGACGACTCACCCGACCGCCTCTACACGCTCACCGGAGGCCGCACCCGTTCCGGCCCGGACAGCCCGTTCGACCTGGTGACCCTCGTGGTCGCCGAGTGCGATCCGGCGACCGGGATGCAGTCGGAGCACGCGGCGATCCTGCGGATCACCGAACACCCCACGGCCGTAGTCGAGTTGGCGGCCGAACTGAAACTCCCGGTGTCCATCACCAAGATCCTCCTCTCCGACCTTCTCACGGCCGGCCGGGTCAGCGCCCGCCATCCGCGCAAGGCCGATCTCGATCCCGACGTCCTGGAACAGGTGCTCGTTGGACTCCGCAACCTCTGACGCGCGCACCCCCTTGGGTGCCTCCGCCGACAACGGCCTGAAGATCGTGGTCGTCGGCGGCTTCGGCGTCGGCAAGACCACGCTGGTCCGCTCGGTCAGCGAGATACGTCCCCTCAACACCGAGGAGACGATGACGAAGGCCGGCGAGGCCGTCGACGACATCAGCGAGGTGCGCGGCAAGTCCGCGACCACCGTCGCCTTCGACTTCGGCCGCATCACACTCGACGCCCGCAATGTGCTGTACCTGTTCGGCGCCCCCGGCCAGGAGAGGTTCTGGTTCCTCTGGGACCGACTGTTCTCCGGAACGCTCGGCGCGGTCGTCCTCGTCGACACCCGCCGCATCGGCGACTCCTGGTACGCCATCGACCGCCTCGAACACCACGGCACCCCCTTCATCGTGGCCTGCAACGACTTCGGCGGCCAGACCTACGCCCCGCAGCAGATCCGCGAGGCCCTCGACCTCGACCCGCACGTCCCCCTCCTGGACTGCGACGCCCGCTCCCGCGCGTCCGCGAAACAGGTCCTGATCAGCCTGGTCGAGCACGTCAAGAACCACCACGGCCCGCAGAGCGGTCGCTACGACACCCAAGTCCCCGCCCCTCACCAGGAGTTGGCCCTGTGACCGCCCCTGCCCCCGCGCCCGTACCGCTGAGCGGACCCAGGTTCCAGACCGAACCGGCGCAGCTGTACCGGGAGATGAGGCGCGAGCACGGCGCCGTGACCCCCGTGGTGCTCGACGGCGACGTACCGGCCTGGCTGGTGCTCGGCTACCGCGAGCTGCACCAAGTCACCGGCGATCCGGTGCTGTTCAGCCGTGACTCCGACCTGTGGAACCAGTGGGACGGCATCCCCGACGACTGGCCGCTGCTGCCGATGATCGGCCGTAAGCAGCCGTCGATCCTCTACACGGTCGGCGAGCGGCACCGCGAGCGCGTCGGCATGATCAGCGACGCGCTGGAGGCCGTCGACCCGTCCGAACTCCGGTCGTACACCGAGAAGTTCGCGGACGAACTGATCGACGGGATGTGCGCCAAGGGCGAGACGGACATCGTCGGCGACTACGCGATGCTGCTGCCGGTACGGGTCCTGGCCCGGCTCTACGGCTTCCGGGACGAGCAGGGTCCCGGCCTGGTGACCGCGCTCAACGACATGATCGACGGACGCGAACGCGCGATCGCCGGGCAGACCCATCTCGCCACGTCCATGGGGCGGTTGCTGGCCGACCGGAAGGACAATCCGGCCGACGACGTCGTGTCGCGGATGCTCACACACGACTCCGGCTTCGACGACTTCGAGATCGCCCAGGACTTGATGGTGATGATGGCGGCCGGCCACCAGCCGACCGCCGACTGGATCGGCAACTCGCTGCGGCTGATGCTGACGGACGACCGTTTCGCCGCCTCGCTGTTCGGTGGCCGCAACAGTGTCGCCGAGGCGATGAACGAGGTCCTCTGGGAGGACACCCCGACGCAGAACGTGGCCGGCCGCTGGGCCTCCCGCGACACCCAGCTCGGCGGTCGCCGTATCCGCGCCGGCGACCTGCTCCTGCTGGGCCTCCAGGGCGCCAACTCCGACCCCCAGGTCCGCACCGACGGCTCCGCGCTCACCGGCGGCAACAACGCGCACTTCTCCTTCGGGCACGGGGAGCACCGGTGCCCGTTCCCGGCACAGGAGGTGGCCGAGGTGATCGCGCGGACGGGGATCGAGGTCGTACTGGACCGCCTCCCGGACATCGACCTGGCGGTACCGGCCGAGTCCCTCACGCGGAGACCTTCGCCGTGGCTGCGGGGCCTGACCGCCCTGCCGGTCCGGTTCACGCCCGTCGCCGCGCACTGAGTTCCCGCCCTTGCGCCTTGCCCTGCCCTTCCTTTGAGCCCAGCCCCTGCCTTTGGAGGCACTCCCGCATGAGCACCGGTACCGAAGAGACCCGTATCGTCCTCGACCCCTTCGTCGGCGACCTGGACGGCGAGAGCGCCAGGCTGCGTGAGGCCGGTCCGCTGGCCGCCGTAGAACTGCCCGGTGGTGTGCCCGTGTGGGCGGTGACGCGGCACGCCGAGGCGAAACAGCTGCTCACGGATCCGCGGCTGGTGAAGGACATCAACGTCTGGGGTGCCTGGCAGCGCGGTGAGATCCCCGCGGACTGGCCGCTGATCGGGCTGGCGAACCCGGGCCGTTCGATGCTGACCGTGGACGGCGCGGACCACCGCCGGATGCGCACGCTGGTCGCGCAGGCGCTCACCCCGCGCCGGGTGGAGCAGATGCGGGAGCGGATCGCGAAGCGGACGCAGGGCCTGCTCGACGGCCTGGACGGGGACGAGGTCGAGGTCGACCTGAAGGCGGCGTTCGCGTACCCGCTCCCCATGTACGTCATCGCCGACCTGATGGGCATAGCGGAGGACCAACTCCCGCGCCTGAAGGAGCTGTTCGAGAAGTTCTTCTCGACGCAGACCCCGCCGGCCGAGGTGATCGCCACCCTCACGGAACTCGCGGGCATCATGGCCGCGACGGTCGCGGCCAAGCGCGCCGAACCCGGCGACGACCTGACCTCCGCCCTGATCGCGGCGTCCGAGAACGGCGACCACCTCACCGACGACGAGATCGTCTCCACGCTCCAGCTGATGGTCGCGGCCGGTCATGAGACGACGATCTCGCTGATCGTCAACGCGGTCGTCAACCTGTCGACGCACCCCGTCCAGCGCGCCCTGGTGCTGGCCGGCGAGGCCGACTGGTCCTCGGTGGTCGAGGAGACCCTGCGCCACTCGACGCCCACCTCGCACGTCCTGATCCGCTTCGCCACGGAGGACGTCCAGGTCGGCGACAAGGTCCTCCCGGCCGGGGACGCGCTGATCGTGTCGTACGCCGCGATCGGCCGCGACGAGGAGGCCCACGGCCCGACGGCGGGCGAGTTCGACATCACCCGCACCAGCGAGAACCGCCACATCTCCTTCGGCCACGGCCCGCACGTCTGCCCGGGCGCGGCGCTGTCCCGCCTGGAGGCGGACGTGGCGCTCCCGGCGCTCTACGAGCGCTTCCCGCACCTGGACCTGGCGGTCCCGGCGGCCGAGCTCCGCAACAAGCCGGTGGTGACGCAGAACGACATCTTCGAGCTGCCGGTAAAGCTCACGCCGGGCGACTGACACCGGGCGACTGATCCACTTGTCCACGGGCCGGACACGGGCCGGAGGGACCATCTCCTCGGTCGTCTCATCGAACGGACGCGTTTCCGTCCGGTTTCACCGAGGGGATACGCTCCGGCTCGTGGCTGATATCGAGATTCCCGCTGACATCAAGCCCGCCGACGGACGTTTCGGCGCTGGCCCCTCCAAGGTGCGGACGGAGGCGCTGGACGCGCTGGCCGCCACCGGTACGTCTCTGCTGGGTACGTCCCACCGCCAGGCCCCGGTCAAGAACCTGGTCGGCAAGGTGCGCGAGGGCGTCTCCGCCCTCTTCTCCCTCCCCGAGGGCTACGAGGTAGTCCTCGGCAACGGCGGTTCGACGGCCTTCTGGGACGTCGCGACCCACGGCCTGATCGACAACAAGTCCCAGCACCTGACCTTCGGCGAGTTCAGCTCGAAGTTCGCGAAGGCGGCCAAGCTGGCGCCGTGGCTGGCCGAGCCGACGGTCATCTCCTCCGACCCGGGCACGCACCCGGACCCGGCCGCCGAGGCGGGCGTGGACGTGTACGCGTACACGCACAACGAGACGTCGACGGGCGTCGCGGCCCCCATCAAGCGGGTCGCGGGAGCCGACGAAGGTTCCCTCGTCCTCGTGGACGCCACCTCGGGCGCGGGCGGCCTCCCGGTCGACATCGCCGAGACGGACGTCTACTACTTCGCCCCGCAGAAGTCCTTCGCCTCCGACGGCGGCCTGTGGATCGGCGTCTTCTCCCCGGCCGCGATCGAGCGCGCGGAGCGCATCCACGCGTCCGGCCGGCACGTGCCCGAGTTCTTCTCGCTCCCCACGGCGATCGACAACTCCCGCAAGAACCAGACGTACAACACCCCGGCCCTCTCCACCCTGTTCCTCCTCAACGAGCAGCTTGAGTGGATCAACGGCCAGGGCGGCCTTGCCTGGTCGACGGCCCGCACGAAGGACTCGTCGAGCCGCCTCTACACCTGGGCGGAGGAGTCGAAGTACGCGACCCCGTTCGTATCCGACGCCACCAAGCGCTCCCAGGTCATCGGCACGATCGACTTCGCCGACGAGATCGACGCGGCGGCCGTCGCCAAGGTCCTGCGCACCAACGGCATCGTCGACACCGAGCCCTACCGCAAGCTCGGCCGCAACCAGCTCCGCGTGGCGATGTTCCCGGCGATCGACCCGGCGGACGTCGAGGCGCTGACGAAGTGCATCGACTACGTCATCGAGAAGCTGTAGTCGTTTTCGCTACGACGACGGAGGGCGCCCCGCGGATCGACCGCGGGGCGCCCTCCGTCGTGAGGTTCAGGAATTCCCGAGTTCCGTCATGCGTCCCGGCCCATCATGACGACCGCGATGACGGCATCCACGCCATACGGATTCCGCCAGTTGTGCGGGGTGCCCAGCTGGGCGAACGCCTCCCCCGCCGACAGTTCCGCGGACGTCCCGTCCTCCATCTCCAGCACGATCCGTCCGGAGAGGACGATCCCGACGTCGAGCGAAGAGGTCTGGTGGAACTCCGCGGGCGGCGGAGTGTCCGGGGTCTCGGGGGCACGGTCACCGACCAGAACCGCACCCCGCCCGCCTCGGGGAAGAACGGCGACTCCACCGCGTCGTCCCCTGTTTTCGCCGCGTCACCGCCCGGCAGCACCCCGTCGGCCTCCCAGAGCCGGCTGAGGCCGCGCCCGTCCGGGACGGAGTTGACGGGCCACGACGTTGTCCTTGGCGATCGTCGAGAGGCCCGTCTCCGTCACCCCGGTCTCGACCACTCGGTAGCTGCTCGTCAGCGGCGTTTCATCCTGCTGTGCGCGAGTCGGTGCGGATCCGGTCATGTGGTGCCTCCATGGTGGGTCAGGGCGTCGGTGCGACGCATGTGACCTGGATACATACGATTGGTATGTAGCGCCACGGTAGGCCAGTATGGGAGGGCCTACAAAACACACATCCGTGTCCGCTACCGAAGGGGGGTGTCCGCAATGAAAGCTGTCTCAGTCCCTGCCTCAGTCCCTGCCTCAGTCCCTGTCTCAGTCCCTGTCTCAGTCCAGAAGGACCCAGCCGCGCTCCCGGGGCCCTGCGCCCGTATCCCGGTCGAGGACGCGGACTTCGTCCGCCAGATCATGGACCGGGTCGGGGACAAGTGGTCGTTGATGGTGATCGCGACCCTGCAGGACGGCGTGATGCGCTACACCGAGCTGCTGCACGCCATCCCCGGCATCTCCCAGCGCATGCTCTCGCGCACCCTGGCCCAGCTTCACCAGGACGGCCTGATCACCAGGACCGCCCACGCCGAGGTGCCGCCGCGGGTGGAATACGCCCTCGCCCCACTCGGCGCCAGCCTCAAGGACATCGTGGCCTCCCTGATCGAGTGGGCCATCACCCATCACGACGAGATCCGCCGGCACCGGGCCGCCGTCGAGACGGCCGACGCACGCCGGCGGGCGGATCAGCCGCGGGGCAGCATCACGGCGAAGGCGGCGACGACGGCCTTCTGACGCCGTTTTTACGCCGGTGAAACCGCAGCAGGGCACTTCGCACAGCCGGGGCGTCCCGGCTGGCACATCGGCACGCTGACATTCAGCGGCGGCGGAATTTAGCGTTCCGCCAGCGGCCCCTTTCCCGGGAGGCACCGCAGCCACTGGAGGTCCTGATGACCGAGAGATCCGTGGGCGTCGACGACTACGCCCTGACCCGAGTTCCGCACTCCGCGCGCTACCCGTGGTGGTCGGTGGCAGTACAGCGTTTTGGACAGGTGTCCGCGCTGAGCCAGTTCCTGCTGGGCGCGACGCTCGGTTACGGGATGACGTTCTGGAACGCCTTCTGGGCGTTCACCCTGGGCGCCCTCATCCTGGAGGCGGTCTCGGTGCTCGTCGGCGTCATCGCCGTACGGGAAGGGCTCAACACCTCGGTGCTGACCCGCTGGACCGGCTTCGGCCAGGGCGGCTCGGCGCTGATCGGCCTGGCCATCGGCATCAGCCTGATCGGCTGGTTCGGCATCCAGTCCGGGGTCTCCGCGCAGGGCCTGCACGGGCTGATCGGCGGGCTCCCCGAATGGGGCTGGTCGCTGCTGTTCGGGCTCGCCATCACCCTGATGGTGATGTGGGGCTTCGACTCGATGAAGTGGGCCGCCTACGTCACCGTGCCCGCGTTCCTGATCCTGGTCGGCTGGTCGGTCATCCGCGAGCTGTCCAACCACAGCCTCGGCTCGCTCGTCTCGTCGGCCCCGGTGGGACCGCACATATCCCTGCTCCAGGGGACGACCCTGGTGGCCGGCGGATTCATCGTCGGCGCGGTGGTCACCCCGGACATGACGCGCTTCAACCGGGGCACCGCCGACGTGGTCAAGCAGACCGTGCTCGGCTTCACGCTCGGCGAATACACCATCGGGATGTCCGGTGTGCTCCTCGCCCACGCGGTCCACTCCTCCGACATCATCACCATCGTCACCTCCTCGGTCGGCTGGGTCGGCACCCTGGTGATCGTCATGGGCACCCTGAAGATCAACGACTGGAACCTCTACAGCTCCAGCCTCGGCATCGTGAACTTCGTCGGCACGGTCTTCGGCCGCTCCGCCAACCGCGCGGTGGTGACCCTCGTGGTCGGCGTCGCGGGCAGCGTCCTCGGCGCGGCCGGGATCCTCGACAGCTTCACCGACTTCCTGGTCATCCTCGGGGTGGCCTTCCCGCCGATCGTCGGGATCATGGTCGCCGAGTACTTCATCGTCAAGCGCTGGCGCCCGGACCTCGAAGCCGGCCGCGCCACCGGCGAGTTGCCCGCGCAGGCGCCGACCTGGGTGCCCGCCACGCTGGTGATCTGGCTCGCCGCGTCGCTGGTCGGCAAGTACGTCGACTGGGGTCTGCCGAGCGTCAACTCGCTGCTGGTCGCCCTGCTCGGGTATGTCCTGGTGGGCAAGGCGGGACTGCTCATCCCGGTCGGCATCTCCCGTACCACCGACCTGCGCGGCGCGGCGCGGGCGACGGCCTCCGACCGCGTCCCCGAACCCGACCCGGTCTGACGGCGCCGGCCCGCCGTCAGGATCAGGGCCGCCGGGCAGCCGGGTGCCACCCGACAGCCTGGTGCCGCCCAACTGCCTTGATCCGTACGGCGGTCCGGGCCCGGCGGCACCGCCCAACGCACCGCATCGCCCCACCTGTCTGGAGACATCCCGTGCGCATCGGAATCGACGTCGGAGGAACCAACACCGACGCAGTACTGCTGGACGGCTCGACCGTGCTGGCCGCGACCAAGGCGTCCACCAGCCGTGACGTGACCACCGGCATCGTGCAGGCGCTGGACGCGCTGCGGGCCCAACGCGCCTTCCAGCCAGGCGAGTTGACGGCGGTGATGATCGGCACCACGCACTTCATCAACGCCCTCGTGCAGGCCCGCGACCTGGCGCCGACCGCCGCGCTGCGGCTCGGCCTGCCCGCCACCGCCTCACTGCCGCCGATGGTCGACTGGCCGCGGCGGCTGGTCGGCGCGGTGTCCGGGCGGGCCTATCTCGCGCACGGCGGCCACGAGTTCGACGGCCGGCACATCGCCGAGCTGAACGAGGCCGAACTGCGCGCGCACGCCGCCGACATGGCCGCGCACGGGGTCCGCTCGGTCGCCATCTCCTCGGTGTTCTCGCCGGTCAGCAACGAGTTCGAACTGCGCGCCGCGGAAGTGCTCGCCGCCGAACTCGGTCCCGACGTGGCGCTCTCGCTCTCCCACGAGATCGGCCGCATCGGCCTGCTGGAGCGGGAGAACGCCACCATCGTCAACGCCGCGCTGCGCGAACTCGCCGCGCACATCGTGGACGGCCTGATCCGCTCGCTGGCCGACTACGGCATCACCGCGCCGCTCTACCTGAGCCAGAACGACGGCACCCTGATGGACGTCGAGTACGCCCGCCGCTACCCGGTCGCCACCTTCGCCTCCGGACCGACCAACTCCATGCGCGGCGCGGCCCTCCTCTCCGGCCTGGGGACCTGCGCCGTCGTGGATGTCGGCGGTACGACCAGTGACGTCGGGGTGCTCAGCGGCGGCTTCCCCCGCGAGGCCACCACCGAGGTCAGCATCGCCGGTATCCGCACCAACTTCCGGATGCCGGACGTGGTCAGCATCGGCATCGGCGGCGGCAGCCTGGTGCGCGAGACCGCCGACGGGCCGACCGTAGGACCGGACTCGGTCGGCTACCGGCTGACCGAGGAAGCCCTGGTCTTCGGCGGCTCCACCCTCACCGCCACCGACCTCGCGGTCGCCGCGGGGCGGGCCGACATCGGCGACCCGGTCGCGGTCGCCCGTCTCGATCCGACGCTGGTGAAGGCGGCCCTGGACCGGATCGCCGTGGACGTCGCGGACATCGTGGAGCGGATGCGTACCTCCGCCGACCCGCTGCCGGTGGTGGCGGTCGGCGGCGGGTCCGTGCTGCTGCCGGACGACCTGCCCGGCGCCGGCGGAGTGCACCGCCCGGACCACTTCGCGGTCGCCAACGCCATCGGCGCGGCCATCGCCCAGGTCGGCGGCGAGGTCGACCGGGTGTACGCGATCGGCTCGGGCCGCCGCGAGGCGGTGGTGGACGAGGCCCGGCAGGAGGCCGTCGACCGGGCGATAGCGGCCGGCGCCGACCCGGCGGGCGTCCGCATCGTCGACTTCGACGAGGTCCCCGTCCCCTACCTCCCCGGCAACGCCACCCGTATCCGCTGCAAAGCGGTCGGCGACCTCCAACTCCCCGCCTGAGCGCTGCCCGCGACACAACCCCCGACAGGAGCACAACCCCATGAGCTGGAAGCTCGGCCTGGACCAGCTGACCGACCTCGCCCGCGGCGCCGCCCTGCTCGGCACCGGCGGTGGCGGCGACCCCCTGATCGGCCGCCTCCTGGTGGAGCAGGCCATCCGGGAGCACGGCCCGGTGACCGTACTGGACCCCGAGGAACTCGACGACGACGCGTTCGTCATCCCCACCGCGATGATGGGCGCCCCGACCGTGATGGTCGAGAAGATCCCCAGCGGCGCCGAACCGGTCGCCGCGCTGCGCGCCCTGGAGGCGCATCTCGGCCGCAGTGCCGACGCCACCATGCCGATCGAGTGCGGCGGCATCAACTCGATGATCCCCCTGTTCGTCGCCGCCCGCACCGGACTCCCGGTGGTCGACGCCGACGGCATGGGCCGGGCCTTCCCCGAACTCCAGATGGAGACCTTCTCGGTCTACGGCGTCCCCGGCACCCCGATGGCCATCGCGGGCGAGAACGGCGAGAGCGTGATCATCGACACCGGCGGCGACAACAAGCGCATGGAGTGGATCTCCCGCGGGGTCACCGTCCGCCTCGGCGGCTCCTCGCTGATCGCCGAGTACGCGATGACCGGCGCCGACGTGAAACGCACCGCCATCCCGCGCACCCTCTCCCTCGCGCTCGCCGTCGGCCGGGCCATCAGGCAGGGCCGGGAGAACCACACCGACCCGGTCGCCGTCCTGCGCGAGACCCTCGCCGGCACCATCTACACCCACCTGCGGGTGCTCTTCAGCGGCAAGGTCACCGACGTGGAACGCCGTACGGTCGAGGGCTTCACCCGTGGCCGGGCCCGCTTCACCGGCCACGACGGGCACTCCACGCTCGAACTCCGCTTCCAGAACGAGCACTTGGTCGCGGTGGTGGACGGTGACGTGGTGTGCATCGTCCCCGACCTGATCTGCGTCCTCGAAGGCGACACCGCCGAGCCGATCACCACCGAGGGGCTGCGCTACGGCCAGCGGGTCACCGTCGTCGGCATCTCGACCCCCGACCTGATGCGCACCCCCGAGGCGCTGGACGTCTTCGGCCCGTCCTGCTTCGGCCTCGACCATCCCTTCGTACCGGTCGAGCGGCTCGTCCCCGAAGCGCCCTGACCGGAGCGTACGACGGGATGTACGACTTGGTGTACGGCCCGCCCCCCGGTCGCACGACGAGGCGTACGACCGATGCCGACCCGGCCGGTCACGGTCCGACCTGGCAGGATGACCGATGTGACCGGTACGCCCGCCCGGACTTCCCCAGCCCCGGCCCTGATCCGCGCGGCCGACGTCGACGCCCTCGTCGTCGGTGTCAGCCTGCTGGGCTCGGGCGGTGGCGGTGACGCGGTGACCTTCGCCGGGGTACTGCGGCGCAGGCTCGGCGACGGTGAGATCGCCCTGATCAGCCCGGACGACCTGCCGGATGCGCTGACCGGCGGTCACGTCGTACCGATCGGGGTGGTCGGCGCGATCAACGTGCTCACCGAGAAGCTGCCCAGCGGGCGCGAGTTCCGCGATGCCGTGGCCGCCGTGACCCGGTGGACGGGCCGCCGCGCCGACGCCCTGATGGCGTGGGAGGCCGGCGGTCTCAACGGCCTCAGCGGGCTGGTCGCCGCCCTCGACCTCGGGCTGCCGTTCGTGGACGCGGACCTCATGGGCCGGGCGCTGCCCCGCCTGGACCAGTTCACCTGGGCGGTACGCGGCAGACCGCTGACGCCCTGCGCGCTGGCCGAGCCCAGCGGCCCGATCCTCGTCGTGGACAGCGCGGAGGGCGCGGACGGGGCGGCCGGAGCGAACGCCACCGGCCTGGAACGCACCGCGAGGTCCTTCGTCGCCTCGGCCGGCGGCTGGGCGGCGCTCGCGCTCTGCCCGACCGAGATCGGAGAGGCCACCCGCGACACCGTCACCGGAAGTCTCACCCGCGCCCTCGCGCTCGGCCGGGCGCACGCCACCCTGGACCAGGCACCCGCACCGGAGGCCGTAGCGGATGCGCTCGACGCCCGGGTGCTGGCCACCGGCCGCATCGTGGACGTGGTCAGGGAGGGCATGGGCCGCGGCTTCCGACGCGGCAGCCTCGCGGTGGTCGACACCGCCTCCGGCGCCGTCCTGCGCCTCGAAGCGGAGAACGAGTTCCTGCTCGCCATCCTCGACGGCGAACTCACCGCCAGCTGCCCCGACCTGCTCTGCGTACTGGACCGGCGTACGGCCGTCCCGCGCGCGGTGGAACGGCTGCGGGTCGGCGACGAGGTGATGGCGGTCGTCCTGCCGGGCCCGGAGTGGTGGTGGCAGGACGAGGCGATCGACCACGTATCACCGTCCGCCTTCGGCCTCGACGCACCGGCGGTCCGAACGGCCGTTGCGGGCACGCCCGTTGTGCACACAGGCGGTCCCCGATGACCACCGCCCGCCCCGGCGTACCGCTGGCCGCGATGCTGGAGCATCCCTCATGGCAGGACGTCACCGTGCTCGCCGGCAGCGGCGGCCACGGCGACCGGATCCTCACCGGCGCCGTGGTGCACGCCGAACTCTCCACCCCCTTCGCGGAGGTGGCCGGCCCCGACGCCCCGCTCACCGGCCGGCTGCTCGTCGTACTGCTGCCGGGAGAGCGCGGCGACTGGCGGCTCGACACCCTGCTGCGCCGGGCACACACGGCCGGGGCGGCGGCCGTGCTGCTCGCCGGGACCGAGCCGCTGCGCCGCGCGTCGCACGCGCTGGCGGCGCGGCTCGGACTGCCGGTCCTGGGCGCGGCCGACCCCCTGACAGCCCACTCGGCGCTGAACCTCGTCACCGCGCAGCCCCAGCTGATGACCGCCGAGACGGTCATCCGTACCGCCACCGCCTGCCAGCACGCGGGCGACACTGTGGACGAACTGCTCAACGGACTGACCACACTCCTACGCCGCCCCACCGCCCTCTTCCACCACGCGGGCGACCGGATCGCCGGACAGCGGGTGCTCTACGGCGACGAGACCGGCGCGGTAGCGGCCTGGCTCGGCGGCTCCAGCGCGCAGCACCCGGTGCCCCGGCTGGTGGAGCTGCCGAGCCGCGCGGTCCTCGTCATCCATCCGGTACCCGACACGAGCGGAGCCGGGCCGCCGTACTGGCTCGCCGTCCGGCTGCCCACCGCGCTGCGCGCCGAGAGCGACGCGGTGGCCGCCGCGCTGTCGGTGGCGGCCGGCGCGGTCCGCCAACGGCTCACGCTGCGCCGGCTCGGTCTGGAGCGCAGCGCCCGCAGCCGTGCCTCGCTGCTGGGTGAGCTGCTGCACCTGGCCGGTGACGCGCCGGTGGCGGTGCGGCGGCGGGCGCTCGACCTCGACTGGCAGCTCGACGGCTGGCACACCGGGGTACGGATCGGCGTCGCGCCGGAGGTCGATGTGGCCGGTCTGCGCGCGGACGTCGTCGCCGCGCTCGGCGCCGAGGAACTGGACGCGGCCGTGGTCGAGCAGGGCGACGGGTGGTCTGCGTGGATCACCGCCGGGCGTGAGCCGTCCGGCATCGAGGTCGAGCGGCTGGCCGGTGCGATCCGCCGGGCGCAGCGGCGGCTCGCCGACACCGTCGGCACGTATGTCGGGGTCGGCCGGGTGCACGCCGGTCCCGAGGGCATCGCGCGCACCCTGGGCGAGGCGGGCGACGCCGCTCGCCTCGCCCAGGGACGCGCCGCGACGGGCCGTTTCCTGCACGTCGACCGGCTGGGTCTGGCCCAGCTGCTGCTGGCCTGGACCCGGACCGACACCTTCCAGCCCGCCGCCCGGTCCCTGCTCGAACCCCTGGTCGGCGAGAGCGGCGACCTGGTCCGCACGCTCGCCGCGTTCCTGGACGCCGAGTCCTCGACCGCCGAGACCGCCGCGGTGCTCGGCGTCCACCGCAACACCGTCACCGCCAGGATCGCCCGAGTCCAGCAACTCCTCGGCGTCGACCTCGCCGACCCCGACGAACGCCTGGCCCTGCACCTGGCCTGCCGCACGGCCCTGACCTCGCCGCCGCCGGAGGGGCCGTGAGGCGCGTTTCGCCGACGCCTGTCGTGCCGAGGACAATGCGGGGCGGCCTGCGGCCGACGTCCAGGTGAACCCGTAACCCGGACAAACCCACCACACGCCACAGCCACGTAACAGCGAACGCACAAGGGACAACTCCCACCCCACCACGCCGGTCGAACTCGACGCGTCGCACACCTGCGGCGCAACTCCTCGATTCCCGACCGAAGTTGGAGTTGCCCCATGCCCAGGAAATCCCTGCCGACACGGCTCGCCGCCACCGCCGCGCTGCTCCTCGCCACCGGCGCCCTGTCCGCACCGGCCGCCTCCGCGGACCCGTCCCCCGGCGACGCGTACGTAGTGACCGTGACGACGAACCCGGCGACCACCACCTACGGCAACCGCCACGTCGACGTCACCGGCACCGTCACCAAGGCGGACGGCACCCCGGCGCCGAACATCCCCGTCACGGTCGAGGAAGTCGTCCAGTTCACGACCTGGAACCCGTGGGGCGACCCGATCGACCCGCACTACTACGAGCCCCGCGACCTGGGTAAGCCGGTCACCGACGCCAACGGAAAGTTCACGATCCCGGACGTCGCAATCGACCACGCCACCGACAGCAGCCTGCTCAACGTCGAGCGCGGAGTCCAGATCACCGCCCTCTACGACGAGGACGGCGACCTCAACACCCCGCAGGACGGCTACTTCGCGGACACCACCGTGGGAGTCAACACCCAGTCCAGTTCGGTCAGTTACCGGCTCAGCAAGAAGAAGGTGAAGGCCGGCGACATCCTCACCGTCACGGGCAAGGTCACCCTCCCCAAGGGCGTCCAGCCCCAGGGCACGGAGGTCTTCCTGCAGACCTACTGGGAGCAGGAGTACGACACGAAGGTGACCGCCACGTATGACGGCTTCTTCGTCATGTCGGTACGGGTCACCGGCTACGACGACACGTTCACCCTGCGCACGGCGCCGAGGGATATGTACGTGGCGGGGGCACAGCAGGCTCTGCCGATCACCAACACGTCGTTGCCTCGGGGGTAGTTCAGAGGTATTGGACGAAGTTGCGCCAGGCATCGCGGGAGACGGTGAGGAGGGGAGTACCGTCTTCCGGGCGCTTGCTGTCGCGGACGGCTCGGCCGTGGTCGGTGGTGTCGGCGACCTCTACGCAGTTGCCCTCGCCGGTGGAGTACGACGACTTCCGGAAGGTGCTTACGATCTCGGTCACGATGTGTTGTCCTTGCTGCTCCGCAGTGCACTTCGAATCAGTCGCACACTGGCGTCCGGTCCCAATGCCGCCGATCGTAGTTGGTCGTACGCGTTGGCGTAAGCGGCAAGATCCTCAGCACCTTCAAGAACCGAAGTACCTCGCAAGTTGTCCATAGTTACGGCTTCGACGGTCGGCTCGGACTCGAAACTGAAAGAGGAGAAGGCGTACGTAGAACCCGCCACCGCCCCCGCGCTGAACGGCAACACCTGGATGGTGACGTTCTTCCGCTCACTCACCTCAAGGATCCTGGACAACTGCTCCCGGTGAATCTCGACGCTCACCATCGGCTGCGTGACCACGGCTTCCCAGAGGATGGCCGTGTACGTTGCTCCACCCTCCTCGATCTTCGCCTGTCGCCCCTCGCGCACCTTCACCAACTGGGCGATCCGTTCGGGGGCGATGTAGTGAGGAGTCGAGGCGATAACCGCCTCCGCGTAGGCCGGAGTTTGCAGCAACCCGGGTACGAGCACCGGTTGCCATTCCCGGATGTACGTGGCGTCGTCCTCCAACGCGATGTGATCGACGTAGTCCGGCCGTAGGTGTGCGGCGTGCTCCAGCCACCAGCCCCGGTTCTTGGAGTGCTTGGCCAACTCCTCCAGTTTGACGCGGACTTCAGAGTCCGTGACGCCGTACGCATCCAGTAGCAACCGCACCTCGATCACGCGAGCGGTGACGTGTCCGCTCTCAAGTCGGCTGATCCTGGCCTGCCTTGCCGCGATGACCTCGGCGGCCTGCGGCTGATCGAGCTTGGCCGCGTGCCGGTACTGCCTGAGCGCCGTACCCAAACGCCTGCTGCGTACCGTCGGCCGTCCACCTGCGGGCATGGGCCCTCCCCTCTTCTTTCGGCAACGATGCCACACGGACCGCTCCCTCCGAGAGCATGTCACTCGATCGAGTGGACAGGTGAATGCATTCACTCGAACCTGTTGCGCAGGCGCCGAATCCGGCCGTAGCTTCGTGAAGGCGCCGCAGCGCAGCCCAACTTGACGCCACGTCAGGACGGAGTCCCCCATGCCCGCGTCCGAGAGCTTCCTCATCCCCAAACACCGCCGACACGTCCCCACCGCCCGCCAACGCGTCCGCAAGACCCTCGCGGACTGGGGCATCACCGACGAACTCGCCGACGCCGTAACCCTGTTGGCCAACGAACTGGTCACCAACGCCGTGACCCACTGCAAGGTCTCCCACTCCCAGGTCAAGGTCGAACTCGCCCTCAACAGCAGGGAGTTGGTCCTGGAGGTCTCCGACCCGGACCGGGACAGACTCCCCCGACCGCACGACTCGACCCCGGACGAGGAAGGCGGCCGGGGCCTCGCGCTCGTCGCCGCGCTGGCTGACAACTGGGGATGTCGGCAGGAGCCGTACGCGAAATGCGTGTGGGCGAGGTTCGACCTGGAGGGGGTTCAGGCTCATGGTCCTCATGTTCCGGCGACTTTATGAGGCGACGACCCGCCTGCTCACGCACAGAACTCCCCGAACTCCCCTGCCGGACACGGACCTTGGCGGAGAAGTCCGGACGCCCGACCCCTACGTATGGCGACTCCCAACCCCCCACGACGCCCGCTGGAAGCGCTGGCACAAACGCTCCCGCGCGGCCGGCCGCCACCTGCCCTTCCCGCTCGACGAACCCTGTTGGCAACTCCCGCCCGAGCCCCAACAGCCGCCCTGGCAGGCCGAGTCCGACCTGGTACGCCTCTACGTCCCTACGTCACACTCACGTAAGACGGACATCGCCCACACCCCCGAACGTGTCTGTTAGCGTCCGCGCGACCCCTCGAAGATCCGCAACTCGAAGATCCGTAACAGGAGACGCAGATGCATATCGCCCTCATCCTCGCGAGCGGCATCGCCTGGACGATCGTGTACATCGAAGCGATCCGCGTCGGGTTCCGCGAACGCACCTACGCCATGCCCGCCGTAGCGCTGGGTCTGAACTTCGCGTGGGAGTGGACGTACGCGGTGCACAACCTGGCCTTCGACCCGTCGGTGCAGGGCGGTATCAACCTGGTGTGGGGCATCGCCGACGCGGTCATCGTGTACACGTTCTTCCGGTACGGGCGTGCCGAGTTCCCGTCGTTCGTCACGGCGCGGATGTTCGGCGGCCTGAGCGTGCTGCTGTTCGGGATGTCGTTCGCCGTGCAGTGGCTGTTCCTGGCGAAGTTCGGCGCGGAGGACGGGGCCGCCTACTCGGCGTTTCTCCAGAACCTGTTGATGTCCGCCCTGTTCATCGCGATGTTCGTCGCACGGCGCGGACTGCGCGGGCAGTCGGTGACGATCGCGGTGGCCAAGTGGCTCGGCACGCTCGCGCCCACGATCCTGTTCGGCGCCATCCAGCACGACGGTTTCCTGCTCGGGCTGGGCATCATGTGCAGCGTGGTCGACCTGGTCTATGTGTGGTTGTGCGTGGAGGCGAAGCGAAACGGCGGCGTGGGTGACGCACCCGAGCCGCCCCGTACCGTGACAACGCGGGCCGACAGTGCATCCATGGAGGCATGACCAGCACAAACAGGACGGCACGGGTACACGTACGATCGGCCGGTGAACGAGCACCAGACCGTGATCCTGCACGCGGGTGCGACGCCGTCCGCTCCCGCCCTCCTCCTTCGCCCCTGGCGCACGGAGGACGTCGCCGCACTTGTCGAAGTGTTCCGGGATCCGACGCTGCGCCACTGGACCAGTTCAGGCGTGGAGAACGAGGCCGATGCGCTGCGGTGGATACGGGACCAGGAGCGGAACTGGGCGACGGGAGACCACCTCGCTTTCGCGGTCCTCGAAGCGGAACCCCAACCCACCTCCGGCCAAGGCCAGTTGGCGGGCCACGTGATCCTCAAGGGAGCGGCCACCGGCAAACCGTCGGCCGAGGTGGGCTACTGGACCGCCGCGCACGCCCGCGGGCGAGGTGTGGCACCGCGCGCGTTGGCGGCCCTCAGCGACTGGGCCTTCGACACCCTGGGGCCCGACGGGTTGGAGCGCCTGGAACTCCTGCACCAGGTGGACAACCCGGCCTCCTGCCGCGTGGCCCACAAGAGCCGGTACCCCCTCGACACCGTCCTGGCTCCGGCACCGCCCGCGTATCCCCGCGAGGGCCATCTGCACGTACGACACAGGCCCGGCTGAGACGAGGCGTTCGCCCCGGCGGGGGGCTCGGGAAGAGGCCCAGCAGGGCCGGCTGTTGGTGTCGGTGTCGGTGTCGGTGTCGCCAAGTGGTGAGTTCTTGGAGGGGGAGGTTCTGGTGTCGTCTTCGAAGCGGGTCGCGTCGGTCACGGGTGTGCAGCTTCCGATCTGCAGTACGTGCGGCGTGCAGTACGGGGCACCGCGCGCTGATTGCCCGATCTGCCTGGACGAGCGGCAGTACGTCGGTTGGGACGGCCAACAGTGGACGACGCTGGCCGAGTTGCGCGCCGGCGGCCGTCGCGGTCGGCTTTCTGAGGAGGGACCCGGTGTGATCGGGGTGGGTGCGGTGCCGTCGGTGGCCGTCGGCCAGCGCGCGCTGCTGATCCGCTCACCGTCCGGCAACGTGCTGTGGGACTGCGTGGGCTACCTCGATGACGACCTTGCCGCCGAAATCGAGGATCTGGGTGGGATCAGCGCGATCGCCGTCAGCCATCCGCACTTCTACGGCGTGATGACCGAGTGGGGCCGGGCCTTCGACGTTCCCGTGTACGTCCATGCCGCGGACCGTGACTGGGTCGGACGGCCCGATCCGGTGATCGAGTACTGGACGGGCGACACCCACCGGATCGCGCCTGGCATGACGCTGATCAACGCAGGCACGCACTTCGCCGGAGGCACCGTGCTGCACTGGGCTGACGACCCGGAGAGGCGCGGTGCGCTGTTCAGCGGTGACATCTTCATGGTGGTGATGGACCGGCGGTGGGTCAGCTTCATGTACAGCATCCCCAACTTCATTCCGGAGCGACCGAGCACCATCCGCCGCGCGCTCGCGCTGGTCGAGCCTTTCCCCTTCGAGCGCATCTACGGGGCGTTCTGGGGGCGAGTGGTCAGCGCCGACGGGGCAGCCGCGGTCCAGCGTTCCGCGGAACGGTACCTGCGCTTCGTGGCGGAAAGCGGCTCTTAGCGGAGCCGGGCCGGACGGGTGCGCAGTCAGGGGGCGGGCGAGCAGGCACCGTGACGCCTCGCGGCCGATGCGGATCACCCGCCCGTGCACTTTCCGCAGGCAGGCGACCAGCGGGTGAACGGCCGGCCGAGCTCGACCGGCCGTGTGGTGACCGTCGCGATGACGAAATCCTCGTCGTCATAGCCGAGTTGACGGGGACGGCCTCCCGCCCACCGAGGGTCCAGGCAGGCCGGGCCGATCTCGTTGAAGCAGTGGATCACGTCCCGGATGGTGTCCTCGTCGGCCTGCAAACCGCACATCCAACCGCCACGACCACCAACCCGGCGAACCTACGCGGTCACAGCACTGGCCGAGACCGCGGGCTTGCACCTCACACGGCGTCGCTCGTCGTCCGTGACCGTGTCGCACAGCGCAGAGAGCAGGGTCTCCGCCTCACCCAGCTCCCCGGGGACCGGCCCCACGCCCTGCCCCACGCCCGGCCCCACGCCCGGCCCCGCGCCCGGTGCCCGCCCGGCTCCCGCCGCCAGGAACCGCTCGGCGGCCTCCAGCAGCCGTTCCACCCGATCCAGCGGCTCCTCCTGGCCGGTGCCGCCCATGCCGTTCCCCGTCATTCCCCACCCCGATTCGGCACATGCCCATTCCGCACCCGGCCGCCGCGCGCGGCACGCGGTGTTCCCCGCCGGATTCGAGACCGGGCCCCCCGGAGGCGATCTTCCGGAATTCTGTCGGCCGGGCCCGCCGAATGCTATACACCCACCCAATTATCAAGAAATTCCAGAGGGGGCGCATGGACGAGTACGAGGCACGACTCATCGCGGCGCTGACGAGAGATCGGTAGGCGATACTAGAAAAACTCACCTCGGAAGACCGGAACCGCCTTGACGCATTGCTCGACCTGGCCGCCGAAAGGGGTGACGAGCGACGGCAGAAGGCCGTGACCCGTGCCGTCGCGGCCCACCTGCGTGCCGCCCTGCCGGAGGACGAGGTCCGGGCGGCGGTCGAGAGGCGGTTCACCGGTACGACGTCGGCCCCGCCGCACGAACTGCTGGCCGCGTTCGCCTCGTTCAGCGGCCGGTCGACAGAGCCGCACGGAACCCGGTCGGCAGCGCCGCACAGCACCGGGTCGACAGCACCGCACGCCACCGGGTCGACAGCGCCGCACGGCACCGAGCCCGCCCCGGTCGGCGACGCGGAGGCCCAACCCTCGCCGTACGAACGGCTGTTGGCCGCGCCCGCGCTCACCGAGGACGACCTGCGGGACAACTTCGGTGTGGAGGCGACCGCTCCCGAGCTGATCCGCCTGCGCCGCCGCGACGGCACGGAACGGCTGCCGGCCTTCCAGTTCGACGGCACGGGCCGGCCCCGGGAGGTGGTCGTCGCCGTCAACCGCATGCTGGGCGCCGCGGAGGATCCCTGGGGGGTGGCCGACTGGTGGCTCGGCCCCAACCCCTGGCTGGCCGCGACCCCGGCGGCACTGCTCGGCAAGGGTCTGGACGGACAACTGCTCGCCGCGGCGAGCGTGGTGGGCGAGGAGGACTGACATGGCCCGAGGCGCACGACTGCCCGACCGGGGCACGGCCGAACCGAAGCGGATCGACTGGCAGGCGGGCCAGGTCCTGTACCGGGTGCACTCGCAGCATCGCAAGGCGGTCCAGTTCAACCCGCGTCCTGCCGCGCAAGGAACTTGAGGGCAAGCGGCTCTCGCAGGTCCGGCTGGCCCAGGACGTGGCACTGCTCTCGCTGCACACCGTGTTCGACCTCTGCGGCGTGCAGCAGAACAACGACTGGCTGGTGCGGTCCGAGCCCACGGAGTACGCCTTCACCCGCCGCTGGACGCACTGGCTGCGCGCCGAAGCGCCCTGGGCGCAGGGCTTCCTCTACGGGTCGCGCCTCGCCTTCCCGAACGTGTCACTGGTGCTGTTCGACCTCGACGCAGACAGCGATCTGCTGGAGGCCACCGGCGAACCCGCGCGTGACCTCGACGAACCGGACAGCGTGCGGTGGCTCGACAGCCGGCTGAGGCCGTTCCACGTCAGGGTCGGGCCCCCGGACGCCGCGGACGGCACCGGCACCTGGGCCTGACGCCCTTATAGCGGACCGCGGGCGAAAGCCGGGCGTTTTCCGGGTTCTTACCGGTTATTTGGACGAACCGCAGACCGATCACCCGCACACGTGCATACTTTTCCATCAGTAACCGACCGTGCTGCCACAGCCGCACCTTTCGGCGCGTTCCCTGTCGCACGCAACGGCGTCCACTCGATTTCCTCGTCGAGAAAAGTCGAGAAAACACGCCGTTTTCCGTACGGCGTCTCTACGCCCATTTTCCCTTTCTGCCTTCCGCCTTCCGCCTTCCACTTTCCACGTCAGGACAGGAATGTCTGCATTCTCGAACGTCGAACGCCCCGCCGTGTTTCCCGTCTGCCTCTGCATCGACGTCTCGTACTCGATGCAGGGCCCGCCCATGACCGCCGTCAACGACGCCCTCCCCGAGATCAAGGCCGCGATCAAGAGCGACCCGTCCACCGGGGAGATCGCGCGGCTCGCCGTGGTGACCTTCTCCGACCAGGCCGACATCGTGCTGCCCCTGACCGACATCGCGTTCGCCGACATGCCCGTGCTGTCACCGCAGGGCGGCACCAACTTCGACGTGGGGCTGCGCGCCTCCGGTGACGCGCTGCGCGACGGCATCAAGGGCCTCGGCAAGGGCAGCGCCTACCACCAGCCGGTGATCTTCTTCATCAGCGACGGCGAGCACAACGCGGACGTCGACTGGACCCACGCCCGGGGACAGATCACCTCCAAGGAGGACAAGTACGGGGCGCAGATCGTCAGCTTCGGCTTCGGCAAGGCCAACCGGGAGACCATCCAGCAGGTCTCGACGGGCTTCGCCTTCTTCACCGACGAGAGCGACCCGGGAACGGCCGTCCGCGAGATCCTGCGCACGGTGCTCAGGAGCATCCGGACCACCTCCAGCAGCTTCTCCTCGGCCACCGGGGGCGCGCTCTCGGTGCCGCTCGACGGAACGAAGCTCACGCAGCTCCCGCTCACCCAGCACATGGTGAACTGAGCGTGCGAGTAGGCAAGTTCATCGGGCGCAAGGGCCGGCACGCGGCTGCGGCGCCGGGCCACGGGGCCGCCGTACCGGACACCACCGACACGACGGAGCCGGGCACGGCGGACCTCACGCCGCCCGGCCCCACGCCGCCCGGCCCCACGCCGCCGGAGCCCATGGCCACCGCCGTGGACAACGTCTCCGCCACAGACGGCTACTCCGCCACGGACAGCCACTCCGCCACGGACGGCGACTTGGCCACGGACGCCGTCCTCGCCTCCGGTACTCCCGGTACTCCCGGTACTCCCGATGACGACAACGCAACAGGCACCGCGCTTCCGCCCGTCGCCCCGCCCCGCACCCTGGCCACCGACGCCCCGCAGGTGGGAGACCATCTGCAACCCCTTCCGCTTCCCCGACTCGCGCCTACGACAACCTCGTTGCCCGGACTGCGGGCCGACGGGGGGCTGCTGGGCGACCGGTGGCTGGGCGCGGCCAGCCTTGTCGGGCAGTCGCACCTGAACGGCGGCAGCACGGCACAGGACGCCTACCAGTTCACGCTCTCCGACGACGGCTCCCTGCTGATCGCGGCGGTCTGCGACGGCATGGGCTCGCGTCCCCTGACCTCACAGATCGGCGCGGTCCTCCTGGCCTCCCTGCTGTGCGAGGAGGCTCGTACGGTCACCGCCGGAAAGCTCGCGGCCGACCCGCGCGCCGTACTGGGCGGCATCCTCGACGCGGCCTGCGCGCGGGTGACGCAGGTGCGCACGGCGGGGCTGCCCGGCCTGACGGACCGGGACCTGTCCTGTACGGCCGCCCTGGCGCTGCTCCCGGCCACGGGCACCGGCTGGGCCGCCCGGGTCGGGGACTGCGCGGTGCTGCGGCTGGCCGGCGAGGCGTGGGAGACCGTCTTCGCCCGCGACGGCGGACCGGTCAACATGGTCTCCGCCGCGCTGCCCCACCCCACTCCGGCGGAGGTCGCCGAGTACGCCCCGCTGGCCGAGGAGAGCCCGGGCGACTGTCTGATCCTGGCCTCGGACGGGCTGGCGGAGGACGCCTTCGGCTCGCCCGCGGTGCGCGCCTGGCTCGCCGAGCGCTGGTCGCGGCCCTGCGACGCCGCCGCGATGGCGGACTCGCTGCGCTACCGGCGCCGCGGCTCGCACGACGACCGGACCGCCCTCGTGGTGTGGTCACGGCAGCTGCGGAACGGATGACCGATGCGCATCGTCACCAGCAGGCTCGGCCGCAGATACCAGGTCGAGTCGCAGCCCTTCAACACAGACGGCGGCCAGGGTCTGCTGTACCACTGCGTCGACGAGGACGGAGTGGGGCGCGTCTTCAAGGAGTACAAGACTCCCGAGTCCGCGTCGTCCGAGGTCCACCGGCTGTACCAACTGGCGCTGCTCGGCTGGGACGCCGTCCACCGCGCCGAGAACGGCAGCAACCCCGCGACGTACGGCGGGCTCGCCACGACCGCCGAATCGTCCATCAACTGGCCCATCGACGTGATCCACGGCAGGAACGGCGCCGTGGAGGCCGTCATCCTGCCCCTCATCCCGCAGACCTTCATGTTCACGAACTCGGACGGAAAAGTAGCGCCCCGCACGCTCGACTTCCTCTACCTGGCCCGGGCCGAGCCGCCACCGCCACAGGCGCGGGTACGCCTCGGTGTACTGCTGCGCGTGTGCGACATCTTCAAGCAGCTGGAGGACCTCAAGCTCACCCACGGGGACCTGGCAGCGAAGAACCTCGTGTGGCGGGAGCAGGACACCCACGCCTATCTGATCGACTGCGACGGGCTGACCCCGTGGAGCACCCCGGCCACGCACGGCGTCGCCACGCAGGAATGGACGGACCCGCGCCGCATCGCCGGTGTGATCCCGGCGCACGACCGGTTCAGCGACCGGTTCGCCCTCGCCCTGGTGCTCTACCGCGGCCTGTTCCTCAACCCCGGTGGCCCTCGATGGCCGCAAGGGCACCAGAGAGGGCAGTGGATCAAGCCCTCGCAGTTCCCCGGCCGCCTGGACCCGGCGCTACGACAGCTGTTCAGCCGCGCGCTCGACGACCCGTTCGCCACGAGTACGCGGCCCAGCGCGGCCGAATGGCATCGCGCCCTGCACACGGCCTTTCTGACTCCGAGCCGCCTGCCCTCCTACCGTGCCGACGCGCTGCGCGTCCTGGACGACTACGCCGCCCAGCACCGACAGGCGATCCAGCACCAGCGCGCGGCCCCGCGAACGGTGCAGAGCCCGGCGCACGGCCTTCCGCCCCAGACACCCTCGCCCCACCCGCAGCCCCAGCCCCAGCCCCAGGTGCAACCGCAGCCCCAGGTGCAACCGCAGGCGTACATCCCCATCCCGCTCCCGCGCCCCGTACCGCAGTCGCCCTGGACACCCGCGCCCGCCCGTCGGAGCAACAGCACGCCGAAGTTCCTCGCGGTGCTGGTGACAGTGGTCGCGGCGATCGGCATCGGCCTCGGCGTCTACGTCGTCCAGCAGAAGTCCGCCGACCCGACCACCGCGGTCCCGCTCTCGGCGGGGCCGCCCTGCCCCACCGCCGTGGCCGACCGCATCCCGGACGGCACCGGAGCGACGCTGCTGCACGCCTACACGACGGAGTCGAGCCTCATCCGGCTGTGCAAGACCACGAGCGGACAGATCTACTACGACGGCACCTGGCTCCACCCGGACGCCACCCACAAGGCGTCCGAAGCGGTCACCGTCCCCGCCGAGGCCACCACGGACGGCTACCAGGCGGCCAACCAGGGCTATCTGTACGTCATCGAGGGCGAGTGGGTCATCGTCCACCAGCCCACGGGCCCGACGAAGAAGTACCGCCTCACCGAAGCCGGTTGAGCGTTCCGTCCCGGGGCTCAGCGGCGTCCCGGGGCTCACCGGCGGCGCGCGGCGAGTGCCTCCAGTACGGCGGCCGCGCTGACGGGATTGCGTGTCACCAGGTGCACCGGCCAGTCGGGGTCGGCCGCCAGCGCGATCTCCAGCGCCCCGAGGACGGCCTCCGCGCTCTTGCGCGCGTCCAGGCCGCCGCGCCCCGCGCCGAACAGGGGCAGGGCGACGGACCGCAGCGGGAGCCCGCCGGAATCCCGCTCCTGGCCCGCCGCAGGCTCCCGGAGATCGTGCGGCGGAACGTCTTGGACATCTCGAAGTAGATGTTCTCCGACGACACCAACACATCGACCCGCTCGATCAGTTCGATGGGCGCCACGTGCAGGGTGATCGTCACCTCGCCGTGCGGAAAGGGCGTCTCCACCGGATGCCGCCCCCGCCCGCACGAGCGGGGGCGGCTGGGGCGGCTGGGGCGGCTGGAACGACCCGGGCGCGGTGTACTCCGCACCGGACACCACAGGTTCGGCTCCCGCCAGAATCGCCTCGGCGACCTGGCGGACGAGCAGCTTCTCCTGGTGCTTGCGGAAACGGTCGGCGCCGATCCCCGCCAGGTCGGCGGCCTTGTCACGCCGCACCTTGCCCGACAGCGCGCGTGCCAGGTTCCAGGCCGAAGGTCAACCGGCCCAACTCCCGCTGTCCGGGGCCGAGTCCGTCGACCGCGCGGCGCAACGCGTTCTCCACCACGGCCGTGTCGACCTCGCCCCGCCCCGGTCCCGGGCGCCCGTCCGCACCGGCGGACCGCGCGAGCACGCCCGGCAACGGAATCCGCCGAACTCGCTACGTCACGGATGGATCGGATGTACCGGAGGGACCGGATGAAACCGCCACCGCCCCTCGGAAACGACCTCCACCTTGCCGTCCCTGACGCGCACGGCCGTGTCGTCGTCGATGAAGTAGAGCGGGAAGTTCGCCCGCGCCACGATGCGATCGGCCCAAGTGTCGTCCCGCTCGGGGAAGTTCGGCGAGTACAGATGCGGCTTGAGGTACCAGTCGAAGAGGCCGAACGGCGGCTCGACGGTCGTCGCGCCGAGCAGGTGGAGGTCCGCGGTGTCCCCGATGACGTCGGCGGAGTGCGCGGTGAGATTGCGGCTGAAGATCATCGACCCGGCGCTGACCCCGACATAGACCCGGCTCTCCAGCGCCTCCAGGAAACCGTCGGCCAGGCCGTTGCCGGTGATGCTGCGTGCGAGGTGGTAGTGGTTGCCGCCCTCGACATAGACGACGTCGGCGTGGAGCAGCCGGTCGAGGACCAACTGCCGGGGCAGGCCGTTCAGTTCAAGGACGTCGAACTCCCGCCAGCCGAGGCCGTGCAGCCGGTTCAGGTCCTCGACGAACCAGCCGTGGTCCCCCGGCTCGGCGACCGACGCCGTGGGGACGTACACGACGTTCGCCGATCCGAACGGCTTTCCCAGCATGTCCCGCAACGCGTCCCGCAGGGTGTCATTGCGCAGGCCACTGGCCGTCAGCAGAAGATTCATCGGGCGAGCCAAGCACGGCCGACGGGAGCGCGCAACGAACCCCGGGACGCGCACCGCGCGCCCCTTGCCGCCTACCGGGCCGCCTACCGGCTGAGCCTGCGGAACCTCCGTACCGCCAACGGCAGGAACAGCAGCGTCAGCGCCGCCGGCCACGCCCCCGCGAGCAGCAACGCGTGCTGTTCCGGCCAGGACGTGCCCTGTCCCGTCGGTGCGCCGAAGAGCGCGCGGGTGGCGCCGGCCGTCGAGGAGAGCGGGTTCCAGAGCGCGGCCTGGCCCAGCCAGTGGGGCATCTGCTGCGGGGAGACATAGATGCTGGAGATCATCGTCAGCGGGAAGACGATCGCGAACAGCCCGCCCACCTGCTCGGGCCCCGGCAGCAGCAGTCCCAGCCAGACCCCCACCCAGATCAACGCGAACCGCAGTGCCAGAAGCAGCGCTACGGCCTTCACGAAGCCGACGCCGAAGTCGGGTCCCGAGCCGAACTCCGGGCGCCAGCCCATGCCGTACGCCGTGGCCATCATGATGCCCAACTCGGCGCAGGCGACGATGAGATCGGTCGCACCGCGCCCCGCGACCACCGCCGACGGCGCCATCGGCATGGAACGGAACCGGTCGATGACACCCTTCTTCGCGTCGTTCACGAAGATCGTCGCCGTGGAGACGAACCCCATGGCGACCGTCATCACGAACATGCCCGGCATCAGGAACGCCTTGTAGTCCCCGCCGCCCGGCACCCGCATCGCCTTGCCGAAGACGTAGCCGTACAGCAGCACGGACAGGATCGGGAAGCCCAACTGCCAGAGGATGCTGACCGGTTGGCGCCGGTAGTGGGTCAGGCCGCGCCGGACGACGTTCCAGCAGTCCGCGACCGTCCAGAACAGACGCCCGTGCTGCGGCCGTCTGCGGTACGTCCGCCCGGTCGCCTCGGACGCCGTCGACGCGCCGCCGCTCACGCCGCCGCCCCCTCGGCCGCCGGAGCCTCGAACTCCGGCTCCTGGTCCGCCGGTTCCTCTTCCGTACGGCGGCCCGTCAGCCGGAGGAACACGTCGTCCAGGCTCGGGCGGCGCAGGCCGATGTCCTCGACCGGGATGCCGTAGTGCTGAAGGTAGCGGGCGACCTCGCTCAGTGACCCCACCCGGTCGACGACCGGCGCGTGCACCCTCAACTCCCCCATGTCGGCCTCCGGTTGGCCACCGTGAGCCACCCTCGCGACCGCCTGCAACGCGTACGGGATGTGGGCCGGTTCGCGCACCACGACCTCGACGCGGTCGCCGCCGACGCGGTTCTTGAGGCCGTCGAGGGTGTCGTCGGCGATGGCCCGGCCCTGGTCGATGACGGTGATGCGGGAGGCCAGCCGGTCGGCCTCCTCCAGGTACTGCGTGGTGAGCAGGACGGTGGTGCCGTCGGCCACCAACTGCCGCACCGCCTCCCAGACTTCGCCCCGGCTGCGCGGGTCGAGGCCGGTGGTCGGTTCGTCCAGGAACAGGACAGCCGGCGCCAGGATCATCGACGCGGCGAGGTCCAGACGGCGGCGCATGCCACCGCTGTAGCCGCCCGCGCCCTTGTCCGCCGCGGCCTCCAGGTCGAACTGGCGCAGGAGTTGGGCCGCCCTCAACTTGGCCCGCTTGCGCCCGAGATGGAAGAGGCGGCCGAACATCTCCAGGTTCTGCCGGCCGGTGAGGATCTCGTCGATCGCCGCGTACTGGCCGGTGAGCCCGATCCGCGAACGCACCTGGCGCGGCTGCCGGGCCACATCGAGACCGGCGACGGTCGCCCGACCGCCGTCGAGCCGGACGAGGGTGGAGAGGATACGGACGGCGGTGGTCTTACCGGCCCCGTTCGGACCGAGCAGCCCGTGCACGGTGCCCTCGCGGACGGCCAGGTCGAAGCCGTCGAGGGCGCGTTTGTCGCCGTAGCGCTTCTCCAGCCCTTCGGCCTCGACCACGTACCCGTCACCGCTCATGCCCTTCCCTCCCTCCCGTACCGAACTGCGTGCACCGTATCCGATAGCGCGTACGGTGTACTCGGTTTTCACCCATGGACCTACACTCCCCCGCATGACGAGCAGGCCACCGAACTCGAACTCGACGGACTCCAGCGGCAGCGGTGACATCGATCGCACCCTCGAACTGCTGTGGAACACCGGCCCGCGCCCCACCCGCGGACCGAAACCGGGCCTGAGCGTCGACCGGATCGTGGACGCGGCCATCCGCATCGCGGACGAGGAGGGACTGGACGCGGTCTCCATGCGCCGGGTCGCCACCGACCTCGGCACCGGCGCGATGTCCCTGTATCGCTACGTCCCCGGCAAGGCCGAACTCCTCGATCTGATGCTGGACCGCGTCCGCTTCCCGGACCACCCCAACGACCGCGACCGCAGCGGCAGTTGGCGTACGGCACTGGAAACCGCCGCCCGCGACGCCCTCGCCGTCCACCGGCGTCACCCCTGGCTGCTACGCGTCAACCAGTCCCGCCCGCTCCTCGGCCCCCGCGCCCTCGCCACCCTGGAACACCTGCTCGCCCGCATCCGCCCGATGGGCCTGACCGACCCGGAACTCGTCTCGACGGTCGTCATGATCGACGGCTACGTCGTCGGCGCCGCGCGCACCCAGGTCCACCAGGAGGAGGCGGCCCGCAGCACCGGCCTGACCGACGCGGAGTTCTACGGCGCCCAGGTCCCGGCGCTGGAGAAGGCGATGGCGACCGGCGCGTACCCGACCCTCGCGTCCCTCTCCCCCGACACCTTCACCGCGAGCTTCGACCACTTCGGGTTCGGGCTCGGACGCATCCTGGACGGACTGGAGATGGTGGTCCAACAGCGGTGCGCGGCACAGGAGTTCAGCGGCGACGCGTGAGGCGCCGCAGCCCGAACAACGCCCCGCCGACGACCACGACGGCCAGGGCGCCGATCTTCACACTGTTCCCCGAGCCGCCGTCACTGTCACCGCTCGCCGAACTCCCGCCCCCGGAGGGCGACTTGGAGGAGTCCGAGCCACCCCCAGGAGCATCCTCGGCCTGCACCGGACTGTCGGTGCCCTCGCTCCCGTACATCAGCTTGGTCCCGTCGGCGGAGTAGCTGACGGACTCCCCCTGCCCCTGCAACGGCACGTCGAGGCGCCCCTCGCGCTTGATCTTCCCGCCGTTCCAGTCGTAGTAGATCCCGCCCAAGTACCCGCGTACGGCGAGCTGTTGGCCGTTGGGCGAGAACGCGGCGTCGGTGGCCCAGAGGTCCACGGCGGCGATGGGCTTGAAGTAATTCGTCCCGGAGGAGGAGAGCGTGGCCGGGCCCTCGAACAGATGCCCGCCGTCCTCCTTCTTGTCGATGATGTACACGCGCCCGGTCTTGGGGTGCACGAGCAGCGACTCGGCGTTGCGCGCCCCGTCCGAGTACTTCACGACGTACTGCGTGGCCCGGATCGTCTGGTTCTTGAGCACCTTCGGCTCGGGCAGCTTGTAGATCCAGACGTAGGGCCAGGTCCCGTCGAGGTTGTCGCCGATGTCGCCGATGTAGATCTCGTTGTGCGGCCCGATGGAGATCGCCTCGACGTCACGCGGTTTGCCGACCCCGCTGAAGGTGACCGTGGCGACCGTCTTGCCGGTGCTGCTGTCGACGGCGTAGATGTACGGGCCGTCGTCGCTGTCGTTGTGCGTCCAGTAGATGCCGGGGTGGAGGTGCGAGGCGGCGAGCCCGCTGGACTCGGTGATCCGGGAGTCCGTGATCGTGAACCCCTTGTCGCCCTTGCCGTCACCGTCGTCGGAGGGTGCTGCGGCTGCGGGCAGAGCGAGCGCGCCGACGAGGAAGCCGGCACCGAGGAACGCGAGGAAGCGACGCATGCCCCAAGCCTGCCATCCCGTGCGGTGCGGAACGGAGAGTGCTGTAGCGGGCCGGGCGTGGTGGGCCTCACACCCCACCCGTTCCATCCATCGATGGTTGATCGTCCATCATGAGCGGATGCTCAGGTTCATGCCCGTAGGCGACTCCATGACGATCGGGAGCGCGGGCGAACACACTTGGCGTTACCGGATGTGGCAGCACCTGCGCGCGACCTATGGCGGCCCGTTCGCCGTGGTCGGCCCGCGCGAGACGCTGTACGACAAGGCGACGGACACGCCCACGTCGTACGAGTACGCCGACCCCGACTTCCCGCACTTCCACCTGGCCGGCTGGGGCGAGGGCTGGCTGCACATGGCCCCGCTGATCGGCGAGGCGGTCCGCGCGCACCGGGCGGACGTGCTCCTGGTCTCCCTCGGCCTGATCGACCTGGGCTTCTACACGAACGCGACGCAGACAGCCGACAACATGCGGTCCTTCGTGGCGGAGGCCCGCACCGCGAAGCCGTCCGTCCGCATGGTGTTCCTCCCGGTGATCCCGAACGTCCGCGCCCGCACGGACGCGCCCTTCGCCACCGAGGTCGCCCTCTTCAACGAACTCCAGGCGAAGGCGGTCGCCGACCTGGACGAACGGCGCTCCCCTCTCCTCCTGGCCTCCCTCCCGGAGTCGTACGACGTCGACCACGACACGTACGACGGCACGCATCCGAACGCGGCCGGCGAGCACAAGATCACGGGGGCGTTCGCGGGGGCGATGCATCAGGCGTGGGGGGTGGGTGGGGAGTACGGCGAGGACGACCCGGCCGGGAGCGACAGCACCCAACACCGGCCGCACCACTCCTCGTCGAGGCGGTCGGCCCGCCGCTGACCGGGGCGTGATCACGCCGGTCGAGGGCGTGATTCCCGCGTCTCCCGGTCACCGTGCGTATCGTTGTACCGCGCGGCTGCACTTGTGTGGAGGGCGGCCGGGGAGGAGCGCCACGATGACCGTCCTTGAAGACAGGATCGCGATGGCCAAGAGCGACGACGAGATCACGCTCGACGAGCTGTTCGAGCGGATCGAGAAGATGCCCGCCCCCGAGGGATACAAGGTCGAGATCGTCGAGGGGACCGTGTTCATGTCGCCGCAGAGGGACACCCACTGGGAGATCATCCTGGACTTCGTCGAACAGCTGCGGACCAAGTACCCCCGGAAGCGCGTGAAGTCAGACGTCCGTATCGACTACCCCGGTCACCTCAACGGATTCGCGACCGACGTGACGGCGATGGCCGAGGGCGCCGAGAAGACGGAGAGCGGGCGCTGGCGCTACCAGGACGTCGAGTTCGTCGCCGAGGTCATCTCCAAGGGAACCGCCGCCAACGACTACGGCCCGAAGAAGGCCGCGTACGCCCTCGCCGAGGTCCCCGTCTACGTCATCGCCGACCCGTACCAGGGCCGCTGCCACATCTACACCCACCCCAAGGGCGACGACTACACGACCGAGACGAAGGTGGCGTTCGGGGACGACCTCGATCTCACCGACACGGTGGTCGGCCTCACCCTCACCACCGACGAGTTCCCCCGCGACTGATCCCCCTTTGATCCCCCTTGCATAGAGCGCACTCAAAGTCGTTGGCTAGGTACTCATGAAGTACACGCAGCTCGGACGCACAGGCCTCAAGGTCAGCCGACTGGTCCTCGGCACGATGAACTTCGGACCGCAGACGAACGAGGCGGACAGCCACGCGATCATGGACGCGGCGCTGGACGCGGGGATCAACTACTTCGACACCGCGAACGTGTACGGCTGGGGCGAGAACAAGGGCCGCACCGAGGAGATCATCGGCAGCTGGTTCGCCAAGAGCCCCGACCACCGCGACAAGACGGTCCTCGCCACCAAGGTCTACGGCAACATGGCCGCCGACGGCGACGCCTGGCCCAACCACGACAAGCTCTCCGCGGTCAACATCCGGCGGGCCGTGGACGCCAGCCTGAAGCGGCTACAGACCGACTACATCGACATCTACCAGTTCCACCACATCGACCGTGACACCCCGTTCGAGGAGATCTGGCAGGCGATCGACACCCTCATCCAGCAGGGCAAGATCCTCTACGTCGGTTCCTCGAACTTCCCCGGTTACAAGATCGCCCAGGCCAACGAGATCGCCGCGCGGCGCGGTGGCACCATCGGCCTCGTCAGCGAGCAGTGCCTCTACAACCTCGCCGAGCGCCGCGCCGAGATGGAGGTCATCCCGGCCGCGCAGGAGTACGGCCTCGGGGTCATCCCCTGGTCCCCGCTCCAGGGCGGACTCCTCGGCGGGGTCATCAAGAAGGAGATCTCGGGCGGCCGCCGGGCAAGCGGCCGGGCCGCGGACACCCTCGCGAACCCCACCTCACGCGCCCAGATCCAGGCCTACGAGGACCTCCTCGACAAACACGGCATCGAACCCGGCGAGGCAGCCCTGGCCTGGCTCCTCACCCGCCCCGGCATCACCGGCCCGATCGTCGGCCCGCGCACGGCCGAACAACTCGACAGCGCGCTGAGGGCCGTAGAACTGGAACTGAGCAAGGAGATCCTGACGTCGCTGGACGAGATCTTCCCGGGTCCGGGCCCGTCGCCGGAGGCCTTCGCCTGGTAGACGCCTCAAGGGCAAGCGCCCCTTTTTCAGG
>NZ_BARF01000029.1 GCF_000367365.1 Streptomyces prunicolor NBRC 13075 | reverse complement strand
TAGGTCGGCTGCCGGGTGCGGGTGCGCTGCGGCTGGTCGCGCAGTTCCCCACGCCCCTAAGGGCAATCGTGCTGGCCGTGTTGGTCAGTGGGCCCGGCCCTCGCACTGCGGTGACGGCTCACCGTGCCGATTCGAAGATTCCCGCCCCCTCGTGCGCCGGGCCCCGGCCTGAGTCGGCCGGGGCCCGACGGACCCGTCGGTCAGTGCGAGTCGTTGCCGGGGTGGCAGGGGTGGCAGGGGCCGCATTCGGCGGCGTCCGTCCACAACGGCAGGTCTACGTCCCAGCCGTCCGACGCGATGACGGTCGCCGTCCTCATCGCCGAGCCGTCGTTCTTCGTCTCGGCCTTGGGCACGTGGGGCAGGGAGTGTCCGCCGTTGAAGCGGGCGCAGAGGTCGGCGTACGCCACGGTGTCGCGGATGATCGTGTGGACGCCGATGTCGACGAGTTCGCTCGGGGCGAGCCCCAGGGACTCGCCCCGGTGCCTCATCGCGGTGAGCAGATAGGCGTACCCCTGCCCGAGGATCCGGCCGGCCATGGTCGAGTCGTACGGGTAGTCCCGCACGAGGAGTCCGACCTGCTTCTCCCACAGATCGACCGGCACGACCTCCCGTACGGAACGGGCCGGGCCGGTTATCGGGTGCACAAGAGCGGCTGTCATGGTGCCTCCGTCGGACGGTGCCCCGCGTTTGGGGGCGCTGAGCCCAGCACACCGCGCCGAACGGGCCGGGTGCGATCAACTCGCCTTCCGCGCAAGGGTTTTGCACGTTGTGCAAGCGGCCTCGACGGCCCCGCTCCGCGCCCGTAGCGTGAAAGGCCCCGGTCGTGCGGTGTGGGAGGGGCCCGTGCCCGTTGACCCGCTCTGGAACAGCACGCGAGTACGCGAGTTGGCCGCGCAACGGCGCCCCGGCGCGCTCATTCGGCTCGGCCGGGAACACCGCGCCTGGACCCTCGCCGCCCTCGGCGACCGGCTCGGCTGCTCACCGGCCACGGTCTCCCGGCTGGAACGCAGCACCAGGGTCGTCGACCTGACCCTGGTGCACCGCGCCGCCCTCGAAGTCGGCGTTCCGCGACACGTCCTGGTGAGTTCTCTCGCGCCACCCACCCCGACGGTATCGACGGCCACTAGAGTGACGGCCAGTCCGCACGCCGAGGAGGACCCGATGCGCCGCCGTACGCTGCTCACCGCAACGGCAGCCGCCGGACCGGCCGCCCTGCTGCTCGGGGTGGACGAGGCCCTGGCCGACACCCCCGCACCGACCGGCACCGGACCGCTGGACGCCCGGCTGGCCGCCGCCCGCGACCTGTACGACAAGGGCACGCACGCGCCGCTGCTCGCCGCCCTGCCCGGCCTCATCGCGGACGGGCACGCCGCCGCCTCCTCCCGCCGGGAACTCGATCAGGCCCGGCTCTCCTCCGTCTACAGCCTCGCCGCCGCCGTACTGAGCAAGCTCGGCTCCTACGAGCAGGCCCGCCTCACCGCGGACCGCGCCCGCACCTGGGCCGAGGTCTCCGGCTCCCCGCTCGCATCAGCCGCCGCGGTCCGGGAGTTGGCGATCGTGCTACGCCACCAGGACCGCGGCGAGGAGGCCCAGCGCCTCATGTCGACGGCGGCTTCCGGGGTACAGGCGACGGGACTGAGGACCGACGCGTCGGCGTCCGCGTACGCGCAGATGCTCTGCACACTCGCCTACACCGCAGCCCGGGGCGGCCACCGCGCCGAGGCCCTGGCGATGACCGAGGAAGCCCGCCGCGCCGCCAGCCGGCTGCCTCAGACCGCCCCTCCAGGACGCCTGTTCCCCATCAGCCCGGCCGCCGTCGACCTGTACGCGGTCGGAGTCCACTGGGCGCTCGGCGATGCGGGCGCGGCCCTGGAGGCGGGGAAGAACCTGCGCCCCGCCCAGTTCCCGACCGCCGAGCGCAAGGCCCGCCTGGGCACCGACATGGCGCGGGCCTGGTGGGCATGGAAACGCCCCGAACAGACCACCCAGGCACTGCTCTCCGCGTACCGCGCCAGCCCTGCCGAGGTCCGGGACCGCCCCGCGATCCGCAGCATCGTCCACGAACTGGCGGAACGGCACCCGCGTACCACCGGCGTCCGCGAGTTGCGGGCGGCTGTACGTCAGCGGTCGAGCTGACACACGGCGAGCCCTGGCCTCCGGCCGCGTTCCTGGCCCTAGGCCACGCCCAGTTCGCACCATACGTACTTGCCGCGCCGCCCGTTCCTCGACAGCGGCTGCCAGCCCCAGACGTCGGCGCAGGCCCGCACCAGGGCGAGGCCTCTCCCCGCCTCGGCGTCCAACAGATCCGCCAACTGGCCTGGCGGCTCCGGGGGTTCGGGGTCCGCGTCCCACGCACCGACCCGCAGCACCCCCGCCGACCACCGCACCCGGAGCATCACCGGCCCCTCGGTGTGCAGTACGGCGTTGGCCACCAGCTCCGTCGCGAGGAGTTCGGCGGTGTCCACGACCCGGATGAGGCCGTGCGCGGTGAGGACCAGGCGGAGAGTGCGGCGACAGACGGTGACGGCACGGCGGTCGTGCGGGACGGAGAGGGAATACTCCCAGGGTTCGGGCTCGGTTTCGGGCATGCGTGAACTCCGTTGGTGGTGTGGGGAGTTGATGCGGTTCACGGGCGGTGGCCTGTCACGCCGTCATGGCAGGACGGGGTGGTGCGCTTCCGGGGTCCCGGGGTTCCGCACGGTGTGCGTCGCATCACTGACGGTACGGGTAAAATTTGGAACAGTGCAAGTCGTTGTCGTAATCTGCCCCCGAACGAGTCACCACCCCACGGCAGTTGGGGCGAGAGAGGAAGCCATGCCACGCAGACGGCAAGTCACCGCGCGCCAGGAACGCCTGGGCATTGAACTGCGGAAGCTGCGTGAGACAGCAGGGCTCAAAGCACGGGAAGCCGCCACGTTGGTCGGGTCCGACTCCGCCCAGATGAGTCAGATGGAGTCCGGAACCGCAGGAGTGAGCGAGGAACGCCTACGCAGCCTCGCCGCTCATTACTCCTGCGCGGACGGGGAGTTGATCGATGCGCTGATCGCAATGGCCACCGATCGGACACGCGGTTGGTGGGAGGAGTACCGGGGGCTGCTGCCCACGCCGTTCCTGGACCTGTCCGAGCTGGAGCACCACGCCACCTACCGCTTGGACGTGGATTTCCTCCATGTCCCCGGCCTGCTCCAGACAAAGGACTACGCTCGCGCAGTCTTCTCGCACAGAGTGCCCGCGCTTCCCCCGAGAGACCTCGAACTGCGGGCCGAACACCGGATGAAGCGACACCGCATCATCGAGGGTGCCCAACCGACTCCGTACGAAGCCGTAGTGCACGAGGGGGCCCTGCGCATCCGGGTCGGCGGCCGTCCCGCGGCACGAACTCAGCTCACCCGCATCCTGGAACTCTCGGAAGCGGACCACGTGACCGTACGTGTCATCCCGTTCGACCTGGATGGATTCATCGATGCCGGAAGCGCCATGATGTATGTGGGTGGCACCATGCCCAAGCTGGACACGGTCGTGCGGGACGCACCCCATGGTTCTGCCTTCGTCGACTCCGAGGCGCAACTCGGGAGCTTTCGAACGCTTTTCCGTAGAGTGGAGGGCGTGTCACTCGACCCCGAACGCTCGCGTGACTTCATCCACAGGCTGACGAAGGAACTGTGAGGCGCACCATGACACCCCCGGCCAACTGGCAGAAGTCGTCCTTCTCCGGCGGCGGCGACGGAAACAACTGCATCGAACTCACCACCACCCCCACCGCCTTCCACCTCCGCGAAAGCGAAACCCCCGCCACCCTCCTCACCACCACCCCCACGGCCCTCGCCGCCCTCCTCGACGGCATACGGTCCGGCACCCCGGTCGCCGGCCGCCCCCACTGCTGATCCGACACCGGAACTCGCCTACAGGTCCGGCCCCGTCGAGTTGTGCACCGGCCCCGCCCTGTCGAGCAGCCCCGTCCGCGCCGCCAGCGCCGCCGCCTCCAGCCGCGACCCCACCCCCAGCTTCATCAGGACTCGCTGCACATGCGTGCGGGCCGTCGACGGAGCGATGCCCATGCCGGCCGCGATCAGGCGGGTGTCCTCGCCGTCCGCCACCCGGACCAGGACTTCCACCTCCCTCGGCGTCAGCATCTGGAGCAACCGCTGACCCTCGTCGTCGGGTTGGGCCGCTGGGTTCAACAGCTCGCTGAAGGCGCCCTGGAGCAACTGCGGTGCTACGGCCGCCTCGCCCGCCCTCGCCTTCATGATCGCCCGCTCCACGCCCTCGATGCGCTCGTCGTGCCGGACATAGCCGGACGCGCCCGCGGCGAAGGCCGCCGCTATGCCTCGGGGGCTCGGGACCGGGCCCAGGACCAGGACCGCGACCTGTGGACGCTCACGTTTGATCTTCACCACCGGGTCGAAGATGCCCGGTTCGGCCGGTGTGGCCGTGCCGATCAGGCACACCTCGGGGGCGCGCGTGATCACCAGCTCCGCCGCGCCCGCCGCCGGTGCCGCCGCTGCCAGCACCCGGTGTCCCCGCAGCTTCAGTGCCGAGGCCAGCGCCTCGGCAAGCAAACGGTGGTCGTCGACCACCATCAGCCGCACTCCCATCGAGCAACCCCCCAGTCCCCCCAATGGATGCCCACTATGGATGCCCACCGGTCCCCAAGAACAGAGGGCCCCCCAGCACCCCCGCTCTTCATGCCCCCGGAAGCTACACGCTTGTTCGACGTTGCGCTGCCCCTACTGGAGAGAAGTGCCCCAGATCGACGGACTTTTTCGCATTCCTGGCATTCGGGAGTGATGGGGGTGATGGGGATGAGGTCAACTGGTTGTGCCGAAGGCGATCGCCAAGTCCTTGTCTGCTGTTGACGACGACGTTGCCTTGTCCGCGTAGACCGCCGACATGTAGAGGTGGCCCTCCCCGTAGAGGATCTCCGCGTAGTCCGGGAGGAAGGTCGTCTCCGCGCTCCGTACCGTCTCCGTGCTCGGGTTCTCCAGCAGCTTGGTCTCCTTGAAGGAGGTGCCGTCGATGCTGACCACCTGGCCGCCCTTGTTGTACGGCGGGGACTTGTAGGCGAGGAGGTTGCTGCCGTCCATGCGGAGCGGGGTGATCGTGTAGCCGTCGCCCGCGTCGGCGCGCTGGCCGGTCTGCTTGCCGGTGGCGAGGTCGAAGGCGACGATCTCGTTGGTCTGGCTGTAGGAGTCGCCGGAACCGTCGTGCTCTTCGGTCGGCACGTACAACCGGTCGTTCCCTACGGCCAGTTCGGCGCAGTACTCGACACGCGTGATGCCGTCGCAGCGGGCCGCGTACTGCTTGCCCGGCGCCGGGATGTGCGAGCGCAGGGCGCCCGTCTTGTTGTCGATCGAGAAGAAGTCCGAGACGCCGCTGCCGTCGCCCGCGCTGTCGCCGACGTCGGCCGCGACCACCAGCGGGTCGGTCGACACGATGCTCGCGTACTCGATGCCCTGGGCCATCTTGTAGTCCGAGAGCACCTTCCCGGAGACCGGGTCGATGGTCTGGATGTGCAGGGTGGGCGAGTCGTACGTGCCGCACCTGCGCACCGCCACCAGCTTGGCGCCGCCGCCGTAACCGGCGTCGTAGCAGTCGGTGGCCTTCGGGCTCCACAGGACCTTGCCGGTGGCGATGTCGAAGGCGGCGCCGCCGTCGCTGCTGCCCACGGCGACCGTGTTCGCGCTGACGGTGACGTTCTCGAAACTGATCGGCTGGTCACCGGAGTTGGCGGTCTTCGTCCACAGCTTGGTGCCCGCGTTGAGGTCGATCGCGGCGATCTGGCTGCAGCCGTGCGAGGGCTTGTCCTCGGTCGGCATGGCGGGCTCGTAGAGGATCGCCGTCTTGCCGTCGGTCGTGGTGTGCTTCGTCGCCTGGCAGACCGGGCCGGGGAGTTTGATCGTCCACTGCTTGGCGCCGGTGTCGCGGTTGTAGCCGACCACCTCGGCGCTGCCGCTCTTGGCGTACACCTTGTCGGTGAGCCAGGAGCCGGCGGTCACCATGGTGTCGCTGACTTTGGGCATCGGGACCTCGAAGAGGACCTTGGACGCGGCGCTGGCGGGGACCTTCTCCTTGCCGCCGGACGTCGTACCACCCTTGTCGTTCGTGCCGCCCGTGGTGCCGCCGGCGGTCGCGGTCTTCTTCGTGTCGTCGTCCTTTCCGGAGGAGGACGAGTACCAGATCCCGCCGCCGACGATCAGCGCGATCGCGACCACGGCAGCCGTGATGATCACCGCGGACGCCCCGAACTTCCGCCCGCCGCCGCCCGGTTGGCCCGGCTGCGGGTGCAGCGGCATGGTCGGCTGCTGGCCCGGATATCCGTAACCCGGCTGCTGGCCATAGGAGTTGGGCTGCTGCGGCTGGGCGTACGGGTTCGGCTGCTGGCCCGGGTAGCCGTAGCCGGGCGGCGGGGCGGCCTGCGGAGGTCCCTGGGGCGGCTGGGGCTGCTGGGGTGCCTGGGGGTAGCCGTAGACCGGCTGTTGGGGCGGAGGGGCCTGTGGGTAGCCGTAGCCGGGTGGCGGCGGAGGCTGCTGTGGGGGCTGGTCCTGGGGTGGGCCGAAGCCGCCCTGCTGCGGGGGCTGGTTCGGCGGGGGCGGGGGCGGCTGGGTCATGACGAGTACCTCGGGGAGGACGGCGGGGTGGGGAGAAGTCGGGGTCTCACTTGCCGTACGCGAGCATCAACTTCTCCTTCGTGTCGTCATTGCCGTTCAGCCGGGTCGACGAGATGTAGAAGCGGCCGTCCACGTAGTCGATGTCCCGGGAGAAGAAGCTCGACTCGATCTGCGCGGTGCCGGACGGCATCTGGAGCAGCTTCGTCGTGGTGTGCGCGGAGCCTGTCGTCGGGATGGACACGACCTGGCCGCCCGCGCTGTAGGACGCCTCGACGTAGGCGAGGAGCTTGCCGCCCTGGACCTTGATCGGGACCGTCGACACGGACGCGGGTGACTTGACGCGCCACTTCTCCTTGCCGGTGGCGAGGTCGATCGCCACGATCTGGTTGGCGCCGGTCGTCGCGTCCGTCGGGAGGTAGAGGGTGCTCGCGTCGACCGCCAGGCCTTGGCAGTTCTGGAGGTCGTTGTCGATGAACGACGAACCGCAGGAGGGCGCGAAGGTGGCCTTGGAGTCCACCTGCGAGCGGACCGAACCGTCGGCCTTCAGCGTCGAGATGTTCCAGTGCTTGTCGTCCTCGTCGGTCATGTAGAGGACGACCGGGTTCACGGAGTAGACATGGCCGACCGTCCAGCCCTTGGGGATCGCCTTGGTCCACTTGACCTTGCCGGTCGCCGGGTCCAGTTCCTGCACCTCGTCGTGCTCGGTGGAGGAGCCCGCCCCGCAGGACGCGACCGAGATCAGCTTGGCGCCGCCCGCGAACCCGCCCGGGAAGCAGGCCGCGCCGTACTTCTTCTTCTCGTAGAGCTTCTTGCCGGTGTCGAGGTTGTAGGCGATACCGGACTGCGAGCGGCCCACCATCAGCGTCTTGCCGGTGATGGACAGCCCGATGCTGAGCGCGCTGTCGAAGAGGGCGCCGTCCGGGACGACCGCCGTCCAGCCCTTCGCCCCGGTGTTCAGGTCGAGTTGCTGGAGCTGGTTGCACTTGGCGTTGTCGCTGACACCGCTCTCGTACGCCACGACGATCTTGCCGTCGGCCGACTGCTGCGAGGTGACGGCGCAGATCTTCTGCGGGAAGGTGATCGTGGGCCAGGTCGGGTTGCCGTTGCCGACGTTGTAGGCGACGAGTTCCTTGTACGCCGCCTTCACTGCGGTCTTGCCGGTGATCCACATGCCGGGGGCGTCGGCGCCGGAACCGGGCGCGTCCGGCGCCTCCTTGTACCAGAGCACCTTCGCCTCGCCGGACTTGCGGCCCTCGTTGAGGTTCTGCGGGTCCTTGCCGCCGTCGCCGCTGCCGTCGCCGGGGTTGGCGGGGTCGTCGTCGACAGTGCTGCTGCCGGAGGGCGCGGGGCTGTCGCTCTGCTCCGCCACCGGCTTCTTGTCGTCACCGCCACTGGTGACCGCCCACACCGTGCCGCCGACGACCAGGAGTCCGGCGACCGCTGCCGCGATCACGAGCGCGGGCTTGCCCTTGAAGGGGCCGCGGCCGGAGGGGGGCGAGGACGGGGGCGGGGTGAACTGCGGTGGGGGCGGCGGGTATCCGTAGCCGGGTTGCTGACCGTACGGCCCCGGCTGCTGCGGCTGGCCGTAAGGGCCGGGTTGCGGCTGCGGCTGGCCGTACGGACCCGGCTGTTGCGGATAGCCGTAGGGGCCGGGCTGTTGGGGTTGCTGTTGCGGATAGCCGTAGCCGGGTTGGGGCTGCGGCGGAACGGGAGCGCCGAAGCCGCCCGATGGTGGCTGTGGCGGTTGGTTCGGCGGCGCTCCGTAACCGCCGGACGGCGGCTGTTCGGGCGGCTGAGTCATCAGCGGCTCCCCCTCGTTCACTGATTTTTAGCCACGCCCCGAGATCCGCGAAGGATCCGGAGGCGCGTTCAAGCAGGTCTCAGACAGTTCTCAGACGGCTCTTTCTATCACCCGGCTGTCCATGAAGAACGGGCCGGTTCACCCCTGTTCCCAAGGGAGGACCGGCCCGTGATGCCGCCGTTATGCGTGGGAGGTCCGGGGCGCGTCCCCCCGGAAAGCACAGCACGCAACCTTCACGCGTCCTCCGCGAGTTCCAGCCACCGCATCTCCAGCTCGTCGCGCTCGCCGCCCAAGTCCCGGAGTTTCGCGTCCAGTTCGGCCACCTTCGCGAAGTCCGTGGCGTTGTCGGCGATCTGGGCGTGCAGCTTGGCCTCCTTCTCGGAGACCTTGTCCAACTGCCGCTCGATCTTCTGGAGTTCCTTCTTCGCGGCCCGCTGGTCGGCGGCGCTCACGGCGGGTGCGGCCTTCTCCACCACGGGGGCGGCAGCCGCGGCCACTTCCTCCATACGGTGGCGTCGCTCCAGGTACTCGTCGATCCCGCGCGGCAGCATCCGCAGGGTCGCGTCGCCGAGGAGGGCGTACACCTTGTCGGTGGTGCGCTCGACGAAGAACCGGTCGTGGGAGATCACGATCATCGAACCGGGCCAGCCGTCGAGGACGTCCTCCAGCTGGGTCAGCGTCTCGATGTCGAGGTCGTTCGTGGGCTCGTCGAGGAAGAGGACGTTGGGCTCGTCCATGAGGAGACGGAGGAGCTGGAGCCTGCGGCGCTCACCGCCGGACAGGTCCCCGACCGGCGTCCACTGCTTCTCCTTGTTGAAGCCGAACGTCTCGCACAGCTGCCCGGCGGTCATCTCCCGCCCCTTGCCGAGATCGACGCGCTCGCGCACCTGCTGCACGGCCTCCAACACCCGCAGCGTGGGCTTGAGTTCGGCCACCTCCTGGGAGAGGTAGGCGAGCTTCACCGTCTTTCCTACGACGACCTTGCCGGCCGCGGGCTGGGTCTCGCCGTCGCTGCGGGCGGCCTCGGCCAGGGCGCGCAGCAGGGAGGTCTTTCCGGCGCCGTTGACGCCGACCAGGCCGATGCGGTCGCCGGGGCCGAGGTGCCAGGTGATGTGCTTGAGGAGGACCTTCGGTCCGGCCTGGACGGTCACGTCCTCCAGGTCGAAGACCGTACGGCCCAGCCGCGTCGACGCGAACTTCATCAGCTCGCTGGTGTCGCGCGGCGGCGGTACGTCCGCGATCAGTTCGTTGGCGGCCTCTACGCGGAAGCGCGGCTTGGACGTACGGGCGGGGGCGCCGCGGCGCAGCCAGGCCAGCTCCTTGCGGACCAGGTTCTGCCGCTTGGTCTCCTCGGTGGCGGCGATGCGCTCGCGCTCGGCGCGGGCGAAGACGTAGTCGGTGTAGCCGCCCTCGTACTCGAAGACGTCGCCCTTCTGCACGTCCCACATCTGCGTGCAGACCTGGTCCAGGAACCACCGGTCGTGGGTCACGCAGACGAGCGCGGAGCGCCGCTCGCGCAGGTGCTGGGCGAGCCAGGCGATGCCCTCGACGTCGAGGTGGTTCGTCGGCTCGTCGAGGACGACCAGGTCCTGGTCCTCGATGAGCAGCTTGGCGAGGGCGATACGGCGGCGCTCACCGCCGGAGAGCGGGCCGATGACGGTGTCGAGTCCCTGCGGGAAGCCCGGCATGTCCAGGCCGCCGAAGAGTCCGGTGAGTACGTCGCGGATCTTGGCGTTGCCCGCCCACTCGTGGTCGGCCATGTCCCGGATGACCTCGTGGCGGACGGTCGCCTCCGGGTCGAGGGAGTCGTGCTGGGTGAGGACACCGAGGCGGAGTCCTCCGGAGTGGGTGACGCGGCCGGTGTCGGACTCCTCCAGCTTGGCGAGCATCCGGATCAGGGTGGTCTTGCCGTCTCCGTTGCGGCCCACGACCCCGATCCGGTCCCCTTCGGAGACACCGAGCGAGACGCCGTCGAGCAGGGCACGGGTGCCGTACACCTTGCTGACGTTCTCGACATTGACCAGGTTGACGGCCATTTCTCTCCTGACAGGGGGGACGGTCAGCCTCCCAGAGTAATGCGCGGGGGGAGGCTGACGATCCGGGCAGGTCAGGAGGGTGCCGTTGTTTGTCTGCGGCGCCGTGGGGGCTGGGCGCGCCCGCGCGGCAAATGACGCCGAAGGGGGATGACGAAGATCCGTAGGCGGTGGTCAGGCTGTGCGCAGGTCGTCGAACGCGGCCCCCACGCGGGAAGGTCCGTATGCGGCGAGTGCCCAGAGGGCTGTGATCCTCGCGGCTCCGGTCCACAGGTTCTCGGCGGCCGTGGGCGGGCGGAAGGCGTGGACGTTGAGCTGTCGCTCCGCGAAGGGGCGGTGGTCGAGGTAGCGCAGGCCGCCGGTGCCACAGAGATAGGTGTCGGCGCCGACGGCGGTGGTGAGGTCGGCCAGACGTACCGAGCGGTCCGAGGAAGCGGCGAGGTCGCTGCTGCGCACGATGGTGCCGCGCCAGTCCAGGAGGTTCAGCAGGGCGCGGGTGGTGGCCTCGGCGACGGCCGCTGTGCCGACGCCCTCGGTGAGGGAACGGACAACGGGTTCGAGTGAGGCATGCAGCAACTGCCAGTGGGGGCTGGCGTGGTAGTGCTGCGCGGGCAGCTGGCCGAGACGGCGGGCACTGCGCTGCGGGTCGGCGAGTCGGGCATCGCGGATCAACGTTGCGCGGCCGTGTGGGAGATGGGTTTCGACAGACAGCCACTGCTGCCGTTGTGGGTCGTCGAGTGCGGCGAGGCGAGCGCGGTGTTGGTAGTCGCGGCGGACGAACTGGACGTCGTCGAGGACCACCCAGACATCGGCCGTGTAGAGCTTCGCCAGAGTGGAAAGACGGGGCAGGAGGTTGGGCTGATGGATCGCGCACGAGCCCACCGGCCGCGTACTCGGGCGCGCGGCACTGTCAGGCAGGCAGGAGCCAGCTGTCGTAGCCTCGGACGCGGAGACGGTCGAAGGCATCGCGGACCCTTTCCGGAACGTGCTGCTCGATGGCGAAACCACGCTTGGGGTACTCCATCACCCTCTCCATGTCGCCCATGAGCATGTCGATGAACTGCTTCTCGTCGGCGTGGGTCGTGACGTACTCGTCGAACGACAGCGACTGGGAGACGCAGACAGGCTCAACCTCGGGCCACAGCTTGCGGCATGTCGCGTAGGCGCGGCGCTGCATGTAGGGCATGGAGATCAGCAGCACGGTGGTCACCGCGATACCCGCGTTCTCCAGCACCTCGCGGGAGAAGCCGATGTTCTGGCCGGTGTTGGTGGCCTTCGGCTCCAGAAGGATCGCCTCGTCCGGCACACCGAGGCAGAGCGCGTGCTCGCGGTAGTGGACGGCCTCGCCGCGGGGAAACCGCTCCCTGGTGGCGCCGCTGGTGTCACCGGTGAAGGCCACGACCGGGAACATACCGGCGTGGTACAGGTCGGCGGCGGTACCGGCCACACCGAGATCGAGGCTGCCGAGGGCGATCGCGGCGGAGCAGGGCCGCAGCTCGTGACCCATCTGGTGGAAATCCCAGAGCGCGCGGGCGTCTGCCCGGTCCGCGTCACTGATCGTGGCCTCCTGACGGTCGGTCACGTGTACTCCTCGCTGGTGCGAACGGTGTTGATGCTGCGCAGTTGGTGTTTCAGTCCGTATCGGGTGGCGATGTCCGAGGCCCGGTCGAGCACGGCGTGCCCCCCGCTGCGGGTGACCGGGTCGGTGAGCAGGATGTGGGCGTGCGCGGTTTCGATCTGGACGCGCTGGAGCGGGGTCTCGAAGCGGCCGTTGCTGCGGGCGGCATCGATGTAGGTCAGGGCCCGGGTGAGATCGCCGGCACCGCGGTGTGCCAGTGCGAGCTTCTGCTGCGCGGTTGCCCAGTCCTCCGGTTCGTCCAGTTCCTCGAACCACTTGACCGCCTGGCGCATGATGTGGATGGCGAACTCGTTACGGCCGTCCTTGGACAGGGCTGTGCCGATCCACAGCATGGCTCGGGCGCGGTCGGCCGGGACGAGCCTCTCGTCATCGGCGGGTTGCTGGTAACGGGTGGCCGCGGCGGTGAGGCGTCCGGCCATTTCGGTGACCACGGCGAGGGAGAGTTCGACCTGCGCGGCTCGACGGGGGATGCCGAGTTCGGTGAACACGTCGTGTGCGTCCAAGTAGAGCCGTTTGGCGGTCATCAGGTCCTGAAAGGTGCCCTGAAGGCGCCGCAGGTCGCCGGACAGGACCAACGAGCGCCCGTACAGGTACAGGCCCCGATCGTCGAGATCGCTGGGCTGGGCCCGACCGAGTCGGCGTTCCAGCAGGGTGGCGGCGAAGGCGAAGTCCTGACGATCGAGGCACACCACGATCCGCTCCAGATCCTCCGTCCAGGTCTCGTGGTCCGGGTTCGTGGGGGACGGTGTTCCGCTCGGCCGTCGGCCCAGCGGGCTCGGGGCGAGAAGTTGCTCGAAGCGGACCCGGGCGGCGGCATCGGCGCGGGTGAGGGCTGTGTCGAGGATGGCCTGTGTGTCGGGCCAGGGACAGGTAGCCGTGCCGAACTTCTCCCACTTGGAGACGGTGCGGATGCCGACGCCGAGGTGCGCCGCATAGGTACGCACGCTCATGCGCAGCGCCTGCCGCAGCAAGCCGGCCTCGCGGCCGGTCCATCGACTCACGCTCACCTTGGGGCGCCTCCCTCCTGCCGCCATGGAAGCACGGACGGCGGGCGAGGGGCCACGGAAGTGCCACAAGGGTGCAACGGCCGTTCATTCCCGGCGGACTGGGGGTGCGTCAGGCTCGGATGGTTCCGTCCGCGCACCCCTTTGTGGAGGCATGTCCGCGTGGTCCCCCTCACCGAGAGCCACTACAGCTTCCTGCAGCTGACCCGCACCAACGAAAAGGAATGGGGCATGCCCCCTCGCACCTTCATGATTCGGCTCCGCCGCGCCCCAGGGTTCGGCGGAAGGCAGAGGCGGCGATGACCATGACTGCGGCACCAGTAGGGCCGCAGCGTTACCACAAGCGCTATCCGGCAAAGGAAGAGTCCATTCCCCGCGCGCGCCATGACGTCGCCCTCGCTCTGGAGACGTGGGGCCTGTCCCGTCTGGTGGATATGGCCGGACTGGTCGTCAGCGAGTTGGTCACCAACGCCGTGGAGCACACCGACGTCACCACGGTCGGCGCCTCGGTCACCAGGACCGGCCCGCACTCGGTGCGGATCACCGTCACCGACACCTCCCGCGTACGGCCCACTGCCGAGACGCCGAACGGCGACGAGGAGCGCGGGCGCGGCCTGCAACTGGTCGAAGCTATCGCCGACGATTGGGGAGCCGAGGTGGTGCACGGCGGGAAACGCGTGTGGGCCCACCTGACCGCAGAGGCATCCCCGTGACCGGCTATCAGTCAACGGCCGCCGCCCCGCCCGGCAGTCTGCCCACTCTGCTCGACGTGACCAGCCTCCGGCCCCGTCAGCAGATGGCCATGGACTGCGTCCTGTGCAACACCCGCTTGGGGATCACCGGCCGCGTCCTGGGCGACGTACGCCACCGCGGGAGGCCCTTCCGACTGTGTGCCTGCAACCCGGCCTGTGGGGGCCTGCGTTGAACGGCCGTCAGGGCCCCTGGCCCGTGCACCGTGGCGGGTCGCCCCGGGTTGAGGCCGTCGCCCTGGTGCTCGTCGTGCTCGTCCTCGGCGGCGTGCTGCTCACCGTGGCCCTGTAGTTCCCGGCGGTTCGCGGCCTGCACCCGCCGCCACGCCGGGCGGCCAGCCACCGAACCACAAGTGCACGCTTCGGAAGGAGTACCAGGTCATGACCGTTCCACTCCCGATTGCCGACTTGGACTGGACGGCGCTGCGGAACTTCGCCGCACTGCGCGGACAGCTCAGAGTCTCGCTGACACCCATCTGCAACGTGAAGTGCTGGTTCTGCCACAACGAGGGCGATGTCCCGCCGCCCTTCACGCACCTGCACCGGGACGCCAAGCCCCGCGCCCGTGAACTGACCGCCGACGACTATGTGAACGTCCTACGCGAGCTGATCGGCGCCGGATTGAAGCGGGTGTACTTCACCGGCGGCGAACCGCTGGCATCGAAGCTGGCGCAACCGGTTCTCACCCAGCTTCCCGTTCGCGGTCCGGACGTGTCCTACACGCTGATCACGAACGGGCTGCTGGTGCGCACGCATCAGGACTGGCTCGCCACGACCGGACTGGACAAGGTGAAGGTCTCCCTGCACTACTTCTCCGACGAGTCGTTCCGGGCCATCGCCCAGACCCGCTACGGCGTCGCGGCCGTCCTGGACGGCATCGAGGCCGCCCGCGAGATGTTCGAGCGGGTGGAGCTGAACACGCTCATCCAGCGCGAGAACGAACACGAGCTGCGCGACATCCTCGCCTTCGCCCTCGACCGCAGGCTGCCGGTGCAGTTCATCGAGCTGGTCGACACCGACTTCAACACTGGCCGGAAGTCCTCGGCCATCGGGGCCCAGGGCCTCATCGACCACCTGCGCACACTGACCAGCGAGGAGGAGGTAGAGGTCTCCGGCGTCGGCCAGGGGCGGCGGATCTTCCGCATCGACGGCATCGAGATCGACGTCCTCCACCGCGAGTTGGGCCGCCACCACGTCGGCCAGTGCGGCACCTGCCCGGTGAGGGCCAAGTGCGTGGAGGGCTTCTGGGCCCTGCGCATGGACCACGCCGGCGGAGTCCAGCCCTGCCTTCTGCGCGACGACCTGCGCATGGACATCCGATCGCTGCTGGACCAGCCGGAGCAAGTCCCCGCGGCCGTGGCCCGGCACGTCTCCGCCTTCACCGAGGGCACTCTGTGAACCCCCTGCGCGCCCCATACACACCTGGGGCAGACCGAGGACGCCAGGGGCCGTTCGTGGTCCTGGAAGGAGTCTCCGGAGTCGGCAAGTCGACGCTGAGCCGCCTGCTGGCCAAGCGACTCGGCGCCGCGGCGATCCACACCCTCACCAATCCGCACACCTGCTGGTCCGACCTGGTCAACCGGGAGATCCGGCCACTGCCGCAGTTCGCCTTCTACCTCTCCGGTCTCCTGCACGCCTCCGATGCCATACGGCAGCACCTCGGCACTGGGCCGGTGGTCGCGGACCGGTACGCCTCCTCGGTCACGGCCTGCCACGCCGCCGTCAACGGCGTCGGCCTGGACCAGGTGAAGGAGCTGATAGCCCCGTTCCGGCCGTACCTCGTGGCGCCGGACGCCACCTTCTACCTCATCGGCTCCGATCATTCGCTGAAAGAGCGGATGGGGACCAAGACGGACGTGAAGCAGGACGACACCGACCTGTTCGGCGTCCCCGGCCGCCTTGCCCGGCTCCGGGAGAACTTCCAGGCCGCGGCCGACGAGGACCCCAGCGCCATCACGCTCCCCACCGACGGCCACAGCCCGGACGACCTCGCCGACCTGATCATCAAGTACCTGGAGGACAGGCGTGCTTAACCCCATCGACGCCGACACCGTCATCCGCGACGGCCGCGTCTCCGGCGCATTCCCGGACGAGATCCACGAGGGCGTGGCCTGGTGGGTCGCCGCCTGCTTCGTTGTGGTGAGTCAGGCCCGGCAGATGGCCGTGGCACACGACGGGCACCCCACCACGGCCGAGTTCCACCAGCGGTTCTGCCGCGGAGCCATCAACGCCCAGCACTTCGGCTGCCAGGTCGCCAGCCTCGGCACGGCCGGCGAAGCCCAACTCCTGCACGCGATGAAGGCACTCGGCTCCGTCCCCGGCGCGAGGCTGTCCACGACCGACGACGGCGGTCGGCAGACCGTCACCATCCGTCTCTACGACGCGGACGGCCGACCGGTCACCGAAGGCACCGGTATGGCCAAACTGCGGAAGATGATCGCCTCCGACCGGGTTCCCATCCCGGTCAACGACCAAGCCAGGGGCAGCATCACCGAGCGCCGCGACTTGGTGGAGGCGCTGTGATCGACGCGGCAGAGGTCATCCGGAGCGAGACCAGCATCCTGTTCGTCACCCTCGATTCCCTGCGCTACGACGTCGCCCGCGCCGCCCTGCACGCCGGTCAGACACCGCGACTGGCGAAGATCCTGCCGGGCGGCCAGTGGGAGGAACGCCGCACCCCCGGCACCTTCACCCTCCCCGCGCACATCGCGTTCTTCTCCGGCTTCCTGCCCAAACTGCCCCAGCCCGTACAACCGCCCAGGCTGTGGGAGTGCCGTCCGCCCGCCTTCAAGGACATCGATACGAGCACGTTCGTCTTCGACGCGCCGAACCTTCTCACCGGGCTCGCCCGGCACGGCTATCGCACCGTGTGCATCGGCGGCGTGACGTACTTCTCGCGGGAGACACCGCTCGGATCGGTGCTGCCCGACATGTTCCACGAGGACCACTGGCGGCCGGAGTTCTGCTCTCCGGAGCCCGACTCCACACGCCACCAGGTCGACCAAGCCCTGACCGTCGCCGAGCAGCACGCCAGCCGTCCGCTGTTCCTGTTCGTCAACGTCTCCGCCACCCACGTCCCCCACGGCCACTACACCGGCGACAGCGGCGACTCCTGGCACTCCCAGGCCGCCGCGCTCGCGTACGCGGACGAACACCTGGGCCGCCTGGTCGAGGGGCTCACCAGCGAGAAGAGGTGGCTGATCATCATGTGCGCCGACCACGGCGACGCCTTCGGTGAGGACGGCTACCACGGTCGTGGCATCGCTCACCCCACCGTGCTGAACGCGCCGTTCGCCGCCACGCTCGCGCCGTAGAAGCTACGCTCCCGGGCCATGAGCGACTCATCCCAGCGGGGGGCGATGCGCGACGCCTCCGTCATCGTGGCCCGAGACGCGGACGGCATGGTCGCCGTCCTGACCGCAGAATTCCCCCAGCACGGCGGCGAGTACGTGTTCCTGCCCGGGGGACGCCGGGAAGGTAACGAGACACCGCAAGAGTGCGCGGCGCGCGAGCTGCGCGAGGAAGCTGGCGTCACGGCCGAAACCTGGCGCCCCCTCGGCTCGTACGCCATCACCCTGAACTCCACCGCCCGCATCCACCTCTTCCTGGCCGAAGGCCTCACCTTGGGACCGCAGCAACTCATGCCGAGCGAAGCGGACTTCAAGCTGATGTGGTGGCCGATGGACGATGCGATCCAGGCTGCCGCCCAGGGCCGTTTCCTGCTCCAGGGCGGACCCCTGGCGCTGCTGCTCGCCCAGCAGGTCACCGCGGTCTGAGGAGACCCCGGGGTGCAACAGCAGCCTTCCCGCGCAGGTCAGCGTGCGGCCGCTGCCCGTATCTCGGCCAGCAAGTCGTACATCGTCTGGCCGGGGCAGTCCGTCTGGAGCCAGTCCCTGTGGCCGCTGATCGTCTCGTTGTCCTTCTTCACGCCGTTCACCGGGTTGGTGTAGGTGATCTTCGCCTGGGGATCCAGGCCCTTGAAGCGGGTGATCACCTTGATCAGGCGGATCACGGAGGCCTTGGCCGCAGCCGTCGGGGGCTGGGCCACGAGGTTGCCGATGAGGGCGATGCCGAGGTTGCCGGAGTTGAAGCCCGCCGTGTGGAAGGCGGTGACCAGGTTGCCGTCCTTGTCGAAGGCCGGGATCAGGTCGTCGCCGGAGTAGCGGCCCTCGTAGACCACGCCTGCCTCGTCGATCAGGAAGTGGTAGCCGATGTCTCCCCAGTCGAGGGTGATCGCGTGGTACTCGTAGATCCCGCGGACGGTCGAGGCCGGGTCCGGGTCGGCGTTCGGGGTGTCCGTGTGGTGGACCGTGATCGACTGCAACGGGTAGTACGCCTCAGGCGTGTTGACCTTGCCGTCCTTGTACCGCTTCGACTCGTCGGCGCCCCAGGCCGGGCGCGAGAGGTAGCGGACACCGCGGACTCGGGTCGCCTCGGACGGCACGTGGAAGGTGCGGTCGGGGCCTCGGGTGCAGTCGATCGCGATGGAGCGTACGTCCGTCGCGCCTGCCGGTGTCCGCACCTCGTAGCTGGTGGCCTCGTCGGCCGCGATCAGGGCCGTACCGCCGCCGTCGATCGTCGCGCAACCGGTGCCCGTCTGCTGCCAGTTGCCGTCCGCTAGGCGGATGCCGGCGCCGTCCTGGTCGCCGGTCCAGCGCAGGCCGACGTAGGACGCGGCGAAGGTCGTGGTGGCCGGGGCGGTGCCGGTGGCGGTCGCCGTGCGGGTGGCCGGGAAGGTCTCCGGCTTGGTGCCCGAGGGGGCCGCGTCGGTGTCGGACGTGGAGCCGGACGTGGAGCCCGAGTCGGTGGCCGCGAAGACCACCGGGGTCAGGGCGGCCCCGGCGGCTACGGCTCCGGCGGCCCCTATCGCGCCGCGACGCGAGAGGGACCGCTTCCTGCGGTGGGACGGTGTGGGGGACGACGGCGTGGGGGTTTCGGACACGGAACTGACCCTTCCGGCAGTGCACTTGGAGTATCAAACAAACCTATCCGTCCCATCCGCCCCACCTGTACCTCGATTGCGGTACATCTGTGTGGAGATGGTGCGAAGAGTGCGGTCTCAGGCGCCCGCCCCGCGCAGTCGCTGCCGCGGGACCAGCGCCGACGCGGGTGCCAACCCCCGCCCGCCGGGCGCCTGTTGCTGCTCCCCCACCGGCATGTCGTCGCGCATCAGGCCCTCGGGGATGAGCACCGCGGCCGTGACCCCGCCGCTCTGCGAGTGCCGTATCTCCACGCGCAGGCCCTGCCTCTCGCGCAGCCGGTTGACCACGAAGAGGCCGATCTGCTTGGCGTCGAGGAGGTCGACCTTCTCGGACTGGATCTTGCGGTTGGCGTCGGCCAGCGCGTCGTCCTTCATGCCGAAGCCGCTGTCCTCGATCTCAATGAGGACGCCCTCGCGCATCCGGGCCGCGCGCAGCTGCACTTGAGTGCTGGGCGGTGAGAACGCCGTCGCGTTCTCGACGAGTTCGGCGAGCAGATGGATCACGTCGGCGACCGAACCGCCGGTCAGCGACACCTTCGGTACGGCCCAGATCTGCACCCGGGCCGAGTTCTCGATCTCGGCGACGGCCGCGCGCAGGATGTCGGACAGCGGGATCGGGTCCCGCCAGCCCCGGCCGGGCGCGATGCCGGAGAGGATCAGCAGGCTCTCGGAGTGGCGGCGCATGCGCGTGGCCAGGTAGTCGACGCGGTACAGCTCGTGCAGCTCGGCCGGGTCGCGCTGTCTGCGCACCATCGCGTCGAGGAGGTCGAGTTGGCGGTGCAGCAGCACCTGGCTGCGGCGGGCGAGGCTGACGTAGACGCCGGAGATGCCGCTGAGGAGTTCGGCGCGTTCGGAGGCGGCCTTGAGGGCGGCGCGCTGGACGGCGGTCAACGCCGTGCTGACCTGGGCGAGTTCGTCACCGGCGAGGCGGCGCAGGGGGGCTTCGGCGTCGATGTCGACGCCCTGGCCGGCGTGCAGTCGGCGCATGGCCTGCGGGAGGCGGCGGCCGGCCACTTCCAGGGCGGAGTTGCGCAGGTCGAGGAGTTCGACGATGAGGCCGCGGCCGACGAGCACGGAGACGAGGAGTGACAGCAGCACGCCGACCAGGCCGAGCACGACGGCGATCCCGGAGGCACCGAGCGTGTCCCAGCCGAACGGGTCGGCGGCGGCCGTGGCTCCCGTACCGGCCTTCGTCTCGGCCGCGTCGAGTCCGGTGAGGACTCCGCTCGCGGTGGAGTCCCAGTCGCCGAGGAAGCGGGCGGACGCGGCGGAGGTGCCGGGGCCCGCGCTGCGGACCCGGTTCTCGACCGCCTGGAGCTGGGTGTAGCCGCTGCTGTCGAGGAGCGTGCGGTACGCCGCCCGGTGCTCGGGCCTGAGGTCGGCGACCGCGGGTGCGAGCAGCGCGCGCTGGGTGGCGACGGCGCCGACGAACAGCGCGTACTGCTCCTTCGTCAACTCGCCCCCGGTACGGGCCGCGCCGAGCACTGCCTGTTCCTGGGCGACGGCCTCGCGGGCCCGGGACAGTTCGAGCACCACGCGCGCCTCGGAGGCGTCGGCGGCGGTCTTGTCGCCGGTGAGCGCACCGGTGACGGCGAAGCCGTGCTCGACGATCGCCGAGTAACTGGCGTACGTGGCCGTCGACTTGGCGCCCTTGGTGGTGGCTTCGGCGCGCAGTGCCGCCAGGCCCTTGGCATCCGTCTCCAGCTTGTCGATACGGCCCGGCAGCGTGGAGTCGATGAGCGCCGCGTCCGAACTGGAGTCGTTGACACCGTCGCGCAGGGCGACGGCTGCCTTGTCGGTGACCGCGGTGGCGGTCTTGAAGGCGCCCGGGGCGTCCGCCCGGCGCAGGGCGGCGGTCCGCTCACCCTGCACCGCCGTCACGAACTCGGCTACGGGGGTGAGGAGTTCGGAGTTGACGTCCTTGGCGGTCTCGGTGTCGGCGATGCTCGACGCGGTCGTCACCGCGGCGAAGCCCCACAGGGCCATCAGGGACACGATGGGCAGCATCAGCAGGGCGACGATCTTCGCGCGGACCGATCTGGGGCGCAGTCGGGCCGACGCGCGGAGGACACGCATGAGGGACCTCGTTCGGAGGATGGGGAAAGTGCGGGGTGGCTCGTGCGGCGGCCGCGACCTGGACGGCCGAAGTCCGTTCAGACCGTGGCGAGTTCGACCTCGCGGAGCAGCTCCGCGGCGATGGCCGACTCGTGGTGCTTGCCGGTCGGGGAGAGGGCTACGTAGGCGGAGGCCAGGAAGAGGAAGGAGCCGAGGACGACGGCGAGCGGGAAGATGAACTCCGTGGCGGTGGCGCCGGAGAGGGTCGCACTGCTGGGGGCGAGGGTGACGCTCACGGCGTACATGCCGGTGTAGTGCATGGTGCTGACCGCGAGGCCCATGACGAGGGCGGCGAGCGTGGCGAGGACCGGGCCGCGGACGACGAGGGTGAGGGTGAGCGCGGCGGTCGCGGCGACGACGGCGATCACGACGGAGGCGATGACGAGCCCGGGGTCGTAGTCGATCTCGCCGTGCAGGTCGAGGGCGGCCATGCCGGTGTAGTGCATGGCGGCGACGCCGAGGCCGGTGCCGATGCCGCCGAAGGCGACCGAGGTGACGCGGGAGCGGCCGTATCCGGCGGTGAAGACACCGGCGGCGACCACGCCGATCGACATCAGCAGGCTCAGGACGGTGAGCGGGACGTCGTAGCGGATGGGGGTGCCTTCGACGCTGAAGCCGAGCATGGCCACGAAGTGCATGGTCCAGATGCCGGAGCCGATGGCGACGGAGGCGAGGGTCAGCCAGTTCCGTTTGGAGGCGCCGTCGGCCTCAAGTGCCCTTACGGTGCAGCGCAGTCCGAGCGCGGCGCCGACGCAGGCCATCGCGTAGGACAGGACCGGGGTGACCCAGCCCGCGCTGAAGTGATCCATGTGGCCCATGGGGAGGTTCCTCTCGGGCGTGGCGCGGCGAGACCGCGCGCGCAGGGAGTACCGCCGGTAACGAGGACCGGGGTTGGCTGATCATGACAGCCCTTTCCCTGTGACATAGGGCGCGAAAGGGACCTTGAGGTCGATTGGCGAACAATAAATCCATGTGGTTTGGATAACACCGAACATGCGCATTTTTGCAGGTCAGGCGGGTGTTCCGTGGACCTCGTGTGAAGGTCGGTCGATCACGGTCGCCCCGGCCGCCGGACCCGCCGCCGTACGTACCGTTCGGCATGTTCCGGAGGCCGTCAGCGCCGCCGCCACCTTCGCCGCCGAACCGGGGTCGCGGACGAGGAACGCCGTCGTCGGGCCCGAGCCGGAGACCAGCGCGGCGAGGGCGCCCGCGGTGCGGCCCGCGGCGAGGGTGTCGGCCAGCTCGGGAAAGAGCGAAAGGGCCGCGGGCTCAAGGTCGTTGGAGACGGCGGCGGCGAGCGCGTCCGGGTCGCCCTTCGCGAGCGCGTCGAGGAGCAGCTGGGAGGCGACCGGCTCGGGGATGTCGGTGCCCTCGCCCAGCCGGTCGAACTCCCGGAAGACGGCAGGGGTCGACAGCCCGCGCTCGGCCATCGCGAACACCCAGTTGAAGGTCCCGCCGGTCTCCAGGACGGTCAGCTTCTCCCCCCGCCCGATACCGAGCGCCGCCCCGCCCACCAGGCTGAACGGCACATCGCTGCCCAACTCCGCGCAGATGTCCAGCAGTTCGGCCCGCGATGCACCGGTGCCCCACAGTGCGTCGCACGCCACCAGCGCGCCCGCGCCGTCCGCACTGCCGCCCGCCATACCGCCGGCGACGGGGATGTCCTTGGCGATGTGGATGTGCACGGCGGGGTTGCGGCCGTACCGCGCCGCGAGCGCTACGGCCGCCCGGGCCGCCAAGTTCGTGCCGTCCAGGGGGACTTGGGCCGCGTCCGGGCCCGTGCAGGTGACGCGGAGTTCGTCGGCGGGGGTCACGGTGACCTCGTCGTAGAGGCCGACCGCGAGGAAGACGTTGGCCAGGTCATGGAAGCCGTCGGGGCGCGCGGCGCCGACCGCGAGCTGGACGTTGACCTTGGCGGGGACGCGGACGGTGACGCTCACTTGCCGGGCTCCTTGTGCTGTCCCTCTTGAACCGCTTCGGCGTCCACCTTGGTCTCGGCGCCCACCTTGTTCTCCGCGATGCGTGTGAACTCCTCGACCGTGAGCGACTCGCCGCGCGCCTGCGGGGACACCCCGGCGGCCACCAGTGCCACCTCCGCCGCCGCAGCCGATCCCGCCCAGCCCGCGAGCGCCGCCCGCAGGGTCTTACGGCGTTGCGCGAACGCCGCGTCCACCACGGCGAACACCTCGCGCCGGGTGGCGGTGGTCTTCAGCGGCTCGGGCCTCCGCGTGAGTGCGACGAGGCCGCTGTCCACGTTCGGGGCGGGCCAGAAGACGGTACGGCCGATGGAACCGGCCCGCTTGACCTCGGCGTACCAGTTCGCCTTCACGGACGGGACGCCGTACACCTTCGAACCGGGCGGCGCGGCCAGGCGGTCGGCGACCTCCGCCTGGACCATGACCAGGGTGCGTTCGATGCTCGGGAAGTGCTCCAGCATGTGCAGCAGGACCGGTACGGCCACGTTGTACGGGAGGTTGGCGACCAGTGCGGTGGGGGGCGGGCCCGGCAGCTCCGTCACCTGCATCGCGTCCGAGTGCACCAGCGCGAAACGGTCGGCGCGGTCGGGCATGCGGGCCGCGATCGTCGCCGGGAGCGCGCTCGCGAGGGTGTCGTCGATCTCCACGGCGGTGACTCGGTCGGCGACTTCGAGCAGCGCGAGGGTGAGTGAGCCGAGGCCTGGGCCTACCTCCACGACCACGTCGTCGGGGCGGACGTCTGCGGTGCGGACGATGCGGCGGACCGTGTTCGCGTCGATCACGAAGTTCTGGCCGCGCTGTTTTGTGGGGCGGACGTTTAGGGCGGCTGCCAGTTCGCGGATTTCGGCTGGGCCCAGGAGGGCGTCGGGGTTGCTGCTCACGTTCCTAGGTTACGGGGCCGATTTCGTCTGCTGCGCCGTCGTGGCTGGTCGCGCCCACGCGGCGGAGCCGCAAATAGATACAGCCCCGCGCCCCTAGGGGATGGGGGCTGCGCCCCCTATCCCCTATTCGCCATCCCTCAGCCGTGCAGGCGCGTCCCGCAATGCGGCCACGGGCTCGAACCCCGTCGCACGTACAGCCTCTTCGCTCGGAACGTCTGTTCCTCCGCGCTCGCGTCCTGGGGGCGACCGCTGCCGCCCAGGCTGTGCCAGGTGTGGGTGTCGAACTGGTAGAGGCCGCCGTAGGTGCCCGACGGGTCCACCGCGCCGGGGCGGCCGCCGGACTCGCACGTCGCCAGGCCGTGCCAGTTCAGCTGATCCGCGCCCTGGACCGACGTGGGCATCGGCTTCGTGCCGACCTTGACCAGCTGCGAGCGCGGCTCCCGCACCAGTTCGTCGTCCACTCGCCGCGGCTTCTCCTTGACGCCGTTGACCGTGCGGAGGGCGTAGGTGACGCGGCGCAGGCCGGGGTGGCCGGCTCGTTCGACGACCTCCGTGCCCTTGAAGAGGGTCGGGTCGTCGGTGCGTTCCACCTTGAAGGGGATCGCCTCCTCGCGGACCTCGCGCGTCCCCGTCACCCGCAGGACCGTGATCGTCTGGCCGTCGCGCGGGAAGCTGTCCGGCGGGACCGACGTGGTGTCCTCGCCGTGCAGGCCTACGCCGGCTTCCTGGACCGCCTCGCCGACCGTCGCCGCGTTGGTGCGGATCGTGCGGGCGCGGCCGTCGGCCATGATCGTGACGGTGCGTTCGGTACGCACGTCGAGGGCGAGTCCGGCGCGGCCGATGGGCTGGGAGCGCGAGGTCGAGACGTAGGCGCCCTCGGCCCGTACGCCGAGTTGTTCGAGGGCTCCGTCGACCGTGCGTGCCGTCGTCCACACCTCGCGCCGCTGCCCGTCGATGGTGAGGCGCACGGGGCGGCCGTAGCGGACCGCGACCTCGTCGCCGCTGGCGAGGGGCGCGTCGCGGCCGGGGGCCACCACGTCGTGGGCGCCGACGTCGACGCCCTGCTGGGCGAGGAGTTCGGTGACGTCGTCGGCGAAGGTGTGCAGGGTGCGCGGCTTGCCGTCGACGTTCAGCTCGATCGCCTTGTCCTTGGCGACGAACGCGGTGGTGCCGCCGGCGAGGAACGCGACGACCAGCGCCTGCGGGACCAGCCGCCGCATCGCCGAGCCGGAGTCCGGGCGGTCGGCTCTTCGGCGCCGCCCGTGCCGTGCCGGTGTCTCGCTCGCCGGCTCCGCGGTGCCCGCCTGGCGCGGGAACACGGGTTCGTGCGCCTCGTAGGCAGGCCGGTACGTGTCCTCGTACACCTCGGTGTGCCCGTCGGTGTACACATCGGCGCGTACACCGCGGTCGTACGTCTCGTAGGTCTCGTAGGTCTCGTATTTGCTCACGCCGACACGCTCCAGAAGGCCAGAAGGGTCCGGATCGGGCCAACAGAACCTAGCGGAGCGACCGTCACTCTCCAAAGCGACGCGGCTACCCAGAGTTGTGTTCGATGCGTTCTGGAAGGCTCAATAGGCGAACGCCCGGGCCGTGTTGGCGGCCAGCGCCGTCGCCAGCGCGTCCTCCTCGATGCCCCGTACGGCCGCCATCGCGCGCACCGTGACCGGAATGAGATAGGGGGCGTTGGGCCGTCCGCGGTACGGGGCGGGAGTGAGGAAGGGCGCGTCGGTCTCCACCAGGACCAGCTCCAGGGGGGCCACGGCGAGCGCGTCCCGCAGGTTCTGGGCGTTCTTGAAGGTGACGGTGCCGGCGAAGGACATGAAGTACCCGGCGCGGGCGCAGAGTTCGGCCATCTCGGCGTCGCCTGAGTAGCAGTGGAAGACGGTCCTCTCGGGGGCGCCTTCCTCCTTGAGGACGCGCAGGACGTCGGCGTGGGCGTCGCGGTCGTGGATGACCAGGGCCTTGCCGTGCCGCTTGGCGATCTCGATGTGCGCGCGGAACGACTGCTCCTGCGCCGCCTTGCCCTCGGGCCCGGTGCGGAAGTAGTCGAGGCCGGTCTCACCGACGCCCTTGACCTGCGGGAGTCCGGCGAGGCGGTCGATCTCCGCGAGGGCTTCCTCCAGGGCCGCCTCACCACCGGGTACGCGCGCTCCCTGCCGGGACCAGCCGTCGGGGTCGCCGTGGACTATGCGCGGGGCCTCGTTCGGGTGCAGGGCGACCGTCGCGTGGACGGAGTCGTGGCGGGCGGCCGTCTCGGCGGCCCAGCGCGAGCCCTTCACATCGCATCCGACCTGGACGAGCGTCGTCACACCGACCGACGCGGCCTTGGCGAGCGCCTCGTCCACCGTGCCGGACTGCATGTCGAGGTGGGTGTGGGAGTCGGCGACGGCCACCCGGAGGGGTTCCGGGAGCGGCGGCGCCGCGTTCTTCTCGCGGCCGCTACTGCTACCACTGCCGCTACGGCTGTCGTTGGAGGAAGGCATGCCCCGATCCTACGAAAGGGGCATGCCGCCCGGTCGTCGGAGCCGCTCGGTCAGCTCGCCTTGCGGTGGAACGGGTGCAGGAGGTCGGACAGGTGCCAGTGGTGGTCCGTGCGCTCCGGCAGCGGTGTCACGGCGGCGTCATCGCCCGCGCCGTTCTCCGCACCCTCGACCGGCGCCGCGGTGGCCGCCCGGGGCCGCGGCGCCTGGTACTGCCGCTGCGCGGCCTCCCGTACCGACGACACCTGGCCCGCGCGCATGATGCGCACGACATGCCCGTCGCAGTTGAGGCAGGCGGGCCGGCTGAGCGGTGACGGCACGACCTGACCCTCCGCCACGTACATCACGAACTGGTGGCCGTCGGTGTCGACGTGGTGCTCTATCTCGTACGACTGCTCCCAGCCGTGCCCGCACCGCATGCAGGCGAAGGAGTACGACTCGTTGACCACGGCCGTGGCAGCGCCACGGACGCCGGTCTGCCCTGCGATCTCACTCATGCCAGCTCCTGCTTGCTTTCCGCTGGACCAGGTCCTGTCGTCACATTCCCGTCGTCCGCCCGGAGGGCGGGCCCGGAGGGCGGGCCCGGAGGGCGGGCCCGGAGACGTCAGGTGCGTGCTCTCGGCGTGCCGGGCCCTGACCCGCGTACTGGACGTACTCGGGTCTGGGCCCGGTGCGGCGAGTGGGGGCACCTCCCACGCCCTTAAGGCAGTGGGGGAGCGTGCATGGCGTCTCCGGGCAGACGGGAATGTGACGACAGGGCCTGGGCGCCCCGGCGAGGGGATTCCCCCCGGAATCCCGTTGGAGGCGAGGGACGGGTGCGTCCCTTCATCCAGTGGACGCCTCCGGCAGGGCGAATGCATCAGTCCTGTCGACTGTTGGAGGCGATTTGGACTTTCCTTGTCGAATCGCCCCGTCAAGCCGGTCCGGGCTTTGCATTTCGTGACCGCGCTTTGCCCCGCCATGGGGCGCGCGCTCATCGGAACAGCGCCCCGCTCAGAGGAAGCTTTCCCGCAGGTCAGAGGGTTTTTTGCGCAAGCTCAGAGGGGTTTTTGCGCAGACTTCGCCGCCACCACGGCATCGAACACCTCGCGCTTGGGAACGCCTGCCTCGACGGCCACGGCGGCGATCGCCTCTTTACGTCGCTCCCCCGCCTCCTCGCGCACCCGCACCCGCCGTACCAGCTCGTCGGCGCTCAGTTCCTCGGCCTTCTCCGGGGCGCCTTCGACGACGACGGTGATCTCCCCGCGCACACCCTCCGCCGCCCATTCCGCCAGCTCGCCAACCGGGCCGCGCTTGATCTCCTCGTACGTCTTCGTCAGCTCCCGGCAGACGGCGGCCCGCCGCTCGGCGCCGAACACCTCGGCCATCGCGGCGAGGGTGTCGTCGAGCCGGTGCGGGGCCTCGAAGTAGACGAGGGTGCGCCGTTCCCCGGCCACCTCCCGCAGCCGCGACAACCGCTCACCGGCCTTCCTCGGCAGGAACCCCTCGAAGCAGAACCGGTCCACCGGCAGCCCGGACAGCGCGAGCGCGGTGAGCACGGCGGACGGTCCCGGTACGGCGGTGACCTTGATGTCCTTCTCCACGGCGGCGGCGACCAGCCGGTACCCCGGGTCGGACACGGACGGCATCCCGGCATCGGTCACCAGCAGCACGCGCGAGCCGCCGAGCAGCGCCTCGACCAACTCCGGTGTCCGCGCGGCCTCGTTGCCCTCGAAGTACGACACGACCCGCCCCTTGGGCTGCACCCCCAGCGCCTGCGTGAGCCGCCGGAGCCGTCGCGTGTCCTCGGCGGCGACCACATCGGCACCCGCCAACTCCTCGGCGAGCCGCGGCGGAGCGTCCGCGATGTCGCCGATGGGGGTGCCGGCAAGGACCAGAGTTCCGGGAGCAACTGTCACGTTTCCATCCTCTCAGGGGAGAGAGGCGGGACTCACACAGCCCTGTTCCCTACGATGGCGCGGTGACCAGTACAGCGTCGTCCATGGACTCCACGGACACCCGGCAAGGGCAGGCCCCGCAAGACCAGCGGCCGTCGTGGCAGCAGCGGCTGCGCCGATTCGGCTACTCGGCGGGGCCCAGAAGCGACGTACGCGACCGGCTGGTGCCGCCGTACGCGGAGCCCAGCCCGCGGCTGTGGGCGGCGCTGGGCTTCTCGCCTGGGCTCGTCGACCGCATCACCCGCTGGTCGGGCTGGGGCGGTCCGCTGCTGGTCACGCTCATGGCGGGCGTGATGCGCTTCTACCACCTGGGCAGCCCGAAGGCGGTGATATTCGACGAGACGTACTACGCGAAGGACGCGTGGGCGCTGGTCCACCGCGGCTTCGAGGTCAATTGGGACAAGAACGCCAACGACCTGATCCTCCAGCACAACGGTCACATCCCCATCCCGACGGACGCTGCCTATGTCGTGCACCCGCCGGTCGGCAAGTACGTCATCGGCCTCGGCGAGCTGATCTTCGGCTTCAACCCCTTCGGCTGGCGCTTCATGACGGCGCTGCTGGGCACGCTCGCGATCCTGATGCTGTGCCGCATCGGCCGCCGCCTGTTCCGCTCCACGTTCCTGGGCTGTGTCGCGGGCGTCATGATGTCGCTCGACGGCCTGGCCTTCGTGATGGCCCGCACCTCGCTGCTCGACGGCGTGCTGATGTTCTTCGTGGTGGCCGCGTTCGGCTGCCTGCTCCTGGACCGGGACAGGGCCCGGGCGAAACTCGCGGCAGCGCTACCGATCGACGCCGACGGCCGGGTCCGCCCCGACGCCCACATCGCCGACACCCTCTCCCTCGGCTGGCGCCCCTGGCGCTGGATGGCCGGTCTGACGCTCGGCCTCGCGATGGCCACCAAGTGGAACGGCATGTTCTACGCCGCCGCCTTCGTGGTGATGGCCGTGCTCTGGGACGTCGGCTCCCGCAAGGTCGCGGGCGCGAGCAAGCCGTATGCCGCGGTCCTCAAGCACGACGTGGGCCTCGCCTTCATCTCCACCGCCCCGGTCGCGATCTCGGTCTACGTCCTGTCCTGGCTCGGCTGGATCCTCTCCCCCGCCAACGGCACCGGCGGCTACTTCCGCAACTGGGCGGCCACCGACGGCAAGGGCGGCTTCTGGAGCCAGTACATGCCGGACTGGGCGCGCAGCCTGTGGCACTACGAGCACGAGGTCTACGAGTTCAACGTCGGCCTGCACTCCCCGCACACGTACATGTCCAACCCCTGGAGCTGGCTGGTCGACGGCCGCCCGGTCTCGTACTTCTACGAGTCCCCCTCCCCCGGCGCGGACGGCTGCCCGGCGAGCGCGGGCGAGAAGTGCGCCCGCGAGGTCCTCGCGATCGGCACCCCGCTCCTCTGGTGGGCGGCCTGCTTCGCGCTCCTGTACGTCCTGTGGCGCTGGGCGTTCCGCCGCGACTGGCGCGCGGGCGCGATCGCCTGCGGCGTCGCGGCCGGCTACCTCCCCTGGTTCATGTACCAGGACCGCACGATCTTCTTCTTCTACTCCATCGTCTTCCTCCCGTTCCTCTGCCTCGCGGTCGCGATGCTGATCGGCGCGGTCATCGGCCCCCCGAACTCCAGCGAGACCCGCCGGGTCGCGGGCGCGGTGGGCGCGGGCGTCCTGGTCCTGCTGATCACGTGGAACTTCATCTACTTCTGGCCGCTGTACACGGGGACGGCGATTCCCATCGACCAGTGGCGGTCGCGAATGTGGCTGGATACGTGGGTCTAGCTGGGCAGACGCAGCAAGGGGGCGTGGCGATCCGCCGCGTCCCCTTGGTCGTTGCCGGCCGTTGGCAGTTCGGGGTCAGGAACGGTTCCACTGCATATACGTGGCGTCGCTGATGCAGGTGTACTGCATCATCTGGGCGCGGTCGACCGAGCTGAAGTTGTACGGAGTCAGGCACTTGCCGCTGTGCCGGGCGACGAGCAGCGGCCAGTTGGAGCGCGTGCTCGACCGCGTGGTCCACTGCTGGTTGTACCCGCCGTTGCAGTCGTTGATCTGAAGGACCGCGTAGTTGTCCTGGCTCGAATTCACGACCTCCATGCATCGGCCGCTGCTCGCGACGACCATCTGGAAATAGCCGCTGTCGGTCGCCCGCGGCGACCACTGCTGGTTGACGGTTCCGTTGCAGGTGTACTGCTGGACTATGGAGCCGTTGGCCTGGCCTGCTACGTCCAGGCACTTGCTGTAATAGAAGAGCTGGTACTGGTAGTAGGTCACGGACTGAGGGCTGACGGTCGAGGTGTCCGCGCTTGCCGGGGAGGTAAAGGTCAGGACGGAGAGGGACGCCGCAGCTAACGCCGCGAGTCTGGTAGCCGTCTTCCGGAGGGCGTGTCTTCTCATGCCGGTGATCTCCTCTTCGTTGACTCCGATGCCGTGCGGTGGCGACGCTTCCTTCGAAACACGTCGAACGATCGGTGAACAGCGTGGTGCGCCAGGGGTTGCCTGTCGCCCTCTGTTCCGCTCAGCGGACCAGGACACGTGGATCCAGGAAGCGGTCTCTGTTAGGACAACAAAAGGCAACACCCCTCACAGCTTTCCCCCACGCCACTTACAGTCGGAGGACTGACAACGGGGAGGGAACAGCGTCATGCGCAAGGGGGTAAAGGCCACCGTCATCGGCAGTGTGTTCGCCGTGATGGTCGGCGGGGCGGGGTACGGGGCGTTCAACGTCGTATCCGCGTTGGATGGTTCGGACGGGATCGGCGGGGTCAGTGGTTCCACGGCCAAGAAGACCGGACCGCCCAGCAGCAGTGAGGTCGAGGAGACGACGAAGAAGTTCTTCGCGGCCTGGGAGGGCGGGGAGTCGGTGACCGCCGCGTCGTACACGAACAACGACGCCGCCGCCGACCTCGTGCTGGAGTCCTACAGCGGGGCCGGTCACATCACCAAGGTGAAGATCACGCCCGGTACGGCGACCGGGGCCACCGTGCCGTTCACGGTGAAGGCAACGGTGTCGTACGACGGGAAGTCCAAGCCGCTCAGTTACCAGAGCCAACTGACCGTCGTACGCGGCAAGACCACCGGGCGGGCCCTGGTCGACTGGCAACCGACAGTCGTCCACCCGGAGTTGAAGACCGGCGACACCTTCGTCACCGGGGAGTCCGCGAGCCCGGCGATCGAGGCCGTGGACCGGAACGGGACCGTGCTGACGAAGGAGAAGTATCCGTCGCTCGGGCCGATACTCGACGAGTTGCGCGACAAGTACGGTGACAAGGCGGGCGGTACGCCCGGTATCGAGCTGTCGATCAAGCACGAGGCCGCGGACTCGGCCGACACCACGCTGCTGACCCTGGAGAAGGGCAAGGCCGGCAAGGTGCGCACCACGCTCAACGCCACCGCGCAGGCCGCCGCCGAGAAGGCCGTGACGAAGTACTCGGAGTCGTCGATCGTGGCTCTACAGCCCAGCACCGGGCAGGTGCTGGCGATCGCCAACAACCGCAACGACGGCTTCAACGCCGCGTTCCTGGGGCAGTTGGCGCCCGGCTCGACGATGAAGATCATCAGCGCCGCCACACTCATCGACACCGGGCTGACCTCGATGAACGGCTCGGCGCCCTGCCCGCCCACCGCGACCTGGCAGAGCCAGACCTTCCACAACCTGACGGGCCTGTCCCCGGACGAGGGCGCGACCCTCTCCGACAGCTTCGCCCGCTCCTGCAACACGGCCTTCGTGAAGTTCGCCGACGACGTCAAGGTGGACTCCCTCACCACGGAGGCCCAGGACCGGTTCGGGCTCGGCCGGGACAACTGGAAGACCGGCATCCCGTCCTTCGACGGCTCGGTCCCCGCGTCCGGCGGCCCGGACACCGCGGCCAACCTGATCGGCCAGGGCCAGGTGCAGATGAGCCCGCTGAACATGGCATCGGTGACGGCGACCGCGAAGACGGGCACGTTCCGCCAGCCGATCCTCGTCGCGCAGAGCCTCGACGGCCGCCCCCTGGCCACCGCCAAGGGCCTGTCGGCGAGTACGTCGGCCCAGCTGCGGGCGATGATGAACCGCACCGCGACCAGCGGCACCGCGGCCGGCATCATGTCCGGGCTCGGCGGCAGCATCGGCGCGAAGACGGGGTCCGCCGAGGTGGACGGGCAGTCCAAGTCCAACAGTTGGTTCACCGGTTACCGCAACGACGTCGCGGCGGCGGCCATGACCCAGGACGGCGGCCACGGCATCGACGCGGCCGGCCCGATCGTCCGGGCCGTACTGGCGGCAGGTGGCTGATCTCACTCCGCGGGGAAACGAACTCACCCGCACAGGACGGGACTCTAGGGTGGGCCTCGTCGTTGGGGTGTGAGAGGGCCGAGGGCGGCGGGGGCCCAAAGGGATTCGCGGAGGATCGGGAACTGTGGGCACGAGGGGCAAGAAAAAGGTCGTCGGCGAGCGGCGCAAGGCCAGACCCGCCGTCGTCGGCGGGGTGATCGCCGCGGCCGTCGTCGGCGCGGGCGTCGGCGCCTACGCGCTGTACGACGGCGGGGCGTCGGCCGAGGCACGCACGTCGACCACCGCCGACCACAAGGCCATCAAGACGGGCCCGTTGTCGGCGACCGAGGTGCAGACGACCGCGAAGCGCTTCCTCACCGACTGGCAGTCGGGCAAGGTCGCCCAGGCCGCCGCCACGACCGACAAGTCGACGGCGGCCACCGCCCTGCTCACCGGCTACACGAAGAACGCCCACATGAAGGGCATCACCGTCACCGAGGGCGCCCGCACCGGCGCCAAGGTGCCCTTCTCCGTGAAGTGCACGGTGTCGTACAAGGGCATCAACAAGCCCATGACGTACGCCACTTCACTCACCGTCGTGCGCAGCGCGAAGGACGGCAAGCCGTACGTCCAGTGGCACGCCTCCGTCGTCCACCCCGACCTCGCGGACGGCGACACTCTGGTGACCGGCGAGTCCGGCACCCCGCCGATCAAGGCCTACGACCGTGACGGCGGCGAGCTGACGACCGCCAAGTACCCGTCCCTGGGGCCGGTGTTGGACGGGCTGCGGGAGAAGTTCGGCAAGAAGGCCGGCGGCAAGGCGGGCATCGAACTCCAGGTCGTCCGGGGCAAGAAGTCCAAGCAGTCCGACAAGACCCTCGTCGAGCTGAGCAAGGGCACGCCGGGCAAGGTGAAGACGACGCTCAGCCCGACCCTCCAGGCGGCGGCCGAAACACAGGTCGGCAAGCAGAAGAACTCCTCGGTCGTGATGATGCGCCCGTCGACCGGCGAGATCCTGGCCGTCGCGAACGCCTCGCACGGCTTCAACGTGGCCTTCCAGGGCTCCCTCGCCCCCGGTTCCACGATGAAGGTCGTGACGTCGACGATGCTCTTCGAGAAGAACCTGATCACCCCGGACGCGTCGCACCCCTGCCCCAAGACGTACAAGCTCGCGGGCTGGACCTTCCACAACGACGACGACTCGGAGATCAAGAAGGGCACGTTCAAGATGGCCTTCGGGGCCTCCTGCAACAACGCCTTCATCAACTTCGCGCCCAAGTTGTCCAACAGCGACCTGACGACAGAGGCCCAGCAGGTCTACGGCCTCGGCATGAACAACTGGGCCATCGGCGTCCCCACCTTCGACGGCTCGGTCCCGGTGCAGAGCGGCGCGCAGATGGGCGCCTCGCTGATCGGCCAGGGCGGGGTCCGCATGAACCCGCTGAACATGGCGTCGGTCGCCTCGACGGTCGACACGGGCACCTTCCACCAGCCGTACCTGGTCTCCGCGACGGTCGACGGCCGCACGCTGGCGAAGGCCTCGCGCACGATGTCGTCGACGACGCAGTCCGAGCTGAAGGAGGTCATGAAGTACACGGCCGACTACGGCACGGCGGCCGAGGCGATGTCCGGGCTCGGTCCGGACTACGGCGCGAAGACCGGCTCGGCGGAGGTCGACGGCCAGAAGAAGCCCAACGGCTGGTTCACCGCGTACAAGGGCGACCTGGCCGCCGCCGGTGTGGTCCAGGCGGGCGGCCACGGCGGCGACACGGCGGGCCCGATCGTGGCGGCGCTGCTCAAGCTGGGCAGCAGCCTCGGCGGCTGAACCTCCGTGCCCCTACGGGGAGTTCAGGTCCCGACGGGGAGTTCAGGTCCCGACGGGCGTGGTGGCGGCCGTATAGGTGCGCCGCAGGAACCGCATGATCGTCTTCGTCTCGAACTGGACGACGGAGACGCCCTGTTCGGAGTGGAACTCCACCACGGCCTGCACCCGCCCGCACGGCCACACCCGCACCTCGCCGCTGCCGGCCGGGGCCCGCAGCCCCTGCTCCAGCAGCTCCCGGTCGAAGGTCCATTCATGCGGTCCGGGCAGGCCGATACGGACGGCTCGGGGATCGGATTCGGGGTCGTACCGCAGGACGACGGGGACCGCGTCAGCATCCAGCCGGTCCACGTCCTCGTCGGTGACGATATGGGCTCGCGCGTACTGTTCGACTACGGACATCGGGCGGCCCCTTACGCTGAGTGACCTGCGTGAAAGCTATGCATCCGCTTCCACTACCCAAATGTCGCACATTTTCTCGGGAGCGCCCTCCGGGGCGATAGATCTCACATATCGGCAAGAGACTCCCTCGCTCTTGCAAAGGACTCGCAACAAGCATCTAAAATCATCCCGTGCATGTGCCTGACGGATTCATCGACGCCCCCATATCCGCCGCGACCGCCGTGGTCGCCGCCGGCGCCATCGCCGTGAGCCTGCGCGGCGCCCGCCGCGAACTCGACGAGCGGACCGCGCCGCTGGCGGGCCTGGTCGCCGCGTTCATCTTCGCCGTGCAGATGCTCAACTTCCCGGTCGCGGCCGGCACCAGCGGCCACCTGCTGGGCGGCGCGCTGGCAGCGATCCTGGTCGGCCCCTACACAGGCGTCCTCTGCGTCTCGGTCGTCCTCCTCATGCAGGGCATCCTGTTCGCGGACGGCGGCCTGACCGCGCTCGGCGTGAACATCACCGACATGGCGATCACGACGACGGTCGTGGCGTACGCCGTCTTCCGCGGCCTGGTGAAGGTCCTGCCCCGCACCCGCCGCTCGATCACCGCCGCGTCCTTCACCGCGGCCCTGCTCTCGGTCCCCGCGGCCGCCCTCGTCTTCACCCTCCTCTACTCGCTCGGCGGCACCACCGACGTCTCCCTCGCCAAGGTCGCCACCGCGATGATCGGCGTGCACCTCCTCATCGGCATCGGGGAGGCCGCGATCACCGCGCTGACGGTGGGCGCGGTGATCGCCGTACGCCCGGATCTGGTCTACGGCGCACGCGGCCTGGAGCAACGCCTCAAGCTGCGCGTGAACGGCGAACTCGTGGACGCGCCAGCGCAGTTGGAGCCGGTTTCCGCTGGGGGCGTCTCCCGCCGCAAGCTGTGGATCACCGGCCTGGTGGCCTCCCTCCTCCTCGCCGGTTTCGTGAGCTTCTACGCCTCCTCGAACCCCGACGGCCTGGAGAAGGTGGCCGCCGACCAGGGCATCGACCAGAAGGCGAAGGAGCACGCCTCGGCGGACTCCCCGCTGGCCGACTACGGCGTACGGGACGTCGACGACGCCCGGCTCTCCGGCGGCCTCGCGGGCGTGATCGGCGTGGGCGTCACGGTCGTGGCGGGCACCGGTGTCTTCTGGGCGGTCCGCAAGCGCCGTGGCACCACCTCGCAGGCGGCCTGACATGGGCGCGGGCCACGCCCACCGCCTCTACCGGCACGGCCACTCCCCCGTCCACACGCTCCCCCCGCACACCAAACTGGCCGCCGTCTTCGCCTTCGTGGTGATCGTGGTGTCGACCCCGCGCGAGGCGATGTGGGCGTTCGGCCTCTACGCCGCGCTGCTCGCCCTGGTCGCGTACGCGGCCCGCGTGCCCGCAGCCTTCCTCCTCCGCCGCCTGCTGATCGAGATCCCGTTCGTGGCGTTCGCGGTGTTGATGCCCTTCGTGGCGGAGGGCGACCAAGTCACCGTCCTGGGCGTGCAGTTGAGCGTGAACGGCCTCTGGGGCGCGTGGAACGTCCTCGCGAAGGGCACCCTGGGCGTAGCCGCCTCGGTCCTCCTCGCCGCGACCACGGAACTACGCGAACTCCTCCTGGGCCTCCAGCGATTGAAGCTCCCGCCCCTCCTCGTCCAGATCGCGTCCTTCATGATCCGCTACGGCGATGTCATCACGGACGAGATGCGGCGAATGCGGATCGCCCGCGAGTCACGGGGTTTCGAGGCCCGGGGCATCCGCCACTGGGGCGTGCTCGCGAAGTCGGCGGGCGCGTTGTTCATCCGCTCCTACGAGCGCGGGGAGCGGGTCCATCTGGCCATGGTGAGCCGGGGTTACGCGGGTTCCATGCCGGTGATCGACGAGGTGACCGCGGACCGGGCGCAGTGGTCGTACGCCCTCGCACTCCCGTCAGCCGCCCTTGTCGTATGCCTGTTGGGATGGACGCTGTGACCGATTCCCTTTCACTGGAGGTCTCTGGCCTCGCCTTCGCCTACCCCGACGGCCAACAGGCCCTGTTCGGCGTCGACTTCACCGTCGCACGCGGCGAACGGGTCGCCCTGCTCGGCCCGAACGGCGCCGGCAAGACCACCCTCGTGCTGCACCTCAACGGCATCCTCACGGCCGGCGCCGGGACGGTGACGGTGGCCGGACTCCCGGTCGGCAAGCGGCACATGGCGGAGATCAGGCGCCGGGTCGGGATCGTCTTCCAGGACCCCGACGACCAGCTCTTCATGCCAACGGTCCGCGAGGACGTGGCGTTCGGCCCGGCGGCGGCCGGGATGAAGGGCGCCGAGCTGGAGCAACGGGTGCGTACGGCACTGGAGTCGGTGGGGATGGCGGAGTTCGCGGACCGTCCCCCGCACCACCTGTCGTTCGGCCAGCGTCGCCGAGTAGCGGTGGCAACGGTCCTGGCGATGGAACCGGAGATCCTCGTCCTGGACGAGCCCTCCTCCAACCTCGACCCCGCCTCACGCCGCGAACTGGCCGACATCCTGCGGTCGTTGGACGTGACGGTCCTCATGGTCACGCACGACCTGCCGTACGCACTGGAGTTGTGCCCGCGCGCACTGATCCTCAGCGAGGGCGTGATCGCGGCGGACGGCAAGACCGCCGAACTCCTCTCCGACGACGCGTTGATGCGCGCCCATCGCCTGGAGCTGCCCTTCGGGTTCGACCCGCGGTCCGTGACAATGGGCGCGTGACGTTACCGGCGGTCATTACCCCCGGGTAGATACGGCTGTGCTACCGGTCAGTATCTTGGGCACGAAGGAGCCGCGCGCGCTCGTGCTTTCCGTCCCCGGGGGAGGTCCCGCCATGACCGACGACACCGCTGCCACCACTGACACCGCTGTCGACACCCGCCCGACGAAGATCATGTACGTCGCCGAGGCCACCGCCCACGGCGGCCGGGACGGCTTCGTCAGCAGCCTGGACGGCCAGCTCGCCCTCCAGGTCGCGATGCCTCCGGCGCTGGGCGGCGACGGCAACGGCACCAACCCCGAGCAGCTCTTCGCGGCCGGCTACAGCTCCTGCTTCCACAACGCGCTCGTCCTGGTCGGCCGTCGAGCGGGCTTCGACCTGACCGGTTCCACGGTCGCCGCGAAGGTGGGCATCGGCCCCAACAAGCAGAAGGGCTACGGCCTCGCGGTCGCCCTGAGCGTGTCCCTGCCGATCCTCGACCAGGGCATCGCGGCGAAGCTGGTGGACGCGGCGCACGAGGTCTGCCCGTACTCGAACGCGACCCGCGGGAACATCGACGTCACGATCCTGCTTGGTTGAGAGAGAGGCCGGACGGCAGAACCAGGAGCGCGGACGTGGACGTGAACGGCGTGGTGGCCGAGGGCTTCGAGCCGGTCAGGGATGCGTTCGTACGGAACTTCGAGGCGCGCGGGGACCGGGGCGCGGCGGTGACGGTGTACCGGCACGGACACCGGGTCGTAGATCTCTGGGCGGGCACGAAGGACGTCGACGGCACCGCACCCTGGAAACAGGACACGGCTCAGATCGTCCGCTCGGCGACGAAGGGCGTGGCGGCCGCCGTACTGCTCCTGCTGGCGCAGCGCGGGGAACTGGACCTGGACGCTCCGGTGGGCGAGTACTGGCCGGAGTACAAGACGGCCGGCAAGGAGCACACCCGGGTGTGGCACCTGCTGGCCCACCGCGCGGGCGTACCGGTACTGGACCACCCGCTGACCCCGGCGCAGGCCGCCGACCCGGTGCTGAGCGCTACGGCGGTGGCGGCGCAGGCGCCGGTGTGGGAGCCGGGCACGGACCACGGGTACCACGCGCAGACGTACAGCTGGCTGACCGGTGAGCTGGTGCGGCGGGTGACGGGCCGGTCGATCGGCGAGTTGATCGCGGACGAGATCGCGGGTCCGGTCGGGGCGGAGCTGTGGGTGGGACTGCCGGCGTCCTCGGCGGAACGGGTGGGCCGAGTCGCACAGCTGGAAGCCCCGACAAGGGACGCGAGCGCGCTCCGTATGCGCCCCAAGCGGTCGGTCTCCGAGGCGTACGCGAACCCCGATTCCCTCACCCGGCGCGCGTTCGGGGCGATCACCCCGATGCCGGACGAGAACGACCCGGCGTACCGGGCCGCCGAACTCCCCGCGTCGAACGGCATCGCGACGGCGGACGGACTGGCCCGCTGCTACGCGTCACTGATCGGTGAAGTGGACGGCGGGGTACGGCTGTTCACCCCCGAGACGGCCGAGCTGGCCCGCACGGAACGCTCCTCGGGCCCGGACCGCGTCCTCGTGATCAACACCCGTTTCGGCCTCGGCTACATGCTGCACGGCGGCGCGTCCCCGCTCTTCTCGGACGGCTCCTTCGGCCACCCGGGCCGGGGCGGCGCACTGGGCTTCGCCGACCCGGAGTCGGGCATCGCGTTCGGGTATGTGACGAATTCGTTCCGCAAGAGCGTTACGGCTGATCCACGGGCGCAGGCGCTGGTCAGGGCGGTGCGCACCGCCCTGTCGTAGCGCACTGGTACGGCTGCGGCCGTCGGCGACACGGCCGGCGTTCACGGCACTGGGGCAACAATGGGGTATGCGCTGCTGCATCTCGGCTCCCCTCGCGGCCCTCGCCGCGCTGCCCACTCCGTACGACGTCCTGCGCTCCGGAACGCTGCTCGCCCCGGCCCTGCTGCGTGCCGCCCACGCCGGTCTCCCGCGCGGCAGGTACCGCCAACCAGCCGCCGTCCACCTGGAGTTGGTGACACTCACCGAGGACAGCGCCATCATCACCTGGCACACCCGAACGCCGGGCACCGACGACGGCTTCGGCCACCCGCTCCCCGCGGTCACCGAGGGCGAGGTCGTCTACGGCACCCACCCGGCCCGGCTCAACCGCACCGCGGCCGAGGACCGGCCCACCGCGCACCACCAGGTGGAGCTGACCGGCCTGGAGCCCGGGCAGACGTACTACTACCGGGCGCGTTCCCGGGGCGTGACCGCCGTACCGACGCCGTTGCAGCACGTGCGCGGGAACGCCGTCGGCACCTCGCGGCACGGCCTCGCCTCCCTGACCGGCACGTACTCCTTCACCACGCCCCAGCCCCCGCCCGGCAGGCACCTGTTGTCCATCGCCCTCTGCAACGACCTGCACCTCGGCGAGACCACCGCGGGCCGCATGGCGGGCTTCCCCCTGCTGCGCGGGGTGTCGCAGGCGGCGGGCCTCGCCGCCTATCCGGAGATCATGACCCGGGCCCTGGTCGAGGAGGCCAAGCGGCGCGGGGCGGACGTCCTGCTCGCCGCCGGGGACATCTCGGCGGGCGGGTCGCCGCGGGACCTGGCCGAAGCCAGACGCATCCTGGACGGCTTCGGCACGCTCGGCCGGGACTACCTCGTCGTACGCGGCAACCACGACCGTGCGGGGAGCTCCGCCGACACGTTCCGCGAGGGGTTCCGCGAAGGCTTCGGCGGCGGTGACGGGCCCGGGTACTTCGCCCACGATCTCGGCGGGCTGCGGATCATCGGGCTCGACACGTATGCCAAGGCCGGCAACGGGGGTGACGCGGGTGGGCTCGGTGAGGAGCAGCTGTCCTGGTTCCGGGGCCGGCTCAGGGCCGAACCGGACCGGCCGACCGTCGTCTTCGGTCACCATCCGCTGACGGTACGGGACTCTGTGTTTCCGGTGACTCGGGGGCAGCAGCTGGATCGGCGGCAGGCGCGCGCGATCGTCGACGCGTATGCCTCGGCGCCGGGGGTTTTCCTGCACCACGCGGGCCATACCCACCGGAACAAGCGGACGCCGCTGGTGCGGGCGCCGCATGTCGTGCAGCAGGAGGTCACCGCCGCGAAGGACTATCCCGGGGGTTTTCTGCTGCTGCGGGTTCACTCCGGGGGTTACGCCCTCAACCACTACAAGGCCGGTGGGATCGAGGCGCGGGAGTGGGGGGAGCGGTCGCGGCGGGTGGCCGGGGGGTTGTGGCCGCATCATGCGCTGGGGCGGTCGGCGACGGATCGCAACAGCGTCAGGGCGCACGACTTGTCCGGAGTCGGCTCGCTGGGGGTGTCTGTCGGCTGAGGACGGAATGGGCGGAGTGTTCGGGAGGTTGCCCGTCCATGACCCTCACGAACGACGCCGCTGACGGGCGCACGATCACCAACCCGCCCGCGCTTCACGACCCCACCCCCTTCGGGTACAGCCATGCCGTGTCGGCACCCGGTGAACTCGTCTTCATCGCCGGCCAGTACGCGTCCGACGAGACGGGCGCACCGGTACCGGGCGACTTCGCCGCGCAGGTGGACGTGGCCTTCGCGCGACTCCGGTCGGCCCTGGCCGGAGTGGGCCTCGGCTTCGAGCACGTGGTCCGGCTGGGCACGTTCATCGTCGACCACGACCTCACGAAGCTGGAGACCCTGGGCAAGGCGCTGCACGCCCACTTCGGGGACCGTCTGCCGGCCCAGACGCTGAGCGGGGTCGCGTCGCTCGCGCTGCCCGGGATGCTGTTCGAGGTGGACGCGGTGGCCGTACGCCCCTGACCGGCGGTGGCGCCGGTCAGGGACCGTTGACGCGTGGGGGCTCCGGTCAGCCGTCGGACTCCGGCGACGGGAGGTAGGCGCCCGGTACGTCGTCCGGTGCGTAGATCTTGCTGTCGCCGGGGTACGGCTTGGTCCAGTTGTGGGTCTGGTACCAGGTGTAGCGGTTCATTTGGGTGGGGTTGGCGTAGTCGGGGACCGCGTTGGGGCCGGTGAGGCGTTGGTGGGACGCCCAGGTCTTCCACTGGGCCGCGAGTGCCTTCTCGGCCGCCGGTACCGAGACCGTCGTCGGTGCTGCTGCCGCCTTGGTGTCCTGGGGTGCCGGGGTGTCCGAGCCGCAGGAGGGCTGGGGGCTCACGCCGAGGGTCAGGGAGGTGCGGTTGGGGACCGCCGTGAACGGAGTGGTGTCGGCCTTCTTCGTGAACGCCCCGTACATCGGGGTGGCCGCGCTGTCGAGCTGGTTCATCGGGTGGATGCCGAGGATCTGCTCGATCGTGCGGACCATGGTGATCTGCGAGTAGTAGTGGTCGTCGACCGTGCTGTGGTTGGCGTACGGGCTGATGACCTGGACCGGGGCGCGGTGGCCGTCGACGTGGTCGAGGCCGGCCTGGGAGTCGTCCTCGACGACGAAGATCGCCGAGTCCTTCCAATACTTGCTGTGGGTGATCTTGTCGACCATGCGGCCGACCGCGAGGTCGTTGTCGGCGACCTCCGCGGCGGCGTTCGCCGGGCCGCCGGTGTGGTCGTTGGAGAACCAGAACATGTTCAGGTTCGCCGGGCCGCTCTTCTCGAAGTCCTGCTGCCAGATCTGCTCTTTGTAGATGTCCGGGACGTCGAGGTCGAACAGCGGGAAGCCCTGCACCGACACGTCGTTGAGGGAGGGGATCGCCGAACCCGTCTTGATGGGGTAGGCGGTCTCGGCCCCCGTCGCGGCCATGTTCTTGCTGTCGCAGTACAGGTTCTGCCAGGTCGCGCCGGCCGGCTTGGTCTCCAGCGACTGGAACTCGCCGAAGTCCTTGACGGACTTCCCGGCCGCCTGCGCGCCGGTCCAGATGAAGCCGGACTTCTGGTGGCCGAGGACGTCGTTCTCGGTGTCGTAGCTGCGCGTGTACTCGCCGGCCGAGGACTCGGTGTACTCCGGGTTGTCCGACTGCATCAGCCAGTTGTGGCCCTCGGCGGAGTTGGTGCCGATGTCGTAGAAGTTGTCGTAGAGCCCGAACTGCTGCGCCAGCGCGTGCTGGTTGGGCGTCACGTTCGCGCCGAACTGGGTGAGCGAGGCGTTGCCGTTGCCCTGCGGGATGTCTCCGAAGACCTGGTCGTAGGTGCGGTTCTCCTTGACGAGCAGGAAGACGTGTTTGATCGTCGAGGGGTCGCCGAGGCGCGCCGGGACCGGGACGGCCTTCGTGTGGCTCTTGCCCTTGGCCGTGGTGACCGAGCCGGGCGTCCAGCCGTTCTGCTTGAAGACCTTGGCCGTCTGGGACCTGATGGTGAGGTCGCTGGGCAGCGTGAACTGGGTCAGGCTCGACGTGGTGTCGTGCGTGTTGTGGCCGGCGGCGTCGGGGCGGAGCGCGTCCACGCCACGGGTGTTGGAGACGACGACCTTCTTGCCGACGGTGGTGATCTCCGAGGGGAAGTAGTCCGTGGGGAGCAGGCCGACGTAGCGGGCGGGCTGCTGCGGGGAGTTGTAGCGGTAGACGGCGACAGCGTTGGCGCGGCCGAGCGTCACCAGCAGCCGGCCGTCGTCGGTGAGCGTCACCGCGTTCGGCTCGTAGCCGACCGATGCCTCGGGCCACGGCTGGGTGGCGATGGTCTGGACGACCTTGCCCTTGCGGGTGTCGATGACCGACACGCTGTTGTCGGCGGTGTTGGTGACGAACACCGCGCCCTTCTTGGCGTACACGGCGGTCGGGTGCAGTCCTACGGCGATGGTGCCGACGGCGGCGGACGGGTCGGCGGTGTCGATGACGCTGACCGTGCCGGTGGTGCTGGCGCCCGTCTTGGGGTTGGCCGGCACGTCGGTGCCGTAGGAGTTGATGGTGGTGTCGCCGGCCTTCGCCGGGCGCCCGCCCTCGTTGCTGACGTACAACGTGCCGCCGACCAGGGCGATTCCGCGCGGTGCGGTGCCAACTGTCCAGCTCTGCTTGATGGTTCCGGTCGCCGCGTCGATGGCGACCACCTTGTTCTGGCCGTTGACCGCCGAGTACACGGTGGAGCCGTCGGCGGAGAACACGGCCGCGCCCACCAGCGCCTGCTTGGCACCGTCGGCCGCGATCGGGACGGCGGTGGGGCTCGCGAGGGTGCCGTCGGCGTTGACGGTGAACTTGGTGTAGCCGTTGGCCTGGCCGAGCCACAGCTGCTTGCCGTCGGGCGAGTAGGTCGGGCCCTCCTGGCCGACGGCACCGGTGCTGATGCGCAGGTCGTCCGCCGTGCTGGTGCCGATCTTCTGCTTGATCTGACCGGTAGTCAGGTCCATGACCACCAGAGAGGCGTCGCCGTCGGTGACCGAGGCCGCGAGACGGGTGCCGTCCGGGCTGACCGTCGACGACATGATCTTGCCGTCGTTGATGACGGTGCGGCTGCCGTACGGCTTGATGTACTGGTCGCTGGAGATGACCTGGCCGTTGGCGGTGGTCTGGCCGACCTGCTGGGTGCCGAACTGATAGGTCGAGGCGACCGCCGTGCCCGTGACACCGAGGGCGACGGCGATACCCGTCGTCACCAGCAGTGCCCGGCGGCCGACGTGTCTGCCGAAGAGGTTGACCTGTTGTTTCTCGCTGATCCGACGCTGGCGAATTACCTGCACGGAACTGTTCCCTTCAGTGGGTGTCGAGCAGGTCGACGTTGCCGTCGAACTGCCACAGCGGATTCGGGGCGTCACCGGTCGAAGTCCGCACCAGGAAGTAGCCGTTGACTTCCTTGGGACCGTCGCCGTCCGCCACGAACCGCCCGTCCGAGGTGATGTCGAGCTGGTAGATCGCCGTCCCCGTGACCGCGACCCCGGGAAGATGCCAGCTCACGACGCAGCGCCAGTCGTTGCCCGCGCCCTCCTGGGCGGCCTGGCCGTCGCTCTTGGTGCACGCCGCCGAGGTCCGCAACTGGGCCTCGGTGACGGCGGGGCGGTGCAGCTGTTCGGTCTGCATGCGGTAGAGGTGGGCGAAGGCCGTCGCGAGGGACTTCTGCACTTTCCCCTGCTCGATCCCGGAGCCCGTCGACGGCGTCGCCACGGCGACCGCCCCCACGGTGACGGCGGTCAGCGCGGCCAGCGGCAGCACCCCTACGGTGATCGCTCGACGCCCGGAGCCGTCGTAGGCCGGGTTGGTGAAGTCCCGCCGTACGAACAGGAGATAGGCCAGCGCGGTCGCGAGTGCGGCCCACGCCAGGCTGACCGCGACGCCGATCAGGAGCGGGGTGAGCTGGGCCGGGTTGGTGAACAGGCCGTTCCAGGCGATGAAGGCGTAGCCGGGCAGGGCGAGGCGCACGGCGACGGGCAGGGGCAGCATCTGGGCGACCTGCATCGCGAGCGCGACCAGCACGGGCAGCAGCAGTCCCATCGAGGACCGCCCCAGCGCGACCGACCCGAGGAGTCCGATCGCGGCGAGGGCCAGGGTCGGGGCGAGGGCACAGAGCCAGGCGAGCAGGACCCGGCCGGCCGCGTCCCCCGGCGCCAGCAGACGGCCGTCGAGACCGACCAACGGCTGGTTGCCGACCGCCACGAGCCCACCGGCCGCGCTGGAAGCGGCCAGCCCGGCCACCAGCACCACCATGACGGTGACGCTGGCCAGCGATTTCGCCACGAAGATCCGCGCGGGCGAACGCACCGCCACCAGCAGATGCCGCCAGGTGCCGAGCCGGTCCTCGGCGGCGAACACGTCACCGGCGACGAGCGAGGCCAGCAGCGGGAGCGCCCAACTGCCCGCGAACCCCAGCATGACCAACGGCCCGGCCCACCCCGTGGCGTGCATCCAGCGGCCGAAGAGAGTGTCGGAGGGAAGCGTGTCCTGCTGGCTCACCCCGGCGACGAAGAGCGCCGGCGTGATCCAGCAGGCGAGAACCAGCAACCGGACCCGCCACTGCGAGACCAGCTTGACGAGCTCGAAACGGTAGCCGCGTGCGACGGAGACGCGACGGGCAGGGGCGACATGTTCGGCAACGACGGTCGCGCTCACCGGCCGACCTCCTGGTGCTGCGGCTCCCGCTGGTGCTCCTGCTGATCGGGCTCGGTGAGCGCGAGGAACGCGGCCTCCAACGGCGATACCACGGGGGCGAGTTCACGCACCGCGATGCCCGACCGCACGAGCTGGGCCACCAGTTCGTCGAGGGCGGGTATCAGCGCGCGCACGACGAACACCTCGGCGTCCTGCCGTATCCCGGCGTCGTCGACCACGCGGACCCCACCGGTCTCGGCAGCAAGGTCGCGTGCGGCCCGCGCATCGGAAGTCCGCAACCGGTACTCGAGTTCACGGCTTTCGGCGGCCAGCTTGCCCAACGGGCCGGAGAAGACGACCCGTCCGGTGGCGAGGATGGTGACCTCGGAGCACAGCGCCTCCAGGTCGTCCATACGGTGGCTGGAGAGCACCACGCTGGTTCCGTCGGCGGCGAGCCGGGTGAGGACGCGGTGCACATGTCTCTTGCCCGCCGGATCAAGGCCGTTGGACGGTTCGTCGAGCACGAGGAGGCGGGGCTTGGTGAGCAGGGCGGCGGCGAGCCCGAGCCGCTGCCGCATACCGAGCGAGAAGCCGCGGGCCCGGTCGTCGGCGACATCGGTGAGCCCGACCTGGTGGAGCACGTCGTCGATCCCCGCCGTCCGCGCGTCATGGCCGCGCAACGCGGCCAGCGCGGCGAGGTTCTGCCGGGCGGTGAGCGAGGGGTAGAGACCGGGCCCGTCCACGAACCCGGCGACACCGTCGGGGGCGGCGAACGCCCGCCCGACCTGCTTGCCGAGGATCTCCAGGCGCCCACCGTCGGCGACGGCAAGGCCCAGCAACAGCCCGAGCAGAGTGGTCTTGCCGGCCCCGTTCGGCCCGACCAGACCGTGGATCTGGCCCTGCGTCACCTCCAGATCGACGCCGTCGAGCGCGACGACATCGCCGAAGCACTTGGTGATCCCGCCGGCCCGGACCGCGTGGCGTCTCTCCATGAGCCCCTTCTTTCGAATCCTCAGGGACCCTAGGGGCACCACACATCACACACACAGACAGCCGTCTGAACGCGCGGGGAACGGATCGTCAAGTCGTCGGCAAGCCGGGTGAAGGAACGGTCAACCAGCCCGCAACATAAGCCCGATCCCGGCCACGAGCAGCACGGCGGCGGCGATCTACTGCCGGATCTCCCACACCAAGGACGAAGAGCAGGGGGTTCAACACTGGCAGGGTGGGCATCAGGCCGAACCCGCTGGACCAGTCGGAAAGAACGGGAGTGGTGAGTTACGCAGCTCGCTGACGGTGGCCGCACTCTTCTTAACGCCCTCCTATCACCGCCGGCGATCTCTGATATGTCCTCAGGGATAGCCTTGTTCGATCCACGACAACGGGGGCGTGAAAGCATGCCGTTCGATCAGGAGTGGGCGGAGTTGAAGGCGAAGGCCGCGATGCGGCTGGACGGCGCGCCCGACATGGATCCCGGCGGACCGTCGCCCGTCGGCGCCGACCTGATCGTCAAGGCCGACGACATGGGGAAGATCGGCCACGCCGCGTTCCTGCTGCACCAGCACTTGTCGAGCGCCGGCAAGCATGCGCAGTCGCACACCGAGGCCGCCGCGAAGAGCCTGGAGAACGACGGCTTCGACATGGGCGCCGCTCTGGCCAAGGCCGGTGAGGGCTGGCAGGGGCAGCTTCAGGTGCTGCTCGGCGCCTGCGCTCAGATCTCCAGCCACCTCGACTACTCGGTGAAGTCGTCGAAGCAGGATGACCAGTTCGTTGCTGCGGAGATGCAGGTCTCCAAGATCTCTGAGTACCTGGATGTGCCGTCGTCCACCTCGGAGTCCGACGCACCCCTTGTTCCGAAGGCGGAAGGTCCCGTCATGTGACGGCTGGTCAGCGTAGGGATCAGGGATTCCGAAGCGGATCGGAACCCTTCGGAAATCGACGGCGGCAACGCCGGGAACGGCAGGGGGCTGATGCCGACTTTCGAAGAACTCTTCCATGTCAATCTCTCGGCTCTGCAGTCGGCGGCCGACGACTGGGCTGCCATGGCGGTGCTGCTGAACAAGGTCGCCAAGGAGGCCGGGAGCATGCGCAGCCTGGCCCAGGGCACCGAGTGGAAGGGCGAGAACGCCTCCGTCACCAAGCCGTTTGTCGTCCGGGTGTCGGACGAGTTCACCGACACCGTCACTGAAGCGGAGAGCATCGGAAACCTGCTGAGTTCCGCGCACGACAAGATCACGGCGGCGAGGAACGACCTGAAGGTTCTCTGCGAGAATCCGCCTGCCGGCATCACGATCCACGCCGACGGCACGCTGACCAGTAGCGTCCAGCCACAGCGCATGTCGCACGGAGATCCCCAAGTGGTGGTGACGCAGGACGACTTCGACGCCCTGCAGCGACGCATCGACGCCATACTCGGCCGGGCAGCGGAAGCGGACTCGACCTGTTCTTGGGGCCTGTGGCAACTCACCAAGGACAAGCACGAGTTCGGCAGCACGTACTACGGCTCCCTCAAGGACGCGAGGACCGACGCCCGGCAGGCACAGCAGACCCAGACGGACTCGGAGGAGTACACGCCGCCCGCCAAGTGGGGCAGCGGCACCATCAAGCCCGTTGCCGAGTTCCTCAGTTACCGCTCCTGGATGGGTGGTGGCGAGGCGTTCCTGCACGGAGACATCAACGGCGCGATACAGGGCTTGATCGGCGGCGCTCCCTCGGCGGCCGGCGGCGAGGCCAGCAAACACCTCTCCAAGGGCGCGCTCCTGAGCGACGTACGCGGGAAACACCATCGCCCCACGTTCATCAACACGATCGGCAAGTTCGGAGAGAAAGTATTCAGCGCGCCAGTCGCTGCGGTAGCGACGGGGATCGACTTCTACTACTCGCCCAACCAGCCCAGGACCCCGGACGACACCCATGTGGACGCCCCAGCAGAACCGGGAAAGGTGAAATACCCATGACGCACTCCGCCGGCCCACCTACACGCGAGCGCCGCCGTCCGGATCTGCGGCACTGGCTGAAGCCTCGGGGATCTCGGTTTCTCGTCCTCGGCATGAGCATGTCCGTCGGCGGGCTCGCCGGTGGGGTGCGTTCCGCGTTGGACGGCAAGGGGATCTGGACGATCCTCGGCACCTTCGCCGTGGGGATCTTCGGCTTGCTCATAGTCGTGAGCTACTTCGTCAACTACGAGGACCGGCAAGGCCGCCGCTGAGCCCCTTGCCGACGCGGTGTGCACCGTGGAAAGTGAGCGACTTGCTGGCTCACGTCCGGGTGGTGATTGCCTGGCTGCCGGACATGTTGGCCGCGCCGGCACCGACCCATGCCGAGGTCCCGGCAGTGGAGTATTACCAGCCCTACGACCGTTTCGCTCCGGACACCAACGCCGCTCGGGTCGCTCCGGCCCAAGATCATGCGGCCGAACCGCTTAGCGGTGCCGCACTCGCCGATGACTTCAACGACACATGGCAGCAGGTGGACCGACTGTGCCGGGCCCAGCCCGAGGGGTGTGTGGTTCGCACGCGGCACGGCGACCCATGCTCCTGTCGGAGTTCCTGCTCACGCGTGTGGTTGAGGTCGCCGTGCATGGCCTGGACCTCGCCGACGCCCTGAGGCACGAGCCGTGGCTGACTTCCCAGGCCGCGGATTTGGTGCAGGATCTTCTGCTCGGGCCGGATGGGACACGCATCGGAATACATGGGCGCCCCAGCGGTCACGCACGCTGGGGCGCTCATGTACGTGCCTAGATCAGGTGGCGTCGATCTGCCAACCGATCACGCCGGTGGCCCCCTTGGCACCGTCGACGTCGATGCGCAACGACTTAGGTGCGGCAATCCGCTGCTCCACCACCGACTGATCACACGGCACCGTGGTCTTGGCACCCTTGATCGTCGGCGTGAACTTCACCTGTGCGCTGCCGCTGCCGACGCATGTGAGGTTCAGCCGGTATGACTTCCCCTCACTCAGACCGGGTTCAGTGTGGATGCCATCGGTCACGCGTTCCGTGCCTGCCTCCACCAGCGTGCCACTGCGTACAGCATCAAGAGCGTCCTGGACCTGTTTGGTCAGCTTGGTCTCGGACGACCCGACTCCGGTACGAGAAGTGCTGGGTGCAGGCGACGATGAGCCGGCAGCCTCGCCATGGTCGCTGCCGGACGTGCACGAGGTGAGCAGGAATGCCGACGCCACCACAGCACATCCAACAAACCGCGCCCGCGTACTCACAGAGGTCATGACGATGTTTCCCAGTAGCGCCAGCCGGTCTCGGACGTAGGCACCGTCGCCGTACCGTGACCTATTTCGACGGCGCCACAGACGCCAGCCGATCGGTACTTCTTCCAAGTCAGCTTGAAGCCCCACGCACCATACTGCAGATGGCCGTACTTGTTGTGGCTGATGTCGTGGGTGTAGTTGTGCCCAGTGGCGATGGTGACACTCGCGCCGACCTTGGCGCTCACCTGAGTCTTGGCCTTCGCGATGATGGCGTTGGTCGAGAACTCGATGCTGCCCGCGATTTCAGCCGAGATGGTGCCGCTCTTGGTCACAGATACGGCCATGGTGCCGCCCGGGCCGTCCTTGAACTTTGTGCCGTTCCACCAAGAAGGAATTTGGTACGACTTGTTGGAGGTGATGCTGTACCACGTCGACGGTTGGTCACACACAGACGGCGCGTCAACGCTGAGCGGCTGATCAGCATCGTCCTCCCAGCCCTGTCTGTCATTGACGTCTGTAGTTTGGTCCGCGGAGATAGCCGTGTCGTCTGTGACGGCCGCTCCGTCAGACGGCAACTCTTCAGCGACGGCAGTCCCCATGCTCCCGAAACAGAGAAGCACTGCCGCGATGGCAGCGCCGGTCGAAGCGCGCCATTTCCCGATGCCCACGTGACACCTTTCTGGTGGACCGCCCCCGTGGCGATCAAGTACGTGAACGCCATGCGAAGGTCATGTACGCGACAACCACGTGATCAATGTTCTGAGGAGAACTTGAGGTGAGGTCGGTCGAGACCGCCTAGTGTCCTGAGTCGTTAGTTCGCTTGCGGTTGCAGAGTGGGGCGGTGCCTGGTCCGAAGCCGTTGCCGCCGGAGTTGTCCGATCATGAACACCGGGTGCTGCGGGGCTGGTTGCGCAAGCAGACCGCCTCTCAGGCGGTGGCCGCGGCGGGTCCGCCCGCCCCTATGACCCCTCAGCCTCGATCAGCGAGGATCTCTGAGAGCACGCGTCGCGCGTTACGGGCGTCAGCGCCGTCCTCGCCCAGGCTGTTGGCGCACGAGACGAGCGTCTTCCACAGGGCCCAGCCGCGTCCGCGCGCCCATGTCGCATCGTCGACGCCGAGCCGCTTCCGGAACAAGCCGCGGCCGTCGGCCGAGAGCAAGGTCCACGCGATCGCGAGGTCGCAAGCGGGGTCTCCCACGCCACACGTACCGAAGTCGATGACGGCGGTGAGCTGTCCGTCCTCAAGGAGCAGGTTTCCCTGCGCGAGGTCGCCGTGGAACCAGACGTCGGCCCCGTCCCACTGCGCATCGAGCGACTGAGCCCACAACTCGCGTGCCGGCGCGACGTCGATGTGGCCGCGCAGCTCGTCCAGCGCACCGAGCGCCTGCGCCTCGTAGGTCCGCAGCGTTGCTCCACGAAACCAGTTGTGCTTGCCAGGCTGTGGCCCCTCCAAGGCATCGATGCTCTGCAACGCGGCGACGAAGTCGGCCAGTTCCTCGGCGAAGCGGATCGGGTCGACGACGGACTCGAACGTCGCGGGCGTGCCGTCGATCCACCTGTAGACCGACCACGCGAACGGGTAGGTCGCACCAGGGCTCCCCTTCGCCAGCGGCACCGGGATCGGCAGCGGGAGAGCGGGTGCCAGTTCGGGTAGCCAACGGTGTTCCTTCTCCACGGCCAAGGCGTACTCCTCCGCGCTGGGCAGGCGGAGCGACATGTTGTCGCCCAAGTGGAAGGTCCGGTTGTCCCAGCCGCCGTTCTCCACAGCCGTCACAGGTAGTGCGGCCCATTGTGGGAACTGTTCGGCCACGAGCCGCCCTGCCTGTTCGGCACTGATGGTGACCCGCTGGGGCATGGGCCCAAGATCTGGAACACCGTTCAACAGGTACACCCTTGTCTAGGATTTATTGTCCTGAGTTGTTCATTCGTGTGCAGTACGCGGCAAGGGTGTCGAGGATGTCGTCGGCGGTCTTCGTCCAGACGAACGGCCTGGGGTTCTTGTTCCACCCAGACACCGCCCCACTCTACGACCGCACGCGAACTAACGACTCAGGACACTGGCGAGCCGAAACGTGCCCAGTTCGTACCCGTGGTCCGCCTGGGCAAGGCCCTGCACGCAAATTTCGGCGACCGCCTACCGACCCAGACCCTCAGCGGGGTCGCGTCCCTCGCCCTCCTCGGGATGCTGTTGGAGGTGGACGCGGTGGCGGTACGGCAGCCCTAACCGGCGCGCAGCATCAGCCCGATGCCGACGACCAGGAGCCCTGCGGCGGCGATACGGGGCGCTCCGAAACGCTCCTTGAAGAAGAGTGCCCCGATCGCCGCGCCGACGATGATCGACGACTCGCGCAAGGCGGCGATGGGAGCGAGTTCGGCGCGGGTCTGGGCCCACAGGACGAGGCCGTACGCCGTCACGGACAGGGCGGCGCCGAGGAAGCCGACGGCGGCGAACGGCCGTAGTTTCGCGATGAATTGACCCCGCCAGCGGTGCAGGGCGTATACCGGGATGGCCAGGCCCTCGATCGCCATCAGCCAGGCGATGTAGCCGAGCGAGGACCCCGAGGCGCGCACGCCCAGCCCGTCGACGACGGTGTACGCGGCGATCGACACTCCCGTCGCCAACGCGGCCCCGATCGCGGGCCAGTTGGGCCGTCGGCCGCGCATTCCCCACAGGGCGACGCCGGTCAGGCCTGTGCACGACAGGGCGATACCGGCGGCGGCCCAGGCGTTGGGCACCTCGTGGGCGAAGACGGCGGCCAGTACGGTCACGAGGAGGGGGGCTGTGCCGCGTGCGATGGGGTACGCCTGCCCGAAGTCCCCCAGCCGGAAGGACTTCATCAGCAGCGCGAAGTACACGACGTGGATGACGCCCGACACGATCAGGTACGGCCATGCCGCAGCCGCCGGGAACCCTCCGAACGGCGCCAGCGCCAACCCGATCAGCGCCCCGCCGCCCGCGATCAGCGTGAAGCCGACCAGTTTGTCCGTGATCTGGTGGGCCAGGGCGTTCCAACAGGCGTGGGTGACAGCGGCGACAAGGACTGCGGCGGCGACCTCCGGAGTCACGCGGTCTGCTCGCGCACGTCCACGAGGGTGGCACCGGCCTGCGCGACGAGTTCCTTGGGCTCCATGGGAAATACGGCGTGCGGGTTGCCTGCGGCGGCCCACACGACGTCGTGCGCGAGCAGGGACCGATCGGCCAACACCCGTGTCTTCGTACGGTGTCCAAAGGGCGGCACGCCTCCGATGGCATACCCGGTCGTCTCCCGTACGACGTCTGCCTTGGCCCGGGTGACCTTCTCTACGCCGAGCTCCTGCCGGACGAGTTCCAGGTCCACCCTTGATGCTCCGTCCATCAGCACCAGTACCGGAATCCCGTCCGCCGCGAAGATCAGGGACTTGCAGATCTCACTCAACTCGCACCCGATCGCTGCGGCGGCCTCGGCTGCGGTGCGGGTGGCGTCCGGGAAGCGCCGAGTACGACCGACCAGCTCCGCGAGCCCCAACTCCCGTAGCGTGTCGGCGAATCGGGGGTTGGCGCCGGAGTTGTCGTCTTCGGTGTTGTTCGAGGTCATGGAGGCACGGTAGCGGCGGGTGTACTGGGCCTGCGACTGAGTTCTGAACGTTGGGCCACTCGCTTCTCAGCCAGTGTCGGGCTTCCACGGCCCGAGTAAAGGGCGCTCCCTGCGGTCGCGTCGGCTACGCCGATTCCGCTGCGCTCCACCCTTGACTCGACCCGCTCCAGCCCGTTTCAGAAGCGAGCGAGCGGCCCGGAGGAACGGGTGGCCAGGCACGCATCCCCTTGCCTGAACTGTGTTGCCGCCCGGTGTGGAGGGTGCGCGCTGCCGTCTCGCCAGCACGCCACCTCGGCTCAGCGGCCAGCCCCGGGTGGGGGTTGCGGGAAGCCGGGGGCAGGGCGCCACGGCGGGAACAGGAACAGGGCCGGGCGGTAGGTGGGTTCGGGGAAATGTGACACTTCTACCCGGGACTGTCACATTTCTGCGGACCGGGTCCCCCGGGGAGGGCCGATCCACAGGCTGACGGAGTTCGGATCGGGGGTCGGGGGGCGGGTCGGGGTCGTTGTCTGTTGCTCAAGTCCCCTCCGGGCCGTAGCCGCTGAGCCCGCCCGGCGTGCAGACGAGACGCGAGCGCGCCCCCACGCACCGGCCCACAACCCAGTACAGGCAAGGGCGTTCATGGCTGGGCCACCCACCCCTCGGGGCCGCCCGCTCGCTTCTAAGACGGGCTGGAGTGCACCGAGTCAAGGGTGGAGCGCAGCGGAATCGCCGCAGGCGACGCGTAGCGCCCTTTACTCGGGGCGCGGAAGCCCGACACTCACAAAGAAGCGGGCGGCCCGACGTTCACTTCGAAACGAACGTGACGAACTCGCCCCAAACGGGAGCGGAGAGAGCGAGCTGCGCACCCAGCTTGTTCTTCGAGTCGCGGATGCGGATCGTGGCGGCGGGGGCTACAGCTACCTCAACGCAGTCGTTGATATCGCCGCTGTCGCTGTAGCTGCTCTTGAACCAGTGGAGTTCTGGCGTATTCATAGTCTCCCCAGCGCTTGCTCGATGAAGGCCAGCGACTCCCTGGGCGTGAGAGCCTGCGACCGGATCATCCCATGCCGCATTTCCAGGATACGAAGATCCTTGGGGTTTGAGACCGGCCGACCGTTGAACGCGCCGTCGGAACGCCCGACCGCCGAGCCGTCAGCGAACTTCATCACCTGGATCATGCCGTGCACCCCGCCGTGCTCTTGGCTGTCGGTGGGCATGATCTGAAGCGAGACATTCCGCAACTGTCCTACCTCCAGCAGGTGTTGGAGCTGTCGACGCAGCACGGCCGCCCCACCGTAAGGCCGTTCCAGCGTCACCTGTTCCTGGATGAACATGAGCATCGGCGCCGGGTCGCGCTCGAAGATCGCCTTCCTCGCCATACGTCCGGCGATCCCTCGCTCCACCTCGTCCGTGGAGTACGGGGGCAGCACCATCCCGAACAGCGCTCGCGCGTACTCCGGCGTCTGCAAGAGGCCATGCAGGTTGTGGTTGTTGTAGACCAGCACCTCAACGGCCCGGTCTTCCAACTCCTTCAGCTCCCGCACCTTCTTCGGGTACCGAGCCTTCTCCATGTCCTCCATGAACGCCCTCAAGTGGCCGCCCGCGTTCACCAATTGATCGACCCTGTCCAGGAACTCCGGCCTGGGAATCCGCACCCCGCGCTCTATCTTCCGGATCATGTCCTCGCCGTAGCCCATGGCGACTGCCACGTCGGCCACCCGTAGCCCCGCCAGCTCCCGGAAAACCCTGAGCATCCGACCGACCGCCTGCACCAACGGCTCGATCTCGTCCCCCGGTTCGACATCCCAACCGGCCTCGTCCTCAACCTCGTTCATGCCCCACCTCCATCGCGCACCCGTACCCGTACAACCTCCGAGACTGCCGAGACAACGCGGGACAAAGCCGAGACAGTAACGCTACGCACCGACGCCATCACTCACCCAGGGAAGCAAACCCCGCCACGCTGAGTGACATGAATCAAGAAATCGCCGCCCCTCCCAACTTCACCGTCCTCCTGTCCCCCACCCCCAGAGGCGCACGTCTCGCCCGGCTCCTCGCCACGGAGCAACTCCGCGCCTGGGACGTCCCGTTGGACCGAGCAACCCAAATCGTCGCCGAGCTCGCCGCCAACGCATCGACCCACGGACGCGTAACCGGCCGCGACTTCCGGCTGACCCTGTACGTCGTCGCCGGAACCCTCCGTATCGAGGTGTCGGACACGCGCGGCGACCAACTGCCCCGGCTTCAACGGGCAGACCCGTGTGGTGAATCGGGGCGGGGGCTGCTTCTCGTGGATGCCCTGGCCGACCGTTGGGGTGTCACCCCGGGGCCGCGCCCGCGCAAGACGGTCTGGGCCGAGGTGAGGACGTGAGTGAAGAGTGGGGTTCAGCCTCCGAGTGCCACGTCCTTCGTCTCCTCGACTCCCGCCGTACGACCCGGTGCCGTGTGGTACTTCCAGTACAGGTTCGTGTGCGCGATGACCTGCTCCGGCGGCGGCGCACCCCACTTGCTCAGGTCCGACGTGGTGTGGGCGTCGCCGACGAGGGTCACGTCGTAGCCGCGTACGAACGCGCCGTGGAGCGTGGAGCGGATGCACGCGTCGGTGGACGCGCCCGCCACCACCAGGCGGCCGACCTGGGCGGCTGCCAGCACTTCTTCGAGGGAGGTGTCCTCGAAGGAGTCGGGGTAGTGCTTGGGGACGAGGGGCTCGCCGTCCCAGAGGTGGAGTTCGGGGACGTACTCCCAGTCCTTGCTGCCTGCCGGCACCTCCTCGTCGGAGTGCTGGACCCAGACAACCTGGACGCCTTCCTCGCGAGCCCTGTCGACGAGCGCGGAGATGTTGGCGACGACCGCGTCACGCTCGTACGCGTCGGCCACGACACCGACCTGGACGTCGATCACGAGGAGTGCGGTGTTGGGGCGTTCTGTGAGTGTGGTCATGCCCAACACGCTAGTCCGGCCCACTGACATCCGCGCGGTCCGGAGCGGTCCCTCCGTCACTGACGCGAACTGCCGCGCCACCCGAACTCGGTGACGCGGCAGATCAGTTGCCCGATGCCTCAGTGCCTCGCGGCAGCCGCCTCAGGCCCGGACCAACTCCCGGTCCTCGTCGGGATCCGAGTTCTTGGAGTCCAGCTCGCGCAGGCCCTCGCCCTCGACGTCCACGTTGGGGAGGATCCGGTTCAGCCACTCCGGGAGCCACCATGCCCGCTTGCCGAGCAGGGCCAGCACCGCGGGGACGATCGCCATGCGGACCACGAACGCGTCGAAGAAGACCGCGACCGCCAGACCGAAGCCGATCATCTTGACCATGGACTCGCTGGAGGTGATGAAGCCCGCGAAGACCGCCATCATGATGACCGCCGCCGCGGTGACGACCCGCGCACCGTGCCTGAACCCGGTGACGACGGCCTGGCTGGGCTTCTCGCCATGGACGTACGCCTCACGCATCCGGGTCACGAGGAACACCTCGTAGTCCATCGCCAGGCCGAAGACCACGCCCACCAGGAAGATCGGCATCATCGACATGATCGGACCGGTCTCCTCCACGCCGATCAGGCCCGACAGCCAGCCCCACTGGAAGACGGCGACGACAGCGCCGAGCGAGGCGAGCACGCTGAGCAGGAAGCCGAGGGCCGCCTTCAGCGGGACCAGGATCGAGCGGAAGACCACGATCAGGAGGAGGAAGGCCAGACCGACGACCAAGGCCAGGTACGGGATCAGGGCGTCGTTGAGCTTCTGCGAGAAGTCGATGTTCATCGCCGTGGTGCCGGTGACCAGCACCTGCGCGTCCGTGTCGGCCTTGATGCCGGCGCCCTCGTCACGGATGGAGTGCACCAGGTCCTCGGTGGTGACCGACGACGGCTTGGAGTCGGGCACGACGGTGATCGTCGCGGTGTCGCCGGCCTTGTTGAACATGGCCGGACTGACCGAGACCACGTCGTCGAGGCTCTTGATCTTGTCGGTCACCGTGGTGACGGCGGCCTTGGGCGCGTCGCTGTTCTTGGCGTCCACGACGATCATCAGCGGGCCGTTGAAGCCGGGGCCGAAGCCCTCCGCGAGGAGGTCGTAGGCCCGTCGCTGGGTGGTGGACGTCGGCTGCGAGCTGTCGTCGGGCAGACCCAGCTGGAGCTGGCTGGCCGGCAGCGCGATCGCGCCGAGGCCGAGCACGCTGAGGATCAGGACGGCCGCGGGACGCCGTACGACGAAGCTCGCCCAGCGGGTGCCCATGTTCGGCCTGGCCGCCTTGGCCGCTTCCTTGGCGCTGCCGCCGCCCAGCCACTTGGCCTTCTCGCCGGTGGGCTTGATCCTGCGGCCCGCGTAGCCGAGCAGCGCCGGGATCATGGTCAGCGCGATGAACACCGCGACCACGACCGTGCCCGCCGCCGCGACACCCATCTTGGTCAGCATCGGCACGTTGACGACCGCGAGACCGGCCAGCGCGATGACGACCGTGAGGCCGGCGAAGACCACCGCCGAACCCGCGGTGCCGACGGCCCGCCCGGCCGCGTCCTCGCGTTCGCGGCCCTCGGCCAGTTCGGCCCGGTAGCGGGACACGATGAACAGCGCGTAGTCGATGCCGACGGCGAGGCCGATCATCATCGCCAGCGTCGAGGTCGTCGAGCCCAGGTCCAGCGTCTTCGCCAGGGCCGTGATCGTCGAGACGCCGATCCCCACCCCGATGAGCGCCGTCAGCAGCGGCAGGCCGGCCGAGACCAGCGAGCCCAGGGTGATGACGAGGACAACGGCGGCCAGGGCGATACCGATGATCTCGCCGACGCCCATCTCCGCGGCGGCCTGGAGCGCGTCACCGCCGACGTCGACGGTCAGCCCGGTGGCCCGGGCCTCGGCCGCGGCGTCCTCCAGGGCGTCCTTGCTGGCGTCCTTGAGTTCCATGCCGGCGACGTCGTACTTCACCGAGGTGTAGGCGACCGTCCCGTCCTTGCTCACGGCGTTCGTGGTGAACGGGTCGGTGACGGAGACGACTTCGGAGCCGTCGGCCAGCTCCTTCACCGTCTTCTCGACGGTCGCCTTGTTGCCGGCGTCGATCATCTTCTCGCCGCTCGGCGCCTTGAAGACGACGCGCGCGGTGCCGCCGTCCGAACTGGAGCCGGGGAAGCGCTGGTCCAGCAGGTCGAAGGCCTTCTGGGCCTCGGTCCCGGGTATGGAGAAGGAGGTGGAGCCCGCTGCGGGCGCGTTGGCCGCGCCGACTCCCGCGAGGGTCAGCAGCGCGATCCATAGGAGGGCGACGTAGTGCCGTCGCCTGAAGGCGAGACGGCCGACTTTGTAGAGGAACGTGGCCACGAGGGCGTACTCCCGGTCAGGTCGTGGGGTTCTTCGGGGCAGGGGTGATCAACCGGTTGGGGACACGGGTGATCGGCCCGACGACGTGAGCGGTTACGTCAGGTGGGCGTGCAGGGTGACTACAGGGGTGGGTGAATCAGGTGGTGGGTACCGGTGCGCCCAGTGCGGGGAGCACCACGGCGTCGATGTACGACAGCAGGAAGGCCTGGGTGGGCGGCTGCTCGTCGATCATGGTGCGGGCGGCGAACCCGCCGATCATCATGTGCACGATGTACTCGATCGCCGGGTTGTCGGCACGGACCTCACCCCGGTCGATCGCCCGCTGAAGCATCGTCTGGAACTCCGCCATCTCGGGTTCGACGAGGTGTTCCCGGAACGCCTTGAGGAGGTCCGGGTTGCCGTGCATCGCCATGGCCAGGCCCCGCATGAGCGCGGAGTTCTGCTCCATCTCGCAGTCGTCCGACCGCATCGTGAGGGCGTGGAAGTCGCCCCTGAGCGAACCGGTGTCGACGGCGGCGGCCGATGCGCCCGGCTTGTTGTGCCGCACCGCTTTGGCCACCAGCTCGGCCTTGCCGCCCCACTGGCGGTAGAGCGTCGCCTTGCTGGACTTGGTGCGGGCCGCCACGGCGTCCATGGTCAGGGCGTCGTAGCCGACTTCCCGGAGCAGGTCGAGCACGGCCGCGTACAGCTCGGCCTCGCGCTCGGGTGTGATGCGACTGCGACGCGCCGTTGCGACTTCAGTCATGCCACTCACCTCTCCGGATCCGAACGAGACGGTTTCGTACCGCCTCGCTTAGTCATGAATGTAGCGCACCTTCCAACGAAACGAAACCGTTTCGTACGTGTGGAGAGTCACCCAACGGGTCGCCGTCGGGTCACGCGCTGAGCCAGCCCGGCGATTTTTCATAAGTTGCTCTGGTCCGTCCCCCGGAAAAGCATAGGGAGGTGAGCTATCTGCGCCTGCCGCACCTCAGTGGCGACCTCCTGAGCTTCGTGGCCGAGGACGACCTCTGGCTGGCCCCTCTCGACGGCAGGGGCCGCGCCTGGCGCCTCACCGTCGACCGTACGAAGGTCGGTCACCCCCGCTTCTCCCCCGACGGCCGCCATATCGCGTACACGACCTGGCACAGCCTGGTCCCGGAGATCCATCTCGCGCCGGTCGAGGGCGGTCCCGGCCGCCGGCTCACGTACTGGGGCAGCGCCGACACCCAGGTCTGCGGCTGGACCCCGGACGGCGACATCCTCGCCGTCGCCTCGCACGGCGAGCCGTTCTCGTACTTCACCTGGGCCCACAAGGTCCCCACCGACGGCGAACCCGGCGGCCGGCTCCCCTGGGGCCCGGTCTCCGACATCCAGCTCGCCGACGTAGCCGGCGAACTCCAGACCCTGCTCCTCACCGGCACCCCGCCGCACGAACCGGCCGCCTGGAAGCGCTACCGCGGCGGCGCGATGGGCCGCCTCTGGCTGCACGGCCGCCGCCTGCTGGCCGACCTCGAAGGCCACCTCCATTCCCCCATGTTCGTCGACGGCCGCATCGCCTTCCTCTCCGACCACGAGGGCATCGGCAACCTCTATTCCTGTTCCTACGACGGCTCCGATCTGCGGCGCCACACCGACCACGACGCCTTCTACGCCCGGCACGCGGCGAGCGACGGCACCCGGGTCGTGTACCAGTGCGCCGGTGACCTGTGGATCGTCGACGACCTCTCCCCGACATCGGTCCCCCGCAAGCTGGACGTGCAGTTGAGCGGGCCGCGCGCGGGCCGCCGTACGTACCAAGTCCCCGCCGCCCAGCACGTGGACGGCATCTCGGTCGACGAGACGGGCCGCGCGAGCGCCGTCGTCGTACGCGGCAGCCTGTACTGGCTCACCCACCGCGACGGCCCGGCCAGGACCATCACCGACACCCCGGGCGTACGGGTCCGTCTCCCCGAGATGCTCGGCTCCGGCGGACAGGTCGCCTACGTCACGGACGCGGACGGCGAGGACGCGATCGAGATCGCCTACCTCCCCCGCGCCACCGGCGACCGCGAGCCCCGCCGACTCGCCTCCGGCGAGGTGGGCCGCGTACTGGAGCTGGTGTCCGACACGGCGGGCGAGCGCCTGGCGATCGCCGCGCACGACGGACGGCTCCTGCTCCTCGACGCCACGGAGGAGACGAACGGTGAGGTGACGGAGCTGATCTGCTCGATCAACGGCCCGGTCTGCGACCTCGCCTTCTCCCCCGACGGCAGCTGGCTGACCTGGTCCCACCCGGGCATCGGCCGCTCGCTCCGCCAGATCAAGATGGCCCGCATAAAGGACCGTTTGATCGTCGACGTCACCAACGGCCGCTTCGAGGACGAGAATCCGGTCTTCACACGGGACGGCCGCTACCTCGCCTTCCTCTCCTGGCGCGGCTTCGACCCGGTCTACGACGTCCACACCGGCGACCTCTCCTTCCCGCTCGGCTGCCGCCCCTACCTGGTCCCGCTCTCCTCGGCCACGCCCTCCCCCTTCGCGCTGACCCCGGAGGGCCGCCCGGCCGCCGGTGGCCTGGACGCGGCGGAGGACGACGAGGGCGCGGACGGCGCGGTGACGGTGGAGGTGGAAGGACTGGAGAACAGGGTGACGCCCTTCCCCGTCTCCGCCTCCAAGTACTCGGCGCTGTACCCGGTTTCGGGCGGCGGACTGGTCTGGCTGCGCTGGCCGATCTCGGGCGCGCTGGGCGAGACCTTCGCCAACCCGGACGACACCAGCGGCCGGCCGACCCTCGAGTACTTCAACATCAGCAAGGCGAAGAAGTCCGAACTCGTGGACCACTTGGACTGGTTCGCGGTGAGCGGAGACGGCACACGACTCGTCGTGGTCGACGAGGACGAACTACGAGCGGTCCCCTCCACCGAGTCCGGTGACAGCGACTCGACGGTCTGGATCGACCTCCGCCGCATCCTCCACGAGGTGGACCCGCCCGCCGAGTGGCGCCAGTCGTACGAGGAGGCGGGCCGCCTGATCCGCGCGTACTACTGGGACCCGCAGATGTGCGGCATCGACTGGACCGGGGTCCTGGACCAGTACCGCCCGCTGGTCGAACGGGTGGCGTCCCCCGACGACTTCGCGGACCTGCTCCGGGAAGTCCTGGGCGAGTTGGGCACGTCCCACGCCTACGTCACCGCGTCCCGCCGCAACGAGGGCCCGCCCCACTACCAGCGCCGACAAGGTCTGCTGGGCGCCAACTTCGTGCGCAGGGAGGGTGGTTGGACGGTGGCCCGCATCCTCCCCGGCGAGTCCTCGGACTCCAAGGCCCGCTCCCCGCTGGCCGGCACGGGCATCCGGGAGGGCGCGATCCTGACCCACGTGGACGGCCGCCCGGTGGACGAACTCACCGGCCCCTACCCCCTGTTGGCAGGCGCGGGCGGCACAACGGTCGAGCTGACCTTCACCCCGGCGGAGGGCGAAGGCAGGGCCCGCCGAGTCGCCGTGGTCCCCCTCATCGACGAACGCCCCCTCCGCTACCAGGACTGGGTGGCCAAACGCCGGGCGGTGGTACGGGAGTTGAGCGGCGGCCACTGCGGCTACCTCCACATCCCCGACATGGGCGGCTCCGGCTGGGCCCAGTTCAACCGCGACCTACGCCTTGAGGTGTCCCGCCCGGCCCTCATCGTCGACGTACGCGGCAACGCGGGCGGCCACATCAGCGAGCTGGTGGTGGAGAAACTGACCCGCACGATCCTCGGCTGGGACCTGACCCGCAACGCCCAACCGGTGTCGTACGCGTCAAATGCCCCCAGGGGTCCGGTGGTTGCCCTGGCCGACGAGGCGACATCCTCGGACGGCGACATGATCACCGCCGCCTTCAAGCTCCTCAAACTCGGCCCGGTGGTAGGCCAACGCACCTGGGGCGGAGTGGTCGGCATGACCGGCCGCCACCAACTCGGCGACGGCACGGTGATCACGGTCCCGATGAACGCCGCCTGGTTCGACGCGTACGGCTGGTCGGTGGAAAACAGGGGCGTGACCCCAGACTTGGAGATCCTCCGCACACCGCTGGACTGGGCGGAGGGGCGACATGCGCAGCTGGACGACGCGATCAGGCTGGCCCTGGATCTACTGGCTCTCCACCCAGCGGCAACCCCGCCGGACTACAGCGCGGTGCCGGACCGCAGCAGGCCGAAGCTACCGCCGCGTTCTTGAGAGGGGAGGGGGCCAACTCCCTTTCTTTTAGGGGCGCGGGGCTGTATCTATTTGCGGCTCCGCCGCGTGGGCGCGCCCAGCCCCCACCGCCCCGCACCCGACAACGAAACGTGGGGCGCCCCCAAACACAGGGCGCCCCACGCAAACAGACCTCAACTACACGTCGTAGTCCTGGTCCATCTCCTGGTCCATACGCTCCCGCGCACCCTGACCCTGCCCCTGACCCGAACGCTCAACGTCCTCGTCCCGCTGCTGACCCCGGTCCCGCGCCTGGTCCTTGCCCTGGTCCATACGGTCCTTGGCCTTGTCAGCGAGGTCCTTGGCCTTGTCCTGGAACTGGTCCTTCATACCCATGTGGGTTCACTCCCGTACTGAGGGGGGACTTGTGGGCCCCTTGCTGGGGCCTCGACCAGATTCACACGCCAGGACAAACACCGCATTTCGATCAGTCACCCTCCGTGACACGCGCCGCAGCCCGAGCCGCTTCGTCCGCCGCCCCACCCGCCCCCACAAGCCCCGACCGCATCCCCTCCAACCGAGACCCGAACCGCCGCATCTCCCGCTGCCCCACCGACCCGATGACCCCCGGCAGATACCCCCGCACCCCCTGCATCCCCCGCAACCACCACTGCCCGTACACATGACTGGACCGCCGCTCGATCCCGGCAACGATCCGATCCACGGCCGGCCCCAGCGGATACGTCTTGTTCGACGGCCAGGGCAACCGCTCCCTCAACTCCCGCATGACCGCGTCCTGATCAGCCCCGCGCACCATGTCCGTGTCGGTCCACGACAGATACCCGACCCCGACCCGCACCCCCTTGTAACCGACCTCGGCCCGCAGGCTGTGCGCGTACGCCTCGACCCCGGCCTTGGACGCGCAGTACGCGGTCATCATCGGCGCCGGAGTGATCGCGGCCAGCGAGGCGATCTGCAGCAGATACCCCCGGCTCTCCATCAGCACCGGCAGAAACGCCCGCGCGGTCACCGCGGACCCGATCAGATTGACCTCGATCACCCGCCGCCAGGCGACCGGATCGGAGTCGAGAAAAGGCCCACCACTCGCGACACCCGCGTTGGCGACGACGATGTCGACCTTCCCGAACCGCTCCTTGACCTCACCCGCCACCCGAGCCATCGCCTCGTGATCGGTGACATCGGCGTACCAGTGATCGCTGTCGGTGTGCAGCCGCTCGGAGACCTGCTTCAGCGCATCCGGTTCCAGCCCGACGAGCGCCAACTTGGCCCCGCGCGCGGAGAGTTTGCGGGCCAGCAACTCACCGACGCCCCGCGCGGCCCCGGTCACGACCGCGACCTGCCCTTCCAGACTGGCCCTGCTGCTCATGCGCCCTCCTTGACCTGATCGCCCTGACTGAACTGCACGTACGTCGCGGCCAGTTCACGAATCCTCGCGCTGACCAGCTCCGGCGCCTCGACGGGCGTCATATGACCGAGCCCGGGAAGTTCGTTGATCCCGATGCAGTTGGGCAACGCGGCGACCAGCGCCCGCGCATGCACCGGCGGCGTCATCCGATCCGCCGTACCGACGAGGACGGCCGTCGGAACCGCCAACTCCCGTACGCCGCCGTCGAGATCGAGCGTGTCAAGCACCCGCGACCACGCGTACCGCACCGGCGCAGGACACGCGTGCACGATCCGCGCGCACGCCTCGACCATGTGCGGGGCCGAACCGGGGCCCATCGTCCCGTACTTGAGGATCCGCCGCGCGACCGGCGTGACCGGCCCGAGCGGTGCCCGCGTCCCCAGTATCTTCCGGGTCAGCCGGGTCCGCATCCGCCCGGCCCGCAACGGCACCACGAGCGACTCGTCGACCAGCCGCGAACTCCCCGTACTGCACAGCAGAACGGCCACCGCGTGCTCCCGGAACCGCGCCCGCCCGGCAGCCGCCAGCACGGTCATCCCGCCCATGGAGTGCCCCGCGATCACCACCTTCTCCCCGGGCGCGAGCGTCTCCTCCAGTACGGCTTCCAGGTCGTCGGCGAGCGCGTCGGTACTGTGCGCGACGGCCACCGGACTGCGCCCGTGCCCCCGTTGGTCGTAGACGATGACGCGGTGATCGGCCGCCAAGTCCCGTACCTGCGCGGCCCAGAAGGCCGTGGAACAGGACCAGCCGTGCGAGAGGACGACGGCGGGCGCGTCCTCGGGTCCGTGCACCTCGACGTGCAGCCGGGAGCCGTCGGCGGAGGTGACGGTGAGCTCGCGGGCGGGGACGGGCGGGGCGTACGGCCCGGACGAGGCGTGCATAAGACGACTCACGCGCTGGCCACCTCCGTCTCCGTTACTGTCTCCGTCGCTGTCTCCGCCTTCTTGTCGGCAGAAACCCGTACGACCTCGTACTCCGTGAGGTCAACTCTCCTTGTGGCCTTGCGGAATTCGGCCGTGGTGCCGGGCCAGATGGTGGTGTTGAGGCCGGAGGCGTCCATGTACCAGCTGGTGCAGCCGCCGGTGTTCCACACAGTCCGCTTCATCCGTTCCTGCACACGCCGGTTCCACGCGCTCACCGCGCTCGGCCGGGCATCGAGGGCGACGCGGCCACCCAGGACGTCCAACTGCCGGATGTAGTCGGCGAGATAGTTCAGCTGGGACTCGATAATGAAGATCATGGAGGAGGTCCCGAGACCGGTGTTGGGCCCGATGACGCTCACCCAGTTCGGGAACCCGGCCGCCGAGGACCCCCGTAGCGCCTGCATTCCGCCCTGCCACGCCTCGGCCAGCGTGCGCCCTTCCGCGCCGACGACCCGTTGGGCGATCGGCATGTCCGTGACGTGGAAGCCCGTACCGAAGACGATCGCGTCGACCTCGGCCTCGGTGCCGTCGGCGGCGACGACGGTCGAGCCGCGGACCTCACTCAACCCGCTTGCCACGACGTCGACATTGGGCTGGGCGAGGGCGGGATAGTAGGTGCGGGAGAGCAGGATGCGCTTGCAGCCGATGCGGTAGTCGGGGGTGAGTTTGGCGCGCAGAGCCGGGTCCTTGATGGAGTGGGCCATGTTCCGCTTGGCCAACTGCTCCACCAGGACAAGCTCGTTGGGCCGCTTGGTGAAGGCCTGCGTCTGCAACTCCCTTATGCCCCACAGGAGTCCCCGCCGCGCCTTGGTGGTGAAGGGCAGCGCGCGGTGCAGGGCGCGTTCGGCGCCGCTGATGGGGCGGTCGACGCGGGGCATCACCCAGGGCGGGGTGCGCTGGAAGAGGGTGAGGCGCCGCACGTCGGGCTGGATCGCCGGCACGATCTGGATCGCGGAGGCGCCGGTGCCGACCATGGCGACGCGCTTGCCGCGCAGGTCGTAGTCGTGGTCCCAGCGGGCCGAGTGGAAGACCTTGCCGGGGAAGGAGTCGAGCCCCGGGATGTCCGGGATCTTGGGGTCGGAGAGCGGCCCGGTGGCGGAGACGACGAGGTCGGCGGAGTAGGAGCCGCCGGTGGTCTCGATGTCCCAGCGCAGCCGCTCCGCGTCCCAAGTCATCATCTTGACCTCGGAGTTGAAGCGGATGTGCGGCCGGAGCCGGAAGACGTCGGCGACGTTCTCCAGGTAGGCGCGGATGTGCTCCCGCCGGGAGAAGGTGCGCGGCCAGTCGGCGTTCGGCGCGAAGGAGAACGAGTACAGATGCGACGGTACGTCGCAGGCGCAGCCGGGATAGCTGTTGTCCCGCCAGGTCCCGCCCACGCTGTCGGCGCGCTCCAGGACGACGAAGTCGGTGACGCCCTCGCGCCGCAACCGCACCGCGGCCCCCAGCCCACCGAACCCGGACCCGATCACCGCCACCCGCACATGCTCGCGTTCGGTCATCCCCTGTCCTTCCCTACGGTCACGCAACCGCGCCAGTGAACACTGGCGCAATCGGAGCGTAGAGCAGCTCCGTACTCATGGGTAGGGGGCGGGAGGCGGAAAGTTACCGAGGGTACGACGTAGGGTGCGGGCGTGGCGGAGAAGGCAGAACAGAAGCGCGAGTACCGCATGGAGGAGCTGGCCGAGGAGGCCGGCATCACGGTGCGCACCCTGCGCTTCTACCGCGAGCGCAAACTCATCCACCCGCCGCGCCGGGAAGGCCGTATCGCCTGGTACGACGAGACCCACCTGGCCCGCCTGCGCACGATCTCGGCGCTGCTGGAGCGCGGCCACACCCTCAACGGCATCGCGGAACTGGCGGAGGCCTTCGACCACGGCCGCAACGTCGGCGAGCTGCTGGGGCTGGGCGCGCCGACCGAGGAGACCCCGGTCCGGCTCACCCCGGAGGCCCTCGCCGACTACTTCGGCGACCAGGCCACCCCGGAGAACTTCGCCGCCTCGCTCGAACTCGGCTACCTCGGCACCGACGGCGGCGAGATCGTCCACATCAGCCGCCGCCTCCTCGACGTCACGGCCGCGCTGGTCCACGAGGGCATCCCCCTCGCCGACGTCCTCAGCGCGGGCCGCCGCGTCCGCGCACACACGGACGCCCTCGCGGAACTCTTCGCGGACATGGTGCTGACACAGGGCGGCCGCACGACGGAGGACCTGCAACGACTGCGCCCGCTGGCGAAGAGCGTCGTAGAAGCGGAACTCTCGATGGCGATGGACCGCCGGCTCCAGGCCGGAGGCGGCGGTCAGGGACCTCAGAGGTCGTAGACCACCGTCACGGGCGCGTGGTCCGACCAGCGCTCGTCATGCGTGGCCGCGCGCTCGACGTACCCCTTGACCGCCTTGGCGGCGAGCCCGGGCGTCGAGACGTGGTAGTCGATCCGCCATCCGCTGTCGTTGTCGAACGCGCGCCCGCGGTAGGACCACCAGGAGTACGGCCCCTCGACGTCAGGATGAAGCGCGCGGACGACATCCACGTACCCACCGCCCTTGGCGTCGAGGACGCTGCCGAGCCACTCCCTCTCCTCCGGCAGGAAGCCGGAGTTCTTCTGGTTGGCGCGCCAGTTCTTGAGGTCGGCGGGCTGGTGGGCGATGTTCCAGTCGCCGCAGACGACGACCTCGCGCCCGTCGGCGGCGGCCCGCGCGCGCAGCTCCTTCAGATGGACGAGAAACTCGCCCATGAAGCGCACCTTCTCGTCCTGCCGCTCGGTGCCGACCTCGCCGGAGGGCAGGTACAGGCTCGCGACGGTGACCCCGGGAAGGTCGGCCTCGACGTACCGGCCGCTCCCGTCGAACTCGGCCGACCCGAAGCCGACTTGGACGCGGTCCGGCTCGCGGCGGGTGTAGAGGGAGACGCCGGCGCGGCCCTTGGCGGCGGCCGGGGCGTGCACGACATGCCAGCCCTCGGGGGTGCGGACGTGCTCCGGCAGCTGCTCCGGCTCGGCCCGCACCTCCTGCAGACAGAGCACATCGGCGGAGGTCCCGGCGAGCCACTCCACGAAGCCCTTCTTCGCGGCGGCCCGCAGTCCGTTGACATTTACTGAGGTCACAGTGAGCACTCCGGCACGATACCGGCACACTGGACGGAGTCCGGATACCCCTTACGAGCTCACGAGTAGGCATACGAGTTTTCGCATGAACATACGCACCGTCCCCTTCGACCACCCCGACGCCGTGAAGCTGAGCGACCAGGTTCAGGCGGAGTACCACGTCCGCTACGGCGACGGCGGCGACGCCACGACCCTGGACCCGACGGACTTCGAACCCCCGAACGGCCTGTACCTGATCGCGTACGACGCCAACGACGACCCCGTCGCCACCGGCGGCTGGCGCTCCCAGGACGCCAACGGCGAGGGCAACGAGGACGGCGACGCCGAGCTCAAGCGCATGTACGTGATCGAACAGGCCCGCGGCCTGGGCCTCGCCCGCCGCATGCTGGCCGCCCTGGAGGAGAACGCCCGCGCGGCCGGCCGCACCCGCATGGTCCTGGAAACCGGCACCAAGCAGCCGGAGGCCATCGCCCTCTACACGTCCAGCGGCTACGAGCCCTGCGTGAAGTTCGGGTACTACCGCTTCCATGACGACAGTCGGTGCTTCGCGAAGGTGCTGTGACCGCGACCACCCCCGGCCAGGGCCTGCCACACAGGACGCATACGGATCACCGTCGGCCGGGTTCTCGTCACGGGCTGGAGAGGGCTTCCCGGGGAGCGAGGCGGGCGGCGCGGACCGCGGGCCAGAGGCCGGCGAAGGCCCCGATGGCGATCGTGGCGCCGACACCGACTCCCAAGGCCCACGGAGGTATGACGACCTGCCAGCCCTGGTAGACGGCGTAGCCCGCCGAGGCTACGGCGCCCAGTGCGGCGCCGCTCGCTCCGCCGAGGGTGGACAGCAGTACGGACTCGGTCAGGAACTGGGTGCGGATCTGGGCGCGGGTGGCACCCAGGGAACGGCGCAGGCCGATCTCGCCGCGTCGTTCCAGGACGGCGATGACCATGGTGTTGGCCACGCCGACGCCGCCCACGAGCAGGGCGATGCCGCCGATGCCGACCAGCAGGCTGGTGAAGGCGTTGTTGGCGGCCTGTTTGGCGGTGAGCGCGTCGGAAGGTCGGGAGACGGTGACCTCGCTGGGGTTCTCGGGGTTGACGGTGGCCGCGAGGACGTCGCGGACCTGGCCGACCTTGCTGTCCGCGCTGCGGAGGTAGATCTGGGTGGGCCTGCCGTCGAAGCCGAGCAGGCGCTTCGCTGCGTCCCAGCCGACCAGGGCCGAGGTGTCCAACTCCGGCGCGAGCGGCGCCTTGTGCAGGATGCCGGTGACGGTGAACCACTGGCCGCCGAGCCAGATCCGGTTGCCGGGGTGGGTGATGCCGAGGAGCTCGGCCGTGGTGGCGCCCAGCACGACGGTCGGGTAGCGGGCCTGCGCGGCGTTGAGCCAGGTGCCGGCCGCCAGGTGCAGACCGACTGTCGTGGGGAGGTCGAGCCCGGTGGCGAGGACGCCGATGCCGCCGCTGGCGTCCTGGGGGATGTGGTCGTTGCGGTAGACATGGGCGTCGTCGACGCTGCCGGTGGCCGAGGCGGAGTCGACGGGAGCGATGCGTTCGACCATGCCCACGGAGCTCTCGGGCAGCGGGGCCGGTTTCCCGAGGAAGTCCTTTCCGGGGGTCACGGTGAGGAGATTGGTGCCCACGGAGGCGAGCCGGGCGTTGAAGGCAGCCTGGCTGGAGGAGGAGATGGCGATCACCGCGACCATGGCGGCGATCCCGATCGCGATGCCGAGGGCGGAGAGCACCACTCGGGCCGGGCGGACCCGCAGGCCCGCGCTGCCGACGCGCACGGTGTCGGCGGGACCGAGGCGGTGGGGGACGAGTTGCCCGGAGCTCACGACCTCACCTCCTCGTCGACCCGGCCGTCGAGGACGCGGACCCGGCGCGGGAGCGAGGCGGCCAGCTCCTGGTCGTGGGTGATCAGGACGACGGTGGTGCCGGACGTGTTGAGCTCCCGCAGGAGTTCCAGCACCGATGCCCCCGAGGTGGTGTCCAGGGCGCCGGTCGGCTCGTCGGCGAGCAGCAGCGGTGGGTCTCCGACGACCGCGCGGGCGATGGCGACGCGCTGCTTCTCGCCCCCGGACAGTTCGTGCGGGCGGTGGTCCAGGCGGTGGCCGAGGCCGACCCTGCGCAGCGTCCGCTCGGCGCGTGCGCGGCGCTGCCCGCGGGCCACGCCGGCGTACAGGAGGCCGTCGGCGACGTTGTCCAGGGCGCTGATCGAGGGAGCGAGGAAGAACTGCTGGAAGACGAAACCGATGGCGCGGGCCCGTAGCGCGGAGACCTGGCGCTCCTTGAGGGTGGCGATGTCGTGGCCGTCGATGGTCACAGTGCCGGAGGTGGCCGTGTCCAGGGTGCCGATGAGGTTGAGCAGGGTGGATTTCCCGGAGCCGGACGGGCCGACGATCGCGAGGAGTTCCCCGTGCCGGACGCGCAGGGACACCTCGTGCAGCACTCTGGTTCCGCCGGGGTAGACGTGGCCGACGTCGCGAAGTTCCACCAGGGGGCCGGTCATTGGGCGACTCCGACCCGGGTGCCGGCCGTCAGGCCGTGGCCGCTGACCTCCACCCTGCCGTCGGCGAACATGCCGAGGGTGACGGAGATGATGGTGGACCGTCCGCCGGAGCCGATGACTTCGACGCCGTAGCCGCCCTCGCTGAGTGCCAGCAGTGCGGTGACCGGCACCGTGAGCACGTTCTTCTTCTCGGCGGTCCGCAGGGCGACGGTGACCGGTGCCTGGGTGTAGGTCCCGGCGGCAGCGCTGTCGAGTGCGATGTCGACGCCGATGGTGGACCTGTCCGAGCTGCCGTCGGTGCCCGGGGTCACCGTGACGACCGTTCCGACCGAGGTGATCGTGCCCTGGACGGTCCTGCCGCCCGGGAGGGAGACGGTCACCTTTTCGTTCTTCCTGGCGAGCGACTGGTTCGCGACGTCGAGGTCGACGTGCACCTGCCTCTTGTTCGAGGTGGCGACCAGCACCGGCGTTCCGGGTGCGGGACCGGAGCCGACCGGGGTCTTGTGGGCGCTGATCCGCAGCGCTCCGGACGCGAAGACGATCCGGCCCAGCGCGACGGTTCCGGTCCGCTCGCCCGTCGGCAGCCCGAGGTCCTTCTGCCAGCGTTCTACGGCCCTCGCGGTGGCGGCGGTATAGGTGTCGTCGGCGGTGAAGCCGTCGTAGCCCATTGCTTGGAGGTTGGTCTCCAACTGCCGTACGTCCTGGCCCTCGTCGCCGGGTTTCATCTCGCGGTAGGCGGGACTGGTGCCGTACATCAGGACGACCGGGGTCTCGTCGACGCTGTAGAGCGGGTGGCCTCGGGTGACGGTGCGGCCGAGGCCCGGCAGAGCGGTGACGATGCCCGGCAACTGGGCGTTGACGGTGGTGGAACCGGAGTAGCCGAGGGTCCCGTCGACCTGCTGGGAGTTGACCAGGGTCTGCCGGGTCACCGTGGTGGTGTCCTCCTTCGGCCCGTCGGTGGTGGTGGCGGTCGTCCGGCCCGGGGCGGCCACCGCGTAGAGCGCGCCACTGCCGATCACCGCGATCGCGACCGCCGCGACGGCCCAGGTGGTCAGGCGCCTTCGGCGGCAGGGACGGCGGGTGGCGTCGTCCTGCGGCGGCGCCGCGGTCCTGTCGAGGGCGGTCACTGGCCGGCCCTTCCGGAAACCCCGCCCCCGCACGCCTTCATGGCGTCCTGAGTCTTCTGCGACTCGGCGTCGGGGATGTTCAAGGGCTTGTCCGCGGAGGGGTCCGGCACGTCGATTCCCTTGCCGCGCAGGCACCGTGCCAGCTTCAGCGCCTGGGCGTTCGCCGAAGCACTGTCGACAGAGCCCTGACCGTCGGCGCTGGGCATGTACTGCTTGCACTTCTCGACGGCGCTGCTGAACTTCGCGGGGTCGCTGGGCATGGTCAGCTTCGTCCCGTCGGCACCGGGGTCCGGCATGTCGACACCGTTGCGGCGCATGCAGGCCGCGAACTGCAGCCGGGCCTTCTGCGCGTCCTTGCTCTTCGCGGAGGCGCCGACGGTGGGCGTCCGGCTTCCCTTGGCACTGGCGACGTCGTCGCCGGTGTCGTGTGCGCCGCACGCAGACAGGACCAGGACCAGCGACACGGCGCCGGCCGCGAGGACGGCGCGGGTCCACGGAACAGCGGACAGGGTGGGCATCGGGAACCTCACAGGGTGGGTGGGAAGGCAACGTCCCCGTAGGACAACAGGGCGCCGTTTACAGGGAGATAAGGACCACGCAAGGCCGGGCCGGCTCCGTGCCGACGCTTATCCCCCTGCAATCGCGCGCCTGGTTGGATGACCGGGCAACCGCCTGATCTGCCTGCTTTCCGTACGTCGGTCACCGTTGCGCGCCCCCGCGAGAGAGCAAGGAACCCACGTGCCATGAGAGTTCTGATCGCCGAGGACCACCAGGTCCTGGCCCGTACGATCGCCACCGGCCTGCGCCGTGAGGCCATGGCCGTCGACGTCGCCTCGTCGGGGGACATGGCCGAGCAGCAGTGCCTGCTCAACGACTACGACGTGATCATCCTCGACCGCGATCTGCCGGTGCTGAGCGGTGACGAGGTCTGCCGCCGGCTGGGCGAGCTCAGGGATCCTCCGCGCATCCTGATGCTGACAGCGGCCGGCTTACCGGAGGACAAGGTCTACGGCCTTGATCACCTCGGTGCGGACGACTACCTCACGAAGCCCTTCGAATTCTCCGAACTCGTGGCACGGGTAAGGGCCTTGAGCCGACGGGTGACCGCACTTCCGGTGACGCCACTGCGGCACAAAGGGATCGAAATGGATCGAAGTTGCCATGAGGTGCTCGTTCATGGCCGCGCCGTCGAACTGACCGCCAAAGAATTCGCGGTGCTGGAGTTCCTGCTGGAGACCCGGGGCGAACCGGTCACCCACCGCGAGCTCCTGGACCGGGTCTGGGACGAGAACCTCGACTCGCGTACCAGCGCGGTGCGTGCCACCGTCAGCCGGCTGCGTACCAAGATCGGAGGAAGTGACGTGATCTCCACCGACACGGGAACGGGTTACCGGCTGTGCTGACTCGCCTGCGGCCGCGCACCGTCCCGCGCGGCCGGCTGACCTTCCGCGCCAAGCTGGCCACCACCTTCGCCTCGATCTGCTTCCTGGTCGGCGCCGCCGTGCTGGTCCTGGTCGCGCTGCTCGCGCGGCACGGAACCATGGCGGAGGCGTCGGGGCTCAAGATACGGATGGTGGAACCGGCGGCGACCACCTCGCCACCGACGGACACCTCGCAACCGGCATCGGGGCGCACCTCATCGGCCGGAGCCGGAGCGCACACCGGAGCGAACCCGGAGCTGGACCTCGTGCACATGGAGATCACCAAGAAACTCCAGGACGCGGCGCTGCGGCAGTTGATCCTGTGGCCTGCCGTCGGGCTGGTCCTCATGGCAGTCCTGTCCTGGACCACGGCCTGGTGGCTGGCAGGCCGCGCCCTGCGTCCTGTGCGAGAGGTGACCCGTGCCGCCCGCAGAATGAGCGGGGAGAACCTCCATGAGCGGCTGCGGCTCTCAGGACCTGACGACGAGTTGCGGGAACTCGCCGACACCTACGACGCCATGCTCGACCGGCTGGAGAAATCCTTCACCAGCCAGCGCCGTTTCGTCGCGAACGCCTCCCACGAACTACTCACCCCCCTGACCGTCCAGCGCACCAGCATCGAGGTGGGCCTCGCGGATCCGCTTCCGCACGGCCTCGCCGAGGTCCGCGAGGAACTGCTCACCGCCAACCGCTCCGCGGAGAGACTCGTCGCCGCGCTACTGGTGCTCGCGCGCAGCGACCGCGGACTCGATCAGGTCCAGGACACCGACGTCTCCGTGCTGGTCGCCCAGGCCGTGGCCGAACTGCGGTCACTCGCGGACGAGAACGCCGTCAACGTTTCCACGCACATCGAGCCGCTGACCGTCAGCGGTGACCCGGCGCTGCTCAAGCAACTGGTCTCCAACCTGGTACGCAACGCCATCCAGTACAACCACCCCCAGGGCGACGTTGTCGTCCACACCGGAGAAGACCGGCTGACCGTGACCAACACCGGCCCACTCGTCGACCCCGCCCGAGTCGATGCCCTCTTCGAGCCGTTCCGCAGGCTCGCCCCGGACCGCACCGGCACCGACGGACACGGCCTCGGCCTGTCCATCGTCCAGTCGATCGCCGACGCCCACGCGGCCACGGTCACGGCGGAGCCCCGCGCCGTCGGTGGGCTCACGATCGAAGTCCGCTTCGCGCATGAACCTGCCCATCCGGGGCCGCGACTCCATGAATCGCCTCGCGTTCCGTCACCCGACGCTCGCCCGGAGTCGGGCCCAGAGCCCGTCGTTCTCACGCTCCGTCCGGAGTGATGTGCGATCAGCCAGGCAGCGACGACCTCTGTCGGGCACCCATCCAACAACCCCCGGAAAACCAAAGATCCCGCCCGATCAACAGATCGGACGGGATCTCGTCAACTATCCCTGAGCTAGCTCAAGAACAGTCATGCGGTGGACCTGTGGGGATTTGAACCCCAGACCCCCTCGATGCGAACGAGGTGCGCTACCAGACTGCGCCACAGGCCCCTGCAACGAGTGAAACTCTAGCATCCCCGTCAGGGTGCTTGGAAATCCGTTCCTTGCCTGGTCACTCGTTGGCCGCGCGGGGCCGTTCGCCGTCCTCGTACTGGTCGAACAGGGGGGTGCGGCCCCGCTCTCGGGCCCGGCGGGCGGACGCGGCGCGGCGGGCGTCGGTGCGGCCGTCCGCCGTCCCTTTGTCCTCCGACGGGTCCTCCGCGTCCTCGTCCCGAGCGTCGCGGGCGTCCATGGCGTCCCGTCCGTCACGGTCGTCCCGCGCGGTGGACTGCGCCTCCTGCTCCGGCGCTACGGAACTGGAGCGTGCCGAGCTCCACGCGTCCGGTGCCCCGAGGTCCACGTCGGACGTGGCGCGCGGTGCGACCGGCGCGGTGACGTACGTCGGCAGCGGTACCGGTACCGGGTCCCAGCTGTCGCCCTGGCCGGGCCGGCGCTGCCGCTCGCGCTGCTGGTCGACCCACTCGGCGTGGTCGGTCTGCTCGACGAGGGCGCGGCGGTCGGCGGCGAGCGCGGACATCCCGGGGTCCGTCGCCGGTTCGGGTGCCTCGTCGGCGTCGTCGATCCCGGCGTCCACGGACACGCGCCTGCGCGGCTGACGCTCCCGCAGCCGCTGCGCGGCGACCTCGGCCTGGCGCCGGTCCATCTGGTAGGCGAAGCGGCGGCGTTCCTGCGTACGCAGGTAGGCGATGTACCCGCTGAGCAGGACCGCCGGTACGCCGGGCGCCCAGAGCAGGGCGAGCCCGCCGACCGCCGCGACGATCGCGCCGAGCGTGAAGGCGAGGAAGAGCATCACGGTGGTACGCCTACGGCGCGCGAGCACCTTCACCCGCCGGGCGCGCGCCGCCGCGGCTTCCTCGGCGGGCGAACGCCGCGCGACCGGCGCGCGCTTGCGCGCAGGCGCGGACGCGGGTGCGGACTTGGCGGACTTGGGCGCCGCCTGGGCCGACGCGGAGCCCTGCTGGGGTACCGGTTTTGACGCCTGCTCACGCGCCGGTTCACGGACCGGCTCGCGCGCCGGTTCGCGGACCGCCCCGCGCTCCGGTTCGCGCGCCGCTTCCGGGCGCTCCTGGCTCTGCTGCCGGACGGGCGCGTGCACCTGGGGACGGACCGGGGGCATGGCGAAGGCCCGGACGTCCACCGAATCGGTGACGGCGTCCGGCACTACGGCGCTGGGCTCCCCCTCCTCGGTGGAGCGCGCCCGCAGGTCCTTGGCGTACCGGCGCTCCATCCCCGCCCGTCCGGACAGCAGCCGGATGGCGGTGCTGAAGCGTTCCGTCGGACGGGCCTCGTTCAGCTCGTCCTGCCTACGGAGCCACATCGGCACCAAGTAGGCGGCCCAGGCCCCGACAATGACTGCGTAGATGAGGCCGCTGCTGCTCACGCCTCACACGGTAGAGGGGTTTGCGTGAGGCCATCTGCCAATTGAGCCGGTGTGTCGCACGATCTGGCTGATATTTCGAGCTTTTTTTGTGATGGATGCGATCAACAGGCCGCTCGGTTGGCGAATTCATTGCCCCAAGACGGTCATTCGTCGATCACTTTCGAACACTTATTCCATTCCTGGGCTTCGGGTCCAACGGGCTTGCCGCTATGCGGGATTGTCGTGCGGGGTGCTCCGGGAGCGTGCCCGCTGCCAGCGGGCCAGCAACCCCTCGGGCACCTCTTCCGCGGTGAGGGCGAAGACGAGGTGGTCGCGCCAGGCGCCGTCGATGTGGAGATAACGGGGCCTGAGGCCCTCCTCGCGGAATCCGAGTTTCTCGACGACCCGGCGGCTCGGGCCGTTCTCCGGGCGAATGCAGACCTCGATGCGATGTAGTCCCACGGCCCGGAAACAGTGGTCGACGACGAGCGCCACGGACGTCGGCATCACTCCGCGCCCTGCCACCGATTCGTCCACCCAGTAGCCGACGTGACCCGAGCACATCGAGCCCCAGGTGATCCCGGCGACCGTCAACTGCCCGACCAGGCGCCCCTGGTATTCGATGACGAACGGCAGCATCCGGCCCGAGTTCGCCTCGGAACGAAGATGCCGGACCATCTGCCGGTAGGTCGGCCGGTGTGCGATCGGCCCGCTGGGGGTGGGCGGCGGAATGGTCGCCTCCCAGGGGCGCAGCCAGTCCCGGTTGCGCCGGTTGACCTCGCGCCAGGCCCGCTGGTCGCGGAGCTTTATCGGCCTCAGGACGATGTCGCCGTCCACCAGCACGGCGGGCCAGGATGGGCTGTTCAGCTCGCACCCCCACTGGTGTCGGCGGGTCTGGGGTGATCGCCGCCTCGGATCTGGTCGACGGCGTGCGCCAGCAGGGGCTCCAGGACGGCGAGGCCGTCCCTCACCCCGCCGGTGGACCCCGGCAGGTTGACGATCAGTGTGCCCCGGGCGACTCCGGCCAGACCTCGGGAGAGCGCCGAAGTCGGCACCTTGTCCCGGCTGTACGCCCGGATGGCCTCGGCGATGCCGGGCACCTCGTAGTCGATCACCGCGCGGGTCGCCTCGGGGGTGCGGTCGGTGGGCGAGACGCCGGTGCCGCCGGTGGTGACGACGGCGTCGTAACCGGCTTCTACGGCGGCCCGCAGCGCGGCCTCGACCGGGTCTCCGTCGGGGACCACCTGCGGCCCGTCGACGGCGAAGCCGAAGCCCTTGAGGCCGTCCGCGATCAAGGGACCACCCTTGTCCTCGTAGACCCCGGAGGCAGCGCGATTGGAGGCGGTGACCACCAGTGCGCTGTACGGCGCGAGCAGCGCACCGCCGACCGAATCGTCGAGCGTCATGTCCGGCTCCAGTCCCCCGACTTGCCGCCCGTCTTCTCCTCCACGCGCACGTCCGTGATGACCGCCCCCTTGTCGACCGCCTTGACCATGTCGATCACGGTGAGCGCGGCGACGGAGACCGCGGTGAGGGCCTCCATCTCGACGCCCGTGCGGTCCGTCGTCTTCACGGTGGCCCGGATTCGTACGGAGTCGTCCGCGACCGACAGATCCAGTTTCACACCCGACACCGACAACGGGTGGCAGAGCGGGATGAGGTCCGGGGTGCGTTTGGCGCCCATGATCCCCGCGATGCGCGCGGTGGCCAGGGCGTCGCCCTTGGGGACCCCTTCGCCGCGCAGCAGCTCGACCACGCGGGGCGAGACGAGGACGCGTCCGCTGGCGGTGGCGGTGCGCGCGGTCACGTCCTTCGCGGACACGTCGACCATCCGGGCGGCGCCCGCGTCGTCGATGTGCGTCAGTCGGTCGTGCGCAGGGGGTCCAGGGGTTTCCCCCCGGAAAGGCTCAGTCATGCTGTGTGGCGCTCCCGGTCCGGGCGTGTTGTGCGCGACACGGTACCGCCAACTCGGAGTACTCAGCCGAGCAGGACCACCTGGACCTCGGTGCCGGGCTCCACGGACTCGACGTCCTCGGGGACGACGATCAGCGCGTCGGCGAGCGCGAGGGCCGCGATCAGGTGCGATCCGGCGCCCCCTACAGGGGTGACTTCGCCATCGGCGTACGTCCCGCGCAGGAACTGTCTGCGGCCCTTCGGGGAGGTCAGCGCCTTGTCGGTGGTGAGGGTGGCCCTGGTCGTCGGGCGGTGCACGTCGTCCAGGCCCATCAGGGCGCGGATCGCGGGCCGAACGAACAGCTCGAAGGAGACGTACGACGACACCGGGTTGCCGGGAAGGGCCAGCAGCGGGATGTGGTCGGGGCCGATGGAGCCGAAGCCCTGGGGTTTGCCGGGCTGCATGGCGAGCTTGCGGAAGTCGATCCCGGCGCCCTCCTCGTCCTCGTCGCCCACGGAGGACAGCGCCTCCTTGACGACGTCGTACGCCCCGACGCTCACGCCGCCGGTGGTGACCAGGAGGTCGGCGCGGACGAGCTGGTCCTCGATGGTGTCGCGGAGGGTCTCGGCGTCGTCGGCGACGGCGCCGACCCGGTAGGCGATGGCTCCGGCGTCGCGGGCGGCGGCGGTGAGGGCGAAGCTGTTGGAGTCGTAGATCTGGCCGTCGGCCAACTGCTCGTCGGGCTGGACGAGTTCGCTGCCGGTGGACATGACGACCACGCGCGGGCGGGGGCGTACGCGCACCGTGCCGCGGCCGATCGCGGCGAGCAGGGCGATCTGCGGCGGGCCGAGGACGGTGCCGGCGTCCAGGGCCCGGTCGCCCGCCTTCACGTCGCTGCCCTTCGCGCGTACGTGCGCGCGTGCCTGCGCCGAGCGGTACACGTGCACGTGCCCGCCGGCGCCCTCGGGGGCCTGGCTGCGGGCCCGCATGCCGGTGACCGGGCCGCCGCCGAGGCCTCCGTCGGTCCACTCCACGGGGACGACGGCCTCGGCGCCGGGCGGGAGCGGGGCGCCGGTCATGATGCGGGCGGTCTCACCGGGGCCCACGTGGAGCGGCTCGGCCCGGCCCGCCGCGACGTCGCCGATCACCGTCAGGACCGCCGGGAACTCCTCGCTCGCGCCCGCGACGTCCGTGACCCGCACCGCGTACCCGTCCATCGAGCTGTTGTCGAAGGGCGGGAGCGAGACCGGCACCGTGATGTCCTCGACCAGGACGCAGCCCTGAGCGTCGAGCAATTGCAGCTCGATGGGTTCCAGGGGGCGGACGGTCGCGAGGATGTCCTCCAGGTGCTCGTCCACCGTCCAGAGGTGGTCGGGTCCTGCGGTGCGGTTCGCGGCGGTGCTCAACGTTGCTACATCTCCTCGGCTACGTAACTGCGAAGCCAGGCGCGGAAGTCCGGGCCCAGGTCTTCACGTTCGCACGCGAGTCTGACAATGGCACGCAGATAGTCGCCCCGGTCGCCGGTGTCATAGCGGCGGCCCTTGAAGACGACGCCGTGCACGGGGCCGCCGATCTTCTCGTCGGTGGCCAACTGCTGGAGGGCGTCGGTGAGTTGGATCTCGCCGCCGCGGCCGGGCTCGGTCTTGCGCAGTATGTCGAAGATGTGCGGGTCGAGGACGTAGCGGCCGATGATCGCGTAGTTCGACGGGGCGTCGGCCGCGTCCGGCTTCTCGACCAGGCCGGTCACCTTGACGACGTCGTCGTCCGCGGTGGCCTCGACGGCCGCGCATCCGTAGAGGTGGATCTGCTCGGGTGCGACCTCCATGAGCGCGATGACGCTGCCGCCGTGCTGCTCCTGGACCTCGACCATGCGCGCGAGGAGGGGGTCGCGGGGGTCGATGAGGTCATCCCCGAGGAGGACGGCGAAGGGCTCGTGGCCAACGTGCGGGGCCGCGCACAGGACGGCGTGACCGAGGCCCTTGGGATCGCCCTGGCGGACGTAGTGCATGGTGGCGAGGTCGCTGGACTCCTGGACCTTGGCCAGCCGACTCGCGTCGCCCTTCTTCTGGAGGGCGGATTCGAGCTCGTAGTTGCGGTCGAAGTGGTCCTCTAGGGGGCGCTTGTTGCGTCCGGTGATCATGAGGACGTCGTCGAGCCCAGCCGACGCGGCCTCTTCGACCACGTACTGGATCGCGGGCTTGTCCACGACCGGCAGCATCTCCTTAGGAGTTGCTTTGGTGGCCGGCAGGAACCTGGTGCCGAGACCGGCTGCGGGGATGACAGCCTTGCTGATCCTGGGGTGCGACTGAGTCATGCCCGAACCTTATCCGGTGCCTTTGTGGTGAATCTGTGGCTCCGGTTAAAACGCTCTCATATGAGCACATTAGGAAGGGTACGGGTGGGACCTGTGCGTCACCTAGGACATGAACCTGAGCCTGACAAGCGAATGTTGCGACGAGAGTTCGTCACGGTGAGGAACAGGTTGACGGCCGATGACGTACGAGAGGCCGCCGTCGCGCTCGCCCAGCGCGCCCTGGAACTGCCCGAGTTGGCGCACGCGCGCACGGTGGCGGCGTACGTCTCCGTAGGGAGCGAACCCGGAACGCCCGTACTCCTGGACGCACTCCGCGCGCGGGGCATCGACGTCCTGCTCCCCGTACTGCTCCCGGACAACGACCTGGACTGGGGTTACTACGACGGCGAAGGTTCGCTCGCGCGGGTCCGACACGGCGGAAAGATGGCCCTGTTGGAGCCCTCCGGCGAGCGGCTCGGCCCGGACGCCGTGAGCGGCGCCGACGTCGTTCTGCTGCCCGGTCTGGCGGTCGACGGGCGCGGGATGCGCCTGGGGCGCGGCGGGGGGTCGTACGACCGCGTGCTGGCGCGGCTGGAGCGGGCGGGTGTCCATCCCTCACTGGTGGTGCTGCTGTACGACTCCGAGGTCGTCGAGCACGTGCCTACGGAGGAGCACGACCGGCCGGTGCGGGCGGTGGTGACGCCTTCGGGTGTGCGGCGGTTCGCGGGGAACTGAAGGGCAACTGAAATGGCCCTCCACGCGTGCGTGGAGGGCCATTTCAGTTGTTCCGTCGTTCAACGATTCATGGTTTGAGCACCAGGGTGTCGCTCGTGCTGCCGTCGACCGCCTTGGACGAGAACGACCAGGGCAGCAGCTCACCGTTGACCCACTTGCTGGTCTGGTCGGTGTAGTGCGCGCTGTAGGCGTGCCCGGAGGCTCCGGTGAGGTTGATCCACTTGGACTTGTCGAAGTCGTCGAGGTTGACCACCATGCGCATCGACGGCACCCAGACGACTCCGTAGCCGCCGGCCGCGTTCCAGCCGGTCGCGTTGACCGTGGCCTCGCCGCCGCTGAGCTTCCAGGGGCCGCGGTTGAGGACGTACTGGACGATGCCGGGGCCGCTGGTGCCCAGGGTCTGGTTCTTCAGGAACAGGCGGTGCAGCCGGCCCCAGCTCCAGGTGTCGATGTCCTTGCCGAGCTTGGCGGTCAGTTCCCAGCGGGCGTCGATCATGGCGCGCTTGAACAGCTGGTTCATGTTGCTCGCCGACGGGCGGTTGCCCGACGCGGGGGTCTTCCACCAGTCGCTGTTCGGGTCGTCCATGAGCTTGCGGACGACCTCGAACCAGCGGTCGCCGCCGTCCGGTTGGGCCTCGTCGGCGTCACGCTCGCCGCACTCGCGCACCTTCTGGTTGTCCTCGTCGGCGGGACCGGTGGTGTCGACCGGCGCGACGTACAGACACTGCCCCTCGACCCGCAGCTCCTTGGGCAGCTTGTTGCCGAAGGCGAGCTTGAGGATGTTGCGCCAGACCGAGTTGAAGTAGGCGGCCGCCGCCGAGTCCGCGTCCTGGGTGTAGTCCCAGCCCTCCAGGAGCTTCTGCGCCTCGCGCACGTCCGGGTCGGGCTCGTCGATCTTCAGCAGCTTGGGCACGAGCAGCTTGGCGATCTCACTGCTGTCGTCGAGCTGCATCTGCCGCATGTCGTCGGTGGAGATCTTGCCGCCGCCGTCGATCTTCGACTGGATCAGATCGGTGATGCGCTGACTGCGGGTGCCGTAGCCCCAGTCCGTGGTGAGCGTGTACGGGTACTTGTCCTTGTCGATCACGGCCTGGTTGGCGGTGACGATGTAGCCGCGCTTCGGGTTGTACTCGTACGGCAGCGCGGCCTGCGGGATGTAGCCGGTCCAGTCGTACTTGGAGTCCCAGCCGGGCACGGGCAGCGAGCCGTCGCCCTTGCCGCGGATCGGGATCCGGCCGGGCAGGGTGTAGCCGATGTTGTTCTTGGTGTCGGCGTAGACGAGGTTCTGCGAGGGCACGTCGAACTTGGCGGAGGCCGTGCGGAACTCGCTCCAGTCGGACGCCTTGTCGATGGCGAAGACGGCGTCCATGGTGGTGCCCGGGTCCTCGGCGGTCCAGCGCAGGGAGATCCCGTAGCCGTCGCCTCTGTCGGGTGCCGCGGTGTCGACGGCGGCCTTCTTGCCGACCTTCACCAGTTCGTCGTTGCGGTCCGAGAGCAGCGGTCCGTTGTCGGTCGACCGGACGACGATCTTCTTGGACGCGCCGCCGGCGACCTTGATGGTCTCCGTGCGGGTCGTGAAGGGCTTCGTGGTGCCGTCGACCAGGTAGCCGTCACCGGAGAGCTTCTCCAGGTAGAGGTCGGTGACGTCGACCCCGGAGTTGGTCATCCCCCAGGCGATGTCCTGGTTGTGGCCGATGACGACGCCGGGCATGCCCGCGAAGGTGTAGCCGCTGACGTCGTACTGGCACTTGCTGGAGATCGCGCGGCAGTGCAGGCCCATCTGGTACCAGACGGACGGCAGCGACGCCTCCAGGTGTGGATCGTTGGCCAGGAGGGGCTTGCCGGTGATGGTGTTCTTCCCGGCGACGACCCAGGAGTTGGAGCCGATGCCCTGACCGTTCACGCCGACGGCCGTCGGGAGGTCGTCCAGGACGTTCGAGAGGCCCGCCAGCTGGCTCGTGAGGGCCGAACCGGACGAGGACGACGTCGAGCCCGTCGTACCGCTCGTGGACGTGCTGGAGGAGCTGTCACCGCCGTCGAAGGTCTTGGTGTACTCGTCGTACTCGCCCTCGGTGACGATCGCCTGGTTGCGGCTGTACGGGTAGTCCGGGTACAGGTCCGCGATCTGCTGGGGGCCGAGGCGACTGGTCATCAGGGCGCGGTCGATCTCGTCCTTCATGTTGCCGCGCAGGTCCCAGGCCATCGCCTTGAGCCACGCGACCGAGTCGACCGGGGTCCACTTCTGGGGCTTGTAGTCGTTCTTGAAGCCGAGGGCCGCGTACTCCAGGGAGATGTCCTTGCCATCCTTGCCCTGGAGGTAGGCGTTGACTCCCTTGGCGTACGCCTGGAGGTACTTCTTCGTGGAGGCCGACAGTTTGGTGTCGTACTCCTTCTGAGCCACCCGGTCCCAGCCCAGGGTGCGCAGGAACTCGTCGTCCTTGACCTGGTCCTTGCCGAACATCTCGGACAGTCGCCCGGCGGTCATGTGCCGGCGCACGTCCATCTCGTAGAACCGGTCCTGCGCCTGGACGTAGCCCTGCGCCATGAACAGGTCCGCGTCGGAGGACGCGTAGATCTGCGGGATGCCGTAGCTGTCACGCTTGACGTCGACGGGCCCCGACAGGCCCTCGAGCGTGATCGAGCCCGTGGTCTGCGGAAGGGAGGCACGGACCGTACTGACGGACCAGTACGCGCCGTAGGCGATGCCACCGATGATGGCCATTACCAGAACAAGCACCAGTAGACGGGCTTTGCGCCCCTTTTTCCTGCCGGACTTGCCGGGCTTATGACCCGATGAGGCGGTGGTGTTGGGGGGCATCGCTGTCCTTGCTGTCCTAACGCGAGCGGCAGGGCGGGCTGTGCTTTTGACTGAGCGCTGGAGCAACCATAGGCGCAGGGTCCCGAGCGACTTGACGCGGAGTCGGGTACCGACGCGGACGGGCGTTCGATCTTGCCTCGCGAAGTGTCAAGAAAGCGTCAAGAGTTAGGTAAGGTAACGAAGTACTTGGATGCATGGCGCCGCAGCCTCGCGTCCCCTGTACATGTGCTGCCGCCCTGTACGCGCGTCAGCCGAGGAAGGGAAGGCCACTGACTGTCCACCACCTCGACCAGCTGCTGCTCGTCTGCTCGCTCGTCCTGCTCGTCGCCGTCGCGGCGGTCCGGATCTCCTCGCGCAGCGGGCTCCCCAGCCTGCTCGTGTACCTGGGGATCGGCGTCGCCATGGGCCAGGACGGCGTCGGCGACATCCACTTCGACAACGCCGAGCTGACCCAGGTCATCGGGTACGCGGCCCTGGTCGTGATCCTGGCCGAGGGCGGCCTCGGCACGAAGTGGAAGGAGGTCAGGCCGGTCCTGTCCTCCGCCGCCACGCTGGCGCTGGCGGGAGTGGCGGTGAGCGTCGGCGTCACAGCCGCGGGCGCGCACTATCTGGTCGGCCTGGAGTGGCGGCAGGCGCTCATCATCGGCGCGGTGGTGTCCTCGACGGACGCGGCGGCGGTCTTCTCCGTGCTGCGCAGAATCCCCCTCCCCGCGCGCGTGACGGGCACCTTGGAGGCCGAGTCCGGCTTCAACGACGCTCCGGTGGTCATCCTGGTCGTCGCCTTCTCCACGGCGGGCCCCGTCGAGCACTGGTACATGCTGGTGGCCGAGATAGCCCTGGAGCTGGCCATCGGCGCGGCCATCGGCCTCGCGGTGGGCTGGCTCGGCTCCTGGGGGATGCGGCACGTGGCGCTGCCCGCCTCCGGCCTCTACCCGATCGCCGTCATGGCGATCGCGCTCACCGCGTACGCCACGGGCGCCCTGGCGCACGGCAGCGGCTTCCTGGCGGTCTATCTCGCGTCGATGGTGCTCGGCAACGCCAAGCTGCCCCACTGGCCCGCCACACGCGGTTTCGCCGACGGGCTCGGCTGGATCGCCCAGATCGGCATGTTCGTCCTGCTCGGCCTGCTGGTCACCCCGCACGAGCTGGGGGACGACGTCTGGCCCGCGCTCCTCATCGGCCTGGTGCTGACGATGGTGGCCCGGCCGCTCAGCGTGGTGGTGAGCCTCACGCCGTTCCGGGTGCCGTGGCAGGAGCAGACCCTCATGTCCTGGGCCGGACTGCGCGGCGCCGTGCCCATCATCCTGGCGACGATCCCCATGGTGAACGGCGTCGAAGGCAGCCGCCGCATCTTCAACATCGTCTTCGTCCTGGTCGTCGTCTACACCCTCGTCCAGGGGCCGACGCTGCCCTGGCTGGCCCGCAAGCTGAAGCTGGGCGAGGGGGCGGAGGCCGCCGACCTCGGCATCGAATCGGCGCCCCTGGAGCGACTGCGCGGGCATCTGCTGTCCGTCGCGATCCCCGGGGAGTCGAAGATGCACGGCGTCGAGGTCAACGAGCTCAGGCTGCCGGCCGGAGCCGCGGTCACCCTCGTCGTACGCGACGGAAAATCGTTTGTTCCGCTGCCTTCCACGGTCCTGCGGCGCAGTGACGAACTCCTCGTGGTCGCCACGGACCCCGTCCGGGACGCGGCCGAGCAGCGGCTGCGCGCGGTGGGCCACGGCGGCAAGCTGGCGGGGTGGCTGGGCACGGACGGCGCGAGCGCCAGTCGTTAAGGGCATGTTTCGTACGGTTCACACGTTCACCAATCGCAGGTGAACGCGCGCGTGGTGCCCGTTTTCACAGGCTCACCGGGTCTGATCACCTGTACGATGAAGGCACATTCTGATCGAACCAACTCTGCCTGACGCAGTGCTGGCGCGACCGTATGGCGGCCGAATCCCTCTCCGCGTGGGCACCGGTATCTACCGCAGTTCCGCGCAAGAGGACAGCTCTCGGCGCCGCCCGGTTAAAACAGGGGTCGCGCTACCAGGTGGCAGAAAGGCACGGGCCGTGGCATCCACGGTCTCCTCCCGCCCGGGATCACGTCCTGGATACGGGCAGTTGCTGCGCACGCGTGGCGCCTGGACGTTCCTGCTCCCCGGCTTCGCGGCACGCCAGCCGTTCGCGATGCTCACCATCTCCATCGTGCTGCTGGTGCAGCACACCACCGGCTCCTACGGCGCGGCGGGCGCCGCGGCGGCCGCCACCGGCGTCTCCATGGCCCTGTTCGCGCCCTACAGCGGGCGCCTGGCCGACCGTTACGGACAGCGGACCGTGCTGCTCCCCGGTGTCCTGGTGCACACCCTGTCGGGCCTCACGTTCACGGCCCTCGCGCTCGGCCACGCGCCCCTGTGGGCGCTGTTCGTGGCGGCCGTGCCGACCGGCGCCTCGGTGCCGCAGATCGGGCCCATGGTGCGCGCCCGCTGGGGCGTGAAGCTCCAGGACTCGCCCCTCATGACGACCGCCGCGGCCTTCGAGTCCGTCACCGACGAACTGACCTTCGTCTTCGGCCCGCTGCTCGCGACCGCCCTGTGCACCGTCGTGAACCCGGCCGCGGGTCTGATCACGGAGGCCGCGCTCACCCTCGTCGGCGGTCTGCTGTTCGCCGCCCAGAAGGGCACCCAGCCCAAGGTGGCCGTCGTCGGGCACGCACGCGTGGAGCACGTTTCCGCGCTGAGCATCCCCGGGGTGCGCGTACTGATCGTGACCTTCCTGGGCATCGGTTCCGTCTTCGGCGGGATGCAGGTCTCCCTGGCCGCCTTCAGCGAGTCGATCGGCGAACCCGGCCTGAACGGCGTCCTGTACGGCACGTTCGCCGCCGGCAACATGCTCTCCGGGATCGTCTGCGGTGCCGTCGCCTGGAAGGTCGCCCCGCAGCGCCGTCTCCTCGTCGGCTACGCGGCCCTCGCGCTGACCGCGTCCGCCCTGTGGACCGCCCACTCGGTGCTGCTGCTGGCCGCCCTCGGCCTCCTGGTCGGCATGTGCATCGCGCCCGCGCTGATCACCGGCTACACCCTGGTCGAGGGTCTCGTCCCGGCCGGCGCCCGCACCGAGGCCTTCACCTGGCTGACCGGCGCGGTCGCCCTCGGCCAGGCAGCAGCCGTCACGGTCGCCGGACAGCTGGAGGACCGCCTGTGGGGCGGCGTCGGATTCCTGGTCCCGATGGCCGGCACGGTGCTCGCCCTGGGGACCCTGGTGGCCCTGCGGTCACGCCTCGCGACCCGACCCCGCAGCCGCACCGTGGCACGTGGCGTCGGTCACCGCGTGCCGGTGGCAGTGGACTGATCCCCGGGAATAGGTCACTATGGACGCTCGTTAGCACTCATTGAGTGAGAGTGCCAGGAGGAAGACAACAGTGCCGACCTACCAGTATCAGTGCACCGAGTGCGGCGAGGGCCTCGAGGCGGTGCAGAAGTTCACCGACGACGCCCTGACCGAGTGCCCCAACTGCGGTGGCCGCCTGAAGAAGGTGTACTCCGCGGTCGGCATTGTCTTCAAGGGCTCCGGTTTCTACCGGAACGACAGCCGCGGCTCCTCGTCGAGCAGCTCGCCGGCCACCGCGAAGCCGTCGACGTCCTCGGACTCGAAGCCGTCCACCCCGTCGACCACTTCGTCGTCCTCGGACGCGAAGTCGAAGTCGTCGAGCTCGGGCTCCTCGTCCGGCAGTAACAGCTCCGCCGCGTAGGACTTTTCCGCGGGACCCTGTCGTCGTACGACGACAGGGTCTTCGGCGTTTTCAGAGCCTCTTCCTACGCCTTTTCGACGGCGGCTAGGGTGCTGGCCATGGCGAACGCAGAGATCGGCGTAATCGGTGGCTCCGGGTTCTACTCGTTCCTCGACGACGTGACCGAGATCCAAGTGGACACCCCCTACGGACCGCCCAGCGACTCCCTGTTCCTCGGCGAGATCGCCGGCCGGCGGGTCGCGTTCCTGCCCCGGCACGGACGCGGCCACCATCTGCCGCCGCACCGCATCGACTACCGGGCCAACCTCTGGGCGTTGCGCTCCGTCGGGGTGCGCCAGGTCCTCGGCCCGTGCGCGGTGGGCGGGCTGCGCCCCGAGTACGGGCCGGGCACGCTGCTGGTGCCGGACCAGCTGGTGGACCGCACGAAGTCCCGGACGGGCACGTACTTCGACGGACTCCCGCTGCCCGACGGCACCGTGCCGAACGTGGTGCACGTCTCCCTGGCCGACCCCTACTGCCCCACCGGCCGGACGACCGCGCTGAAGGCGGCGCGGGGGCGGGACTGGGAACCGGTGGACGGCGGCACGCTCGTGGTGATCGAAGGGCCGCGCTTCTCGACCCGCGCCGAGTCATTGTGGCACCAGGCACAGGGCTGGTCGGTGGTCGGCATGACCGGCCACCCCGAGGCGGCACTCGCCCGTGAACTGGAGCTCTGCTACTCCTCGTTGACCCTGGTCACCGACCTCGACGCGGGCGCCGAGACCGGCGAGGGCGTCTCCCACGACGAGGTGCTGCGGGTGTTCGCGGCCAACGTGGACCGGCTGCGGGGCGTGCTGTTCGACACGGTGGCCGCGCTGCCGGAGAGCGGGGCGCGGGACTGCCTGTGCGCGAACGCGCTGGGCGGGATGGATCCGGGCTTCGAGCTGCCGTAGGCCTCGTGCGGGAGGGGGCGCCGAGGGCTTCCGCGAGGCGGAACTTCCCGTTCGGGTGAGGGAGTTGTCCACAACCGGCGGGTAACACACGGGCTCCGGCAGGCCTCGGCGGATTGCCGCATCGTGGGACCGCAAGCCGATCCCTCGTCGCAGGTGGTGGTCCCCCATGTCCCTCTCCCCTCCGTCCTTTCCCGGCCCGTTGGGTACGGATTCCTTTCCGCGCCCGTTGGGCACCGACGCTCCGCCCACGTGCGAGGTGCCGCACTTCGCGCCGGTGCGGGTGCGCGGCGGTCGCCACCAACTGCGCCGGCTGCTACGGCACCGGAGGCGGGCCGTGGCCGCGGGGCTGGCGCTGACCGCGGCCGCGCTCGTAGCGGCGGGACCACGTGACGCCGCGGAGGCGCGGCACAGCGAGCGGCCTCGCGGGCGCCCGGTGGCCGATCCGGTACGGCAGCGCCGGGCGGTGGAGTGGGTGTCGGCGCCGGTGCGGATCGCGGACGCCGGTACGGTCCGGCTGCTGCGGGCCGGCGACCGGGTCGATGTGATCGCCGCCGAGGAGTCGACGCCGGGCGGTGACGCCCAGGTGGTCGCGCGCGGGGCGCGGGTGACGAAGGTGCCCGAGCCGCTCGAAGTGCCGGACGGTGGCGGGGCGTTGGTGGTGCTGTCGGTGGAGCGCTCCACGGCGGCGCGGCTGGCCGGCGCGAGCGCCACGGCACGGCTGGCGGTGACACTGTGGTGAACCGTGCGCTCCGTACCGTGATCCGGGCCTTCCGTCGCCTGTGCGAATTCGTGTCAAGTCCCTCGTTGGAGTTACTGAATTGGACAGGGCGGCCGGGCCTTGACGTAGGTTGCGGAGCTGTTGGTTCCACACCTTGCACGTGCGAGAAGAGGCTCCGAGTTGAGCGAGAAGAAGAAGGAATCGGGCGTCTGGCAGGGCTTCAAGGCCTTCCTGATGCGCGGGAACGTCGTCGATCTGGCAGTCGCGGTCGTCATCGGCGCCGCCTTCACGAACATCGTCAACTCGGTGGTGAAGGGGATCATCAACCCGCTCGTCGGGGCGATCGGCACACAGAACCTGGACACCTACAGCTCGTGTCTGAGCAGCAGTTGCTCGGGCGACAAGGGCATCCAGCTGATGTGGGGCTCCGTCCTGGGAGCCGCCCTCAGCTTCGTGATCACCGCGGCGGTCGTCTACTTCCTGATGGTCCTGCCGATGTCGAAGTACCTGGCCCGCGCGGAGGCCCAGCGCAAGGCCAAGGAAGGCACGCAGGAGGTCATCGAGATCACCGAGCTGGAGGTGCTCAAGGAGATCCGCGACGCGCTCGTCGCACAGCGCGGCGAGGGACACCGGGAGCCGTAGCCGAGGGTTCAGCCGCGGCCGACGGCTCGGGCGTGGCCGAGGGCTCAGATGTGGTGGGGCGGCTTCTCGTCGAGGAAGCGCTTCAGGTCGGCCGCGCTGTCGCCCTCGGGCCGCTCGCCCCACCCGCGGTCCGTGTCGTCCGAGGACGGTCGGCTCAGCGGGTCGTCGAAGACCAGCGCGGGCTTCGGATCGCGCGGCTCGGGGGCGGTGGGAGTACTCATGCCTCCAGGGTACGGCGCCCGGCGGGCGTCATCTGCTGTGCTTGGCCCCATGACGTCCGAGACTCACAGCCCCCCGCGCCCCCTACGGCCCCTGCGCCCGCTCACCGCCCGAGGCCGGGACGAGCCGCACCGGGTCGCCTCGCCGCTGGAGCTGTTCTTCGACCTGTGTTTCGTCGTGGCCATCGCGCAGGCGGGCCTCCAGCTGGCGCACGCCGTCGCGGAGGGGCACACGGGCGAGGGCGTACTGAACTACGCGATGCAGTTCTTCTCGATCTGGTGGGCCTGGATGAACTTCTCCTGGTTCGCCTCGGCCTACGACAACGACGACGTGCTGTACCGGGTCGTGACGCTGGTGCAGATCGCCGGCGTCCTGGTCCTCGCGGCCGGGGTCTCACGGGCCTTCGACCAGCACGACTACGTGGTCGTCTGGCTCGGCTACCTGATCATGCGACTGGCGATGGCCGCGCAGTGGCTGCGGGCGGCGAAGGACGCCGCGGGCCCGGAGCGGACGATGGCATTGCGGTACGCGGGCGGCGTGCTGCTCTGCATGGTCGGCTGGACCGGCCTGGTGGTCCTGCCGGAACCGGCCCGAGTCTGGGTGTTCCTCGTGATGGTGATCGCCGAGCTGTGCGTGCCGCGCTACGCGGAGAAGGACTTCCCTACGCCGTGGCATCCGCACCACATCTCGGAACGGTACGGGCTGTTCACGATCATCGTGCTGGGCGAGACGATGGCGGCGGCGACGGTCGCCGTGAAGTCGGCGGTGGACGAGCACGACGCGCTGGGCGAGCTGTTGCCCATCGCTGCGGGCGGACTGCTGATCGTGTTCGCCGCCTGGTGGATCTACTTCGTGGTGCCGATCCACGGCCATCTTCGCTCCAACAAGCAGGCGTTCCTGTGGGGCTACGGCCACTACCTGATCTTCGCGTCGGCGGCCACGATCGGCGCGGGCCTGGAGGTGGCGGTCACGCAGGCGGTCGGCAAGGCGCACATCTCCACGCTGGCCGCGTCCGCCGCCGTGACCCTGCCGACGGCGCTGTACCTGCTCAGCGTCTGGGCCCTCCACGCCCGCCACTACAAGGTGGGCATCGCCCAGCAACTAGTGCTGCCGGTGGCCGCGTTGCTGGTGATCTGCTGCACGTTCCTGGGCCGCTGGGCGGTGCTCGCGGCGGGCCTGGTGTCGGCACTGACGGTGGCGGTCGGGGTGACACTGACCGCGCGGGCGGCGGCCGGCGGGTCCGGGGGAAGCGGGGCTGGAGTGGAGGCGGCGGGGGAGTGACTGCGGCTGGGGCGGCGAGGTGCAGTGGGCCGGCCCCGGCTGGGGCAACGGAGTGCGGTGAACTGGCTGGGTGCGGTGGGCCGGCCGGGACTGGGTCGGCCGGGTGCGGTGGGCGGACCGGTAGGGCAACGGCAACGCGCGCTGGCAGGAAGATCGCCACAGCGACGGCAACAGGCGACGGACCGACCGCCGCTGCGACCGCCGCTGCGACAGCCACGCGCGCTGGGCCGACTGCCGGCGGGTCAGCCAGGTGCACTGGACCTGCCGCCACCGGATCAGGCACGTGTGCTGGACCACCTAGCCCGGGATCAGCCACGCGCACCGGCCCAACTGCCCCCGGATCAGCGGCGCGTGCGGGACCCACTGCCACCGGAGCAGCCATGTGCACTGAACCGCCTACCCCCGGATCAGGCACGCGGGCCCGCCCAACTGCCCCCGAAGCAGCGGCGCGTGCTGAGCCGACCGCCCCCGAATCCGCAGCGCGTGCTGAGGCGACCGCCCCCGGATCCGCCACCCAAACCGACCCGACCCACCCCACCACCACCGAAACAAGCGCCGAAACAACTGCCGACACCCAGCCGACCCCCATCGAAACAGCTGGCCAAGCCAGGCCGAACGTCCCCGGATCAGCGGTGCGCACCGTGCCGGGCGTCGCCGGATCAGGGGCTCGCTGGGCAAGACTGAGCTCCATGACAGTAGACGCGTTGACGGATGTTGCCGGGGTGCGGGTGGGCCATGCGACGCGGGCGGGGGACGGTTGGCTCACCGGTACCACCGTCGTGCTCGCGCCGGAGGGCGGGGCGGTGGCCGCCGTGGATGTGCGCGGTGGTGGACCCGGTACTAAGGAGACCGACGCGCTCGACCCGCGCAACCTGGTGCAGCGGGTGGACGCGATCGTGCTGACCGGCGGCAGCGCGTACGGGCTCGACGCCGCGTCCGGGGTGATGGCCTGGCTGGAGGAGCAGGGGCGCGGGGTACGGGTGGGCGTGGATCCGGCGCACGTCGTGCCGGTGGTGCCCGCGGCCTGTGTCTTCGACCTGGGGCGGGGCGGAGACTTCAAGGCCAGGCCGGACGCGGCCACCGGGCGGGCCGCGGTCGAGGCCGCCGCGATCAGCGGGCCCGGGGTGCGGGTGCGCGAGGGGTGTGTGGGCGCGGGTACGGGGGCGGTGGTCGGGGCCTTGAAGGGCGGGGTCGGGACCGCGAGCATCGTGCTGGAGTCAGGGATCACGGTGGCGGCCCTGGTGGTGGCCAACGCGGCGGGGTCGGCGACGGACCCCGAAACGGGCGTGCTGTTCGGGGAGTTGTTCCAGGGGCGGGTGGAGTATCCCGAGCCGCACGTTCACGAGGCAGCCCAACTGCGCCTCACCGAGGCCGCCGAGAAGAACGCGCCGCCCCCGCTGAACACCACGCTCGCGGTGGTCGCCACGGACGCCGAACTCACCAAGGCGCAGGCCCAGAAGCTGGCGGGCACGGCGCACGACGGCATCGCGCGAGCCGTACGACCGGTACACCTCCTGAACGACGGTGACACGGTGTTCACGCTCGCCACCGGAACCCGCCCGCTCGACGCCGAGAACCCCCTCGCCCTCAACGAGATCCTCGCGGCCGGCGCGGAGGTCGTAACCCGCGCGATCGTCCGCGCGGTACGCGCCGCCGAGCCGGTGGACGGGCCGGGCGGAACGTGGCCGTCGTACGAGGAGTTGTACGGGAGACGGTAGGCATCCTGCAGCGACGGGCACCCCGGGCTCGTCCCGTTCCCTGCTCCGACCTTGCCACCTCTGGAGGATGGGATCGAACGCCGCCCCCGCATATGTCCCGGTTCTGTCACCGGACGGCGTTCATGGAGAACGCCGGGAACCCGCACGGGGGTGCGAACCCTCTTTGTCCACGCATCGCAGCGGATCACGCATCACATACATCACACGAACCTGGAGCAGCCCGTGACAACGCCGGACATAGCAGCGCGGCGCGTACTGGGGGCCATCGCCGCCCTGGTGGTCGGCACCCTCACCCTCAGCGCGTGCGGTGGCAACGCCAGCGCGGACGCCAACACCGACAACAAGGGCGGCAGCAACACGACCGCCAAGACGTCCACCGCGAAGATCACCATCTCCGCCAAGGACGGCGCGACGAACGCGTCCATCAACTCCACCGGCGTGAAGGTCAGCGACGGCACGTTGACCGACGTGAAGATGACGGTCTCCGGGTCGGGGGAGGCCGTGGACGGTGCGATATCCGCCGACGGCGGGAGCTGGAAGCCGAAGGAGCAGTTGGAGCGCGGGACCAAGTACCAGATATCGGCCACCGCGAAGGACGACAACAGCAAGACCGCCGCCGCCAACTCCATCTTCACGACCGTCACTTCGAGCAACAGCTTCATCGGGACGTACACCCCGGACAACGGGACGACAGTCGGTGTCGGGATGCCGGTGTCGTTCAACTTCGACAAGGTGATCAGCGACAAGAAGGCCGTGCAGTCGCACATCACGGTGACGTCCAGCAGCGGACAGCAGGTCGTGGGGCACTGGTTCGGGACGCAGCGGCTCGACTTCCGGCCGCAGGAGTACTGGAAGGCCGGCTCCAAGGTCACGATGAAGATCGACCTGGACGGCGTGCAGGGCGCGAGCGGCGTCTACGGCGTGCAGAAGAAGACGGTCACCTTCACCATCGGGCGCTCGCAGGTGTCCACCGTCGACGTCAACACACAGACGATGATGGTCGTACGGGACGGACAGACCTACAAGTCGCTCCCGATCTCCTCGGGCAGCCCGGAACACACCACGTACAACGGGCAGATGGTGATCTCCGAGAAGTTCACGCAGACGCGGATGAACAGCCAGACGGTCGGTCTGGGCGGGGAGTACGACATCCCGGACGTCCCGCACGCGATGCGCCTGACCACGTCGGGGACGTTCATCCACGGCAACTACTGGTACAACAAGTCCAATCCGCCCTTCGGGCAGACGGGCACCAGCCACGGGTGCGTCGGACTCGCGGACGTACAGGGCGCGCAGGGTGCGACGAACGCCAAGTGGTTCTACGACAATTCACTCATCGGGGACGTCGTGATCGTGAAGAACTCCCCCGACAAGACGGTCGCCCCGGACAACGGGCTCAACGGCTGGAACCTCGGGTGGAGCGAGTGGACCGCCGGAAGTGCCGCCTGACCGGCGGGTTTTGACGGAACTTCGGGCCGCGCGGGAACATCTCGCGCGGCCCGCGCGTTTTCCGGGCATACGTTTTCTCGGTTCACAGACATGATGTCCGACCGAGGGGCTACGGTATGCACCCACAAGGTGACATGCAGCAACGCCGGGAGAAGCCTTGAGCGTTCCGTACGACACGGCAGCGTACGAACAACCCGAGTCGCCCGAGTCTCCGGAGGAGCATCTCGCGCGACTCCTCGGCCGTGCCCTGAACTCCTTCGAGCTGCCGGACGAGACCATAAGGCGTCTCGACTGCGCGCTGGCGCACGACAGTTCGCTGCACTCCGCGCACCACAGCGCGGGCCTGCACCGGGAGACGTACCGGCACACATGGCTGCTCGCGGACGGCTCGGCGCTCACTCTCTGGGAGCTCATCCACAACACCGTGCTGGGCCGCGACACCCAGCACGAGGTGTACGTCGACGAGGAAGAGCTGCGCACCGCGACCGTGCGCCTGCCGCTGCCGCCGGACACCCCGGACTTCGAACTGCCGGTGCTGGTGCAGCTGTCGCCGATCCCGGAGCCCCGGCACACGTATGTGGCGGACGACTCCGCGGACCACGCACGCAGGTTATTGCGCCGCGCGGAGAACACGGACCGCCCGGACCCGGAGACGGCAGCGCTGCTGGAGTCGGCGTTCGCGCACCAGATCACGCAGGCCTTCGGCCGCCCGTTCCGAGCGGGCCGTGCCGCGCTGTGCTTCTCGCTCTACGAGCACGCGTTCCTGCTGTGCGACGGCGCGGAGATCTCCCTGTGGGAGGTCGAGCACACGGCGACGCCTGACGGGCGGCACATGTGCGAGGTGTACGTCAGCGAGGACGCGGCCCGCGACGCGATGGAACGGCGAGCCGCGCAGGTCTTCTGACCGGGAAGGCTCAACGCCCGTCGCTGAGCTGGCGTACCAGACCCGCGAAGGCGTCGTGCTCCGCCGGGGTCAGTTCGACGGACTCGCGGTGGGGGGCGGTGTCCCGCTGGTTCGGGAGGCCGTGGAGCGGGTGGGCCGGGTGCCATGCGGTGGGCTCGGCGAGGGAGCGGCGCAGGACACGCGTCAGGCCGAACACCCAGACGACACTCGCCAGGGCGAGGACGGCCACACCGGTCAGCTGGAGGATCGAGACGTGCTCAGGCATGCGTTCCAGTAGACACCACGGTCCGGGACCGTGGTCCCGGACCGTGACGTATCTCGCAGTTGCCGTGAACACCTCACGGCGGCCCAAAAGAGGCCAGACATCGGCCAGACAGAGGCCGGAAAGCGGCTAGGCCGCGACCGGATGCTTCGGCTCCGCCGCCGGGGCGGCTATGTCCTCCGGCGCTCCGGGGGCCGTACCGCCGACGGACTGCTTGCGCATGCCCTTCAGTACGACGACCAGGGCCGCCGTGACGCACATGCCGACCGCGATGGCGATCAGGTAGAAGAACGCGTGGCCGATCAGCGGGACCACGAAGATGCCGCCGTGCGGGGCGCGCAGGGTCGCGCCGAAGGCCATCGACAGGGAACCGGTGATCGCGCCGCCCACCATCGAGGACGGGATGACCCGCAGTGGGTCGGCCGCCGCGAACGGGATCGCGCCCTCGGAGATGAAGGAGGCGCCCAGGACCCAGGCGGCCTTGCCGTTCTCGCGCTCGGTCTCGGTGAAGAGCTTGCCGCGCACGGTGGTCGCCAGGGCCATCGCCAGCGGCGGGACCATGCCGGCCGCCATGACCGCGGCCATGATCTTCATCGCCGAGTCACTGGGGTTCGAGACCGCGATGCCCGCCGTGGCGAAGGTGTACGCGACCTTGTTCACCGGGCCGCCGAGGTCGAAGCACATCATCAGGCCGAGCAGGGCGCCCAGCAGGATGGCGTTCGAGCCGCTGAGGCCGTTCAGCCAGTCGGTCATGCCCTTCTGCGCCGAGGCGATCGGCTTCCCGATGACCACGAACATCAGGAACCCGACGATCGCCGTGGAGATCAGTGGGATCACCACCACCGGCATGATCCCGCGGACCGCCTTGGGGATCTTCACCTTCTGGATCGCCAGCACCACACCACCGGCGATCAGACCAGCGGCCAGACCGCCGAGGAAACCGGCGTTGATGGTGGAGGCGATCATGCCGCCGACGAAGCCGGGCACCAGACCGGGCCGGTCCGCCATGCCGTAGGCGATGTAGCCGGCCAGCACCGGGACCAGGAAGCCGAAGGCGACGCCGCCGATCTGGAACATCAGCGCGGCCCAGCTGTCGGTCTGCGTCCACACGAAGTGCTGCATGACCGAGGGCGCCGACTTGATCTCGTAGCCGCCGATCGCGAAGCCGAGGGCGATCAGCAGACCGCCCGCCGCGACGAATGGGACCATGTAACTGACGCCGGACATCAGCCACTTGCGCAGCATCGAGCCGTAGCCCTCGCCCGCCTCGCCGCCGCGCTCGACCGGGGTCGGCGCGGATCCGCCGGTGACCTCGCCGCGCTCCGCCTTGCCGCGGACCTCGGTGATCAGCTCGGCGGGGCGGTTGATGCCCGCCTTCACGCCGACGTCGACGGTGGGCTTGCCTGCGAAGCGGTCCTTCTCCCGTACGGGCACGTCGTGGGCGAAGATCACGGCGTCCGCCGCCGCGATCACCGCCGGGTCGAGCCGGGTGAAACCGGCCGAGCCCTGCGGCTCCACGACGAGTTCGACACCGGCGTCGCGGCCCGCGTTCTCCAGCGCCTCGGCCGCCATGTAGGTGTGCGCGATACCGGTGGGGCAGGAGGTAACGGCGACGATACGGAACGGCTGCGCGTCGGCGCCCGTGTCGGCACCGGCGCCCTTGTCAGCCGTAGAGCTGTCCGGCGTGGAACCGTCTGCCGCTGAACTGCCCGTCGCGGCGCCGGCGGAGGCCGCCACCGGCGTCGCGACGGAGTCTGTGCCGCCCTCGGGTTCGTCGCCGCGGATCAGGGCCGCCGCGCTCTCCGCGTCGCCCACCGCGCGCAGCGCGGAAGTGAACTCGGCGTTCATGAGCTGACGGGCGAGCGCGGAGAGGATCGTCAGGTGGGCGTCGTCGGCCCCGGCGGGCGCGGCGATCAGGAAGATCAGGTCGGCGGGGCCGTCCGGGGCGCCGAAGTCGACGCCCTCGGCGCTGCGGCCGAAGGCGAGCGACGGCTCGGTGACGTACTCGCTGCGGCAGTGCGGGATGCCGATGCCGCCGTCCAGGCCGGTCGGCATCTGCGCCTCGCGGGCGGCCACGTCGGCGAGGAAGCCCTCCAGGTCGGTGACCCGGCCCTGGGCGACCATGCGCTCGGCGAGGGCACGTGCCGCCGCCTCTTTGGTATCGGCGGACAGGTCGAGGTCGACCAGGTCCGCGGTGATCATCTCGCTCATCGCGGGCTCCTTCGCACGCGTATCGCCCGGGGACTGCCGTGGGCGGGGGTGGGGACGGGGGTACTACGGGACTGCCGGAAGGGGGCGGCGGTTAACGGGGAGCGGGGGCGGGCGGTCGTAGAGACCATGAGCGGGCTCATGTCACCGGCTCCGTCAGGACGCGGTCCACCGGGACGTCCGCCGTGACCGTCACCGCGGCCGGGTCCAGGTCGGCCGGGGTGGGCATCACACTGCCGGGGAGCTGGACGGCGGCGGCGCCGTGGGCGACCGCCGAGGCCAGGGCTTCGGGGCCGTGGCCGCCGGCGATCAGGAAGCCGGCCAGCGAGGAGTCCCCCGCGCCGACATTGCTGCGTACGACGTCGACGCGCGCGCTGCCGAACCAGGCACCGGAGCCGTCCACGAGCAGCTGCCCGTCCGCGCCGAGGCTGGCGAGGACCGCACCGGCGCCCAACTCCCGTAGTTCTTCCGCCGCCTTGACCGCGTCGCCCACGGTGGCGAGCGGGCGGGAGACGGCCTCCGCGAGTTCCTCGGCGTTGGGCTTCACCACGTCCGGGCGTTCGCGCAGGGCCTCGATGAGCGCGGGGCCGGAGGTGTCCAGGGCGATACGGACGCCGGCGGCGTGCGCGCGGGCCACCAACTCGGCGTACCAGGACGGCGCGAGGCCGCGCGGGAGGCTGCCGCAGCAGGCGATCCAGTCGGCGTCACGGGACTGCCGGCGGACCGTCTCCAGGAGCAACTCCTGTTCGGCGGCGGTCAGTTCGGGGCCGGGGGCGTTGATCTTCGTGAGGACGCCGTCCGCCTCGGCGAGGGCGATGTTCGAGCGGGTGGCCCCGGCGACCGGGACCGGCGCGACCTCGATGCCCTGCGCGTCGAGCAGGTCCGCGACCAGCGCGCCCGGTGCTCCGCCAAGAGGCAGGACGGCGACCGTACGGCGGCCCGCGGCGGCGACCGCGCGGGAGACGTTGACGCCCTTGCCGCCCGGGTCCATGCGCTCGCCGGTGGCCCGTATGACCTCGCCGCGATCCAGCGAGGGGACCTCGTAGGTGCGGTCGAGGGAGGGGTTCGGGGTGACGGTGAGGATCATGCGCGCACTACTTCCATGCCGCCGCGCTCCATGGCGGTGGCGTCTTCTGGGCTCAGCCCGCTGTCGGTGATCAGGAGGTCCACGTCGCTCAGGGCGCCGAAGCGGGCGAAGTGCTCCTGGCCGTGCTTGGCGGAGTCGGCGAGCAGCACCACGCGGCGGGCGGCGCCGACCGCGGCGCGCTTGACCGCGGCCTCGGCGAGGTCGGGGGTGGTCAGCCCGTGCCCGGCGGAGAAGCCGTTGGCCGCCACGAACACGACGTCCGCGCGGATCTCGCTGTACGCCCGCAGCGCCCAGGCGTCGACGGCCGCGCGCGTACGGTGCCGCACGCGCCCTCCGACGAGGTGGAGCTGCATGCCCGGGTGGTCCGCGAGGCGGGCCGCGATGGGCAGCGAGTGAGTGACGACGGTGAGCTCGGCCTCCAGCGGGATGATGCCCGCGAGGCGGGCGATCGTCGTACCGGCGTCGAGGATCACCGTGCCCTGCATCGGCAGCTCGGCGAGGGCCGCCTTGGCGATGCGGTCCTTCTCGTCGGCCGCCGTCGACTCGCGCTCGGCGAGATCCGGCTCGAAGTCCAGCCGCCCGGCGGGTATGGCACCGCCGTGCACCCGGCGGACGAGTCCCGCGCGGTCGAGGGCCTTCAGATCCCGGCGGATCGTCTCCGCCGTGACCTGGAACTCCTCGGCCAGCGAGATCACGTCCACCCGGCCGCCGTCACGGGCCAGCCGGAGGATCTCCTGCTGCCGCTCCGGTGCGTACATGTCTGTTCGCCTCCGACCTGTGCCCGAACTTGTGGTTTCGCTCGGAGGCTACGCCCGGATTTCCGGAAAGTAAACAGGTTCGGGCATTAGGTGGACATGAACGGGCAGAGCGATCTTTATAGCGCCCTTCATTGGGGGTGCTCTGCGGTGTGAGGTGTGAGGTAGAAGGTAGGAGGTGCATGCGGTGTGCGGTCAGCTGTGGCGCAGGTCCTTGATCCGTTGCTCGGCCGCGAGGATGGCGTGCGCCAGTTCGTCGCGGGCGGCCTCCTGGCGCATCGCCTGTTCGAGCCGGGTGCGGTGCTCCGGGAGGCCGACGCGTGCGGCCGGGCCCTGCGCGGGCAGGGCGGTGGCGACGTAACCCCGCACGCTCTCGACGACCCTCGTCAGCTCGAACCGGACGCCTTCGGTGTGGTCGGCTATGCCCGCGAGCATGTTGCCGATCGTGGCGATGTCCTTGAAGTCCTCGGCGGCACAGGGCTTCTGGGCGAGGCCGCACTGCGCCGCGTAGAGGTCGGCGAGCCACGCGGAGGGCTTGTCGTACTCGGTGTTCGTCTCGTCCTTGCGGCGCATCCTCCGCGTCCAGGCGAAGACCTGCCTGTGGTGCCGGTACATCAAGGCCCCGAGAAGGGCAGAGGCGGCGGGCACCAGGAAGGTGCTGGTCATCATGCGGTGATCCGTTCGGGGATGGAGCGCGAGCGGGGAGGGGAACGGTGCGGCGGGGCGGGGGTCCGGCGGGGCGGGGCGGGGGTCCGGCAGGCCTGGCGGTGTCAGTTCCCGGTGTCGAGGTGACGCAACGCGTCGACGTCGTGCACGACGAACTGGCGGTACCGCGCTTCGATGACCCCGGAGTAGCGCAGGGTCCGGAGCGCGTTCTCCGTGGTGGATACGGCGAGTTGGAGGGCGGCCGCGATGTCCTTCTGGCCCGGGCCGGTGATGGTGGTGGAGCCCGTCCGGGGGTCGGGGGTGCCCGCGGTGTCGGCGAGATGCGCGAGGAGTCTGCTGGTGCGCTCCAGGGGCGACCGGGTGGTGAGGGTGTAGACGAGTTCGTCGCTGCGGTTGCGGTCCTCAAGGCTGCGCAGCAGTGCGAGCTCGACCTCGGTCCTGCGGCTCAGCAGGACGTTGAAACGGCGCGCGCTGCAGGGGATGACCACGGTCCTGGTCAGGCACCGGGTACGGACGGCGGAGTCGGAGGCGATGAGCTTCGCCTCGCCGACCAGTTGGCCGCCACCCCGAAACCGGGTGACGGTGGGGGCGCCGGCCCAGTCGCCGAGCGGGAAGCGGTCCTGTCGTACGACGCCGTCCCAGATCATGTACACGTTCCGGTCGTCCCGCCCCAGCGGCAGGTGCTCGTCCTGGGCGAAGCTGCGGCCGCGCAGATCGCCCTCCAGCAGAAAGCGCCAGTCCTCGGCCGACAGGCGCCGCAGGAAGCTCCCCTCGGGCTTTTTCTCGTGGCCCAGGAGAAGGTCGGTCGGCCGGTTGGCGGCAGCGATCGAGGGCACGCTCACTCCCCCGTGCCGACGGCCGTGATGGCGCGTGTATCGGCGTACACGCCCTGAGGCGTACGAAGGTGACGGTGTGTCACGGGCAGGGGGCCGCGGCGGTCGCGGCACGACGGCGGGAATACGCCGTCGTCGTGGACGGTACGCATCGAGTCCGATCCTCGTGGTGTCTACGCGTGGGAGCCCCGCTGGTCAGCGAGGTTCCGGGTGGTGGGTCCGGAACATTCCGGGAGGTGCGGCACCGCCCGGCTGGTGTGGGCCCGGCGGGTGGAAGCGGTGGGAAACAGTGACGCGGGATAGACGGTACCCCTCGCCAGGAGTGAAGAGCCAGTCGTGTTTTCGAGGACGCCCGCGAAGAATGTGGATCTTGCCCGGAACCCCTGACCGTGGGGCTTTATTACAGAAGATCACGGGTAATTCGAGAGGGAAATCAATTGCCCTCCGCCCAATTACCGATCGCGCCCACCTCGGTTATCCGCACCCTTCTCAGGGGCAGGACAGGGCCCTTCTCAGATGGCCGACATATGACACCCACGCAAACCGACGGCAAAAACAGGAGGCCCCGGGGCACCACCCCCAGGACCTCCCGAAATGGTCCGGACCCACCAAGGATCAGACCGGTGCCCAGTAAACACCACGGATGCCGTTTGGGTCACTCCCCGTCTGCCAACATCGAGCCCACCGGCGGTGGATAACCGGGCGAAAACCCCTCCCGCGGGGATTGTCACCGACAGCACACCTCCCCGCACACGCCGTCGGAACACCCCGACCGGCCGCGCTTTTTGCCCCTTTTTTCCGCACGAGAGCAAGGCACTCCCGCCCCGCGCGAGGACATGACAGCGTTATCAAATGATTGCCCTCGATCAAGAGTAAACAGTTTCGGCCACCCCGAACCCGTCCGGCCGACAGCCCCGCCGCACAGAAGCGCGCCCGGCAAAACATGTGGAGCGCACCGCTCCGACCCGCTCGACTAACCGGCCGCCTCCGCAGCAATTTCTTTTCGCGAGGCAATCCGGGCCGACGGAAAATGCGGTGAGCCAGGGCTACAGGTGGAATACTGAACGGAAATCAGCGGTTCGCCGCCGCACATTGTAAAGGTCGACAAACGAATAAGGCCACTACTCCCGGCTCCGCGCCGACACCCCCACCACGCACCCCCGACCCGCCCGCCACGCCGACAACTTACGCTCTGTCAGTTCTCTTGCGGCGCAGGTCAGTTGAGCACACGAGACACCCGAAGTCGGCCTGTTCCCCACAGAACCGACTATTCAGGTACGTAGTACGGCGTTCGCCCCGGAGTGCCCCACCGGGCCGCCCGGCGTACGCCTCCCCTCACGCACCGGCGTACGCCATCGTCCGGCGGTTTGCGTCGAGCGCCCCGCCCCCGTACGACCTCGGGGCGGGGCGCTCTCCTGCGTAACCGAACCGCGTCAACTCCCGCTCGGTTCACCCTCCTTGGCCACCGGTCCCGCCGCCGGCCCCGCCACTTGCCCGGCTCGCTGCCCCGGCAACGCGAACATCAGCAGGAAGATCACGCCCATCACCCCGGCCACCCAACCCAGCGCGTTCTGGAAGGCGTTGACGAACGCGGGCCCCACCTCCGCCGGGGTCAGCCGGTCCCCGATCGAGCCGAAGAAGACCACCGACACCAGCCCCAGCCCCAGCGCATTGCCCATCTGCTGAACGGTGTTGATGAGCCCGGACGCCGAACCCGCGTGCTCACGCGGCACTTCGGAGAGGATCGTGTCGGTGAGCGGGGCGAAGATCAGGCCCATGCCGGCGCCCATCACGACCAGCGGCAGCGCCATCTGCCAGGAGGCGATGGCCAGTTGGTACCGGTCCGCCTCCCAGAGGTAGAGCAGCACGCCCACGACCATCACCAGCGCGCCGGTCTGGAGCACATTGCGTCCGCCGAGCCGCGGCACCAGTTTCTGTACGGACATCCCGGCCGCCACGGAGACGGCGATCGAGAACGGTACGCCGGTCAGCCCCGCCCGCAGCGGGCTCCAGCCAAGACCGATCTGCATGTACAGCGTCCAGACCAGGAAGAAGATGCCGAGCCCGATCCCGAAGACCGTCTGTACGGCGATGCCCGCCGCGAAGCTCTTCACCTCGAACAGCGACAGCTCGACGAGCGGCGAACCGTCCCGCGCCGCCTTCCGCCTCTCGTACGCCACCAGCGCGGAGAAGACCCCGATCGATCCGGACATCGACACGAACCCCCAGGCGGGCCAGCCCAGTTCATCGCCCCGGGTGAGCGGATAGAGCAGCATCAACAGCCCGAGGGTGACCAGCGCGACGCCGACGATGTCCAGCTTCAGCGCGCGCGGCGCCTTCGACTCGGTGATGAAGCGGCTGCCGAGGACCAGTCCCGCGATGCCGACCGGCAGGTTGATCAGGAAGATCGGGCGCCATTCGAGACCGAAGAGGTTCCACTCCGTGAGCAGCGCGCCGAGCAACGGGCCCGAGACCGCGCCCAGGCCGACGATCGCGCCGAACAGCCCGAACACCTTGCCCCGTTCGTGCGCCGGGAAGGTCGCGTGCACGATCGACAGCACCTGCGGCACCATCATCGCCGCCATCCCGCCCTGCAGGACGCGCGAGGCGACCAGCATCTCCGGGTTCGCGGCGAAGCCGCACAGCGCGGAGGCGAGCGTGAAGCCGCCGATCCCGAGGAGGAACAGCCGCTTGCGGCCGTAGATGTCACCGAGCCGCCCGCCGGTGATCAGCCCGGCGGCGAAGGCGAGCGCGTAACCGGCCGTTATCCACTGGATCTGGCTGAACGAGGCGCCCGCGTCCCGCTGGATCGACGGGATCGCGACATTGACGATCGTGACGTCGACGAGGTCCATGAAGGCCGCGGTCATCACGATCGCGAGGGCGAACCAGCGCCGCCGATCGGCCGCGGCGGTCACGGGGACTGCGGGGGCCGGGCTGTCCACAAGGGTTTCGGTGGAGGTCATGGCTTGAAGCTATGACCCCATTAGGTCAGATCGTGTCCTACTTCTACGGCATCCTCGAATCCATGACGACGACAGCGAGCTCATGACTACGACGGAGGGCTCATGACGACGGACACCCCGGCCCGGCTCCTCCAGCTCCTCTCCCTCCTCCAGACGCCCCGCGAATGGCCCGGCGGCGAGCTGGCCGACCGGCTCGGGGTGTCCCGGCGCACGGTCCGGCGGGACATCGACCGGCTCCGCGAACTCGGCTACCCCGTGCAGGCGACGCTCGGCTCCGACGGCGGCTACCGGCTCGTCGCGGGCAAGGCGATGCCCCCGCTGGTGCTGGACGACGAGGAGGCGGTGGCGATCGCGGTCGGCCTGCGCGCGGGCGCCGGACACGCGGTCGAGGGCGTCGACGAGGCGTCCGTACGGGCACTGGCGAAGCTGGAACAGGTACTGCCCTCGCGGCTACGGCACCGGGTCGCCACCCTCCAGGCCGCGACCACCCCGCTGACCAGTGGCGACGGCGCGAGCATCGCCCCCGAGACACTCACCGTGATGGCCTCGACAGTGGCCGGCCAGGAGCGGCTGCGCTTCGCCTACCGCGCCAAGGACGGCACCGAGTCCCGCCGCCTGACGGAGCCGTACCGCCTCGTCTCGACCGGTCAGCGCTGGTACCTCGTCGCCTACGACCTCGACCGCGAGGACTGGCGGACGTTCCGGGTCGACCGGGTGAGCCAACCGTTCGCCACGGGTTCGCGGTTCACCCCGCGCGAGCTGCCGACCGGAAGCGCGGCGGAGTACCTGCGGCAGTCGATGTACCGGCGGCAGGAGACGTACGAGTACGTCGTGACCTTCGCCGCCCCCGCCGACGCCATCGCGGCGCGCATCCCGGCCTGGCTCGGCACCCCGGAGCCGCTCGACGCCGACACCTGCCGCTTGCGGGCCACGACCGGCGACGCGGTGCACTGGCTCGCCGTACGGCTGGCCATGCTGGGGTGTGAGTTCACGGTGCAGGAGCCGGAGGAACTGGTGCGGTACGTACGGGAGTTGGGGGAACGGCTGACTCGGGCGGGCGGTGCCTGAGCCGGGCTCAGGCGGGGCCCGGTGCCCGTCCGATCTCCGCCCACGGAAGGTGCCGCAGCACCCGTAGGTTCCGCAGCGCCAGTTCCGCGGGGCCCGCCTGCGCACCGGCTCCGGTCTGCTCCTCGCCGAACGCCCAGCCCTCAACGGCCGTCCGTACGGCGACACTTGCCGCGGCGGCGGCGAAGCGCAGTTCCGGGGAGGTCACGGACGGGGTCCGGGCGGCGGTGACATCGTTGCCCTTGGCCATGCGTTCCGCCAGCACCTCCCCCAGGGCGCGTTCTCCCGCCTGGCAGACCTCCGCCCACACCTTGCGCAGGCCGGAGTTGGACTCCGCCATGCGGATCAGCGGGCGGACCCAGGTCCAGGAGTTGACGGAGACGCCCACCCCGGGGGTCAGCGTGTGGCGTACCCCGTGTTCCAGGGCCTCCGGCACGGACAGTGCGGGCGGGGCCGCGCGGACCGCCTCCGCCCAGCGCTCGGCGCCGGCCGCGTAGAGCGGGGCGACGGCCTCTTCCTTGGTGGCGAAGTAGCGGTAGAAGGTGCGGGGGGCGATGCCCGCGGACTGGGCGATGTCCTCGGCGCGGGTGGCCCGCAGCCCGTGTCTCACGAAGAGTCCGGCCGCCGCCCGGGCGATCGCCATCCGGGTCTCCGCCTTGCGCCGCTCGGTCAGCGAGAGCGGTGCGGACGGGGCGGAGGAGGGGGCGGAGGACGGTGCGGAGGGGCCAGAGAGGGAAGTAGGGCTGGAATCCGGTGCTGGGGTGGGGCTGCTCACACCGGCAGGTTATGCCTCTGTGGCACAATCTGCCATTCGGCGGGCCACCCCGGGGTTCAGGTACGGGGTGCCCCGCCATCCCAGCGTGCCCGCGCCGCACCGACCCCGCAGGTCCGTCCCCCCGAAGACACCTGACCCATAAAAAGAACCGGGCCCCGACGCCTGGGGGGTAGGCGCCGAAGCCCGGTTCGGGAGAGTCCCGGCGCCGGGGGGGGTGGTGCGTCGGGACTTGGCTCAGGGGATCTCGGGGCATCGCCCCGGACCCGAACTCCTGGGCCCTGAAGTCTTGTTCCCAGGGCCCAGCAGCTTGAAGCGGCGTTACACAGCCATGTTCGCGCGGCCTCCAGCCACCCGGCGTACGCGGTCCGGCGCGTACGGAAGCCGTACGCGCCCCCGCGTCCACCGGGCCGGAGCCGGGCGGCGGGGCGTCTTACGCCGCCGCGTCGAAGCCCGTCTGGCTGGCCAGCTTCTTCAGTTCCAGCAGCGCGTGCTTCTCGATCTGGCGGATCCGCTCGCGGGTCAGGCCGTGCTCCTTGCCGACCTCGGTGAGCGTGCGCTCCCGGCCGTCCTCCATGCCGTACCGCATCTTGATGATGGAGGCCGTGCGCTGGTCGAGGCGGCCGATCAGGTCGTCCAGTTCCTCGCTGCGCAGCAGGGTCATCACGGACTGCTCGGGCGAGACCGCGGAGGTGTCCTCCAGGAGGTCACCGAACTGCGTGTCACCGTCGTCGTCCACCGACATGTTCAGCGAGACCGGGTCACGCGCCCAGTCCAGGACGTTCGTCACGCGCTCCGGAGTCGTGTCCAACTCGGCGGCGATCTCCGCGTGTTCGGGCTCCCGCCCGTTCTTACGGTTGAACTCGCGCTGCACCCGGCGGATCCGGCCCAGCTCCTCCACGAGGTGGACGGGCAGGCGGATGGTCCGGGACTGGTCGGCGATCGAGCGGGTGATGGCCTGGCGGATCCACCAGGTCGCGTACGTCGAGAACTTGAAGCCCTTGCGGTAGTCGAACTTCTCGACCGCGCGCACCAGGCCCGCGTTGCCCTCCTGGATCAGGTCGAGCAGGGGCAGGCCGCTACGGGGGTAACGGCGGGCCACGGCCACGACCAGGCGGAGGTTGGATCGGATGAAGACGTCCTTGGCACGCTCCCCTTCGGCGACCAGGGCCTCGAGCTCGGCGCGGGTGGCGTCCGCCTGGGACTTCTCCTCACCCTCAAGGACCTGGCGCGCGAACACGCCCGCTTCGATGGTCTGCGAAAGCTCGACTTCCTTGGCGGCGTCGAGCAGCGGTGTGCGCGCGATTTCGTCGAGATACATGCCGACCAGGTCGCGGTCGGCGATCTCGCCGCCATGGGCGCGAACACTGCGCGCCACGCCGGAGGTCTCGCCGGAGGCGGACTTACGACGGGCGACGGCACGGGTTGCCATGCGTGCTCCCTTGCGATGGTGGGTCAGCAGGTGTTCGTCTGATGGCTAGGCACTCTTCTCGTGTGCCCTGCATCTGATGGAAACAACGACTGGAATCCGGACAGAATTCCCAACCCGCTCCCCTATTTTTCTGATCTTGCAGTACCCTGTCCGGCCACAAGGGGGTAACGATGCCGTCGGAACATACAGAGGTGCAGGTCAGGCCAGGAGTCGAGAGTGACCTCGACGCCCTCACCGAGCTCTACAACCACTACGTACGCGAGACCCCGATCACCTTCGACACCGTCCCCTTCTCGCCGGAGGAGCGTCGCCCTTGGCTGCTCTCCCACCCTGAAGACGGGCCATACCGCCTGAAGGTTGCCGTGGACGGGACCTTCCAAGGGAACTCACAGCGAATCCTCGGCTACGCCACATCCAGCCCTTACCGGGTGAAGCCCGCCTACTCGACCTCGGTAGAAGTCACGGTCTACCTCGCCCCGGACGTCGGCGGCCGGGGTATCGGCACGCTGCTCTACAAGGCCCTGTTCGAGTCCCTGGCGGACGAGGACGTCCACCGGGCGTACGCGGGCATCGCACAGCCCAACGAAGCGTCCACGCGGCTGCATGAACGCTTCGGGTTCCGGTACATCGGCGTCCACCGGGAGGTGGGCCGCAAGTTCGGCCGCTACTGGGATGTCGCCTGGCACGAGAAGGAGTTGTAGCCCTTCCCTTCGGGAAGGGCTTTTCGGCCCGGGCTCGGCCTCAACCTCGGCCTCAACCTCGGCCTCAACCTCGGCCTCAGCCGAACTGCACCGACCGCTTCGCCATCCCCATCCAGAACCCGTCGATCACGGACGGGTTCAGCGCCTCCGGCGTATCCAGCTCGCCGCCCGCGTCCGCCGCGCCCAGGGTGACGAACAGCGGGGCGAAGTGCTCGGTGCGCGGATGGGCGTAGCGCCCGGCCGGTGCCTTGTGCAGGAAGTCCAGCAGGCCGTCCCAGTCCCGGGACTCCAGCGCCCGCCGGCCCCAGTCGTCGAACTCGGAGGACCAGGTCGGCACGCCCCCGCCGGTGTGGCGCAGTGCGGCCAGGTTGTGGGTGAAGAAGCCGGAGCCGACGATCAGGACGCCCTCGTCGCGCAGCGGGGCGAGCTTGCGGCCGATGTCCATCAGCTTCGCCGGGTCGAGGGTCGGCATGGACACCTGGAGGACCGGGATGTCGGCGGCCGGGAACATCTCGACGAGCGGGACGTACGCCCCGTGGTCGAGGCCGCGGTCCGGGACGTCCTGCACGGGGATGCCCGGGGCGCGCAGCAACTTCCGTACGGACTCGGCGAGTTCGGGGGCGCCCGGGGCGTCGTAGCGGACCTGGTAGTAGTGCTCGGGGAAGCCCCAGAAGTCGTAGACCAGGGGAACGGGGTCGACCGCGCCGAGGGCGAGGGGGGCCTCCTCCCAGTGGGCGGAGACCATGAGGATCGCCTTGGGGCGGGGGAGGTCGGCGGACCAGGCGGCGAGTTCGCCGGGCCAGATCGGGTCGTCCGCGAGGGGCGGGGCGCCGTGGCTGAGATAGAGGGCGGGCATGCGCTCCGGTGCGGCGGTGGACATGACGGTCACTCCCCTGGATCGAACCTTGGTCGAACTCGGTACTCGAACTCGATGCTTGAACTCTCAAACTTCTCACGTGGGAGCTTACGCCCCATTTGTTTAACCTTCAAGGAGAGCTCTCGTACAGTGGAGTGCATGAACACGGCACCCGCACCCGCTGACACAGCGGCACCCTCCGACGAACCCCGCTGGCTCACCGCCGAGGAGCAGCGCGTCTGGCGTTTCTACATGCACGCCAGCACCCTCCTGGAGGACCATCTGGACCGCCAGCTCCAGCGGGACGCGGGCATGCCGCACATCTACTACGGCCTTCTCGTGCAGCTCGCCGAGGCGCCGCGCCGCCGGCTGCGGATGACCGAGCTGGCCATGAACGCGAAGATCACCCGCTCCCGGCTCTCGCACGCGATCGCGCGGCTGGAGAAGAACGGGTGGGTGCGCCGCGAGGACTGCCCCTCCGACAAGCGCGGCCAGTTCGCGGTGCTGACCGACGAGGGCTACGGCGTGCTGCGGCGCACCGCGCCGGGCCATGTGGCCGCCGTACGGCAGGCGTTGTTCGAGCGGCTCACCCCGGAACAGCAGAAGTCCCTCGGCGAGATCATGGAGATCGTCGCCGAGGGACTTCAGCCGAACGAAGCGGGTGCGGACCTGCCCTGGCTCCGCTGAGCCGCTCAACTCAGGCGAGAACCAGGGCAGTTCCTGGGAGTCGTACGTACGGGGCGTCCCCTTCCCCGTACGTACGGATGGTGCGAAGGGGGTACGACCGGGCCGGGCGTCGTCAGTGGGCGACGACCGGGATCTTGAACTCGTCCTCGACACCGTCACCGTCACCGGAGGCGACCGGGTCGGAACCCTGCTTGCCCGCGTTGACGAGGACCGAGACGATGACCGCGGCCGCGACCAGCATGCCGACGGCGAACCAGATGGCGTTGGTGTAGCCGTGCACCTGACCCTGCAGCGCGACGAGCTGCTGCTGGGTCTTGGAGGAGCCCGCGCCGGCGATGTGGTCCTTGATGTACGCGGTCGTCGCGGACGCGGCGATCGTGTTCAGCAGGGCCGTACCGATGGCGCCGCCCACCTGCTGCGAGGTGTTGACCATCGCGGAGGCGACACCCGCGTCCCGGGGCTCGACGCCCAGGGTGGCCAGGGACATGGCGGGCATGAACGCCGTACCCATGCCGAGGCCGAGCAGCAGCATCGCGGGCAGGATGATCGAGGCGTACGACGAGCCGATCTCCAGCTGCGTCATCAGAAGCATGCCGACCGCGGCGACCAGGAAGCCGGGGCCCATGAGCAGGCGGGCCGGCAGGCGGGTCATCAGGCGGGTGCCGATCTGGGTCGAGCCGACCATCATGCCGACGATCATCGGCATGAAGGCGAAGCCGGTCTTGATCGGCGAGAAGCCCTTCACGACCTGGAGGTAGTAGGTGAGGAAGAGGAACGTGCCGAACATCGCGATGATGGCGATGCCGAGCGAGAGGTAGATACCGCCGCGGTTGCGGTCGGTGATCACGCGCAGCGGCAGCAGCGGGGCCTTGACCTTGGACTCGACGATGACGAACGAGACCAGCAGGACGGCCGACGCGATGAAGAGCGCGATGGTGGAGGAGTCGCCCCAGCCGTTGGACTCGGCGCGGGTGAAGCCGTAGACGAGAGACACCAGGCCGAGGGTCGACAGGAGGACGCCCGGGATGTCGAGCGGGTTGCGGTTGCGGCCGCCCTCCGGCTCGCGGATGACGAAGTACGCGCCGAGCGCGGCGACGATCGCGAACGGGATGTTCACGAAGAACGTCCAGCGCCAATCCAGGTACTCGGTCAGCACACCGCCGAGGATGAAGCCGACGGCGCCGCCGCCACCGGCGATCGCGCCGTAGATGCCGAACGCCTTGGCACGCTCCTTGGCGTCCGTGAACATCACGGCGAGCAGGGAGAGCGCGGCGGGCGCGAGCAGGGCACCGAACGCGCCCTGGAGGGCACGGGCGCCGAACATCATGGCGCCGGTGGTGGCGACACCGCCGAGCGCGGACGCGGCGGCGAAGCCGGTCAGACCGACGACGAAGGCGCGCTTACGGCCCCACAGGTCGGCTATCCGGCCGCCGAAGAGGAGGAGTCCACCGAAGGCGAGGGCGTAGGCCGTGACGACCCACTGCCGGTTGCCGTCGGAGATGCCCAGGTCGGTCTGGGCGGACGGGAGGGCGATGTTCACGATGGTCGCGTCCAGCACGACCATCAGCTGGGCGAGCGCGATGAACGCGAGCGCCTTCCAGCGGTTGGAATGGGCTTCGTGTTCGGCGGCGGCCTGCGAGGCCTTGTCGCCCTTGTCGAGAGCGCCTGGGGCGCTTCGAGCTGATTCAGACATGGTGGTACCCACTTCGGGACTTCGTGACGGAAAAATACGGAAGAAGAACGTCGAAGAACGCGGAGAACGTGGTCGGGGACGGCTCGTCTACGTCGACGAGAGCCGGAAGCTTGTTGTTGAGACAGGCGTGCTGCTCTGAACTAATCGGTCAGGGCTGCCGGAGATCCTCCATGGTCGCGGCGGTGCCGGGCAGGACCGAGCGGGCCGGGGCCCGTAGTCCGTCCAGGAACAGCTGCAGGTGTCGGTGTACGAAGCGGTCGGCGCTGAGGCAGCCGGTGCCGGCCGGGGGCCGGCTGAGCTGGGCCACGGCGACCATCAGATCGCCGACGCCCACGTCGGACCGGAGCTGCCCGGCCCTCCTGGCCCGTTCCATGACCTCGTCGATGAGCTCCTCGACCCGCTCGCGGGCGGCTTCCAGGTCCGGGTGGAACTGGTCGAAGGTGCTGGAGATCATCGGGCACAGCGCGCTGATCCGCTCGTCCGCGGAGACGTGCACGAAGCGCTCCAGAGCGGCGAAGGCGTCGCCGGTCTCGTTGAGCGCCTGTTCGGCGGCCTCCGCCGTACGGTCCATGACCGAGACGACGACCTCGCGGACGAGGGCGTCACGGTCCGGGAAGTTGCGGTAGAGCGTGGCGTTGCCGACGCCGGCCCGGCGGGCGATCTCGTCGAGCGGCACATCGGGGCCGAACTCGACGAACATCTCGCGGGCGGCGGTGACGATCCGCTCCCGGTTGCGCAAAGCGTCGGCGCGCGGCCGGGTCACCTTTCGCTGTACGGGGGTCATCGCGGTCGTCACGGCGAACTCCTGAAGGTCTTGGACGTGAACGTCCTGGATTCCTGGACTGCTGAGGCGATCCGGGGAAGGACTCCCCGTTTCGCTCGGACACATGGCTAAACGGGGAGACGCTCCCCGGTTATTTCCACCTCCGCGATTGTTCTGATGTGACCTGAGTCACATTCACCGGGATCTCGGTTCGGATCTCCGCCCGGCGCTCCCGCAGACCTGCCCATTCGGCCCCCTACCAGCGAGAACCACACGGTCGGTCTCCTCCAGCGCGCGCCCTCGCGGCACACGACACAGGGTGATCGAAAGGGTGCAGCCGGAGACCGGCGGCTGCCGTTGGCGCGAAGGGTCCCTGCATGCAGCCCAGCCGTCGGATACGCCCGCGCCGCGTGGCCGCCCTCGCGTCCGTGACCGTCCTGACCCTCGCGGTCAGCACCTCGGCCGGTACCGGACACCTCACCCCGGGCGCCACGACGGCGGCGGGCCCGGTCGCGCTCGCCCGCACCTCCGCACTCGGCTCCTGCATGATCAACGGCCCCCTGGACGTCCAGATGTCCGAGGGCATCCCCACCCCCGGCGGCTACTCCCGCTCCACCGGCACGGTGCACGCCCTGACCCTGATGGTCGACTTCTCCGACGCCCCCGGCCAGGGCACCGCCATGGACCGCTACCACGAGTTCTTCCCCAAGACCCAGGAGTGGTTCGCCACCAGCTCCTACGGCCGCCTCGACTACCGCCCCGAGACCCCGGTCACCCACTGGCTCCGCATGCCCAAGCCCTTCAGGTCCTACGGCATAGAGCGCGGCGCGCCCTTCGACCCCGGGTACCGGCAGCTCGTCCAGGACATCGTGGCCGCGGCGGACCCGACGGTGGACTTCCGCCAGTACGACCTCCTGAACGTCCTGGTCACCCCGAACGCGGGCCCCTCCGCCCTGGACACGGTCCTGTCGGTGACGTTCGCGGGAAACACGGAAGCCCCGGTGGCCGACGGCGTCCCGGTCTCCAACGCCTCCTTCGTCTACTCCCGCCAGGACGACGGCTCCGGCTCCTACGCCCAGACCGGCTACCGCGTCCTCCCCCACGAGAACGGCCACGTCTTCGGCCTGCCCGACCTCTACACCCAGGAGGGCGGGGGCGCGGTCGGCCACTGGGACATCATGAGCGAGGACTGGGGCGCCAACAACGACTTCCTCGGCTGGCACAAGTGGAAACTCGGCTGGCTGGACCCGTCCCAGGTCAACTGCGCGATGACCAGGGGCACTTCGGAGTACACCCTGACTCCGCTGGAACACCCCGGCACCGACGGCACCCGCCTGATCTTCGTCCCCCTCACCCGACGGACGGGCTACGCCCTGGAGCTGCGCACCCGCGAGGGCAACGACGAGGCGGTGTGCCGCCCGGGCGTCCTCATCTACAAGGTCGAGGCGGACGTCGACACGGGCATGGGTCCGGTGAAGGTGTACGACGCGCATCGGGACAGCGGGGGCTGCACGCGGAGCCCCAATGTGCACGCCGAGTTGTCGGACGCGCCGTTCACTGCGGGCGAGAGCTTCAATGACCCGGGGAGGGGGATCCGGGTGACGGTGACGGGGGCGGATGCGGCCGGGGACTATGGGGTGACGGTTACGCGGACGCGGTAGCCGTGCCGGCCTCGGGCTTACCGTAGGGCTGCCGAGACCGCCGTACCGGAGAATCGATGCCCGCAGACACCGCCGACGCCCGCCCGCTCGCCGAACCCATGCCCGCCGAGGCGGTCGCGCCGCTGATCCGTGGGGTCGCGGTGGTGCGTCAACTGACCGAGGCGGGTGGCATGTTGAGCCTCAGCGGGCTCGAACGGGCCACCGGGCTCGCCCGTTCCACGGTCGACCGGATCACCGCGACGCTCGCGCGCATGGGGTACGTCCGTCTCGACGGCCGGGACGCGGTTCTCACCCCTCGGATCATGGAACTGGGCAACGCCTACCTGGCCGCCCTGCGCCTGCCCTCCCTCCTCGACGCCCGCGCGGACGCCCTCGCCGACGAGCTGGACGAGTCGATGTCGCTCGCGGTCGCCGACCGGGACGGCATCCGCTTCATCCACCAGGCGACCCGCCGCCGCGCGATGTCCCTCAGCTTCCGCATCGGCGACCTGCTCCCGGCCGAACGCACCGCGCCGGGACCGCTGTTCGCGACGGAGTGGACAGAGCGGGAGTGGCGGCGCTGGCGGGAGCGGCGGGCTGCGGATCCGAGGGACGAGGGCTTCCCGGCCGTTCCCGAACGGCCGTCGCCGGGACCCGACTTCGAGCGGTGGGCCGTACAAGTGCGGCAGGACGGCTGGGCGTTGGACGACCAGTTGATCGAACCGGGGCTGGTGGCGGTGTCCGTGCCCGTACGGGACCCGCGTACCGGCACGATCGCGTGCGTGGCGAGCGTCGTGAGCCACACGAGCCGGCACACGGCGGAGGATCTGCGCAACTCCCTTCTGCCGAGGCTGCGTTCGGCGGTACGGACGATGGAGGAGGACCTGGCGGCGGACCTGCGCGAGGCATCCCAGGGGGAACCCGTCGCCGCCCCCTCCGGACTCGCGACCTGGACGGGGGCCTCGAAACAGGAACTGGGCCGGGAGTTCGTGGAGTCCCTGGCCCGCGGTCTGACGGTCCTGACGGCGTTCGGCGAGGGCCGCGCCGAACTGACCCTGACGGAGGTCGCCCAGGCGACGGGCCTGGCGCGGGCGACGGCCCGCAGGGCGCTGATCACGTACGAGCACCTGGGCCTGATCGCCACGTCCGGCGACCGCCGTTTCGCCCTCACCCCCCGGGTCCTGTCCCTCGGCTTCCCGCCCCTCTCCCGTACGACCCTCCCCGAGCTGGCGCTCCCCCACCTCACCGCCCTCGCCTCGCGCATCCACGAGTCGGCGTCCCTGGCGATCCTCGTGGGCGGCGACATCCAGTACACGGCCCGGGTCGCCACGAGCCGGGTGATGAGTGTGAACATCGCGGTCGGCACACGTTTCCCGGCGTACGCGACGGCACTGGGGCGGGTGCTGCTGGCGGACAGACCGCCGGCGGAACGCCCGCACCTGGGTGAGCTGCGTGCGCTGACCCCTCGCACGCTGACGGATCCGGTGGCGTTGGAGGCCGCCCTGGAGACGGTCCGGTCACAGGGCTACGCCCTGGTCGACGAGGAGCTGGAGGCGGGCCTGCGCTCGATCGCGGTACCGGTCCGCGACCGCACGGGCCGGGTGGTGGCCGCCCTGAACACGGCGACCCATGTGACCGGGCGGACGGTCGAGGAGTACGTCCGGGACATCCTGCCGGAGCTGACCGCGACGGCGACCGCCATCGAGGCGGACGTGCGGGTGGCGGGGCGCTTCACACGGCTGTCGGCGTCCTGAGCCGGGAGCCCATCCCTGCCTTGCCCTCCCCCACCGAAGCGTCCCGCCCAAATCCGCTACCCTGTCCTGGACCGCCTTCCGGGGCGATCGGTCCCGCCTTCGTAGCTCAGGGGATAGAGCACGGCTCTCCTAAAGCCGGTGTCGCAGGTTCGAATCCTGCCGAGGGCACAGTGTTTTATGTCGCTGACCTGGTGATTCTTCCTCCCAGAGAGGCGTTCCATCCGGCCTCGGACTATCCGTCCGGGGCCGTTTGCCTGGGTGGCCAGGGAGCTGATCGACCAAATATCGCCTAAAGGATCAGCATCACCCGGCGAGGATCCCGGGCTCGGACTACACCCGCGCAGCAGCCCCTGACCGGCCTCCGCAACACTTTCCGCGAACTCGCGTTCAGCTACGGATGCCGCCCAGCCAAAGGAGGTCGCGCGCTCGCGTCATGGCGATGAAGCGCACCGCAACTCGTCTGCGACGTCGGGGCGTTCAGCGCCTTGGGCCCACGTCTCGGCGTCGACCTCGGTCTGCTTACCGTTCTCCAGGCGGGAAACCTTCGAGCGCTGCCAGCCGAGGCGTCCGGCGAAGCCCTTGCCGTTCAGCCCGGTCTCGGTGCGCAGCTCACGAAGCCGCGCACCGAGCGCCTCACGGGCCTGCTGGTAGTCGATGCTCACACACTCGAAGCCACTGCGCCGCGAAGTCCCTGCGCCGGATCGCATGAGGCCAGGCGGCATCCCGGATCCGGATGAACTCCGCGATGCACACGGGGTCTTCAACGAGCTCGGCGCCGAGGTATTCGTCAGCATCGTCGAAGTGGAGCACCAGGGCGCGGCTGGTCGCCGAAGAGCCAGAAGTCGACCGTCGGTCCTCCGAGGCGGTTGGCGTCCGCACACCACATGTTCCGCATGTCCTCGCCAGCCGTCTCGTTGCTCGGAGCCGGGGCGAGAAGGAACAGTTGTCCCTCGGTGGGCGGGTCCTCGACGAGGCGGATGCGCTCGATCCGCTTCCCCGCTGTCGTCCGGCGCTGGATGTTCTCCCGCCACGCGCTGGACGGGTCGTGGCCGACGTCCTCGCCTGCCTTCCAACGTGCCCAGTGCGCGCTCTGGCGATCGGAGGCGTAACCGCGACGGGCCTCCAGTCGCCACGCTGTGCGCTCGAAGGTCTCGAAGTGAGTGCCGAAGGTACTGTCGTCGATGAACTCCGGCACGCCGTCTACTCCTTGGGGGCGAAGCGGGTGAGCAGTTCGCGCGGAATGCGGACGAACTACTCGCCGTCGAGGACGTTCCGCAGCAGCGCGATGTCCTCCGCGTCCATGACGATGCAGGCCATGGCCAAGCTCCCTCTGGTGCCCGTGGGTTGAGTGCCCAGGAGGGGCCGGATGGGAGGCACCGCGCAGGGAGATTGAGGAGAATTGCGCGGAGGCATTCGACTGCGTAGGAGGTTGCGTGCAATCGGTGTCGCCAACATGCCCCTGGAGGTCGGGCACTGTGTCTACAGGTCGCCGAGTACTTCCCTGCGGGCTGCCTCGGCCTTGCGGTTGAGGACGTTCGTCATGCGCACCGCGGTGATCGTGAAGAGGACACCGCCGACGAGGAACAGCACCTCGGTGATGATGCCGAGGATCGCGATGTTCTTGGTGCCGTTGGCGATGATCAACATGATGATGCCGCCGGACACCCACGCGAACCAGATCCGGAACTTCTCGACGCGTACGGCCTTCTGCACGTCGCTGTAGCTCGACACCCTGCCCCCTGAGACCAGTTGCTGGCAGGGGGCGAGCATGCCGCGCCGGCGACTTTCAGGGGAGGCGTACGGCCGGGTTGCGACCCGGTCGGGTGCACGTCTCTCGTCGCCCGGCTGGAGCGTCCCAGCCACAGCCGGGCGACGGGCAAGGGCACCGCTCCGTGTCCCTCACCTCTGATTCGGAGCCGCCGTCCGCGCGGATGGGTGCGGATGTTGACTGCCTGCGGCCGGGCGTACGGGCTGCAGGACATCGCGGAGTTCCTGCGTCGGGCCGGGAACGGGAACGCCTTCAGGCGTATGTGGCAGCGTCCGGGCTGTCCCGACCAGCCAGATAGTTCAACCAACCAAGACCTGCAGCACGGCATCGTTGATGAAGATTCGGCCGTACTTTCCTTCAGAGAACTGGCGAAGCAGGCCAAGGCTGACGAGTCTGTTCACTGCGTTGCTCGCCGCCTGGTAACTAACGGAGTACTGCTCGGCGGCAGAGGTGATCGTGAGCATGGGGTAGCCGACCAGATCCTCGACGATGCGTCGGGTGATGCCCTTGGAGCCTGCCTGGTGGAGAGTGTCGAGCATGCCTTTCTTCAGGTTGACGAGCGTTCCGACCCGCTCGACCGCTTCTCTGGCCTGCGCGGTGACCGCCTCACAGAAGAAGTTGATCCATGGCTCGAAGTCTCCTGTAGCGCTGACTTCGAAGAGCTGCTCCTGGTAGGCCGTACGCCGTGCCTCCAGCCAAGGTGACAGTGCGATGACGTGAAGCGCGAGCTCTCCGGCGGACATCAGCTGAAGCATCGCGACGAGCCTGCCTAGGCGGCCGTTCCCATCATTGAAGGGGTGCAGCGTCTCGAACTGGTAGTGGCCGATTGCCATACGCACCAAGAGCGGCATGTCATCACTTGACTTGTTGATCCAGCCTTCCCATTGGAGCAGCCCGTCTCGCAGGTGAAGGCCATGAGGGCAGGGGATGAAGCGGGCATCCTCGACACGGGCAGTCTTGGAGCCGATGAACACATCCGTGGTGCGTACATGGCCGGCCTGGCTGGTGTCACTGGAGGTCCCCCGTACGAGGATGCCCTGCAGGTGTTCCAGCAAGGAGATCGTGACGGGACGATCCTTGATCCATTCGGTTGCAGCCTCTGCGGCTCTGACGTAGTTCTGAATCTCGGCGACCTCTGGGCTGATGCTGGACACATCCTCGAAGTCGGCCTTGAGGACGTCTTCCATCGCCGCGTAGGTGCCTTCGATGGCAGAGGTGCTGAGAGCCTCGCGGCGGAGCGCCAGTCGCGCCAGCAGATCAGGGTTGGGAAGTTGGGTCACGGCCTGGTCGGCGCGAGCGACCATGCTCGTGGCCCGGGTCACAGCCATGTAGGTCTTGGCACTCAGCACCACTTCATCCGGAAGCGGGTCGGGGAGGAAGGCGTGCGCTTTGTACTCGCGCTGGTTGCGCGGATCGAACCCAGTGATGGGAACGAGGGAGCCGATGGGCGACTGCGCGAGGCTAGAGGTCTCCATGAAATTCAACTTTAGCGGCAAAAACTTGAAAAGTTAGCTCCCGTTTTCAAGTCTCCTTGAGTGGGGGCACAGGCTCGCTGACCTTGTATTTACCTCAGTTACGGGCTCGTTGCGCTGATGCAAGTGGACTTGAGAACCCAGGGTTCAAATTCAAGCCCGCCAGCATGGGGAGCGGGGCTCGAACCTGTGAGAGGGCGACGACGAGCGGGCGCACAGCCGGTGTGCGGACGCAGTCAGGTGTGCTTCTTCTCGGGTGGCCACACCTCGTGCCCAGGGTCCCATCAGAGGACGGAGAACTCGTTCTGGTTGCTAGCTGATCTTCTTCCAGGCTTTGCAGCCGGTGGTGGTGAACGCCTTGTCGGTGGCCTCGCGAATGGTGGTCGCTGTCACGGTGACCGCCGCTGAAGGGGCTGTTTTGTTGGTGCTGGAGTTGCTCGTGACGCCGATCGGCACGCCGACGAAGAGACCGACGAGAGCCGCGCCCGCATGGGTGAGGATCTTCCAGTGGGGGCGCGCGGGACGTGGCTCCGACCGGGTGCTGTCGCCGTGGCCCGGGGGCTGCAGTGGCCCGTTCGGAGGGCCTGGCGGGATCCGGCTGTTCATGGCTTCAGCGTGCGTCCGCCAGCCTGCCTCCGCACACGGAGCGCGGGGAGGGGTACTCGCCCTTCATCGCGACGGCCGGTACTCCGCCCATGTCTTGAGGGTCTCGGAGACCTTGACCGCTGTCAGTTCCGGGAAACGGTCGGTCCAGAGGTCGAAGATCCATACGGCCAGATTCTCGGCCGAGGGCGAGATACCCCCCCCCCATCGCCTCATTGAGGTGACGGTGGTCGAGGGTCTCGTCCATCCATTTCTTGAAGGCATCGAGTTCGCGATAGTCACGGACGAATCCGGCCTCGGTGAGGTCTTCCAGGGGCGCGGACAGTTCCAGTACGACGATGTAGTTGTGGCCGTGCATGCGGGCGCAGGGGTGCCAGCTCGGGAGCCGGTCGAGGACATGGCTGGCCGAGAAGTGGAACTCCTTGGTGATGGTCAGCATGGCGGTTCCAGTCTGCCACCTGCCGGCATGACCCCTCGTCGACCGTCCTCCCTGGTCACTGACCGATCCCTTCGCCGTCGAGGATGGCGCTGTTGAGCGGGACCTGCGTGAGGAATCGATCGCGCAGTGAGTCGTCGGTGATCATGTCCGCCTTGCGGGCGACCTCGCGCCGGGCCCGGTCGAGGAGTGCGAGCGCTTCGGTACGTACTCCCCCAGCGGCCTGCACCACGGCAGACCTGTACAGGACCTCCTCCGTGCGGAGAGCGGGCATGTCCCCGACCTCGTCGAGGATGCGAACCGCCTGTCGGGCCTGGTCCAGGGCACCTGCCGTGTCGCCCTGCCGAAGCAGGACGCGGCTGCGCAGGGAGTGCGCGGCGATCTCGCTGCGGATCATGCCGCTGCGACGGGTCTCGACACAGGTGGTCACCGCCAAGCGGTCCGCCTGATCCAGGAACTGCCCGGATGCGTCCGAGGCGAGGAGCAGGATCTCTCCGTACAGGTTGCGGACGATGGGAACGAGGTTGGCCAACCAGGTCCGCTCCGTCTCGGCCCACGCGTCGGCGATCAGCTCCAGGGCCTGGTCACGGCTTGCCGGCCGTTGGACGAGGAGGTGGGCGAGCAGTGCCTTGTTGTAGGCGTGCCAGCCGCTGTCACCGCCCCGGCCGGCCTCGAAGTCGAGAGCCTCGCGCAGAACCTCCTCGGCGTCCCGGTACGAGCCGACGCCCGTGTGTACCTGCGCCAGGTAATTGAGAGCTATGGGCAGCTCGGCCTTCAGCGGTTCGTCCCGCAGACGCTGGACGCAGCGGGTCAGCCTGGTCAGCGCGTCGCTGAGGTGTCCACTGTCGAAGAGGGTGATGCCGAGTTGCATCTCTCCCAGGTTGCGCGCGTGCTGGAGAACCGGGTCGGCCCTGTCGCCCAGGCGCGGGGCGGAGGCGTACATCCGCTCCGCCTCCAGCAGTTGGGCCAGGCCGTCGGCGAGCCGTCGCTTGGAGACCTGCCGCCCGTATTCGACCCGGGCCACGAAGAGGGCGACCGGATCGCCGTGCCGCTCGGCCAGTTCGACAGCCTCGCGCAACTTCTCCAGCGACGGCACCAGGCCCTGGGTCGCCAGCAGGGTCTTGCCCCGCAGGAGCGTCGTACGGATCGCCGGCCCGGGCGATCCACAGCGCTTGGCCGCGGCTTCTGCCTCGGCGGCCAGGGCATCGATGTCCGGCCCGCCGGCCGGCCGGTGCTGGCCGCGCCACCGCACTTCGGTCAACGACAGCAGCAGTTCCACGGCCTGGATGAGCCACCGGTCCCGGCTCTCCTGCTGCGGCAGGTCATGGACCGCCTTGATCACTTCTTCGCAGTGCCGTTCCGCCTCGGCGAAGGAGAGTCCGTCCATCGCCGCGTCCCGGGCCAGCCCGTAGTGGACCTCGGCCGAGGCGAGCAGACACTCAGTACCGCCCTCGCGGAGATGCCGGGCGATCTCCAGCCGGCGTTCCAGCGGCATCCCGTCCACCGGGCCGGAGGTGAGGGCCGCCGCGATACGGGCGTGCCGAGACCTCATCTGCTGTGGGGTCTGCCGGTTGACCACCACACCCCACAGGGCACTGTGTACGAACCGGTAGCCGTCGGACGCGTCCATTCGCGCCCATTCGGGAGGCTGCGCCGGCAGGATCAGCCGGTGCCGGGTGGCGACGAGTCGTAGCCGCTCCATCACTTCGTCGTGCGACGCTCCGCTGACCTCGGCGACGGTCCGTGACAAGAACGTCTCACCCTGGGTCGCCCCGATCGTGAGCAGCTCACGGTCCGGCTCGGTGAGGAGCCGGAGACGGTCCTCCACTACACGCGACAGACTGCCGGGCAGTTCGATGACGGGCCCAGAGTCCGGGCGCCACTCCTCCAGACAGAGGGTGACGAAGACAGCGTGGCCGGAGGTCAGCCGGCTGAGTTGTTCCGGGAGAGTCGGCGGAGCCTCGGGGTGCCGGGAACGCACCAGCTCCGCGACGGCGTCCTGTGGCAGGCCCGCCAGCGCCCGCCGTCGCAGCAGGCCACTCTTCGCCCAGTCGTGCAGCAGTTCCTCGACCGCCGAGCCAGGACCGTCGGCGTAGGCGCCGTCCGTGGTGTGGCTGAGGACGAGGCCGAACGGTTCTCCTGGCAGCCGCCGCAGCAACCGGTCGAGGACCAACAGGCTGCTGGGATCGCTGTGTTGGATGTCGTCGATGAGCACGACGGTGGGCGGGCCCTGCCGTACGAGAGCCAGCAGGGCGTCCACGATCTGTACGGCCGCTCCCTGCTGGAAAGGCAGCAGGCTGTCGAACGGCATCGATCCCGAGGCGAGGGACGCTTCCGCGACCTCCTTGCCGAGGGTGAACAGCGCCCCCAGTCCGGGCACCATCGCGGACAGCACCTCCGGCGCGGAACGGACAACACCCTGACCGGTGAAGCTCAACAGCCTGCGGATGACACCCGGCTGTTTGACCTCCTGGTCTGCGGCCAACTGCAGGAGGACCTCGACGATCGCTCCGTACTGCAGTCCCGATCCGATCGACGGCTGACAACGCGCGGACACGACGCGGCACCCGCCTGGACTGCGGGAGGAGCCAACCTCTGCCTCAAAGGCCCGAAGCAGCGCCGACTTGCCCATGCCCGACGCACCGTCGACCACGATCGCCCGGCCACCACGCTCCGCGATCAAGTCCGCCGTCAGCGAACGCAACTCGTCCATGTGCTCCACGCGGTCGACAAACCCGGTTTGCACCACAGCCCCCGTCTTGGTCATCCGTTGAGGAACTTCCGTATGCACAGCGTCACTTGCTGCCTACGGTAGATCATGCCGAGCGCGTTGCCCCGGCCATCGGCCGTCGTCGACGGCACGGAGAAGTCCCGGTCTGTATGAAGGACGCATGGCCGTCGGCAGACATCTGTTCTCGTCACCCGCCCCGGAATCCGCCGGGAATCAGGTAGCACCCCCGCCCGCCACAATCCGAGCATGTCCACCGATGTGAGCGGAATGATCGAGTGCAGGCCGGGCGCCCGGATCTGGGGCGTGGACGACGAGGACTCCGTCTGGGTGAGCGCGATCGATCTGATCGTTCTCCACACCGGCAACGCCTACGACGCGCTCGCCTGTCTCTTCGGGGTGCGCAATTCCTTCGGGTTCCGGCCGTTGGCCGAGGGGCGGGGGCTGCCGGTGGACGCGTCCGACGAGGTGCGCGCCACCTTCGCCGGGTACGGCGGGGCCGACGCGGGTGTCCACGGCGCCACCTGGATCACCGGGGAGGAACCGGCCGGCGCCGACTGGGACGAGACCGACAGTTCCGGCACGCGCAGCCGTCGTGCGGTCGCGGGAGACGCCAGCTACTGGCGGCCCACGTGGGAGGTCATGCGGACGCTGGGCGGACTCCACGGCGCGGAGAACGTGCGGCTCGTCGTCTGGTTCCACTGACCGTGGAGTAGGGGGTATGGAGTGGCAGCTAGGGAACCCTCGCCGTATCGGCAGGCTCCGCCGCCCCCTCCCCCGTCTCCGCCAACGCCCGGTTCCGCCGCACCGAAGACCAGAACGACCAGCCGATCAGCACCACGCCCACCAGTCCCGTGATGACCTCGTTGATCTGGTACTGGATGGTCACCATCAGGATCACCGCCAGCGCGCCGATCGCGTAGTGCGCGCCGTGCTCCAGGTAGACGTAGTCGTCGAGCGTGCCCTGGCGGACCAAGTACACCGTCAGGGAACGGACATACATCGCGCCGATGCCCAACCCCAGTGCCATCAGGACGATGTCGTTCGTGATCGCGAACGCGCCGATCACGCCGTCGAAGGAGAAGGAGGCGTCGAGGACTTCGAGGTACAGGAACATGAAGAACGCGGCCTGGCCTGCCAGCACCACCGCCGAGCGCTCGCTCTCCCGCTCCCGTTCCTCCTCCGCCTCCAACCGGTCCTCGAAGAAGCCCGAGAGGCCGCCGACGATCATGTACGTGATCAAGCCGGCGATGCCGGAGATCAGGACCGTCTGGGCCTTGTCCGCGTGGGCGCCGCCGTGTTGGTGGGCGTGGGCCGCGAAGGTGAACGAGGTGATCAGGAGGACGATCAGGGCGATGCAGACCGACAGCATGTCGACCTTGCCGAGCTTGGCCAGGGGGCGTTCCAGCCAGCCGAGCCACTTGATGTCGCGCTCCTCGAAGATGAAGTCGAGGAAGATCATCAGCAGGAACATGCCGCCGAAGGCCGCGATCGCCGGGTGGGCGTCGGTGACCAGCTGCTGGTAGCGGTCCTTGTCGGTCAGGGCCAGGTCGACCGCGTCGAACGGGTTCTTCTTCGCCGTGACCGCGACGATCACGACCGGGAAGGCGAGGCGCATTCCGAAGACCGCGATCAGGACGCCGATCGTGAGGAAGATCTTCTGCCAGAAGGCCGACATCTTCTTCAGGATCCCGGCGTTGACCACCGCGTTGTCGAACGACAGCGAGATCTCCAGGACCGCCAGGATCGCGATGACGCCGAACGCCGTCCAGCCGCCGTACCAGACTCCCAGGGCCAGGCCGAGCGCGGTGACCGCGAACGACCAGCGGAAGGTCTTCAGAAGCACGGTTTCCCCTTCCTGTTGTCGCGCGGTCGCCCGCGGGCCGGGCACAACAGCCCCGACCATCATCGGCGTTGTCTACCACGACCGCCTGTCGTACAGGTGACGGGGGAGGCATCAGGAGCGCGGCCGGGGCCCTGGACCGGAAGGTCGAGGGCCCCGTAATGACGTACTGCGCCGTCACTTCTTCGGCGGCACCTTGCCTGTCGTGCGCAGCGTGCCCACCGTCTTGAGGAGGCGGTCCGCCGGGTCGCGCAGGGACTGGTGGGCCAGGACCGTGTTGCGCAGGCCGCGGACCGGGCGGCGCCACAGGCGGTGGGCCGCCGCCACCGGGTGGGGGCGGGTGGCGAAGCCCTCGGCGACGCGCAGTTCGCGGGTCTTGAGCCAGTCCTTCCACTCCTTGTCGCCGCGGCCCAGGTCCATGAGACGTACGCCGTGCCGGCCCGCCTCCTCGGCCATCCTGAGGTGCATGATCAACCCCGGTGAGTAGTACCGGAGTTCGGGGTCGTACGCCGTGAACCACGCGGCGAACAGGGTGCGGGACGTCGGGCCGAAGTGGGCCGCCACGGGGCGGTCCCCGGCGTAGAGGACCGACAGGATGCCGGTGAAGTGTTCCTCGCGGACGTGGAACAGATGGTCCACCAGGTCTACGATCCACGGGCGCGCGAAGCGGTCCATGCGGCCGGTCCTGCGGTACTGGGCCGACTTCCAGCGCATCAGCGTGTGCAGGACTTTGGGGTCGCGCTCGTCGTAGACGAAGCGCATCTCGCCGAGGTCGCGGCCGAGGCGGCGTTCCTTCTTCAGGGTCGTCTTGGCGATGCCCGGGTACGCGCCGCGCAGCCACTCGGGGTAGGGGACCTCGCCGTCGCCGTCCTTCAGGTCGATCACCGGGGACGCGAAGGTGCCGGTGACATGGCGGCCGAACGGCTGTTGTTCCTCGACGAGATGGTCGAACTCGAAGACCGACAGGCCGCAGGCCCGCAGGAGTTGCTGGACGTCCCAGGTGACACCGGGCCGGTGCACCAGGGCCTGGCAGTCGGAGAGGCCCAGGCCGATCGCCCGGCCGACGCCGACGGGGTTGCGCTCGTACGGGAAGAAGCCGACCGGCTCTCCGCCCTCGTGCAGAACCGCCACCTGCGCGCCGCCGCGGTGGCGGCCGACACCGTCCGCGAACTCCGGTGCCAGGAAAGGGTTCGCGTAGTCCGGCGACTCGTCCATCGCCTTGTGCCAGGCCTGGCGGAGCGTGGTGGTGAGCTCCTCCGGTCTGTGGATCGTGATGTCCGCCTTGCCGGCGGATCGCATGGATCGCATGGGCGACCGTCCCCCCACATTTCCCCCACGACGCGTCGTCCGCGTCCTGCCTACGTATCCCAAGGTACGACGAGACACGAACAGTTCGGCAGGGCTCAAACGTCGCGAAACAGTACGGACGCTGTCAAGGGATGCCCGCGGTCACGGAAAGGCACGGATCACCCTCCCCCGGTACAGCCGCCCCGCCATCCCCGTGAACCGCAGGTCCAGCCCGACCCCGTCACGCTCCGCGTGCAGGTGGAGGTGGGGCTCGGTGGTGTTGCCGGAATTGCCTGTCTCGCCTATGGGTCGACCCACGCGCACCATGTCCCCCTGGCACACCGCCAGTGAACCCGGCCGCAGATGAGCCAGTTCGACGATCTCCCGCCCGGTGTCGATGAACACGTGGTTCCCGTAGGCGGGTTGGTAGCGGGCGCGCCCGCCCGTAGGCGGCGAACGCGGTCAGTTCGCGGTCGCGGCGGGTACGGGTGCCGTAGCGGCCCAGCCCCACCAGGTCGACCGCGCCCCGCTGTTCGGGCACACGGGCGTGGTGGTTGAGGGGCCGGCCGCCGCCCTGGACGACGTACCAGATGCCCTCCAGCGGGAACGTCAGCGGCTGCGAGAGAGGCGCGCGCCAGGAGTGCGTCCGCGCGACGGCCACCAGCACGACGAGCGCCATCAGGAGTACGGCCGCGCTCGCGAGCCCCAACTCGCCGTGCCCCGACGGCAGTCCGGGCAGCCGGGACGCGGAGACGAGGGCGGCTACGGCGGCTCCCGCCTCGACGGTACGGCGCGGGAGGCGTGGCTGTTGGGCGGGGGCGCCGAGGCCTTCGGCGAGGACGTAGCAGGCGGCGAGGATCGTCAGGTCGGTGAACCAGGCGGTGCGGTCGGGGGCCGTCCAGAGGGCGAGGACGTTCCAGAGGGCGAGGAGAAGGGCCAACAGGCCGTACGGCAGGCGGAGTCGGCGGCTGCGGGGCGTGGCGTGGCGGGTGCCTTCGAGGTACAGGGCGGTCAGTTCACCGTCCGGTGCCGCGCGGGCCCAGGCGCGCACCTGGCCCTGCTCACCGGTCACCAGCAGGCCGTCGGGGCTGTCCGTCACGGTGACGGGGCGGCCGGTGCGGGTCAGGGTCGCCTGGACGATCCGTTCCAGGGTCTCGGGTCCGACCGCGTCCGTTACGCGTGGGGCGAGGTGGGGTCGCTGCTCCGGGGCCGCCGTGAGGAATCTCAACAGGGCGGCGGATTCGGGTGGTTGGGGCGGTGACGGCTCGGGGGTCAACGGGGGCTCCCTCGGCGTGCGTGACGATGCGGTGGCCGACGCAAGGAAGACGGCGGGGCGCCCGACACGGTTCTCCCCCTTCCCGCCGGGCGCCCCGACTCCCCGCCCGCCCCAACTCCCCTCCCCCTCAGGCCGTTTGCACCTCCGCGACCTCCCTCCGCACCTGCCAGCCGAGCACCGCCAGCACCAGGGTCACCGCTACCGACGCCACGGCCACCAAGGTCATCGCCGTTGCCGGTGAGGTGAGTTGGGCGACCGTGCCCGCGATCGTCGCGCCCACGCCCTGCATCGTGAGCATGCCCGCGGAGCGCAAGCCGAGGGCGTGGCCCGCGAGTTCGTCGGGGGTTAGTTCCATCAGCCGTTCCTGGAGGACGAGGCTCGCGCCGTAGCCGATGGAGGCGACGCAGACCGCGATGGCGGACCAGGGCAGGCCCGGATGGAGGGCGAAGAGCAGGTACGGGGTGGCCAGGAGGAGGCGGAGGGGGATGTCCAGGCGGGCGCGCAGGGTGCGGGGTACGAAGCGGCCCAGGGTCAGGTCGCCGACGAACATGCCCAGGGCCGCGCTCGCGAACAGGACGCCGGCGGAACCGGAGTCGTAGGAGACGTAGAGGGATTCGCAGCCGACGATGAGGCCGTTGGGGACCCACATGCCGAGGTAGGTGAGGCGGCGGGGGCGGGAGGACCACAGGAGGGCGTTCGTGTGCCAGGTCGCGGCGACGGAGGGGCGGCCCGCGGCGCGGGGTGGGCGGGCTGTCAGGCCCAGGCGGAGGACGAGGGCCGTCGTCGCGTACAGGGTCGCCGCGAGGAGGAGACAGGTGCGGGGGGAGAGCAGGGCCAGGAGGGCTCCGCCTGTTGCGAAGCCTGTTACCTGCATCAGGCCCGAGGCCATGTTGAAGACCGAACGGCCCAGCAGATAGCCGTCCTTGGAGAGGATCTCGTTCAGGAGGCCGCCGCTCACCCCGCCGCCCAGCGAGGCGATCAGGCCCTGGAGGAACACGACGGCGAAGACCGCGCCGATCGGTAGGCCGGGGAGGGCGAGGACCGCCGTACAGACGGCGAAGGCGGTGTTGATGCCGGTCAGGGTGACCCGTGGGGGCAGGCGGTCCGCGCCCGAGAGGAAGAAGGTCGCGCCGAGCATCTGGGCGAGTTGCGGGCCGAACATGCTCACGGCGGACAGTAACGGGGACTCCGTCGCCTGGTAGACGAGGGTGGCGAGCGCCAGGCCGCTGATCGTGAGGGCCGCGTTCTGGGCGGCGAAGGAGAAGAAGAACGGGGTGTATTCGGGGGTGCGGAAGAGCTCGCGGTAGCTGCGCATGCGGGGAGTCTGCGGGGGCGCGGGCGGGGGTTCTATTCTTTCGCGCGGACGCGAAACACGGGGGGGTGTGCATGGGGTTGTGGCAGCTCAACGCGGACACCCTTGCCCGGAGCCGGTTCGTGGTGTCGTCGTTCGCGGAGACCTTCGCCTCGCTGAAACTGCTGCACTCCGGGGTCGCCACGCACCCCGGTGAAGAGGTGTGGCTGCGGGAGCATCTCCCTTCGTACCGGCGGCTGTTGGCGGACGATCCGGTCACCGGGCTGCTGGTGCGGGCCGGGCTCGGGCGGGCCTGGATCGCCGACTTCCTCTGCCCGACCCAGACGGACCGGGAGTCGTTCGCGGAGACCGTCGCCCGGGTGCGGGCGACCTCGCCGCAGGACGCGCGCGCCGACCTGCGCGTCTCGCTCGCCGGACCGCTCCCCGCCGCCCTGGAGCGCGACGACCTGCCCGAGCGGGCGGCGCGCGTCCTGGAGTACGTCTGGGAGGAGACCGTACGGCCGTACTGGGCGCGGCGACGGCGCGTGCTGGAGGCCGATGTGGTCGCGCGCACCGCGCGGGTGAGCCAGGGCGGCTGGGCGGCCGTGCTGGACGCGTTGCGGCCCGGGCGGACGCGGTGGCTCGGGGAGAACCGGCTACAGGTCAATCTGCACGAGTATCCGCCGCGCGAGATCTCCGGCGCGGAGCTGCTCCTGATGCCGGTCACGGCGAAGAGCGGGTGGGTGTCGTGGGAGGAGCCGGACCGGTACGCCATCGTCTACCCGTGCTCGGGCGCCCTCGCCGACCATGGCGGGCAGCCGGTTCCCGAGAGCCTGGGGGCGCTGCTGGGTCCCTCGCGGGCGGACGTGCTGATGCTGCTCGGGTCACCGATGAGTACCAGCCAGCTGACCGCCGTGACCGGGCAGGCGCTGGGCTCGGTGGGGCGGCATCTGCGGGTGCTGCTGGACGCGGGGCTCGTGGAGCGGCGGCGGGCGGGGCGGTCGGTGCTGTACTCGCGGACGGCGGCGGGGGAGGTCGTGGTGAAGGCGGCGGGGCTGTAGGCGGCTTCCGGCCGGTAAGTACGAGGGTGGGCGGGCCCGTGAATACGGAGGCTCATGGCCCCGTGGGGAGAGCGACATTTACCGGAGTTAGCATCCGGTTATGACGACTACAGAGAACACGGGTCCCCTCGGTGTCGAGATCGGGTCGCTCAAGGGCGGCTCGGCGGACCTCTCGCAGTACGCGGGCAAGGCCGTCCTCGTGGTGAACGTGGCCTCCAAGTGCGGGCTGACCCCCCAGTACACGGGCCTTGAGCGGCTCCAGGAGCGGTACGCGGCGCAGGGCTTCACCGTGCTGGGCGTGCCCTGCAACCAGTTCCTCGGGCAGGAGCCCGGCAGCGCCGAGGAGATCGCCGAGTTCTGCTCGGCGACGTACGGCGTGACCTTTCCGCTGACCGAGAAGGTCGAGGTCAACGGGGACGGCCGGCACGAGCTGTACGAGCGGCTCGTCGGCTTCGCGGACGGCGAGGGCCACACCGGTGACATCCGCTGGAACTTCGAGAAGTTCCTGATCGGCCGCGACGGCACGGTGCTCGCCCGCTTCTCCCCGCAGACCGAGCCGGAGTCGGCGGAGGTCGTGGCGGCGGTGGAGACCGCCGTCGCCTAGGACTGTCCAGGACTGTCGTAGGCAGGTGTTGACCTTGCCCCTGGGGCAGGGCTGAGCGTCCTTGTCGCCGGGCGGACAGATACCGCCCGGTGACGGAGGATGGCTGAGGTGGACGCTGTGGACTCTGCGGACGACGAACTGCTGACCATCGGCGCGTTCGCGGTGCGGGCGCGGCTTTCGGCCAAGGCGCTGCGGCTGTACGACCGGCTCGGGCTGCTGTCCCCGGCTCACGTCGACGAGGTCAGTGGTTACCGCTACTACCGCGCCGACCAGGTCGAGCGGGCCCGACTCGTGGCGCTGCTACGGCAGTTGGACATGCCGCTGGCGCGCGTCGCCGAGGTGGTCGAGGCCGACGGGACCGACGCGGCGGAACTCCTCGCCGCGTACTGGACGGACGTCGAGACCCGGATCGCCGGGCAGCGCACGCTCGCCGAGTACCTCCGTGCACGCCTTTCGGGGAGGAGCTCCGAGATGTACGGAAAGTTCGTGGTCGAGACGGTCGAGGTACCGGAACAGGTGCTGATCACCGAGACCCGGCACACCCTCGCGGACGAGTTGCCGGCCTGGATCGGCGCCTCGCTGGGGCGACTTGAGGCGGCGGCGGAGGAGTGCGGGGGCGTGAGCGGTGCGCCGTTCGTCGTCTACCACTCCGAGGTGTCGATGGAGAGCGACGGTCCGGCCGAGGCCTGCGTACCGGTCGCCGACGAGGCGGCGGCGCGGGCCTGGGCGGCGGGGCAGGGGCGGGCCCGGCAGACGGCGGTACGGGTGGAACCGGCCCGGACGCTGGCGTACACCCGGATCACGAAGGCGCAGGTGGCCCATCCGCAGATCCTGGCCGCGTTCGAGGCGGTGGAGCGGTGGGTGGCCGCGGAGGGGCTGCGGTACGCCGGTCCGTGCCGCGAGGTGTATTTCGCGGACTGGGGCGCGGCGGGCGCCGGGGATCCGGTGTGCGATGTGGCGTTTCCGGTGGAGGAGGCCCAGTAGCCGCGCTCCCCCTCCCTCCGAGCCGGGGTCACTGGGGATGGCACACGCACGTCGTGGAGTCACCCACGGCGATCAGCGACATCGCCTGGTACGAGGCGTTGGTGAGCCAGAAGCCCCACGACAGGGCGTTGCCGCAGCGCAGTTCGTACAGGGCGAGGCCGAACCTGAACTCGTCCGGGATGAACGTGCGTTGCTGAACGGGGCACATCACGGGGGCGCAGGCGTCGAACTGCTCACGCAGCCAGCGCAGCGCTTCCTCGGGCGTGGCAGGTGCGGCCCTGATGAGGCGAGCCGACGATGAAGTCACTGACCACCGATGTCGCGCTGCCGGTCGAGGAGTCCGTGCGGCTCCTCGAAAGGCTGAACTCGTGAATCGCGACAAAAGCCGAGCCCTCTCGGCAAGGACGGCGGCCAGTCGAGAGGGCTCTTCGGTAATGCATGTTGAGTTGTCTTGAGGTCTGTCGAGTTGTTGGGCTGTCGGATCTTGTCCCTACATCTAGACCGATGCCACGAAGGCCTTCCACGCGTCGGCGGGGAAGGCCAGAGTGGGTCCCTCGGAGACCTTCGAGTCCCGGACGGCCATCGCCGACAGAACGGGCGACTTGATCTCGACGCACGCGCCGTTGCCCTGCGAGTAGGAGGACTTGACCCACTCGCCCGCGGCACCCTGCTTGATTGCCATTTTCGCTCCGATTACCAGTTGCTGAGTTGCTGTCGCCGTGCCCCGCGCATCACTCCATCCGCAGGACACGGTTTGCGCCAACGTTGTTGCTCGATGGCGTGATCGACGCTACTCGCCAACATCGGTGGGCGAAGCGGCCATTCACTCGACCGGGTGGCATATACCCCTGGTGTCTTCCATCCCGCCTGGCGGAAGGTGTACGGTGCGGCACCTTCCCCGGAGGAGCCCCTCAGCGCGCGTATTCCTTCGCCACGTCCGAGATGAACTCACGGCTCTGGTCGGCATTCAGGGCCTGGGCCCTGAGGTGCTCGTACATCACGCTGTACTTCTGTACGTCCTGCGCCTTCTCCAGATACAGGTCGCTGGTGACGCCCTCGATGTAGACCACGCTCGAGTCGGCCGCGTCGGGGAACTCCAGGATCGCGTACTGACCGCTGACTCCTGGGTGCGCACCCATCGCGAACGGGATCACCTGCACGGTGACATGCGGCAGTTGGGACATCTCGATGAGACCTTCCAACTGCCCGATCATCACCTGCTTGTTGCCGACCTCGCGGCGCAGCGCGGCTTCGTCGAGCACCGCCCACAGCCGCAGCGGGTTCTCCGCGGCCGAGATGCGCTCCTGCCGGCGCAGACGCACCTGGACACGCTTCTCCACGTCCGCCGGAGCCGACTCCGGCAACGCCCCGGTGATCAGCGCCTCGGCGTACTCCCGGGTCTGCAACAGCCCCGGGACGACCTGCGGATCGTAGACGCGCAGGCTCGCCGCGTCCGTCTCCAACCCGATGTAGACGCTGTACGGGATGTCGCCGAAGGAGTGCCACCAGCCCTGCTGGCGTGAGTCCTTGGCCATCTGCATGAGCGAGTCGACGATGCGGACGTCCTCGACCTCGTAGACCCCGCACAGGTCGCGGACGTCGCGCTGGCTGATGCTGCGCCGCCCGTTCTCCAGCCGGCTGATCTTCGACTGCGACACCAGCAACCGCTCGGCGACCTCTTCGGCCGTCATGCCCTTGAGCTCGCGGAGCCGACGCAGCTCCTGGCCCAACCGGCGTCGCCTGACGGTGGGATTGACACTTGACGCCACGGAACGTGCACCTCCGGCTGCATGCCTCTACTTGCCACTGCTTACTGCTACTTGCCGCTACTTGCTGCTCACTGCTTGCCACTTTGCGTATCTGCTGTTGAGCAGACTGCCACCAAGATGGTTTCTACCGCTGGGAAACGGTGGATATGCGGCAGGTACGAGCCAGGTTCGGGTTGCCGGAGGCGGCCGTAGATGCGGCCGAGCGGGGTGGAGTGACGTTACGTCTACTCCACCCCGCTCGGACCAGCGGCTCCCGAACCGGGTCTTGGGGACTGGCGGTGCGGCGTGCGTGTACTGCGGTCGTGCGGTGGTGCGTTGACGCCTTGGTGCGGTGGTGCGTTGGCGCCAGTCATACGGTCGTGCGGTGGTGCCGGTCGTGCGAACCGCTCCGCGGTGTTGGCGCGTCCCGTGGGACTGCGGCTCAGTGAGCCACGGCGCGCGCCATGGTGCCGCGGTGCGGCTGCATCGGAACACCACGAGCCGGTTCCGGTGGCCTTGATCCGGGCGCGGCCTGACGGCCGGCCGGGGCCGGGCTGCGGCGTGGCTGTGCAGCCACTCCGTTCTGGACGTCCATCACGGCGTGCGCCACGAGTCCGCCCATGGGGTCGTGCCTGATCAGGTCCCGCAGCCGGGAGCGGGACGAGCGTCCCTCATTACCCGGATACAGGTGTTTGCCCAGACCGACCGCGTGCGCCAGTGCGGCGAGCGCGGCTGTCCGCGGGTCCGGCGGTACGCCGGTGCGGATCGCGGAATCGAGTCGGCCCCTGATCTCGCGGCTGATCTCGTTGTCCGTCGCTTGGTAGCGAGTCGTCGGCAGCACCCCGCACATCTGTCCCGCCACGGCATGCACCATGCCGCACCGCTCCAGATGCGAGAGGTAGGTCTGGCGAAGTCCCAGTCGGGGTCCGCCAATCCAGTTCACTGCACGTACAGGAGCGCCACGCCTTCGCAGCAACTCCAACGCGCAGTCCAAAGTTGGATCTCCGGTCGGCCGTGGCACGACCACGGCGATACGATCCCCGTCTGGGGCTATCCGTCCGGCCAGCGCCAGCTCCACTAGCTGTGCTCCGGCCAGACCGAGGTCGAGCGACTGCGGCTGTGCAGTGGTACCCGTGGCCGGGTCCAATGCCAGCAACAGAAGCTCTTCCGGAAGAGTTCTGCGGCTCCTGCCCATCCATGCCTCCCCGCGTGGATGAATGACAGGGTGACCCCTCTCACATTGGTCTGTCGAGGGTGCGTGACCGCTTCGTGATGGAACCGGCAGGTATGTCGTTCTCGTCTACCGCAGGGGTTAAGCCCGCACACAGGACACTGGTACATGGTTCGGACAGCGGTGTTGATGCGTTGTCCGGACTGCGGGTAAGAGATTTTCCAGCTGACTTCCAGCTGATTTTCCAGCTGTTTTTGTAGCTAACTCGGTTATCTCGGTCGGTTCGGTTGACGCACGCGGCGCGTGCGGCGCATGGAGGAGGCATCGGTGGCGGGCGAGTCCCCCGACAGGTCGAAGCAGCGCGAGTCGTCGGGAGAACCGACGCCGGGGAGCGCGAGTCCGGTTCCTGAGGCACGGGGTGAACGGGACCCCCGGCTGGCGGTGGCCCGAGAGGCCACGCCGCCGGCCACGGCCGCCCAGGGCGGGGGCGGAGGCGTGGACACGGCTACGAAGGTCTTCTCGATCCGGGAGTTGCGGGCGGCGGAGGCGGAGGCGGCCGAGACGGGTCGATCGGCCGAGGCTGGCAAGTCGGATGAGGGTGACGGGGCCGGTGAGGGCAGCACCGTCGTCGATTCCGAGCCCACCAGCACGCAGAACCCTTCCGCCAAGGGGGGCGCAGGGGGCGATGCCCGGTTGCGTGAGGCCGTGGCGGCTTGGGTGGCGTCGGCGGACGAATCCGGGGAGGCCGATGAGCCGGATGCGTCGGACGGGGCGGATGCGTCGGATGCGTCTGACAGCTCGGAGCGGGTTGCTGACGCCGAAGGCCCTGAAGACGCTGAAGGCCCTGAAGCCGCGGAGGACGCTTCCGCGGACGAGGACGCCGAGGGAGACCCTGAGGAGCCCGCTGAAGGCGCGGAGGCCGAGGACGCGAGGGAAACGCCCTCGACCGGCGCTACGGACGCAGAGAGCGCCGAGGGCGCCGTAGAGGCCGTAGAGGCCGGTGGTGGCGACTCTGGGGCCACTGGCGGCTCCGGCTCCGGCTCCGGGGACAGTTCCGCCGAGGTCGAGCCGGACGGCGGCGACGAGGCGCGCGATGCGGCTGACGCCGAGCCCGAGTCCGAGTCCGACGACGACGTGACCGAGGTCGATCAGGTCGCCGACGCAATCGCGGACGCACGCCCGGAAGCCGCTGACACCGACTCGGGCGATGCGCCTGAGGACACGGTTCCTGAGGCGGGCGAGTCTGCTGCGGCCGAGGTCGGGCAAGCCGACGCGGACGACGCCGAGGCCCAGGCGGGCGCCGAATCCAAGGCTGCCGAAGGCGACGCGACCGGCACACGGCCTGACGGCGCCAAGCCTCACGCCGAGCCGGAAGCCGCCGAAGGCGACACGGACACGGACGCGGAACTCCCGTCTTCAGCCGCAGGCACCGGCACCCCCGCCGACCCCGAACCGAAAGCCGCCGACGACGAGTCCGCCCCACAGGGGCCACCCGCAGCCGACGACGAGACCCGCACGGGCGGTGCGGGTGGGAACACCAAGGCGGCCGAGCGCGAAGCCGAGGCCGTCGATCACCCCACCAGCGTCTTCAAGGCCGTACGCCCGCCCAAGCCTGCGGTGGACCAGCCAACCACCATGCTCAAGGCCCCCACCGCCCCCACGGCGCCGAAGACCCCCGAGTCCGCCCCCGAGCGCACCAGCAAGTTCGTCGCCCTCAAGCCCCTCGACGAGCCCCGCAGGGAAACGCCCCGCAGGGACACCACCCGCCCCGTCCCCCAACTCGGCCCGGAACACACCACCCAGCAACCGCTCCCCCCGAAGCCCCCGCTGGACCTCCTCGCCGAGCTGACCAACACCCCGCCGCCCCCGGAGACCCCGGTCCGCACAGCGATCCGCAGGGTCAAGATCTGGACCCCGCTGGTCATCCTCCTGGCGATCGTCTTTGCAGTAGTACAGGCCGTACGCCCCCTCCCCACCCCCTCCCTCAGCCTCACCGCCGACGACTCGTACACCTTCGACGGCGACAAGGCGAACCTCCCGTGGCCGAGCGAGGGCCAGGGCTGGATGGACGTCAACGGCATCGGCACGATGGGTAACTTCGGCAAGCAGACGCCGGTCGCCATCGGGTCCGTAGCGAAGGCGATGACCGCGTACATCGTCCTCAAGGACCACCCGCTGAAGGCCGGCACAGAGGGCGAGAAGATCACCGTCGACGCGACCGCCGAGAAGGAGGGCGGCTACGACAAGGACGGCGAGTCCACGCTCAACACCGTGAAGGCCGGTGACGTCCTCACCGAGAAGCAGGCGCTGTCGGCGATCATGATCCCGTCGGCGAACAACATCGCGCGCCTGCTTGCCCGTTGGGACGCGGGCTCCGAGGCGGCGTTCATCAAGAAGATGAACGACACCGCGAAGTCACTGGGGATGACGAACACGACGTACACCGACGCGTCCGGTCTCAAGGAGACCACCGTCTCCTCCGCCGAGGACCAGGTGAAGCTCGGCAACCAACTGGTCAAGATCCAGGCCCTGATGGACATCACCAAGCTGCCCAGCTGGGTCGACCCGTCCGGTCACAAGTGGACCAACTACAACCGCCTGGTGCCGTACAACAACTCGCTCGGCATCAAGACCGGTACCACCACCGCGGCCGGCGGCAACCTGCTGTTCGCCGCCACCAAGGAGGTCGGCGGCGAGACGGCCGTCATCGTCGGCGCGATCCTCGGCCAGCACACCGCGCCGATCATCGACACGGTGAACGCGGTCAGCAAGACGGCGATGCTCGCGGCGCAGGACGCGATGACCTCGGCGAAGATCCTGAAGAAGGGGACCGTGGTCGGGTACGTCGACGACCAGCTCGGCGGGCACACTCCCGTCGTCGTCACCAAGGACGTCGCGGCGGTCGGCTGGGCGGGCCTGAAGGTGAAGCTGTCCTTCGCCCCCGACGCAGTACCGCACACCGCGAAGGCCGGCACCCAGGTGGGCACGCTCACCGTGGGCGACGGTTCGAGCGGCGCCGTCAAGGTGCCGGTCGCTCTCCAGAAGGATCTCGCCGAACCGGCCTTGACGTCCAAGCTGACCCGCCTCGGCTGACCCACGAGGCGCTACGCGTCACCGCGCGCGTCACCGCGTCCCGTCGGCGGCCCCCACCCGGGAGCCCGTCGGCGGGGTGCGTGCTAGCGTCGCGAATCGGGGCACGTCGCCGGTCGAGGGAGACGCGGCGTCGAACAGGCCGGGAACGGGACGGAACGCGGCCGGGAACAGAAGACGGGACACGGGGAGTGCCTTCAGGTGGCCACAGCGGAGCCGACACGCGCCGACGATGCCGATCCGGGCCCGGTGACCGGCCCGCGAATACGCGTACCCGCGCACACCGCGACAGACAAGGCGGATGACGCTGCGGTCGGCGCCCAGCACACGGACGACGGCGGGACCCGCGAGGTCGAAACCCGTGAGGTCGAAACCTGTGAGGTCGAAACCTGTGAGAACAGCACCCGCCTGACGCGGTTCGTCGACCGCCTCCGCGCACCCTTCCTCGCTCACCCGGTGATCGGCTTCACGCTCCTCTCCGGTGTCCTCCACGTCGTCTGGTTCTTCACGTTCGCGAACAGTGGCGGCGACCTCGCGGCGCAGGATGCCTGGGCGGAGTTCGTCGGCCGCCATCCGGACTCGGCGTACAACCTCGCCTGGTACGGCGGCATGCACCCGGTGTCGTACAGCGTGGTCTCGCCGTATCTGATGTCGGTGCTCGGTGTCCGTACGACGATGATGATCGCCGGGACCATCTCGGCCGGCCTGCTCACCATGATCCTGATCCGCAGCCGCTCGGTGAGGAACCCGCTGTGGGCCTCGCTCGCGGGTGTGTTCGCGCTGCTGTGCAACGCGGCGTCGGGCCGGGTGACGTACGGCCTTGGCCTGGTGTTCGGGCTCGGCGCGGTGGCCGTGGTGTTCTGCTGGCCCTACCGCTGGCGCTACAAACGCTGGGCGAAGGCCCTGTGCGCGGCCCCGCTGGCCGCGCTCGCGACCATGTCGTCGCCGGTGGCCGGACTGTTCGTGGGGCTGGTGGCTGTGGCCCTCTTCCTGCAGAAGCGACGGCCGGGCGCATGGGCTCTCGGCCTCGCACCCGCGGCCGTAGTAGCCGTGTCCGCCTGGCTGTTCCCGTTCTCCGGGACGCAGCCGATGCTGTTCGGCTCGATGATCCTGCCGCTGGCCTCCGGGGTGATCGTCTACTTCCTGGTGCCGCGCGAGTGGAAGACCGTACGGATCACGGCGGCCGTGTACAGCATCGGCGTCATCCTGGTCTGGCTGGTCAGTTCGCAGATCGGCTCGAACATCAGTCGGCTGGCGATGCTCTTCGCCGGGGTGGCCCTGATCGCCGCGCTGCCCTTCGCGGTGCCGCGCTCGCGCAAGTGGTACGCGATCGCGCTGGCCTTCGTCGGCTTCAACGGCTGGATCGGCTTCAAGTCGGTCGACGACGTCATCAACACCGCCCCGGCCGCGTCCTGGTCGCACGAACTCGCCCCGCTCGTCAACGAGTTGCAGACGGTCGGCGCCGAGCGCGGACGCGTCGAGGTCGTCCCGGCCGCGTCCCACATCGAGGCCTCCGCGCTCGCGCCCTATGTCAACCTGGCCCGCGGCTGGAACCGCCAGGCCGACATGGAGCGCAACCCCCTCTTCTACGACGACACCCTCAACTCGGCGAACTACCACGAGTGGCTCCAGCGCTGGGCCGTCCACTACGTCGTGCTGCCGAAGGACAAGCTGGACGGCGACGGGGGCGAGCGCGAACGGGCCCTGGTCCAGCGCGGGATGCCGTATCTGAAGCAGGTCTGGGGCGACACGAACTGGCAGCTGTTCCAGGTCACCGACCCGACGCCGCTCGCCGAGCCGAACTCGGTCGTGGACCGGGCGGAGCAGGGCGAGTTGACCATCGAGGTGAAGAAGAAGGGCCGGATCCTCATCCGTATCCCGTACTCGCCGTGGCTGAGCATCGTCGACGCGAAGGGCAAGAGCCTCAAGGCCCCGCAGGAGACCGACGCGTCCAAGCACCGTGCGGAAGGCACGCCGAAGACGTACGACAACCTCAACGGGTGCCTGATGGAGACGGAGGAGGACTTCAAGGGCGACAAGTGGACGATGTTGCTGGCACCGAAGACGGGGACGTATCGGCTGGCGGCGCCTTATCAGTTGCCTCGGGGTACTCCATGTCCGGACGAGTTGAAGTGAGCGTTTGTTGATGCGGGCGTTGTCGGCCTGAACGGCCTCGTCCTCAAGCGCCGGACGGGCTGAAAATGACTGAACCTCGTTGAACAGTCAGCGGAGTTGGTCCACGTACCTGTCCGTACCCGGCACCGTAGGGATGAACGGTGCCACCAACTCCACCCGCCCCAGCCCCGATTCGGCCACCGGCGTCTCCAGGTCCGCGAAGTACTCCTCCCAGCACTCCCGCGGATCCGCCTCCAGGAACCACAGCAACGTGAGCCGGGTGTCGACCCCCTCGACCTGCTTGACGTAGGTCATGCGGTCGCCCGGCAGTGGGGTCGGTCGGAAGACGGTCACCATCGCGGCCGGTGACCCGGCGAGCCGCTTGGGCAGGTGGCGGGAGCGGAGCCACTCCAGCAACTCGGCGCGCTGCTCGGCCGATTCGCTGTCGACGACCTCCAACACCAGCCCGGCGTAAGGGTGGTCGAGGGCGTGGAAGTCCCTCGGCCCGGCCGCGCCGTCGCGGTAGACGGTCGCCTCGTGGTCCTGGAACGCGGTGAAGACGTGTGTACGGTCCTGGTACACCCGCCCATCCCGATTGAGCCGTTTGTTGATGCCGACGGTCCACTTCATGTGGTCGTCGTAGCGGCCCTCGGTGACCCAGTACGTGGAGAGGTAGCAGCCGGCGGTGACGGGCTCGGCGATGGCCGACTTCTCGGGCCGGCGCAGGAGTTGGAGGTCGCGGGTGGCGACCCAGCGGCGGCCCGAGTACATCCAGGGCATGGCCATCGCGCCGGCGTAGTAGTGGTCGTCCTCGTACCAGCGGTTGTAGGCGTACTCGTGGCCGGGACGCGGTTCGACCATGGTGATCAGCGCATGCCCCGGCCGGACTCCGTACGGTCCTACGGCGGCCAGTTCGGCGTACACGTCGCTCCGGGTTTCCTCGCTCACGTCGCTCCCCTTCCGTCCTCCGCCGGTCGCCCATACTCTGACGCCCCGTCAGATAAACCGCCAGACCCCGGGAGGGATCGGATGTCGCTGCTCGCGGGCAAGACCGTCGTCGTCTCGGGGGTCGGGGCCGGACTCGGCCACCAGGTCGCCGCCGCCGTCGTACGGGACGGAGGGAACGCCGTGCTCGGCGCGCGGACGGAGGCGAATCTCGCCAAGTCGGCCGCCGAGATCGATCCGGACGGCACGCACACGGCGTACCGGGCGACGGACATCACGGACGAGGTGCAGTGCGAGGCGCTTGTGGCGGTGGCGCGGGAGCGGTTCGGGCGGGTCGACGCGGTGGTCCAAGTGGCCGCGTGGGACAGCTACTTCGGCGGGGTCGAGGACGCGGACTTCGCGACCTGGCAGTCGGTGATCGACGTGAATCTGCTGGGGACGCTGAAGATGACGCGGGCCTGCCTGCCGGCGTTGAAGGAGGTGGGCGGCGGCTCGGTGGTATTCATCGGGACGCAGTCGGCCGTGGCCGCGCCCTCGCAGGTGCGGCAGGCGGCGTACGCGGCGTCGAAGGGGGCGCTGACGAGCGCGATGTACTCGCTGGCAAGGGAGTTGGGGCCGTACCGGATCCGGGTGAACACCGTGCTGCCGGGGTGGATGTGGGGGCCGCCGGTGGAGGCGTTCGTGCAGTTCACCGCGCACACGGAGCAGGTGCCGGAGGCGGAGGTGCTGAAGCGGCTGGCCGACCGGATGGCGTTGCCCGAGCTGGCGACGGACGGGGATGTGGCGGACGCGGCGGTGTTCCTGGCGTCGGAACGGGCGCGGGCGATCACGGGACAGTCGTTGCTGGTCAACGCCGGTGAGCTGATGCGATGAGTTCACATAGCTGAACGCGGAACATCAATCCGAACGATTTTACTCCCCCTTGACCGTGCGCTTACTTGTCGTGCTCACGCGCGACCGCCCACGATGAGCCCCGGGCTGAACCGGCTCAATCGTGGGAGGGCGCATATGAACGGGCTCGACTGGGCCGTGCTCATCGGCTATTTCGGCGTGATGGTGGCGATCGGTGTGTGGTCGCACAAGCGCGTCGACAACGTGAGCGACTTCTTCACGGCCGGCGGGAAGATGCCGTGGTGGCTGTCCGGCATCTCGCACCACATGTCGGGCTACAGCGCGGTGATGTTCACCGGCTACGCGGGCATCGCCTACACCTACGGCGTCACGTCCTTCATCACCTGGTCGTTCCCGATCGCGCTGGGCATCGCCATCGGCTCCAAGCTGTTCGCGCCGCGCATCAACCGGCTGCGCTCACGGCTCCATGTGGCATCCCCGCTCGAGTACCTGAAGAACCGCTACAACCTCAAGACCCAACAGGCGCTCGCCTGGTCCGGGATGCTGCTGAAGATCGTGGACGTGGCGGCCAAGTGGGCGGCGATCGCGACCCTGTTGTCGGTGTTCACAGGTGTGTCCCTGAACCAGGGCATCCTCATCACCGGCGCGATCACGGCCGTCTACTGCACGATCGGCGGCCTGTGGGCGGACGCGCTGACCGAACTCGGCCAGTTCATCATCCAGTTGCTGGCCGGCGTCTCCATGTTCGTGGCGGTCGTACTGAAGTTGAACGACAAGGGCATCGGCTTCCTCGGCGCCTGGGACGAACCGGCCCTCCAGGGCCACGGCAAACCGCTGGTCGGTCCCTACGGCACGGTGTTCCTGCTCGCGTTCCTCTTCATCAAGCTCTTCGAGTACAACGGCGGCATGCTCAACCAGGCCCAGCGCTACATGGCCACCAAGACCCCCCACGAGGCCGAGCGTTCGGCCCGCCTGTCGGCGGCTCTGTGGCTGATCTGGCCGACGGTCCTCTTCTTCCCCATGTGGATGTCCCCGCTCCTGGTCCACGCGCAGAAGCCGGACGGCTCCGACTCCTACGGCCTGATGACCGAACAACTCCTCCCACACGGCCTGTTGGGCCTGGTGGTCGTCGGCTTCTTCTCGCACACGATGGCGATGTGCTCGTCCGACGCGAACGCGATCGCGGCGGTCTTCACACGGGACGTGGCACCGGTCGTATCCGCCAAGGCCCGTGCGTGGAACGACCGTTCGGGCCTGATCGCTGCCCGCGTGACCACGGTCGTCTTCCTCGGTCTGTCGATGGCGGTGGCCACGCAGATCAACTCGCCCACCTTCAAGGACATCATCACCGTCGTCATCAAATGGGTCGCGGGTCTCATGGGCCCGATCGCGATCCCGATGATGCTCGGCCTGCTCCGCCCCTTCCGCAAGTCCGGCCCCACGGCGGCCCTCACGAGCTGGGCGGCGGGCCTGTTCGCCTTCTGGCTGGTCAACTACCCGATCAACTGGGAGGTGGACGGCGGAGTCCCGCTCCAGTACCAGGTGTCGATACCGCTGGCCGTATCCCTGATCCTCTACATCCTCATCGGCTACGTGAAGCCCGAGGACACCCCGGAACGGGACGCGCTGATCGAGCGGATCAACGGCGGCGGGGACGACGACGGCGAGGCGGCGGCGGTCGCGGTACCGGCGCGGGCCGGGGTGGCGGACGACGTACAGGACGACGTGGTGGGCAGGCAGTCGTAGTACCTGCTCAGCCCCCTCGCGGATACCGGGCGATCCAGCCGGGAGCCGACCCGGCGGGCCCGTGCAACGCGGGCCCCTGGGTCATCTCCACGGCGAAGTCGTCGGCGAGCACAAGCAACGTGGGACGGCCCTCCAGTTCGGCCAGCCAGGCCGGCGGGAGGGCCGTCTCGCCGTACAGGGCCCCGAGCAGCCCACCGGTGAGCGCCCCGGTGGCGCCCGAGGGCCCGCCCTGATTCACGGCGAGACACAGCCCATGCCGTACGTCCTCCCCGACGAGCGCGCAGTAGACGGCCCCGGCGAGCACCCCTTCCGCGCTCCCCTCCCCCACCAGCTCCTCGACCCGCCCGGAGGTGGGCATCCCCTGCCGTACGGCACCGAGGGCGCGCTGAAGGGCGTCGGAGACGGGCGGATGCCCGGGCCGCGCGGCGAGCTGGGCGAGCGCCCGCTGCACGGCGGCGTCGAGGCTCTCCCCCCGGGCCAGCCCATGCACGATGACAGCGTAGGCACCGGCGGAGAGATACCCGACGGGATGCCCATGAGTCTGCGTCGCACACTCCACGGCGAGCTGCATCACCAGCTGAGGCTCCCACCCCACGAGCAACCCGAAGGGCGCGGACCGTACGGCAGCCTCACTCCCCACCTCACCGGGATTCTTGGGCGCGTCGAGCGTCCCCATCCGCTCATCCCCAAGTCCCAACAAGCAAGCCCGAGTTGGATCCCGCCGAGCGTAGAGCCACTCCTCCCGCGCGAGCCATCCGTCGTCCTTACGACGCTCATCGGGCCCCCAGTCGTGCTGGGTGGCGGCCCACCGCAGATAGGCCCGGTGCAGATCGGTGGGCGGATGCCAGGCCCCGGTATCCCGTCTGACCTGCGCCCGGATCAACCCGTCCACGGTGAAGAGAGTGAGCTGCGTGAGATGAGTGACGGCGCCCCGCCGCCCGTACCCGAAGGCGAGATCCACGACGCCCTCCGCACCGTAGGCCTCCCGGATCTCGTCGATCGCCAACAGATCGACGGGCGCACCAAGGGCATCCCCCACAGCGGCCCCGAGCAGCGCCCCCCGCACCCGACTCCGAAAATCCTGCTGCTCGACCCGGCCCCAGACGGCCGCGGTTGCCGTACTCACCCAGGCCTCCTCAGGGCTCCGTCGTACGTACGAGTCAGTTCAGCACTGTAATCGAACGGGGACGGTGGGTTGAGAGGGTGGATCGGTATACAGGGGTTGGGCTGGTCGGGGGTTGGTGGGTGGACGTTGGGCCAGGCATGAACACCCTTGCCTGAACTGCGTTGCGGGCCGGAGTGAGGGATGCGCGCTCGCGTCTCGCCAGCACGCCGGGCCGGCTTAGCGGCGACCGGCCGGTGGGGGGAGAAGCGAGAGGGCAGGGTCGGCAGCACGGCGGGGCGGGTGGGAGGCCGCCGGGGCGGTGGGTGGGTCGGGGAAGTGTGACACTTCCGCTGAAACTGTCACACTTCTGCGGACCGGGTACCCCAGGGAGGGCCGGTCGGTGGGGGCTGTCGTCCGGGCCGTCGCCCAGAACCGGCCCGATCCGCCCACAGGCCATGGCCCCATGCCTATGGCTCAAGTCCCCACTCACCGCTGGCCGCTGAGCCGGCCCGGCGTGCAGGCGAGACGCGAGCGCGCACCCTCCGCACCGGCCCACAACGCAGTACAGGCAAGGGGACTCACAGCCGGCCACCCATCCCTCGGGGCCGCCCGCTCGCTTCTCCAACGGGATTGCGTGAGGCGAGTCAAGGGTGAAGCGAAGCGGAATCGGCGCAGCCGACGCGACCGCAGGGAGCGCCCTTTACTCGGCTCGCGCAATCCCGACACTCACAAAGAAGCGGGCGGACCGACGGTCACTCCACAGCTCAGGGCCACAGCATCCCCTCACTCCCGCCCCAACACGAGTTCGGCCCACACGGTCTTGCAGGGGGTGGGTGTCTCATCAACACCCCAACGCTCCGCGTACGCGGCCACGAGCAGCAGCCCGCGCCCCGATTCCGCGCACACCGAGGCCGAGTTCGGGACACGGGGGACCCGATCGCCTCGGGCGTCCGTCACCTCGATACGGAGCGTGCCGAATGCGTCGAGCCGTAGAGTCAGCCTGAAATCGCGCCCGGGTACCCGCCCGTGCACGACAGCGTTAGCGGAGAGTTCGGCGACGACGTGTTCCGCGGCCTCGGACGGCAGCCCCCAGTCGGCGAGTTGACGTTCCGTGAGGAGACGGGCGAGGCGGGCTCCCCGGCGCGTTGCGGACAACAGCACGGTGAAGTGCCGTACCAGGGTCGCGGCTTGAGTGATTTCTTCATTCACATCACTCAGCGTGGCCACTCCTGTCTACCCTGAACAGCATTCATGTCGGTACGGAGCGCGACTGTCCGGCTGCTGTCCGGGGTCGTCCGGCTCGTGCACGAGAGGTGGGCGGTGTGGAGGACGAGGAGTCGGCGGCCGTACTGAAGGCGGTAGGCCGTCAGATCAAGATGTGGCGGGAGGCCGCCGGGCTGTCACAGGCGGAGTTCGGGGTCGAGATCGGGTACAGCGCGGAGATGGTCTCGTCGGTGGAGCGGGGGCGGCGAGCCCCCAAGCCGGAGTTCCTCGACAAGGCGGACAAGGTGTTGAAAGCGGGCGGCAAGATCTCCGCGATGAAGGAGGACGTGGAGAAGGCCCGGTACCCGAAGAAGGTCCGGGATCTGAAAAACCTGGAGGACGAGGCCGTAGAGCTGGGAGCCTACGACAGCCACCAGATTCACGGGCTGCTGCAAACCCCGGACTACGCCAGGGAGTTGTACGTCATGCGACGGCCCGCGTACACGGAGGAGGAGATCGATCGGCACGTCACCGCGCGTGTGGCACGCAAGGCCGTCTTCGAACGCAAGCCATCGCCGCTGCTCACCTTCGTCCAGGAAGAGGTGACGCTACGGCGGCCCCTCGGAGGCAGAATGGTGCTGCGCAAGCAGCTTGAACACCTCCTGGAGATCAGTAAGTTGCGCCATGTCGAGATCCAGGTGATGCCCACAGACCGTGAGGACCACGCGGGTATGGCGGGCTCGATCCGGCTGCTGAAGCTCCTCGACGGCAAGACACTCGGCCACTCGGAGGGCCAGCTCCACAGCCGACTGATCAGCGATCCCAAGGAAGTTCAGGTCCTCGAAATGCGCTATGGCATGATCCGGGCGCAGGCTCTCACGCCACGGGATTCCCTGGCCTTCATCGAGAAAGTAATGGGAGAAGAGACATGACCTCCGCGCTGAAGTGGTTCAAGAGCAGCTACAGCAGCAACGACGGCCCTGATTGCGTCGAGGTCGCGATAGTCGCCGCCGATGCCACGGTCCACGTACGCGACTCCAAGAACACGCAGCGCGCCCAACTCGCCTTCGCGGATACCTCGTGGACCGAGTTCGTGTCGTTCGCCGGAGTATCCCGGTAACTCGCTTACCCCGAAGCTCAGTTGGCGGCGGACGGGTGATCATCGGGCCCGTCGTTCGAGGTGGACGCACCGAGTCGCCGGCGCACGGTCATCCGCCACTCCGTGGCCCAGGCATACGCGGGTTTGAGTTCCAGAGCGCGGTCCAGGTCGGCGAGCGCCTCCTCGTCGCGGCCCAGATTGGCCAGGCTCGCGCCGCGGCTGGCGTACGCCGACGCGTAGTCAGGGTCGAGGGCGAGGGCACGGTCGTAGTCGGCGAGCGCCTCCTCGTCGCGGCCGGCCGTACGGAGGGCGTCGCCGCGTTCGCAGAGTCCCCAGGCCCAGTCGGGTTGCAGCGGGAGCGCGCGGTCGAGGTCGGCCAGTTGGCGTTCGTGGTCGCCGAACGCCCGCCACACCCGTGCCCGGCGGGCAAGTGCCCAGGCGTAGTCGGGCTTGAGTTCCAGCGCACGGTTCAAGTCCGAGAGAGCCATGTCGAGTTCGCCGAGGAATAAGCGGGTGGCGCCTCGGGACGCCCAGGCGAAGTCGCTGGTCGGATCGAGGCGGATGCCCTCGTCCAAGTCCCGCATCGCTTCGGCATGGTGGCGCGCGATGCGGTGGTGTTCACCGCGCAGGATGACGTTGTACGCGTTGTCCGGCTCCAGGGCCACGACCCGGTCAAGGTCACGGAGTGCGGCATCGTAGTCGCCCATTCCACCTCGGGTCACCGCCTTCGCCCGGTGGGCTCGCACGAGGTCCGGGTCGAGCGCGAGGGCACGGTCGTAGTCGTCCAGGGCCTGCTCGTAGTCACCGGCCCGGCCGAGGGCGTCGCCTCGGTGCGCCCACGCCTCCGCTCGCCACCGTTCGTCCCCGCGCGCGCGGCTCAGCAGCAACTGGAGCAGACCGGCCACACCTCCGTCCGCGAACGCCTCCGCCAGGGCACGCCCATACGTCCGTACGGCTTCCGCGTCCGTGTCCTCACCCGCATCGGCCACGAGCCGTACCCAACGGCGCACCACGTCCTCCCCGTAGGAGCAGGCAGCGACGATGTCGGCGGACACCGTCGCGGGCGCGGTCCGAGGCAACGCGCACATGGAGTGGTAGGACTCGGCCAGCCGCAGTTCGCGCCACTCCTCGTCCGACCGGAACTCGTGGGATTCCCTGGTCTCTTCGGACTCTCCGCGCCACCTGGCGAAGACCTCGGCGAGCCGTGCGTGCCGCTCGGTCCACCCGCGTGGGGAGCGGCGGCGCTGCAGGCGGAGCATCGGCTCGCGCACCAGGTGGTGATAGCGGACACGGTCGCCCCGGTCATCCACGAAAGGCAGCCCGCGCAGCCACGTGAACAGCGCCTCCGCCTCCTCGTCCGGGCATTCGACAGCGGCCCGGAACACGTCCATGTCCAAGCTCCGGGGCAAGGCGCACGCGAGCGCCACCGCCCGGCGCACCGGGTCGTGTTCCCATCTCAGGAAGCGTTCGACCGCCGTGGCGCTGGGGTCGCCCACATCGTGCGGATCGGCAGGACGCTGTTCGGCCAGCGTCGACACCAACACCGGCAGTCCGCCCGTGAGACGCAGCACCTCCTCGACCACGGGCTCGGCCACGACCCCCTTGCCGGCGAGCAGTCCCCGGGTCTCCGCCTCCGTGAACGGGCCGAGCGGCACATCGGCCACGAAGTCCGCGAAGCCGCCCCAGCGAGCGGTGTCGAAGGAGTGCTGGCCGGCGGTCACGACAACGACCGTGGCCGGGAGAAAACCGTACAGGTCGCCCGTCATCACCTCATGCAGCCAGCCGTCGAGAAACGGCCCCGTCCGCTCGTACGTGTCGAAGAACAGGACGATCCAGGGGACCCGGGACGCCACGTCGGCGAGTTCGCCGAGCAGGACCGGCGTGAGGACTCGCTCCGGTGACAGAACCAGTTGCACGTCCTCCTGATTGCGGAAGCGCGCACTGAGGCCCGCTCTCAACCGATCCGCTCCCTGGGCGAGTTGGGCGGCGTCGAGCGCACCCGCGAAAGCGCCGGCCCCCGGCACCATGCCGAGTCCGACCAGTCCGGCCCGCGCCGCCACCATGCTGCTCGCCGACGGCCCCTCCGGCGCCGGTTCGAGCATGGCTACGACAGCCGCCTCCGCCTCGTGCCGCCGCTCTCGATGCGCGGCGAGCAGTCGCTCCAGCTCCTTGAACCTGTGTCCCTGCAGAGCGAACTGACGACTGATCACCGCCATCGCCTCCGGCACACTCCCGACGCTCTCGTCGACGTACGCCGTCAGCGCGCCCATCTCCCGCGCGACCTGTTCCAACTCCCGCACCAGGAACGTCTTCCCGACTCCCGCGTTGCCGTGCACGTGGAAGAGGAACCGGTGCCGCTCGTCCTCGGGCGCGATCCCGAAGTTGGCCCGGAACGCGGCCCGTTCAACACCCCGCCCCACGAAACCGGCCCGCCTGCGCTGCCGGATCAGCTCCTGCATCGACGGCCGCGCCTGCGCCACCCGTACGCCCCCTCGTCAGCACGCCCACCGGAGTCCGTGCGGCACCATTCTCGCCCAACGACCGCGGACCTCAACAGGTGAGGCACTCCCTCCCGCACGGGGAAGGAACCTGTCATGACCGCCCCCACCTCGCGCACCGCGACCACCCTCGCCGCCACCCTCCTCACCGCCACCGTCGCCCTCTACATCGCCCTCGTCGCCTTCGGGAACATCACCGACTTCGGGACCAACCAGCAGTTCGTGCGGCATGTGCTGGCCATGGACACGACGTTCAAGGACGACGATCTGATGTGGCGGGCGGTCAGCGGTAAAGGGCTGCAGGATGCCGTCTATGTCGCGATCATCGCGTGGGAGACCCTTGCCGCGCTCGTGCTGATCTACGGAACCTGGCTGTGGGTCCGGCGGGACGATGAGCGGGCCCGGCGTTTCTCCACGTACGGGCTGCTCATGCTCATGGTGTTGTTCGGGGCCGGGTTCATCGCGGTCGGCGGCGAGTGGTTCTCGATGTGGCAGTCGAAGGACTGGAACGGGCTGGAGGCCGCGACGCGGGTGTTCCTGTTGAGCGGGGTCGTGCTGCTCGTCGTGCAACTCCCGACCAAGAGTTCCGCTACTTGACCACGATCACCTTCGTGCTCGTCGTCCCGAACGCCCACAGCGCCGCCCCGTCCGCCTTGCCCATCCGTACGCCGCCCGTCTGCTTGCCCACCGCCGGCGGGGGCGAGGAGCCGTCCACCGCGTTGGAGAAGGCGATGTTGAGGCCGGACTTGGTGGCGAAGTAGACGATGTTCGCGATCTGGACGCCGTCGGAGCCCGTCGTGGCGTCCTTGCGGACCGACACCGTGTACGTGCCCGGGTCGGGGCTCACCGTGCCCGGCCAGACCGCGAACGTACGGCCCGCCTTGTCGCTCGCGTCGACCAGCCAGACCCGTTTCTGGCCCACGGCGTAGACGATGCGCCGCCCGGTACCGGAGGAGGCCGGTACCGCGGCGGCCGTCGCGTGCGGCTTCGGGGACGTGGACGCGTGCGCGGACGCCGAGGCGCGCGGCTGGGCGACGGGCGCCTTCGGGTGCGGCCCCTTGTTGGCCTGGACGGCCAGGACCGTGACCGCGGCGATCGCTCCCACCGTCAGACCGGTCACCCAGACCTTGGAGGCAGGCACGGGCACGCATCTCCTCAGCTACTCACAGCCCCCACATCCCGATCGAACAGGGGTCGGATCATCGTACCGGCCCCCATCCCGGCACCCGCCCCATCCAAGCCCCCGCCCGCTCAGTCCAGCACCGGCAGCAGCTCCGGCAGATGCCCGTCCGAGACGGAAGCGGCCAGCTGTCGTTCCTCCGGCACCTCGCCGTACAACGTCGTCCGCGGCCTTGCCGGCCTGCCCGCCAGCTCCGCTACGGCGACCAGGTCCCGCACCGACTTGTACGAGCCGTACGACGAACCCGCCATCCGCGAGATGGTCTCCTCCATCAACGTGCCGCCGAGGTCGTTCGCCCCGGAGCGCAGCATCTCCGCCGCGCCCTCCGAGCCCAACTTCACCCAGCTCGTCTGGATGTTGGGGATGTGAGGGTGGAGGAGCAGCCTTGCCATCGCCACCACCGCCCTGTTGTCCCGCATTGTCGGGCCGGGGCGAGCGATCCCCGCCAAGTACACGGGTGCGTTGGTGTGGATGAACGGCAGCGTCACGAACTCAGTGAAGCCGCCCGTGCGTTGCTGGATGGACGCCAGGGTGCGGAGGTGGCCCAGCCAGTGGCGCGGCTGGTCCACGTGGCCGTACATCATCGTCGACGACGACCGGATGCCCAACTCATGGGCTGTCGTGACTACTTCGATCCATGTCGCCGTCGGCAGTTTCCCCTTCGTCAGGACCCACCGCACCTCGTCGTCGAGGATCTCCGCCGCCGTGCCGGGGATGGTGTCCAGGCCCGCTTCCTTCGCCGCCGTCAGCCACTCGCGGATCGAAAGGCCGGTGCGCGTCGCGCCGTTGACGACCTCCATGGGAGAGAACGCGTGGACATGCATCCCGGGAACCCGCTCCTTCACCGCCTTCGCGATGTCGAAGTACGCCGTGCCGGGCAGGTCGGGGTGGATTCCGCCCTGCATGCAGACCTCAACTGCCCCGACCTCCCAGGCCTGTTGGGCCCGGTCCGCCACCTGGTCCAGCGACAGCGTGTACGCGTCCGCGTCCGTACGGCGCTGCGCGAAGGCGCAGAAACGGCAGCCGGTGTAGCAGACGTTGGTGAAGTTGATGTTCCGCGTGACGATGTACGTCACCTCGTCCCCGACCACCGACTTCCGCACGTCGTCCGCGATCCGCGTCAGCGCGTCCAGCGCCGGGCCGTCCGCGTGCAGCAGCGCCAGCGCCTCCGCGTCGGTGAGCTTCGTCGGGTCGTCGGCCGCCGTCGCCAGCGCCTGCCGTACGTCCGTGTCGATGCGCTCGGGGACCATGCCGGGTGCCGCCGCCTCGCGCAGGGCGCCCCAGTCGCCGTAGACCTCGTCGAAGTCGTCACGGCGGTCGGACGTACGGCCCTCCGTGTCGATCGTCGTGTGGAGATCCGTGCGGCCGGATGACACGAAGGCCTCCTCCGGCTCCTGCCACGCGTGGCCCTCGACCACCGCGTCCTCACGGGCCAGGCCCGTCTCCGGGTCCGCCAGTGCCCGTACGTGCGGCAACAGGCGGGGGTCCAGCCAGGGTTCGCCCCGCCCTACGAACTCCGGGTACACACACAGCCGTTCGCGCAGTTCGAAGCCCGCCTCCGCCGACTCCTCGCGCAGCAACTCGATCTGTGGCCACGGGCGTTCGGGGTTCACGTGGTCGATGGTGAGAGGGGAGACCCCGCCCCAGTCGTCGATGCCCGCGCCGATCAGGCGCTTGTACTCCGAGTCGACCAGGTTGGGCGGGGCCTGGATGCAGGCCGACGGGCCCATGATGTGGCGGGCCACCGCGACCGTCGCCACCAGCTCGTCCAGCTCCGCGTCCGGCATGCCGCGCATCGCCGTGTCCGGCTTGGCGCGGAAGTTCTGGATGATCAGTTCCTGGATGCCGTGGTAGGAGCGAGAGATCTTGCGGAGCGCGAAGAGGGAGTCCGCGCGCTCCTCGTACGTCTCGCCGATGCCGATCAGGATGCCGGAGGTGAAGGGGACGGACGAGCGGCCCGCGTCCTCCAACACCCTTAGGCGTACGGCGGGTTCCTTGTCCGGGGAGCCGTAGTGCGGGCCGCCGGGCTCGGACCAGAGCCGGGTCGCGGTCGTCTCCAGCATCATGCCCATGCTCGGCGCCACCGGCTTCAGGCGCTGGAAGTCCGTCCAGGTCATCACCCCGGGGTTGAGGTGCGGGAGCAGGCCCGTCTCCTCCAGGATGCGGATCGAGATGGCGCGGACGTACGCGATCGTGTCGTCGTAGCCGTGCGCGTCGAGCCACTCGCGCGCCTCCGGCCAGCGGTCCTCGGGCTTGTCGCCGAGGGTGATGAGGGCTTCCTTGCAGCCGAGGGCCGCGCCCTTGCGCGCGATGTCGAGGACCTCGTCCGGCGACATGAACATGCCGTGGCCGGCGCGGCGGAGCTTGCCGGGGACGGTGACGAAGGTGCAGTAGTGGCACTTGTCGCGGCACAGGCGGGTGAGGGGGATGAAGACGCTCTTCGAGTACGTGATCACGCCGGGGCGGCCGGCCGTCTCCAGGCCCGCGTCGCGCACCCGGGCGGCGGACGCGGTGAGGTCGTCGAGGGCCTCGCCGCGGGCCTGGAGCAGCACCGCCGCTTCCGTGACGTCGAGGGCGACGCCGTCACGGGCCCGTTTGAGGGCGCGACGCATGGAGTTCTCGGTCGGGCCGGTTCCGGAGCTCGCGGGAGTCGTCATCCTTCGAGCATACGATCGGTGTGATCAGGCCAAAGAGGGGCGCCCGATGCATTCCGGCCGGGCAGGTCGTTACACGGTGTCACTGGCAACGGGACCACTCCACCCTTCCTCGTACCGGCGCCACCCTCCCCCGTACGGGCTCCGCCCTCCCCCATGCCGACTCCTGTTTCCCGACACCCGCCGATTCCCTGTCCTTGCACGGGAGTTCACAGCCGACTATCAGAGTCGTACGGGTCACCTCCGCTCACCTCCGCGCCATCCCTGTCCCTCACGACACCCCGGGAGCAGCAGCATGTGCGACGACGATCACGGAAACGGCCTCAACCGACGTGCGCTGATCGTGACGGGCGCCACCGCCGCGCTTACGTTGGGGAGTGTGACCTTCGCAAGCGGTGCGACGACTCCCGCAAGCGGTGCCCAGGAGACGCGGACGGTCCGGGGCACGCTCCCGACCGGTTCGCCCGACTACGTGTACGTGCCCGTCGAGATCCCCACGGGGGTCAACGAGATCAGGGTGGCCTACACGTACGACAAGCCGTCCGTCCCGGCCGGTACCCAGGGCAACGCGCTCGACATCGGCATCTTCGACCAGCGCGGCACGGACCTGGGCGGCCGGGGTTTCCGGGGCTGGTCGGGCGGGGCGCGCACGGAGTTCTTCCTCCGGGTGGACGACGCGACCCCCGGCTACCTCCCCGGCCCGGTGCACGCCGGCGTCTGGCACATCGCGCTGGGCCCGTACACGGTGTCCCCGCAGGGCCTGTCGTACGAGCTCACGATCACGCTCACCTACGGCGAACCGGGCGTCGCGCCGCGGCCGGTGTATCCGCCGGAGCGGGCGAAGGGGCGCGGGCGGGCCTGGTACCGGGGTGACTGCCATCTGCACTCCTGGTACTCCGACGGGCGCCGCACCCCCGCCGAGATCGCGGCGCTGGCGCGGGCGGCGGGCCTGGACTTCATCAACTCCTCCGACCACAACACCCCGTCCTCGCACCCCCATTGGGCCCCGGAAGCGGGCGACGACCTGCTCATCATGCTCGGCGAGGAGATCACGACCCGTAACGGTCACGTGGTCGCCCTCGGCACCGAGCCCGGCACCTTCGTCGACTGGCGGTACCGGGCGCGCGACAACCGCTTCGGACGGTTCGCCCGCGAGATCCGGCGGGCCGGCGGCCTGGTCGTCCCCGCCCATCCGCACGCCACCTGCATCGGCTGCGCCTGGAAGTTCGGCTTCGGCGAGGCGGACGCCGTCGAGGTGTGGAACGGCCCCTACACACCCGACGACGAGATCGCCCTCGCCTCCTGGGACGCGACGCTGGTGGCGTCCGTACGGGAGGACCGCGAGAACCCGGGGTGGCTCCCGGCGATGGGCAACAGCGACGCCCACCGCGACCCGGACGCGATCGGCCTGCCCCAAACCGTCGTCCTGGCCGAGGACTTGACGAGGGAGGCGATCCAGGACGGCATCCGCGCGGGCCACTCCTATGTCGCCGAATCCAAGAACCTCTCCCTCACCTTCACCGCGTCCGGCGGCCGGGCCCAACACGCGGGAATCGGCGACCGGTTGAGGGTCGACACGGACACCCCGGTCACGGTACGGCTGGAGGTCACCGGCGCCCCGCGCTGCACCGTCCGCTTCGTGACCGACCAGGGGGTGCTGTTCACCAGCGATCCGCTGCCGGTGGGTGGGGCGGGGGTGGTCGAGTGGGGTACGACGGCGGCCTACGCGGCGTACGTACGGGCCGAGTTGAGGCACGAGACGGCGGCGGGGGCGGTACCGGGGGCGCTGGCGGCGTTCACCAATCCGATCTTCCTGGGCTAGGCCAAGCGGTGAACCGGTGAGGTGGTGAACCGGTGAGGTGGTGAACCGGTGAGGTGGTGAACCGCTGGCCTAGGCGCTCAGATCCACGACAACCGCCGCGTGATCGGTCGGCCACACCCCGTCGACCGACCCGTCCCCCGCCCGCCGTACGCCCCGCACATGGCCGGGCGCGCCCTTCCCGGTCGGCTCGACGAAGATGTAGTCGATGCGGACGCTCGGCCCGAACGTGCCCGCGAGGTACGGATTCGCGAGGTCCCAGGTGGCCGAGGGCGCCCCCGGCTCGGCGAAGTCCCAGGCGTCGATGAGGACTTGACCGGCAACGGGCGGCGCGGTCTTGTACCCGCCGAACAACCGCACCTCGTCCGAGTCCGGCCAGGCGTTGAAGTCACCGGTGACGACGGCCGGGAAAGGCCCGTCGCCTCGATGCTCGGCGACGAACTCCGCGAGCGCGGTGACCTGTTGGCACCGTACGGCCGAGGCCTCGGTGGCGGAGGAGAGGTGGGCGGTGAAGAAGGGGACGCGGTACCCCGGCGCGTCCAGCCCCGCGTACAGCGCGAGCCGGCCGCCGTCACCGGCGCCGGGCGGCAGCGGCAGTACGGCCCGCTCGGCGACGGGCCAGCGGCTGAGGACGGCGTTGCCGATGCCGACGGTGGGGTCGCCGAGCCGCCGCTGCCAGAACCCGGGGTCGTGAGAGGCTCCCCAGGTCCAGTGCATGCCGAGTTCCGAGGCGAGCCAGGCGGCGAGGTTCTCACCGCTGGAGCCATCGGTACCGCCGGTACCAGCAGCACCGTCCGCGCCCCCGGTGTCCCACACCTCCTGCAACCCGACGACATCGGGCCGCAGTTCCCGCAACACGGCGAGAATCGCCTTCTGCCGGGCCTCCCAGGGCCCGTACCGCCACCACAGGTTCCACGTCACGATGCGCACGGGGATCATTGAAGTCCACGAACGCAGCCAGCCGACAGGAGATCCGGAAACCGATGCCGAGCACCCCCGAGTCCAAGTACCGCAATGTCGCGAGATTCCAGCGCCTGCTGAACTCGGCCATGCGCCACCTCCCCACCCAGACCGTCCTGGAGACCACCGGCCGCGTCTCCGGCCAACCCCGCCGCACCCCGCTCGGCGGCCGCCGTGTCGGCGACACCTTCTGGCTGGTCTCGGAGTTCGGCGAGCTCTCCCAGTACGTCCGCAACATCAAGGCGAACCCGAAGGTACGGGTCCGGATCATGGGCCGCTGGCACACCGGCACGGCCCACCTGCTCCCGGACGACGACCCTCAGGCCCGCCTGCGCACCCTGCCCCGCTTCAACAGCGCGGCGGTGAAGGCGATGGGGTCGAGTCTGCTGACGGTGCGGGTGGATCTGGACAGGTGACAGTGGGCGGGGGATGCGACCCGGCGGGCGAGGGGCTTCGCGTCACCCCGGCCAAACGATCGCCTGCACCTCGCTGTACGCGTGCAGCGCGTAAGACCCGACGTCCCGTCCGACCCCGCTCCTCTTGAAGCCCCCGAACGGCGCCTCCATGTTGCGCCCCACGGTGTTGACCCCGACCCCGCCGGCCCGCAGCAGCCGGGCCACCCGGAAGGCGCGGGCCACGTCCCCCGACCACACATAGTCGATGAGGCCGTAGTCGCTGTCGTTGGCGAGGGCGATCCCTTCCTCCTCGTCGTCGAAGGGGACGACCACGACGACCGGCCCGAAGATCTCCTCACGGACGACCCTCATCTCGGCGGCGCAGTCGGCCAGGACGGTGGGCGCGACGAGGAACCCCGGTCCGTCGGAGGGCCGTTCACCACCCGCGACCACGACCGCCCCTTCCTTCCGGCCGAGTTCGACGTACGACTCGACGCGCTCCCGGTGCGCCGCCGAGATGACCGGCCCGACGACCGTGTCCGGCGAGCGCGGGTCGCCGACCTTCAACGCCCCCGCGTATCCGGCCAGTTGCTCGACCAGCCGGTCGTAGACACCCCGCTGCGCCAGCACCCGCGTAGGCGCCGTACAGATCTGCCCGCTGTAGAAGGAGAAGGTCGTACCGATACCGGACACGGCCGATGCGAGATCCGCGTCGTCGAAGACGACAGCCGCGCCCTTCCCGCCCAGCTCCATCAACTGCCGTTTCATCCCCCGCCCGCACACCTCGGCGATCCGCTGCCCGACGGCCGTGGAACCGGTGAAGCTGACCATGTCGACGTCCGGCGACTCCACAGCCGCCTCACCGACCTCCACCGCACACCCGCCGACCACGTTCACGACCCCGCGCGGCACCCCGGCCGCCTCCAGCGCCTCCGCCATCCGGTAGACGGACAGCGGGTCCTGCGGCGCCGGTTTCACGACCACCGTGTTGCCCATGGCAAGGGCGGGGGCGATCTTGCCGGCGGGGTTCGCCCAGGGGTTGTTGTAGGACGTGATGCAGGTGACGACACCGACCGGCTGCCGTACGGCAATCGCCCCCATGACGGCCGCCCGCCCGAACGAGCCCGCCTCGTTGACCTGCGGCGCGATCGCCCACTCGGCCGGTTCGACGGTCGCGTACCGCCGGAACCGGGCCGCGGCGACGCCCACTTGCATGCCCCGCGCGGTCCCGGTCGTGGCGCCGGTCTCCGCCTGTGCGAGCTCGGCGTACGACACGAGCCCGCGACGGATGAGGTCCGCCGCCCGCCCGAGAATCGCCGCACGTTCCTCGGCCGGCGTACGCGACCACGCCCCGAAGGCGTCCCGGGCGGCGGCGGCGGCGGCGAACACCTGCGCCCGCGAGGCCTCCGGCGCCCACCCCACGGTCTCCTCGGTAGCGGGATCGACCACGGCGTAGTGCCCACTGTCCGGCGCGACCCACTCGCCCCCGACGAACAACCTTTGCTCGCCCGCGACTTGAGGGCCGACTTCGGAACTCACTTCGTGCTCACCGTCCTGGTGTCCCGCCCCGACCGCAGCACCCGCCCCGGCACGGACCCGCTCACCACGTCGTCCCGGAGGGCCTCAACCCCGTTGACCCACACGGCCGTTATCCCGATCGCCTTGGAGTCCAGGCGCGGACTGTCACCCGGCAGGTCGTGCACCAGGGTGGCCTTGCCGGCGTCGATCCGTTCCGGGTCGAAGAGCACCAGGTCCGCATGCCAGCCCTCCCGCAACTGCCCCCGCTCCCGCAGCCCGAACAACCGAGCCGGATCATCGGTGAGCATCTTCACGGCCTGCTCGAGCCCCACCAACTTCCGCCCCCGCAGACAGTCCCCGATGAAGCGGGTCGTGTACGGCGCCCCGCACATCCGGTCCAGATGCGCCCCCGCGTCGGACCCACCGAGCAACACGTCCTCGTGCTGCCAGGTCTCGGCACGCAGCGCCCAGGAGGCCGGGTCGTTGTCGGAAGGCATCGGCCACAACACCGTCCGCAGCTCATCAGCCGCACAGATCTCGACGAGACACTCAAAGGACTCCTGCCCACGTTCCTCGGCGATGTCCTTGACCACCCGCCCGGTGAGCCCCTCATTGGCCGCGCTGTACGTATCCCCGATCACATACCGCCCGAAGTTCGCGAGCCGCCGAAAGACGCCCGCCTCCTTGCTGTTGGCGTTCCGCAGCATCTCGGCCCGTGCGTCGGGTTCGCGCAGCTTGGCGATCCGCTCGGGCACGGGCAGGCTCAGGATCGGCCCCCACCCGGGTATCAGGTTCAGCGCGCAGAAGGTGCCCAGCGACATGTTCATCGGCGTGAGGATCGGCATGGTCAGCGCGACGACCCGCCCCCCGGCCTTCCGCGCCCGCTCACTGGCGAACAGCTGCCGGGGCACGCGCTCAGGCACGGCGGCGTCGATGGTCAGCACGTTCCAGTTCAACGGCCGCCCCGCCACCGCGCTCATCTCGACGAACAGATCGATCTCCGCGTCACTGAACTGATCCAGACACCCGGCGACGATCGCCTCGATCTGCGTCCCCTCGTGTTCCCCAACAGCCCTGGAAAGCGCGATGAGTTCGGCGGGCAGCGCATGCCGGGAGGCGACGGGCTTCCCGTCACCGTCGGAGTGGGTGGAGGACTGGGTGGTGGAGAAACCCCAGGCCCCGGCATCCATGGCCTCGTGGAACAACCGCAACATCTCGGCGAGTTGCTCCTCACTCGGCTGCCCACCAACAGCGTCCGCGCCCATCACATACCGCCGCAACGCACAATGCCCCACCATGAAGCCCGCGTTGACAGCGATCCGCCCTTCGAGAGCGTCCAGGTAGTCCCCGAAGGACTGCCACGTCCAGGGCGCCCCCTCTTCGAGAGCGACCAGAGACATGCCCTCGACCTTGGACATCATCCGCCGCGTGTAGTCGGCGTCGGCGGGCCGGGATGAGTTCAACGGGGCAAGGGTGAAGCCACAGTTGCCGGCGGCGACGGTAGTGACTCCGTGATTGAGGGACGGCGTGGCATACGGGTCCCAGAAGAGCTGGGCGTCGTAGTGGGTATGGGGGTCGACGAACCCCGGCGCGAGGACAAGTCCGTGCGCGTCTTCGCTGCTTCGGGCTTCCTCTTCTATGGACCCGATCTCGGCGATGCGACCGTCCCGTATGCCGAGGTCGGCGGTGTAAGCGGCCGCTCCCGTCCCGTCCACGACGGTCGCGCCTTTGATGACGTGATCAAGCACGAGGGTTACCTCCTCAAACTCCGGCCCGGGGCACCTGCTTAGGGGCGCGGGGCT
>NZ_BARF01000030.1 GCF_000367365.1 Streptomyces prunicolor NBRC 13075 | reverse complement strand
CACGCTCCGGCACCGCGCCCGGCACCGGCGGCTCCGGCGCCCCGGGTGATCCCGACCCCCACGCCCACTCCGACACCCACCCCGACGCCGACGCCGACTCCGACGCCAACTCCCAAGCCCAGCCCGCATCCCTCGGCGTCCCCGGTGAGTTATCCGAAGTACCACGCCCAGCCGCGTCCCCGGCCGGCCACCAACCGGACGCCGCCGGTCGTCTACGTCCTGCTCATCACCCTGCCCGCGGTGGTCGCCATCGTCGCGCTGCGTCCACGCTGATCCCCGGAGGAACCTCTTGTCGGAATGGCTTGTTCTCGCCCTCGCGATGGCGGCGGCCTGTGTCGTCGTCGTCATCATCACGTTCCTCCGCGAACGCTCGGCGTCCGAGGACGAGGACCCCAGTGAGACCCCGGACGTCATCGAGTACATGACGATGTGGATCGGCGTGGTGTACGCCATCGTCCTGGGCCTCGCGATCGCGGGTGTATGGGAGGCCCGCAGTGCCGCCCAGGACCACGTCCAGGCGGAGGCGCAGGCGCTGCACGAGGTCTCGGAGCGGGTCCAGGCCTATCCGCCGGACGCGCGCGACCGTATCCGGGCCGACGTCAACGCCTACGTCTCGCAGGTCGTCGACGTCGAGTGGAAGACGATGGCCGACCACGAGAAGCTCACCCAGCGCGGGACCGACCTCCTCGACCGCATCCGTCAGGACGTCACCGCCTACCAGCCGAAGACGGACTTCCAGGCACAGGCCTACCAGCCGCTCGTCGACCAGGTGGCCGCCGCGGACCAGGCACGCAACGCCCGCGCGGACTCCACCGGGGCGACCATGCCCTCGGTGGTGTGGTTCGGGCTGCTCGCCGGGGCCGTGATCACCATCGGCATGGTCTTCGCGCTGCAGATCCGGCGTACGACCCGGGAGCTGATCCTCGCCGGGCTGTTCTCGGCGCTGATCGCCTTCCTGCTGTTCCTGATCTGGGACTTCGACGCGCCCTACAGCCGCGGTATCACGGCGTCGGCGCAGCCGTTCCTGAACCTCTTCCCGCACATCAAGGACTGACGGCCCCTCACCGGAGCCGGTCGTCGGGGGACGTCCGCCACACCGCGGGCGTCCCCCGGTCGCAGGAACGGTGTCCCCTGTGCGGCCCACACGGTTGCCCCATTCGCGCGACTGCGATCGCGGGAGCGCACACATGTTCCTAGCGTTTCGGTCATCGAGGTGCATTTACGGCGCAAGCGGAAAAGGTCCGCTGCTGCTCCTCGGGGACCCGGAGGAACCACCATGCGCGCGATACGCGTCGCTTCGGCCGCACTGCTGGGCATCAGCGCCCTCGCCCTGTCCGCGCCGGTCGCCGTCGCGAAGGGCGACGGCAACCACAACATCACGCCGTTCGGCTTCAGCGTCCTGCCCTCGACGATCGCGGCGGGCGGCCAGGTGACCCTGCGGCTCGACCGGGACCAGGGTGGCTGCAAGGGCTCCGCCACGGTCTCCTCCGGGGTCTTCGACACGGTCAGGATCTCGCCGGGGCAGTCCTCGGCGACGGCGATGGTCGACTGGGACGCGAGGCCGGGCGCGGTGTACCAGGTGACGTTCACGTGTGACGGCGTGAGCGGCTCCACGGGTCTGACCATCGCCTCCGGCCGCACGAACAACGACATCCAGCCGCTCCAACCGGCCCAGCAGATTCCGCGAGGGGTCCACGCCGGTGAAGGCGGCAGCATCGCCGGCTTCGACCTCAAGGAGCTCGGCATCGGCGCGGCCCTCATCGCGGGCTCGGTGGGAGCGGCGTACCACTTCTCCCGCCGCCGCACCGGAGAGGACGGCGCCTGACCGCTCCACCACCCGCACAGGCCTTCGCCCCGGAACCCGCAAGGGTCCGGGGCGAAGGCCTGTCATGTGCGACTGAACTCCGAAGGGGAGGAGGTCAGATCCCGCGCTCGGTGCGGCGGCGCATCCAGAACACCCCGCCGCCCACGACGGCCGCGGCGACCAGGCCGCCGCCGATCGCCATGTCGGTCGGGGTCGCCCCGGCACTGCTGCTGCCGCCGAGCCCGCCGCGCACACCGCCGATGACCGTGTAGGCCGAGTCACGGGTCAGCGAGGAACCGTTGGAGCAGCGGACCGTGATGCTGTACGCGCCGGGGGTGGCCGACCTGCTGATCCTGGCCGTTCCGCTGGACGTCGTACCGGAGCCGTTCAGGAGGGACAGGTTGGCGGGGCGTTCGAACCCCGGTGAGGTGGCGATGGCGTTGCCGCCGCTGAAGCAGCCGTCGACCGTGACGGTGAGCTGTCCACCGCGGGCGATCACGCTGGGCAGGGCGAGAATGTTGCTGGGGCTGGCGCCCATGCCGTCCGCGACGGCCGCCGGGGCGGCGACCCCCAGGACGGCCACCGCGGCACCGGCGGCAGCCAGGGCACGAGTTGTACGCATGTCATCCTCCGCGGAAGGCGCCCCGGGACCCGTCCCCGGTCGATCGGCGAGAAAACGCCTCCCAGACGCACCCTCAGATGCCTTGCGCGCGCCCGCATTTCGAGAATGGTCCGTCCTGGTGAGAGGACACGCCGGGGGAAAAGCGCACAATCGGATATTGCCGCAGGTCACGGACCGTCAGAAAATTCCTGCGGGCGTCAACTCGTATGGCGCACATAAGGATGTCCGGGCCACCCGTTCGCGCTTTCCCCGTCGCCGGTTCCGGCTTCCGGACTTAGCGTTCTCGTATGCGCGATTGACGAGGCGACGGCCGCGTCGAGAGGGGATGGCGAATGTCTGCGTCGGAGCTGTCCGAGCTTGCCGAAGAGGAGGAGCGGCAGAAGAAGCGCGCCCCGTGGGGAGTGATAGCGCTTGTTCTGCTGACCGGTCTCGCGCTCATTCGGAATGGTTCGGGGGAGTTCGACATCGGACCGCCACAGCCGGCCTCCGCCGCTGCCGCGGACGCCCGGACCGGCCACACCACGTTCGGCAAGGTCCCGGCCCCGCTGCCGTACTCCGTCGCCGACCGGGTGCGGATCCCGGCGATCCGGGTCGACGCCCCGGTCATGCCGGTGGGCCTGGACGCGGACGGCTGGGTCGGCGCTCCGCCGCCGGAGGACCCGAATCTGGCGGGCTGGTTCACCGGCGCCGTCTCCCCCGGCGAAAAGGGCACGGCGGTCGTCGTCGGCCATGTCGACAACAAAATGGGCCCCGCCGTGTTCTACGGACTCGGGGCCCTCAAGAAGGGAAATCGCGTCGAGGTCGCGCGCAAGGACGGAAAGACGGCCGTGTTCGAGATCTACGGCATCGAGGTCTTCGAGAAGAAGGACTTCCCCGGCGACCGCGTCTACGCGTCCAAGGGAACTCCGGAACTCCGCGTCATCACCTGCGGCGGCGGTTTCTCCAAGCAGAACGGCTACGACGGGAACGTCGTCGTCTTCGCCCGCCTGGTCGAGGTCCGCTGAGCGTTCCCCGGCCGGGCGGGCGAAAGCCCGTCAGGTGGTGGTGCGTCAGGTGGTGGTCCGGCGGCGCGGCAGCGTCATGTGGTAGCCGGAGTCGAGCAGGTGCGGCAGGTATTCGCGCAGCGCCTTCACGCTCTGGGTCCGGTCGCCCCCGGCGTCGTGCGAGAGCACCACGATGCCGGGGGCGGCGCCGTCCTCGACCGCGTTGACGATGTGGCGGACGCCGGGGGTGTCCCAGTCGAGGGTGTCGACGGTCCACGCGAGGGGTTCCATGCCCAGCTCGGAGCCGAGTTGGAAGGTGGCCCGGTTCCAGGCGCCGTAGGGCGCGCGGAACCACTGGGGGCGTTCGCCGTAGGCGTCCTCGATGACGTCGCTGGTGCGTTCCATCTCCGAGCGGATCTGACCCCGGGTCATCTTCGTCAGCAGCGGGTGCGACCAGGTGTGGTTGCCGACGACGTGGCCCTCGTCGGACATGCGGGCCAGCAGGTCGCGGTTCCAGTCGGCCATCTCGCCGCACACGAAGAACGTGGCGCGCACGTCGTACTCGGCGAGGGTGTCGAGGATGTGCGGGGTGTAGCGGGGGTCGGGTCCGTCGTCGAAGGTGAGCACCATGGTGTTGCCGCGTCCGGACATGCGCAGGAAGGGTTCGTGCCGCACCGGGACATGGGCGGGGGCGGCGTGGGGTGCGCCGTATCCGGCCACGGGCTGGAGGCGGTAGGAGGAGGGTTTGCGGGCGAGGCGCGGTGGGGGTCCGGCGGCGGGGGCGGCGGCCCGGACGGGGGCGTCGTCCGAGAGTCCGGAGTACAGCAGACCGGCGGTGCCGGCCGCCCCGACGGCGGCGGCGCCGGCGAGCAGGGCCCGTCGGCGCGTGAGCAACTGATCCTTCTTCATGACTCATCAGTCGCCCGCACGAGCCCCGACGGCCCACGGCAACACCGGTGCGGCGGCAGGAAAGCACCCGCCCGGCCCAGCGTTCGCGCGCTCAGCGGCGCCGGACGAGGGGGAACGGCAGCGTCTCACGGATCGTCAGACCGCTGAGGAACATGACCAGTCGGTCGACGCCGATGCCGAGTCCGCCGGTGGGCGGCATCGCGTATTCGAGGGCATCGAGGAAGTCCTCGTCGAGTTCCATCGCCTCGGGGTCTCCCCCGGCGGCGAGCAGCGACTGGGCGGTGAGCCGGCGGCGCTGTTCGACAGGGTCGGTCAGCTCGGAGTAGGCGGTGCCGAGTTCGGTGCCGAAGGCGACCAGGTCCCAGCGTTCGGCGAGCCGCGGGTCGGTGCGGTGCTGGCGGGTGAGCGGGGAGACGTCGGTCGGGAAGTCCTTGTAGAAGGTGGGCAGCCGGGTCGGTTCCTCCACGAGCCGTTCGTACATCTCCAGTACGACGTCTCCGCGCCCGTCGTCGGCGCCGTACGGCACGCCCGCGCGGTCGCAGAGCCGATGCAGGCGGGCCAGTTCGGTGTCGGCGTCGATCTCCTCGCCGAGCGCCTCGGAGATCGCGCCGTGGACCGTCTTGACCGGCCACAGCCCCGAGATGTCGTACTCCTCGCCGTCCTTGCGCGCGACGGGCGAACCGAAGGCCGCTGTTGCCGCGCCCTGGATGAGTTCGCGGACGAGGTCGAGCATGACGTCGTAGTCGGCGTACGCCTGGTAGGCCTCCAGCATCGTGAACTCGGGGTTGTGCTTGTAGGAGACGCCCTCGTTGCGGAAGGTGCGGCCCATCTCGAAGACCTTCTCCATGCCGCCGACGCAGAGCCGCTTGAGATACAGCTCGGGGGCGATGCGCAGGTACAGGTCGAGGTCGTAGGCGTTGATGTGGGTGGTGAAGGGGCGGGCGTTGGCGCCGCCGTGGATCTGTTGCAGCATCGGGGTCTCCACCTCCAGGTACCCGCGCTCCAACAGGCCCTGGCGCAGGGCCTGTACGGCGGTGGAGCGGGCGCGGACCACGTCCCGGGCGGCGGGGCTCGCGACGAGGTCGAGGTAGCGCATGCGGACCTTGGCCTCGGGGTCGGTGAGGCCGCGGTGTTTGTCGGGCAGCGGGCGCAGGCACTTGCCGGTGAGCTGCCAGGAGGTGACGAAGACGGTGGGCTCGCCCCTGTCGCTGGTGCCCGCGCGGCCGGTCGCGGTGATGTGGTCACCGATGTCGGTGTCCGTGACGAAGCGGTCGAGGCCGGGGCCCGACTCGGCGCGGGTGAGGGCGAGTTGGTGATCGCCGGACCAGTCGCGCAGGGTGAGGAAGACGATGCCGCCGAGGTCGCGCACGAGCATCACCCGCCCGGCGACGGTGACTTGGTCCCCCGCGCGGACCTCGGCGAGGGTGTGGGTGCGCTGCGGGACTCCGACCGGGTAGGGGTCGATGCCGGCGGCGCGCAGCCGGTCGAGTTTGTGGTGCCGGACGCGGACCTGTTCGGGCAGGCCGCTGTCCGGGCCGTCGGCCTCGTCCTCGCTGTCGAGGCCGAGCGCCGACAGGGGCGGCAGGTCCTCGGTGGTCGCGGGGCGCGGGCCGCTCTTCTGGTGCCCCTTTCCCCAGAGTTGACGGAGCGACGGTACGGAGACGAAGCCCTCGGCGATGCCGGAGGCGAGGCTGATGCGGGCCAGGGAGGCGGTCTCGCCGTAGCAGATGAAGCGGGGGTACCACTCGGGGTGGTACTTGGCGTTGGAGCGGTAAAGGGCCTCCAGTTGCCACCACTTGGAGAAGAACAGCAGGAGGCGGCGCCACAGGCGGAGCACCGGGCCCGCGCCGATGCGGGCGCCCTCCTCGAAGGCCGAGCGGAACACGGCGAAGTTGAGGGAGATGCGGTGGACGCCCAACTTCGGGGCGGCGGCGCAGAGTTCGGCGACCATGAACTCCATGACGCCGTTGGGGGCGGTGCGGTCGCGGCGCATCAGGTCGAGGGAAACGCCGTCGGCGCCCCAGGGGACGAGGGAGAGCAGGGCGAGCAACTTGCCGTCCTCACCCAGTGCTTCTACGAGGAGGCAGTCGCCGTCGGCCGGGTCGCCGAGGCGGTCCAGGGCCATGGAGAAGCCGCGTTCGGTCTCGGTGTCGCGCCAGGCGTCGGCGCGGTCGACGACCTCCTCCATCTCCGTGTCGGTGAGGGTGGCGTGGCGTCGGATACGGCAGGTGGCACCGGCGCGGCGGACGCGGCTCACGGCCTGCCGGGTGACGCGCATGTCGCGGCCCGCGAGGTCGAAGTCGGCGACGTGCAGGATGGCCTCGTCGCCGAGTTGCAGGGCACCAAGTCCCGCGCGGGCGAAGGCTTTCGCCCCGTCCTCGGAGGCGCCCATCACCGCGGGGGCCCAGCCGTGCCGGCGGGCGAGGTCCAGCCAGGCGGCGATGGCGTGCGGCCAGGCCTCGCGGTCGCCGACCGGGTCGCCGCTGGCCAGGCAGACGCCGGCCTCGACGCGGTAGGTGACGGCGGCCTTTCCGCTGGGCGAGAAGACAACCGCCTTGTCGCGCCGGGTGGCGAAGTAGCCGAGGGAGTCCTGGCCGCCGTAGGCCTTCAGGAGGGCGCGGATGCGGTCCTCCTCGTCGCCGTGCAGGGCCGCTTCGAGGCGTTGGGAGCGGAAGAGGACGGTGGCCGCGTTCAGGAGAGCCAGCGCGCCGAACAGGCCGAGGAGGAAGAACAGGGCGCGCGGCGGGCGCCCGTCGAAGGAGCGGCCGGAGACCAGGCCGCCGCAGACCCGGTCGGCGGCCCAGCCCAGGTGCTGGCTCGTGGGGAGGGTGCCGGGGAACAGGGCGACCAGTCCCCAGCCGGCCAGGATCGCGACGACGAGTCCGACCAGGAGGACGGCGAGGGCCCGTCGTACGGCCGCGCGGCGGGAGGCGGCGTAGAACTGGCTGCGGGCCACGAGCAGCAGGACCAGCAGCAGGGCGCACACGATGAGGGACGGGAGGGACTCGGCGTACAGGCCCAGGGCCACGCCGAGGGCGTCGGTCAGGACGAGCAGGCCGAGGTAGACGACGACCAGCCACCAGGCGATCTTCTTGCGGGCGGCGGTCGCGGCGGCGAGCAGGAACAGGAAGACGGCGTAGGCGAGGTTGGCGCTGACGGGGACGATCAGGAGGTCGAGGAAGCGGATCACCGGGCGCAGGACGCGGCGCAGCGGGGCGATGAACGCGAGCAGGACACAGAGCAGGCCGAGGGCGCCGAAGAAGGTCGCGAAGCCCTCGGGCACCCGGCTGAGGAACCCGTTGCCGGGCGGCCGTATCGGACCCTTGGTGTCCCTGGGCCTGGCGGCCTCCACCGTGGCGGTCATGGTTCCGACTGTAGGAACAGGGCGGGCGGCGCGCCCGTCGAGCGCTACCGGGCGGGGTCCGGGACCTGCTGGTTCCGATAGCCTCACGGCCGTGACGGAACAGCACTCAACTCAGTTCGAGCGGGGCACGGACGGGCCCAAGGTGATCGTGGCCGGAATGGACGGCTCCGACTCCTCGCTCCGGGCCGCGTCCTATGCCGCGGGCCTGGCCAGGCGCCAGGGCGCGCTGCTCGCCCTCGTGTACGTGCAGCCGGTGCTGGCGGCGGGCGCGGCCATGGGGGCACCGGTCGCCGACACGACCGACGAGATCGCCGAGAACCTCGTCGCCCAGATCCGCCACGAGACGGAGCGCGTGAAGGGCATATTCGACATCCGCTGGGAATTCCACACTTTCCGCGGCGACCCCTACGGCGGCCTGGTCAAGGCGGCCGACGAACTAAAGGCCGACGCGGTCATCGTGGGCGCGTCGGAGCAGGCGGGGCACCGGATCATCGGGTCGGTGGCGGTGCGGTTGGTGAAGGCGGGGCGGTGGCCGGTGACGGTGGTGCCGTAGTCCCGTAGTCCCGTAGTGCTGTAATCCCGTAGTGCTGTAGACCTACGTCTCCGGACGGTGTTCAGGTGGCTTCTGGCGTCCGACGATGTTCGGGTGACAGCTCCCCCTTTCGATGTGGACGCTTTCCTCCGCCGCCCGCTCACGGCCCGCCTCGCGACGAACGGCCCGACCGTGCGCCCCGTCTGGTTCCTTTGGGAGGACGGGGCGTTCTGGGTTCTGACGGGGCCGTGGGCCCGGCTGGTCGACCATGTCCGGGCCGATCCGGCGATCGCCCTGGTCGTGGACGAGTGCGACCTGGCGACGGGGCTGGTCCGGCAGGTGATCGCGCGAGGGCGGGCCGAGATCCTGCCCTTCGATGTCGAGCGCGGCCGGCGGAAACTCGTGCGCTATCTGGGCACGGACGAAGCGCTGTGGGACGAGCGGTTCGTGCGCTACCTGTACGCCGACCCGGCGACGCACGGCACCGTGTGGTTGCGGTTGGAGCCGGTCTCGTTGAAGGCCGCGGACCTGAGTTTCGTCACAGGGAGCGGAGAAAGTCCGTGAGGATCTCGTTGAAGCGGTCGGGCTTCTCCATGTTCGGGTAGTGGCCGACGCCTTCGATGGTCGTGGAGCGGCCGTTCGGGACCGTGTCGGCGAAGCGCTGCGCCATGGCGATGCTGTCCGGCCAGTCGACGGCGCCATGGATGGCCAGGACCGGGATGTCCAGCTTCGGGACGCCGGACCACGGGTCGGGCAGCGGGACGTACCAGTCCTTCTCGCCCGGGGTGTGCTTGGAGATCGTGTGGGCGGTCAGCTCGCGCAGGCGGCTGATGACCGACGGGGCGACCTGGTCCGGCGTGCGGTGCGGGCCTGCCACGCCCCGCGTGAACTGGTCGAGCCAGCCCGCGATGTCGCCGGCGGCGAGCAACTGCCCGGCGCGGGCCGTGTGTTCCAGCAGCTCGGGGTCCTTGTACGCGAACACGCTGGTCCCGCCGCCGCTGACGACGATCGCGCGGACCAGTTCGGGGTGCTCCAGCGCGGTGTCGGTCGCGACGGCGGCGCCCATCGACAGGCCGACCAGGACCGCGGGGCCGAGGTCGAGGTGACGCAGGAGACCCGCGAGGTCGTCGGCCCAGCGGAACGGTTTGCTCGCGTTGGCCGAGAAGCCGTGGCCGCGGATGTCGGGGGCGATGACGCGGAAGTCGGCGGCCAGGGAGGGCAGTTGGGCGTCGAAGACGCGGTGGTCGGCGAAGCCGGAGTGGAGGAGGACCACGGGGTCGCCGGTGCCCATGTCGCGGTAGGCCAGGTCCCCGTCGGCAGATGCGAAGAAGCTCAGTTCCGAAGCAAGTTCCGAGGCAGCTGTCATGACAACCAAGGTGTCATCTTGGGACTGGGTTTGGCAACCCAGGTGTCATGATGTGTTCGTGAACGACTCCCCTCCCGCGACTCCCCCGACTCCCGCGCCCCTCCCCCCCGACGAACTCGGCCACCGCCTCACCGAGGTGTTCGACCTCGTCGGCCCGCTCTACCGGCGCGCGGCGCGCAAGGTGGAGCAGGCCGAACCGGTCGAGGGCGTGTCCGCGGGCGTGCGCGCCGTGCTGAACCTGCTGCGCCTGCACGGGCCCATGACGGTTCCTCAGATGGGCCGCGACCAGGCACTGAGCCGACAGTTCGTGCAGCGCATGGTCAACGACGCGGCGGCGCACGGCTGGGTCGAGAGCGTGCCGAACCCGGCGCATCAGCGGTCCTCGCTGATCCGGCTGACCGAGACGGGCCGGTCGACCATCGCCGACGTGTTGGGCCGCGAGCACTATCTGATGCGCCAGGTCGGCGGCGAGCTGACGGAGGCCGACGTACGCGCGTGCGCACGGGTGCTGACCCGGATGCTGGAGACCTTCGCGCACGTCGACGTCGACTGACCCCGCCCTCTCGCCACCTACTTCCCCATCACCAGCCCGTCCTTCGCCGCACCCCGGCTCAGCACCGCCTCACGGATACGGTCGCGGTCGCCGGTCAGGTCGGCGCCCTGGCCGATCGCCTGGCCGACGTCCACGACCCGACCCGCGTCGATGTCGAACAGGTGCGGGATGAACTCCGCCTTGGCCACCTCCCAGCGCCCGCCGGGCCGGGCGGGCGGTACGAAGGTGAAGCGGCCGACGGTGCTCAGGTTGCCGCCGGGGTCCTGGGTGCCCGCGTTGTCGTACATCGCGCCGGTGATCTGGTCACCGAGCCCGTAGACCACCCAGGTGCCGTTGACCTTCTCGTACGGCTGCGGGGTGTGGGCGTCGGTGCCGAGGATCAGGTCGATGTCCGGGCGGCCGTCGGTGCGGGCGGCGGTGAGTTCACCGGCCAGCGCCACCTGTTGCGGGTCGGGCGCGGCCTGGCCCGTCGTGCCCCAGCGCAGGGAGACGACGACCACGTCGGCGCCCGCGCGCCGGGCGGCCCGGGCGTCGGCGAGGACGCGGGCGGGGTCGAGGGGGTTGACGGCCCAGGGCTCGGCCGGCGGGAGCGGGACGCCGTTCGTGTCGGCGGTGTAGTCGAGGTGGGCGACCTTCGCGGGCCCGGCGCGCAGCAGGGCGACCGTGCGCGCCTCGGCGTCGGTGCGCGCCGTTCCCGTGTGCCGTACGCCGGCGCGGTCGAGGGCGTCGAGGGTGCGCTGGATGCCGACGGTGCCCTCGTCGAGGCTGTGGCCGGACGCCGTGGAGCAGCTGTCGTAGCCGGTCGCGGCGAGGCCCTGGGCCTCCTCGGGCGGGGCGGCGAGGGGGACGGCGCCGGTGGAGTCGCCGTAGACGGTCTCGATGTGACACAGCGCCAGATCGGCGTGCGAGACGAGGGGTCGGACGGCGGCGAGCATCGGGCGGAAGTCGTAGCCGGTGCCGCCGGCGTCGAAGCGGGCGCGGTCGAGGACGGAGCTGTGCGGGAGGATGCCACCGGCGGCGACGAGGGTGAAGCCGTGGGCGGCGGGGGGCGCCGGGCGGCCGGATGCCTTCGAGGTGTGGTGCTGGGCCTGGCAGGCGGCGGCCGCGGTGAGAAGGCCGGCCACGGCGACGGCCACCTGTTGTCTGCGTGCGATCATCAATTCACCCCACTGTGGTCATATTTACCCACCAATAGGTATGAACTTCACCGCCCCCGCAAACGACTTCCGGCCTCTGATGACCCGTCCGGTGTGCGCGTGCGGCGGATCGCCAGGCGGCGTGAACCGTTCGTCGCACCGTTCGTCGACGCGATCGACCGTCCGCCGCAAGCCCCTCGTGCGCCCCCTGTCCCCGGGCGGCCCCCTGCGATGCCATACGGCCATGACGGCCGGACCCACGCTCAGAGACGGAACGACCGCCGAGCACGAGCTAGCCGCACTGCAGCGCGAGCACGGCAGGCCGCTCTTCGCGCTGCTGCTCCGGCTCTGCGACGGCGACCGCCAGCGCGCCGAGGATCTCGTCCAGGAGACCCTCGTACGGGCCTGGCAGCACCCCGAGGCGCTGCGCGCCGACGCCTTCGAGTCCGTACGGCCCTGGCTGCTGACGGTGGGCCGGCGGCTCGCCATCGACGCGCGCCGGGCCCGGCAGGCGCGACCGCCCGAGGTCGGGGACGCGGTGCTGGAGAACGCACGCGTATGCGCCGATCACGCGGAACGGTCGGCGGCGACGCTCGATGTGCGGGAGGCTGTGAAGACACTCACTCCGGAGCACCGTGAAGTCCTGGTGCTCGTGTACTTCCAAGGGGCGAGTGTGGCGGAAGCCGCGGCGACCCTCGGAATTCCGCCCGGTACGGTGAAGTCCCGCGCGTACTACGCGCTGCGCGCCCTGCGCCGGGTGCTTCCGGGTTATGCGGCCGACCTGCGATGAAACCAATCCATTGGTCAAACCTCCGTAAAGCGCCTTGCTCAGAAGCCGGTTGAGTAATCGGCTGTCCTCATCCGTGTTCCGGACTGGGGGGCTCGGGGTTCCTGACGGAACCCCGGGTCGGGCGACGCGCACGCACCGGAGGAAGGCAGGAAGGGATGCTGCACAGAGGTCAAGAGAGCACGGACGGCACCGGTGGCGGTGAGCTCACCGTCCCCATGGCGTGGCTGTACGCCGAGTACATCGCCGACGAGTTGCTGCGGACCGGCGACCTGATGCCGCCGACGTCCTTCGAGTTCCGTGCGGGACGGGACGCGCTGGCACTGACCATCTTTCTCTCCGACACGGACGGTGAATTGTCCGGTATCCGAGTGGTGACCCAGTTGGAGACCTGGCTTTCGCTCACGGCGTACGACCAGCCGTGGCAGGACTGGGTCGGGGAACGTATGTCCAAGTTGACGGCCGAGGCCGCCGAATCCGGCGCCGACGCCCCGGACCTGGCGCTCGCGGAGGCCGCCTGGCGCTGGCTGGAGGAGACCGAGCTGCTCGCACCGGACCTGGACGCGGTACCGGGTCCGGGAGGCGGTTCGGTGACCGGTGAGGACGACGGACCCAAGGTCTGGACGCCCGCCTGGCAGCTGGGACTGCCGCTCGGCCATCTCGCCATCCATCTTTTTTGAAACGGGACCAATCCATGCGCCCACCCGCTCCGAACTGTTGGTTGCGATTCTGTGTGTGCCTTGAGTGATTCGGCTTGCTGGTGCGTACCGATGGGAGCAACGAGTAACCCCACCCGCACCTAACGGCACGAGGATTCGGCATGAGGTCCCTGGAAAGGCATCGCGACGTCGGCGCGTACGCGCTCGGCGTGCTGGACGAGGCGGACGCCTTCCGCTTCGAGGATCACCTCATGGAGTGCACCAGTTGCGCGGCTCATGTGACCGAATTCGGTCCCGCCTCACGGCAGATGATGCTGTACCGGCGTGCGACGCCGCGCTCTGTGCACCCCATGGCACAACCCGGTCCGCGGATGCTGGACCGGTTGCTCGGCGAGGTGGCCTCGCGGCACCGGGCCGGACGGCGGCGGTTTCTGTACGCGGTGGCGGCCTCGGTGGTGTTCGCCGTGGGCGGGCCCGCGGTGGCGACGCTCGCCGCGCACGGCGACAGTGCCGTACAACTCACCGCGACCGACGCCAAGTCGGGCGTGTGGGCGCAGGTCACGGCCGCGAACGAGAACTACGGCAGTGATGTGTCCCTGAAGATCAAGGACGGTGCGGGCCCCCGGTCCTGTCGTCTGGTGGTCGTCGGCCGCGACGGTTCCGAGCAGACCGTGACCAGTTGGATGGTGCCCGAGCACGACGCGACGATGATCACGATGGAGGGTGGCGCGGCGATGCACCCCACCGAGATCGACCACTACGACGTGCGGACGGCCGACGGACAGCAGTTGGTACGGCTCACCTCGCACTGAGGTCACCTCGCACTGAAGTCCCGGCCCGCGAGGGCCAGTTGCCGCATGGCCCGTGCGGAGGGGGTCCCCGGGTCCGCGGTGACGAAGACGACCTGCTGGTCGTCGTGCGGGACGGTGAGCACGTCGCAGTTCACCCGCAGCCGGCCCGCCTCCGGGTGGGTGAGGGTCTTGGTGCGATGCCCGGGGGCGTGCACCGGGTCCGTCTCCCAGATCTGCCCGAACTCCTCGCTGCCGGCGCGCAGTTCGGCCAGCAGGCGGGTGAGTCCCGGGTCGTGCGGGTAGCGGTCGGCGGCGCGGCGCAGCCGGGCGACGAGGACGTACCCGAACTCCTCGGCGCTCGAACTCTCCATCGGGCGCCCGAGGAAGCGGCGACGGGCAAGGTTCGGCCGCGCGCCGAAATCGCCGCCGCCGAACAAGGCACCCGCCAGCGGGTTCCAGGCGATGACGTCGTAGGTGGCGTCGGTGACGACGGCCGCCGTGTCGGGGATGCGCTCCAGCAGGGCCGCCACATGCGGGCGGACGGTCCGCACCGGCGCGGCGAGAGGCGTCACCTGCGTCCCCGCCAGCCGGAACAGATGGGTCCGCTCGGCCGGGGTCAGCCGGAACACTCCGGTGAGGGCGTCCAGGATGCGGGGCGACGGACGCGGACCGCGGGCCTGTTCCAGCCGGGCGTAGTAGTCGACGGACATGTGGGCCAGCTCGGCGACCTCCTCCCGGCGCAGCCCGCGCGTCCGCCGGGACGGTTCATCGGGCAGCCCCACATCGGCGGGCACCAGCAACTCCCGCCGCCCGCGCAGAAATCGGGCCAGTTCGTGCCTGTCGGTCACGGTGCCTCCCTCCGGCTGCCAGGGATCGGTTGTCCCTGGTTCGGCGGCGGCGACTGCGGAATCGTCGTCCCCATGAACGATTCCACAGCACTGGTCACCGGCGCGAACAAGGGCATCGGCAAGGAGATCGCCCGCCTGCTCGTCGCCGAGGGATTCACGGTCTACGTCGGCTCACGCGACGCGGGCCGGGGAGAGCGGGCCGTCGCGGAACTGGGCGGCGGCGCAAGGCTGTTGGTCCTCGACGTCACCGACTCCGACAGCATCGCGGCGGCGGCACAACAGGTGGACGCCCTGGACGTCCTGGTCAACAACGCCGGAGTCATGGTCGGCGGGGAGTCTCCGCCGAAGGCGGACCTCGACGACTTCCGCCGCACCTACGAGACGAACGTCTTCGGAGTCCTGGCGGTCACCAACGCGTTCCTCCCGGCCCTGCGCCGCTCCCCGCGTCCCCGCATCGTGAACATCTCCAGCGGCACCGGCTCCCTGACCTGGAGCGCCGACCCGGACCGGGAGTTCGCCGCCCACGCCGGGGCGGGCGCCGCGTACCGCTCGTCGAAGTCGGCGCTCAACGCCCTGACCCTCTTCTACGCCCAGTCCCTCGCGGCCGAGGGCTTCAAGGTGAACGCCCTCGCTCCCGGCCTACGGGCGACGGACCTCAACGAACGGGCCGCGGCGAGCGACGGGGATCCGGCGGAGGCGGCACGGGGTGCGGTGGATCTGGCGTTGCTGCCGGACGACGGGCCCACGGGGCGGTTCGTGTCGTGGGACGGGACGCGGGTGCCCTGGTAGTTGGCGGGACGCAACGGGCGCGCCCTGGTGGCTACTTGAGGAGCCGCGACAGTCTGCGGTCCGCCAGTGGTTTGCCGCCCGTCTGGCAGGTCGGGCAGTACTGGAGGGAGGAGTCGCTGAAGGAGACCTCGCGGATGGTGTCGCCGCAGACCGGGCAGGGCCGGCCGGTGCGGCCGTGGACGCGTAGGCCGCTCTTCTTCTCCGCCTTCAGGCGGCCTGCGGCCACGCCCCGGGAGCGCTCGATGGCGTCCATGAGCGTGGTGCGCAGGGCCGTGTAGAGCGTGTGGGTCTCGGTGGGAGTCAGGGACGACGCGAGCTTGAACGGGGACATCTTCGCCGCGTGCAGGATCTCGTCGCTGTACGCGTTGCCCACCCCGGCGATCAGGGTCTGGTCGCGCAGGGCGCCCTTGAGTTGGCGGCGTTCGTCCTTCAGGAGGGCGGTGAAGGCCGGCTCGTCGAAGTCGTCGGCGAGCGGGTCGGGGCCGAGGCGGGCGACGCCCGGGACTTCCTGCGGGTCGGCCACGACGTACACCGCCAGGCGTTTCTGCGTGCCCGCCTCCGTGAGGTCGAAGCCCTCGCCCGTCTCCAGGGCCACGCGAAGCGCGAGGGGGCCCTTGCCGGGGCGGGGCGGGCCGTCCGGGAGGCGGTCCTTCCAGTGCAGCCAGCCCGCACGGGCGAGGTGGGTCACGAAGTGCGGGCCGCCGTCCGTCTCGACGTCCAGGAACTTGCCGTGGCGGTGCACGGCCACCACCTCGTGTCCCTCCAGCGCGGTGAGCGGAGGGTCGTACGTCTTCAGGACGCTGATGGCGACGGGCAGTACCCGTACGATCTCGTGGCCGACGAGGTGTTCGGTCAGGAAGTCCTTCAGCGCTTCGACCTCGGGAAGTTCCGGCATACGTCCAGGGTGCCATCAGAGGTCCGTGAGGTCAGCTCAGGTGCGGTCCGGGACCAGGAACTCGCACCACACGCACTTGCCGCTGCCGCGCGCCTCCACGCCCCACACGTCCGTGAGCAGGTCGACGAGGAGCAGGCCGCGCCCCGAGACACCGTCCTCACCCGCCTCACGGCGGCGCGGCAGGGCACTGGAGGAGTCCTCGACCTCCACGCGCAGGCGACGGTCCGGGCCGTTGAGGACCCTGAGGGTGACGATCGCGGAGCCCTCGGTGTGCATCAACGCGTTGGTGATCAGCTCGTCGGCGACCAGTTCGACCTCGTCGGAGCGTTCACCGGCGCCCCACGCGCGGACCGCGGCCCGGATCATGTGCCGCGCCTCGGTGAGAGCCTCGGAGTCGCCGGGGGCCACGTGCTGCTGGAGCCGCCCGCCGGACTGTGGGGCGTCGAGGCCGCGCCGGCGCAGCAGGAGCAGCGCCACGTCGTCCTCGCCGCCGCGTTCCTCGGCCACGTCGATCAGCAGGTCGGCGAGGTCGCGTACGTCGTCGGGGCCGGAGGCGATGAGCGCGGCGAGGGTCTGCATGCCTTCGTCGAGGTCGGCCCCGGGCTGTTCGACGAGGCCGTCGGTGCACAGCAACAGGGTCTGGCCGGGGTCGAGTTCGACGGTGGAGACGGGGTATTCGAGCCGCCCGAACTCCGCGGAGAGACCCAGCGGCAGCCCGCCCGCGACGGTCATCCGGCGGCAGGTCCCGTCCAACTGCCGCACCAGCGGGTCGATATGACCGGCCCGGACCACCTGGACCACTCCGGTCGACAGGTCGGCCTCGGCGTAGAGGCAGGTGGCGAAGCGGTCGGTGTCGAGTTCGTGGAGGAAGACGGAGGCGCGGGCCATCACCGTGGCCGGGGTGTGTCCCTCGGCGGCGTACGCCTTGAGGACGATGCGCAGTTGACCCATGACGGCGGCGGCGTGCGTGTCGTGGCCCTGGACGTCGCCGATGACCGCGCCGACCCGCCCGCCCGGCAGCGGGATCAGGTCGTACCAGTCGCCGCCGATGTCCCGCCCGAGCTTCGCGGACCGGTAGCGGACGGCGACGTCGGCGCCCGGGACGCTGGGGATCGCCCGCGGCAGCATCGCCTGCTGAAGGCCCTGCGCGAGGTCCTTCTCCTGCTCGTAGAACATCGCGCGCTGCAGGCTCTGCGCGATGCTGCTGCCCAGCGCGACGAGCACGTTGCGCTCGTCCGCCGTGAAACCGCTCCGGTCGTTGTAGAGCAGCCCCATCGCGCCGATCGGCCGTGCCTGGGCGATCAGCGGGAGATAGGCGGCCGCGGTGATGTTCAGCTCTGTGATGTGCGGCCACAGGAGCGGGTACCGCTCGGCGAACTCCTCGGGGGACTCGATGAACGCCGGGGCGAGGGTCCGTACGACCTCCCCCATCGGGTACTGCTCGTCGATCCGGGTGACCTCCGTGCCGGGCACGAAGCTGCCCTCCGGCCCTTCCGCGACCAGGCGGATACGGCCGGCCTCGACCAGGCCCATGACCAGGCTGGTCGCGCCGAGGTGGACGAGACCGTGGGTGTCCTTGAGGACGTCGATGACGTCCTGGACGGTACGGGCGTGCGCGAGGGCAGCGGTGGTGAGCTGCACGATGTTGGTCTGCCGGCGCAGCGCCGCGTCCTGGGCGGCCTGTTCACGGCGGGCCGCGCTCTCGGCGAGCTCCTGGGTGGCGTCCCGGACGATGCCGATGATCCGGCGCGGGCGGCCGGTGTCGTCGCGCCGGATGTAGCCCTGGGTGTGGGTCCAGCGCAGGGTGCCGTCACGCAGCCGCATCCGGAAGTAGGCGCCGTAGTTCTCGCTGCCGTCCTTCATGGCCTGGGAGACGATGCCGTCGAGCCGGTAGCCCTCCGGCGGCGGTACCCGGACCGCGAGGCTCTCGGGGTGTCCGTCGTATTCGTCGGGGCGCAGGTCGAAGACCTCGTGGGCCTGGGCGTCCATGTGGAACAGGCCGTTGTCCAGGTCCCAGTCGAAGCTGCCCATGCGGTTGAGCGCCAGGATCGGGTCCGGGTTGGCGGGCCAGTCGTCCGGGACTGACAGGGCGCTCGCTCCCCGATCAACCATGCGGCCCACCTTGCCAGGATTTGCCCGATTATTCGACTTCTCCGAGCGCTACGACGGCTCCGGATGCGGCCGGCTGTCACTGCGGGTAGGGCTGGCTGTCGCTGCGGGTACGGCTGGCTGCCAATGCGGGTACGCCGGCTGTCGCCGCGTGCGCGATCAGCTGTCGAACACGCTCGTGGGGCTGTCGAAAATGCTGCCGGTGGTGGTGTCGTCGGGGATCAGCCCGCCGCCGTCGGGCAGGTCAGGGGTCTCGGGGACGGTCGGCGGACCGATCTCGTCCGGGGAGCCCTGGTCCTGGTCCTGGGACGGATCCGGTACGAGCGACTCGGCGCTCGGGGTGGTGCCGCGCGGCGACGGTGTGAGCGTGGTGCCGGGTGGGCTGGTCGTCGGGGTGGCCGTGACGGTGGCGGCGGGGCAGTCCGTGGCACCCGGGGACGGGACCTGCGCCGCCGGGTCGCCGGTCGCGCCGGGGGTCACGGTGACGGTCGGGGTGACGCAGTCGGTGGCCGACTTCTCCGGGGCGACGCTCTGACCGTCGCTCGGGGAAGCGCTCGGCGTGGGGCTTGTACCGCTGCCGGTCGAGGGGCTCGTGTCGCCGGGTGAGGCGCTGGACCCGCTGTCGTGCGGTCGCGGCGACGGACCCGTACGGGACGGTGTCAGGGTCGGGGTCGGCGTTGGCGTCATGTGCGGCGGCCGGGGTACGACGTGGTCGTGGTGGGGCCCGCGATGGCCGAGGGGCCGTTCGATCCACGCGTTGTCGACGATGTTGATGATCGTGATGTTGGTGATCACCTGGGGCGCCGGCGTCACCACGACCACCTCGGCGGGTCGGAACCCGGACCAGGGCCTCCCGCTGTTGCCTGCGGCGCCCCCGCTCGCCGCACCCGCCTTGAGCGGGTTGCCGCAGGCGCAGCGGACCCGGGGCACGCCCCGGTTGTCGACGAGGACGGCGGTACCGGCCTGGAGGACCGACTGGAAGCCGGTCACCCGGGCGTCCCGGAACCCGTGGTTGGTGACCTGGGTGTCGGCGCGCAGCACGACCGAGGTGAGCCCGCGCAGATAGCCGGGGATCCCGCCCGGGGAGATCCCCTCGGCCTGCGCGAAGGCACGGGCCTTGGCCTGGTCGCCGGTGAGATAGGCGACCTGCCGCTCCACGTCGCAACTGCCGCTCCGCGCGGTCCCGCCGTACAGGCCGGGTGTGGCGCCGGAGACGGTGCGCATGCGGCCGGAGGGTGCGGATACGGTCCCCGTGGGCGTCGGCCGCATCGGCGTCGACCCCGGAGGTGTGGACTGCGGCGTTCGGGTGACCCGTGATGGGGTGCTCGGCGCGGTGGCCGTGGAGTCCGTGAACGGGTCGGGGCCCTGCGCCGCGACGGGCTGGAGGAAGACCTCGCCGCTCGACTTCGTGTCCTTGCCGCCGTCGCCGCCGCACCCGGCGACGAGGAGCGTCGCCGAGAGCGCGCAGGCCGTGGCGATGGTTCCGGTGGATATGCGCACCGTGTACTCCCGCCTCAAGCCGGGTGATTCGCCACTATTGTCTGCTTCACCCACTTGGGTTACGCAACCGGAACCACGGAACACGGAGAGCGACGGTTCACCGAGCGCGACGATGGACGGTCCGCTGAGGCACGACGGACGATGGAGGGAGGAGCGCACGGCCGTGGAATGGTTCACCGCACCCGACTACTGGCTGAGCCGACTGGTCTTCCAGCGGGCCCTGGCCGGTGTCTACCTGGTCGCGTTCCTCACGGCAGCCCGGCAGTTCCGCCCGCTGATCGGCGAACACGGCATGCTGCCGATCCCCCGCCTCCTCTCCCTGACGCCCTTCCGCCGGGCCCCGAGCATCTTCCAACTCCACTACACGGACCGCTTCTTCGCGGCCTGCGCATGGACGGGCTGCGCGGTGTCGGCCGCACTGGCCGCCGGACTCGATTCCCACCTGCCGCTCTGGGGCGGGATGTTGCTGTGGCTGGTCCCCTGGGTGCTGTACCTGTCGATCGTCAACGTCGGCCAGACCTGGTACGCGTTCGGCTGGGAGTCACTGCTGCTGGAGGTCGGCTTCCTGGCCGTCTTCCTCGGCAACGACAAGGTGGCCCCGCCGGTGCTGGTGCTGTTCCTGCTCCGTTGGATCCTCTTCCGCGTGGAGTTCGGCGCGGGTCTGATCAAGCTGCGCGGCGACGCGTGCTGGCGGAAACTGACCTGCCTGGACTTCCACCACGAGACACAGCCGATGCCGGGCCCGCTGAGCTGGTTCTTCCACCACCTCCCCCGACCCCTGCACCGGGTGGAGGTGGCGGCCAACCACGTCACCCAACTCGTCGTCCCCGTGCTGCTGTTCACCCCTCAGCCGATCGCGACGGCCGCCGCGTCCCTGATGATCGCCACCCAGCTGTGGCTGGTCCTGTCCGGCAACTTCTCCTGGCTGAACTGGATCACCATCACGCTGGCCCTGTCCGCGATCCGTTTCCCGCACACACCGCCGCCCGCACCCGGCCCGCCCGTCTGGTACGAGGCCGCGGTCCTCACCGTGGCCGCCCTCCTCCTCTGGCTCAGCCACCGCCCGGTCCGCAACATGATCTCCCGCCGCCAGATCATGAACCGCTCCTTCGACCCGCTCCATCTGGTCAATTCCTACGGCGCGTTCGGCACCGTCGGCCGCATCCGCCACGAGGTGGTGATCGAGGGCACGACGGACGCCGTACCCCGCGAGGACTCCGGCTGGCGGGAGTACGAGTTCAGGGGCAAGCCCGGCGATCCACGGCGCTGGCCACGCCAGTTCGCGCCGTACCACCTGCGGCTGGACTGGATGATGTGGTTCGCGGCCCTCTCCCCCGGCTACGCGGAGCCGTGGTTCGGCGCCCTGGTGGAGCGCCTCCTGGAGAACGACCGCGACACGCTAGGACTCCTGCGCAGCTCCCCGTTCCCGCCCGACGCGCCCCCGCGCTACATCCGTGCCCGTCTCTTCCGCTACCGGTACACGAGCTGGCGGGAGTTGCGGGAGACGGGCGCGTGCTGGGAGCGGACGTTCGTGCGGGAGTATCTGCCGCCGACGCGGTTGGCTGCGATGACTCAGAGACCGTAGACACGGGTGGCGACGGAAGATCAGAGGCCGTAGACGCGGGTGGCGGTGCCCTCGAAGACGTCGGCGCGTTCGGCCGCACTGAGATCGTCGGTCAACTCGCCCGCCGAGTCCACGACTTGGCCGTACGTCGCCGCCAGGGTGCACACCGGCCAGTCGGAGCCGAACATCAGGCGGCTCGGGCCGAAGGCGTCGAGTGCGGTGTCCGCGTAGGGGTGCAGGTCCTCCGTGCGCCAGGTCTTCCAGTCGGCCTCGGTGACCAGGCCGGACAGTTTGCAGTACGTGTTGGGGAGCGCGGCGAGGGAACGCAGAGCTGTCTCCCACGGCTCCAGCCGGCCCGACGCTATGGGCGGCTTGCCCAAGTGATCGAGGACGAAGGCGAGTTGGGGCAGGGACGCGGCGACCTGGACGCCGGCCGGGAACTGGTGGGGCAGGACCAGCAGGTCGTAGACGAGTCCCGCGTCGGCGACGGCGGTGAGGCCTCGGCGTACGTCCGGGCGCAGCAGCCAGTTCGGGTCGGGCTCGCCCTGTACCTGGTGGCGGATGCCCTTGAGGTAACGGCCGCCGGGGAGTTCGCGCAGGCGGGCCAGTTCGTCGGCGATGTCGGGGCGGGTGAGGTCGGTCCAGCCGACGACTCCGGCGATCAGGTCGTGTGTGTCGGCGAGGGCCAGGAACTCGGGGGTCTCCTCGGCGACGGTGATCGTCTGGACGAGGACGGTCCGGTCGACGCCGGCCGCGCGGGCCTCGGGCGCGAGGTCGGCGATGCTGAAGTCCCGGCGCAGCGGCTGGAGTTCGGGGCCGGTGATCCAGTCCTGGTCGCGGACGGACAGGTCCCAGACGTGGTGGTGGGCGTCGACCGTCATGGCAGCTCCCATACGACCGGCAGGCTCGCGTCGGCGCCCTGGCCGGAGTAGTCGTGCACCACGCTGAGGTACTGGGCCATGCGCGCCTGCCAGGCGACGTTCACCGGGAGCTGGTCCAACTCGGCGAGCAGACGGGCGTAGTCGTCGCATTCCAGGACGTGGAAGAGGTCGGTGCCGCTGCGCCAGATCGTCCAGGAGGTGGCACCGGCGGCGCGGATCGCGGCGGCGAGTTCCTTGGGGACGTCGTGGTGGGCACTCTCGTACTCGGCGATGCGGTCGGGTCGGACTTTTGTGTGCAGGGCGACTCTCATGACGGCTCCTAGGTAGGGACGGGGGCATCCGTCGACAGGAGACCCGTGTCCCGCAGCTCCTGCCAGAACGCGGCGGGCACGACGGTGGTGAACTGCTCGGCGCAGTCCCGTACTTCGGCCGCCGACCGGGCGCCGACCAGGACGCTCGCCACGGCCGGATGAGCTGCGCAGAAGGCGAGGGCGGCGGCGCGCAGCGTGATGCCGTGGTGCTCGGCGACGGTCTTCATGCGCAGGGCGCGGTCCAGCAACTCCGCCGGCGCCTGGGCGTAGTTGTAGGTCGCGTCCGGCTTCGGGTCCGCCAGCAGACCGGAGTTGAAGGCCCCGCCGATGACCACCGACTTGCCGCGAGCGACGGCGGCCGGGAGCAGTTCGGCGAGGGCGCTCTGGTCGAGCAGGGTGTAGCGGCCCGCGCACAACACCACGTCCACGTCGGTGTCCTGGACGAAGCGGGTGAGCATCTCGGCCTGGTTCATGCCCGCGCCGATCGCGCCGACGACGCCCTCCGCGCGGAGCTTCTCCAGAGTCGGATAGCCCTCGCGGAAGGCCTGTTCGGCGTGGTCGTCGGGGTCGTGGAGGTAGACGACGTCGACGTGGTCGAGGCCGAGCCGTTCCAGGCTGGCGTCCAGGGTGCGGCGGATCCCGTCGGCGCTGAAGTCCCAGACCCGGCGCAGCGTGGCGGGCACGGCGAAGCCGTTGGCGAGGTCGTCGCCGGTCACCGTCTCCACGGGTTCCAGGCGGCGGCCGACCTTGGTGGAGATCGTGTACTCCGCGCGCGGGCGGTCGCGCAGCGCGGCTCCGAGGCGGCGCTCGGAGAGGCCGATGCCGTAGTGGGGCGCGGTGTCGAAGTACCGGATGCCCTGTTGCCAGGCGGTGTCGACGGCCAAGTGCGCCTGCTCGTCGGTGACTTCGGTGAACAGGTTGGCAAGGGGCGCGGTACCGAGGCCGAGCCCACCGACCTCGACGCCGCTGCTGCCGAGGGCGCTCACTGGCCCACCGGCCTCAGCCGCAGCCCCTGCATGCCGCCGTCCACGGCGAGCGAGGTACCGGTGGTCGCGCCGGACAGCGGGCTCGCCAAGTAGGCGATGGCGCCCGCGACTTCGGCCGCCGAGACAAGGCGGCCGGAGGGCTGGCGGGCGGCCAGGGCGGCACGTTCGGCGGCCGGGTCGGAGGCCGAGTCGAGGAGCCGGCCGACCCAAGGGGTGTCCGCCGTACCGGGGTTGACGCAGTTGACGCGGACGCCCTCGCGCAGGTGGTCGGCGGCCATGGCGAGGGTGAGGGAGTACACGGCGCCCTTCGTGGCGCTGTACAGGGCCCGCTGCGGGAGTCCGGCGGTGGCCGCGATGGAGCAGGTGTTGACGATCGCCGCGCGGGACGACTCGCGCAGATGCGGGAGGGCGGCGCGGGCGACGCGGACCATGCCGATGACGTTGACGTTGAGGACGCGGTGCCACTCCTCGTCGTCGTTGTCCTCGACGGTGCCCTGGGCGCCGATGCCCGCGTTGTTGACCACCACGTCGAGTCCGCCGAGGTCGGCGACCGCGGCGGCGACGGCCTGTCGTACGGAGGCGTCGTCGGTGACGTCGGCGCGGTAGCCGAGCAGCGGCTTCTCGACACTGCTGGGGTCGAGGTCGAGGACGGCGACCGACGCGCCGCGTTCGGCGAGGAGTTCGGCGGTGGCCCGGCCGATGCCGGAGGCGCCGCCGGTGACCAGGGCCTTGAGGCCCTCGAAGTCGGTCATGCCGCGTGTCCCTTCTGGCGGTCGAGGTCGGCGGCCCAGAAGGTGCCGCCGGGGAAGGTGTAGCGCGCGATGGACTCGGGCCGCATTGTGGCCGAGAACCCGGGTGTGGTGGGTGCCATGTAGTGACCTTCGCGGATCATCACCGGATCGAGGAAGTGGTCGTGCAGATGATCGACGTACTCGATCACGCGGTCGTCGGTGGTGCCGGAGACGGCGAGGTAGTCGAACATCGAGAGATGCTGCACGAGTTCGCACAGGCCGACCCCGCCCGCGTGCGGGCAGACGGGGACGCCGAACTTCGCGGCGAGCAGCAGGATCGCGAGGTTCTCGTTGACTCCGCCCACGCGTGCCGCGTCTATCTGGAGGACGTCGAGGGCGCCGGCCTGGAGCAACTGCTTGAAGACGATGCGGTTCTGGACGTGTTCACCGGTGGCGACCTTCACCGGGGCGACGGCGGCGCGGATAGTGGCATGGCCCAACACGTCGTCGGGGCTGGTGGGTTCCTCGATCCAGTACGGGTCGAACTCGGCAAGGGCCTTGGTCCAGCGGATCGCCTCGGCCACGTCCCAGCGCTGGTTGGCGTCGATCGCCATGCGGATATCGGGTCCGACCACCGAACGGGCCACCCGGCAACGGCGGATGTCGTCGTCGAGGTCCGCGCCGACCTTCAGCTTGATCTGCCGGAAGCCGTCGGCGACGGCCTGCGCCGCGAGCCGCGTGAGCTTCTCGTCGTCGTAGCCGAGCCACCCGGCGGAGGTGGTGTACGCGGGGAAGCCGCGCTCCGACAGGACGTTCCTACGGCCCTCCGCGCCCGCCCTGCCGCGGCGCAGGATGTCCAGAGCCTCGTCCGGAGTCAGCGCATCACTGATGTACCTGAAGTCGATCTGGCTGACGAGCCATTCGGGGTCGGCGTCGGCGAGGAGCTGCCACAACGGTTTGCCGGCGCGCTTGGCGGTGAGGTCCCAGGCCGCGTTGATCACGGCCCCGATCGCCATGTGCATCACGCCCTTCTCGGGCCCCAGCCAGCGGAGTTGGCTGTCGCCGATCAGCTCGCGGTTCAACGACCCGGGATCCGCGCAGAGTTCGTCGACGGACCGGCCGACCACATGGTCCCGCAGCGCGTCGATCGCGGCGACCTGGACCTCGTTGCCCCGCCCGATGGTGAAGGAGAACCCGTGTCCCTCGTGCCCGTCGGCCGCGTCGGTGCGCAGCACGACGTACGCGGCCGAGTAGTCGGGGTCCGGGTTCATCGCGTCGGAGCCGTCGAGCTCGCGCGAGGTGGGGAAACGGATGTCGTAGGTTTCGACCGCGGTGACGCGGACGAGGGGGCCGGGGATCGGGGACACGGAGGGCCTTTCGGTCGGGTACAGGGATCCGGTGCCGTGCGGGTGCCGGAGGCCGGTGGGTCAGTCCTGGGCGCGGCCGGTCGTCACGCGGGCGATCATGAGGGCGACCAGGATGATCCCGCCGTAGATGGCCTGGATCCAGAAGGACGGGACCTGGGCGAGGGTGAGGAGGTTCTGGACAACTCCCAGGAGGAGTACGCCCGTCAGGGCGCCGAACATGGTGCCCTTGCCGCCGTCGAGGCTGATGCCGCCGATGACCGCGGCCGCCATCACGGTGAAGATCATGTTGTTGCCCTGGTTGGCGCTGATCGCGCCGACGTAGCCGGTCTGCATGATGCCGCCCACCGAGGCGAGGACACCGGCGACGACGGAGACCCCGAGGAGCATCCGGTCGACGCGGATACCGGCCGCGCGGGCCGCTTCCTGGTTGCCGCCGATCGCGTAGAGGGCGCGGCCGACGCGGTGGTACTTGAGCACGAACCCGGCGATCGCGAAGCAGACCGCGGCCAGCCACACCGACATCGGGACGTTCAGGAAGGTGCTGGTGGCCAAGATGAAGAAGGAGTCGGGCATGCCGAACAGCGTCTTGCCCTTGGTGGCGCCGACCAGCAGTCCGCGCAGCACGATCAGCATGGCGAGGGTGACGATGAAGGCGTTGAGCTTGAACTTCACCACGAGGATGCCGTTGAAGGCGCCGATGATCCCGCCGACCACGAGGATCGCGACGAGGGCGAGCGGGGCCGACCATTCCGTGCCCCAGCCGGACTCGGCGGCCGGCAGGACCAGCAGGGCGCCGATGGCGGGCGCGATGCCGACCACCGACTCCAGCGACAGGTCGATCTTGCCGGTGATGAGGATCAGCGACTCGGCGAGGACCACCATCGCGAGAGCGGCGGAGGCGCCCAGGATGGAGATCAGGTTGCGTTCGGTGAGGAACGAGTCGTTGACGATCGCGCCGAGCACCAGAAGCACCAACAGGGCCGGTACGAGGGCGAGTTCGCGGGCCCGGCGGAGCAGGACCGTGCGGGCCGAGCCCGCCCCGGTGGCGCGTGGGGCGGCGAGCGGCGGGGCCGCCTTGGTGTCAGCCATGGTCCACTCCTTCGATGGAGGCGATCAGCTCGTGGTCGCGCCAGCCCGCCGGGTGCTCGGCGACGACACGGCCGTGGAAGAGGACGAGGACGCGGTCGCAGCGCCGCAGGTCGTCGAGTTCGTCGGAGACGACGAGCACGGCGGTGCCGTCGTCGCGGGCGCTGTCCATGCGGGCGAGCAGTGATTCCTTGGACTTCACGTCGACGCCCGCGGTGGGGTTGATGAGGACCAGCAGCCTGGGGTCGGAGGCCAGCGCGCGGGCCATGACGACCTTCTGCGCGTTGCCGCCGGACAGGTCGGAGACGGGCTGTTCGGGGCCCTCGGTGTGGATGTCGAGCCGGTCGATCAGCTCGGTGGCGAACGCGCGCTTGCGCTCGGTGCCGACGAACCCGAAGCGGCCGAGCCGGTCCAGGACCGTCATCGTGGCGTTGTCCCCGATGGACATGCCGAAGACGAGCCCCTGCCCGTGTCGGTCGCGCGGCACGCAGCCGACGCCGGCCTTCAGGGCGGCCTGCACATCCCCGAACGGCAGCTTCTCGCCGTCGAGTTGAGCGGTGCCGCCGGTCGGCGTGTACAACCCGGTGAAGGACTCGGCCAGTTCGACCTTGCCGCTGCCACTGGACCCGGCGAGTCCGACGACCTCGCCCCGGCGGACGGTGAGATCGACGTTCTCGTACGACTCGGAGGTGAGCCCGCGTGCGTCGAGGAGGACGGGCGCCTTGGTGTCCAACTCCCTGAGCTGGACCTCCAGTTCGGCGATCGACTCCCCCGCCATCGCCTCCACCAGGGCCCGGCGCGGGAGGTCGGCGACCGGTGCGGTCGTGATCCAGCGGGCGTCGCGCAGCACGGTGACGGTCTGGCACACCTCGTACACCTCCTGGAGGTGGTGCGAGATGAACAGGAAGGTGACGCCCGACTCCTGGAGGGCCCGCATCCGTGTGAAGAGCCGCTCGATCTCCCGGTTGTCGAGCTGGGCGGTCGGTTCGTCGAGGACGATGAACCGGGCGCCGAAGCTCAACGCCCGCGCGATCTCCACCATTTGGCGGTCCTCGACCTTGAGGTCCGCGGTACGGGCCTCGGGGTCGACGTGCACGTCCCAGGTGTCGAGGAGCTCGGCCGCCTCGGTGCGGAGCCGGCGCCAGCTGATGATTCCGCCCCGGGACTGCGGCTGACGGTTGATGAAGAGGTTCTCGGCGACCGTCAACTCGGGGACGACCGTGGGTTTTTGGTAGACGCAGGCGACCTTGCCGCGCCAGGCGTCGCGGTCGGTGAGCGGGGGCGCGGGCTCGCCGTCGAAGCGGACCGTGCCCTCGTCGGGGGCCTGGAGTCCGGTGAGGACGGTGACGAGGGTGGACTTGCCGGCGCCGTTGCGGCCGACGAGGGCGTGGGACTCGCCGGGCAGCACGGTCAGTTGACCGTCGGCGAGGGCGACGGTGGGGCCGTAGCGCTTGACGATTCCCGTCGCCTCCACCAGCGGAGTGGTCACTGGAGTGCTCATTTGACCGTGTTGCCCCAGAGCTTGGGGTCGTCGACGTTGCCCTTGGTGACCAGGGGCGCGGGCAGCTGGTCCTCGAGGATGCCGCTGGGCAGCTTGACGATCGTGGAGTCGTGGTCGGTGGGGCCGGGCTTGAAGGTCTTCCCCGCCATCGCGGCCTTGATGTAGTACATGCCGTACTTGGCGTAGGCGTCGGCCGGTTGGGACACGGTGGCGTCGATCTCGCCCTTGCGGATCGCGTCGAACTCCTGCGGGATGCCGTCGTTCGAGACGATCGTGATGTGCCCGGCCTTGCCCGCTGTCTTCAACAGGCCCTTGGACTTGAGGGTTTGGAGGGTGGGCGCGAGATAGACGCCGCCCGCCTGCATGTAGATGCCCTTGATGTCGGGGTTGGCGTTGAGGAGCGTGTCGAGCTTCGAGGCGGCCGTGTCGGACTCCCACTTGGCGGGGATCTCCAGGACCTTGAGCTTCGGGTACTTCTTCTTCACGCAGGCCCTGAACGCCTCTGACCTGTCACGGCCGTTGACGGACGCCAGGTCGCCCATGATCTGCACGACCTTGCCGCTGGTGATGTGCGCCCCGAGGTACTCGCAGGCCTTCTCGCCGTAGGCGACGTTGTCGGCGCGTACGACCATCGCGACCTTGCCCTTGTCGGGCGCCACGTCGACGGCGACGACCGGCACGCCCTTGCGCTCGGCCTGGTCGAGGCCGGCTTCGATGGCGGCGCTGTCCAGCGGGGCGACGACCAGGCCCTTGACGCCCTGGTTCAGCTCGTTGTTGATGTCGGTGATCTGCTGCGAGGGGTCGCTGTTGGAGTTGACCGTCTTCAGTGCCTGGACACCTTCGGACTTCGCCATCTTCGGCACGTAGTCGTTGTACGACTGCCAGAACGGCGAGGTCAGCAGCGGCAGGATCACCCCCACCTTGCCGGTACCACCGCTGCCGCCGGCGCTGCTCGCCCCGGTGTCCTTGGTGCTGCCGCACGCCGTGAGCGCGAGGGTGCCGCACGCGGCCGCCGCCGTCGCACGCACCGCCCACGCGGTCAGTCGTCTGCCTTGCCGTCCGTTCCGCACTGTGCTGCCGGCCATCTGTCGGGCTCCTCATCGAGCGGTTTCGAGCAGTTGCCGGAATATTTATCAGACCACTTCGGGGCTGCAACACCCTCAGGAGCCAAATTCTCGCGGTTTCGGGCCGTAGTGGTCGGACCACATGCGTGGCTAGACTGCGCGGACCGGCGACAGGAGGAGTGGCGTGGACGAGACCCTGCCGAGCGAGACGGACCCGGTGGCCGCTCCGCCGAAGGGCACGGTGACGCAGCGCGCCATCGACTCGATCAAGGCGTTGATCGGCGAGGGCCGCCTGGAGCCGGGCCAGCGGTTGCCCACCGAGCGCGATCTCGCGGCCCAACTGGGCATCTCCCGCAGCTCGATGCGCGAGGCGATCCGCGCGCTCACCGTCCTCGGGGTGCTGGAGGCGCGGCACGGTTCGGGCATCTACGTCACGCAACTGGAGGCCGGTGACCTGCTGGAGACCTTCGGCGTCGTCGCCGACCTGTCACGCGGCCCGGGTCTGGTGGAGCTGCTGGAGGTCCGCCGCATCCTGGAGTCGACGGCGACAGCTCTGGCCGCCGCCCGCATCACCCCGGACCAGTTGGCCGAGGTCGAGAAACACCTCACGGCGATGAACGCCACCGACGATCCCGAGGAGATCCTCGCCCACGACCTCGCCTTCCACCGCGAGATCGCCGCCGCCGCCGGCAACGACACCATGGCCGCGATCCTGGAGGGCCTGTCGTCCCGGACGTTCCGGGCCCGGGTCTGGCGCGGCTACCAGGAGGAGGGCGCCTTCGCCCGCACCCGCCGCGAACACGCCGCGATCCACCGCGCGTTGGTGGCCCGCGACCCGGAGGCGGCACGGGCGGCGGCGGCTTCGCACGTGGGAGAGGTCGAGGAGTGGTTGCGGGCACAACTCGAGGCGTAGCAGCGGGGGTTCAGACGCTGACGCAGGACACCCGCCCCACCCGCCACTCACGCGCCTGCGGCGAACGCCAAAGGGCACCCGCGCGGTCCCAGCATTCAGGCGCCACGGCGAACAGCTCAGGACACCCGCCCCGTCCCGGCATTCACGCGCCCCCGGTGGGCAGCGGTGGTTCGCCGCGTTGGCCCTGGACCTCCGTCCATCCGCGCAGTTCGCTGGTGCCCACCTCGTCGATCGCCCGGTGCAGGGCGGCCCGCGCTTCCGTGTCGCGGTCGGTCTGCGGGAGCAGCAGGTAGCGGTCGATCGCCCGGCGCAAACCCTCCCGCGCCTGTGCGGCCAGGACCCAGCGTGAGCCGGGGCTGAAGAGTTGGCGCATGCCGGTGAAGAAGACGGCGCTGCCCGCGATCAGGGCGGTGAGCCAGGCGGGCGCGTGCAGTCCCGCCGCCACGACCGTCGCGGACGTGGCGGCGAGAGCGCCGAGTTCCGTCGTGTAGTGCAGCCACCTCGCCCGGTCGCACGCCCCCGCGTAGAACTCCAACTCCTGCCGGGCGAGCGCCAGTAGCGGATCCGGTTGCGAGGCCCAGGCCTGACCGACGGCCGTTCTTCGTCTCATCGCCACATCATCGGGCGATCACGGCCGTCGGCGAAAGGCGTACCGGGTCAGGAGCGTCCGAGCCGCAGCGTCACCAGCTCGAACGGGCGCAGCCGCAAGGTGAGTCGATCGCCCTCGCGGGTCACCTCCTTGGCGTCGGCCGACGGCCGCTCCAGCAGGTCTACGACCTCCACCGTGTCGAACGCGAAGCCCACCGTCAGTGTCGCCCTGGCCCGTCCCCCGTGCGCCTCGTGGAACCGGACCACGACGTCCCCGCTCCCGTCGTCGGCCAGTTTCACCGCCGTGACGACGACCGCGTCCCGGTCGACGCCAACCAGCGGGACGACCTCCTGACCGCCCTCGACTCGCCGCTCCGGCAGGTTGATCCGCCAGCCCTCGCGCACCGCGTCGCCGATGCCCGCGCCCGGCACCAGTGCGTGCCGGAAGCGGTGGACGCCCTGGTCGGTCTCGGGGTCCGGGAAGCGCGGGGCGCGGAGGAGAGAGACGCGGACCGTGGTGGTCGTACCGTTGTCGCCGTCACCGCGGACCGTACGGGTCACATCGTGGCCGTACGTCGAGTCGTTGACGACGGCGACACCCCAGCCGGGCTCCTCCATGTGGACGAAGCGGTGGTTGCAGGCCTCGAACTTGGCTGCCTCCCATGAGGTGTTGGTGTGCGTGGGCCGGTGGAAGTGCCCGAACTGGGTCTCGGACGCGTACCGTTCGGCGTGCACGTCGAGCGGGAAGGCGAGCTTGAGGAACTTCTCGGTCTCGTGCCAGTCGACCTCGGTGTCGATGAGCAGTCGCCGCTCCCCGGCGGCCAGGGACAGGAGTTGGGTGACCTTGGACTCGCCGAAGGACCGTACGATCCGCACCGCGTTCCCGTCGGCCACGACCTCGTCCGCGTCCGTGAGATCGGTGACCGTGTTGCGGTAGAACTCGTCGACGTCCCAGGCGTCCCACATGTTCGGGAAATCCGGGTGGAGTTGGAGCAGGTTGGCGGCCCGGCCGGGGGCGATGGTCTCGCGGTCGGCCTCGATGTCGTAGGCGGAGACGACGAGGCCCCGGCCGTCGATCTCGACGCGGAGCAGGCCGTTCTCCAGTACGTGTCCGCCGCCGACCCGGGTCGCGAGTGCCGTCTCGCCCTGGACGGCAGGGGTTTGCGCGCCGCCCGCGGGGACGCCTGCGCGGGCGTGGGGCGCCGAGTTGAAGACGAGGGAGGTCGTGCCCTCACCCGCCAGCGCGTGCTGAGCCGCGTCGATGATGGTGTTCAGCTCCCCGGCGATCCGCTCGTACGTCCGGCGGGCCTCCCGGTGCACCCAGGCGATGGACGAGCCGGGCAGGATGTCGTGGAACTGGTGCAGCAGCACGGTCTTCCAGATCCGGTCCAAGTCCTCGTACGGGTACGGGAATCCGGCCCGCACCGCCGCCGTGGCCGCCCACAACTCCGCCTCGCGCAGGAGGTGTTCACTGCGGCGGTTGCCCTGCTTGGTCTTGGCCTGGCTGGTGAGGGTGGCTCGGTGGAGTTCGAGGTACAACTCGCCCACCCAGACCGGGGGTTCGGGGTACTCGGCCTCGGCCTTCTCGAAGAACTCCTTCGGGGTCTCCCAGGCCACGGTCGCCGAGCCTTCGAGGTCGTGCAGGCGGGCCGCCTTGGCGACCATCTCGCGCGTCGTGCCGCCGCCTCCGTCGCCCCAGCCGGTGGGCGCGAGGGAGTGCCTGGCGACGCCCTTGTCCTTGAAGTTGCGTGCCGCGTGGGCGATCTCGCGGCCCTGCATGGAGCAGTTGTAGGTGTCGACGGGCGGGAAGTGGGTGAAGATCCGGGTGCCGTCGATGCCCTCCCAACGGAAGGTGTGGTGCGGGAACTTGTTCGTCTGGGACCAGGAAATCTTCTGCGTCAGCAGCCACTTGGAACCGGCCGCCTTGATGATCTGCGGGAGTCCGGCGGCGAAGCCGAAGGTGTCGGGCAGCCAGGCCTCCTCGTTCTCGATGCCGAACTCGTCGAGGAAGAACCGCTTCCCGTGCACGAACTGACGGGCCATCGCCTCCGAACCCGGCATGTTGGTGTCCGACTCCACCCACATGCCACCGGCCGGCACGAACCGCCCGTCCGCGACCGCCTTCTTGACCCGCGCCCACACCTCGGGCCGGTGCTCCTTCACCCAGGCCCACTGCTGGGCCTGCGACATGGCGAAGATGAAGTCGGGCTCGTCCTCAAGCAGGGCCGTCATGTTGGACGTTGTGCGGGCCACCTTCCGGACCGTCTCGCGCAGCGGCCACAGCCACGCCGAGTCGATGTGCGCGTGCCCGATCGCGCTGATGCGGTGCGCGGACGGGACGGCGGGCGTCGACAGAACCTCCGCCAGCTGTGAACGGGCGCGCTCCGCCGTGCCGTTGACGTCCTGGAGGTCGACGGCGTCCAGCGCCTTCTCGATCGCCCGCAGGAGGTCCCAGCGGCGGGCCGAGTCCACCGGCAACTCAGCCATCAGCTCGCCGACGACCTCCAGATCGAGAACGAGGTTCCACACGTTCTCGTCGAGGACGGCGAGGTCCATGCGGGTGAGCTTGTACTGGGGCTCACTGCCGGCGGTCTCCTTGTCGCCCAACTGGGTGGGCAGGAAGGGGTGGTAGTCGAGGACGACGGGGTTCGAGGCGGCCTCGATGTGCAGCCGCACCTCCTCGCCGCCGGCGACGGGCGCCCCGATCCTGACCCACTGGTTGCGCGGATTGAGGCCCTTCACCGGGGTGCCGTCGGGCCGGTAGACGAGGCCCTCGCACTGGAAGCCGGGCATGTTCTCGTCGAAGCCGAGGTCGAGCAGCGCCTCGACGGTCTTCCCCGCCCACTCCTGGGGGACGGTCCCGGTGACACGGAACCAACTCGTGCCCCAGGGAGCACCCCACCGGGCACCCACCTCGATCGGTTCGGGTGTGCCCGCGAGCCCCTCGGCCACGGGCACCGGCTCGTCGGGCGCGTGCCAGACGGCCACCTCCAACGGCACGGACTCGGGATACACAGCGGGACGGATGCGCTCTTCGAGGACGCGCTTGAGGCGGGCTTCGACCAGGCTGCGGTCGTCATGCATGTGGGGTGCTCCGTAGCTCGGTTGCGGGTTGGGGCACGGGTGTTGACAGGTTGGTGTCACCGGGCGGGTGTCACCAGGTGTGCGCGACGGTCACGGGGGCCGACGCTGTGTAGAGCTCCCCTGTCGCGCGCAGTTCGAACCACGCCTGCTGCTCGCCCTGTTCGGCCTGCAGCCCACCGACGAAGAAGGCGCGCTGGCAGGTGCCGCCGAGAAAACGCCGGGTACCGTCGGGGAGGAGGCGGTGGAGGGTGTACTGGCGTACGGCACCGGGCCCGGCGTCCCAGGCGAAGCGAAGGTCGCCTCCGGAGGCGGCGGTAATCTGCAGGTTGGAGGGAGCGGCGGGCGGCTGGGTGTCGTTGACCTCGCGAACCGCGATACCACCGAACCGCCAGTTCACAGTGCTCCCGCTCGCGTCGGCCGCGGTGAGCCGTACACCGATCGCATGCAGCGTGCCGGAAAGCCCTGTGAGCGGCACGGTCACCGTCTGCCAACCGTTGACGTCGGTCACAGTCCGTACGCCGTTGACCGAGTTCACAGGCAGATAGGTGTACGGCGGCGTCGACCCCGCCGTGCTCGGCTCGGCCGTGGCGACGGCCAGCTCGACGTTCACACTGCCGCTGCCGCTGTCGGTGCGGAACGTCAGGTCGACCACCGTGTCATCACCGATCGGCAGCTGTGAACCGTACACATCTACAGTTGTCGGTTGATTCAGTACACCGGAGACCAGCACACTGCTGCCGCCTCGCCACGCGTCCGCGAAGTCGAAGGTCACCGTGGGCCGTTGCCCCGCCGTCCGCACCACCCACCGCCGCGACGGCAGCCGGTCCTGGAGTCCGAGGTGGTTCCATGCCGCGTCCGAGGTGACCGCCCCGTCCTCGTACCAGCGCAGCCCGTGCCCGGTGTTGAAGACACTCGCGAACGGCAGTGCGCCACCCACCGTCGACCGGTCCGCGACCGACACGGCCGGCGCGCGCCAGGTGTCCGTGCTGTCCGGCAGCGAAGGGTCGAGCGAACGCCCGGTCCAGAAGCGGTCGTCGGCCGCGTGGAAGTCGCCCGGGGTACGGCTCGCGGGCAGATGGTTACGCGTCCACTCGGGCCGGTAGAAGCCGATCGAGGTGATGTGCGCCTTGGCCGTCGGCACCATCGCATCCCAACTCACCGACGTGCTCGACCCGTTGGACTCGACATCGACGCCCGCCCACAACTCGTAGCGGCTGCGCCCGAGCCCGTCCGCCTTGGTCCCGGAGGCCGCCAGCGTGCTGGTACTCCACCGGAAGTCGATGAACATGTCGTTCGCGGCCTGGAAGAACGCCTGGTTCGACGTGTTCAGCGCGCCCTGCCAACTGACCGTCCCGTTCACGGTCATCGCGTCGTACCAGGTGACCCGCTGCCCCTGCGCGGCGGCGAGGGACTTCAACTCGCTCATGAAGCCCTGCATGTCGGTGCCGAGGGCGGTGTTCCCGCCGCTGGTCTCGGCGTTGACGAACCAGCCGTCGAAGCCGTACGCGGCGGCGACCGCGACGAGTTGGGCGGCCAGCGGGTAGTGCCCGGCGGAGTCCTTCTGGACCAGGTCGCGGGTCCACTGGAGCTGTCCTCCGTAAGCGACGGGCGGCAGGAAGATATTGCCGAGGACGGGGACGCCGTGCCGGTGGGCGGCGTCGACGATGGGGGCGTTCGGGGCGAGGATGATGCCCTCGCCGGACGAGCCGCCCCAGAAGACGAGTTCGTCGAGGTAGGACCAGTGGGTGAGCGCGTAGTAGTCGGCGGTGGCCGCGCCCTGCGAAGGGTTGCTCGACGTCGGTCCGAAGGAGACCAGGGACTGGATGCGGGCCTGGCCGGAGCGGGCGGTGCCGCTCGCGGCGGTCGGGGTGAAGCGTGCGGCCAGGGGGACAGCGGCGGCGTTGAAGGCGAGGTCCGCGTCCGAGGCGGCGGTCCAGGTCTTCAGGCTGTTCCAGGTGATGCCGGTGCCGGGAGTGCCTGCGGGCAGGGAGTCCGGGTACCAGTAACTGGCGTACGGCTGGCCGGTGTTGACGGCGGCGGCCTGCGAGGCGGCGAAGGCGGGCGTGGGCAGTTGGGGCAGCAGGGTGGCCGCCGCACCGGCGAGCAGGACGGTGCGTCTGGTGGGGCCAAGCGGGTTCACGAGCTGGTGCCTCCTTGTGGGGTGGGGAGTACCTGGTCGGGAGTGACGACTTCGGTGATGCCGCGCGCGGCGAGGTGTTCCTTGTCGTCCGCGCGCACGTCGAGGACGGTCGCCGGTCGGGCTCCGTCGGCGACGAGTCGGAAGTAGGCGTCGAAGACCGGCCCGCCGGGACCGCAGCCCGAGCGGACCGACGGATCGGCGGGCACGACGAGCGCGGTGGTGCGGGTGGCGGGCGTGTACGTGGGCTCGCGGGCCGCCTCCGCCAACACCAGCGCGATGTCCTTGGGTTGCCGGTCGTTGGTCAGCAGGCCCAGCCCGTATTCGAGTTCGGGGAAGTCCGCGAGCTCGCGGGACACGTCGTGCGAGCACCACCAGGTGATGCCCCAAAGGTCAGGACAGTCAAGGGCGTTGGCGATGGTCGCGGAGGCGAAGTCGGCCGCGTGCTCGGCGGGGACGAGCGGCTGGGGCGCGCCGACCTCCTGGAGCCAGACAGGCCGGTGCGGTGCGTCGGCCCACGCCTTGCTCAGCTCGATCAGGTAAGCGGCGTGGTGTTCGCTCGGCACGGAAGTACGGCCGTGCCGTTGGGCGGTGCCGTTGAAGACCCAGGAGTGGACGGCCGTCATCGCGCCGTGCCGGGCGGCCTGGGCCGGGGTGAACGGCATGTCGTCCTGGTACCAGGTCGCGTCGTACTCGGCGTGCAGATGCGGCTTGCCGGGCGCACCCTCCGCACAGGCCGCGAGCATCCGCGCCAGCCAGACGTCGATCTGGTCCTCGGTCGCCCGGTCGGGGTCCGGATGCGGGCCGGCCGAGAACTGGTTGACCTCGTTGCCGAGGGTCATGCCGATGAAGTTGGGGCGGTCGGCGAGGGCGGCGGCGAGCGTCCGCAGATAGGCGGCCTGACCGTCGAGGACGTCCGGGTCGGTGAAGAGGTTGCGCCGGTGCCAGGTCCGGGTCCACGCGGGCAGGTAGTCGAAGCTGCTCAAGTGCCCTTGCAAACCGTCGACGTTGACATCGAGCCCGCGCTCACCGGCCGCGTCGACAAGCGCAACCAGCTGCTCCACGGCCTTCGTTCGGATCAGGGTCCGGTTGGGCTGGAAGTACGGCCACAGCGGGAAGACGCGGATGTGGTCGAGGCCCAGCTCGGCGATCGAGTCGAGGTCGGCGCGCACGGAGTCGAGGTCGAAGTCGAGCCAGTGGTGGAACCACCCTTGGCTGGGCGTGTAGTTGACGCCGAAGCGCACGGCAGAAGACATCGGGATCCTGGTTCTGTAGTGCGTACGTGGGGGAAGTCGGCGCGTGGGGGCCTCAGCCCTTGACCGCTCCTTCGCCGACGCCCCGGAAGAAGTACCGCTGGAGGCAGGCGAAGAGGGCGATCAGTGGTGCCACGGCGATGACCGTACCGGCGGCCACCAGGCGTTCGTCGTTGGCGAAGGTGCCGTGCAGATAGTTGAGGCCGATGGTGAGCGTGAACTTGGACGGATCGCTGAGCACGATGAGCGGCCACAGGAAGTCGTCCCAGGCACCCATGAAGGCGAAGATCGCGACGACGGCGAGGGTCCCCTTCACGGACGGCAGCGCGATCCGCAGGAACCGCTGCCACACGTTGGCGCCGTCGACGTAGGCCGCCTCCTCGATCTCGTACGGCAGGTTGAGGAAGGCGTTGCGCATCAGGAGGACGTTCATCGCACCGATGCAGCCCGGGAGGACCACCCCGATCAGGGTGTTGTTGAGGCCCAACTCCCGCATGGTGGTGAACTGGGCGATGATGATGCCCTCCACCGGCACGAGCATCGCGAGGATGAAGACGAGGGTGGCCACGCGGCGACCCCGGTAGCGCAGCCGGGCCAGCGCGTACCCCGCGAGGGCCGAACCGACGCAGTTCGTCACGACGTTGGCGGAGGCGACCTTCAGCGAGTTGAACGCGTAGTCCCAGACGGGGATGGTGTCGGCGACCCGCTTGTAGTTGTGCAGGGTGGGGTGTTCGGGCAGGAAGGTCGGCGGCGAGCTGTAGATGTCCTCGGTCGGGCCCTTGAGCGAGGTGGACAGCTGCCACACGAAGGGGCCGACGGTGATGGCGAGGACGATGAGCAACAGCGCGTAGCGCAGGACGAGTTCCCAGACGCGGATACGGCGGCCGTGCTGGTCGGTGATGCGGGGTTCGCGAACTGCCGTCTCCTGGACGGGCCTTGTGCGCTCGATGACGCTCAAGAGTCCTCCTTCCGGTCGGCCCGCAGCACGAGCAGCATCAGCATGACGGTGACGACGAAGACCACCACGGAGAGGGCGGAGGCGTAACCGACCCGCCCCGTCAGGCCGGTACCGGTGCGCTGGACGAGCATCACGAGGGTGGTGTCCTCACCGGCCGGTCCACCGCTCGGGCCCGCCATCAGGTACACCTCGGAGAACACCTTGAAGGCGGCGACCGAGGACAGCGCGCCGACGAGGACCATCGTGGAGCGGACGGCGGGCACGGTCACCGTGAAGAAGCGCCGTACCGCGCCCGCGCCGTCGACCGAGGCGGCCTCGTGCAACTCACGCGGCACGCCGGCGAGCGCGGCCAGATAAATGATCATGTAGTAGCCGAGGCCCTTCCAGACCGTGACGGCCATGGCGCTGAACAGAAGCAGCCACTGGTCGCTGAGGAAGCCGATCCGGCCGACGCCGATCGTCTCCAACAGCGAGTTGACCAGGCCGCGTTCGTCCAGCAGCCACACCCAGATCAGTCCGACGACGACGATCGACGCGACGACCGGGGTGTAGAAGGCGGACCGGAAGAAGGTGATGCCGGGGATGTTCTTCTGGACCAACAGGGCGAGCAGCAACGGGAGTACGACGAGTGCGGGGACCACCCCGACGATGTACAGCGTGCTGTTGCGCAGGCCGGTCCAGAACATCTCGTCGTGCCACAGCTCGCGGAAGTTGGCGAAGCCGACGAAGTGGCCCGGTATCAGGGTGCGCCGGTCGGTGAAGGCGTTGACCAGCGTGGAGCCGAACGGGTAGAGGATGAAGGCGCCGGTGATCAGCAGCCCGGGGGCGGCGAACAGCCAGGGGCTGGTGGGCAGTTGGCGCCGCACCCGGGAGACGGTGGAGAGGGCCATCTCGGACTATCCCTGCTGCTGGAGGAGCGTGTCGCACTGCTTGACAGCGTTGTCGAGAGCCGACTTGGGGCTCTCCTTGCCTTGGAGCGCCTTGGCGACCTCGTTGCGCAGCGCGGTCTTCATCTGCTCGCTGAACAGCACCGGCGTGTAATTCACCGCGTTCTTCAGGGACTTGGCGGCGGCGATCCGCACGCGTGTCTCGTCGGTGCCGTCCTCCTTGGTGAAGTACGGGTCGTCGAGGGAGCCGGCGGTGCTCGGGAAGATGGCGACCTTCTTCGCGAAGGACATCTGCTGCTGGGCGTCGGTGACGTAGTGCGCGAAGGCCACCGAGGCGGCCGTGTGCTTGGTCTTGGAGTTGACCATCACGCCCATCACGTACATGTTGACGTGCCCGGTGCTGGTGATCTGGTCGGTGATGCCGATGTTCTTGTACAGGGTGGGCGCCTGCTTCTTGAAGTTGTCGAGGTCCAGCGCGCTGCCGGGGTTCATGGCGACGGCGCCGGTGAGGAACTTCTTGCCGGACGACTCGGGGGTGGCGGTGAGCGCCTGCGGGTCGAGGGCCTTGGCGTCGTACAACTCCTTGTACTTGGTGAGGAGTTCGATGCCCTTCGCGTCGTTGAAGGCGAAGGCGGTGCCCGCCTTGTTCATGAGCTGGACGCCGTAGCGGCCGAAGTCCTCGACGGTGGGGACGTTGGCGAGGGTGGCGACCTTGCCGTCGGTCTTCTTCGCCAACTGGAGGGCCTGGGCGAAGAGTTCGTCGTACGTCTTCGGCGGCTGGTCGGCGTTGAGTCCGGCCTGCTTGAAGAGGGACTTGTTGTAGAAGAGCGGGCCGGTGTTGAGGTACCAGGGGAAGGCGTAGGTGCCGGTCATGCCCGGTATCTGGTGGCTGGCCCAAGCTCCGGGCAGGTACTCGCTCTTGTACTTCGCGGCCGACTTGTCGAGGTCGAGCGCGAGGCCCGCCTTGGCGAGCGGGGCGACCAGGTCCGGGGAGACGTTGACGACGTCGGGCAGGGTGCCGCCGGCGGCGTCCGCGCTGATCTTGTCGGCGTAGCCCTCGGCGGGCTGGTCGATCCACTTCACATGGGTGCCGGGGTACTTCTTCTCGAAACCGGAGATCACGCCCTCGAAGTACGACTTGAAGTTGGCGCGGAGGTTCCAGGTCTGGAAGGTGATGTCGCCCTCGACCTTGCCCGAGGCGTCGGTCGATCCGCCGTCGTCTCCCCCGGAGCCGCAGGCGCTCAGCGGCATGAGGACGACGGCGGCGGCAGCTGCGGCGAAGACTCTGCGGGAGATGCGCACGGAGGGTGGCTCCTTTGCAGTGGGGGTTGGCCAATCGTGCCGGGGCAGACCTTGCACGCTGTTCACGGGGCCCGTCAATGGATTCCGCTCAGCTAAATTCATTAGTTGGCCGGTTCTGACCAACTGCACTGGTCAGCGAGGTGTGTTCGCATTCTTGCGGTGGATCACTAATGCGCTTTAGGGTGTGCTGACTCAAGCGCATTAGTGCGCGGCACCGGTGGAATGGAGTGCAGGCTTGTCAGGCAAGCGGTCGCCCGCGCGTCGGCCGACGATGAAGGACATCGCGCAGCGCGCCGGCGTGTCCGAGAGCGCGGTCTCCTTCGCGCTCAACGGCCGGCCCGGCGTCTCCGAGGTCACCCGCGACCGGGTGCGCCGGGTCGCGGAGCAGCTGGGCTGGCGGCCCAGTACGGCGGCGCGGGCGCTGTCCGGGGAGGGTGCGGCGACGGTCGGTTTCGTTCTCGCCCGGCCCGCGGACACCCTCGGCGTCGACTCGTTCTTCCTCCAACTCGTGTCGGGTATCCAGGAGGTGCTGGCCGAGCGCCATCTCGGTCTGCTCTTCCAGATGGCCCAGGACGTCGACGACGAGTGCGCGGTGTACCGGCGCTGGTGGGCCGAACACCGCGTGGACGGCGTCCTGGTGGCCGACCCGCGCACCGCCGACCCGCGGCCCGACCTCCTCGACGAACTGGGCCTGCCCGCCGTGGTGATCGGCGGCGCACCCGACGAACGCCACCCCGGCCTGTCGACGGTGTGGGCCGACGACGCGGGCGCAATGGCTTCGGTGGTCGACGAGTTGTACGCGCGCGGCCACCGGCGCATCGTGCACATCGCCGGCCTGCCCGGCCTCGCGCACACCGAGCGCCGCATCCGCGCCCTGCGCGCCGAGGCCGCACGGCGCGGGCTGACCGAGGTGCGCTCGGTGACCACCGACTACTCGGACGCGGCGGGCGCCGCCGTCACCCGCCGGGTCCTCGAAGTCCCCGCTCCCCCAACGGCGTTGATCTACGACAACGACGTGATGGCCGTCGCCGGGGTGGCCGCAGCGACCGAACTCGGCTTCTCCGTACCGGCGGACGTGTCGGTGGTCGCCTGGGAGGACTCCGCGCTGTGCCGCATGGTCCGGCCATGGTTGTCGGCGCTGTCCCGGGACAGCGTGGAGTTCGGCCGTACGGCGGCCCGGGAGTTGACCGCGCTGCTGGACGGCGGCCCGGCGCGCACCGTGCGGGTGCCGGTGCCGCGGCTGATCGAACGGGACAGCACGGGACCGGCACGGGCCTGAAAGGGGGCGTGTCCCCCGTTTCGAGTCCGAATCGCCGGACACCGCCGGGTACTTCGTGTGAGGCTTTGCCCATGACCTCCGAAGACCCGCTGGCCGACCGGCTTCAGCTCGACCGGCCGCACTCCGCCCGTGTGTGGAACTTCCTCCTGGGCGGCAAGGACAACTACGCCGCCGACCGCGAGGCCGGCGAGATGATCGTCCAGATGTTCCCGGACATCGCCCTGCTCGCCCGCCTCCAACGCCGCTTCCTGGTAAGGGCGGTGCGCTATCTCACCGAGGAGGCGGGCATCCGCCAGTTCCTCGACATCGGGACCGGCCTGCCCACCGTCGACAACACGCACGAGGTCGCGCAGCGCATCGCGCCCGAGAGCCGCATCGTGTACGTCGACAACGACCCGCTGGTGCTGGTGCACGCCCAGGCGCTGCTCACCAGCACCCCGGAAGGCGCCTGCGCCTACCTCGACGCCGATGTGCGCGACCCCGAGGGCATCCTCGAAGTCGCCGCGCAGACGCTGGACTTCAGCAAGCCGATCGCGCTGACGATGCTGGGCATCCTGGGCCAGATCCCGGACTCGGACGAGCCCGAGGCCGTCGTGGGCCGCTTCCTGGACGCCCTGCCGCCGGGCAGCTACCTGGCGCTGAGCGACGGCACCGACACCAACGCGGCGCTGAACCAAGCGATTTCGGTGTACAACGCCAACTCCGCCAGCTCGTACCACCTGCGCGGCCCGGAGCGGATCGCGGCCTACTTCAAGAGCCTGGAGGTCATCGAGCCCGGCATCGTGCCCACCTCGCAGTGGCACCCGGAGCCGGTCGACGTGGGCCGCGACCCGTCCGACGTGGACGCGATCTGCGGTATCGGCCACAAGGCCTGAGCACCAACACGGGAGAGGGGCACCGGAGTTACCGGTGTCCCTCTACTTTTCCCTGCGCCTCTCGCTTCTTCCCTGCGTCTCTCACCGAAGGCGCTCACGTGACTCGTGTCAGAGCCGGAACAGCGCCCAGACCGTCTTCCCGCCGGCCGCCCGCAGATTCCAGCCCCACGACTCGCTCAGCGCGGACACCACCTGCAGGCCGCGCCCGGACTCCGCGAACTCGTCGGGGTGCCCCTCCACGGGTATGCGCTCGCTGTCGTCGGTGACCGCGCACACCGCGTACGGCAGCCGGTCCCACACCGCCAGCCACAGTGAAGGCTGGGGCTCCGCAAGGGAGTTGGGCGCCCGGCCGTAGCGCAACGCGTTGCTCACCAGTTCCGACACGGTGACCGCCATGTCGTCGACGAGTTCGTCGTCGGCCCGGTCGGCCAGCGCCGCCCGGGTGAAGTCCCGTGCCACATGGGCCGATTGAGGCATCGGCGGTACGACCAGGACGGAACAGAGAGCGGGGTCGCGCCCGTCCCCGGCGGCGGGGAACAGGGTGACGGTCTGACCGCGTTCGGGCCGGCCCACCTCGTCGACGGCCCGGCACAGCCACTGCCAAGTCCCCTCGACGCGCAGGGTGTCGACCGGCCGTACGTCTTGCTCTGCGGACATCGCGACCCCTGAGACCCCTGGGAAGAGAGAACAACTGCGCGCACTACCCCCGTCCGGAGTATCGTCCTCCGCCTACCCCTGCAAACGCAAGCGCATCGGCAATTACCGCTGCAATTGCAGACGATCTTGCGAGCGGTCCCGCCGAGGGCTATCGTCCTCCACATCACCAATGGGTGCAATTGAAGCTGCAATTGCATTCGATCTTCCGGGGGAGCGATGAGGCCTCACATAGTGCACGCGAACGGCATGTCGGCGACCCTGCTGAGCGACGCGCAGTGGCGCAAGAGTCACCACAGCAACCCTGAGGGAAACTGCGTCGAGTTGGCCGCACTCTCCGACGGTCAGGTCGCCGTACGCAACTCGCGCCACCCCGAAGGTCCGGCGCTCGTCTACACCAGCGCCGAGATCTCCGCGTTCGTCCGCGGTGTGAAGGACGGCGACTTCGACGGCCTACTCCCCGGCCGCTGAGGTCAGGCAAACCCGCGGATCGGCCGGAAGGCGCCGGAACACAGGCCGGCACCTTCCGGCTCCTTCACTCCCTGCAGTTATCCGGAACCTCGGTGCTACGATCCTCTTTTGAGTCCCGAAAACTTGCGGACGGTATCGGCGCGACCGCCGAGGGGATGAACATGACTGCAGCTCAACCGGAATACGCTCCCTCGGGTTCGGACGTGCTGAGCCTTCAGCGCGGCGGTCCGACGGTCCAGCGCATCATGCTGGGCACCCGCCTGCGCCGCCTGCGCGAGTCCCTCAACATCACCCGGGACACGGCCGCTTCGGCGATACGCGCCTCGGACGCCAAGCTCTGCCGTATGGAGCTGGGCCGCGTCGGCTTCAAAGAGCGTGACGTAGCCGACCTGTTGACCCTCTACGGCCTCCAAGAGCCGGACGCACGCCAGGAGTTCCTGGACTCGGCCCGCCGTGCCAACGAACCCGGCTGGTGGCGCGCGTACGGCGACGCCTTCCCGACCTGGTTCGAGCAGCACCTGGGTCTGGAAGAGGCCACCTCCCTCATCCGCACCTACGAAGTCCAGTTCATCCCGGGCCTGTTGCAGACGGCCGCGTACGCCGAGGCAGTCATCCGGCTCGGCCGTCCCGTCGACACCCCGGACGCGATCCGGCGCCGCGTCGAACTGCGCATGACCCGCCAGGAGTTGCTCACCAGGCCCGGAGCCCCGAAGCTGTGGGTCGTGGTGGACGAGGCCGCGCTGCGCCGTCCGCTCGGCGGGTCGGACGTGATGCGCGGGCAGCTGCGGCACCTCATCGAGACGGCCGCCCTGCCGAACGTCACGCTCCAGGTGCTGCCGTTCCACGTGGGCGGCCACGCCGCCGCCGGCGGTCCGATCACCGTGCTGCGCTTCCCGGTGCCGGACCTGCCGGACATCGTCTATCTCGAACAGCTCACCAGCGCCCTCTACTTGGACAAGCCCGAAGAGGTCGACCGCTATCTCGCCGTCATGGACCGGCTGAGCATGGTGGCCTCACCGGCCCCCGAGTCGGTGGCCTTCCTGGAGAAGTTGCTCAACGAGATGTGAGGCCGGGCGGCCCCCGGCCGCTCAGACCCGCGACCGGTACAGCCCAAACTCCGCGATCCGTACGGCGTCCCGGGCTGCCGTCACCCTGATCCGCCACCGCCGGGCGCGTACAGGCGCGGCCAACAGCAGGATGCGGCTCGCGCCGATCGTTCCGGCACGGGTCAGCTCCGTCCAGGCCCCGTCGACGTACGCCTCGATCACGAAAGCCTCGACCTGCTGGCCGTAGCGCCCTATGTCCTCCGCCAACCGGACGCGGTCGACGGCCTGTTCGGTGCCGAGGTCGACGGTGACCCGTCCCGGCGATACGGCGGTCCGGGCCCCGCGCGCCAGGTCCTCGGGCAGCTCCCGGTCCACACGCTCGCGGAACTCCCGCAGGCGTGCCACGTCCGGGGCTGCCAGCAGGCCGTCCGTGTCCGGTGGTACGTTGAGCAGCAGGACCGCGTTGCGGCCGACCGAGCCGAAGTAGATGTCGATCAACTCGTCGACGCTCTTGGGGACTTGGTCCGGATGGTAGAACCAGCCGTCGTGGATCGACACATCGCATTCGGCGGGCCACCACTGCAGGTAGTCGGTGTTGGGCTGCGCCGAGACGAGCGCGCTGCGGCTGCCTTCGTCGGGGGTGTCGTACGACAACGCCCAGTCCGTACGCCCGTACTGCTCCTCCTTCACCGGCAGGACGCTCCACTCGTCCTCCCGCGCGGTGCCGCCCTCGTTGCCGACCCACCGCACGTCCGGTCCGGTCACGGCGATCGCCGCGTCCGGGGCAAGGGATCTGACCAGCGTGTACCAGCTGTCCCAGTCGTAGTCCTCGACGTGGCCCGGCGGGATGCGGCCCTGGGCGCCGTCGAACCAGACCTCGTCGATCGGCCCGTGCTCGGTCAGTACTTCGTAGAGGGTGTTGAGCATGTGGGCGCCGTAGTCGGTGGCGTCCAGTGTGTAGAAGGCGTCCGGGGTGCGGTCGTCGCCGTCGACGAGCGTCGGGACGGTCCGCGTGGTGCGGGAGCTGCCGTTGGCGTAGACGCCGTGGAGGTACTGGTTCTCGTCGGCGGGCGAGAGATAGACGCCGACCTTGAGGTCGTACCGCCGCATGGAGTCGGCGAAGGAGCGCAGGACGTCACCCTCCCCCGCACGCCAACTGCTGTACCCCACCGTGTGGTTGGTGTAGCGGGAGGGGTAGAGGACGAAGCCGTCGTGGTGCTTGACGGTGAGGATGGCGAGCTTGAAGCCGCCGTCGCGCAGGGCGCGGGCCCACTGGTCGGTATCGAGACCGGTCGGCTGGAACACGTTCGGGTCCTCGTCACCGGTCCCCCACTCCAGGCCGGTGAAGGTGTTCACGCCGAAGTGCAGGAACGCCGTCCGCTCCAGCTTCTGCCAGGCCACCTGCCGTGCGGTGGGCCGGACTTGGGAGGCCTTGCGGACCAGCTCGGCCTCGGTGTCGTCGGGGCTTACGGGGATGCGGGAGCGGGAGTCGGACGGGGGCGGAGGCGCCGCGAGGGCGGATGCCGTGGCGGTGGTGGCGGTCGCGGCGAGTGCGGTGGCCGAGAGGACGAAGAGACGTCTGGAGAGGGCCATGGGTGGGACTCCTCTGGTTGCTCAGTGGGCGGTCAAGTACCAGGTGGCGGGCTGGTGTTGGTCCGGCGGGTACTGCACGAGCCGGCCGTCGTCCGCGACGCTCAGCGCCATCTGCGTGATCGCGTTCACGAGCCGGTAGCCGCCCGCCGCGGGCGCCAACTCCCAGCGCTGCATGGTGTTCGTGGCATCGCAGGGCTGCGGGGTCGCCGTGACTCCCGGCTGGAGCGGCACGTTGAGGGTGAGCTTGCCGCCCTGTATCTCCAGGCAGCCATCGGCGGTCCGCAGCGTCGCGTAGCCGTCCGGAGTGCGCTGCACCTCGGCGTCGAAGGAGGCGGAAGTGGTGGCGGAAGCGGAAGTCGCGCCCGCCGTCCGGAAGGTGTACGTCCCGTCCGTCACCGGCACCCGTGTCAGGTCCCGCCACCCGGGCGCATGCCCAACTGCCGTGCCTCGCGCGGTGAATTGGGCGTACGTGGCGTCGGGATGCGGGTCGCCCCAGGTCGCCTGGGCGAGGTGCCGTAGCGCGGGCTCGGTGTCGGCGGCGACCTCGTTCTCGGTCTCGCCGCGGCCGTTGTCGGGCCAGAGGCTGATCTTCGCGCCGGTGATGCCGTCGCTGGAGGTGAGCTTCTCGCCCTCGAAGCTGCGCGGGTCCCAACTCTGGTCGTACAGCGACTCGGTGTCGCTGTGGAAGCCGCCCCGGACGAGGTAGAGGGAGTAGGCCGCGTTCATCAACGGGTAGCCCTGGGCGATGAGTTGGCTCGGTTTCTCGGTGACGTTCAGCCAGTGCTCGACCGTCGTGCCCGCCGCGACCGGCACGGTGTTGGCGCCGGTGAGTCCGTCGTTCCAGATGCGCAGCTTCTTGCCCTTGCTCGCGGCGTAGGCCTGGACGCGGTTGATGAAGTCGATGTAGGCGTCCTGCGGGGTGGCGTTCGCGCCGTACTTCTCCTGGGCGTAGCGCAGCATCTGCGGGTACTTGGAGTAGTCGGAGCCGAGCATGTACTCGTCGGCGCCCATGTGCCAGGACGTCGCGGTGAAGACCTGCGCGTACTCGTCCATGAGGCTGGTGTAGTAGTCGAACGCGGCCTGCTGGGTGACGTCGAGGCGGGCGGGTTGCTTGTTGCCGTCGCTGTCGGTGAGCTGGAGGTCGGGGCGGTTCTCTATCCACGGGTCCATGTGGCCCGGGGAGTTGATCTCGGGGATGATCTCGACGTGGTACTTGTCGCCGAGGGCGACGAGACGCCGCATCTCGTCCTGGGTGTAGTAGCCCCAGGTGTTCGCCTCGGGGTGCGCGGCGCTCTTCACCTTGAGTTCGAGGAGCAGTTGGTTGAGCTTGTGGTACGCCATCTCGCGCACCAGGTTCTCCAGCCAGGGCAGGGAGATGTGGACGTAGCAGGCGCAGACGCCGACCCCGCGTTCCTTGTAGCGCGGTACGTCGACCGTGCGTCCGGCGGGGATGTGGTCACTCTGGGTGAGGAGTTGGAGAAGGGTCCGCGTGCCGTAGAAGGCGCCGGTCTCGGTCGCGCCGGTCACCGACAGCCGTTCGCCCGCCTGGAGTTCATAGCCTTCCGCACCCAACGAGCGCTTGCCCGGCCGGACTTCGATCACGATGTCGCCGGACCGGGCGGCACCGCCCCGTACGACAGGCACTGTTCCGTGACCGGCCGCCTTGAGGTCGTCGGCGAGAGTCTCGGCGACCTCGCGTTCGCTCCTGCTGTCGGCCACGAGTCGGGTCCCGGCCCCGAAGTCGTAACTCCCGCGTTCAGGAGTCCAGTTGGAGAGCGCGGGCACGGTCACCGGCACCGCCCGCTCCTGCTGGACCGCGACCGCCGGCACTGCGGGGACCACAAGCAGTGCGAACACCGCCGCGAAACCGATGAACCGGAACCGTCTCTTCCTGCGCTCAGCCATGCCACTCCACCGGTCGCGATTGATCGGACGACTGATGATTGGACTGCACCCAGGGGCTGTCAATGGGCCCCGGGAACGGTCAAGTTGGGCCATTGATCGGATGACCAGCAGGTCAGGCGACACCGCCCCGGTACCGCCCCGCGAAAAGTCCAAGAAGACGGGCCCGAATGTCCAAGACCGGCCGCGCCCGGCTGTCGAGGACTCGCCGCCCCTCGACGCGCCGCCTCGGCCGAGGCACAGTTCTCCGTACGTACTCGCGAGTAGTTCGAAGGAGCGTGCCCGTGACCAGCTGGGTCGGCCGTACCGCCGCCGAAATCGCCGCCGCCGTACGCGAGAAGCGGGTCACGCCCCGCGAGGTGGTGGCTGAGCATCTCGCCCGGATCGAGCGGCTCGACGGGCGGGTCGGGGCGTTCCGGGTGGTGCGGGCGGAGGCCGCCCTCGCGGAGGCCGACGAGGTGGCCGCGCGGGCCGATCTGGCCGAACTGCCCCTGGCGGGCGTGCCGGTGGCCGTGAAGGACAACCTCCCGGTGACCGGCGAGTCCAACCGGGTCGGCTCCGCCGCGACCCCGGACACGCCCGCCGACCACGACCATGTCACCGTGGCCCGGTTGCGGGCGGCGGGCGCGGTGGTCGTCGGGCTGACGAATGTGCCCGAGTTGTGCATCTTCGGTACGACCGAGGGCGTCCACGGCACCTCCCGCAACCCCTGGGACACGACCCGCACGGCGGGCGGTTCATCGGGCGGGAGTGCGGCTGCCGTAGCCGCCGGCATGGTCCCGATCGCCCTCGGCAACGACGGCATGGGCTCGCTGCGCATCCCGGCGGCCAACTGCGGTCTGGTCACCATCAAACCGGGGTTCGGGGTGGTCCCGGCCGGCATCGGCAACGGCGACTGGTTCGGAATGTCCGAGAACGGCCCCCTCGCGACGACCGTCGAGGACGCCCGGCTGCTGTTTTCGGTCATCGCGGACATCGAGGTCGTACGCCCCGCCGAACCCACCACCCGGAAGATCTCCGTCTCCGTGCGCAGCCCGCTCGCCGGAGTGGCCATCAGCAAGCCGTATACGACCGCCGTCCGGGAGGCGGCCGGACTGCTGAACAGGGCGGGGCACACCGTGCAGCGCGCCGATCCGCCGTATCCGCTGTCCCTGAGCAACACCTCACTGGCCCACTGGACGGCGGGCACGTCGGTGGACGCGGCGGGGCTCGACCCGCGGAAGCTGACGCGGCGGACCCGGGTGCACGCGGCGATCGGGCGTCGGTTCGTGAAGAGCGTCCGCACCGGAAAGGGCCGGGAGCGGCTGCGGGAGCGGCTCACGCCGTTCTTCGCCGAGTACGACATCCTGCTGACGGCGGCGCTGGCCCGCCGCTCCCCCAAGGCCGGGCCGTGGCACGAGCGGGGCTGGCTGCGGAATGTGCTGGTGAACACCAACTACTCGCCGATGACGCCCCCTTGGAACCTCACCGGCTGGCCCGCCATGTCGGTCCCGTTCGGCACCCTGCCCTCGGGTGCGCCCTGCGCCGTACAGCTGGTGGGGCGGCCGGGTTCGGAGGCGGCGCTGCTGGAGCTCGCGGAGGAGTTGGAGAAGCTGCGCCCGTGGGTGCGGACGGCGCCGCTCGGCTAAAGAGCGCGGTGCATGACGTGCAGGCCCACGCGTCCGTCCCGGGGATGGTCGAAGGCGTCCGGCACCGTGCCCAGGATCGTGAAGCCGAGGGAGAGCCAGAGCTTGACGGCGGGGTTGGTCTCGACGACGGCGTTGAAGACCATGCCCCGGAAGCCCTGCTCGCGGGCGGTGGTGAGGATGTGTTCGGCGAGGGCGCGGCCGATGCCGCGGCCGCCGTGGTCGGGGTCGACCATGAAGCCGGCGTTGGCGATGCGGTCGGCGGGGCCGCCGTAGTTCGGGGTGACGAAGGCCGAGCCGACGACGGTCCCGGTCTCGTCCTCGGCGACGTACACGCGCTTCGGCGGGTTCGTCCACAGGGCCCGGGCCGCGTCCTCGGAGGTGTCCCGGGCCCAGGTGTAGGTGTCGCCCGCGGCGACGATCCGGTGCCAGAAAGGCCAGATCCGCGGCCAGTCGTCGGCCGCGGCTTCTCTGATCAGCATGGGCGTGATTTTCGCACGCCCATGCTGTCGGCGATCGCGCTGGGTCCCGTGGGGGTCAGTCCACGCTGGGCAGGATGTGGGGCTCGGCGAGGTCGTCCTCGTAGCCCGCGAGACGGATGGGGGCGGACCGTGCCCACACGGCCAGGCTGCCGAGCTCGTCGGACCTGCGGCCCGCACGCTCCGTGTGTTCCTTGGGGCGTTGCTCGCGATTCGTCTTCTCCGGTGTCACCGCGCACTCCTTATGTGTCGGGTCACCCTCGGGGCACACCGGCCGTCTCCGGTCCGGTACCTGAGCCCGCTCGGGCGTGGGTTATAGGCAGTTCGGACGCGGTGGCGCCGGTTACTCGTGTGAGAGCAGGCCGTTGTGACCGGCTTGTCCCGGGACGGACCATGGGTGTGGGTGGGACCCCTTGTCGCTGTCCGTCTGCCTCAGGTTAACCAAATGAGCGGCCCGCCGCTCGATAGGGCTGAAAACATGGGGTAAAGATTAGGGACATGCAGCCACCGGGTCTTGCCTGCCCCCGCCCGTTCTCCCGGCAACGCGTGCGAGCGGTTGCCTTCGACTCCTGAAGCCGCCGCGTGAGGTCCGCGAACGGCGTCAAAGGCCGTCGGCGGGACGACAGCACCTCCAGTCTGCCGCCGCCGTCACAGAACCGCAGCTCAACGGGATGGCACCGCGCTCGACAGATCGCCGGAGAGCGCTCCACAGCCCGGCGGAACTTGGTTCGGACCTTTTTCGGAGCTCCATAGGGCGTCGCCAGGAGACCTGCTCCCCAACCGATCACGTTGAAGCCATTGACGCATGGAGAGCCGCGCCGGACACTCCTGCATTGAAACGGCGATTCCGCCCGGTGAGCAGCCAACTCGGGCTCGTCCCACACGACATGGCGGATCGTCCGTGTTCAGCCGCGCGCACCGGGCTCCACAGTGCGGCGGCGCCGACGCAGAGGAGGACGACGAGAGAACGCGGACCCATGATCACTCTGAGAGCGCTCTCAAAGACGTCAGCAGACCATGCCGCCAGACGACGGAGACGACCTGCTCCCCCAGCCCCACCAGGAGGCAGGCCCCTGCAGCACTCCCATCCCGCATGCCTGACAGGGAGAACCACCACGATGACAACCTCCCCACCGCCCGCCGGTGCGTCCGCCGGCAGACAGAGAACCGTTCCCCTCGTTCTGGGCAGCGCTCTGGTGCTGCTCATCGGCGCGCTCGCAGGCCTGATCGGTAGCGGCGGCAGCGCCTCGGCGGCCGTACCGGGCGCTCCGACCGGCTGGACCACCCTCTTCTCGGACGACTTCAACGGCGCGTCCGGCAGCGCGCTGAACCGGACCGACTGGCTGTACGACCTGGGCACCGGTTACGCCGGAGGTGCCGCCAACTGGGGAACGGGCGAGATCGAATCGGCCACCGACTCCACCAACAACGTCTACCAGGACGGACAGGGACACCTGGTCATCAAGGCGCTCCGCGACGGGTCCGGCCACTGGACCTCGGGACGCATCGAGACCCAGCGCACCGACTTCGCCGCCCCGGCCGGCGGCCAGCTCCAGATGAGCGCGTCGATCCTCCAGCCCAACCCGGCCAGTGGACTGGGCTATTGGCCCGCGTTCTGGGCGATGGGCGGCGCGGCCCGTCCGGTCGGCGCGACGAACTGGCCGAGCATCGGCGAGTTCGACATCATGGAGGACGTCAACGCGCTGAGCCAGCACTCCACCACCTTCCACTGCGGCGTGTGGGCGGGCGAGTGCCACGACCCCGACGGCATCACCAGCAATCTTCAGCCGTGCGCGGGCTGCCAGACCGGCTACCACACGTACTCCGCGATCATCGACCGCACGAACACCGCCGCGGAGCAGCTCCGCTTCTACCTCGACGGCAACCTGACCTTCACGGTCAATGAGAACCAGGTGTCGGTCGCCACATGGCAGGCGGCCGTCGACCACGGATTCATGGCCATCTTCGACCTGGCGATCGCCGGTTCCTACCCCGACAAGGTCTGCGGCTGCAGTTCGGCCGCACAGGCGGGCAGCATCACATCGGGTGCCGCCATGAGCGTCGACTGGTTCGCCGTCTACCAGCAGAGCCCGAGCGGGAGCACCACCGGCGGCACGACGACCGGCGGCACCACAGGCAGTACGACGGGCGGAACCACCGGCGGGAGCACGACGACGCCGGACTACACCGCCGGGGTGACCCACGTGAGCGCCAGTCAGGCGCAGATCACGTTCGTCCCGACCACACCCGCGGCGTACGTCGATGTGCACTACCTGATCAACGGCGCCGGCCAGCAGAACTTCCGGATGACCAACAGCGGCGGCACCTGGACACAGAACGTCACGCTCGCCACCGGTTCCACCCTGACCTACTGGTTCACCTACGAGAAGAACGGGCCTCAGTACGACAGCCCGCACTACACCTACGTCCAGTGAGCCCTTCCGGGCCGGCCCGACAGGACCGGCCCGGGAACTCCTTGTGCACCGGGGTTCAGGGAGCGATCCCCACGCCGTCGATCCGGCTCCACGCCCGCTCCTGCGCGGCGTTCATGGCCGGCCAGGCGAGCCCGCCCGGCCGGGGCCGGATCCGGGAGGCGTACGGCGCGGGGTGGAAGGCCGGGTCGTAGAAGCACCCGCTGCCGTACTTCCGGTCGAAGGCCGCGCACGACGCCGCGACCGAGCGCGCGGTCGGCTTGCGGCCGTGACGGACCCAAGTGTCCAGCGCCGCAATGGAGTTGGCGTACTCGGAGTCGCTCAGCGCGCTGTGCTCGGTCTCCTTCGTGAAGGTCTGGACTAGGTTGCCGCCCCTGCCTGCGCCCTGGAGAGTGGCTCGATAGGCCGCCTCGTGCTCGACGAAGGCCGTCGGGTCGTCGATCGCGTGCATCGTGAGGACCGGGATGGAGACCTTGCCGGTCAGGTCGCTGTCGTAGGAGAGGTCACGGCGTGCGGTGGGGTCGGCCGAGAAGCGTTCGACGCCCGCGTTGAGTGCCTTGTCGTCGTGTGAACCCGAGTACCGGACACCCCTGTTGCTGAAGGGATTGCGGCCGCCGAGGCGGGTCGACACGATGTCCCGGAACGTGAAGGTGGCGAACCGCAGGTGTGATTCGAGAGCGCGCTCCGGGATGCGGGTGACCGCGAGGATGTCGTCGAGGTTGCGCTGCTGGAGCGCGGTCCGGTCCGCGGGGGCGGAGGAGAATCCGGTGCACTCCTGGAGGCGGGCGCGGAGCCCGGCGCTCGTCATGGCGGAGTCCGCGCGCAGGCCCTGCCACAGCGGGTACTGCGGCTCGGTCGGGCGGGGGTGGTTGTGGCAGTAGTACTGGTAGACCACGCGCAGGTCGACGCGGTAGTCGTAGCCGCGTGAACCGCCGCCGAGGACGCCGCTCGTGAGCAGTGCGCCGTCGTAGGCGCCGGGGTGTCGGCCGTAGGTCTCCGCGACCTTGGCGGCCACGTCGCCGCCCCAGGACTGGCCGTGCACATAGGTCCGCTTCGGCTTGCCGAACTCCGAGACGAACAGCTTGCGTACGTTCTCGGTGTCGGCGGCGGCCATCCGGGTGCCGTAGCCACCGCGGCGGTAGGACGAGCCGGCCCAGGCGTAGCCCTCGTCGACCATCACCGCCCACCGGTTCAGGTCGTCGGTGCTGCGTGCCGGGTCGGAGGAGTCGCCGAGGTCGGGTCCGCCGTGTGCGTGCACGACGAGGGATCCGTTCCAGCGGGTCGGAACGGCCATCGCGTAGTACGCCCCGTTGGTGTCCTGGCCGGTGTAACACGTCGCCTTCCCCAGCAGGTTGGGCGGGCAGGCGGTCACCGCGGGCCGCTCGGCCTGTGCCCGGGGCGCGGGGGCGTTGCCGAGCGTGCCGAGGAGTGCGGCGGCCACGCCGGCGGCCAGTACTGCCCGTCGGTGGCGAGGGGCCGGGGGTCTCCGGCGTACCGGTTCGGGCGCGTCAAGTGTCGTCACGGGAGCGGCTCCTATGAATTCGCTGTGCAAAGTTGCCCTGCGAACCGTGATGTTAGGAACCGCCGCTGGTGGGGACTACCCGTCGACCATTGCGTTCATAGTGTTCGCCCGTCCCGTGACGGGGTGACGGTGACGAGTTGGTGTTTCATCAGGGGCTGGTCGCTCTGCCTGCTGTAGTCGTCGAGCCCGCAGAGGATGTTCAGTTCGGGCATGTAGCCCGCGACACTGGCGGGCGGGATGTCGTAGGCGATGACGCGGTAGCCGTAGACCGACCGGGTGCTGCCGTCGCGTGCGTGGCTCGTGATGTCGATCAGGTCGAACTCGGCCAGGCCCCGGTCGGCCATGTCCTTGGGGTTCATGAAGAGCAGGGTGCGCAGGTTCTTGACCCCGCGGTAGCGGTCGTCGTCGGAGTACACGGTGGTGTTCCACTGGTCGTGCGAGCGCATCGTGGAGAGGACGAGCATGCCCTGGGGCGGGGTCACGTCGGGGAGTTCGCCCGGGTGGAACTCGGCGCGGCCGGAGGCGGTGTGGAACTCGCGCTCGCGGGCGGGCTGGACGATGCGGAAGCCGAGCGGTTCGCGCACCCGGCGGTTGAAGTCCTCGAATCCCGGGAGGACTTGGGCCATGGTGTCGCGGATCCGGTCGTAGTCCTCGACGTACCACTCCCACGGTGTTGCCGAGTCGGGCAGTGTCGCCCGTGCCATCCCGGCCACGATCGCGCACTCGGACCTGAGGGTCTCGGCGGGCGGCTTGCGCATGCCGAAGGAGAGGTGCACCTCGCTCATCGCGTCCTCGACGCTCACGCCCTGCTCCCCCATCGCCCGGGTGTCCTTCTCTGTGCGTCCGAGGCACGGAAGGATGAGCGCCTTGCGGCCGTGGACGAGATGGCTGCGGTTGAGTTTGGTGCTCACCTGCACGGTCATTTCGGTGGTGCGGAGCGCGGCCGTGGTCGCGTCGGTGTCGGGGGCGGCGAGGGCGAAGTTGCCGCCCATCGCGACGAACACCTTCACCCGGCCGTCACGCATCGCCTTGATGGTGCCGACGGTGTCCAGCCCGTGCGCACGGGGCGCGGAGATCCCGCACACCTCGTCCAGCGCGGCGAGGAACTCGGGCGCGGGGCGATGGTCAATACCGCAGGTGCGATTGCCCTGGACGTTGCTGTGGCCGCGCACCGGCGAGGGTCCGGCTACTTCGCGGCCGAGGTTGCCGCGCAGCATCAGCAGGTTCACGATCTCGCGGACGGTGTCCACCCCGTGGTCCTGCTGGGTGACGCCCAGGCACCAGGAGATGACGGTGCGGTCGGCTGCCATGTAGCGGTCGGCGACCTCGCGGATCTGCCGCTCGCTCACCCCGGACTGCCGCACCAGCTCGGCCCAGTCGGTGACGCGCACCAGGTCGCGGTACGACGCGAAGCCCGAGGTGTGCCGTTCGATGAAGCCGACGTCGAGCACCGCCGGGTTTTCCTCGGCCCGCTCGAACACCGCCTTGGCGACCCCGCGCAGCAGGGCGAGGTCACCGCCGATGCGGACCTGTACGTTCTGGTCGCCGGTCTCGGTGGAGCGGAAGGCGGCCATCGCGGCGAACTCGTGCGGCACGATGGTCCGGCGCGCGCCCGCCTCGACGAGCGGGTTCACGTGGACGATCTGGGCGCCGCGCCGGTGTGCCTTGGCGAGCGTGGTGAGCATGCGCGGGGCGTTGGACGCCGCGTTCACGCCCATGACGAACAGCAGGTCGGCCGCGTCCCAGTCGGCGATGTCGCACGTGCCCTTGCCGGTGCCCAGCGCGGCCTGCAGGGCACGGCCGGAAGCCTCGTGGCACATGTTGGAGCAGTCCGGCAGGTTGTTGGTGCCGAACTCGCGCACCCACAGCTGGTAGAGGAACGTCGCCTCGTTGTTGAGTCGGCCGGAGGTGTAGAAGGCGGCCTGGTCCGGGCTGTCCAGGTCGCGCAGCGTCCGCCCGACCAGCGCGAACGCGTCCGGCCAGGAGATCGGGACGTACTTGTCGGTGGCCTCGTCGTACACCATCGGCCCGGTGAGCCGGCCCTGGTCCTCCAGCGCGTAGTCCGACCAGTCCGCCAGTTCGGTGACCGTGTGCGCGGCGAAGAACTCCCGGCCGGCCTTCTTGCGGGTCATCTCCCAGGTGACGTGCTTGATCCCGTTCTCGCAGATGTCCAGGTGCAGGCCCTTGCGGTCGTCGGGCCACGCGCACCCCGGGCAGTCGAAGCCGCCGTTCTCATGGTTCATCCGCACGATCGCCAGCGGCCCGCTGACCGGCTCGCGGGTCTTGGCGAGGACCCGTGTCACACTGCGCGCCGCGCCCCACCCCGCCGAGGGTGCCGTGTCGTCCTCCTGGGAGATGTCACCGGGGCGATTGGGTCCACGGCCTCGCGCCGCGCCCCCCGGCGCTCCGCGCCCCAAGTCGTCACCGGGACGTCCTTCGGAATCCGAGCGGTCCATGGTGGTGTCCTTCGCTGTCACGACGCCGGTCATCGAATTACGTGCGCTGACGCTGCCCACACCTGTCCGGTATGACCGGATTTTACAGCCCGGTGCGATCGACGCACACGGCGAAGCCCGGGGAGCCTGCGCAGGACGGACGACGAGATCCGCCCCGCAGTGACACGGGCCGGGATCGACGGGCGGCAGGTCAGCCGATGACCCTGGTGGCCGTCTCGATGAGGCGGGCGTTGACGCCGGGGTGGCTGGTCATGGCGGCACCTACCTGATCTCGACCACCCCGGGAGCCCCCGGCAGTGCCACGCTCAGGTCAGCCGGCGGTTGGCGCGGGTCAGCAGGAACCGGAGTTCTTCCGTGTCCTGGCCGAGGAGAGTGAAGAGCCCGGACTCCTCCTGCTCCATCGCCGCCTTCAGGGACTCGTGCACCGTCCGGCCGCGAGGGGTGAGCAGGGCGAGCACACGCCGTCGGTCCTCCTCGTCGACCCTGCGATGGACGAGGTTGGCGGCGGCCATGCGGTCGACCACCTTCGTCAGGGTCGGCGCCGGCAACAGGGCGCACTCCGCGAGCTCCGTCATGGTGTGCCCCTGGTTGTCCGCGAGGACCGACAGGACCCGCCACTGCTCGATGCTGCTGCCCGCCGACTGCAGAACGGTCGTGAGCCGCGCGGAGACCTTGCGCTCGACCGCCGCCAGGAGCCACGCCAGGTCTCCGGCGAGACCGATGACCGGTTCGGGCGTCTGCGGTGTTGCCATTCGCCCCCCTCTGAATCTGTTTCTTCTGAAAATTTTTCTGCCGGAAACACTTGCCATAGTAGCGTTGCCCTCGAACGCGAGGGGGCCGTCCCGCTGACCCGTGGCGGAGATCGCCGGGAGCGAAAGGCCGCTCATGATCCTTACCGCCGCCGACCGGCGCCGAGGAGATCCCGACCCGATTCGCATCGCCCTGGTGGTGCCCCTACAGGGCTCGGCCGGGATCTTCGGTCCGTCCTGCGAGTTCTGCGCCCAGCTGGCCGCCGAGGAGGTCGCCGCCGACGGGGTGCTCGGCCGCCCGATCGAGTTCGTGGTGGTCGACGGCGGAGCGCCGCCGCAAGCCGTGGCCGACGAAGTCGACCTGCTGATAACGGCCGGGCTGGTGGACGCCGTGACCGGATGGCACCTCTCCAGCGTCCGGCAGGCGGTGATCCCCCGCATCGCCCAGCGGGTGCCGTACGTATACACCTCGTTGTACGAGGGCGGCGAACGGTCTCCCTGCGTCTTCCTGGCGGGAGAGACGCCCGGACGTCAACTGCGCCCGGCCTTCTCCTGGTTCGCGCAGGAACTAGGTGTGCGCCGCTGGGCGATCGTCGGGAACGACTATGTGTGGCCGCGGCGCACCGCGGCGAGCGCGCGCCGCTATCTGGACCGCCTCGGCGGGAAGGTCGACACCGAAGACTTCGTGCTGCTCGGGACAGAGAAGTACGACGACGCACTTCGGCGCCTCGTGGCGAGTGCCCCGCAGGGGGTGCTGATGCTGCTCGTGGGCGCGGACGCGGTCGCCTTCAACCGAGCGTTCGCCGACGCCGGCCTGGACGAGACGTGCATACGGTTCTCCCCGCTGATGGACGAGAACATGGTGCTGGGCAGCGGCGCGGCCGCCACAAGGAAATTGTTCTCGGCGGCGGGCTTCTTCGAGACGCTCACCACCGCGGACAGCCTCGACTTCAGCGCCCGCTATCACCGCCGGTTCGGAGTGCTGGCCCCGGTCCTCAACAGCATGGGCGAATCCTGCTACGAGGGAGTGCGGCTGCTGGTCGAACTGTTCAACCGGGCCGGCAGCACCGACATCCGACGGATCCTCGCGGTGGCGGACGGTCTGGCCTACGACAGCCCGCGCGGTCCGGTGCGGCTGCGGAACCAGCACCTGGAGCAACGGGTGTTCCTGGCGACCGTCGACGACCTGCAGTTCGACGTGCTGCACCGCTTCTGACTCCTGCGGAAGGCGTGTCCGTCGCCCTCAGCCCCGCCCTTGACAGTTCCTTCCCATGGAAATATTTTCTTTTGGAAGTAATCGGGGTGTCGAGGAGTCGTCACCGACATCCCGCTCCAGAGGGAGGTCCCCCATGCGCCATGGAGACATCACGTCCAGCCCCGACACCGTCGGTGTCGCGGTGGTGAACTACAAGATTCCCCGGCTGCACACGTCGGACGAGGTCCTGGAGAACGCGAGGAAGATCGCCGACATGGTCGTCGGGATGAAGCAGGGCCTGCCCGGCATGGACCTCGTCGTCTTCCCCGAGTACTCGACGATGGGGATCATGTACGACAAGGAGGAGATGCTCGCGACCGCGACGACCGTGCCCGGTCCCGAGACGGAGATCTTCGCGGAAGCGTGCCGGAAGGCGAAGACCTGGGGCGTGTTCTCGCTGACGGGCGAGCGCCACGAGGCGCACCCGGACAAGCCGCCGTACAACACGCTCGTGCTCATCGACGACCAGGGCGAGATCGTGCAGAAGTACCGCAAGGTGCTGCCCTGGAACCCCGTCGAGGGGTGGTACCCGGGTTCCCAGACCTACGTGAGCGATGGGCCGAAGGGCCTGAAGGTGTCGCTCATCGTGTGCGACGACGGCAACTACCCGGAGATCTGGCGGGACTGTGCCATGAAGGGCGCCGAGCTCATCGTGCGCTGCCAGGGCTACATGTACCCGGCGAAGGACCAGCAGGTCCTCATGGCCAAGGCGATGGCCTGGGCCAACAACTGCTATGTCGCGGTCGCGAACGGGACCGGTTTCGACGGCGTCTACACGTACTTCGGCCACTCCGCGGTCATCGGCTTCGACGGCCGCACGCTCGGCGAGTGCGGTACGGAGGAGTACGGCATCCAGTACGCCCAGTTCTCCGTCCCCGAGATCCGCGACGCCCGCCGGAACGACCAGGCGCAGAACCACCTGTTCAAGCTCCTGCACCGCGGCTACACGGGCATCTGGAACGCCGGCGAGGGCGACAAGGGCGTCGCCGACTGCCCCTTCGACTTCTACAAGACCTGGGTCAACGACGCGAAGAAGGCACAGGAGCAGGTGGAGGCGTTCACCCGCGACACGATCGGTGTGGCCGACTGCCCGGTCTACGACCTGCCGACCGAGAAGGAACTGGAAGCGTAGGTCCCGCGGTCGGAACGCCGAGGTACAGGTGATGCATTTCGAAGCCGCCGTGCTCAGGGAGCGGCTGAGAGCCCGGGTGATCGGCCAGGATCACGCGGTCGAGGCAGTCGTCCGAGCGGTCACGATCGGGCGGTCGGGTCTCCAGGACCCGGACCGTCCCCTCGCCGGCCTGCTGTTCGTCGGCCCGACCGGGGTGGGCAAGACCCAGCTCGTGCGCGCGCTCGCGGACGTGGTGCGCTCGGGTCCGGAGGACTTCTGCCGCATCGACATGAGCGCGTTGGCGCAGGAGCACTACGCGGCGTCGCTCGCCGGAGCACCGCCCGGATACGCCGGCAGCAAGGAAGGGCTCACCGTCCTGGTCCGCGAGCTCATCGAGTCGGACGGCGACAGGCCGGGGATCGTCCTCTTCGACGAGATCGAGAAGGCACACCCCACGGTGGTGCGCACCCTCCTCCATGTCCTCGACAACGGCCGTTTCACCCTCTCGAACGGAACCCGCACGATCGACTTCCGCAACTGCGTCGTCGTCATGACCTCGAACCTGGGCGCACGGACGATCGCCGCGCACCGCAGGGGCGGGGGCCGACGGTGGTGGTCACGACGCCCGGTTCCCGGACCGGGGGCGAGTGAGCTCGCGAGCCTGCTCGTCCATCCGCCGACGCGGGCCGGAGGCGGCGCGGAGGAAGACATCCTCGCGGCGGCGCTGCGGGACTTCTTCGATCCCGAGTTCCTCAACAGGTTCGACGAGATCGTCGTGTTCGCCGGTATCGACGCCCGCACGGCCGTCGAGATCGCCGGGCGCGAGGTCCGGGTCGTCGTCGACCGGCTGCGGGAACGCTCGGTGCGCGCCCATGTCACCCACGACGTCATCGAGCATCTGGCGAGCGTCGGCCACGACGAGATGTTCGGCGCGCGGGCCCTGAAGCGTGCCGTGCGCCGTGAGCTGCTCACTCCTCTCGCGGAGGTCCTGGCCGCCGTACGGCCCCGTGCGGACGCGCCGGTGACCGTGGCCGTCCGCATGAACGGAACCCGGATCGAGTGCGCTGCCGTGCACGAGGGCGTGCACTCCCCGCACGACGACGCCGAGCCGACAGCTGTCCCCACCGGCCGACCACCGACCGCCTCCCGTGCCTGATCCCCACCTGCCGCCGGGGCACAACAGGTCACCTCCCTCCCCAAGCCCCAGCACCACCGCACCTCCGAAGGGTTGACCATGAGCACCACAGAGCCACCGCAGACGACCACCGGGCCACACTCCCCGACCGGCCGGAGCCAGGCGACCAAGGAGACCCTGGAGGACTACACCCTCCGCTTCGCGCCCCGCAGTTACCGCCGCTGGACCCCCATGGTCGTCGCCACCACCGCCCTCGGCGGCATCGCCTACATGGCCGACTTCTCCATCGGCGCCGGCATCGGACTGGCCCACGGCACCGGCAACGCACTCGTGGCGATCGCCGTGGCCGCCGTCGTCATCTTCATCACCGGCTTCCCCCTCGCCTACTACGGCGCCCGCTTCAACATCGACCTGGACCTGATCACCCGCGGCGCCGGCTTCGGCTACTACGGCTCGGTGCTGACCAGCGTCATCTTCGCCAGCTTCACCTTCATCTTCTTCGCCCTCGAAGGCTCGATCATGGCCCAGGGCCTCAAACTGGGCCTCGGACTCCCCCTCTGGCTGGGCTACCTGGTCTCCACGCTGATGGTGATCCCGCTGGTGATCTACGGCATGAAGGCGCTCAGCAAGCTCCAGGTGTGGACCACCCCGGTCTGGCTGCTGCTGATGATCGCCCCGCTCGTCTACCTCATCTCCAACGACCCCGGCACGGTCGACCGCTTCCTGAACTACGCGGGCACCGACGGCGACGGCGGCGTCAACACCGCCTCCGTGCTCCTCGGCGCCGGCGTGTGCCTGTCCCTCATCGCGCAGATCGGCGAGCAGATCGACTACCTGCGCTTCATGCCGCCCAAGACCGAGGCGAACAAGCGCACTTGGTGGACCGCGGTGATCATGGCCGGACCCGGCTGGGTCATGCTCGGCGCACTGAAGCAGGCCATCGGCGTCTTCCTCGCCGTCTACATCCTCGCCAAGGTCGGCCCGGACGTCGCGCCCGAGCCGATCCAGCAGTTCAAGGGCGCCTTCGACGCGATGATGCCGTCCTGGCTGGTCCTCCCGCTGGCCGTCGCCCTCGTCGTGATCAGCCAGATCAAGATCAACGTGACGAACGCGTACTCCGGCTCCCTCGCCTGGACCAACTCCTTCACCCGCGTCACCAGGCACTACCCCGGCCGCATGGTCTTCGTCCTGGTCAACCTGGGCTTCGCACTCGCCCTGATGGAAGCCGACATGTTCAGCTTCCTCAACAACATCCTGGGCTTCTACTCGAACTGCGCCATCGCCTGGATCGTCACCGTCGCCACCGACATCGGCATCAACAAGTACCTGCTGAAGCTCTCCCCGCTCCAGCCCGAGTTCCGCCGCGGCATGCTCTACGCCGTCAACCCGGTCGGCGTCGTCGCCTTCATCGCCGCCTCCGGCCTCTCCATCGCCATGTACTTCCACGCCCTCGGCGACACCCTCCAGCCGTACTCCCCCGTCGCCGCGGCCGTCATCGCCTTCGCCCTCACCCCGCTGATGGCGATCGTCACCAAGGGCAAGTACTACCTGCGCCGCACCGACGACGGCATCGACGAGCCACTGCTCGACACGG
>NZ_BARF01000031.1 GCF_000367365.1 Streptomyces prunicolor NBRC 13075 | reverse complement strand
GCCCAGACGACCGGCGCACCGCGCCCGGCGAGGCACCCCGCGGCGACGCCCGGGCCGCGGCCGGCGAAGCGCCCTCGCAGGGAACCCCGCTGGAGCGCGACGAGATCGCCCGCCTCGACGAGGACCGCTAGACAGACCTACCTGTCCGACCGACCTGACCGTCCGACCTGCCCGACCTGACCGTCCGACCTGCCCGTCAGATCTGCCTTGCCCGTCAGATCTGCCAGGACCGCAGCCGGTCCGCCGCGCCGTACACATCCGTCTTGCCGGAGATCAGATCGCGGGCGAGGTCGACGAGGGCGTCGTAGGGCGGATCGATGCCGACGCCGCTGACGAACATGTAGGCGACGGCCGTGGCGCAGGCGAAGCGGGCGTTGGCCGAGGGCAGCGGCTTGAGCAGGGCGAGGGTGTGCAGCAGGGCGGTGGCCCGCCAGGCCGGGTCGGAGTCGATGCCGAGGCGGGGCGGATCGACGCGGTGCCGGGCGACGGCCGCGACCAGCGCCGAGAAGTCGTTGATGGTGGGCTGGTCCGGCAGGACTTCCTCATGACGCTGGAGCAGCCAGGGCACGTCGATATGGATGACCGGAGTGACGGGCATGCGTCAGGCGACCCGCCCCTCGCCCTTGGCCGAGGGTTCGTCGTCGGGGAACGCGGCGGCGAACTCGTCGGCGTGCGTGGCGAAGAACCGGCGGAAGGCCTCGGCGCCCTCCTGCAGCGCCCGGTGGCGAGCTATGTCGGCCGCGGCCGCCTCCCGCACCAGCGCCTTCATCGACGTACCGCGCTCCTTGGCGATCTGCCGCAGGTCCTCTAGCTCACGGTCGCTGAACTCCACGTTGAGAGCTGGCATGCCAACACGGTACCGCTCGGGTACTTACCCGTAAATACCCCCAGGTCAAGAGCTACGCCCGACGGTACCGAGCGGGCCTCAGCTGCTTGTCCGAATCCCGCCGGTCCCGACCCCGATTCCGGAGCAGACTGATCCTCATGACCACGATCTACACCCTCACCGACAGCCCCGTGGGCGAGCTGCTCCTGACCGGCGAGAAGTCGCCCACCGGCACCACCCTCACCTCCCTGACCATGCCGGACCACCCGACCATCCCCGCCGACTGGCAGCGCGACGACCAGGCCTTCACCGAAGCCACCCGCCAACTGTCCGCGTACTTCGCCGGACACCTCACCCGCTTCGAACTCCCCCTCGCCGCCGAGGGAACGGAGTTCCAGCAGCGGGTATGGCGAGCCCTGGACGAGATCCCCTACGGCACGACGACGACCTACGGCGCCCTCGCGGAACGCCTGGGCGTACCGCGCGCCGAGGTCCGAGCCCTGGGCGCGGCACTCGGTGCCAACCCGCTCCTGCTGGTGCGCGCGTGCCACCGTGTGATCGGCGCGGACGGCTCGATGCGCGGTTACGCCGCCGGCGTCGACCGCAAAGTGCGCCTGCTGACCCACGAGGGCGCACTGCAACCGATGCTCGGCTGACCCGGAGGAAGTTCGTCATGGATGGCACCAACTGGTCAGCTCTGGCCGAGGAGTTGGACCTGTACGGCAGCGCGCCGACGGCCCGGCTGCTGACACCCGCCGAGTGCCGCGACCTGGCCGCGCTGTACGAGAAGCCGGAGCTGTTCCGAACCACCGTCGACATGTCCCGGCACCGCTTCGGCTCCGGCGAGTACCGCTACTTCACCCACGACCTGCCCGCACCGGTCGCCGCCCTGCGCGCCGCGCTCTACCCACGCCTGCTGCCGATCGCCCGGGACTGGGCGGCCCGCCTGGACCGCCCGTCCCCCTGGCCGGACGACCTGGACGAGTGGCTGGCTCGCTGCCACGCCGCCGGCCAGAACCGTTCGGCACAGATCCTGCTGCGCTACGGCGAGGGCGACTGGAACGCCCTGCACCGCGATGTGTTCGGCGAGTTGGTCTTCCCGCTCCAGGTGGTGATCGGCCTCGACGAGTACGGCACCGACTACACGGGCGGCGAGTTCCTGATGGTCGAACAGCGCCCCCGCGCCCAGTCCCGGGCCACGGCGACCCCGCTACGGCAGGGCCACGGCCTGGTCTTCACGACCCGCGACCGCCCAGTGCCCACGAAGCGCGGCTGGTCGGCCGGGGCGATGCGACACGGGGTGAGCACGGTACGTTCCGGCAGGCGTCACGCGTTGGGGTTGGTCTTCCACGACGCGACTTGAGGTCGACTGATGAACTCCGTTGCAGGACAGCGCCCGGTCTTTTAGGGGCGCGGGGCTGTATCAATATGCGGCTCCGCCGCGCGGGCACGCCCCTCGGAGACCGGCGAAGCCAGGTCTTTTAGGGGCGCGGGGAACTGCGCGACCAGCCCCCGCCACCGATAGTCATCGCGCCGCTTCCTCCAACTCCGGCTCGGACATGGGCAAGGCATGCGGATTACCGGAAGCCCCCTGGTGTCGCCGCACGGCAAGACAAGCGAGCGCACCGGCAAACAGAACGGCGACGGCAACATAAACGGCGGGCCCCATCGCATGGACGAACCCATGCCCGAACACCTCCCCACCAAGCACCCGCATCCGCTCGGCAACCCCACGCGGAACCCCGCCCGGCGCGCCCCCCTGCTGCCCGGCACCGACATCGGACTCCGCCTTCGAGAACGCGGCGACGAACGACTCCCGGTAGGCGGCGGGGAGTTGACCGGCCCGAGCCCGAGCCTGCTCGGTCAGGGAAGAGGCGAGCTGCGCCTGGAGCACCGCCCCGATCACCGCACCGGCAAGCACCGAACCGACCTGCCGAAGCGCGTTGGTGACACCGGACGCGGCGCCCGCGAGCCGGGGCGGGACGTTGCGCATGACCTCGGTGGCCATGGGTGCGAAGGTGCAGCCGACCCCCAGCCCCGTAAGGAACAGCGGGAACGCGACGGTCAACCACCCCGTGCCGACGCCCGCCACCCCCACGACCCACACAAGCCCGCCCGCCCAGGCGAGCAACCCGCCCATCAGGATGAACTTGCCGCCGACCTTGTCCGCGAGCGCACCCGCGGGCCCGGCCATGACGAACGAACCGAGCGCGACGGGCAGCAGCACAAGCCCCGCCTTCTGCGCGCTGAAACCGAGCACGGACTGCAAATAGATCGTCAGCGTCAGGAACATCCCGACGACACCGAACGACACGGTGACGCCCACGAAGTTGATGAGGCTGAAGTCGCGGTCCTTGAACAGCGAGAAGGGGACCAGGGGTTCACCGCTCTGCTGCCCGCGCTCGTGCAGCAGGAAGCCGCCGAAGAGCACGACGGCCGCGCCGAACAGGCTCCAGATCCCGGCGTTCCAGTCGTACCGCTGTCCCTCCGTCAGCCCAAATGCCAGGCAGAACAAGGCAGTTGAGGCAAGGGTGACGCCCAGGGTGTCGAAGCGGCGCCGTACCGTCCGCCGGGCGCCCGGGATGATCGCCATGGTGAGCACGAGCACCAGCGCACCGATCGGCAGGTTGACGAAGAAGATCCACCGCCAGGACAGATGGGTGATCAGCACCCCGCCGAGGATCGGACCGAGCGCGCCGGACACCCCCGCCACCGCGCCCCAGATGCCCATCGCGACCCCGCGCCGGTCGGCCGGGAACACCTCGGCGATGATCGACAGGGTCTGCGGCATGAGCAGCGCCGCGCCCAGCCCCTGCACCGCGCGGAACCCGATGAGCTGGGCGGGATCCTGGGCGAGCCCGCAGGCGAGGCTGGCCAGGGTGAACAGGGCGACTCCAGCGGCGAACAGATTGCGTTTGCCGCGCAGGTCGCCGAGGCGCCCGCCGGTGATCAACAGGACGGCCAGCGCCAGCGTGTAGGCGTTGACGATCCACAGGATCTCGTCCAGGGACGCGCCGAGATCCTCGCCGAGCTGGGGGATCGCGATGTTCACGATCGTCAGGTCGAGGAGGGTCATGAAGAACCCGAGCGAGAGCGTGATGAGGATCGCCCAGGGGTTGCCGTGCCACTTCTTGAACACGATGTCGACTCCTTGCAGAGGGCTTGCGTCGGACTCGCGTTCAAGAGGGCCGCACGGCCGACAGGTGTGACACGGCGCGAATTTCCCGAGACGTACGTCACATTCAGGCCGTCGGCTGTCACATTCCGACCCCCGCCGCCCCTCGCAGTAGTGAGCACGCCACTGGGGAGGCGCATACATGTCCGAGTTCTCCGAGTCCGCCGTCACCGATGAGGCGACCACTGAGGCGACCACTGTCTTCATGGACCATCGGGAGCTGTTGTTCGGTCTCGTCTACAACATGCTGGGCAGCGTCGCGGACACCGACGACGTCCTCCAGGAGACCTGGTTGTCCTGGACGGCGCGCTCCCGGCGCTCCCCGCTCGACACCATCACCAACCAGCGCGCCTACCTCGTCCGCATCGCCGTCAACCACGCGCTCCAGCGCCGCGCCACGATCACCCGCCGACGCGAGACGTACGTGGGCCCGTGGCTGCCGGAGCCGTTGGTCGACCAGCCCGCCGGCGACGATCCCGTGGACCCCGCCCTGCGCGCCGAGTCCGTGTCGCTGGCCATGCTGGTCGTCCTGGAGTCGCTGAGCCCGCTGGAGCGCGCGGTCTTCGTCCTCAACGAGGTGTTCGGGTACGCCCACACCGAGATCGCGGACATCATCGACCGCACTCCGGCCGCCGTACGACAGCTCGCGCACCGGGCGCGGGCCCATGTGCACGCGCGGCGGCCGCTGTACGAGGCGCATCCCCGGGTGCGGCGGGAGGCGACCGAGCGGTTCGTGCGGGCCGCGATCGGCGGGGACATCGCCGCGCTGATGGAGATCCTCGCGCCGGACGTCACGGTGTGGACCGACAGCGGGGGCAACCGGAAACCGGCCGGACTGCGCCCGGTGCACGGGCGGGACAAGGCCGTCCGTCTCATCAACTCGTTCTCGACCCGGCGCCGTGGCCCCCAGGACCTGGAGCTGCGCTACCGGCGCGTCAACGGCGACAACGCGGCCGTGCTGTTCGAGGGCGACTCGCCGTACGCGGTGATGGTCATGGACCTCACGCCCGAGGGCGACCAGGTGTCCGGGGTCTACATCGTGACCAACCCCGAGAAGCTCACGCACGTGCACAGGGACGACGAGGAGGACGACCGGTGACCGGCACCCCCGACCCCTCGCGGGGCGAACGCGTCGCCGACTGGTTCGACGGCCGCCTCGGCATCTACTCGCTCGGCAAGCAGTATCTGCGGAAGGTGTTCCCGGACCACTGGTCGTTCCTGCTCGGCGAGATCTGCCTGTACAGCTTCGTCGTGCTGATCCTGACCGGCGTGTACCTCACCCTCTTCTTCCACCCGTCGATGAACGAGGTGACGTACCACGGCAGTTACGTCCCCCTGAACGGCATCCGCATGTCCGACGCCTACGCCTCGACGCTGCACCTCAGCTTCGACGTGCGGGGCGGGCTGCTGATCCGGCAGTTGCACCACTGGGCGGCGCTGGTGTTCATCGCCGCGATGCTGACGCACATGATGCGGCACTTCTTCACGGGGTCGTTCCGCAAGCCGCGCGAGCTCAACTGGCTGTTCGGCTGGACCCTGTTGTTCCTCGGCCTGTTCGAGGGCCTCTTCGGCTACTCGCTCCCGGACGACCTGCTGTCCGGCACGGGCATGCGCTTCGTGGACGGCGCGCTGCTGTCGGTCCCGATCGTCGGGACGTACCTCTCGATGTTCCTGTTCGGCGGCGAGTACCCCGGCCACGACATCGTGTCCCGCTTCTACTCACTCCACGTCCTGCTGATCCCCGGCATCATGGCGGCGCTTGTGGTCGTGCACCTCATCCTGGTCGTCTACCACAAGCACACCCAGTTCGCGGGCCCCGGCCGCACCGAACGCAACGTGGTGGGCACCCCGTTCATGCCGGTCTACCTGGCGAAGGCGGGCGGCTTCTTCTTCCTGGTCTTCGGCGCCCTCACCCTCCTCGCGGCGGTGGCCTCGATCAACCCGGTCTGGTCCTACGGCCCTTACCGCGCCGACCAGGTCTCGACGGGCGCCCAGCCGGACTGGTACCTGGGTTTCGCGGAGGGCTTGGTCCGGGTCATGCCGGGTTGGGAAGTCACGTTGTGGGGCCACACGTTGGTGCTGGGCGTACTGATCCCGATCGTGGTCTTCCCGCTCCTGCTGGTGTTCATCGGCGTATACCCGTTCCTGGAGGCCCGGTTGACGGGCGGCGACAGACGCGAACACCACCTCCTGGACCGCCCTCGCAACCGCCCCACCCGCACGGCCATCGGCGTGGCCTGGATCAGCCTCTACCTGGTCCTCCTGGCCGGCGGCGGCAACGACATCGTGGCGACCCGCCTCCACCTGTCGATCAACACGGTGACGTGGGCGGTACGGGTGGCGGTGTTCGCCGTACCGGCACTCGCCTTCGTCGTGACCCGGCGCATCTGCCTGGGCCTCCAACTCCGGGACGCCGAGCTGGTGTTGCACGGCCGCGAAACGGGCGTGATCAAGCGGCTGCCGCACGGCGAGTACGTGGAGGTGCACCGCCCGCTGGACCAAGCGGAACTCCACACACTCACCGCGCACAAGCGCCCGAGGGAACTCGTGGAGCGTGAGCCCTAGGGTCAGTTGCCGGGCCGGAACGTTGTCACCGGAAGTCGGTCACCAGTAGGTTCGAGCCGCCGATGTTCGAGCGACGGGGAATACGGGGCTTGAGGTGGCTCTGCTGGACACACTGGTGACGACGGGTGCCGGGGCGCTGTCCGCCACGATCGGTGTCCTGGTCGGGGGCATCGTCACGCACCGGGCCCAGGACCGGCAGTGGCTGCGGGAGAAGCAGTTGCTCGCCTACCAGGAACTGATCAGCCACTACGCCAAGTTCACGATGGTGATCAGCCGCGCCCACGCCGGCCGACAGGGTTGGGACTACGACTGGAGCGAGTGGAGCGCGGTCCTGACCCGTGCCAGTCTGGTCGCCCCCGCGGCTGTCGCGGTGGAGATCGACAACTTCGCCAAGGCCATCGGGCAGTTCCTCGACCGGGCGGCCCGCGACCCGGCCCGCGACCCGACGCGTGACCCGTTGACCCCGGAGGAGTTCTCCCAGGCCAGCAGGGCGCCCGCCCAAGCGCAGGTGCGGTTGGTCAACGCCATACGACGCTCACTGAGCAGAGACCAAAAGGCACTCTCCTTCTGGATAGGCGGAGCTCTCGCGAGCAGTCCCGACGACACCTGATGTGCGACTTCGGCACACCTGCTCACGCGCTGGTCATCCCTGATCCGCCGCGAACGAAGCCATCCACGCCAACGCCGCGTTCCAGTTCACCGCCGTCTCGTTCGTCGACCACGACTGAATGTCGTCGATGTAGCAGAACTGACCGACGCAGCCCGTGAGTTTGCTCTGTGCGTAGGGGTCCTGGATGGACGAGTTGGGGCCGCCCGCCAGAGTTCCCCGCGGCGGGTTCGGCAGGTTCGGGTCGAGTTCGTGGGCGTACCAACGGCTGTGCTCGTTATGGGAGTTGGCCTCGCCGTAGCCGGTGACGTACGACATGTTGAGGGCGTTGCGGCCGAGGATGTAGTCCATGCTCTGGAGTGCGCCGTCGCGGTACTTCGTGGCGCCGGTGAGGTCGTACGCCGTGGCGATGACGTGCGCGTTGTTGAGGATCTGGCTGTTGGAGCCCCAGTCGTAGAGGTTGCCGGGCGGTGCGTACGGCATGCCGTAGGGCTGGGTGCGCAGCGTGGTCAGGTAGGTGTTCGCGCCCTCGATCACCGAGCGGCGGATCCCGTCCCGGCCGGGCAGTCGGCTGGGGACGGTCGCGAGGTCGAGTCGGCCCAGGGCAGCCGTCCGGGCCCAGTCGAAGCCGAGGCTGCCGAAGATGTCGGCCGTGTTGAGCGGGGAGTTGACGACGTGGTCGGCGAACTGCCGCTCCCCCGTGGTCAGATACAGCTCGGCCGCCGCCCAGTAGAACTCGTCGGTGGCGTTGTCGTCGGGGTACGCGCCGCCGCCGGTGCCGTCGTTCGGGTCCGGGTAGACCGTGGGGTGGGCGAGCGCCGCCGTCCAGGCCTTCCGCGCCGCGCTCAGCGCCTTCGCCGCGAACTCCCGGTCGTAGGGCCGGTACAGACGCGCCGCCTGGGCCGCCGTCGCCGCGAGGTTGAGCGTCGCCTGGGTGGTCGGGGCGTGCAGTTCGCGCTTCTGGGGGTCCTGGCTCGGCAGCAGCGGCAGCCCGGTCCACTGTTCGTCGTGGACCTTGTCGTGCGCCATACCGGCCAGCGGCTGCCCGTCCGGTACCTGCATCTTCAGCAGGAACTCCAGTTCCCAGCGGGCCTCGTCGAGCACGTCCGGCACCTTGTTGCCGCTCTCCGGGATGGCGAGCATCCCGTCGCGGAGCTTGGCCGGCTGCCCGGTGCCGGCCAGGCGTGAGCGCTCGTAGGTGCTGAGCAACTCCCATGTGGAGATACCGCCGTTGATGACGTACTTGCCGTGGTCCCCCGCGTCGTACCAGCCGCCGGTCACGTCAAGTGTGTAGTCGCACAGGCCGGGTTGGCAGGGCACGTCGGCGTCGCCCTGGTTGGGGGCGACGTTCAGGTGACCGGCGGGGCGGGCGTACCCGGGGCGCAGTTCGTCCCGTATCTCGATGCCGCTGCGCTGCGTGTAGTAGTACTTCAGCGAGTCGAGCCGCAACTGCTCATAGGCGGCCGTCCCGATGTCGAACGGGCGGCTCGTCTCCCCGTCCGCCACCAGCGTGAAGCCCTCACCGCGCCCCCGGTAGGAGCCGAAGTCGATCGACTGGACGTTCTGCCCGGAGGCCACGTCGGTGCCACGCGGCACGGTCCGCCCGTGCGCGACCACCGCACCCGCCGCGTTCTTCAACTCCCAGGGCAGCACGGACGTGGACGCGGTCACCAGGGTCGCGTTCTTCGGCCCACCGGGCAGATAGGCGACCTGGTTGACGCGCACGCGCGGCCCGGTGTCCGGCTCGTACACCTCCGGCGGCACCCCGCCCAGCAACGACACGTCGTCCATGCAGAAGTGCCAGGCATCGGCACCGCCACCGAGCTGGAAAGCGACCTGCCCCTGCGTGGTGTCGACAGGCGAAGTGAACGTATACGCATAGGAGTTGCCCGACCCGCTCAGCTCGGGACTGACCTCGTAGTAGGTGTCATAGGGCGCCACCGACAGTCCGACGATCGCCCGCGCCACCTGCCCCTCGGGCGAACCGGACGCCGTGAAGGCGAACTTGTACGACTCGCCCTTCACCAGCGTGATGTCGTTCTGGCCGACGGCGGCGTCCCAGCGGTTCGCCGTGCCGCCCGGGACATCCGCGCAGAGCTGTCCGCCCGACAGTCCCGCCGTGACATTGCTCGTCGTCCACCAGGGTTCGGTGGTGGTGTCGAAGGTGCCGTTCCTGACCTGCTCGACCTCGTCGGCCCCGGCCGGGCCGGCCGGGAGCGTGGTGAGGGCCGCCGCGAGGAGGGCCGTGGCGGCGAGCAGGGTCGTTCTGCGTCGTTTCACGTCTGAGCCCCTCACGGACGCGGGAGCGCTCCCATTCACTGCGGACGCAGGCCATGCTGTTCGAGACATGACACTCCGTCAACGGTCCGGACAGGCCAGATTCCCGTCCGGACCGCAGCGGACGCGGTACTACCCGGCCGGTGCCTCCAACTTGCTGATCCGCACCGCCCCTTGGGCCACCCCGGGACGAGCGCTCGTCAGCGCGAGCCGCAGCCGGGAGCCGCGCACGGCATCGAAGGTGACGACGGTCGGGCTGTCCGAGGCCGTGGCCCAGTCGACGGCAGCGCCCTCCACCGGCACCCACGCCCGACCGTCCCACACGGCGACCGTCACCGCAGCGGGCAGACTGTGCGTCGCGTCCACCGTGAACGACACCTCCACCCGGTCGAAGGACCGCGTCCTCCCCCAGTCCACCGACACCCAGTCCTTCTCGCGTGCTCCGCCGAAGGACGGCAGCAGGGCCGTGGCCGACTTGGCGAAGGCGTTGGACCAGCCGGTGGCCGGGTCACCGTCGAGCATCGCGGCGGGGAGCGTGTCGGGCCGACCCGAGTAACTCGCGTCGGCGTACGGGTAGTTGAGCGGCGCAGGATAATCCGCCTTGAAGCGCGACGCCGGAGTCAGGGCACCACCCCGGACGGGTGTCGTCCGTACGGTCACCGTGCCGGTCCGCAGCCCCTCCGCCCGCGCCGTCACCTTCAGCGAGCCCGCCGCCGTACCGGACCGCACGATCGCAAGTGCCTTGCCGTGGAAGGCGGTTCGGGTGCTCGCCTGATAGCGCTCGGCGCTCTCCTCGCGCCCATTGTCGAGACCGGCAATGGACCCACCCCTCACCTCGAAGGCGACCAGGTCCTCCGCGTCGGGCAGGACGACACCGTGGGCGTCGACGACCTCCGCGGTCACGAAGACCAGCGAACGACCGTCTGCGGCAAGGGACTTGCGGTCGGCCGTGAGGCGGACGGCGTGTGCGGCCCCGGCCGTACGCAGCACGTCGGAAGCGACCACCGTCCCACCGCTGCTCGCCACCGCCTTCAACTCACCTGGCTCGTACAGGACTTTCCAGGTCAGGTGGAGTTTGCCCGCGCTGCCGTTCGGGCTGGTGTAACTGCCCGGGTAGGGGCCGGTGGTGAAGGTCTTGTCGTCGCCGGTGGGCTCGGTGGTCTCCAGGTAGGCGCGGCCGTCGGTGGTCTTCTTGGTGTCGAACTCCCTTGCCCCCAGGGACTTTCCGTTGAGGAACAGCTCGACGGTGTCGACGTTGGCGTACGCCCAGACCTCGACCGTGTCGCCCGGTTCGTGGTTCCAGCTCATCGGCACCACATGGACCATGGGCTCGCCGACCCACTGGCTGCGGAAGAGGTGGTACATGTCCTTCGGGAAGCCGGCCGTGTCGACCGCGCCGAAGAAGGACGCCTTGACCGGGAAGACGTCGTACGGCGTCGGCTCCCCGATGTAGTCGATGCCCGACCACAGGAACTGTCCCGCGAACCACTTCCGGTCCCGGTCCTTCTTGTGGCCGTACTCGCCGCTCATCGTCCAGGAGGCGAGATTGTTGTCGTACGACGAGGTGTCGCGTCTGCCGGGGGTGTGGTTCTCGCCGGTGTTCAGGTGCTCCGGCTCCTGGTAGGCGCCGCGTGTCGAGGTCTCCGAGGAGGACTCGGACTCGAAGAGGAACAGGTCCGGATAGGCGGCGTGCAGGGCGTCGACCGACTTGGCGGTGTTGTAGTTGAGGCCGAGTCCGTCGAGCTTGGCGAGCATGAGGTCGGCGGCGGAGCCCTTGGCGGGCACCCCGTGGTACTTGTTCGAGCCGATGACGACCGGCCGGGTGTCGTCCGCCGTCTTGATCGCGCCGATGATGCGGTCGGCCATCGCCAGCCCGGCGGTGGCGGTGGAGTCGGGGATCTCGTTGCCGATGGACCACAGCACCACGGCGGGCGAGTTGCGGGCGGCGAGGACCATCTCGGTGGCGTCCCGCTCGCACCAGTCGTCGAAGAAGCGGTGGTAGTCGTAGGTCGTCTTGCCGGTGTGCCAGCAGTCGAAGGCCTCGACCATCATCACGATGCCCAACTCCTCGCAGGCCTGGATGATTTGGGGCGAGGGCGGGTTGTGCGAGGTGCGGAAGGCGTTGACGCCCATCGACTTCATGATGCTCAACTGCCTGCGTACCGCGTCGAGGCTGATCGCGGAGCCGAGGGCGCCCTGGTCGTGGTGGAGGTCGACGCCCTTGATCTTGGTGTGGACGCCGTTGAGGGAGAAGCCCTCGTCCGGGTCGAAGCGGTAGGTGCGGATGCCGAAGGGGGTGCTGTACGTGTCGACCGTCTTGCCGGCCACCCGCAGTTCGGTCTCCAGGGTGTAGCGGTGGTCCGGGGTCTCGATGTCCCACAACTTGGGCCTGGGGACGGTGAGTTCATGGGGTTCGGTCGCGCGGTCCGCGACAGCGACCGTGGAGGCGGCGCGGGCCACGGTCCGGCCGCCGGGGTCGACGGCTCTCGATCTGACCTCGACCTCGCTCGCGGCACCCGACACGTTCACCACGGACGTCTGGACCCTCACAACGGCCCGCTCGGCGGTGATGTCCGGGGTCGTGACGTACGTGCCCCAGCGTTCGACGTGCACCGGCTCGGTGACGACGAGGCGGGCCTCGCGGTAGATGCCGCTGCCCGAGTACCAGCGGCTGCTGGGGAGTTGGTTCCGCACCTGCACGGCGACGACGTTCTCCGTGCTGCCGTCGGTGTGCGCCAGGTCGGTGAGGTCGAGGGCGAACCCCGTGTATCCGTAGGGGTGTTGGCCGACCCGCGTGCCGTTGCAATAGACGTACGAGTCCATGTAGACGCCGTCGAACTCGACCGAGATCCGCTTGCCCGCGAAGGCCGGCGGCAGGGTGAACGCGATGCGGTACCAGCCGAGGCCGCCGGGGAAGAACCCGGTGCCGCTGGTCGTGCCGTATGCCGTGGTCGGGGTCTGCTCGATGCTCCAGTCGTGCGGGACCGCGACCTGGCGCCAGGCCGAGTCGTCGTAGTCGGGTGCGGCGGCGTCGGCGTAGGCGCCGGTCGGGTCGGTGGTCCCGCCCGGGTTGACCAGCGCGAAGCGCCAGCCGTCCCGCAGCGGGACCGTGTGGCGGCCGGACGCGCCCGATCCGGCGGCTCGTGCGGCCGGGGCGGCCAGGAGTGATGCGGCCGTCGGCGCGGCCGTGGAAGCGATCAAAACCGATCTGCGAGTGACCGTCATGGCGGCTCTCCCTCATCAGGGCCCAGAAGTACTCACAACTGATCGTGACCGAACAGATTCTGACGGGGTGCCACTCCGGGGCGTCAAGAGTGCGGAGGCAGACAGCTGTCCCGTGGGGCACTTCGACCGGTTTTCCCCCTTGACCACGGGTACCCCCCGGCCCTGGGGGTTCTCGTCCGCGCGAGACTGTGACGCACTAGGCTGGAACGCAAGTGGCGTGACTGTTCACTGTGAGTGCGCGCAATGGAGTGGCGACGATGAGACCGGTCTACCCGTTCGACGATGCCGCGACGGCGCGGGTTGTCATCGACGACGCGGGCACTCTGGTGGAGTGGAACGACGGGGCCGGGCGGCTCCTCGGCCACGCCGCGGACGAGGTCGTGGGCCGCCCGGCCGTGGGGCTGCTGGCCGACGGTGCCGAGGCGCTGCCCGCGATCACGGGTGCCCGCTGGGACGGCACGGTGGCGTTGCGCCATCGCGACGGGCGCGCCGTGTCCGTGTGGCTGCTGGCCCACCACCGGCGGCCCCGGGACGGCGGGCCTGGCGACTGGCTCGTCGTGACGCCGTTGGAGGGGGGCGGCCCGCCCGCAGCCGAGGACCCTCTCGCGACCGCCGCGCTGACCCAGTCGCCGTGTGCCATCGCGGTCTACGACGAGCGGCTGCGGCTGAGCCGGGTCAACGACGCGATGGCCGATGTGATCGGGCTTCCCGAGGAGCGCATCCAGGGGCTGCGGATCACCGAGATCGGCGGGAAGACGCAGAGCGCGGAGCTGGAGCAGTACATGCTGCGCGTGCTCACCTCGGGCACCGCCGAGGACTTCCAGATCTACATGCGCACCGGCGGCGAGGACGCCGCGCACGCGTGGCTGGCCCGGATGGCGCCGATCACCGACGCCGAGGGGCGGGTGCGGGGCGTGTGTCTGGCCGCGCACGACTTCACCGAGAACTACCTGTCGCGGGAGCGGCTGCAACTCGTCAACGAGGCGAGCGTCCGCATCGGCACCACCCTCGACGTCACCCGTACGGCCCAGGAGCTCGCGGACGTCTGCGTGCCGGCCCTCGCCGACTTCGTCAGCATCGACCTGCTGGACCCGCAGGAGCACGGCGGCGAGCTCCCGACCGCGATCACCGCGCCGATCAGGCTGCGCCGGGCCGCGCACCAGTCGGTGCAGCAGGGCAGCCCCGAGGCGGTCGCGAAACCGGGCCAGCTGAACCTGTACCCGGAGCAGTCCCCGCAGGCCGACGCGCTGGTCGCGGGCCGCACGCTGGTCGCCTCGGGCCGGGACCTGGAACTCTGGCTCGCCTGGGACCGCACCCGCACCAGGCGCGTCGAGGAGTACGGCATCCACTCCTCGATGGCCGTACCGATCCAGGCCCGCGGCGTCACCCTCGGCGTGGCGGTCCTCACCCGGTACCGGCGCATCGATCCGTTCGCCGACGACGACGTCCTGCTGGCCGAGGAGGTCACCGCCCGCGCCGCCGTCTGCATCGACAACGCCCGGCGCTTCTCCCGCGAACGCGAGACCGCACTGGCCCTCCAGCGCAGCCTGCTCCCCCGCAAACTGCCGCGCACAGCCGCCCTGGAGGCCTCCTCGCGCTATCTGCCGGCGGCGCGCGCCGGAGTCGGCGGCGACTGGTTCGACGTGATCCCGCTGTCCGGGATGCGGGTCGCCATGGTCGTCGGGGACGTCGTCGGCCACGGCATCCAGGCCTCCGCCACGATGGGCCGGCTGCGCACGGCCGTCCGCACCCTCGCCGACATCGACCTGGCCCCCGACGAACTGCTGACCCACCTCGACGACCTCGTCGTACGGCTGTCCGCGGAGGCCGGTGGCGAGGGCAGCCCGGGCGAGGTCGGCGCGACCTGCCTGTACGCGGTGTACGACCCGGTGTCCCGGCGCTGCACGCTGGCGCGTGCCGGTCATCCGCCGCCGGTCATGATCCGGCCCGGCGGGCCGCCCGAGCCCGTCGACCTGCCCGCGGGGCCGCCGCTGGGTCTGGGCGGGCTGCCCTTCGAGTCGGCCGAGTTCGAGCTGCCCGAGGGCACCGTGCTCGCGCTGTACACCGACGGGCTGATCGAGAACCGGGACCGGGACCTCGACGTCAGTCAACGGCTGCTGTTCGACGCCCTGTACGCCCCCTCGGACTCGCTGGACGAGACCTGCGACCGGATCCTGCACGCCGTACTCCCGCCGGGCGGCGCGGCCGACGACGTGGCGCTGCTGCTGGCGCGCACCCAGGGGCTGCCCGCCGAGCAGGTCTCGACCTGGGACATCCCGGCCGATCCCTCGCTCGTCGCCCCGATCCGCAAGCAGGTCGTGGAGCAGCTCGACAGCTGGAACATGAGCGAGGCCGGTTTCACGGCCGAGCTGGTGGTGAGCGAGCTGGTCACCAACGCGATCCGCTACGGCGCGCACCCCATCCGGCTCCGGCTGATCCATGACGCGACCACGCTGATCTGCGAGGTCTCCGACACCAATCACACGGCCCCGCACCTGCGCCGCGCCAAGACCTGGGACGAGGGCGGGCGCGGGCTGCTGCTGGTCGCACAGCTCACCCAGCGCTGGGGCAGCCGGCACACGGCGGACGGCAAGACGATCTGGGCGGAGCTTTCGCTCTTCGACGAGGTCTGAGCCGTATCGGGAGAGGTCGGTAGGCTCAGGAGAGCTCGGTCAGCCAGGGCCTGACCTGGCGGCGGGCCTCGTGCAGCCGGGACTTGAGGGTGCCGAGCGGGATGCCGATCCGCTCGGCGATGTCGGCGTACTCCAGGTTGCAGATGTCCCGGTAGACCAGCGGCTCGACGAGATGCGGCTGCTCCCGCTCCAGGCGTTCCAGCGCCTCCAGGAGGTCGATCTTCGACCCGGCGATCACGCTCGTGGTGCGCGGGTCGACGTGCTGTGACACGTCGATCTCGGCGGGCTGCTCGGCGGCCCGCCGCTTCAGCTCGCGGTACTTCTGCCGGGCGCCGTTGGCGACCACCGTGTAGAGCCAGGTGCTGAAGAGGCTGCGGCCCTCGAACGTGCCGATCTTCCGGGCGACCTGCATCAGTACGTCCTGGGCCGCTTCCTCGGCGTCCTCACGGCACGGCAGGAAGCGCCCGCACCGCCGCAGGACCTCGGGTCCGATCGTCCGCAGCAGTTCGTCCAGGGCACCCGGGTCACCGGCCGCGGCCCGCCGCGCCAGTTCCTCGGTCCGCGCCTTGTCCTGCACTGGATCCACTCCTCCGCCTCGGTCTACGAGCAGGCATGATAGTCGCATGCACTTCGTCGAACAGATCGGCCGCTACAGACTCGAACGCCGCCTGGGCACCGGCGCGTTCGGCACGGTCTGGCTCGCGCACGACGACGTGCTCGAAGCCCCGGTGGCCGTGAAGGTCCTCGCCGACAACTGGGCGCACCGCCTCGACATCGTCGCCCGCTTCCTCTCCGAGGCCCGGCTGCTGCGCCGGGCCGACTCGAACCGGGTGGTGCAGGTCTACGACATCGGTGAGCTGCCCGACGGGCGGCCGTACTTCGTCATGGAGTACGCCGACGCCGGCACCCTCGCCGATCTGCTCACGTCGGGTCCGCTGCCCGTCTCCGAGGCGCTGCGGCTGACCGCGCTGGCCGCCCGGGGCGCCGCCGCGCTGCACAAGGCGGGGATCGTGCACCGGGACATCAAACCGACGAACGTGCTGCTGCGCAGCGCCCCGGACGGCAGCTACCGCGTCCTGCTCGCCGACCTGGGTCTGGCCAAGAGCCTGGCGCAGGGGTCGGGCCTCACCCTGGCCGCCGGTTCCGCGGGCTACCAGCCGCCGGAGCAGGCGCAGCCCGGGTACGGCATCGACGAGCGTGCCGACGTGTACAGCCTGGGCGCGGTCGGCTACGAGCTGCTCACCGGCACGGTCCCGGGGGCGCCCGGACAGGTCGTACGGCCGGACCGGCTGCGGCCGGACGTGTCCCCCGAGGTGCAGCGGGCCCTGTTCCGCGCGCTGGAGCCGGACCGGGAGAAGCGCTGGCCCACGGCGCGGGAGTTCGCGGAGGAGCTGGAGCGGCTGGCCGCCGAGGCGGCCCCCACGCGCAGGCAGCGCAAGCAGCGCAGGCCGCACAGCCGGCACCGGAGTGTCGCGCTGATGGCGGGTCTGTTCGTCGTGGTGGCGGCCGGCACGGGCGCCGTGGTGCTGAACCTGCCGTCGTCGTCCAAGAGTTCCGACCTGCGGGTCAAGGACAGCACCGGCCGGATCGTGGCCGAGGTGCCCGCCGCGTGGGGCCGTCAGTTGCGCGACTCGGGCTGGAATCCGCAGACCCTCGGTCTGCAGTCCGGGCACGAGCCGGGGCTGGCCGTCGCCGACGACCTGGCGAAGTGGCCGGACCTCTCGGCGGACGTGAACGGCGTGTTCATCGGCCTCAGCGAACACGGCAGCGTGACGACCGAGGTGGACGACATCGCCCACTCCGGCTGCCACTACGACGGCAGCCACGCCTACGCGAACGCGACCTGGCGCGGCACGATCCGCACCTGGAGCGACTGCTCGGGCGGCACGGGCACCCTCTCCGAGACCGCGCTGCGCATGGTCGGCGGCGCCGCGCAGCCCCAGGTGTACGTCCAGATCCGGCAGCACAGCGGGGACGCGACCTCGCGCATACTCCGCTCGCTGCGGGTCACCTGATCACTGTCGAATCCCAAGTCCAGGAAAAGATCCCGGCGGAGTCGCGAACTTTTCGGCGCCCGTCCGTATCGGATCAGTGTGACGGCGCATGAGGCGCGGTCGGCACGCCGAAGTGCGTGTGGTGAACCACCAGGAGTGTTGAAGATGGCGAACTCGTCCCAGTCCCTGCGCCGGGCGGCCCTGCTCGTGAGCGCGATCGCCGTCCTGGGTCTGACGACGACGGCCTGCGACAACGGCAGCGGCACGGTGAGCAGCCCGCAGACCCAGTCGGGTACGGCCGCGCCCGCGGGCGGCGACGCCTCGGCCGACGGGTCCGGCACGCCTGCCTCCACGTCGGGCGGCACCGACACCGCCACGGGCTCGAACTCGACCTCGTCGGGTTCCTCCACGTCCTCGGGCTCCGGCGGCACGAGCACCAACACCGGCACCGCGAGCAGCACCCGGTGCCACACCTCCGAGCTGAAGGCGAAGGTGGGCGCCAACGACCCGGGCGCCGGGCAGGAGAACTTCCCGATCGTCCTCACCAACTCGTCCGGCCGTACCTGCACGGTCCGCGGCTATCCCGGCGCCGCGTTCCTGAACGCGTCCGGCACGCAGCTGGGCGACGACCCGCAGCGCGAGTCCGGCAGCGCCACCACGGTCACGCTGAAGCCGGGGCAGAGCGCCTGGGCGGGCCTGTCCTTCTCCAACCCGGAGGTCAGCGGCGCGAAGACGGCGACCGCGAGCTGGCTCGCGGTGACCCCGCCCGACGAGCAGGACTCGCTGCACGTGAAGTGGACGGCCGGCGCGGTGCCCCTGTCGGGCAACTCGTCCACGGTGCGTCTGACGGTGCTCAGCGCGGGTACGGGTTCCTGATCACGGGTTGCGCGCCGCGGCCTGGTTACATGGGGCGGGCACCACGTCCCGCGTCCCGGAGGACCGTCCGCTGAACACCCCGCTCGCCGAAACCCTGTCCGTCGTCCTGCTCGTCGCCGTCCTCGTGTGGGCCGTCGTCCGTCCCTTCGGGTGGCCGGAGGCGGTGCTGGCGGTCCCGGCCGCCGGGATCGCCGTGGCCACCGGGGCGATCTCGCTCGACCACGCGCGGGCGGAGGCCGAGCAGCTCGGGCCGGTGGTCGGGTTCCTCGCCGCGGTGCTCGTGCTGGCCCACTTCTGCGATGTGGAGGGGCTGTTCAGGGCCTGCGGGGCGTGGATGGCGGAGTGGGCGAAGGGCAGTCCGAGCCGACTGCTGACCGCGGTGTTCGCGCTGGCCTCGCTGATCACGGCCGTGCTGAGTCTGGACGCGACCATCGTGCTGCTGACGCCGGTCGTGTTCGCGACGGCGTCCCGGATGGGCGTGCGTCCCAAGCCGCACGTCTACGCGTGCACGCACCTCTCGAACACCGCCTCGCTGCTCCTGCCGGTCTCCAACCTGACGAACCTCCTCGCGTTCGCGGCGAGCGGCCTGAGCTTCACCCGCTTCGCGGGGCTGATGGTGCTGCCCTGGCTGGTCGCGATCGGCGCCGAGTATCTGGTGTTCCGGAAGTTCTTCACCCGCGACCTCGCGGCGGCGGCACCCTCCCCGACTTCCGGTGACAAGCCCGAGCTGCCGGTGTTCGCGCTGGCGACCGTCGCCTGCACCCTCGCCGGGTTCGTGCTGACCTCGGCGATCGGCATCGATCCGGCGTGGGCCGCGCTGGCGGGCGCCCTCGTCCTCGCCGGCCGGGCGCTGCTCCGGCGGCAGGCGACCCCGCTCACGGTCGTACGGGCCGCCGCGCCATCCTTCCTGGCGTTCGTGCTGGCGCTCGGGATCGTGGTGCGGGCGGTGGTGGACAACGGGCTCTCGGACGCGCTCGGGCACCTGCTGCCCGGCGGCACCGGCATCGCGGCGCTGCTCGGGATCGCCGCCCTGGCCGCCGTACTGGCGAATCTCATCAACAACCTGCCGGCGGTGCTGGTCCTGCTGCCGCTCACCGCGCAGTCCGGGCCGGGGGCCGTGCTCGCCGTGCTGCTCGGGGTGAACATCGGGCCGAACCTGACCTACGCCGGGTCGCTCGCGACGCTGCTGTGGCGGCGGATCGTGCATCAGCACGAACACGGCGTGGATCTCAAGGAGTTCACGAAGCTGGGGCTGCTCGCCGTGCCGTCCGCACTCGTCCCGGCGGTGCTGGCACTGTGGGTGTCGCTCCAGGTTCTCTGACACCGAGGGAGACCGAATGCGTGTGATCGCCTGGCTGGTCGAGGGCACCTGGCCCGCCTGCGTGGACGCCGTACGGACGCATGCGCCGGAGGCGGACGAGGTGGTGCTGCTGCATGTGAGCGGGCCGGATGTGCCCGAGGTCGCGCACGGGGCGTTCGCCGGGCTGCTCGGCCGGGGTGGTCCGAAGCGCGATCCCGGGACCCGGCTGGAGGATCTCGGCAGTACGTCCGCGGCGGAGCTGCTGGAGACGGCGGCCGAGCGGCTGGGGCGGCCGTGCGTCCGGACGGAGCGGGCCGGGCGGGTCGAGCGCGAGGTGGTGGCCGCCGCCGGGGACGCCGATCTGCTGGTGCTGGCCCGCGACGGCGACCGGGCCCGGCTCGGCCCGCACAGTCTCGGGCCCGCCGTACGGTTCGCCGTCGATCACGCGCCCTGTCCGGTGCTGCTGGTGTGGCCGGAGGCGGCGCCGGGCATCTCGACCCTGCCGCCGCCACCGCCGCACCACCACTGAGGGTCAGTGGCCGCGGTGCCCGCCACCGCCGCCGTATCCGCCGCCGGACCAGCCTCCGTCGTTCTGACCGTTCCCCTCGCAGTACGACGGGTAGGCGTCGCAGTAGTCCGTGGTCGGGGGCGACGTCGTCGGTGTGGACTGCGGGGTCGACGCGGTCGGGGTGGGCGTGGCCGTCGGGGTCTTCGAGGGCGTCGGGGCGGCCTTCTTCGGTGTCGCGCTCGGCGCGTCGGTGGAGTCGGTGTCCCAGTTGACGACCTGCATCTGCGGGTCGGCCTTCGAGGTGTCGAAGACCCAGCGCTGGGTCGAGCCGTCCGCCCGCGTCTTCAGGACGAGCGCGCCGCCGCCGTCGGTGGAGGCGGGGGCCAGGGCCAGGTCCTGGTTCCAGCGCGGGACGAGGATGCCCTGGAGCGTGAAGTCGTAGCGGATGTTCTTCGCGGTCGCCGAGGACGTGCCCGTGCAGGGGGCGAGTTGTACCTCGAAGGCGAGGTGCGAGTCGAGGCACAGGCCGGGGTCGGCGGTGCTGCGCAGCTTGCCGTCCGTCTCGTACGACCACTGCTGGCCGGCCGCCGAGGAGCAGGTCTGCAGTTCGGCCTCGGTGCCCTTGAGGGGCTTGTTGCCGGCGACGCCGATGCACAGGCCGGACTCGACGTTGTGCAGCCGGCCGCTGAGCGTGCCCTGGGTGGTGTCGTTCTTGCTGGCCCAGGACGGGTCGGCGGATTCCTTGCCCGTGCCGGAGGCGCCGGCGGCCTGGTTCTCGGTCGTGGTCTTGTCGCCGCCGGAGCCGCCGATCGACCACAGGACGAGCGGGAGGACGACCAGTCCGCTCACGGTCAGTACGGCGACGGCGAGGTTGCGGCGGCGGACGCGGCGGGCCGCCTTGTGGGCCGATCTCAGTTCGCCGCGCCGCGGGCCGGGGTGCACCGCGAGTTCGGTCGAGGCGGACGGCACCTCGGCGGGCAGCGCGCGGCTGCCGGCCCTGACCTCCAGATAGGCCCGCGCCCCCCAGCCGAGCACCGCTTCGGCCAGCGCGATGCCGAGCCCGGCGTTGAACTGGTTCAACTGGTCGGCGGTGTACCGGCAGTGCTTGCAGACGCTGAGGTGCATGGCGAGGTCCGGGTCGACCTCCGCGCCGCCGCGCCGGAAGGTGACGTCCAGCAGCCGGATGTACCGCATGCACTCGTCGTCCTGGGCGAGTTCGCGGTGGACCTGGAGGCACTCCTCGCGCAACCGGCCGCGGGCACGCCCGAGTTCGACGTCGGCGCCCTCTTCGTCCAGGCCCAGCAGTCCGGCGGGTATCGCATAGGGCTCGGACTCGACCTCGATGTGCCAGAGCAGTGTGCGGGCCGCCTGGGGCAGCCGCTGGAACGACCGGGAGAGCAGGCGTCGTTCGGGCACGGGCAGCATCCGGGCCGCGACGCGGTCGATCTCGCCGTTCTCCCAGCGCAGATCGGGGTGGAGCATTTCCTGCCGGTGGTCGGCGACCCATTCCGTGGCGATACGGCGGACGGTGACCAGCACCTGGGGACGCCAGGCCGCGGTCGGTCCGGACTGCCGCAGGGATTCCCCGAAGAGCCGGGTGAAAGCGGCCGTGGTGAGCATTCCGGCGTGGTGCGATCCGTCGGTGCACAGCCGCGCATAGGCGAAGGCCGCTTCCCAGTGCCGGTCCAGCAGTTCGCCGACGGGTTGCAGCGCGGGCGTCGTCCCCGTCCACTTCTTCAGCTCGGCGCTGAGCTGCTCGTCGGTCACTTCGAAGTGGTGAGCGGAAGTCGGGGAATTCGAGGGACCTGCGTCCTTCACGGCTGCATTCCTCCAGGTGAAACGCGGAATTCGGCCCATACCGGCGGGTATGTGACCCCGTCGACAGGTCGACAAAGTCCACCCGTCCGATTGATGGCATCCCGAACGTCCGCCTGGGGCAGCTCTTTTGAAGCAAGGGGGGTGACGTACGGGAGCGGCCTCGAGCGCGCGGAGGGGAATCATCTATGTGCCCGCGCGCCGACAGGCACACCTTTGCACAGGTCAGCGAGGCGGAACAAGGTCTGCCTCCGTTTTGTGCATTGCGTTCGGGTCCCCGCATTTTGACGATTCGTCAATCGGGTCCGTTATGGGATTGCCACGGTATCCACACCGGAAATCCAGAAACCATTGGCCGGGAGCGCTCGCCACACCTCACGTGTCACCTCTGGGGACGGCCCTTCTTCCGGTTTTCCCAGGTCATGTTCCGGCCGCCCGGCCCATTGCCGGACGGGGCACTGGCGTCACGGGAGTTGACGACTTCCCCACCAGCACCGATCGGGGAGTTCGCGCGGAACCAATAGGCGGGCGTCCGGCCGCCTGGCACTGTGGTGGTGACACCACACCGAGGAGGTCCCGTATGACGGCCACGGACTTCGGCGCGTTCGCGGAGGACGGGTACACGATCGCGCGCGGATTGTTCGGGTACGACGAAATCGACCGGCTCTGCGCGGAGTTCACGGCGCTGCACGCGGCCGGTCCGGTGCCCGGGCACTTCGAACCGCGCGTCTCCGACGATCCCCTCCGGACCCACCCGAGGGTGATGCACCCGCACGAGATCAGCCAACTCGCCCTGCGTTTCCTCCTGGACCCGCGCCTGCGGAGCGTCCTGGAGACCCTGTTCGGCGAGGAAGTACTGGCCGCGCAGAGCATGTTCTACTTCAAGCCGCCGGGGGCGCGGGGCCAGGCCCTGCACCAGGACAACTTCTATCTGCGGGCCGAGCCGGGCACCTGTGTGGCCGCGTGGATCGCCTGCGACGAGATCGACCGGGACAACGGCGGCCTGGAGGTCGTGCCCGGCACCCATCGCACGGACGTGTTCTGCCCGGAGGAAGCGGATCCCGGGGTGTCCTTCGCGCGCGAGTACGTGCCACCGCCGCCGGGGCTCACGCCCGTACCGGTCGACATGGCGCCCGGCGACGTCCTGTTCTTCAACGGCAGCCTGGTGCACGGCTCGCAGCCCAATCGCAGCGCGGACCGCTTCCGCCGTTCGTTCATCGGGCACTACGTGGGCCGCTCGGCGGATCACATCGGGAGTTTCTACCGGACGATCTCCATGAGTGGCGAGCGGGTGCCGCTGGCGCAGAGCGCCGGGGCGGGACCGTGCGGCACGGAGTTCGCACCGCACGGCCCGCACTGACGGAGCGTCAAGAGTGCCTGGAGCAGGCGCTATTGAGCTGTGTCAGCAGACCTGGAGCAAGCCCTGTTGGTGATGCGTCAGGAATGCCCGCTGATCGCGTGCGGAGCGTAGGGCTGCTCCAGCTCCTCCAACTCCTTGTCGCTCAGCTCCAGTTCGACGGCGGCCACGGCATCCTCGATGTGCTGCGGCTTGCCCGCGCCGACGATCGGTGCGGCCACCGTGCTCTGGTGCAGCAGCCAGGCCAGGGCGACCTGGGCACGCGGGACGCCCCGGTCGCCGGCGATCCTGGTGACCGCCTCGACGATGGCGCGGTCACCGTCCTGGTAGAGACGGTTGCCGAAGTTGTCGGTGCTGCTGCGCTCGGTGGTGGTGCCCCAGTCCCGGGTGAGTCGGCCGCGCGCCAGCGGGCTCCAGGGCAGCACGCCCACGCCCTGGTCCGCGCAGAGCGGCAGCATCTCGCGCTCCTCCTCGCGGTAGAGGAGGTTGTAGTGGTTCTGCATGGACACGAACTTGGTCCAGCCGTGCCGCTCGGCAACGTGCTGGTGCTTGGCGAACTGCCACGCGTACATCGAACTCGCCCCGATGTAGCGGACCTTGCCCGCCTTCACCAGGTCGTGCAGCGCCTCCATCGTCTCCTCGACCGGGGTGTGCGGGTCGGCGCGGTGGATCTGGTAGAGGTCGACGTAGTCGGTGCCGAGCCGTTCGAGACTGTGGTCGATCTCCGTCATGATCGCCTTGCGGGACAGGCCGCTGCCGTTCGGCCCGTCATGCATCCGGCCGTGCACCTTCGTCGCGAGGACGACCTCGTCACGGCGGGCGAAGTCCTTCAGCGCCCGGCCGGTGATCTCCTCGCTGGTGCCGTCGGAGTAGACGTTCGCCGTGTCGAGGAAGTTGATCCCGGCCTCCAGCGCCTGCCGGATCAGCGGGCGCGACGCCTCCTCGTCGAGGGTCCACTCGTGGGTGCCGCGGTCCGGGAGGCCGTAGGTCATGCAGCCCAGAGAGATCCGCGAGACGTCCAGGCCGGTCGAACCGAGCTTCACGTACTGCATCGTTGCTGCTCCTGCCTTCGAGTTCGGTACCGCTTCGGAGCGTACGACTTCGTGAGCACTCGAAGTCGCGGATATGCGCGCACCCTTGACGGCCGGCCCGGCCGGGCGCTTTGATCCTGGACGTGCCCGCGCGTGCGGCGCGGTACGCAGAGGTGCGCCCAGCCGGTAGCGGACAGGTTCCAAGCCCGGCCACAGTCGCCAGGACCGCGGCTCCATCCGGTCCGAGGCGGGGTCGTACCCGCGATTGATGGAGCGGACATGCCCGTCAAGGGTGTCTCCCGCGTCGGAGGTCTCGGGACGGCCGCTGTCCTGAGCGGCGCCGTCGCGACCGCGGCGGTACTGACCTCCTGCGGAACCACGAACAGCTCGGCGCCGGAGCAGCCGTCACGCGCGGCGCCTTCGGAGAGCCCGTCCCGCGCGGCACCGTCGAAGAGCCCCAGGACGTCGAAACGCCCCACCCCGTCGGCGAGCGCCTCGCGTTCGACGCCCGGCACGGTCCAACTCCCGCCGCTGCACGCCGACTTCGACTACCAGATCGGCGGCGCCTATCCCCCACCCACCGGCGTCAGGATCGTCAGCCGCGACCGTACGGCGGCGCCCGCGCCCGGCCTCTACAACATCTGCTACGTCAACGCGTTCCAGGCCCAGCCGGACGAGCGCGCCTCCTGGCCCGCCGACCTGCTGCTGCGGGACGCGGACGGCGAGGTGGTCGTCGACGAGGACTGGGGCGAAGCGCTGCTCGACATCGGTACGGCGGCGAAGCGGGCACGGGTGGCGGCACGGGTGAACCGGTGGATCGACGGCTGCGCGACCAAGGGCTTCGACGCCGTCGAGCCCGACAACTACGACAGCTATACCCGCTCCGACGACCTCCTGACGGCGAACGACGCGACCGCCTTCATCACCCTGCTCTCCCGGCACGCGCACGCCCGCCGTCTCGCCATCGCCCAGAAGAACACGGTGGAGTTGGCCGGGTTGAGAAAGCGGACCGGGCTCGATTTCGCGATCGCGGAGGAGTGCGCCGAGTACGACGAGTGCGGGGAGTACGCCCAGGCCTTCGCCGACCGGGTCATCGTCATCGAGTACTCCGACTCCGGTCTGCGCAAGGCCCGTTCGGGCTTCGCCGGGAGGCTCAGCATCGTGCGCCGGGACGTGGACGTGTCGACGCCAGGCAGCTCCGACTACGTCCGCAAGGTGCGGTGAGGAGGCCGTGATGAGGAACGGGATGTCACGCCGTGGGCTGCTGCTCGGGGCCACCGCCATCGGTGCCGCGAGTGGCTGTGCGGGCGGTGCCTCTGACGGGGTCGGTGCGGACGGCCGGGTGACCGTGGAGCTGTGGCACGGGCAGGTCGACACCGGCCGCAAGGCGGTGGAGGCGCTGGTCGCCGAGTTCAACCGGACCCACCCCACCATCCGCGTGGACCCGGGCGGCGGTGGGGTGCTGGCCGACGCGATGCTCCAGAAGGTGACCGCCGCGCTCGCCGCCGGCTCCTACCCGGACATCGCCTACATCTTCGGTTCCGACCTGGCGAGCGTGGCGCGCAGCCCACGCGTCGTCGACCTGACGTCCGCGATGCGCGACGGGCCGACACCGTGGAACACGTTCTGGAAGCCGGTACGGGACGCGGTCACCGTCAACGGCCGGGTGCGGGCCGCGCCCGCGGTGCTCGACTCGCTGGCCGTCGTCTACAACAAGAAACTGTTCCGGCAGGCCGGGCTCGACTACCCGAAGCCCGGCTGGAACTGGGACCAATTCACTGACACCGCACGGCAGTTGACGGACCACGACCGAGGCGTCTTCGGCACCGGCTGGCCGGCCGTCGGCGACGAGGACACGGTGTGGCGGCTGTGGCCGATGCTGTGGGATCTCGGCGGCGAGGTCGTCGCACCGGACGGCAAGCACATCGGCTTCGCCGACCAGGGCGTACGGGCACTCCGGACGCTCGCCCAACTCGGCCACGACAAAAGCGCGTACCTCGACACCAAGCCCGGCAGCGAACAGCTCTACCAGGTGTTCCTCAACAGCCGGATGGCCATGGTCGCCACCGGTCCCTGGCAGTTGCCCGACATCATCACCGCGAAGATCGACTACGGGGTCGTGCCGCTGCCGACGTACAGCGGGCACGCGGTCACCATCTCCGGCCCCGACACCTGGACGGTCTTCGACAACGGCTCGGCCCGTTCCCGGGCGGCCGTGGAGTTCGTGCAGTGGATGAACTCGCCCGTCCACGACGTCCGTTGGGACATCTCGGCGGGCGGGCTGCCGCTGAGCACGGGCACCGCGGCACGGCCGGAGTGGCGGGAGCACAGCGCCCGTACGGTCGGGCTCGACGTCTTCACCGACAGCCTGCGCTCGGCGCGCGTCCGGCCCGTCCACGCCGCGTATCCGCAGATCTCGCAGGCGCTGGGCGAGGCGATCGTCTCCGTGCTGCTCGGCCGGGACTCCCCCGAGAAGGCGCTCCGTTCCTGCGCCGACAAGGCCGACGCGGCCCTGCTGATCCCCAGGTGACTTCCCCCTTCCGGGAGACCCCGATGTCCACACTGCCCCGCGCCCTCACCCTTCCCGCGCAGCCCGCCGCCGCCCGGGCCGCGCGCCGCGCCGCTCGCCGTCGCGCCCGTCAAGAGCGGTCCACCGCCTGGGCGTTCATCGGTCCGTCGGTGGTGGTGATCCTCGGGCTGAGTGTCGTGCCCGTCGTCTGGTCGCTGCTGCTGTCGTTCCGCGCGGACGACCTGGTCACGCCCGGCCGCTGGGTCGGCCTCGACAACTACCGCGCCCTCGCCCAGGACCCCAACTTCCGTACTGCGGTGGGCAATACGCTGCTGTACGCGGCCCTGTACGTACCGCTCAGTCTGGTCGGCGGCCTGGCGCTGGCGTTGGCGCTCAACCGCCGGATCCGGCTCATCGGCCTGTACCGCACGCTGGTGTTCATCCCGTTCGTGGTGTCGGCGACCGCGCAGGGCGTGCTGTTCTCGTTCATCCTCGACCCGGAGTTCGGCGTCGCCAACGCGCTGCTGCACCAACTCGGCATCTCCGCCCAGGGGTTCCTCGCCGACCCGGACCAGGCGCTGTACCTGCTGGTGCTGATCTCACTGTGGAGCGGGGTCGGCTTCTGCGTCGTGGTGTACCTGGCCGCGCTCCAGGACGTACCGCCCGAACTCGTCGAGGCGGCCCGCATCGACGGCGCCGGCCGGGCGCAGGTGCTGCGCCATGTGACGCTGCCCGCGCTCACCCCGGTCACCGTCTTCCTGCTGCTGTGGCAGTTCATCACCTCGCTCCAGGTCTTCGACCTGATCTATGTGACGACCAAGGGCGGTCCGTTGGGCTCGACCACGGTGATCGTGTACTTCGTCTGGCAGCAGGCCTTCCAGATGTTCACCGCGGGCTACGGCGCCGCGTCGGCGTACGTCCTCGCGGTGGCGCTACTGGTGGCGGGCGGCGCGTTGCGGGTCGTACGGCGGCGGCAGGGTCGTACGGACGGAGGGGTCCGATGAGGGCACGGCGTGCTCGGCGGATGAGTGCGTGGCATCTGGTGCTGGCGCCGCTTGCGTTGTGCTTCGCGCTGCCGTTCGTGTGGCTGCTGCTCAGCTCGGTGATGACGAACGCGGAGATCAATCGCTTCCCACCGGCCTTGTGGCCCAAGGGAGTTGACCTGGGCGGCTACCGGTATGTGCTGGGCAACGCGATGTTCCCGCGCTGGTTCGCCAACTCGCTGATCGTGGCGTCGGTGGCGGTGGTGTCGAATCTGCTGCTGGGGTCGCTCGGCGGGTACGCGTTCGCGCGGATGCGGTTCGCCGGGTCGCGGCTGCTGCTGGGGCTGATGCTGGCGACGATGGTCGTGCCGTTCCAGCTGACGATGATCCCGACGTTCCTGGTGATGAAGTGGTTCGGGCTGATCGACACGCTGGGCGCGCTGATCCTGCCGTCGCTGGTGACGCCGTTCGCGGTGTTCCTGTTCCGGCAGTTCTTCCTCGCGCTGCCGAGGGAGATGGAGGAGGCCGCCTGGATCGACGGGTGTTCGCGGCTGCGGGTGCTGTTCTCGATCGTGATGCCGCTGGCCCGCCCGGCGCTCGCCACGGTCGCCGTCCTCACCTTCCTGTCCACCTGGAACGACCTGTCGTGGCCGCTGATCGCGATCAACCACGACACCCAATACACCCTCCAATTGGGCCTGACGACCTTTCAGGGGCAGCACCACACCAAGTGGTCGGCGGTGATGGCGGGCAACGTCATCACGGTCGTGCCGGTGCTGGTGGCGTTCCTGCTGGCGCAGAGGACGTTCATCCAGTCGCTGACGTCCAGCGGACTCAAGGGATGAGCAGCACACCCCAACACCGCTTCCCTGAAAGGAACTTGATGACAGACGGCAGCGCTGTGAAGGTGGCCTTCATCGGCGCCGGCAGTGTGGTGTTCACCCAGGGGCTACTCGCCGACCTGTTCGCCTTCCCCGAACTCGCCCGCGCCCGGATCGCGTTGCACGACATCGACCCGGAACGCCTCGCGACGGCGGAGGGCGCGGCCCGGCACATCGCCCAAGTACGGGACGCCGAGCCGGAGATCACCGCGCACCTCGACCGCCGGGCGGCCCTCGCGGACGCCGACTTCGTCGTCAACATCGTCCAGGTCGGTATGAACGAGGCCACCCGCACCGACTTCGCGATCCCGGCCCGCTACGGCCTGCGCCAGACGATCGCCGACACCCTCGGCATCGGCGGCATCTTCCGCGCGCTGCGCACCTTCCCGGTACTCAAGTCACTCGCCGAGGACATGGCCGAACTCTGCCCGGACGCCCACCTGTTGAACTACACCAACCCCATGGCGATGAACCTCCTCTACCTGAGCCGCATCGCCCCCGCCCTCAAGGCGACGGGCCTGTGCCACTCGGTGTACTGGACGATGCACGACCTGTCCCAGCTGATCGGCGTCCCCTTCGAGGAGGTCTCCTACCTCGCCGCAGGCGTCAACCACCAGGCCTGGGTGCTGCGTTTCGAGCAGGCCGGGCAGAGCCTCTACCCCCTCCTCGACGAGACGATCGCGAAGGACCCCGAACTCCTGCGCCGAGTCCGCGTCGACATGTACCGCAGACTCGGCCACTACCCCACCGAGACCAGCGAGCACTCCGCCGAGTACGTGCCCTGGTATCTCCACCACGACAGCGAGATCGAGCGGCTACGGCTACCGGTCGGCGCGTACCTGGAGATCATCGAGGAGAACACCGCGAGCTACGAACGCACCCGCGACGCCCTCGCCTCCGGCATCCCGCTCCCCGTCGAGGGCACCCTGGAGTACGCCCCGCAGATCATCCACAGCATCGTCACCGGCACACCCCGCACGATCTACGGCAACGTCCCCAACCGTGGCCTCATCGACAACCTCCCCGCCGACTCGGTCGTCGAAGTCCCTTGCCTGATCGACGCGTTGGGCGTCCAGCCGACCCGGATCGGCGCCCTGCCCCCGCAGTGCGCGGCCCTCAACAGCGCGTACGTCTCCGTCACCGACCTGGTGGTCCGCGCGGCCACGGACGGCGACCCGCGCCACATCCGGCACGCGGCGATGGCCGACCCGGCGACGGCTGCGGCGCTGCCGGTCGAGCGGATCTGGGACCTGTGCGACAACCTCGTAGCGGCGCACGGAGAGCTGTTGCAGCCGGAGCTGCGGGTCCCGCTGGGGCACTGAAGGCCGTCCGGCGTTGGTGTGACCGCCCCCGTCCGCCCGGCGTGGGAGCGGCCGGGCGGCTACCGGGGTCCCGCATCCTCGGCGCAGGCGACCGGCACCCGGCCGGTCGTGGCCGTACGGGAGGAACTCGGTGCCGAGACGTTCGACCAGATTGAGGACTGTGATGGGGGCGGCCGTGCTGCCGCTGGCCCTGATGTCGCCCGCGTGGGGCGGTACGGACCCGGCGCCGTCCCCGCCCGAGCCGCCGTCGACCCTGTGCGCGCCCGCGGGCACCCTGCACGGCGCACGCGGCCAGCACGCCGTGGTCAGCCTGTGCGCGGGCAGTGGCACCCCGACCATGGCGGTCTCGGCTCCCGCGGCCTGCGGACAGCTCAGGTCGACCGTCCGGTACACGTGCCGCACCTCGGGCACCTGGACCGCCGAGCGGGACGGCGCGACGGCCGCGTCCGGCACGATGCCCGGGTCGGGCCAGTATCCGGGTCCGGGGACGTACGACTTCACGGCCACCGTGCGCGTCCAATCCGCACCCGCGGGCGTGGACCTGCGGGGCACCCTCCACGCCACGCTGACCCTGACCGCGCCCAGGCCAAAGGCCACGCACAGCATCGAGGTGGACCGGAACACGCTGCGGCCCGACTCGGTGACGACCCTGACATACACGGTCCACCGGCACAGTGACGAGGGCGACGGCAGCGCACGGTTCGGGCTGATCGCGGAGGAGGGCACGGGCGCGGAGCTGACCACGTCCGACCCGCGCTGCGTCAACCCGCTGGTCGGCCGCCACCCGTCGCAGGCCCGGCTCCCGCACGCCCTGGACTGCGCGCTCACCGATCTCCAGCCGGGGCACCCGGACACGGTGGTGGTCCAGGTCGCCCTCAAGTCCCGCTGTTCCACGGTGGTTTCGAAGTTGGGCTACTGGATGCCGCAGGGCCAGGCGCTGTACACCGGGGGCATGCTGGCGGGACCGACCGTGACCTGCGGCTAGAGCAGGTCCAGCGCCCGTTCCCAGCCGAACTCCGGCCGCCCGCCGTCGGGTTGGACCTCACCGGAGTACGGGTCCCCGAACCGCACGCCCATCTCGCGCAGCCGCGCGAGGCTCGCCCGGTACGCGGGATGGGCGGCCAACGCCTCGCCCACACAAGGGAGTACGACGGTCGGGACACCGAGGCCGTACGCCTCGCAGAGGGTGCCGAGGGCGAGGGTGTCCGCCGTACCCGCCGCCCATTTGTTGATCGTGTTGAAGGTGGCGGGCGCGACGAGCACGGCGTCCGGGGGCGGGAAGGGGCGCGGGTCGCCCGGCACGCGCCAGGCGGACCGGATGGGGCGGCCGGTCTGTGCCTCGACGGCGGCGATGTCGAAGAAACCGGACGCGGCGACCGGAGTCGCGATCACCCCGACCTCCCAGCCCAACTTCTGTGCGGCAGCGATCAGTTGGCCGACGTCGGCGGCGATCCCGGCGGCGCAGACGACGACGTAGAGGAAGGATTTTCCGTCGGGTTCGGTCATCCGGGAACCCTACTGCCCAGCCTCCCGGGCCTACTGGAGCGGAAATGACCGGCCGCGCTCGGACTCCGGCCGGGTCCCGAAGACGCGCCGGTCCTTCTCCTCGATGGTCAGGTCGTTGATGCTCGCCTCGCGCCGGGTCATCAGGCCGTGCTCGTCGAACTCCCACAACTCGTTGCCGTACGACCGCCACCACTGCCCGTCGGCGTCCCGGCACTCGTACTGGAAGCGAACGGCGATGCGGTTGCCGTCGAAGGCCCACAGGTCCTTGCGCAGTGCGTACTCGTGCTCGCGGGTCCACTTCGCGGCGAGGAACTCGACGATCTCGGCGCGGCCGGTGACGAAGGTGTCGCGGTTGCGCCAGACGGAGTCCTCCGAGTAGGCGAGCGCCACGCGCTGCGGGTCGCGGGTGTTCCAGGCGTCCTCGGCTGCCTGGACCTTCTGGGCCGCGGTCTCTCGGGTGAAGGGCGGGAGGGGAGGGCGGTCGGCCATGGTCGTCTCCAAAACGGAACGGGATGGGATGAGGTGGGGTGGGACGGAATGGGGTGGAGAACGTTCGTTCTCCAGGTGGCTGCTAACGTAGAGAACGCACGTTCTCACGTCAAGGAGGGGCCGGGTCCATGGACAGCGAAGTCGCCCGGGAGCAGGCGCTGGACGCCGCCGAGAAGCTGTTCTACGGGCGGGGGGTCCAGGCCGTCGGCATGGACGCCGTCCGCACCGCCTCCGGGCTCTCCCTCAAGCGGCTCTACCAACTCTTCCCCGCGAAGGAGGAGTTGGTGGTCGCGTATCTCGAACGGCGAGACCTGCGCTGGCGCGGACGCCTCGCCGAACATGTCGAGCGGCACGATGATCCACAGGAGCGGATTCCGGCCGTCTTCGACTGGCTGGAGCAGTGGTTCGGCGAGGCCGATTTCCGCGGCTGCGCGTGGATCAACTCGTACGGCGAGCTCGGCGCGACCTCCGAGCGAGTGGTGACCCAAGTGCGGGCGCACAAGCGGGCGTTCCGCGATTGTCTCGCCGGTCTCGTGGCGGACGCGGGGCTGCCCGCCATACTCGCCGGGCAGTTGTTCCTGCTGGCCGAGGGGGCTATGGTCACGGCGGGCATCACCGGGAGCGCGGAGCCGGCGGCGGAGGCGCGGGAGGCGGCCCGGGCGTTGTCGCGGGCCAACTGACGTCAGGCTGCGGCGAGTTCCGTGAGCGTGGCACGAGCCCGGGTGAGGGAGGCCGCCGCCAGGTCCTCCAGGCCGGCCAGTTGGGGCAGGACGTCGACCCGGGTCAGTTCGGCGGCGACGAGGTGGAGGTGCTCCGGCGGTACGCCCAGGTTGCCGAAGTAGGCCTTCAGGTACGGCATTTGGAAGTCGAGGTGTTCGCGCAGGGTGCCGGGTCCATATCCGCCGCCGCGCGCCATCACCGCGACCACACGGGTGTGGCGCAGGAGGCTCTCACCGGTGTCCGGGTCGGTGAGCGCGCCGGGGAAGGTGACGCGGTCGATCCATGCCTTCAGGGGCGCGGGCACCGAGAAGTTGTACATCGGGACACCGAGCAACACCGTGTCGGCGCCCAGTAGTTCGGTGACCAGCGGCAGGGTCAGCTCCCACTCGTGCCGCTCGGCGGCGCTCTCGATCAGTGCGGGGACCTTGGCGGGCGGGACGAATCCCTCGCGTTCCACGCGGCGGCCGAGGGTGGTGTAGGCGGAGGTGATCGGCGGCACCGGTTCGGCGGAGAGGTCGCGGTGACGGTGGTCCCCCGTGCTGCCGTGCGCGGTGCGCCAGGTGCGCGCGAAGGTCTCGGTGAGTTGCCTGGTCACGGAGTCGGCGGTCGTGTCGGCGCTGGAGTCGATGTGCAGCAGCATGGTGTGGTCACCTCGGTCGGTTCGTCTACGTCTTCGTGTACGTCGGACAGGTGACGGAGCACGGCGAGGAAAGGTGACCCATGCGGGGGCACGAGGAGTTGGCGGAGCGGTTCGAGGAGCGGCGGGGACAGCTGCGGGCGGTCGCGTACCGGATGCTGGGGTCGCTCGGCGAGGCGGACGACGCGGTGCAGGAGGCCTGGCTGCGGCTCGACCGTACGGGCGGCGACGGCATCGACAACCTGACCGCCTGGCTGACGACGGTCGTCTCGCGCATCTGCCTGGACATGCTCCGCTCACGCGCGTCCCGACGCGAGGATCCCTACGGCGACGAGCTGCCGGAGCCGAGCGCCGACGAGCTGCCCGAGGACGAGGCCGTACTCGCCGACTCGGTGGGGCTCGCGCTGCTGGTGGTGCTGGACAGGCTGGGTCCGGCGGAGCGGGTCGCGTTCGTGCTGCACGATCTGTTCGCGGTGCCGTTCGACAGCGTCGCGGCGGTCCTGGACCGGTCCCGGCCCGCCGCGAAGAAGCTCGCCAGCCGGGCCCGGCACAAGGTGCGGGGCACGCCGGTGGTGCCGGGCGCCGCACTCGACCGGCACCGGGAGGTCGTCGAGGCGTTCCTGTCCGCCGCGCGGGGCGGTGACCTCGGCGCGCTCCTCGACGTACTCGCCCCCGATGTCGCCCGGTACGCCGACCCCGCCGTGTTGCCACCGGGCGTGGCGGCCGAGCTGCGCGGCGCCCGGGCGGTTGCGCAGGGGACGGTGTTGCTGCGGCACCGGACGCGGTTCGCGGCCCTAGCCCTTGTCGACGGGGACGTGGGTCTCGTGGTCGCGCCGGGGGGACGGTTGCTGCTGGCTCTCCGGGTGAGGGTCGAGGGTGGGCGGGTTGCCGCGTACGAGGTGGTCGCGGGGCGGGAGGGGCTGCGGGGAGTCGAGGTGGGGGTGCTTGGGATGGTGGGTTGAGGTGGGCGGGCTGGAGGGATCGGCTTCGCGGCAGGAGGAAGTGGCTCGGCCCGGCGGGCCGGCCACCGCCTCCTCAGGAACCGCTCAGCCCAGCCCGCCGGCCACCGCACTCAGGAACCGGTCACCCAGCAGCCCCGCCCCTGCGGAGCAGCCCGCTCAGCCCACCGCCCTGTCCGACACCGTGATCGCGCTCACCGGGCAGGCCCGTGCCGCCTCCCTGAGCATCGGGTCGTCGGTGTCCTCCTTGCCCGGCAGCACCGCGCTGTAGCCGTCGTCGTCCTGGGTGAAGACGCTCGGGGCGGCGAGGGCGCACTGGCCCGCCCCGATGCAGATGTCCTTGTCGATGTGGATTTCCGTGTGCATGGAGCGCAGCCTCTTACCAGGTCACGGGGAGTTCCAGCATCCCCTGGATCGTGTCGCCGGGTTTGAAGGGGATCTCCTCCGCCGGCACGGCCAGGCTCAGCGTGGGCAGCCGGTCGAAGAGGCTGTGCAGGGCGATCTCCAGTTCGGCGCGGGCGAGGTTCTGGCCGAGGCACTGGTGGATGCCGAATCCGAACGAGACGTGGTGGCGGGTGGGTCGGTGCCAGTCCAGGGTGTCCGGAGCGGTGTAGACGTCCTCGTCGCGATTGATGACCGCGGCCGAGAAGATCACGCCCTCGCCGGCCCGGATCGTCGTGCCGTCCACGTCGATGTCCTCAAGGGCCTGCCGCATCAGCCCGTCCACGATGGACAGCGACCGCATCAGTTCCTCGACCGCGTCGGGCAACAGCCCTGGATCGTCCCGGAGTTCGGCGAGCCGCTCGGGGTGGAGCAGCAGCGTGTAGGTGCCCAGGGAGATCATGTTGGCGGTCGTCTCGTGGCCGGCGACGAGGAGGATGATCGTGAGGGAGATCAACTCCTCGCGGTCCAGCGCCCCTTCGTTCAGCTGCTCCCGGACGAGGTCGTCCAGCACCCCCTCGCCCGGACTCTGCTGCTTGCGGTCGATCAACTCGTCCAGATACGCCTCCAGTTGATCGCGGGCGTCCTGGCTGTCCTCGGCCTTCGGACCGCGCAGCAGGCGCCGGGACTGGGCCTCGAAGAACTCGTGGTCGGCGTACGGGACGCCGAGCAGCGCACAGATCACCATCGAGGGAACGGGCAGCGCGAACGCGGACACCAGGTCGGCGGTCGGACCCTGGGCGATCATCGCGTCGAGCAGTTCGTCGACGATCCGCTGGATGTCGGGCCGCATCGCCGTGGCGCGTTTGACGGTGAAGGCGGGGATCATCATCCGCCGCTTGGTGCGGTGCTGGGGGTCGTTCTCGCCGAGCAGGGCGACCTTGCGGTTCCGGACGGCCGCGAACCGTTCGTTGGTCACGGGGAAATCGGGCCGGCTGCGGTCGGTGGACAGCCGCTGGTCGGCCAGCAGCGCGCGGGCGGCGGCGTGCCCGGTGACGAGCCAGGCCGTGCGGCCGTCGTAGAGCGTGACGCGGGTCAGCGGGCGGGCGGCGCGGAGGGGGTCGTAGCCGGCGGGCGGGTGGTAGGGGCAGGTGCGGTCCTGTGGGAAGGAGACGGGTTCGGGCAGGTCGGTCGGAGCCGTCAGTTCCGTCAGATCCGTCATGGAAGACCTCGCAGACGAAGAGTGCGTCTTGCCGATCTTCATTAGATGCCCGAGGCACCTATGAGGCCACCTGAAGTTCGGCCAGATCGGTGGTACCTACAATCTGGCCGAACCTGATGGCCCCGGCCGGCTCGACGATCACGGTCGCGGGACCGGTCCAACGTCACCCGCCCGCGACCGGAGTCCCGCCGTCCGCCGGGGCGAAGGCCAGGGACACGGCGAGGCTGTCCTCGTACACGTGATAGCGGACGATCACCCCGTCCCGGACGGTGAGGTGGAGGGCGAACCTGGCGCGATACGACCGTCCGGTGGACCTGGCGACCAGCCGGATCTCGCCGAGCACCACCGCGTCCTCGCCGTCGACCAGGATGCGCGCGACCTCCGTGCCCACCTGTCCCGGCGCATGATGCGCGGCAAGCTCACGGAAGTGCTCGGCGACGTCGGCGCGGGTGGCACGGTGCCGGATCCACGGGGTGGCCGGACGGCCGTGCTCGCCCTCGGGCCAGTCGAGCCTCCAGTCGACGTGCTCGGCGTACAACTCGGCGACGCGCTCGGGCTCGGCGTGGCCGATCCGGTGGAGCAGGTCTTCTACGACGGTGCGGGTGGTCGGGGTCGTGGGCATGGGCGTGCTCTCTCTCGGCCGGTGGTCGTTCGGGGTGCCGACTGTGCCCGAGAGGCCGTTCCGGTGCGATTACCTCCGAGGTAGTCACCCGGTGGAGGGGGCGTGGCCGAAGAGAGTCGCGGTGTGGATGAATCCGGCACCGGCTGGTGTTGAATCTCGGTGCTGGACAGCCGTAGAACGCGAGATGGGACGAATGACATGCCTCTTCAGGGCGAGTACGAACCCAGCCCGTCGCAGTGGGTGCGCGACCAGGTCGAGCTGTACGAGAGCTCTGGCGGCACCAAGGGGACGACGTTGATGGACACGGGTCTGCCCGTGATCCTGCTGACGACGGTGGGTGCCAAGAGCGGGAAGATCCGCAAGACCCCGCTGATGCGTGTCGAGCACGACGGGGTCTACGCCGTCGTCGCCTCGCAGGGCGGTGCGCCCACGCATCCGGTGTGGTACTTCAACGTCCAGGCCGATCCGCACGTCGAGCTGCAGGACGGACCGCAGAAGTGGGACCTCACGGCCCGCGAGGTCACCGGCGACGAGAAGGCCGAGTGGTGGGAGCGGGCGGTCGCCGCGTATCCCCCGTACGCCGAGTACCAGACCAAGACGGACCGGCAGATCCCCGTGTTCGTCCTCGAACCGGCCGCCGGAAGCTGAGTCCCGGGGACTGACCGGCCCGGAGAGAATTTCTTGTATCCGGGGGGCATGAACCGGTGACCGTCGGGCATCCGACGTTCAGGCCCCGCCGCGCTCCCCCGTCGCGGCGGGGCTTTCCGCTGCCTCCTCCGCAACGAGGTCTTCCTCCTGCGCCGGCCGGTCGGTGATGTCCAGGAAGATCTCGCCGGTCTCGGACACCGCACGGCCGAGGGACTCCTTGATCCGCATGGAGACCTCCTCGACCCGCTCGCTGTCCATGCCGGGCACGAGGTCGATGCGGGCGGCGACCATCGTCGAGTCGAGCCCCATCCGCATCGTGAACAGCGCTTCCACGCTGTCGATCTCGGGCTCGGCCGCCAGCAACGAGCGGATCCTGTCAGCGAGTTCGGGATCTACGGCCTCGCCGATGAGCTGGTCGCGGGCGTCGCGGCCGAGGCGGTAGGCGACATAGCCGAGCAGTACTCCGATCGCGATCGAGGCGCACGCCTCCCACACCACCTGTCCGGTGATCATGTGCAGCGCCATGCCGATGATGGCGAGGGTCACGCCGAGCACGGCCGTGCCGTCCTCGGCGACCACGGTCCGCAGCGCCGGGTCACGCAGCGCGTCCGTGCCGCCGCCCTGGGCACGCACCTGGTGGAGGGCCCGCAACAGCGAGGTCCCCTCCGCGACCAGGGCCACGGCGAGCACGATCAGACCCACCACATAGCCGGTGGACGTCTCCTCCGCTCCGTTCCGCAAGGCCTCGATCCCCTGGAACACGGAGAAGCAGGCGCCCATCACGAAGATCCCCACGGCCGCGAGCAGCGACCAGAAGAACCGCTCCTTGCCGTAGCCGAACGGGTGCCGCCGGTCGGCGGGGCGGCGGCTGCGGCGCAGGGCCGCGAGAAGGAAGACCTCGTTGAGGCTGTCGGCCACCGAGTGCGCGGCCTCCGAGAGCAGCGCGGGCGACCCCGCGACCAGACCGCCGACGGCCTTGGCGGCCGCGATCACCAGGTTGGCGGCGAGTGCGACGAAGACGGTGACCCGGGTCTTCCGGTCCGTCGCGCCATCGGATTCCTGGTCCGTCGTACGGTCGGACGGGTGATCCTTCTCAGGGTCGGCGGCTTTGTCACTCATCTTCGCCGACTGCCCCGGAAGGTGCTGCTCACACCCTCTACCGAAGGACCGGTTTCGGTGGCACCGTCGGGGATCCGACCCATCCCGACCCCTCCCGGCCCAACCCGACCCGTGCCGTCCGTTCCGACCCGCCCGTCCGCAGAAGGAGATCCGCGTGGCCAAGACCAAGAAGAAGAAACTCCCCCTCGTCTACCAGCCCGTCGGCCTCGTCCTGGGCCTGGTGAGCGGCGCCCTCGCCGGCCGTGCCTTCCGCGCCACGTGGAAGGCGGTACGGCACGAGGACAATGCCCCCGACCCGCTGGACCGAGACCGTGGCTGGGCCGAGATCCTGCTCGCCGCCGCGCTCCAGGGCGCCCTCTTCGCGGTGGCGCGCAGCGCGGCGGACCGCACCGGCGCGAAGGCCATCGAACGCTCCACCGGGATCTGGCCGGCGAAGGACAAGAGCGGCCGGGAGTAGGGCAGTTGGGAACAGGGTCCGGGGGTGAGCTTCCTCAGCCCTGGTCGGCGACCGTCGGCGGCACCGGGCGCAGCGTGAAGGAGTGGCCCGCCGGGTCCGCGTACACGCGCTCCTCGTACGGGCCCGGCATGTCCTTGGTCTCCAGCGGCCGTCCGCCGAGGCCGACGATCCTGCGCTCCGCCTCGTCCAGGTCCTCCACAAGGAAGTCCAGGTGGACCTGTTGGTTGTTCTCGGCGCGCGGCCAGCTCGGCGGGGTGGCGCCGAGGTCGCGGCGGAACGCCAGCCGGGTCCCGTCGGCACCCCTGATCTCCACCTGGTCGAGCGTGATGTCGGTCTGCTCGCCGTCGAGCAACTCCGTGTAGAACACGGCGAGTTTCTCCGGCTCCAGCGCGTCGAGCACCACGAAGCCAGCGTTCACGAGTGCCATGGGTCCTCCGAGGATTCAGGCGCGCAAGGGGCGATTCCGGTTGCCACGCACCCAACGGATATCCCGGTTCGGCCAGTTGATGCCGACGACCGGCGTCGGTCAACGAACGCGCAACAACCGCACGGCTCCCCTGGTTCGGGTGGGACGCGGGATGTAAGAGTGAGACGGGTGAAGCCTCGTATCGCCGTAGTGACCCTCGCCGTCTGCACCGCGCTCGCTCCGCTCAGCGGATGCGGCAGCGGCACCACCGCCCACGAGTCGTCGCCCTCCTCGGGAGAACCGACGACGGCCGCCGCGAGCCGAACTCCCGCTCCGGGCAAGGGTTCCAAGGACCCCGACGACATCAACGGCGACGGGCACCGCGACCTCGTGGTGCCGATCATCGTCGGCGGCGATGACGGCGCCGCCGACGAACGGGTGGGTGTGGTCTACGGATCGGCCAAGGGCCTCGACCCGTCGACACGCACGGTCTACGGCCGCGCCGACCTGGGCCTGCCCGAACCCGGCAGGCAACTCCTCGCCCCGAAGGGCTCGTTGTCCGCCGCCGACCTCACCACCGCCGATCTGGACGGCGACGGTTTCCCGGACTTCGTCACCACCGTCCAGGGCGCGATGACGTCGGACAACAACGTCGTCGCCCCGCGCACCGTCCCGTACATCGCGTGGGGCGGCCCCGGCGGACCGAAGGGAAAGACCTCCGCCACCCAGATCCAACTGCCGCAGAGCGCAACGAAGTTGGGCGTCCAGTCCCTGGTGCGCGGCGACTTCGACGGCGACGGGCACCACGACCTCGCCGGGTTCGCGTACAACCACTCGTCCCTGGTGGTGATGTACGGCCCCTTCACGCGCTCGGGCGCCCCCGCCCGCACCGACACGAGCCTCCCCTGGGCGGACGGCGATCTCACCGCCGACGCCATCGCCCCGTCCGGCACACCCCGCGCGACCTCGCTCCTGATGCACGCGGTGAGCGACGGGGAACAGTCCGGCAACACGCTCTACACGGCCCGCCGAGGTTCGCAACTCTCATCCACCGGGCGGCAGTTGAGGAGCGGCAACGCCCACACATTCGGCGACTTCGACGGCGACGGGCAGCGCGATGTGGCGGTCGGCGACGACGGCAGCCGTAACGACGAACCCGGCTTCGAGACCGAGCCGGCCGATGTCGACGGCTCGCTCGCCGTGTATCCCGGCGGCGGCGCACCGGTGACCTACCGGCTCCCCGAGGCGCCGAAGTCCGCGCGCACCCAGTACGGGCCCGGTGGCTACGTGTCCGCCGACCCGGACGGCGACGGCAGTGACGGCGTCCTCGTCGCCACGTACGAGGGCGCCACCCTCATCGACGGCACCCGGCGGACCACCGTCCTGCGCGAAGGACCCGCCACGGCGGACGGCAAGAAGATCCCGGCGACATGGCGGCACGCCCGCCCCGCGGGGGCCGCCGACTTCAACGGCGACGGCAAGGACGAACTGATCCTGAACTGGGGCGCGGACGCGAAGTTCGGCACCTACGGCAAGCTCCCCACCCGCTGGTGGATCACCGACGGCACGACGAACGCGAACAGGGCGACCTTCACGACGACGGCCTTCGCCCCGCACTCCTAGTCGGAAGCCGCGCGCCGCCTACAGGAAGCCTGGCGCCGCTCGCCGAGAGAAGTCTCAGCCCTCCCCCGCCGCACGGATCTCGGCGAGCCGCGCCGCCGCCGCGCTGAGCAGCAGATCCAGGGCGGCCGGGTAGGAGCTGTGCCGCATGGTGGCCACGAGATGGCGGGCCGTGGCCGCGATGTGCGGATGCGTGTCGGCGGGCAGCCGCGCGTACGTCGCCTGCCATACGGCCGCCTCCGCCTCGCGGGCCGGCTGCGGCAGCGCCGTGTTCGCGGAGTCGAGGGCACCGAACGCGAGGGCCTGGTCGACATAGGCGTGGTAGATCCGCACCGCCTCCACGTCCGGGAACCCGGCCCCGCGCAGCACCCCGAGGATCGCCTCCACGGCCTGGATCTCGTACACCCGCCCGGTCACCCGGTACGAGCTGAGCACCGCCGCCCGTGGATGCGCGAGCGCTCCGGCGTGCACGCGCAGGCCGAGATCCCGCAGGTCGGCGAGCCAGTCGCCGCTGGGCCGCCAGGTGCGCAGCGTCCGGCCGATCAGTTCGTCCGCGACGGCCAGCATCAGGTCGTCGGTATGCCGGAAGTAGCGGTACAGGGAGCTGGGGTCGGCGCCGAGGGCGCGGCCGAGGCGGCGCACGGACAGGGCCTCGGTGCCGTGCTCCTCGATCAGCCGCAGCGCGGTCTCGACGATCAGCTCCTCGGACAGGACGACGCCCTGTTTGGTGGGGCGCCTGCGCCGCCGGTCGGCGGCCGGGACGACACGCTCACTCATACGACGACCTCCTCGCTGCTCCTGTGCCCGCACCTTATGACAACACCGTTGACCTGTTAAGGGCGCGGGCAGTTTCATGTGCGTTCACCGGGGCCGTTCGGGCCCCCCGGTGCGAGCGGAGAGCACGCCATGAACGACACGCCACCCCCGTCGGGGCCCGCACTGCGCAAATCCCTCGGTCTGCTGGACGGCGTCGCCATCGCCGCCTCCAGCACGGCCGCGACCACCAGCATCGGCATCGGTCTGGGCGTGACCGCCGGGGTGGTCGGGCTGCATCTGCCGGCCATCATGCTGATCGCGTTCCTGCCGATCCTGGGCATCGCGGGCGCCTACTCCCGGCTGAACAAGGTCGAGCCGAACGCGGGCAACGGCTATGTGTGGGTGGGCCGTTCACTCACTCCGTGGCTCGGCTTCCTGGTCGGCTGGGTGAACATCGTCGCGACGCTCTTGAAGTTTCCTCGCACCGCCTGACCAGCAAGATCGGGAATAATGCCCCACTTCGGGGGGTTACTCCTACTGGTGGTCACGCGACTAGAGGGAGGGACCTCAGAGCCCCACCAGTCGGAGGGGCAGCATGATCATCAAACGAGCACTCGGGGTGGTCCGACTCAGCGTCGGCAACGTGAACCAGACTGGTGAAGACACCCAGCGCAGGAAGATCGAGAACCGAGTTATTGCGGACGAGCTGGAGTTTGTCGATTGGGCAGTTGATATCGACGTGTCCGCCTCCCTCAGTCCGTGGGACCGACCCCAACTCGGCAAGTGGCTCAAGGAAAACGTCGATCTGTGGGACGTTCTCTACGTCTACAAACTCGACCGCATCGTTCGGTCCGTACGCGACTTGTCGAACTTGCTCGACTGGTGCGACGAACACGGAAAGTCCCTCGTATCTGTGGAAGAGGGCTTCGACCTCTCGAAACCGTGGGGCCGCACCATCGCAAAAATTCTCGCCGTTCTGGCAGAGGCAGAACTAGAGATGATCAAAGAGCGCATCGGCAACTCACGCGCCACGATGCGCGCTCAAGGGCGTTGGCCCGGGGGCCTGGTGCCGTTCGGGCGAATTGCCGTACTGGCTTCGGATGGTGACGGGTACACACTGGAACTCTGCCCCACCTACGGACCATGGCTTCTCAAGATGATCGACAAGTTCCTAGAGGTGAAATCGTTCGACGTCGTCGCTGAATGGCTAGACGCAAACGGCGTACCAACGTCTCAGGACATTGCCCGAATCCGCGCGAGCAAGGCAGGTACGTCGAACACCCGACTCAGCGGAGATAAAGCCAAACCGCGCGGCTCCAAGTGGTCCGCAACCGCAGTGCAGAAAATGCTGACTAACCGAAATCTTCTCGGGGAATACGTCCGGGCAGACGGCACTATCGAGCGCAACCCCGACGGGACGCCGATCCTGCTCTCCGTTCCGGTCATCACCTCGGAAAAATTCGATGAACTCCAAAGCGTGATCGAGACAATCAAATTCACTCAGGGACCCAAGCGCACCAGCGCCCTCCTAGGGGTGCTGTTCTGCGCAGGCTGTGAGCAGCCGCTCTACTACATGAAAGAGCATGGGACCCGAGTAGCGCGGTTCCGGTGCCAGGGGAACAAACCCCTGGGCATTCCCCGGTGTGTTGGACAGTCGTATCCGGCTGACCAAATCATGCGAGAGGTGGAGCACGTGTTCCTCAAGCAACTGGGCACGTTCACCATTTTGGAAAAGGTGAAGTTGTCCGATGATCGGTCGGCTGTCGAACTGGCTGTGTTGCAGGGACGTATGGACCAACTCAACGCAGAGTTCAAGGCAGGGCGCCACACTGCCGCAGAGTTCGCTGCGATGATGACTGAGACGGCCACGGCACACGAGAAACTCAGCAACGAACCCCAGAAGAAAGCCACATGGGAGTGGCGCGAAACGGGCCAGACGTTCGCCCAATGGTGGGCGTCGACTGAGGGCAAGCCCCAGGAGCGTCGGGAAGAGATGCTGAAATGGCGCATCAAGATGCGTCGCGGTCAAGACGTCCTTTACTGGCGCTGCGGTTGGGAAGTGCGCGACCAGATCAAGGGCAAGGATGCCAATTCGACGCTGTCAACCATCGTGTTTGGTCCTGAACTCAACGACGTGGCAAAACTGTCGGTAGAGCTGACGGCATGAAAGCGGACACATCAGAGGCAGCAAAGAGCTAGAGTCGACGAACGCGAGAAGGGACAAAGCGACATGTGGCAGGTAATCGCCAACGGCACAAAGGGCAGCACGTACGTTTATGAGGTCGACGGACCTGACAACGCGTCTGTTGCTGAGGTATTCAACGTGGCCTGTCTCCAGCACGCGAGGGAACGTCGTAACCGGCACATCGACGAGACGCTTGATATCAGTGAAGGCGCCTATGGCGTCCGGCTGTTGTACCCCCAGGGGCACCGTGACCTGCTGGACGCGGTCATTGAGAAAGCCGTAAAGGCAGGACTCACCCTGACTGCGGAAGACATTGAATGGGACGGCACAGACGCGATCATCGACGGCATGAGCGCACGAGCTTGGTTCGAGACCCTGGGGTCCTGACAGCCCCTGTACGGCCCTGAGAGCCCCGCCGGTTGGTCCGGCGGGGCTTTCCTCATGTCCGGTCCTGAGAGCGGCTGTACGGCCACCAGGACGCAAGAGAGCCCCAAGGCGGGGGAACCTTGGGGCTCTCGTCTGTGGGGCCCTCTCGGGCGCTCTCAGAGCTTCGCGTGACCCTAACGCGGGTTGGTCACCATGCGGCCCCGTTCGTGGGGCAGACGGCTCAGGCTTCAGTGAGCGGTTTGACCGGGCGGAGGTACCGGGGTGCTGGTGGCTTGCGGTTGGGAGCGATCACGTGGCAGGTACAGGGGCAACGGCGGACCAGGAGGATTCCCCCGCCACTCGGGAGCGGTATGTCTGCCGTCTGTCGGCATTCCAGGTGCAGGGACGTGTAACCGGGTTGCCTGGCCACGCTGCATTCCGCCGAGAGCCAGTCCTGTTCAGAGCCGTCAGACACGGCTAACCCCCTTGCGATTAGGGGGACTTGGCTTCACGAGACAGATTTCCGCAAACACGATTTTGCCTAGCACCTGGGTGACGATCCCCCACCTGTCGGCAAGCGCGTCGACCATGAGCAACCCCCGCCCCGTTGTCTCATCGGCTGACGGGTCCTGGACGCTCACCATTCCGGGGCCGGTATCCCGGACTTCCAGCCGGACGTTGTCCGGCGACAGGTGGAGCATCACGCCGAATTCCTGCCCGTTCGACTGCCCGACGTGAAGCACCACGTTCGTGGCCAGCTCGGAGGCGAGTAGGGCGAGATCCGAGACGACCGAGTCGACCAAGCCCCAACTCGTCGCGACTCTGCGGACGTGATCACGCGCCGCTTTCACATAGGCACTGTGAGTTGGGTACCTAGATCGATCCGATTCGAATGCGTCCATGATCACCTCTCCAACCAGCCTGGCCACTCAGACCACTTGACGCCGTGTCAAGCCCGTCTCTCATTCACGGAACAATCCCTAGAGTGAGGGCTTGGCACCCCAAGGTGCAAGTCCCCCACCTTGGGGGTGACTCAACGTGATTGTGCGCGGTGGAGCCGCACGGCAGACTGAGACCAGACGCCAACGAGGAGGGGCACGAACGTGCCGGTCAGCAGCAAGAATCCGACCGTCAGGCAACGACGGCTCAGCCGCATGCTCAAGGAAGCCAGAGGCGCGGCAGGCAAAACCCTTGCCCAAGCCGCTGAAGCCCTGGACTGTGCGGAGTCGAAGATCAGCCGCATAGAGGCGGCACACTCGGGTATCAGGTCGCTCGATCTTCGAGCACTGCTGGACTTCTATGGGGTTACTGACCAGGCGCGCCGTGCCCACTATCAGGATCTCGCCCGGAACGGCCGTGAGCGCGGCTGGTGGTCGCAGTACGAGGGTTCCTTGAACTCCGCTTACAGCGACTTGATTGACCTTGAGTGGCATGCCTCAGACCTGTATCTAGTCGAGACTGCTCTCATCCCGGGCTTGCTACAGACTCCCGCCTATACAGAGGCAGTTGTCCGTACCCAGAATCCGGGCAAGGCGGATGCCGACGTTGCGGCTCAGGTAAAGGTGCGCGGTCAGCGTCGGCAGACCTTTGCCCGCTCAACCCCTTTGAGGCTATGGGCTGTTATCGCTGAAGCGGCTTTAAAGGCGGACATGGGTAAGGATGTGATGGGGGATCAGTTGGAGTCGCTGCTAGCCCTCGCAAGGGAAACCAATATCCAAATTCAGATTCTGCCCTCAAGTGCGGCTATCAATACCGCCCTCTATGGCCCGTTCGGCATCATGAGCTTTCCGGAGCCAGTTGAGACCGACATTGTGTACAGAGACGACCTAATGTCCATCGTCTACTATGAAGATCCGAGTCAAGTAGAGTTTTATACTGCTCTGTTCCGGCGTCTCAACTCTGAAGCTCTGCCGGTTGAGCAAAGCCTGTCCATCATCAAACAGCACATCTCAGGAACGGACTGACTATGTCTGCCATCTCTAACGCTTCCGCTACTGGCTTCGACTGGTACAAGTCCAGCTATAGCGGTGACAACAATAGCTGCGTTGAATCCGCCAACGTTCCTGGAATCGTGCCGGTACGAGACAGCAAGGCGCCTACGGGTCCGGCCCTGGTCTTCTCTCGGGAAGCCTGGGGAGCGTTCGTCGACTCGATGTAACGGGTAACCCCAGACGTAGAGAAGCCCCGGATACCGATTAGGTACCGGGGCTTTCTCATGCGGCTATCTCTTAGCGAACTGGGGTCTTGGCAATGTCCTCGACGCAGTGACCGCATAAGCTAATGACGATATCTCCGATTACATCAACCCACATGTCGCCATCACATGGGGTCTCGAACTCTTGGGTACAACGCTGGCAAGCAAACATGATAGGTATTCCCTTCAAAAGTCTTGATTAGGTATCACCTCTTCCCGGTGGTTACTGGTGCTGCTTATCCCGCAGCGTGACTGTGTTAAGGCAGGGTCAATATTGATTGCCCTTGGTTACTTCAGAGACTTCCGGTATCGGTTACCCATCTTGGATAGCCGGTCGTAGTCGTAGTCGTAATCTCGACGCAGGCCCGGACCTAGGCCAGCGAATATGCCGTAATCGTCTTTGAGTCGACAGGCCCGCCGTAAACACTCAAGACGTACAGGGCACTCATTGAAACAGATAGACGCTGCGGCATACGCCGCATCCTTACCTGCCTCCGCATCGGGAAACCAAATCTCGGGGTCGGACCTGATACAAGCGGCCCTGTGCATCCAATGGTTGGTTAAGGGTTCGGGTCTTAAATCGTCCTCCATATCTCATACCTTCAATCTTTCTACTCGAAGTTGTCGAAAACTTCTGGCTCAGTGATGTATTCCCGTAGTTCCCTCTCAGGTTTGCGGTTGCCGGTTTCGGCACACCACCTCTCCGCAGCGTTGGTTACGGCTTCAAACGCGCCGCTACAGGCGCCGTGTTTCTCTAACCGCTGATACAGGTTAAGTGGGGTTAGTCGCACTGGACGGAACCCGTCTTTCCAATCCAAGGTGTAGTCGGCGGCCAGATCGCCCAATTGGTTGGGCTCGCCTCGGAAACTAATAACGAACTGTCGGAATGTCCGGCTCTTTTCCATCTCGTATCCTCTCTGGTTATTCCGAAGGGCGGGAATCGCCCGGCAATAATGTTCGACCATCCTCTTTGCAATAGAACCAACCGCGATTCTCGCCAAGCTCGATAGCCTGGTCTCGCAACTTACGGTCAGGACCCTTGATCTTCTGGCCAACATCACGCTTAGAGATGCCCTCCTTAGCGTCATGAACCCAACGGCCAATGCGCTTGGCCAGCATGAGGACCTTGTTTGCTTCCTCGTCTTTCTCTTGCTTGGCTTCATCAATACGCATCTCCCGCTCTACATAGATCTGAGTCTTTGCGGAGATCTCGGCCGCCTGCTTATCCTTGAGATACGACATGACGTCGTCGCGGACTTCGCAGGATACTTTCCACATGTGGCCGGATAGCTCCCAATCCTCCTCGGTAACGAGGGTGCGACCGTCCAATGCCGCAATGAATGCCGATAGCTTGGCCCGCATGGCAGGCTCATGGGTATTGAGCTTGTTCACCTTGAGTTGGCCGCGTTGGCGGGCCAAGTCGTTTGCGTCAAGCCTGTCCGTGATACTGGATACGACAGTGAAGCCGCTACCTTTATTCGCCACCTGTACCGGATTGACCGGAAGTACTCCGGGTTCTGCCGCTCGTTCGTCCGGCTGATTGGGGTCAGTCACACGAGAGAAGTAGAATCGGTGTGGGGTTCCATAGGCGGCATCCTCCATAAGCCTGGTGCACGCTTCATATTGAAGTCCCACGATGAACCCCATTGAGTACTTGCCCTCAGTAAGGGTGCGGGTAGTCTCCTTCTGGGCATTCATCTGCCCTAGCTTCTCGCCCATCCAAGCGGAACGGATAGTGGCACCCAAAGTGCTGCCGTTACGGCCGAGGAGAGTTGTCAGAGACTCACCCTCGTCGAGATAGAACAGAACGTTACTGTGAACCTGCCTCTTTGCGGTGACCACTACAGGGTCACCGTTCTTCTTCACTTCGCCGGTTTCGACCTGGACAAAATCCAAGTAGGCCTCAATCATTCCCTCACCGGAACCGAGCCCTACATACTCACGCTCACCGAACGTAGAGAACGTGCCGGTTGGTACGAGACGCTTGGGAATGGATTTGGAGGCGGACTTACCCGAGCCTGATGGACCGATAAGAGCGGCGAAGGCATTCAATGAAAGCGGGTCGCCGATACCCGTATCAATCTTCACGTCCGGGTTGACCATGGCTCCGAAACGGGCGAACAACCCGGCTAATGCGGCTTCGCCGGAACGTCGGCGGGCATGTGCTGCCTGCCGTACATGGGCCAGAGAGGGACGCGCCGACCAGAACTCTTCTGGCAGGATGCCAGGCTCTTTGTCGTCACTGGTAAGTGCCCTCAGGCTTACGTGGCAGGCGCATTTGCGGCGCACGGGGGTATTGGCTTCGACGGCGAGAGCGGAGTCATAGGCCCTATTCCACTCCCTTACGATCGTCTCCTGATCCCTACGACGGTCGCGTACCTGATCGAGGAACAGAGACTCCACGGTATCGAGAGCCGCGAGGATTCCCATATGCCCTTCCTGCCCTAACCTCAACAGATGGGTTTGGGTGCGAAGCATGTTGTCATGCCCGCTGACAGTGAAGTCCGTGCTCTCAATAGCCTTGATTACGCGGGCACATGCGGCCCCTTCGTGCAGGGACTCAAGCCAAGCCGCAGCATATTCAGGCGGGACACTGTTGTCACGATACTGAGACTCGCCCTTGCAGAAGCGCTCTATCCAGGCATCGGGGAGTATTGGAATCTCGGCAAGGGAGGGAACGCGCCCCTCGATGTGGTATCCGCTGTCATAGAGGTTCGGATACCACCACTGCTCTTGTAGGCCGTCGATGACGGACGGGTGGGCGACGACGTAACGCCACCCATGGTGGACAATCTCGATGCTCTCGGATACGTCATGCCAGTCTTTGTCTTCCGGAATAACGAACAGGCGCTTCCCATTGTGCTCCGGGTTGGCTCGCTTACTGGAGATGGGTCCGCGAGGGAGGGCGCCTAATACCCGTTGCAACTCTAAGAGGTCGTCGTATCCGGTCTTGTCTGCATAGGTGTCCACATCGAGGGCGCCTACCTGCGGAGCCAGACGAACGGCAATCTCACCATTGGGGTATTTCTCGTCTAACTGCTGCTGTAGTTCCTCGGATGCGTCGGTCCCCATCTTGCCGGTAACGCCTGTAGGCGGAGAGAACTTGCGTCCATGGGGCAGTGGGATAGGGCTACCCCACTCGATGCCCTGGTAGAGCTTTCGGGCCAAGGGGTACGGGGTGCGTGTTGGGTGGGGATCAATATTGGTGGTGTTGTCTAACGCAGGGATCATGTTGATAGCCATTGGATGACTCCTTCTGACCCGTCATCGGGTCGTTGGTGGGTGGGTGTTAGTGGCGGGCGCCATTGATATTGAACATGTAGTCGGACAGTTTGCAGCCACGGTCTTCCAAGTGCTTGGTCACGAGACGGCGTAATAACTCGCCATCCTGTAAGCCTTGCTCGATAGCTGCATCATGGAAGGCTCGGGCTAGCCAGTCCTGCATACGGAAACTCTTGGGTACCATCATGGTCGGTTGTTCTCCTTACGTACTACGGTGCGTGTACGGGATATGGCGAAAATAAATCCCGCCACGCTGGGCGGTTTCTGTGTATGAATCCATTATCTCATGGATTGGTTGAGTGACGGTGGGCAACTCGTCAACCGTGGTTGACAGTGCTTAGAAGTCACTTACATATCCTCGCAATGGCCCGCTATTGATTGTCGCACGGGTATCCGCAGTGACTTTCCGCAACTTAGTGGGGGCTTATGAGGTCCACACTTCGGGGGGTGTGGACCTCTTCAAAGTGTGGACCTCTGTGGACCGAGGTCCACACCTAGGGCTGTGGCGCCCGAGCGGGGAGAAAAAAGTCCACGCTTATCTATTGCTTACCTATAACGCTCTGACCTGCAATAATATAGAGAATGAATGTTAAAACATCAAATGCTCTAAGGGAGCTGTGTAGGTGAGCGCCACAGACCAAGTGTGGACCTGGTCCACAGGTCCACAGTCCACAGTAGGTCCACACTTACATATCCTTTAGGTCCACAGTTTCGATGCTATCCGCCTCTGCGGTTATCCAGGATACCGATACCCGGCAAGCGGATATGCGGGCTTAGGTATTCCCTACCTACCCGTGAGGGCGGACATAGCTACAGGGTCACCCGATGTGGTTGTGATACCGGGGTATGCCCTACCGGGTAGGCCTACGTGGGATAGGTTGCCCCTGTAGGTATCCGGGGTGGACACAGCCCCGGGGTATGCGTACAGTGCCGGCCCCCCGGACCGGGGGACGCAAGATCAGCCGAGGGACTTGGGAGAGACCATGGCAGTCAAGGCAGTACAGCTCATCGAGATGACCGAAGAGACCTACGACAAGGCTCCGGACGGTATCGACCGGGTACCGGTAGAGGTTCCTGGTGTCGGCACTCACGTCACGTACTGGCGTAAGGAGTATGTCGACGACCTGACCGAGAAGCCCGCTGAGGGAACCGTGACGGTCAACCTCCTGGTGCCGGTTGACGCCGAGCGCGAAGAGGTCGTCATCGGGGAGGACGGCGAGCCTGAGAAGAACGAGGATGGCTCAGACAAGCTCAAGGTCGTTGGCTACACCGACTACGAAGCCCGTGAGATCGACCTCTCGCCTGCCTCGCTCAAGAAGCTCATGACCGCTCTCAAGCCGTTCGCTGCCAAGTCCCGTGAGCGCGTGGTGTCCGTACCGGCCAGCCGTCCGGCCGCTGCATCGTCGGCCAGTAGCCCTAACCCGAAGCTCACGGAGTGGAACCGCAGGGTCAAGGCCTGGCTCGAAGCCAACCGCCCTGAGTACGGCGTGCTGGCCAACACCCGGGGTCGGGTCAAGGGTGAGCACGAGACGCTGTATGTCCAGCAGAACCCCACGGACCCCAAGCCGGTCTGAAGCGGTACCCCCAAGCGCGAGTCTCCGGCTACCCGGTCGGTATTCCGGAACTTGCAGAGGGAGCGTGAAGGATCGCTATGGACTCAAGTGGGAGACGGACTCCCGCTGGATGACATAGAGGACTTCACGCAAGCGGCCAAGAGGTGGCTCGGGGATAAGAGCGAACTGGCCAGCAAGACGCTAGAAGAGGCCGACTGGTCAGAGGTATACGCATACTTCAAGGCCAGGAACAACTAGCCGTAGCAATACCGAGAACCCCCAAGGGTCGTCGCGAGACTGGCGACCTGAGGGGGTTTCTCTATGCCCTCAGGGGGCTCTGTGGATTGATTACCGGGCGAGGGTGGGGAGTTGGGCCAGGCGGACGGCGGGAGGGGCTCAGGGGCCCACCTACGGCTTCCTGTGGGCACGCTCGGCCCGGTCGTCCTGGTACTTGTGCTCGGTGTGGCGCGCGCTCTCGGCTGGCGCTACGGTCTGCCGCTCTGACGTGGGACGAGGGGCGGGCCGGCGAGGACCCGTCCCTCACGCGCGCGTAGGGCGTCGACGAGCACCAGGACCAAGCCTTTGAAGGACGGGTCGGAGAGCACCAGGCGCCGGACGGCACCGAGCTGGGGGAGGCTAGCCGCCCGTGTTGCGGGTGCACGTGGGCTTGGGGCACACGGTCAGGCCAGGGAGGTACACAGGCTCTGCTGAGCTTCCCGGATTCGACCGGACCCAACTGTCTAGGGATTGCTGGCTACCGCACCGTTGGCACGGCGGTATCTCGTAGGTGGGTATTTCTGCTGCGGTGTACTCACGATCTTCAGTCATGGACTCCACGCTAGCCCTACATGTGGTGATTGGGCCTAGTGATCTACAGAGCCCCTACATGTGCGCACCTGGTAGTGATCCCTAACCACACATGCGCGGATACCTATCGCACTTATGAAGCCTCCATATCGAGGATTCGAGGTCATATGAGTTGCCCACTGTCAACTGGTATTCGCGTGGGATAATGGGCAGTACCCCGCTGTTTTGAAAGTGTCAAGCGGATTTCGTAAAAACTTTCAAGATCTTTTAAAGCGCTATCTACCCCCAACTAAGTTCAGCTATATTAGTGGCTACATATGTGGATGGTTGCCTTAGGTAATCAAAGGAGTATTAATGAATAACCGCTCACGTTCAACACAGCAATTAAAGCGTGCGGATAAAGTATTGCGTGCATTCGAGATGCGCATGAAGGGATATACCTTACAGGATTGCGCAGATGAATTAGGCGTAACCACACCGACTATCACTAACTATGTCCGCGAGGAATTAGAGAACCGCCTTACTCCGTTAGCAGACGTGGAAAGGCGTAAGCAATTAGAGCAACTCGATATGCTGATTAAGAAGGTATGGGCAATCATCGAGAACGATGAACCGCTCTACCAATACGGCAAGCTGGTCTATGCCAGCAACGGCACGGTAGCCGTCGACACCAAGCGCACGCTCGAAGCTACTGCCGAGATGCGTAAGCTACTGGACTCACGAGCGCGCCTCACTGGCGCTTACAAGCCCTTCCAGACACAGACCGAGGTAACCCACACAACCCCGGCTGATACTGCGTTGGCCAGCCTGGTAGAGCAGATGGAAGCCAAGAACGCCAAGCTTCAAGCCGAGTTGGTGAGCTAGTCATGCACGCTACCGATATCGACCCTCATATCTATTCGGTTATCTGTGACGTATATGACGCGGTATCCAACCACCCGATTGGTAATGGATACCCGCTGCATAGTCGTTCGTCTGGTGCACAACACTTCACGTTTGAATTGCTTATGCGCCTATCTGAGCTTGGGTATCACGTCGTACCCATTACAGATAACCCCGAGGACGACTTTAGTTAAGCTCAAGTAGTTGCCTTAGGCTACCAATGAATAACTATGCAAAACCCTCGCCGGGCACGTGGGCAAGACCGTGGGTACGGTTTTGAGCCTCCCTCCCCGGACAGCGCTGAAAGTTTCTTTCAGGCCCCTGACCAGGGCTTATGCCGCCCGCCGTGGCTGGCCGCAGGCCTAAGCGCTGGCTCATATGCACACACATAGAAGTGGCCTCATGATCATTTACGGCACTGAGGCCTCTCTAATTTTTACCCACTTTCAAAAACATAAAAGTCGCCCATATGTCCGACCTAACCCAAACCGAAGGGAGGCGACACAGCACCCGAGAAAGGGATACCGATGGACCCGACATTAGCCCGATTACTAGAGGGGGTAGACCCCGAAGCCCTCAGGACAAGCCCAGACTATCGCCGTGCCCTATGCCGTATGGACCCGCTTCTCTTCGCGGTTATCTATCTCACGCACCATGTATCCAACCCGGATACCGGCGAGATTACCTTTGCTGAGGCTCACGAGGAGTGGGCAGAACTGGCCCGCCAATGGGCCCGTCCCGGAGCCAAGAGGACGGCCGAGAACAGGCATGCGTTCATTGCCCCTCGTAACCTTGGCAAATCGACGTGGTGGTATCTCATCTTGCCTCTCTGGTGGGCGGCATATGGATACAGCCACTTCACGGCAGCGTTCGCCAACTCGGATACGCAGGCTCAGCTACACCTGAAGAGTTTCCGTAACGAGCTGAACAACAACGACCTGCTACGGCAGGACTTCCCAGATCTGTGTAAGCGCAAGAACTTCTCGAAGAACTCCCCGGAGGGGGATTCCACGGGGTATCGCCGCTGCGGTAACGGCTTCGTGTTCATGGCTCGCGGTATCGATTCCCAAAGCCTTGGAATGAAGGTGGACCAGCGACGTCCGGACACTATTCTCTTGGACGATATCGAGCCCGATGAGGCGAACTACAGCCTCTATCAGAAGGCTGGACGGCTCAACACGCTTACCGACGCCATCTTGCCTCTGAGCTATACCGCGAATGTGGTGCTCACGGGGACCGTGACCATGCTCGGCAGTATCGTGCATGACTTGGTGCGGGCCGCCAAGGGTGAAGATATGGATTGGGTGAAGGAAGAGTCCTTCAAGGTGCACCACCACTTACCCATCCTTGACAACGGCGATGGTACGGACCGTTCCATCTGGCCCGGAAACCCTATCTTCGATCTCGACGGCATGAAGGCTCGCCGCCATACACGCGAGTTCGCAAAGAACATGTTGAACGACCCCAAGGCTGTCGACTCCGAATACTGGTCCGCATCCGATTTCACGTATGGCACGTTCCAGTGCTCGAATACCTACCTGTCTATCGACGGCGCGGTAACGACTAAGAAGACCTCGGACTATACGGGAATTGCCGTAGTGGGGGTAACGAGCGAGCCGTACCGCCGAGCCCTGGTGAAGTTCTCCAGTCAGGTGAAGCTCAAGGGTGCGGAACTCCGCGACTATGTCTTGGCCACTATGCAGGCTTTCCCGGAGGTCAATTGCATTTTGGTGGAGACCAACCAGGGTGGGGACCTCTGGGAAGAGGTATTGCACGACATGCCGGTAAGGGTGAAGCCGGTACACAACAGCGTGAACAAGAAAGAGCGAGCATCCCGCTTGCTCGCGCTCTATCAGTCGGTTCCGCCTCGCGTCGTGCATGCCGAGCCGCTGCATAGCCTTGAGCAAGAGATGATGCAATTCCCTAAGGGTTTGTTTGACGACCAGGTCGACGCCACGGGCAACGCGGTATTGCGTTGGATCAAGCCGGAACAACGCATTAAGGCCGCTATGAACATGAAGCACCCTCGCTAATCGACTTGCCCCCTACGACTTCGGATATGTGACCTATAATATTCACTGTGGGGATTGGTATATCCATATCCCGCTCCGCCTACGGTCGAATCAGCTAGTACAGAGCGCCGGTCCTTCCTCCTTTCAGCCGGTGTAACGCGGATGATCCTTTCCACATATTCCCGCGTGAATCTATACGAAGACGCTTTGATATTCCCGTAGGCGGAGCACCCACCCCACCTCATATCGACCAGCCGAGTCGACCTTAGGTATGCCCTCACCTGCTGCTACTTGGCTGGTTTCACATCCCTTGTATGCCGAGTACGGCAACCAAACTAAACCAAACCAATATGACCCCGGTAGCCAAGTACGGCAATCACAAACGAGGAGGTCAGAGTAACCGAGAAAACGTGAGGTAACCCCATGAGTGATGCAACAGCTAATCCTGACTTACATGGCGACTATATGGCGCTGATCAAAGCACGGCCCGACTATGAACGCGCAGACGCGTTCTATGCCGGATGCGTTGAAGAGGAATACTCCAGTACTGCGGTAGCCCGCTTACTGGCCCGCTTCAATCTGCATAACCTGCCGAGCTTCAACTTTGCGCATATCGCTGTTGATGCACTCGTAGACAAACTCCACCTCAACTCGGTAACCACCGAGGACAACTCACTTGACGTCGTCCTCGATGACCTGAGCGACCTGAACGACCTCAGTGAAGAGTTTCCCGTGCTGCTGCTGGACGCGTGCAAGTACGGAGACAGCTACCTCATGGTGTGGCCCGCCACGGATGAGAGTGGCGATCCCACGGGCGTCACGATGCGCTGTAAGGACCCTCTGACGGTCCGCGTGTTCTACGGGGAGGAAGACCCCAACGCCAAAGCCCGAGCCATTCAGAGCTGGGAAGAGGGCGCCAAACAGACTCTCGTAGTCCGCGCGAACCTCTACTACCCCGACCGGGTAGAGCGCTACGTCCACCAGGGCAAGGTGCCCCAGGACCCCAAGCGCGCCAAGTGGGTTCCGTACAGCGGTGACGGCTCGCCGGCACTCATCCCGAACCCCTTCGGCCAAGTGCCGTTCTTCCACTACAGGACTGCCCGCCCGTACGGCGTCCCGCTGCACGTCAACGCGTACGGTCCTCAGCTCGCGATCAACAAGTTGATCACCAGCCATCTCGCCACGGTCGAGTATCAGAGCTTCCCCCAGCGCTACGCCCTGGTGGACCCGTCGGCGGACCTCAGCGGCCCTCAGGGCAACGACTTCGACGAGGAACACCCCACCGATGGGTGGGACCCGGAGACGGCCGGAGAGAGCCAGCTAGACGCTTCCCCCAACGCCCTTTGGAATCTCCAGGGTTACAAGGAAGTCGGACAGTTCGACGCGGCTAACCCGGACAACTTCCTGAAGCCTCTCGACCGCTATATCAAGGCCATGGCGCAGGTTACGGGAATCCCCATGCACGCGTTTGACAGCACGGGGGATGCCATCTCAGGCGAGAGCCGCAGGGAAGCTAACGAGCCCCTGTATGCCCGTGTGGAGTCCTTACAGAAGCTCTTCGGGTCGACTCACCGCCGTGCCTATCAGTTCGCCTTACAGATCCTCGATGAGGACGCGGACGTAACCGTGACGTGGATGCCAGCGCGTCATGTCGATGACCTCGCAGGCTGGCAGACCATCGCGCTCAAGATCTCTCTTGGTGTGCCTAAGGACGTTGCCTTCGCTGAAGCCGGATACCTGGCAACCGATATCGATGCTTGGCTAGCCGCCGCTGGTGAGCAAGCCAATACAGAACAACCCAACCAAGTACCGCAGAGCGCGGACCAAACCCAGGGAGTAACAAACAATGAGCAAGCCGCTTAACGACGATACCGACGTTATCGAGAACGATGACGACGAGAACGACTTCGACGACGACACAACCACCGAAGAGTGGTCGGCGCCCTCTAAAGACGAGTGGGAAGCACTCGTATCGAAAGAGAATAAGGCTTCCGCGGAAGCTGCATCTCGTAAGCGTTGGCTACGCGAGGCCGGTATCAACCCCAAGACGGGCGAGAAAATTACCGCAGCTTCAGGAGGCACATCTACGTCTGCCGACGATACCCGCGATTACACAGCGGATCTCAGGCAGTCCGAGCAAACGGGACTATCTAAGGGCGTCGCCATCTACGCGGAACTAGTGAATGCCGGAGTGAACCCCAAGAGGGTGAACGCGGTATTGAAGTTCCTCGACACCTCCGAGATTACCTTCGACGAGGACGGCCTAGAAGGTCTTACCGAACAGATCGCAGATCTCAAGGAAGACTATCCGGAGTTCTTCAAGCGTGAACGCATGAAGACCACCGATGCCAGCGTTGTTGGTGCCGGTAAGAAGACTACTTCTAACTCAGCTGATACGCAGTCCTGGGAAGACAAGATTCGAGAGCGCTTCAGTAAGGGCCTCATCTAACTTCCCGTGTTAGCCACACGATGTGGGCCGTGTTCAAAAGCCCCAAGCATGCCGAGGGAGGCGATCTATCGAATTCTCTAATTACGAAGGAGCCTCACTATGGCTGCATCAATTTCAAACTGGATTCCCATCGAGTGGAGTTCAACAGCTATTCAGCGTGTCCAGTCCCGTTCAGCCGTAGAGGGTTACGCTCGTGGCGAGAACATGGGCAGTGACACTATGCGTGTTCTTCGCTCTGGCGGACTAACCGTTGGCGTTGGTGGAACTTACGTTTCTGACTCTTCATCTAACGACTACATCTTGCTTGACTCTCAGCCTTTCACCGGTCAGTTCATCGTTGCCGAGGACGACTTAGCCGATGCTGACTCAGTCATCAACACCATCAACGTCAAGGCAACCGATTGGGCTGCCAACTATGCGGACGTTTTCGACAACGCATGCTTAGCGGTCACAGGTGCTGGAGACGGTAGCTCAGGTACTCCGTTCAACTCTGTTTACAAGACAATCCGCACCAACGGTTCTGGCGTAACTTCCGCTTACTCAGCAGATGCCAACTACCTAGCGTGGAACGGCACCGCATCAGCGGCTTACGACAAGTTCTCAGGAACCCTAGGCCTGGTCGAGACTGGCCAATTCTGGGATATGTCTAATTCTCTTGTGATTGCTCACCCAACGTTCCGCGCATCGTTCCGTCAGACTAAGGACGATAACAACATGCCTGTATTCGTTCAGGGTCTAGCTGGAACCCCAGACACCCTCTTCGGAGTTCCCGTTGCATGGAGTCTCGGAGCCAAGACCTCTCCAACCGTTAGTGCTGCGCCTGCCGGTAACCCAATCCTGATCTTCTGTGGCAACACCGATCTTCTTGTTCGCGGTGACCGTCTAAGCCCTCGTGCCCTTATCGATACAGCGCGCGCTCACGACAGCACAGACCAGACAGCCTTAAAGCTCAAGGTCCGTAAGGCATTCGGTGTAGCTCACCCGAACGGTTTCTCCGTTCTTGAGAAGACTGCCTAATCCCTCGTACTCCGATGGGGAAGGTTCTCAGGCTTCTCATTGAGCCCTCTCCCTAACCTTCCCCATCGGTCTTCTGCTACTGAAGAAAGGTGGTGCGAAGTGAGTTGGGCAACAACTACTGACGTACTCAACATGACGGGTACAACCGTTACTGAATCTCAGGTAAGCCAAGCTCAATATCTCGTCGAGATGTTCGCTGGCACTACCGAGGGTTCAGATACTTTCATTGCCAGCCGCAACCTGAGGCATCTCAAACTAGCCGTGGCTTATCAAGCCGCATGGATGGATACCCACCCCGACGTATTCTCGGTTATCGACGTAACGTCGGCTACCCAAGACGGCATGTCATGGGTTATCGGCAATATCCAGTCGGCGGTATTAGCTCCGCTGGCAAAGATGGCTATCGCCCGACTGTCATGGATGCGTAACCGTAGCGTCTATATCCGCCCTATGGGTGGTCGCGCTTCTTACGAGACTCAAACCCTCAATACAACAAGCGTCGAAGTTGATGACAGGCGCGACGGATGGCGACCTTTAGATGACCTCTACGGGAACTAAGGACGGTGGTAAAATGATCATCAGGACCAATACCACCATTACCATTCTCGCAAGCACTACCGATACCGACCAATGGGGCGACCCGGTCGACTCGGATAATGTCGCCGACAACGGTTCTGCTACTGGTATCCCGGCCTCGATTACCGAGACCATCAATGCCGCATATGGCGAGGTGACAACAAACCCTCGCGTCATCCGAGACGGTGTCTGCCGACTCTCGACCAAGTACGCGGCTCTCGTCACCGATAACAACCGTATCCGTGATGAGCGAACCGGACTGACATGGATTGTCATGGACGTCTATTTCCCTAACAACGCTATCGGGCATGTGCCTATGCATATCGACCTCAAGCGCTCTTAGAACCTCTCCCTGGGAAAACCGGGGAGGGGTTACTAAACGAATAACCAGAAACCTACTCGTAGAGAGTCAGGGGTCTACCTCGAACTATGCCGGTATGCGCTAGTAGGTCACCCCTACCCGCATGCCGTTTTTATTTGAGGAGAGACCCTATGCGCATCCAATTCGAACCCGATTGGGTAGAGAAGTTAGAACCCCAGATTGAGACCTATATCGGCAAGTTAGCCGAACAGGTCTACAACGACATGGTTGTGCTGTGCCCTAAGAAGACCGGTCGCCTGATGGCCGACCTAGCTTGGGAAGTCGACGGTACATCCGCTCGTATCGGAGCCAAGACCGTTGACTATGCCTATTACGTAGAGGTCGGCACCCGACCACACACCATCAGGCCAAACGGTAAGGGTGCCTTGTGGTGGGCCGGCGCACGACACCCGGTCAATATGGTTGAGCATCCCGGATATGAGGGCTCGCACTTTATGCGTAAGTCTCTCTATAAGGCCCGGTGATCCTGATGGCCAACTCATATGCGGGAACCGAATCCGTAGCCGTTGCCTGGCTCAAGTCCTTAGGGCTGACTCAAGTAGCGACGACTGTGCCCGAGGACCACACCACTTGGTACACAACGGGAATCGTGCAGGTGGAGAAGACCGGGGCGGTAGTCGACCCGTTTCTCAAGCTACGCAGCAACGTCATTACCTGCCACGTGTGGGCAGCACGGCAGGACCGTAATGCGCAGAACCCCCCGTGGAATCAGGCAAACCAGATAGCAGAGTTGATTAGTGACGCCTGCTATGACTCCTCGAAGTCCGTCAATATCGGGCTTACTCTCCCCGCTTCTCTCGGGTCTCTCCCGGTCAAGGTGCTCAGCGCGTGGCTTATCCAAGACCCGACGCGTGCACCTTCAGACGAGCAATTCATGGCCCATTACGTGCTCGACCTTCAGATTTCTTGGGTCCAGCTACCGGCCAACTAATCACTAAACCTACCCCGGCTATTGGTCGGGGATATGGACCTTGACCCAGTAGTGGAGGCGACGAACGCCGAAGCGTCAGTCAAGGAATTCACACAACGAAGAAAGCCTATATGGCGCTTACTACTGAAACAGAGGTTCAAAACTATGAGCGTAAACGTCTCCAACTTAGTCCAGGGTCCAGCAACCCTATACATCGGCGCATTTGGTGCTGCCGAGCCCACTTCTGCTACTGCCACCCCAGCATCCGGCGTATGGACAGACCTCGGCGGAACCCTTGGTGGTGCTGAGGTTTCTATTGCCCAGGAATACAAGGCAATGGAGGTCGACCAGATTGTTGATGTTCCTGGTAGCCGTCTCGTAAGCCGTGCTTTCACTATCAAGACCCAGCTTGCTGAGCCAACCCTACAGAACCTTTTCTACGCCCTTAACGACGGTACTTATGCAACCGGTGCTTCTGATAACACCTACGAGCCTAACTTCCAGTCAAGCGCTACTCAGCCTACATACCGCGCCATTCTCCTTGATGGGTGGGCACCTAATGGGGCCGGTAAGAAGCGCAAGCTAATTGCTCGTCGTGTCCTATCAACAGACGCCGTTGTGTTCTCTTATAAGAAAGATGATCAAAGCGTATTCAGTGTCACTTTCACCGCGCACTACGTGGACAGTTCAACAGGTTCATTCAAGGTCATCGACCAGGCTAACTAATCAATACCTAAGGGAGTAAACCAATGAGCAAGGAAATCAAGATGGTTCAGCTTAAGAGCGATGTTGAAGCGGGAGAGCGTATTCCGCTCTTCTCGCTCGATGGTGTCGAGTACACCATCCCGGCTAAAGCGCCGTTCAAGGTCGCTCTTAAGTTCATGAACGAATCCAAGCGTAGTGGCAACGACATGTTCGCAGCTCTACAGCTATTAGAGGACATGTTAGGTAAGGACGCTTACGACAAGTTATTGGACTTCGACGGACTTACCGATGAGCTTATGGGCCAGATCATGGAGCAGTGCATTGACCGCGCTTTCCCGGCTGTCAAGGAAAGCGCAAAAAACTAGTACTGCGAGCCTGGGAAGTTGAAGGAGTCCTCGAATACCTCGACGCTATTGAATCGGATCTATCCGCCTTCCATCGTGTTGACGACTATCTAGAGATGGATTGCCTGAAGTTCTTCAGGCTCGCATTCAAACTTGCTTGTTATCAAGGGGCAGTAAGAGCCCAAGCCGAGATGACCTCGGAGGAACACGAGAACACCACCACACCAGTATTTGATGACGTAACCGCGATTGCCGGTGAGAAGTCCGAAGCTGAAGCCCGCGCTATTGGTGCTCCGTGGATCGAATTCGAAACTGCGTAGAGCGGAGACACCACCATGCCACAAGGCTTCAAAATTGCTTCCGCTTGGGTCGAGATTAACGCCGACACAAGCGGCTTACGCCGCGATGCCCAAGACGGTGTGCGTCGCGCTCTCGCAGGTATCGACGCGAGGATCAGGCTTAACGCTGACTCAACTGGGCTTCGTGCTCAGGTCCGTGCCGCTGCAAAGAAGGCAGGGGCAGGCGAGTCAGCCACTATCCAAATCAAAACCGATTTCAACGTAGCCGAAGCCCGAGCCAAAATGATGGCTGGTATCAAGGGGCTCAACCTCAATGCCGACGTTGATATCAACCCCGATATTGATGCGACTCTTATGCGCGCGAAAATCAAGGCTGAGGTCGACGCACTTAAGGGTCGCTTTAGCGTGCCCGTAACTCCGGACATTGACACCACGCTGTTTGCGGCGAAATTACAGGCTGCGGCTAGGACCGTGTCCGCAAGCGACGTTGATATCCCTATCGACCTCAACCCCCGCATCAATCAGCTCAAGTTACGCGCGGAGGCGGGTAGGGCTGCCGCAGCGGTTCGGGCCTCGATCACATTCAATGCAGACCTCAAAGAGGGAATGCTAGACGCGCAGATTGCTGCGGCTAAGGCACGTCTCGACGCTATGGGGCGCAACCTCACGTTCCGAGCAAAGGTCGATGTAGATACCGCGAAGGCACGCGCCGAACTTGCATTGCTGAACAAGGATCTCGATTCATCCGGGACACACCTCGGACGTTGGACAAAGATTGTTGTGGCTATTGGTGCCTTAGGCCCGCCGGCCATCGCTGCCTTATTGCCTGCTATCAAGGCTGTAGGTACAGGATCTCTCGGTCTTATCCCTGCGTTCTCTGAGCTGGCTCTAGTGTTCGGCACCGTGGCTGTTGGTGGCAACGGCGTTATCAACGCAATTACTGCTAGCACCAAAGGGGCTAAACAGTTCGCTCAGGCTATGAAGGCTTTAACACCTACAGCTCAGAGCTTCGTGAAGGCAGTGATCACCAGCAAGGGTGCTTTTCACGAGCTACAGCAGTCCGTACAGAACACGCTCTTTGACGGTCTGGACGATTCATTCCGGGCAATGGCTCACAACACTATCCCTGACCTGACTGTTGGGTTAGGCGGCATGGCTATGCAGCTAAACGACATGACCAAGCTGAGTATGACCTCGATTACCAACCTTTCCCGTATGGGTCTGCTGAAGACAATGTTCGGCGGACTCCAGATTGCCATGGACCCCTTGGTCCCTATGCCGGGTCAGATCCTGGCCAACTTAACCAAGCTGACTATTGCGGCTACTCCGCTCTTTATCCGCATGACCCAATCTATGGGTCGCGGTATGGATGACCTCACGGCGAAGATTACTCGCCTGTTCAATTCAGGCCAGTTGCAGGCCAAGATTTCTGGTGCGGGTGACGACATTGTCAACCTGTTCAAGAACATTGCCAATAACCCCGAGTGGCAGCAATTCGTCAGTCGTATGCAGAGCACCGGTCCAGCAATGGCGAAGGCTCTTACAGATATCGCTGAAGCCCTGCTGAAGGTAATGAACGATGCTGGTCCGCTTGCTGGAGTTCTGATTCAGGGTGCAGCGGGCTTTGCCCGCATGGTGTCGGCATTACCTGATGGCTTCGTGACAACTCTCATGTCACTCGCCCTAGGGATGAAACTGATCGGCGTTGCCGGAAAGGTGCTTGGTGTTGTAGCCGGGTTAGTCGGCAAGCTCTTCATGGCTCTTAAGCTATTGGTTTCCCAGCAAGCAATGGTTGCCGCTATTGGGCCTGCGCTGACAAAGATCGGTGCGTCTGCTGGTGTCATCAGTAAGACGGCCGTAGCGGTTCGAGCGCTCGGTATCGCGGTTGGTGTACTGCTGGCCGGCAAGGCTCTTATCGATCACTTCTCTTCATCTGCGGTATCTGCCGCCCCGAACGTCGACAAGCTGAAGACCTCACTCGGTCAACTAGCTCAGTCTGGCAATTTCGGTGGAGAACTGAAGAAGACATTCGGAGATATCGGCGGTATCACCGAGGGCTTCAATACCCTGAACAAGGGAATCAAAGAGAACATCGGCGGCTGGGAACACCTCATGGGTGGCACTGCCGTTTCCGATTGGACTCGCAAAGTCATCGACAATGCCGAGCACGGCGGAAAGTCTATTGAGAGCTGGGGCAAGAAAGTCGACGGCCTCGATAAGTCATTGGCGTCGATGGTGTCTGACGGCTATGCAAACGTCGCGGCTGAGGCTGTGCAGAAGCTAGGCATTAGCGGCAAGGATAGTGAGAAGTGGCTCAAGGACTACAACAAAGCACTTCTAGACCAGGAGACAGCTAACAAGCTGGCCGCTATCTCGATGGGCACATTTGGTGATCGGGCCGTAGCCACACAGGGACACCTCAAAGCACTCGATGACAGCGTTAAGGGATTGACCGATTCCCTATTCGCTATGAACAACGTCAACCGTGATGCAAGCGAGGCGACCCGCCAATACGAGCAAGCGGCTGACGATGCTGTTGCTGCGGCTAAGCAGTATGCCGGAGTTCTGGATATGCAGAACGGCCGACTGGTGCAGAACAGTCAGGCTCAGCGTGATGCTTCGGAAAAGGCTGACCAGTTAGCGGCAGCATCTGAAGCTAACGGTTTGGCTATCTATAAGCAGACCGGAGATTGGAACCAGGCGCAAGCCGCTTGGAAGGAAGGCCGTAGCACACTCGAAAAGGTGCTGACGACTATGGGTCTATCCAAGACTCAGGCTCAGCAGTATGCGGCAGAGATCCTAAAGATTCCGAGCCAGAAGGACATTAACCTTCAGCTCAAGTCCGATGCTCAGCAACAGCTTTCATCTATCGCGGCGGCATTCCGTGCGGCTCCAGATAAGAAGTCAATCAATGTCGATGTACTCGACAAGCCTGCCATCGCGATTCTCCAGAAGCTCGGACTTCAAGTCACGCAGCTTCCGGACGGCACTTTCCAGGTAACCGCCAAGACTGACGGCGCCAAGAGTCAGCTTAAGGCCATCGATGGTTACAAGGTTGGCGATAAGGACATCAAGGTATCCGCACAGAACGCTACGGCAATTGGTCAGTTGAATGCCGTTATCGCAAAGATCAAGGCGACACCCGGAGCTAAGAGCATTACGGTATCTACCTTGAATGCCGCTGCTATCGCGGCGCTTCAAGCTGTTGGTTACAAGGTGAAGACCTTGCCTAACGGCAAGGTAACCGTTACCGCTATTACTGGTGCCGCTTCACATAACATCGCAGGTATTCAGGCTCAGCGTGACCGCCTATCCGACAAGACAATCACTATCCGTACGACACACATCAACGAAACGATTTACCACACCAGCGGATCGCTTCACGATGTGGTTGGTGCTCATGGTGGTCTCGCCTCGCGTTCCGGTATTAGCCGTTTCGCTAAGGGTGGTGGAGTAAGCGGCTTACTAAGTGGTCCGGGAACGAAGACCTCGGATAGCTTGTTTGCCCGCTTATCAACAGGTGAGTTCGTCATGCGAGCGGCGGCCGTCGATAAGTACGGTCCCGATTTCATGCGCCTTATTAACTCAGGCATGTTCCCTAAGCTGCCTCGCTTCTCTGTGGGTGGATACACAAAGACCCGCTCGGCTGGTAAGGGAAGCGCTAAGCACACCGAGTACCTGTATCAAGGTCAGTGGTTAACCAAGGATCAATACGATACGGCTCACGGTGCGGCCACCCAGCTAGAGGGTTTAACCACCTTCTCTAGCTTCGGAAAGATGGCGCAGGCTCAGGGTTCATTCAAGAACAACGAGATCGAAAACGCGCTCGGCAATTCAGGCTCGGTCAGTAATCTGGTCGACAGTCTGAATCAATACAAGAACCTGATTGCCACCTCGACAAGCGGTAAGACCGAGACGAACCTTCTCAATAAGCTGAACACTTCGGGTAAGGCCCTTCTGGCTAATGAGCAGAAGTATGAAGCCGTTAACAAGGCTCTCGATACAGCCAAAACAAATCTCGACAACCTGAAGAGCAGCTTTGACCAACTGAAGACCTCGGTGTCGTCAAGCATCGTGTCATTCGGAAACATCACTAAAGCTGGTAAGTACGGTACGAGCGTCAACACTCTGATTAGTCAGTTGCAGAGTGATACAGGGCAAGCTCAACAGTTCAACTCGATGCTTTCTCAGCTCAAGGCCAAGGGTCTTAACAGTCAGGCTATTAGTGATATCGCCGAAGCCGGTATTGCCGGTGGAGGTATGGCAACGGCTCAGACATTGCTCGGTGCCAGTGCTGCCGATATCAAGAAGATTAATGACCTACAGGCCCAGCTAACCGCTGCTGCCGACTCGGCCGGTACGACCGTAGCCGACAGCATGTATGGAGCTGGCATTAAGGCCGCTCAAGGTCTGGTCGACGGACTCACATCTCAGCAAGCAGCCATCGAAGCAACAATGATGGCGATTGCTAAGTCGATGGAAGCCGCGATTAAAAAGGCTTTGGGTATCAAGTCCCCTTCCAAGGTCATGATGGGGCTTGGCGCTCATGTATCCGAAGGGTTCGCCCTCGGTATTGAGAAGAACACCCGACCAATGACCGCAAGTATGTCAATGGCCAACCTTGCTCCAACAGCCGTGGCAAGTTCCACGACTTCAGGTGGTTCAAGCGGAATGGTCATCAATGGCGGCATCACTGTTCAGGTATCCGGAACCTTCGATCTAACCAACGCGCAACAGCGCAAAGACATAGCCAACAGTCTCGCAGGTGAGATTGTTCAAGCAACTCGCCGATACGACAGGGCAAGGAGTTAACACATGGCAATTCATGGCCCTGATTGGGGCGAGATCAACTTTGGCCGCTTCCAACTCGTGGAAACCGGTGTGGTATCCGAGCAGAGCGACGGAACGGTTTCTCTGCAAGGTCAGGAGTCCAGTCCTCCGGCCACGGTAGAAGAGTGCTTGGTTCTGCATGAACAAGTCTTGGGATTGCAGACCGGCCACATCTATGCCGTCCAGTTTCGGGATGACGCGACTCGCAACGGCTATTACCAAGTTGAGTCGACTACCGCTGAGATGACCAACTATCAAAGCGAGGTGGTTACGTCCAACTGGACAACTAGCCTTACCCGGCTTGGCTCAGACAAGGAAGTCGACTTACAGAGTCGGCTGACTGCCACGGTTCGTGTCAACGACTTCGCCTCATCGGGGGAGCGTTGGCACGGTCCAGCCGTCGGGCACTACGCCTACTGGACTGGCAGCACTAACCCCACCTCGATGACCCGTACCGGCGCTGAGGGCGCCATGACCGTGTACCGGGGTGTACCAGCGAACGTCTCCCCTCGATGGGGGTGCGACGTAGCCGACTACAACACCGGGCGGGTACGCATCACTGACACCCAGCTCGTACCGATGGGTGCAGAGGTTGAGGGCACCAACATGGAGTTGGGCAACCTCTCGTGGTCCCTGGGCAATGCCCTGGTGAACGTCTCTCCGTCGAGTTCGGCCGGAGTGGTCAACGTGCAGTCGTACTCCGGTGGGGCGTACCACTCGAAGCTCTGGCGAGTGACAGTGGCCGGCACACCCCCTACGTGGAACGCGGCCACTGTCCTACGCAACGACCCAGAGATGTGCGTGCTCCGCCTGGTGGCTTCTCAGAGCCCCGGCAGGGTCGCCCTGGACCTGACTCTCAGGCGAGGCTCACGGGTCGTCGAGGGCTACCTGCAAAGCAGCTCCAGCGCTACCCACGTGGTCGCCCTGGTGACCGCCGAGACCAACGTCAACACAGCCGCTTCCGGCTACCTGACCAAGACCTCAGACGACACGGACGGGAACCGCTTTGCCTGCGGCTCTGCACGCACCTTTACAGGCTCTACCAACGGAACCATGACCAAGTCGTCGACTACGTTCCTCGACTTTTTCCTAGGGGCCGTTGTGGGCGGAGGATCACCCGTTTCCGGGGATGCCGCCTCTGATCTCTTCAAGCAGTACATCGGTTCTATGGCCGAATCAACCTACATCGTCCGTCGCTAAGGGAGGTGACACACCATGTCAGTAACAGAAGTACTCAACCAGTTAGGAGAGTTCGAGTTCGAGCTAGGCACTACCGTGCCTCGCGACGTACTCGACTCCATCCAATACTTCGGACACATCGCTTTGATTCCGGGTCGCGTTGACCCGAAGCAATATGGCGACAGTCTCCTAACCGCTGCTCGCTATGTCGGTGTGGTTCGCCGCCGCATGCTTGGCGATGATGGCCGTACCAATGCCGTACAGGACAACATCCGTATTGGCGGAGTCGGTATGGCTTTCTGGTTAGGTGACGAGGACGGTAAGGGCGATGTGTATGAGACGGCCCAGAACTTTACAGCTCAGGGATTCTCATCCGTCCTTACCACCCTGCTGCCGGATGCCGTAACACCTGGAACCTTCGGCACAGTTGCCGGTACCTATACCGGAACGCATCAATACGAAGATCCGCGGTCTGCTATTCAGTATATTTGTGACACCATGTCGACGACTTCGGTTCCTGTGACATGGCGAGTAAACGGCAACGCGACATTAGATGCTGGTCCTCATGCAGATCTCTTCGTGACTAACCCGAAGTGCATCATCATTCGTAAGGGCTCAAGTCCCGGCGACGATATGTTCATGCGCTCGCTACAGGGAAGCGTCGACTACGAGGAAGATATGGAGGACTTCAATACTCGCGTCGTCATGCTCGGCGAAGGCTCCGGCGATACGTTTGCTACCGGCACTGCGGATATCGACGGGTCTCTCAATCCGTTCAAAGATATTCATGGCAACCCTCTCAAGCTCACCAGGCTCGTAAGCGAGTCGGACACCTTAGAGGATAATGCGGATACCAGGGCGGCTCTCGCTCTGAATCAGTACTCATCCTCAAATAAGGACTTCGAGTTCTCGACATACGACTATGACGTGCACGGAAGTTTCGAGGTTGGGGACTACGTCTATATCTACGACCCCGACTTGGGGCTTATTGATACTGATAACGAAGTGCAGTTCCGTGGAAACCTTCTTAATCCAGTGAAGGTGCAAGTTACCGAATCAACTTGGTCGATTACCGATGACTTCACCGTTGCCTACCGCGACGTAAACGGCAACTGGTCTGATCTCACGGACAATATCCACTTCGAAGAGGTCACGGCTAACAAGGTTGTCGTAGGTGACCCCACCCGTAAGCTCATCACTAGCAGCGACTCGACTATCGCCGTTCGCTCCGGAATCGTAACCGACTCCAACAACACAATCCCGGACGCCCCTGATTGGGTAACTGCCTCATTTGAGACAACCACCTATCTCGATGGGCAGGGCTATGCAAAGGCTCGCCAGAAACTCGTATGGGATGAGCCGCTCAATACTGATGCAACGGCTATCACGGACGGCTCTTTCTATGAGATCCAGTTCCGATTAGACGCGGGCGCCCTCTTGAATGTGACATGGGCTGATCTCGCGGCACTTAACTGGGACCAACTGAACACCTGGGATGAGCCTATCCTCGCGGATAACGTCCAATGGCAGAGTGTTGTAGTTGGTTGGGGGGAGACTTCAACCGTTGTACATGATTTGGCAACCGGCACCGACTACGTCTTCCGTATCCGTGCCGTGGATATCGGTGGTAACCAAAGTGACTGGTCTAGCCAGGAGACTGTTACCACTTCTCAGGATGACATTCCGCCGAGCACTCCCGCTGCCCCTACGGTGGCTGGCTCTCTTGTCGCTATCCAAGTGACTCACCAATTGGGCAAGGCGACGGGTGGAACCTTCAACCTGGAGAACGACCTAGCCGCACTCGAAGTCCACTACAGCTATGACAACGGCTTCACACCGACTGATGCCACTAAGGCGGGAATCCTCCGCGCCAACCAAGGAATGATGATTTCCCAGGTTCCAGCCGTAGGTACCTTCCCCATCTCAGAAACCGACCAGGTATACGTGAGGGTTGTAGCCGTCGACCTGTCGGGTAACCGCTCAAGTCCATCCGATACAGCGACGGTTACCGCTGAACTCATCGACGATTCACACATCTCGAACCTGACAGTTACCAAGCTGTTGGCGGGAACTATCTCGTCTGACTGGATTCTTGGTGCGTCTATCAAGACGGGTGTAGGTGGAGCAAGAGTTGAGTTGAACTCATCGGGCTTGCAAGCTTTCAACTCGGAGGGAGATCAGACAGTTGATATCTCATCCGACGATGGAAGCGTGTCCCTGATTGGTCACCTCACATCGGGCACGACCGGGCAACGTATCGAGATCAACCCGACTGATTCAGTTTCGCCTGAGATTCGCTTTTGGCCAGACGAGTCAGCGTCTTATGCCTACTTGAAGGTGTACGACGTTGACGAGGAAACGGATTTCATCAGTAACCCCGTCATCCTCTCATCCAATGTCTGGACAGGAGACGATGGGAACGGTATCCACGATTACGAGGCACGCCTTTGGCTTGCTTCGGGTCCGACTGCCGGAGTGAACATCCAGAACATCTACGATGGTTCGGTTACCTCAGACTTCAATGTCGGTCCAGGCTTTATGCAGTTCGTAGCCACAAGCGAAGACGGATCGACGTTCACCAGCTTCGCGGTTACCGACCTGGGTATTGTTTCGGTCGATGGAGACCTTCAGGTTAACGGCGGCATCTATAGCGATAACTGGTATACGAGCACCGCTGTGTTCACAACGGTCGCGAATACCAACACCTCGGCCACGATTTCCGGTCTGGGATTGAAGGCGGGCACCTATTCAGGGTTCATTGCCGTCAACTCCGGCGACCCCGGTTCCATCAATGAATGCACCGTACTGAGTGTCACAAACGATGGACTCACTATCTGGCTCAAACGTACTGCGGCAGTCAGCACGACAGTTCATTACATGATTAGGGAGCAAGACTAATGGGATTGAGGATGGATAAGACGCTGCAATCTGCGGTGACCAAGGTGGGTAAGCCCACAGAGAAGGCCGATGGCACCTGGCCGGACCCTGAAAAGGGAGAGTGGCCTTCGGTTACTGCTATTGCGGTTTGCGGTACAGATGGATGCCCGGTAGAGGGTATCGGATTTCAGAACACTCTCTATGTCCAAGCCGATGGCACGCTGAAATGTATCTGCGGCCGTTGCGGAGTGCAGATTGCAGATCTTCGCGGAGATCTCACTCCTGTCGGGCAGGACATTCTCGAAGAGCTGAAGAGCAAACCGAAGCTCTGGCGACAGAAGGTCGAAGACTTCAAGAAAAAGAATAACGCCGATACCCGAACACCTAAGTAACGACAGGCTTTAGGAGGCCAGTAAATGAGCACAACCACAACGCGATTAGGTCTCTTGAAGCCTGCTACAACAGGAGAGTCCGTTAACGTCGCCACTCAGTTGAACAACAACCTCGACAAGATTGACACGAATATTGGGTTCCGTGTGGTGGCTAACGCCACAGCACGTAATGCTATCTCTCCTGTATGGGAGGGGCTTGTCGTCCGTGAGACAGATACCGGTAACTGCTATGTCTCTAATGGCTCGGCGCCGGTATCCGGTTCGTGGTCACAAATCATCGTCGGCACAGCACTCAGTAATCTGACTATCTCCGGTACTGGAATGGTCAACCTCTCGGCATCTGCTAGCGGTAACGACAAGCTTGCCGCTTTTGTATCCGGCGATAGCGTCGACCGCTTTCGTCTTCGTGCGGACGGTATGTTGCAGTGGGGTTCCGGCTCGGCTACACGTGACGTGAACTTGTACCGCTCCGCTGCCAACATTTTGAAGACCGATGACGTATTCACCGCTCTGACCGAGACAACTACCTCTGGCCTTACCGTCGCAACAGGCTTCAGTGCGAATGCCTTTGCCGCTCGTAAATCGTGCGGTATCTGCTCTATCAAAGTCATCGTCACTCGAACCGGTAGCACGATCACAGCGGACAGTACCGGCAACATTGCAGACACGTTGATTGCCACGCTGCCTTCAGGCTATATTCCCGCCGATACAGTATTGGGCTGCTTCGATAAGGGTGGAACGGCAGACGGAGCGGCGACTATCGCTTCGGACGGCACAATCACTATCAAGTCCATGTCTCCCACAGCGTCCCTTGCCAGTGGCGGAAACGTATCCGTCACTGCAACGTACGTCTTATAAGGGGGTATCTCATGGCTAAGCAAACTATCAATGGCACCTGGCTAGGGGATGCCCGGCTTTCAGACTTCGTGATTACCGCGACCTTGACTGACCTCGACGGCACACAACGTGTCGGATTCGTTGATGAAGATGAGACAGAGATTGTCGGGCTTGTCTCCGTTCGCGTGAACGGAGACAACACCTGGTCTATCGATCTTTACCCGAACTCGGCTATCGATACCGAGTGGGGTGACTCGCTATGGCGTATCACGGAAGGTCAATCATCAAGGCTTATCGGAGGTAACAACTACTACATCATTGTTCCTGCCTCAGGCGGTCCCTTCTGGGCAGGCGATTTGGTTACTAACCGCCCTGGTGGTGCCGAGCAAAGGACCTATGGCGTTACATCCGTTGATGGTCAAAACGGTGCGGTAGACCTGTCGGCGACCTACGTCAACGTATCCGGCGACACAATGACTGGAGCCCTTACCCTGTCCGGGGCCCCGGTCAATAACCTGCACGCTGCCACCAAGAAATATGTAGATGATGCCGTAGCTAACGGAGGCGGAGGTTCGAGCGGCTATCTCCCCCTGTCTGGTGGAACCCTTACCGGGGCTCTCACATTGTCCGGCGCCCCGACCACTGGACTGCATGCGGCTACTAAGACATACGTCGATAACGAGTCGGCGAGGGCTACAGGTGCGGAAGCACTCTTGGCGCCTAAGGCAAGCCCTACGTTCACGGGAACCGTGAGCGGTGTTACCAAGTCCATGGTGGGGCTCGGTAGCGTCGACAACACATCGGATACCGGCAAGCCTGTGAGCACTGCTCAACAGACTGCCTTAGACCTCAAAGCGAATCTCGCTTCGCCCACCTTTACCGGGACTGTGGGCGGCATTACGAAGTCGATGGTCGGCTTGGGTAACGTGGATAACACCGCTGATACAGGTAAGCCGGTGAGTACGGCACAGCAAACAGCGCTCGACCTAAAAGCCAACATTGCATCACCTACCTTCACGGGAACAGTGAATGCCGCTGCGATAGCGGCGACGGGTAATATTGCTGCTACGGGTAACGTGACGGTCGGCGGCAATCTGTCGGTCACGGGTATCGGTTCTGTCAGCTATGTGCGGTCCACCTCCAATCAGAACATTGCGGCAACGGCTCAGACGGCATCAACTCAATTGCTCCTGTCCGTTGCGGCTAATGCAGAGTATTGGATAGACGTGCAGATCATTGCTCAGAACACATCGGGAACCTGGACCCCGTCATGGACGGGACCGTCTGGGGCAACAATGAAGTGGAACGACACCACTACATCAACCGATTACAGTTCGACTCTCGGTGCCACCAACAACACATATGCTGCAAGTGCATCGGTGCGTATGTGCTTCTTCACTGGAATCCTGAAAACATCGAGCACGGCCGGAACCCTGACGTTCACCACGAACGCCAGTACCGGCACAACGGTTCTCCAAGCGGATTCGGGACTGTTACTTCGCCGAGTGGCATAACGACAAAGGCGCCCTCATGGGGCGCCTTTGTTATTCGCTGTCGTCTGTTGTGGTCTGTGCTGCGGCTAGCTGCCGCTCTAGATCCTGGTTGGCGGCTTCCAGTTGTTCGATGGCTAATCGCATGCAGATAACCTGATACGAAAGCTCTTCATTGTTCTTGCGGTATACGGTGAGGATTTCTTTGTGACCGATATTCATATGACTCCTTTAGGTTAGCTATCCGGGCAGAGGAATGCTCGGGATGCGGCGAGTATGTGTCCTGACGTCTCATAGTCGTAGGTCTGTTCCAGCGTGGCCATTACCTCGGTATCGGTTACCCCTCGATTGAGGGCCCCACATACCGAGTCACCCAGGGCAATGAGATTTGAGTCCGGCACTCCGTATGCCATGGGTTGGGTTCGGGCTACTACGAGAAAAGCCTCTTCGCTTCTCTGAGACGTTGTCGGTGTAGGGCTAGGCTCTGTGTCCACTGCTGCCACCCGGGGGCTAGAGGCGGTCGTATGCGAATTCTGAGGGGCGCTCTCGCTACCCCTGCCGCAACCGGCTACAGCAACCAGGCATAGCAGGACTGTAGCCAGTGCACGCTTAGTGTTCACGGTCTTCTTTCTCGGCTAGGTACATCAGATGTAGTTCAATGTCACGGGTCTCGCTATCGAGCGGGACCCAGCTTTCGTTATCGGGTTCGTCGGTATCCGGTTCGGCCCAAATCTCTAGAGGATTCATGAGATCTCGGGATAGATGCCATCGGGCAATTCGAATGATTGCCATGTCGCCGCGAATTGCTTTGCCTGGTGTGTGAAGTAGGTCAGGAATGATTTTTCGTTGTCCAGGCACTGGACGGGGATTCGATAGCGCACTCCATACTTAACCCCGATATTGATTTTGCGGAACTTGATTACGGCGGGTTCGAAGGCTAGTCCTTTATCTTTTTCGTGATGCGCTAAAGGGGCTCCGAAATATGGCATGGATACGAGGGCCTCTATTGCTATGCCGTCGGAGGTGATCGGAATCCAGTTGGTAATGTATGTCATTTTTATTCTCCTTAGAGCTTATGGTGAAGGTGTTCGGTAGGTGGTGGGAGCTTGTGCCAATCAAGACTCGGCCAAGCGCATAAGTCATAGAGCTGTAATCGCTCTCGCTTGTTGCCAGTAGCCGTCCAGTACTTGACCTTGGGTCTACGGCGAACCTTCTCTTTGTATCCGTTACGGAAAGCGTCGCGGGTATGTGCCGACGGGTCAGCCGGTATGTAGTCGTATCTTGGTGTGCGCCTCTCCATGTCGGTCCATCCCGCATACCTGAAGTTGAGGGCTCGGTACATGTAGCCCATGTGCCCCTGAACGGTATCTGCGTATGAGACAACGATCCGGGGCGGTATCAACTTGAGTGTGCGAGAGATGAACCAGGACTCTGTATTGGCTGGCATGTGGTCGGCCACCCATACGCGGTTCAGTTCGGTCACTAGTGAGGGGTCGGACGGGCAGGCGCCTATCTGTAGGTGTCGGCTAGCCGGGGTTCCGTAGACGACGACCCCAACTACCGAGCCGTCTTGATAGAGGCCGAACGCATAAGAGACTTGCGGCTTGCGATGCATATAGTGTCGCTTCTCGGCTAACTCTCTTGCTTCCTTGGAGTGCATCGGTCGTACCTCCAATCGGTCGACGAGGCTTGGCAGTAAGGGGCCATCGTCCATGATTACTCCCGCTTCATATCTAGTTTCCCTACGGCTGTCACATAGTCGTTGAGCTTGTCTACCGTGATGAATGCCTTGATTAGTCCGTGAATGATGCCCGGGATCAGTAAGGCTAAGAAGATCAGTCCCATGGGATTACTCCCTGACAGTTACGGTTAGGCCGCTGTTTACGAAGTGCTGTCGTAGTGCAGTCCGGATGACTTCACTTTGTGATGTGTCTCGCTTCTGGGCTAACTCGTCGAGGTTGTTCACATCTTCCTCGGCTAACATGAAGCTCTTTAACTTGGGCACTTTGGCCCGTGATTTAGGCATGTCGCCTCCTATCTATATTCGCTAATAGATATTATATCGGCTAATGCCTGTACCGCTTTCCGCAAGTCGCTTCTTAAGGGCTAGCACAACTAACCGTCTCGATGCCAAACAAGGTTCTAAAGGATCTAGACATAGCGAGAGCCCCATCGGAGTACCGGACTCTGATGAGGCTCTTGATAGGGGTGCTGAGCTGGGGTTAGACCCCCTGCCGTATGAGTTGAGCTATGAGGGGTTCATGGCGCCAACTGGCGGGGTATCATCCGCAGGAAAGTTCAAAACCGTGGCGACGATCGCGTTCCTCGCGTACACCACGGCGGTCACCGGCTCGGCCATGATCCAGCTCGCCGGAGAGGCCGGAGTGCACGAGGCGGGCGGCCTCACCCTCGACCCGGGCTCGACGGCACAGACAACCGCCGTGGGCATCGTGATCCTGGTCGCCGTCACGCTCACCGCGATCACCGGCGTCCGCACCGCCGCCCGCCTCCAGACCGGACTGCTGATCTTCGAGTACGTCGTCCTGCTCGGCTTCTGCGGCTACGGCATCGTCACCGGCCCGCACGCCTTCAGCCTGAGCTGGTTCGACCCGTTCGCGATCCCCTCGGCGTCGGCGCTCGCGCAGGGCCTGCTGCTGTCGGTGTTCTGCTATTGGGGCTTCGAGGCCGCGTTCACCGTGAACGAGGAGGTACGCGACCCACGCGACGCGTCCCGGGCCGGGCTCATCACCCTGGTGACCATGCTGGGCCTGTTCCTGCTCGGCTCGATCGCCTTCCAACGGGTGCTGTCCGAGGGCGAGTTGGCGGGCCACGGCGCCCAGGGCCTGGCGTACTTCGGCGACCGCCTCGCCTCCCAGCCCCTGGCCGCGCTCCCCCTGGTCGCCCTGATGTTCTCGGCGGTCGCCTCGCTCCAGGCCGGCGTCATCCCCACCGCCCGAGGCATGTTCGCGATGAGCCGCGACCGCACCCTCGGCCCGGTCTGGGGAAAGGTCAGCGCCCGCTACGGCACTCCGGCCCTCGGCACCCTGCTGATCGGCGCGCTGGCAACGGCAGTTGCGGCACTCGCGCTGGTGATACCCCGCCTCGCCGACATGATCATGGCCACGGTGAACGCCGTTGGAATCGTCGTAGCGCTCTCCTACGCCCTGACCGCCCTGGCCGCAGCCGTCCGTTTCCGTTCGCTCCTCCGAGAGGACTGGCGGCAGGGCGTACGCGCGGTCGTCCTGCCCACACTGAGCGCCATCTCCCTTCTGGCACTGGGCGGTTACCTCTGCTGGTCCTTCTACACGTCCACCGATCACCTCGAAGTCAGCGCGGACAACGGCTGGTTCCTGCTGCTCACCCCGCTGGCGATGATCGCGTCCGGCTTCCTGGCCGCCGCGTGGGCGAAGTGGGTGCGCAGATCGCCGTACTTCCACTCGGGCGAAGGCACGGACGCCGACGCCCCGCAGCTGCTCGCCACCTCCTGACAACCCCGCAAGGATACGAACCATGCACGCAGACCTCCTCTTCACCAACGGCCCCGTCCTCACCCCCGAGGGCCGCACCGCGACCGCCGTGGCCGTCACCGGCGACCGGATCACCGCCGTGGGCCATGCCGAGGTGCACGAGCTCGCCGGGCCGCGCACCCAAGTCGTCGATCTGGCAGGGCGGTTGCTCTTGCCCGGGTTCCAGGACGCGCATGTGCATCCGGTGCCGGCGGGGCTGGAACTGACCCAGTGCGATCTGACGCGGGCCAAGACGGCGGAGGACACCATCGCCGCTGTACGGGCCTACGCCGACGCGCATCCGGAGCGGGAGTGGATCACCGGGGGCGGGTGGTCGATGGAGGCGTTCGAGGGGGGTACGCCGACGAAGGAGCTGCTGGACTCGGTCGTACCGGACCGGCCGGTGTATCTGCCCAACCGCGACCATCACGGCGCCTGGGTCAACAGTCGAGCCCTCCAACTCGCGGGCATCACAAGGGACATGCCCGATCCGGTGGACGGGCGGATCGAGCGGGACGCGAAGGGAGAACCGGCCGGGACGCTCCAGGAAGGAGCGATGCAACTGGTCGGCCGACTCACGCCACCGGCCACCCAGGCCGACCGCCTCGCCGCACTGCTGCACGCCCAACGGCATCTGCACGCGCTCGGCATCACGGCCTGGCAGGACGCGCTGGTCGGGGAGTTCCTCGGGATGGACAACCCGTCGGACGCGTACCTCGCCGCCGCCCGGGACGGCTCGCTCACCGCGCGGGTCGTCGGCGCCCTGTGGTGGGACCGGGAGCGAGGAGCCGAGCAGATCCCCGAACTGGTCAAGCGGCGGGCCGAGTTGAGCCACGGCCGCTTCCGCGCCAGCAGCGTGAAACTGATGCTGGACGGAGTCGCAGAGACCGGCACGGCCGCCCTGCTCGACCCCTACCTCGACAAGTGCGGCTGCGCCACGGCCAATCGGGGCACCAGCTTCATCGACCCGAAGCAACTCCCCGCCTACGTGACCGAGTTGGACGCCCTCGGCTTCCAGTGCCACTTCCACGCGCTGGGCGACCGGGCGGTGCGGGATGCGCTGGACGCCGTAGAGGCGGCAAGGGCCGCGAACGGGACGAGCGACACCCGACCACACCTGGCGCACCTTCAGGTGGTGCACCCGGACGACGTGGCGCGCTTCGCACGCCTCGGCGCGGTGGCGAACATCCAACCGCTCTGGGCCGCACACGAACCGCAGATGGACGAGCTGACGATTCCGTTCCTCGGACCCCAACGGGCCTTGTGGCAGTACCCGTTCGGGGCGCTGCTGCGGTCCGGGGCCACGCTCGCGGCGGGCAGCGACTGGCCGGTGAGCAGTCCCGACCCGATCCAGGGCATCCATGTCGCGGTCAACCGGGTCGAACCCGGGGGTGCGGGACCAGTGTTCCTGCCGGGCGAGCGCCTCGACCTCGCGGCGGCGATCACGGCGTACACCGCGGGTTCGGCGTACGCGAACCACCTGGACGAAACGGGCCGCATCGCGGCGGGGGCGTTGGCGGATCTGGTGGTCCTGGACCGCGATCCGTTCGCCGCTCCGCCGGAGGAGATCGCGGAGACGCAGGTAGCGCTTACCTATGTGGGAGGAACGGGAGTGTACGCAGCTCAGGAGGCGTGAACAGTAACGGGGATCACGATCGGGGCGCGGTGTAGATCATCTAGGCTCTGGGCAGCTTCGTAAGCGCTTGTGGGACCAACTTTCGTACCACGAAGCGCAGTTCGAGGGTGCGGGCGGTCGAACGGACCGCCCGCTCGCAGTGGGGGGACCAGTGTTCCGTCTCCCGAAAGGAAGCGCATGCCTCAGGACGTCACCTTCGACCTCCCCTTCGACACCCCCGTCAGCGACCATCTGGAGTACGCACGGGCCCGCCATCTGCGCTGGATCTGGGACATGGGCCTGGTGCGCAGCCAGGCCGGGTTCGAGGAGTACCGGTCGTGGGATCTCCCGCAGGCCGCGGCCCGCACCTATCCGCACGCGTCGGCCGCGGACATGGTCGTCCTGATGAACTGGTTCTCGCTGGCGTTCCTCTTCGACGACCAGTTCGACGCGAGCCGGCCCGACCGCGCCGACCGAATACTGGACGTGGCACGGGAGTTGATCGTCACGCCGTTGCGTCCGGCGGGCAGCAGGCCCCGGGTGGTCTGCCCGATCACCGTGGCCTGGGCGCAGGTGTGGGACCACCTCTCGGATGGCATGTCACTGACCTGGCGGACCCGGTTCGCGGCATCCTGGGGCCGGTTCCTGGTGGCGCACTGCGAGGAGGTCGACCTGGCGGCGCGGGGCATCGCGGGCACGCTGGACCTCGACGAGTACACGGAGTTCCGGCGCCGTACGGTCGGCATCCACCACAGCATCGACGCCGGCGAACGCAGCCGGGGCTTCGAGGTTCCGGCTCAGGTGCAGGCCCACCCGCTGATGGAACGCATGCGTGACCTGGCCGCCGACACCATCGGCTTCATGAACGACATCCACTCCTTCGAACGCGAACGCCGCCGAGGCGACGGCCACAACCTCATAGCCGTACTCCACCGAGACCGTGCCCTGTCCTGGGAAGCGGCAGCCGAAGAGGCCTACCGCATGACGAACGCCTGCCTCACCGAGTACCTCGACCTGGAGTCCCAAGTCCCCCAGATGTGCGACGAGTTGACCCTCAACGAGGACGAACGCCACCGGGTGCAGCAGGGCGTAGAGGCCATCCAGCACTGGATCAACGGCAACTACGAATGGGCGCTGGTATCGGGCCGCTACACGGCGGCGAAGGAGGGCCCAGCGGTGAAGGGTTCGGTGGACGACCTGCTGGCAGTGTGAGATGGGGTGAGCTGCCCGGCCAAGGGGCCGGGCAGCTCACTTAGGGGCGCGGGGAACTGCGCGACCAGCCCCAACGCGCCCGCAGACAAAGAAACAACCGACTCACACAGCGAACTCAACCGGCAGCCGATCCAATCGAGACTCCCACGTAGACGCCGTAGAGGTCAGCTCCTCCGCAGCCACCCCCAACCGCAACCCCGGCAGCCGATGCAGCAACACATCCACCCCGACCTCAAGAATCGCCTGCCCAATACTCTGCCCAGGGCACTCGTGCGGCCCCGAACTGAACGCCAGATGCGACTGGTTACCCTGCACGGACACCCCCGCATCAGGCCGAACCTCCGGATCGACATTCCCCGCGGTGAGCCCCAGAACGAGCAGATCCCCCTCCGCGATCCGATGCCCCCCGAGCTCAAGATCCGCCGTAGCGAACCGCCCCGGCATGACGGCCAACGGCGGTGTGTCCCACATGACTTCCTCGACAACAGCCGAAACAGTCAACTGCCCACTGACCAGCCCGGAAAGCCGCGAGGTGTCGGTAAGGATCCGCTGCAACACCCGAGCCAACAAATTGCTGGTAGTGGTGTGCGCGGCGATCAACACAAGCCGCAGATGCATGACGACCTCTTCCGCATCGAGCCCAGCCGGATGTTCGATCAACGCGGTGGTGAAGTCAGAGCCCGGCTCGGCCCGCTTGCGCTCGGCGAGTTCACCGAGGATCTCGATGATGCGGTCGTTGTGCAGCAGGGCGTCCTCCCCACCCTTGAGAACCTGCGCACTGGACTCGACAAGCCGACTCCCGTCCCCCGCGGGAAGCCCCAGGATCCGGGTCAGCACAAGCATCGGCAGATACTCGGCATAGTCAGCCACCAGATCCGCGCGCCCGGCACCCGCGAACGCGTCAATCTGCTTGTTGGCGAAGTAGGTTGCGTGCCGCCGAACCCCCCGCCCGGCCGCCGCCAACAACCCGTCGGTCACCGCGCCCCGCAGCCGACGGTGAGGTTCGCCGTCCTGGGAGACGCAGTCCGGCCGCCACCCGACCATCGGCATGATCGGCGAGGTGTCCGGCACCCGCCCCTCGCGCCAGTCCCGCCAGATCCGCGCGTCCCGGGTGAACTGCCGGGGGCTGTCCAGCACCCGCCGGTTGTCGCGGTACCCGAGAACCAGCCAGGCAGGCACGTCGCCTTCGAGCAACACCGGTGCCACAGAGCCGTGTTGCTCGCGCAGCCGCTCGTAGATGCCGCGTGGGTCGGTCGCCGCATCCGGCCCGTACAGTCGCGTGAGGTCGTCGGCCGACCCGTGGGCGACGGGGCAGCCGCGCGGGGCATCGGGACCGTTTAAGGTCTGGTCGGTCATCGGGACTCCAGTGCGACGACGGCCGAGCGTTCCTTCAAGTGCCGTATCAGCGCGACCAGTACGTCACGGCTGGAGGAGCGGTCGCGGGCGTCGAAGGCCACGACCGGGATGTCCGGGGAGAGGTCCAGGGCGTCCCGGATCTCGTCGACCGGATGCTCCGGTGAGTCGGGGAAGACGTTCAGCGCGATGACGAACGGGACGTCCTGCCGTTCCATCTCCTCGATCGCGCGGAAGCTGGAGGAGAGGCGGCGGGTGTCGACGAGGACCACCGCGCCGAGCGCGCCCTTGAACAGACCGTTCCACAGGAACCAGAACCGCTCCTGGCCCGGCGTCCCGAACAGGTAGAGGACCAGCTCGTCGTTGAGGCGGATCTTGCCGAAGTCGAGGCTGACGGTGGTCTGCGTCTTGTCGGCGACTCCGATGAGGTGGTCGACGCCGGCGCTCGCCTGGGTGAGGGTCTCCTCGGTGGTGAGCGGCTTGATGTCACTGACCGAGCGGACCATCGTGGTCTTCCCGGTGCCGAAACCGCCGGCGATCATCACCTTCACCGAGCGGGTGACACCCTTGTCGACGCTTGCCTCCAGGGTGCCGAAGCCGGGCTGGTCAAAGCCTTTCAAGTCCACTGAGTACCTCCTCAAGGAGCGCGAGGTCGGGCCCGCGACCGGCATCGTGCGCCGGGATGGGGTCACGGGCTTCGACGCGGTCTGCCTCCAGCAGATCCGCCAGCAGCACCGCGAGAATGTTGAAGGGCAGTCCGAGGTAGGCGCCGAGCTCGGCCACCGACAGCGGCTCGCGGCACAGCCGGAGGATCTCCTCGTGCTCGTGCTGCATGCCCGGTACGGGCGCGGCGCGGGAGACGATGAGGGTCGCCACGTCGAGGCTCGACGCCGAACCGCCCGGTCCGCTGCGCCCTCCGGTGAGGACGTAGTAACGCTCCAGACCGGAGGGGTCGACTGGCCGGCGGGGAGCACTCATCCAGAGTGCTCCTCCAGGCGCGCGGTGGTGCCGAGGAGTTCACCCATCCTGCGGGCCAGGTCCCGCATCTGGTGTCCGAGGAGGCCCTGGTCGAGGCCCTCCCGGGCCAGCACGCCGAGATACGTCTCCACACCAGCGCGGACGACGAAGAGATGGCCGCCGTCGACCTCGATCATCGCCAGCCGCAACTGCCCCGCGTACTTGGGGAATTGCTCGGCGACCGGCTGGGCCAGCGCCTGGAGTCCGGCCACCACGGCGGCGAAGCGGTCCACGTCGTCGGGGTCCTCCGCGCCGAAGGAGGTGATCGCCTTGCCGTCGCTGGAGGCCACGAGGGCGAAGCGGATCTCCGGGATGCTCTCCACCAGATCGCGGAGCGCCCAGCTCACGTCGGTTCCCTGTTGCGTCATGTGGACTCGTCGCTCTCTTCCGTGCTGTGCTCGGTGAACTCGCGGCCTGCGGACGCCGGTTCCTCCCCCGGAATCTCCCGTCCGGCGTTGGCGAAAGCCGCCAGGCCGGTGAAGGAGGCGTCGGGCGGAACCACGGAGACGGCCATCTCCCCGGTCCGCTCGGCACGTTCGGCGCGCTCGGCACGTTCGGCCGCTTGGGGCCGCGCCGTCTCGCCGCGTTTGCTACGGCGCCTGGGCAGCCCGCCGGGTGTGGTGTCCGCCGCCTCGGCGGTCTCGGCCGGGCTCCGCGCGACGGCGGTGCCAGGGCTCGCTTCGTCGGTCGCGGCCGTCGCGGCGGCCTGGAACGAGGGGGTGCCGGTGACGGCCGCCGCGGGCAGCCGGCTGAAGTACTTGTGCGGGACCACGACGACGACCGAGGTGCCGAGCCAGGGCGAGTCCGCGAAGGTGACGCGGATGCCGTAGCGGCGGGCGAGGGTGCCGACGACCCGCAGGCCGATGCTGGCGTCCTCGGAGACACCGCCGAGTCCGGGGCCCGCACCGGTGCCGGCGAGGGCGTGTTCGGCCTCGCGCTTGGACTCCTCGCTCAGGCCCTTGCCGGAGTCCTGGATCTCGATGCCGACGCCGTTCGGCACCTCCTTGCCGGAGACGATGACCGGCTCGGTGGGCGGCGAGTAGCGGGCCGCATTGTCCAGGAGGTGGGCGAAGATCAGCGTGAGGTGGTCCACCAGGCCGCCGTCGACGCCGAGTTCGGGCAGCTGGCGTACGTCGACGCGGTGGAAGTCCTTGATCCGGCCGATGCCGCCGCGCACCACGCTGAGCAGTCGCTGCGGTTCCTGCCACTGCCGGCCGGGCCGGTCCGAGCCGCCGAGCACACCGACGCTCGCGGCGAGACAGTCGGCGGGGCCGATCTCCTGGTCCAGCTCCATCAGACCGCTGGCGACGGCGGGCAACCGCCCGTGCTCGCCCTGGAGTTCGTGGAGTCGGCCGCGGAGCTTACTGGTCAGTACGTGGATGCGGTTGCCGATGCTGATGACGGCCTGCTCGGCGGCGGTGGAGCGGTTGAACTCCTCCTCGACACCGATGAGCGAGATCCGCAGCACCTTGCGCAGTTCGGCCTGGAGCTCGGCGCTGACCTTCGCGCACTGGTTGGCGGCCGGCAGCAGGTCGTCGATGGCGTCACCCGCGCGCAACTGCTGGAGCGCGTCCGGGAGTTGTTCGTCGGCGAGCCTGGCCACGGCGCCGAGCTGGTGGGCGAGCTGTTCCTGCCACACCTCGGCCTGGTCGGCGAGCTGCGCCTCGTAGGACGCGGCCTGCTGGGTCAGCCGCTCCTCGAACGCCCGCGCCTGCTCGGCGAGTTGACCTTCATAGGCATGGGACCGATCGGCGAGCCGGGTCTCGTAGGCGCCGGAGTGCTCGGTCAGCTGCGCCTCCAGTGTGGCGCGCTCGGCGCTGAACTTCCGCTCCAGGCCCGCCACATGCTGCTGCCACTGCTGGGAGTGCTCGGCCTGCGAGGTGCGGAAACCGCTTTCGGCGCGCCGCAGTTGACCCCGGGTGCGGACGAGCAGTCGTACACACACGGCACTGGCCGCCGTGGCCGCCGCTCCGGCCACGGTCGCGGTTATTCGCTCCGGGCTCATGAATGTGGCGGCGACCGTCCCGCCCCCCAAGGCCAGCGGCATCAGCCACCAGCTGTACCAGGCGACAGGGGCCCGCGCCGCCGGTGGCGGAGTGGCGAGTTCCATCTGCATCCTTCGAAGCGACACGAACGAACATGGGGGTGTGCGAGGACAGACCGCACTCAGGAGGACGCACCAGGAGCCGACCCGTTTCGACCACGTCAACTCGCTGCGCCGCACGGGAGCTTATCGGGTTTGAACCGTAAAAGATCAACCTCGAGGCGGTGCGGAAGTGAGGGTTCCGTCACTCTCCGGAAAGTCTGAACATGGACATGTGTCCAGTTATAGTAGACACCTGTCCAAGTTGACGAGGAGTCGATCGATCATGGAAACGCTCGCGAACGTGCTGGTGGGGCTGGTGGCCGCGCTGCATCTGTACATCCTGGTGCTGGAGATGTTCCTGTGGGAGAAGAAGCCCGGGCGCGGACTGCACGGCTTCGACCCCGACATGGCAAGAGCCACCGCGCCGTTGGCCGCGAACCAGGGGCTGTACAACGGCTTCCTCGCCGCGGGTCTGATCTGGGGCCTGATCGCCGCCGACCCGACCGGCTTCCGCGCCCAGGTGTTCTTCCTGAGCTGCGTCGTGATCGCGGGCGTCTACGGCACGGTGACGGCGAACCGGCGCATCCTGTTCGCCCAGGCGCTGCCCGGCGCGGTGGCCCTGGCCGCCGTCCTGATCGCCCGGTGAGCCGCGCCGAGCCCGAGGACCGGCGGGCCGCCCGCACCCGGGCACGGCTGCGCCAGGCCCTCCTCGACGAGTGCGCCGAACACCCCCTGGAGGAGGTCGGCGTCGCCGCCCTGGCGCGCCGCGCGGGGGTCGGCCGGGCCACCTTCTACGTCCACTACGACGGGCTGGAAGCGCTTGCGGTCGACGCCTGCGCGGACGTCGTACGGGAGGCCGTGGAGGCACTCCACGCGTGGCGCGGGCGGCCCGATCCGGTGCACGCGCCGCCCGCGCTGCCGGAGTTCTTCGCCGGGCTGCTCCCCCACGCGGCCCTGTACCGCGCCCTGTTGAGCCCGGGCGGCGGCGGCCCGCTCGGCCGGGTGCTGCACCGGGACCTGCGCGCCTACAGCCTCCGCGAGCGCGAACTCGCGGGCGCGCCGGACGCCCCGCTGGTCGCCTCGGCCGTCGCCGGGACCTTCGGCGGGGTTCTCGCCGACTGGCTGCACGGGCTGTTGGAGGGCACGGCGGAGGAAATCGCCGACCAGGTATGGCAGTTGCTGGTCGCGCTGCACATGAGCCGGTGAGGGACGCTCACATACAGCGCATCCCGTCCTTGACCAAGGGCCACGCCTCCACGCCGTCGGGCGTGCGGACGTAGGCCTTCGACGCGTCGGACGTGAGCCACAACTGCCAGTCCTGGTACCGGTATCCGGTGCCGCGGGCGCTCACGGGCATGCGGACGTCACCGTCGTAGGAGGCGGTGAGCATGCCGGGTTCGAGCACCCCGTCCGGATCGCGCGCGTACAGTCTGCCGTTCTTGCCGTCGCCGGTCTCCAGGAAGTGCGCCTTCTGCCAGTCGCAGTGCGCGGCACCGGGCGAACTGCTCACCACCGTGGTCGGCAGGCGGTGTCCGTCCCTGTCCGTCCAGATCTCGTATCCGTGCGCCTTGGTGAAGCTCGCCGGGAATTCGGCAGGGTTGCAGGAGGCGCTGGTCTCGGGGCCCCAACCCGGCCTGTTCTTCCCGTCCTTGGCGACGACGACGGCGACCTTCGTACGGCCGCCGACGTCGTAGGAGAACAGGACGCGCCCGTCCGCCCTGCGCTCGACGCGGTAGCCCGTACTCGGCACGTCCGGCTGCTCGATGTCGAAGTACGCCCGCAGGCCGCCCTCGGGGTTCTTGCCTCCGTCGCCTTTGCTCCAGGTCTCGGCGTCGCCGCCCGCGTACATCTTGCCGTCGCACTCCAGCGCCCGGCCGGCGGCACCCGACTCGTCGGAGTCGGTGGCCGGTACGTACAGCGGTCCGGCGTAGGGCTTGGCCGGCGGTGTGCCCGCGACCACGACGTCTATCCCGTCCTCGGTGCCGCATCCCACCGCCGTCACGGCCACCAGCACTACGACCCCTGCGAGCCCTCTGCGCATGCCTTACCCCCTCGCGTCTCGTTCCTACGACGCGTGGGCGGGCCGAAACGTTGGGGTTGTTCAGCGGGTTTCCTGGAACGTCCGCCGGTACGCCTGCGGGGAGACCCCGATCGCCGCGTGCAGGTGCTGCCGCAGGGACGCGCCCGTGGCGAAGCCGACGCGGCCGGCGATCTGGTCGACCGACAAGTCGCTGGCCTCCAGGAGGTCGCGGGCGCGGGCGACCCGCTGCTGGATCAGCCAGCGGCCGGGGCTGAGGCCCACCTCGTCGTTGAAGCGGCGGGCGAAGGTGCGCAGGCTCATGCCGGCGTGCCGGGCGAGATCGGTCAGGGCGAGGGGCTCGTCGAGGCGGGTGAGGGCCCAGTCGCGGGTGGCGGCCGTGCTGGTGACCCCGCAGTCCGGCACCGGCTGCTGGATGTACTGGGCCTGGCCTCCGTCGCGGAACGGCGGAACGACACAGCTGCGGGCGACCGCGTTGGCGAGTTCGCTGCCGTGGTCCGTGCGCACGATGTGCAGGCAGATGTCGACTCCGGAGGCCGCGCCCGCGGAGGTGAGGATCCGGCCGTCGTGGACGAAGAGCACGTCCGGGTCCAGGTCGACCTGCGGATACAGGGCCCGGAAACGGTCGACGACCTGCCAGTGGGTGGTGGCCCGGCGGCCGTCGAGGAGACCGGCGGCGGCGAGCACGAAGGCGGCCGTACAGATCGAGACGATCCGCGCGTCCGGGCGGATCCGGGCGAGGGCGGCGGCGATCTCGGCGGGCAGCCCCTCGGGGATGCGCGGGGTCGCCATGGAGGCGACCACGACCGTGTCCGCCGTTTCGAGGATCTCCGGGCCGTGCTCCACCGCGACCGAGAAGTCGGCGTTGGTGCGCACCGGACGGCCGTCGACCGTGCAGGTCAGCACCTCGTAGTGGCCGTCGGCCGCGCCGAAGATACGGCTGGGGATACCCAGCTCGAAGGGGTAGACGCCGTCGAGCGCCAGGACCACGACCCGTTCCACATGCTGCATGGCACGATTCTATCGAAGGTTGGCCATCGTGCCATTTCCTTGTCGTGCGGGACCCGGCAGGCTGACTGACCATGAGCACTGTGAACACCATGCGAGTCATCACGCAGAACGCCCTCGGCGGTCCCGAGGTTCTCGAAGTCGCCGAGGTCGAGCGGCCCGCGCCGCGTGCCAACGAGATCCTGATCCGGGTCCACGCCGCCGGGCTCAACCCCACCGACTGGAAGCACCGGGCCACCGGCGGCTTCCTCGGCGAGCCGCCGTTCACCCTCGGCTGGGACGTCTCCGGCGTCGTCGAGGCCGTCGGTGTCGGTGTCGCCCGTCTCGCACCCGGCGACGAGGTCTTCGGGATGCTGTCCTACCCGTGGGGCCACGGCTCGCACGCCGAGTACGTCGCCGCCCCCGCCCGCGCCTTCGTCCACAAGCCGGCCGGTATCGACCACGTCCAGGCGGGCGCGCTCCCCCTGGTCTCGCTGACCGCGTGGCAGGCGCTGGTGGAGAACGCCCAAGTCCAGCCCGGGCAGCGGGTGTTGATCCACGCGGCGGCCGGCGGGGTCGGGCATGTGGCCGTGCAGATCGCGAAGGCGCGCGGCGCGTATGTGATCGGTACGGCGAGCGCGGCCAAGCACGACTTCCTGCGCGAGCTCGGTGTCGACGAGGCGATCGACTACCGGGAGACCGACTTCAGCGAGGCCGTGAAGGACGTGGATGTCGTCCTGGACATGCTCGGCGGCGAGACCGCGCTCAAGTCGCTGCGGGTGCTGCGTCCGGGCGGGATCGTGGTCTCCATCGTGCCGATGGGCAAGCCGGACTTCTACGAGGAGGCCGAGCGGCTCGGTGTACGGGCGGTACGGATGCTCGTCGACGCCGACCGCGCCGACATGGAGTCGATCGCGGAACTCGTCGAGGCGGGCAAGCTGCGCGCGACGATCGCCGCGACATTCCCGCTGGCCGATGCCGCCGAGGCACACGCGCTCGGCGCCACCGGCCGCACCGCGGGCAAGCTGGTGCTGACGGTCGACTGACCGACCGAACGGGTCAGAAGGTGAGCACGGGCTTGATCGCCTTGCCCGCGCTCATGTCCCGCACCGCCTGGTCGATGTCCGCGAACGGATATGTGGTGATCAGGCGGTGCAGCGGCAGCCGCCCCTCCTTGACCAGTTGGACGAGCGCGGGGATGAAACTCTGCGTCTCGCTGTCGCCGAGCGTGAGGCCCACGATCCGCTTCCCGGGCAGCAACCCGTTGACGTCCAGGGCGACTTCACTGCCGAACGGCGGTGCCCCTACGACGACCAGCGTGCCCCGAGCGGCGAGCGCGTCGGCGCCCTGGCGGAGGACGCCGACATTGCCGGTCGTCTCGACGATGCCGTCGGCTCCCTGGCCGTCGGTCAGTACCGCGAGGGTCTCGCGGAGGTCGGCCTCGCCCGCGTTGACGGTGTGGGTGGCTCCCAACTCCTTTGCCAGGGACAGGCGTTCACCGACGCGGTCGACGGCGATGATCCGGGTGGCCGGGGTGAGCGCGGCTGCCATCACCGCGGAGAGACCCACCGCTCCGGCACCGAGCACCACGATCGTGTCACCGAGCCGGGGCTTGAGGACGTTCCAGACGGCGCCGACACCGGTCTGAACTCCGCAGCCCAGCGGGGCGATCGACTCCAGTGGCACGTCCGGGTCGACCTTCACCAGGCTGCGCTCGTCGACCAACGCCCGTTCGGCGAACGAGGATTGACCGAAGAAGTGCCCGCCGAGCGGTTCGCCGTCGCGGCTGATGGTGCTGCTGCCGTCGGCACGGCGACCGCCGATGAGGTTCAGCGGCAGCCAGGTCGCGCAGTAAGCGGGGTGTCCGCCCTGGCAGTTGCGGCACTCCCCGCAGGACGTGAAGGACAGCACGACATGGTCGCCGGGTACGACACCGGTGACGGCCGAGCCGACCGCCTCGACGACACCGGCGCCCTCGTGACCGAGAACTCCGGGGAGCGGGAACGGCAGTCCGCCGCTGGCTGCTCCAAGGTCGGTGTGGCACAGGCCGGTTGCGACGACCCGGACCAGCGCCTCGTGCGGACCCGGCTCGGCCAGTTCGACGGCGGTGAGGGTGAAGGGTGCGCCACCCGACTCGACGACGGCCGCGCGCGTGGTGGTGGACATCGTACGAACTCCTAGGTGGGCGTGGTCAGTCGAGGGAGACGACGACGGACTTGGTCCGGGTGTAGGCGGCGAGGCCCTCGGGGCCGTACTCGCGGCCGAAGCCGGAGTCCTTGACGCCGCCGAAGGGGACGTTGGGGTCGAGCATCGCCCAGTCGTTGATCCAGACGATGCCCGCCTGGAGCCGGTCGGCGATGCGGTGGGCGCGGGCGAGGTTGCCGGTCTGGATGCCCGAAGCCAGGCCGTAGGGCGTGGAGTTGGCGAGTTGGACGGCCTCGCCCTCGGTGTCGAAGGGCTGCACGGTGAGGACCGGGCCGAAGATCTCCTCCTGGATCACCCGGGAGTCGTTGGCGAGGTCGGCGATGACCGTGGGCTTGTAGTAGTAGCCGCCGTCCAGGTCGAGGCGTTCGCCGCCGCAGACGATGCGGGCGCCCTCCTTGCGGGCGAGGTCGACGTACTCCTCGACCTTCCGCAGGTGCTTCTCCCCCGCCATCGGGCCGACGACGGTCTCGGGCAGCCGGGGGTCGCCGAGCGGTACGCCGGGGACGGCGTCGGCGAGGATGTTGAGGAGGGTGCTGTAGACGGGGCGGGCCACCAGCAGACGGGGGCCGCCCATGCAGAACTGGCCGGTGTTGAAGACGAAGCCCTTGATGACCGCGCCGACGGCCTTCTCCAGGTCGGCGTCCTCGAAGACGAGGTGGGCCGCGTTGCCGCCGAGTTCCATGGTCACGGACTTGAGGTTCTCGCCGGCGATGCTCGCGGCGTGCCGGCCGACGGCCGTGGAGCCGGTGAAGGCGATCTTGTCGATGCCGGTGTGCCGCAGGAGGGCCTCGCCGGCGACCGGGCCCGCACCGGTGACGACGTTGACGACGCCGTCCGGGACGCCGGCCCGCTGGAGCAGTCCGGCCATGTAGAGGGCGCTGAGCGGGGTCTCGTCTGCGGGCTTGTGGACCACGGTGTTGCCGGCCGCGAGGGCGGGGGCGAGTTTCGAACCGGCCAGAATCAGCGGGAAGTTGAAGGGGGTGATCGCGGCGACCACGCCGAGCGGCTCGCGCTTGGTGTAGGCGAGGGCGTTGAGCGGGGTGTCGCGGACGGCGCCGTCCAGGGAGTGGGCGAGTGCCGCGTAGTGCTCGTAGTCGTTGGCCGCGTTGGTCACGTCGACGGCGTGGCAGAGGGTGATGGGTTTGCCCACGTCGAGGCTCTCCAACTGGGCGAGTTCGTCGGCGTTCTCGCGGATCAGCTCGGCGACGCGGTGCAGGATCCGGCCGCGTTCCCGGCCGCTGAGCCCGGACCAGTGGCCGTTGTCAAAGGCCTCGCGGGCGGCGCGGACGGCGGCGTCCACATCGGCGGGGCCCGCCTCCGCGACCGTGGTGACGACCCGGCCCCGGGACGGGTCGACCACCTCGGTGCACGCTCCGTCGGCGGCCTCGCACCAGCGGCCCCCGACGAACAGGCGGCCGGGTTCGATCTCGAAGGCGGTCATCGCCACTCCTCAGCATCGTTGCCAGGACTATCGTTGCCAAGATTTCAACCAACAGGATTCCTGTTGGTTTCTCGTCTGGTCCGCAGTCTCGTTACAGACAGGTTTCCTGTCAATGCTCTAGGGTGAATCCATGGCTGAACCCTTGGCTGGCCCCCTGACCGAACCCCTTGTCGGCACCCACGTGACGAAGGCACCCCCCTCCCTGCTGTACATGGTCAAGCAGGTGGAGCTGGTCGTCCGCTCCCACCTGGACGAGCTGGTCAGGCCGTACGGGATCACCGCACTCCAGTACACCGCGCTCACGGTCCTGCAGCGACACGACGGCCTGTCCGCGGCGCAGCTCGCCCGGGACTCCTTCGTCACCGCGCAGTCCATCGCCGATCTCGTGCGCTCCCTGGAGGGGCGCGGGCTGATCCGCCGGGAGCGCAATCCACGGAATCGTCGCGAGCTGCTGATCCTGCTGACCGAGGAGGGGCGGGAGCTGCTGACGGGCTGCGCCGAGCCGGCGCGGGAGCTGGAGGAACGGATGGTCGCCCAGCTCACGGCACATCAGAGCGAGCAGTTCCGACAGGCACTTTCCAAGGCCTGGCACGCACTGTCGTAGGCCCGGGCGTGCGCCGGCGCGTGACTGCGCCGAACATCTCAGAAAGCTCTGGCTAGATTCGAAGACATATGTCAATCGAACATGCTCAAATTCACTCCATCGAGGGTAACTTGCAGGGCGGGGAGCGCTTCTACGCTCAACCCCGCTTCACCGAGGGCCGGTTGGAGGCGAAGTGGACGTGCAGCAGGAACCCGCGCCGCTGACCCGGCATCTGCGGATCCACCGGGACCGCGGGTTCACGGTCCTGGAGTTCCGCGGCGAGATCGACATCGCCTCGGCGACGGAGATCCTGCCGTATCTGGACCGGGTGACGGCGCGGCCCCGCGCGCGGATCGTGATCGACCTCAGCCAGGTCGAGTTCTTCGACTGCTCGGGGCTGCGCCTGCTGTACCGGGCACGGCAGCGGGTGTTGGAGCGCGACGGCAGGCTGCGCCTCGTCTGCGCCCATCCGCTGACGCTGCGCATCCTGCGGGTCACCGGCCTCAGTCGGCTGCTGCCGCCGCAGCCGACGCTGGACGCGGCCCTGGGGCAGCCCGAGGCCACGTCCGGCACGTTATGAGCCTTGCAGGGACCGCTACTTGAGGATTTTGGTGACCTGACCGGCCCCGACCGTCCGGCCGCCCTCACGGATCGCGAACTTCAACCCCTCCTCCATGGCGATGGGTTGGATCAGCTCGACGTGCATGGTCGTGTTGTCGCCCGGCATGACCATCTCGGTGCCCTTCGGCAGGGTCACCACTCCGGTCACGTCCGTCGTGCGGAAGTAGAACTGCGGGCGGTAGTTGTGGAAGAAGGGCGTGTGCCGGCCGCCCTCGTCCTTGGACAGGATGTACGCGCGGGCCTCGAACTCCGTGTGCGGGGTGACCGATCCGGGCTTGATGACGACCTGGCCGCGCTCCACGTCCTCGCGCTTGACCCCGCGCAGCAGCAGTCCGACGTTCTCGCCGGCCCGGCCCTCGTCGAGGAGTTTGCGGAACATCTCGATGCCGGTGACGGTCGTCCGGGTCTTCTGCGGGTGGATGCCGATGATCTCCACCTCGTGGTTGACCTTCAGCACACCGCGCTCGATCCGGCCGGTGACGACCGTGCCGCGCCCGGTGATGGTGAAGACGTCCTCGATCGGCAGCAGGAACGGCCGGTCCACGTCCCGTACCGGCTGGGGCACGAACTCGTCGACGGCGGCGAGGAGTTCGAGCACCGAGGCGGTCCACTCGGGGTCCCCTTCGAGGGCCTTGAGCGCGGACACCTTGACCACCGGGAGGTCGTCGCCGGGGAACTCGTACTCGGTGAGCAGTTCGCGCACCTCCAGCTCGACGAGTTCCAGGATCTCCTCGTCGTCGACCATGTCCGTCTTGTTGAGGGCGACGACGATGTACGGCACGCCGACCTGCCGGGCCAGCAGGACGTGTTCCTTGGTCTGCGGCATGGGTCCGTCGGTGGCCGCGACGACGAGGATCGCGCCGTCCATCTGGGCGGCGCCGGTGATCATGTTCTTGATGTAGTCGGCGTGCCCGGGGCAGTCGACGTGCGCGTAGTGCCGGTGTTCGGTCTGGTACTCGACGTGGGCGATCGAGATCGTGATGCCGCGCTGCCGTTCCTCGGGCGCCTTGTCGATCTGGTCGAACGGCGTGAAGGGGTTGAGGTCGGGGAACCGGTCGTGCAGCACCTTCGTGATGGCCGCTGTGAGGGTGGTCTTGCCGTGGTCGATGTGACCGATGGTGCCGACGTTCACATGGGGTTTGGTCCGCTCGAACTTCGCCTTCGCCACGGCGAGTCCTCCTGATCACCTCGGTTGATGCCGAGCGTTGCTCCGTCCCCTCATGTCTATTCGTTCGGCGGCGCGTCGAACAGGGCGCTGACGGACTCGCCGTTGTGAATGCGGCGTACGGCCTCGGCGAGCGCGGGGGCGATGGACAGGATGCGCAGCTTCTCGGTGCGCTCCTCCTCGGGCACCGGCACCGTGTTGGTGCAGACGATCTCCAGTACGTCGGGCTGCTCGCCGATCCGCTTGAGCGCGCCCGCCGCGAACAGGCCGTGCGTACAGGCCACTCGGATCGAGCGCGGGCCCAACTCCCGCAGCCGGTCCAGGAGTTCGAGCACGGTACTGCCCTTGGCGATCTCGTCGTCCAGCACGATGACGTCCCGGTCGGCGATGTCACCGATGACGGAGCTGATGACGACCCGGTCGTCCGCGTACCGCTGCTTGGCGCCGGCGGCCACCTGGGCGCCGATCAGCCGGGCGAACGCGGCGGCCTCCTTGGCGTTGCCGAGGTCCGGGGAGACGACGGTGGTGCGGGAGAGGTCGTACTGCCGGAAATGCGCGGCGAGTTCACGCAGCGCGTGCAGATGGTCGACCGGCACCGAGAAGAAGCCGTGCACCTGGGGCGAGTGCAGGGTCATGGCCAGCACGCGGCTCGCGCCCGCCGCCACCATCAGGTCTGCGACGAGCCGCCCGCCGAGCGAGATGCGCGGGGCGTCCTTCTTGTCGGAGCGGGCGTACGAGTAGTGCGGCATGACGACGGTGATCCGCCCGGCGGAGGCGCCGCGCGCCGCGTCGCACATCAACAGCAGCTCCACCAGGTTCTCTTGAACCGGCTTGACGAGCGGCTGGATCAGAAAGACGTCCCGTTCCCGGCAGTTGGCCTGGAGCTGTACCTCCAGGCAGTCGTTGGCGAACCGGCTGACCCGGGTGGGGCTGAGCGGAACACCGAGATGCGCGCAGACCTCCCTGGCCAACTCGGGATGGGCGTTCCCGCTGAACACGGCGATGTCTCGCACGATCTGCTGCTCCTCGCATGATCATTCCCGGCCGTGGTTCATGCTACTGACCCGCGAAAACGGGTTGCGAGCCGCCCACTCCCGCACGCCATGATGGCCGCGTCCGTACTCCCCCGCATGTCAGGAGCCCCAGATGCGCCGACTCCTCGGAATCCACCAGCTTCCCCACTGGACGACGGTTCTCGAGGACTCGATCACGCATGCACACCCTGAACATCGGAATTCTGGCCCACGTCGACGCCGGTAAGACCAGCCTCACCGAGCGGCTGCTGTTCGACCACGGCGCGATCGACCGGCTCGGCAGCGTCGACGCGGGTGACACCCGTACGGACGACGGCGCGATCGAGCGGCAGCGCGGGATCACCATCCGCTCGGCCGTCGCCGCGTTCACGGTCGGTGACACCCAGATCAACCTGATCGACACTCCGGGCCACTCGGACTTCATCGCGGAGGTGGAGCGCGCCCTGGAGGTGCTCGACGGCGCGGTCCTGCTCCTGTCCGCCGTGGAGGGCGTCCAGGCACAGACCCGCGTCCTGCTGCGGACCCTGCGCCGCCTACGGCTTCCGACGCTCGTCTTCGTCAACAAGATCGACCGAGCGGGCGCCCGCGCCGAGGACCTCCTCACGGACATCCGCCGCCGCCTGACCCCGCACGTCGCACCCCTCACGGACGTGACGGCCCTCGGCACACCCGCGGCACGCGTACGGCCCCGCCCGCCCACCGACCCGGACCTTGCCGAGGCACTGGCCGAGGTCGACCCGGCGATCCTCGCGGCCGTCGTCGACGGCCCGGCGCCCACCCCGGACGACCTGCGCAAGTCCCTGGCCACCCACACCGCCGACGGCTCGATCCACCCCCTCCTCCACGGCTCGGCCCTCGGCGGCCAGGGCGTCACCGACCTGGTAGACCACCTGATCCGCTTGATCCCACCCGCGACCACCGGCTCAGACACCCCGAGGGGCACGATCTTCGCGGTACGCCCCGGCCCGGGCCGCGAACGGACGGCGTATCTGCGGCTCTACGACGGTGAGGTGGCCCCGCAGCAGCGGCTCACGTTCCGCCGCCACGGGGCGGACGGGCGGACCGTCGAGGTCTCCGGACGCGTCACGCGGCTCGATGTCATCGGCCGCCCCGGCCCGCTCACCGCCGGGAACATCGGGGCGCTGACCGGCCCGAAGGACATCCGGGTCGGCGACCGGCTCGGTGAACTCACCGCGCGGGCACCGCAGTTCGCGCCGCCGACCCTGGAGACCGTCGTACAGGCACGGCACCCCGAGCAGGGGGCCGCGCTGCGCTCGGCACTCCTGTCGCTGGCCGACCAGGACCCGTTGCTGCACGCGCGGCCGACCGCGTCCGGGGCGACCGTGCTGCTCCTGTACGGAGAGGTCCAGAAGGAGGTCGTCGCGGCAACTCTCCTCCAGGACTTCGGAATTGCGGCCGCCTTCGAGCCGAGCCGGGTGCGGTTCCTGGAACGCCCGGCCGGGACCGGTGAGGCCTGCGAAGAACGGCCGTGGCACGACGGCACCCGTTACTGGGCCACGATCGGGCTGCGCGTCGAACCGGCGGAGCGCGGCTCCGGCGGGATCTTCGGCTACGAGACCGAACTCGGCGCGCTCCCGAGGGCGTTCCACCAGGCCATCGAGGACACGGTCCACGTGACCCTGCTCAGGGGGCTGGAGGGCGCGCCCGTGACGGACTACCGGGTCACCCTGACCCGCTCCGGGTATTCGGCCCCGCTCAGCACGGCGGCGCACTTCCGCGGTCTGACCCCGATCGTGCTGCGCCGGGCGCTGCGGCTGGCGCGGACGCGGCTGTACGAGCCGTACGTCACGTTCGAGACGGAGGTCCCGTTGGACGCGCTGGCGCCGGTGACCGCGCAACTCGCGTCCTGTCGCGCCGAGTTCGCGGGGACGACGGGCGGTGTCGGCGGTTGGCTGATCACCGGCGAGCTGCCGGCGCGGCGGGTGCGCGAGGTGGAGCTGAGCCTGCCCGGGCTCACGCACGGGGAGGGGGTGTGGTGGTCGCGTCCGTCCGGTGACCGTGAACTGCGGCCGCACTAGGAGGTGTTCACCAGGACACCGGCAGCCGTAGCGGGCCGCGGGTCAGCTGTCCCTCCCGCCACTCGATGGTGTCCGGGGTGAACTCGGCGCGCAGCAGCGGGAAGCGGACCATCAGGCGGTGCAGGCCCAGTTCGAGTTCCAGGCGGGCCAGCCAGGCGCCCAGACAGTGGTGGGGTCCCGCCCCGAAGATCACGCCGGGTACCGGGAGCGGGGCGGTCACGTCGGGCGGGCCCGCGGGATAGACGTCGGGGTCCCGGCTGGCGGAGTTGGTCTGGACGGCTACCACGCTGCCCGCCGGGATTGTCACCCCGCCGATCTCGGCGTCCTCGGCGGCCCGGCGGAGCAGCCCGGGCAGCACGCGCCCCTCGCTGAGCGGTACGTGGCGCAGCAGTTGCTCGGCGGCGGTCGCGGCCGACTCCTCGCTCTCGGCGAGGGCGGTCCGGGCCGCGTTCCCGTCGGTGAGGAGGTAGACGACGATGTTGCCGAGCGCGGTCATGGTGGTCTCGTGTCCGGCGACGACCAATCCGCAGACCAGCGCCACCAGGTGCCGGTCCTCGATGCCGAGGCTGTCGCCGGCCGTCACCAGCGCGCTCACCAGGTCGTCGCCGGGCTCGCGGCGCCGTTCGCCGATCAGTCGGCCGGCGAAGGCGCCGAACTCCGCCATGGCGGCGATGACTTGGTCCGCCGTGTGCGCGCCGCCGGACAGGGCGTGGTCGGCCCAGTCGCGGATGCGGGCCCGCTCCAGGTGGTCGAGTCCCATGAGCCGGCAGATCACCGCGACGGGCAGCGGACAGGTGAACTCCCCGACGATGTCGGCGGGTTGGGGCTGCCGGGCGAGGTCGTCGAGGAGCGCGTCGACCACCGCCGCCACCCAGGGCCGCCAGCGGGCGATCGCGCGGGGTGTGAACGCCCGTTGCACCGTGCCGCGCAGCTGTTGGTGCCCGGCGCCGTCCTGGTTCAGCAGCCCGTCCGGGTTGTCGAGGATGTTCGGTACGACGAGCAGCGGCGGCGCGTCCTTCGCGTGCAGCGAACTCCGGTCGAAGCGTGGGTCCATGAGCACCCGGCGCACATCGGCGTACCGGGTGACCAGCCATACCGGGGTACCGGTGGCCAGTGTCACAAGACGGGGCGGAGCGGGCTCCGGGTAGGTCACGAGATGCATGGGGCGAAGCTGCGGGGAAATGCTGTCTGCGGTCATCCGGGACTCCTGGCGGGCCGGAACAGTGACTTTTCACGTTAGTGCGCCCTCCACGCTCCCGTCAGGGTGTCCGTTCGGCCAACAGGTCGGTCTGACAAGCGATTTGAGGGGCATGCGGATACAGAGGAAGGGAGGGCCGTCCCCATGACGACTTCCATCAGCCGTACTACCCGGCGCATGCCGGGCTGGGCGAAGGTGCTCACCGCCGTCGTCGTTGTGATCGCCGTGCTGTTCGCGGGGCTCCGACTGGCCGTGCTCCCGGGACTGCGGGACATCTTCGGCACCGAGACCCATGACCGTTCGGGTCCCGCTCTGCTCAAGTCCATTCAGGACATGAGCCGTTACGACGCGGCCTCCGGCAACTTCCAGGTCGTCGTGGACCTGGAGAAGGACGCCAAGTTCCTGCCCCAGGCGATCCGCGGCACCCGCACGCTGTACGTCGGCGCGGGCACCGTGGAGGGCTATGTCGACCTGGGCAAGCTCGGCAAGCAGGACGTGACGGTCAACAGCGACCGCACGTCGGCCAGTATCAAGCTGCCGAAGGCGACGCTCGGCAAGCCGGCGCTCGACCCGGACCACTCCTACACGGTCTCCAAGCAGCGCGGTCTGCTGGACCGCCTGGGCGACATCTTCTCCGACAACCCCAACAGCGAGCAGGCGGTGCAGAAACTCGCCTCCAAGCACATAGCCGAGGCGGCCAAGACCAGCGGCCTGACCACCCGTGCCGAGACCAACACCACCAACATGCTCAAGGGTCTGCTCGGCTCGCTCGGCTTCAAGAACGTGAACATCTCGTACAGCGCCTGACCGGACGCCGGCCGGCGAGGGCATCGCCGGCCGGTTCCCGGGTATCCGCCTCACGACGCAGGAACGTTGACAACTGGAGGACCACCGCATGGCCCGTACCACCGCACGCCTGCGCACCAGGAAGACGGATCCCGAACCGAAGCCCGCCCGCCCCGAGCGGCATCAACTCCCGCTCGTGCTGCGCCTGTTCTCGATGCTGCTCGCCTTCGCCTTCATGGTGGGGTTCGCCGTCGTACTGGCCAAGCTCACCCTGGAGCCGTCCCCCGCGTCCAAGGCGCTGGTGCACACCAATCTGCACCCGGGCCGCTCCCTGAAGGCCTATCTCGACCAGCCGGCCATGCGGGACGCCATCAAGCAGATCGGCGGGAACGTGGTGCTCGGCATCCCGTTCGGTGTGCTGGTCCCGGTGTTCGCGCCCCGGGCGCGCGGCATCCTGCGGGTGCTGCTGCTGACGGCGACGGTGATGCTGCTGGTGGAGTTCGCGCAGGGCGCGTTGATCACCGGGCGGGCCTTCGACATCGACGATGTCATCCTCAACACCACGGGCGCGCTGATCGGTTGGGTCCTGATGGGACGGCGGCTCGGCAAGGCCGTACACGCGCGGAAGCCCGCGGCGAAGACCCCGAAGCCCGAGAAGCCGGCGAAGACCGAGCAGCCGGCGAAGACCGTGAAGGCAGCAAGGACAACAAAGGCATCGAAGGCGTCCAAAGCGCCGAAGGCCACTTCATGACCTTCGACTACCGGTCCGTAACATTCAACTACTGGTCCGTACCAAGGTATTGACGCTCCCCTTATCTCATCCCTTAAATCAAGAGGCGACGCTTTCACCCCCCACCTCAGTCGGCGTGTCGGTCCCCACGTCCGCCGTACAGAAGGGAATGCCGTGGCCTCCCCACGCGTACTCCGCAGATGCCTCTTCGCCGCCCTGTCCGCCGCACTGGTCGCGTCCGCCGCGATCGGTCCGGCGCAGGCGGCTTCCACGTCGGACGTCCAGGCCGACGCCGTCACGTTCTCCGACACCTTCGACGGGGCCGCCGGCAGTGCCGTCAACTCCTCGAAGTGGACCCAGGAGACCGGCGACAACGTCAACAACCACGAGCGTGAGTACTACACGTCCGGCACCAACAACGCGTCCCTGGACGGCCAGGGCCATCTGGTGATCACCGCCAAGAAGGAGAACCCGGCCAACTACCAGTGCTGGTACGGCACTTGTCAGTACACCTCGGCCCGGATGAACACCTCCGGGAAGTTCAGCGCGCAGTACGGGCACGTCGAGGCCCGGATGAAGATCCCGCGCGGGCAGGGCATGTGGCCCGCGTTCTGGATGCTCGGCACCGACATCGGCTCGGTCGGCTGGCCCAACTCGGGTGAGATCGACGTCATGGAGAACGTCGGCTTCGAACCCTCCACGATCCACGGCACCATCCACGGCCCCGGCTACTCCGGCGCCAACGGGATAGGCGCCGGCTACACGCTGGCGAACGGCGCGGCCTTCGCCGACGCCTACCACACCTTCGCCGTCGACTGGGCGCCCAACTCGATCAAGTGGTCGGTCGACGGGGTCGTCTACCAGACCCGCACACCCGCCGACGTCGGCGGCAACACCTGGGCGTTCAACAAGCCGTTCTTCCTCATCCTCAACCTCGCGGTCGGCGGCGACTGGCCCGGCGACCCGAACAGTGCCACGGCCTTCCCGGCCCAACTGCTGGTGGACTCGGTCTCGGTGACCACGAGTGACACGGCCACCGGCGTGGCCATCAAGGGCCTCGCCGGCAAGTGCGTCGACGTCAACGGGGCGAGCTCCGCCAACGGGACCGCCGTACAGCTCTACGACTGCAACGGCTCGGCCGCCCAGCAGTGGACGGTGGGCTCCGACGGCACGATCCGCGCCCTCGGCAAGTGCCTGGACGTGAACGCCGGCGGCACCGCGGACGGCACCAAGGTGCAGCTCTACGACTGCAACGGTTCCGCGGCCCAGCAGTGGGCCGTCAGCTCGGCGAACGACATCGTCAACCCACAGGCCAACAAGTGCCTGGACGTCACCGGCAACACCTCCGCCAACGGCACCCCGCTCCAGATCTGGACCTGCTCGGGCGGCGCCAACCAGAAGTGGACGGTCGGCTGACTCCGTAAGGCCTAGTGCGGCAACCAGGTGAACTTGTCCCCACCGACCCAGCGGACCACGTCCGGGTCGTCCAGGTCGCGGACCGTGATGCCGCACACGGCCGCGACCTGGAGCACGTCCGTGATCCCCGTGGCCTCGGCGACCATCTCCCCGTCGATCTCCACGATGCGGAACGGCGGGGTACCGGGCTGCACCTTGAGCACCATGATCCGCGGGCTGGAGATGTGCGGGCTGGACATTTCGGTCATGCAATAGAGCCTAGAACGCATCACGCGGACGCGAGTGGTCCACGGTTCCCGGCCGGGGACCGCTCGCGGGAGGAGGCTCGATGGATCCCGTGCAGGCACTGGACCGGATCGCCTTCCTGCTGGAACGCTCCCTGGCCCCGACCTACCGCGTACGCGCCTTCCGTACGGCGGCCAGGGTCCTGACGGCGCTCCCCGAGGGTGAGATCGCCGAACGCGCGGCGGCCGGGACGCTGGAGTCCCTCAAGGGCATCGGCCCGAAGACGGCGCAGGTGGCCCGCGAGGCCCTGTCCGGGCAGGTTCCCGCCTATCTGGAGCAGCTGGAGGCCGAGGCCCCCGCCCCGGCCGGCCCCGGCGGCGAAAAACTGCGCGCCCTGCTGCGCGGCGACTGCCACCTCCACTCCGACTGGTCCGACGGCGGCAGCCCGATCGAGGAGATGGGCCGTACGGCGGCGCGGCTGGGCCATGAGTGGGCGGTGCTGACCGACCACTCGCCCCGGCTGACCGTGGCGCGCGGACTGTCCCCGGAGCGGCTGCGCGAGCAGCTGGACGTGGTGGCCGCGCTGAACGAGACCTGGGCGCCGTTCCGGCTGCTCACCGGCATCGAGTGCGACATCCTCGACGACGGCTCGCTGGACCAGGAACCGGAGCTGCTGGAACGGCTCGACGTGGTCGTGGTCTCCGTGCACTCCAAGCTGCGCATGGACGCCCGCGCCATGACCCGCCGCATGGTGGCCGCCGTACGGAATCCGCACGCGGATGTCCTCGGGCACTGCACCGGGCGGCTGCTGATCGGGCGGGACGGGGGTGCCGCGCGGCCGGAGTCGGAGTTCGACGCGGACGAGGTGTTCGCCGCGTGTGCCGAGTCGGGCACGGCCGTGGAGATCAACAGCCGTCCGGAACGTCTCGACCCGCCGAGGCGGCTGCTGCGGAAGGCCGTCGACGCCGGGGTGCTGTTCTCGATCGACACCGACGCGCACGCGCCCGGGCAGCTCGACTGGCAGCTCAACGGCTGTGCGCGGGCGGAGGAGTGCGGGGTGGCCGCCGAACGGGTGATCACGACCTGGTCGGCGGACGCGCTACTGGACTGGACCAATGGCGCGTGATGCACATCACCGGTCGCGGCGGCGTACACAGGAACACGGGCCGGTAGTTCCCCGTTGAACAGACCGTGGGTGCGGAGGGAACAGTGTCCCCGGGCCTCAACCTCCGCCCACAGGGAAGATCGTTCGGCTGAAGCCCTGTGGAGCCTTTCGCCGCGAGGCGACCGCCTTCCGTGCCCACCACTTGGCCGCCCCGGCCGTGATTCCCCCGTCGCGGTCGGGGCTTCCCCATGTCCGGGTTCGCGCGCCCGCTTTCCTCGGCTTGACTTCGAGCGCACTTCAATTCGTAGCGTTCCCTTCATGACCACTGCACAGCACAAGATCGGTTCGGGATTCGACGCGAAGAGCACCGCCGACGACGTCCTGGCGGGCCTCGACCTCGGCGGAAAGCTCGCGATCGTCACCGGTGGCTACTCCGGCCTCGGCCTGGAGGCCACCCGCGCGCTCACCAAGGCGGGCGCCCAGGTGATCGTCCCGGCCCGCCGCCCCGACGTCGCCCGGGAGGCCGTGGCCGGACTGCCCGGTGTCGAGGTGGACGAGCTGGACCTCGGCGACCTGGAGAGCGTGCGCGGCTTCGCCGAGCGGTTCCTCGCCTCCGGCCGCACCGTCGACCACATGATCGACAACGCCGGGATCATGGCCTGCCCGGAGACCCGGGTCGGGCCCGGCTGGGAGGCGCAGTTCGCCACCAACCACCTCGGCCACTTCGCCCTCGTCAACCGGCTCTGGCCCGCGATCGAGTCGGGCGGCGCCCGGGTGGTCTCGGTGTCGTCGAGCGCCCACCACAACTCCGGGATGCGCTGGGACGACGTCCAGTGGAGCCGGGGCTACGACAAGTGGGAGGCGTACGGCCAGGCCAAGACCGCGAATGTCCTGTTCGCCGTCCACCTCGACAAACTCGCCGCCGACCGGGGCGTCCGCGCCTTCGGGCTCCACCCGGGCGGGATCCTGACGCCGCTGCAACGCCACCTCCCCCGGGCGGAGATGGTCGAGCGCGGCTGGGTGGACGAGCAGGGCAACGCGCTCAACCCCGAGGGCTTCAAGACCCCGGAGCAGGGCGCGGCCACCGAGGTGTGGGCGGCGACCTCGCCCCAGCTGGACGGCATGGGCGGTGTCTATCTGGTGGACTGCGACATCGCCGAGCCCGCCGCCGACGGCGACGACGACCGCACCCGCGTCAAGTCCTGGGCGACCGACCCCGAGCAGGCGGCCCGTCTGTGGAAGCTGTCCGCCGATCTAACCGGTGTGGACGCGTTCGCCGGATAGTTCCGGGCACAGCCTCACGAGGGGTCGAGGTCCTTCGGCCCGTAGAGGGCGGCGGGCGCGCCGCTCATCAGCGCCCAGTAGCGGTCTCCGTACGACCAATGCCACCACTCCGTCGGGTAGTTGACCAGGCCGACCGCACCGAACGCCTTGCCCAGCACGGCGCGGTTGGCCCTGGCCTCCTCGGTGATGTTCTCGGCGCCGGTGTAGCAAGCCCCGTCGCTCTGCTCAGGGTTGGCGTTCATCGGGGTGCCCATGTCGAGTTCGCGGCCGTGGGCGTCGGCGAGGGTCAGGTCGACGGCCGCGCCGGCGGAGTGCGGGGCGATCTCGGGCGGCGACACATAGCGGCTGGCGGCGGTCCGGAGGCGATCGGCGGGCCAGTCCGGGTGGGCGGCGCGCAACTCGTCGCCGTAGCGCTCGAAGTAGCGGCGCTGGAGGGCCGGCGGCCGGTAGCCCTCGACGAACAGCAGGCGCAGGCCGTCGGGCAGCAGGGCCTGCGCTTCGAGGAGTCGGTCCAACACGCCCCGGCGCAGCAGGAGTTCCGCGCCGCTGTCGGACTCCTTGTTCTTGCGGTCGTCGACCAGCAGGACGTCGCTCACGTCGACGAGGGGCTCTCCGCACTCCTCGACGGGGATGGCGGCGACCCGGGCGTCGGACATCAGGATGATCTCGGTCATGGAGTGATCATCCCCCAGCCGCCCGTCCGCTCAGTGCGGGGCGCGTTCCTCAAGTGCCGTGCGCCAGGCGGGCGGCGGGCCCTCGGGTTCGGGTTCGGCGCGGCGGCCGCCACGGGCGAAGAAGTCGGCGAGGGGGAGGATCGCGGCGCCGACGGTGACCGCGTCGGGGCCGAGGCGGCCCAGCTCGATGGTCACGCGTCCGGCGGGGTGACGCAGCGCGTAGGCGGTGGCGTGGTGGCGTACGGCGGGCAGGAAGCGGGAGCCGAGCTGAAGTCCGGCCCAACCGCCGATGAGGATGCGCTCGGGCTGGAAGAGGTTGATCAGGTCGGACAGGCCGGCGCCGAGGTACTCGGCGGTCTCCTCCAGGACGGCGAGCGCGACGGGGTCGGCCTCGACGCCCTCGGGCGGGTAGGCGGCGACCAGCAGCGCGGTCATCGCGGTCTCCTCGTCGGTGCCCTCGGGCGGGCGTCCGCCCTGCTCGCGCCAGCGGTCGAGCAGCGACTCGGCGCCCGCGTACGCCTCCAGGCAGCCGAGGGCGCCGCAGCGGCAACGGCGGCCGCGGACCCGTACGGTCAGATGCCCCCACTCGACAGCCCGCCCGTTCTCCACTTCCGGGGTGACCAGGCAGGCGCCGACGCCGGAGCCGAAGAGGACGACGATCGCGTTGCGCGCGCCGCGCCCGCCGCCGAACCACATCTCGGCCTGGCCGAGGGTCTTGGCGCCGTTGTCGATGAAGTACGGGACGGCGTCGGGGAGTTGGGAGGTGGAGCGGAGCAGTTCTTCGAGCGGGACCGCGTCCCAGCCGATCGTCTGGCCGTGCACGACGGCGCCGTGGTCCGGGGTGTGCTCGACTATGCCGGGGACTCCGATGCCGACGCCGAGGAGCTGCTCGGGTGCGATGTCGGCGGTGGCGAGGACCTCGGCTATGCCGTCGCGGATGTGGCCGACGATGACCTCGACCTCGTAGCGCTGCTGCTCCAACGGGCGTTCGGCGCGGGCGAGTTCGGTGAGGGTGAGGTCGAAGAGCTCGACGCGGACGCGGGTCTCGCCGACGTCGACGCCGATCATGTGGCCGCTGTGCGGGGCGACTTGGAGCAGGGTGCGGGGGCGGCCGCCGTCGGAGTCGACGCTGCCGGCCTCCTCGACCAGGCCGTCGGCGACGAGGTCCGCGACGACGTTGCTCACCGAGCCGGAGCTGAGCCCGGTCGCCGGGCCCAGTTCGAAGCGGCTGAGGGGTCCGTCGAAGTACAGCCGTTGCAGTACGGCCGTGCGGTTGGCCCGCCTGAGGTCGCGTACCGTGCGCCCGTTCCGCCCCGCCATGTGGCTCCCTCCGAACCCTGCCCGACCTGCAAGATACTCCTGCGGTCCCGCCGGGCGCGACTTTCCCCGCCCTCTTAATTCACGCCCTGAACTAAGGGGCGGCGGAATGCACACTACGGGGTGGAAGCCGTCTCGTCGATCTCTCGCAGGGCGGCGAGCAGCTCGGGGCCGGCCTTCTCCCGGCGCCAGCGGTTCTCTTCCGCGCCGAACTCCCTGGGGACCGCCTCGGCGAGCATGATCAGGTAGAGATAGCTGCGGTAGAGGGCGTAGCGGAGGCGGGCCGACCGGTCGAACCCGGCCCGCCCGCCCGCCTCCCAGTAGCCCGCCAGGAACGCCTCGTCCTTCCGGATGTCGTCGAGCAGCGCCAGGGAGACGAAGTCGGCCAGCGGGTCGCCCCAGAACATGCGCTCGCCGTCGATGAGGCCGCCGATACGGGGCGTTCCGGTCGTGCGGTCGACCAGGATGTTGCCCTGCCACAGGTCGAAGTGCACGGCACAGGGGACGGTGATCTCGTCCAGGGCGTCGTACGCCGACCGGGCAGTGCGGGCGATGTCGTCGGCGGGGAGCGGCAGCCAGGCCCCATAGCGGCGGGCGTCGTCGAGGACCGCGTCGTACATCGTGGTGAACGCGGTCCGCCAGTCGGGGGCGAGCGGGCCGAGGGCGCGGGAGGGGTAGCCGAAGCCGGGGCCGGTGATCTCGTGCAGACGGGCAAGCTGTCGGCCCAACTCCGTGCGAAGTACGGCCACTTCGGCGTCCGTGAGGGGGTCGCCCCAGGGTTCGCCCGGGCAGAGCGTCATCAGGAGGGTGTCGCCGTCGAGGACCACGACGCGCGGCGCCGCCACCCCGGCCTTGGCGGCGGCGCCGTAGAAGTCGGCCTCGGAGATCAGGAGTTGGCGCTCGTGCGCGAGGCCAGGGGCGGTCGGTGCGGTCTTGAGGACGTAGCGGGTGCCGTCGGTGAGGGTGAGTTCCTCGACGGTGTTGTAGGTGCCGCCGCCGAGGGGGCGGAGGTGGGCGAGGTCGCCGGGCGGGATGCCCGCCGCGCGCAGTACCTCTCGGGCTCGCTCCGAGGAGTCCGTCACCGTGCGCCCACCTCTCCCTCTCGGTCAGTCGGCGGCGTACACGTCCTCGACGTAACGCCCGTCCGCCATCAGTGCGTTGAGCCACCGCTCGGCCGCCGCGTCGTCGGCGCCGGGCGTGCGGTCCCGGTACAGGGTACGGAACGCCTCCCGCACGCCCGGTGCCATGCGCGAGCCGTCGCCACAGACGAACACCCGGGCGCCCGCGTCCAGCAGGGCCCACACCTCGTCGGCCTCGGCGGCGACGCGGTGCTGGACGAAGGTCGCTCCGTCCTCCGGGGCCGCGCTGAAGGCGGGGCGGAGCGAGACGGCTCCGGCGCGCTCGGCGGCACGGAGTTCGTCGGCGTGGAGGTAGTCGGCGTCGGGGGCGTCGCAGCCGAAGTAGCAGAGGGCCGGGGCGAGTTCGGCGCCGGCGGCGAGGGCGGCCGTACGGTCGGCGACGGTTCCACGGAAGGGGGCGAGGCCGGTGCCCGCCGCGATCATCACCACCGGGGTGGAGTCGTCGATCCGGAAGGCCTCGCGGCACGGCTGGACGCGGGCGTAGATCGTGTCGCCCGGCGCGACGGTGTTGAGGTGGCCGGAGCCCGTGCCCCGATAGACGCCCTTGCCGGAGCGGGCCGGTGCCTCCAGCAGGGAGACCATCAGGTCCGCGTGGCCGGGGTCGACGGCGGGTGAGGACGAGATCGAGTAGTGCCGGGGGCGCAGCGGGGTGAGGAGTTCGAGGAGTGTGGGCCAGTCCAGGGTGCCGCCCAACGCCGGGTGGTCCTCGACGAGTTCGACGAAGGTGCGCGGATCGTCGGTGAGCGCGGCCAGGGCAGTCCGCTCGGGCGGGCAGGGGTTGGCGGCGGCCAGCGCGACCAGTTGGTCGGCGGTCGGGCGGTCCTGCAACTCGACGTGGTGGGTGAGGAGTTGGCGTACGGTCACGGGTCGGTCGACCGCGAGGCCGTCGCGGCGCGGGCGGGCCGGGCGGATGTCGAGCACGGTGTCGAGGTCGACGCCGAGGGCTGCGGCGGCGCGTTCGACGAGAGCCGGGGCGTTCACGGGCAGGACGGTGAGGTGGTCGGCGGTGCGGTAGGCGGTCCCGTCCGGCAGGGCCACGCGGACGAAGCGCTTGCGGCGCGGGTGGCCGGGGGCGGTGAGGTCGTGGGCCTCGGTGACGGTCATCGGGACGAGGTCGTGCCGTGCGGCGAGGGCGTCCAGGTGGCCGCCGGTGAGGGTCCGGACCTCATAGGCGGAGATCTCCTCCATGGGTTGGACGTCCGTGGCGTCGGGATCGCCGTACGTCTCCAGGAGTGCGGTGCGCAGCCGGGCCGTGAACTCCCTTACAGCGCCGGTGAGATCGCCGGAGGCGTCGGCGGCGGTGCGGTCGGTCAGGCGGGTGGCGCCGAGTTCGGCGAGGCGGGCGTCGATGCGGGTGGGCATGTGCTGGTAGGTGGCGGCCCAGTTGCGGTCGCCGACGCCGAGGACTGCGTAGGTCACGCCGGTGAGGTCGTGGGTCTCCTCCAGCCAGGCGGCGAAGGCGAAGGCGTCGTCGGTGGGGCGGCCGTTGTAGGAGGCGGAGGTGATGATGACGGGCCGGTCGGTGGGCAGTCCGTCGGCGTACGCGTCCAGCGGTGCCACTTCCACGGAGCATCCCAACAGGGCCGCCTCGTCAGCGAGTTGGGCGGCGAACTCGCGGCACGTGCCGTAGTTGCTGCCGTGCAGGAAGAGGGCCGCGGTGCCGGGGCGGACGCGGGCGGGCAGGGTGGCCGTGTCGACGACCGAAGGGCCCTCGGAGGCCTCGACGGCACCCGGCAGCGGAGTGTGTACACGGTCGGCGGGGGTGCGCGGGGTGAGGGTGAGGGTGAAGCCGTCGGGCTTGAGGGTGAGGGTTTCCTTCACCGTGAGGTCGTAGTCCGCGTGGTCGTGCAGCCGGTAGCGGTGGACGAGCATCGCGAGCAGCATGGTCGCCTCGTGCAGCGCGAACTGCCGCCCGATACAGGCCCGTTCACCGGTGCCGAACGGCTTGAAGGCGTGCACGGAACGGGTCGCCTCCGCCTCGGGCGTGAAGCGCGCGGGGTCGAACAGCTCGGGGTTGTCGCCCCAGCCGGGCTGCCGGTGCAGCATCGGCGCGATCACGGTGACGGCCTGCCCGGCGCCGAGCGGGATGCGCCCGCCGAGCACGGTGTCCTCCAGCGCGTGCCGGCTGAACGCGGCGGCCGTGGGCCACAACCGCAGTGCCTCGTTGAGGACTTGGCGCGTGTAGGTGAGTCGGCCGACCTCGTCGTACGTCGGTTCCGGGTCCGCCGTGTCGCCCCACAGCGCGTCCACCTCGCGCTGCACGAGTTGGAGCACGGCCGGGTGCTTGGCCAGGTAGTACAGCGCGAAAGACATCGCGCCGGACGTCGTCTCGTGGCCCGCGATCAGGAAAGTGATCACCTGGTTGCGGATGTTGGCGGTGTCGAGGGTCGTGCCGTCGACCGGGTGCTCGGCGCTGAGCATGAGCCCGAGGAGGTCCTGGGCGTCACCCTGGTCGGTGCCGGTGCGGGCGGCGATGACCTCGTCGACGACCTGCGCGAGGTAGTCGGCGTCGGCCTGGAACGCCGCGTCGGCCGCCGAGTGGTCCTCGCCCGGGACCCGCGCCAGCCGGGTCATGCTCCACTCCAGGCAGCGGACCATGGACTCGACGAAGGGGTGCGGCTCGTCGCGCTCGAACGACCCGAAGTCGTAGTCGAATCCGGCGAGTCCGATGGTGTCGAGGGTCATCCGGGTCATGTCGTCGGGCACGTTGACGGGCTGCCCGTCCCGGGCGCCGCGGTCCCAGGCCTCGACGAGCCTGCGGGCCACCTTCAGCATCACGGGGTGGTAGGTGCGCATCGAGCCGAGCGCGAACGCGGGCATCAGGATGTCGTGCGCCCTGGCCCAGTTGGGCTCGTCGTTGTACGCGGTGAAGAGTCCGTCGGCGGCGAAGGCCCGGACGTTCTCCAGGGCGGGCCCGATGTGCTTGGCGAACCGCCGCTCGTCGGCGAGCTCGGTCACCAGGTCCAGATCGCTGACGAACAGCGTGTCCCGCCCGTGCAACCGCCGTACGAACACGGGTCCGTGACGGCGCATCAGCTCCATGATCTGCTGCATCGGGGTGCGACCGGGGCCGGTCGCGGTGATGTCGACGACGGGCACGCCGGGGAGCGTGTCGACGGGCTGGGGGTGCGGCGCGGTGGGGGGCATGGCGCGACAACTGCCTTTCGCGGTACGGAAGTACTGCGTTCCAGCGTGCTCGCCCCGCCTCGGCGACCCGCGCCGCGCGACTACATGATCGTGTAGCGAAAAGCACCGATGGCGTCTTGCGCGGACGGCACGGGGCGGCTAGACGGGCGCGCGAACTGAGTGCGCGTACTCATGCATGTCCCGCGACCGGCCCGGCAGGGTGGGCGCATGACGCAGGTACTGCCCGAACATCCGCCTCGGCACGGCCGATGGCCGTGGTCCAACAGGACGCCCCACGCTCCGGACATCCTCGCCGCCATCGTCCTGCTCATCGGCGAGGCCGCCGACTTCGCCTGGACGACTTTCGGCTACGGCATGGAGAGCTGGGCCGCACAGGACGACCAGGACAGGATCGACGCGGCGACGCTCACGAACATCGCCTGGATGGAACACTTCCTCTACGTCGTCCTCGTCCTGGCGGGCCTCGCGGCGCTCTCCCGCGCACCCTGGACGGCGGTGTCGCACCTCCTCACCGCCTGTCTCGTGTTCACGCTGCTCACGGGCGCGCAGCACGAGTGGAACCGCGCTCATCCGGCCCCCGCGCCCACACCGAGCGCCGGCTACTCGCCCTGCTACAGCGGCAGCGGGACATGTTCGTGAGCCGCATGATTGTGTAGTGCGGCAGGCCGTGACAGGAGGTGCCGGTGGACTGGACCCGCAGGGAGGGCGTGGTGTGGCGCAACCGTGCCCTGATGCTCTTCGACCGGGTGGCCGTGCCGGTCGCGGTGTGTGACGTGTACGGCTCGGTGCAGGTCGCCAATCCCGCGATGGCGGCGGAGTGCGGTACGACGCCGGGGCGGCTGCGCGGCCGGGACGTACTCGACCTGTTCCAGCCGCAGGAGTCCGGACAGGTCGAGCGGATCGCGCAGGCGCTGCGGCTGCGGCACCGGTCGCGCTACCAGGTGTCGGTACGGTGGCGGGCCCCCAACGGCACCGAACGCTATGGGGAGTTGACGGCCGACCCGGTCAGCGACACGGTCGAGGAGACACCGGCGCTGCTGGTCATGCTCCGCGTGCGGGGCGAGGGCGACCCCGGTGACGACAGGCCGGGCGAGGACTCCCCCGCGCAGGTCACCCCGATCGAGGCCCGCATCCTGGCCCTGCTCGCCGGCGGCGCCACCACCGCCCGCGCGGCCCGCGAGACCGGCCTCACGACGGACGGCGTGACCTATCACCTACGGCGACTGTCGGCCCGGTGGGACGCGGCGAACCGTACCGAACTGGTCGCCCGCGCCTATGCACTTGGGGTGCTGACGCCGGGAGTGTGGCCGCCGGTCCCTGTCACGGACGCCGACGAGCGGTAGGCCGTACCCGCCCCCTCCGGTGCCCCGAAGCGGGCGAGGGTGTGCCACACCATCTTCAGGTCCTGGAGTTCGTAACGGCCGGTGCGGGCCGCGTCGCCGATGACGCGTGGGTCGACGACACCGCGCTCGGCGATACGGGCGCCGAGGTCGGCGTACTCCTGACCCCGGTAGTCCGCGTGCTGCTGCAACTCCCGCACGGTGAGCCGGTATCCGGGGTGCCATTCGACAGGGCAGGGCAGGCGGCGGGCGGCGGTCTCGACGGGGGTGCCTCGGTAGCTCACGTCCAGGACGAGGGCCTCCATGTCCCGGGCGAGAACGACACCGCCGTGCACCTGCGCCTCGATGTAGTCGTTGAGGGCGTCCTGTTCGTCTTGGTCGGCTTCGGCGAGCGCGATCAGGTTCATGCCGGTGGCGACGCCGAAGTCGGTCGGTTCGGCCGCGCTGTCCGGGTAGCAGAAGGTCGCGCGGGCGAGGGCCGCGCCGGTCAGCCGGAAGTGCGAGGAGCCGAACCGCGGTGCCGCGCCCACCACTTGGCGCCGGAAGTCCAACGCGCCGTACACCGGTCGCTCGGGTGCGGGCGCGTCGTCGTAGGCACCCGCGAAGATCCGGCTCTCCCAGCGCCAACGGTCGCCGCCGGGGCGGGCGGTGAGGCCGCCGTTGCTGATGCCGGTGACGAACTGCGAGTGGTACGTGCCGTCTTGGGCCAGCGCGTCGAGGATCGGCCGGCCGGTCGCCGTCGCCGTACGGTCGGGATGGAAGTTGAGGGTGATGCGCAGGCGCGGGTCGACAACCGGGCCCGAAGAGCCCTCGGCCACGTGCCGCAGCGCCCGCGCCTGGCGTGCCCCGACGCCACCAACACCCTCGACGCCCCCGAAATCCATTGGCTCCTCCACCGCTCGCTTACTACTCTGACCCGAAACCTAGACCCCCTAGGTTTCGGAAACAGGCACCACCCCAACAGACATCGCCCCCCACGAACACCGCCCCAGGAGACTCCCCCATGAGATCACTCACCGAGCAGGACATCCGCAACTCGTTCGTCAACTGCTCGAAGGGCGAGGCCAAGCGGCTGGCCGTCCCCCGCGATCTCGACACCCGCCCCTGGGGCGACCTGGACTTCCTGGGCTGGCGAGATCCCGGGGCACCGGACCGCAGCTACCTCGTCACCGAGCGGGCGGACGGTCTGATCGGCGTCACGCTCCGCTTCCCGTCCTCGCAGCGCGGCTTCCTGCACCGGAGCATGTGTTCGCTGTGCGTGACGACCCACCCGGGCGGTGGCGTCTCTCTGATGACCGCACGCAAGGCGGGCCCGGCGGGCCGCGAGGGCAACTCGGTCGGCCTGTACATGTGCACCGACCTCGCCTGCTCCCTCTATGTGCGCGGCAGGAAGATCCCCGAGTCGGGCATCCGCATCGAGGAGAGCCTGACCATGGAGCAGCAGATCGACCGGACGGTGGGCAATCTGACCTCCTTCCTCGACAAGCTGTACGTCTGAGGTCAGTCCCCCGGCACCGCGATCACGATCTTGCCCCGGTTGTCGCGTCGCTCCAGCCGCTCGTGGGCGGCACGGGCATCAGCGAGCGGTACGACGGTCTCGATCGGTACGCGGTACGTGCCGGCGGCGACCCGCTCGGCGAGTTCGCGCAGGTCCGGGCGGGGGTCGTAGCCGCCGTGGATCTGGAGGTTGGTGAGCTGGAAGCCGAGGATCGACGCGTTCTTCGGGTAGAAGTCGCGGGTGTCGACAGTGCTGGGCTCCAGGGCGACATTGGCGAGGGCGACGACCCGGCCGCCGTGTCCGATCTCGCGCAGGCTGCGCCCGAAGGCCCGGCCGCCGACGGTGTCGAGGACGACGTCCGCACCCCGTCCCTCGGTGAGTCGTAGCACCTCGTCGACCTCCGCGTCGTCCGGGTGGGCCGAGGTGTCGAGGATGGCGTGAGCGCCGAACTCCCCTGCCCAGGCGGCCTTTTCGGGGGAACCGGCGAGGGCGATGACCCGGGCGCCGGTCTCGGCGGCGATCTGGACGGCCGCGCTGCCGACCCCGCTCGCGGCGGCCTTCACGAGGACGGTGTCCTCCTTGGCGACCCGGGCGAGGTGCCGCAGGCAGTACCAGGCCGACAGCCAGGCGACGGGCAGTGCGGCGGCGTGCGTGAGGTCGATGCCGTCGGGCAGGGCGGTGACCTGGGTGGCGGGCACCACCGCCAACTCGGCGTAGAAACCTGGTGAGTTCACGCCGTCGAGGGCCACCACCCGCTGCCCGACCGTGAATCCGGTGACGCCCTCCCCCAGCGCGGCGACGGTACCGGCGCCCTCCACTCCCGGGATCAGCGGCGGCTTCCCGGCCCGGTGGTAGTTCCCGGACCTGATCAGGGCGTCCGCGCGGTTCACGCCCGCCGCCGCGACCCGCACCAGGACCTGCCCGGGACCCGCGACCGGGTCGGGCACCTCGACCGGCACCAACACCTCGGGCCCGCCGAACTCGTCGATCCGTACCGCACGCATACCGCCCACCCACTCCCTGTTAGGCCACACCATCCGGCCAACACCTGTTGAACTGGTGTCACCATGCGACACCGGACGAACCGGTGTCAAGGCTCGCCGGGTGCCATCGGTCGCCGTCAGCCATCGTCGGCCGCCATGCCGTACACCGCATGAACCGGTGTACGCGAGGTAAGCTCGCTGCCATGACCATCCCGCCCGTCTTCCCGTTCATCGGCGGACGCCCGTGCCTGAACTTCGTGGCGACCCTCGGCAAACGCCACGGCACTGCCGTCGAGCGGCTCCCCGATCCGGCGGCCCTGGCCGGCTGGATCACGGAGGCGGAGCTGGCGGTGGGCACCGAGCCGGTGCGGGTCACGGCCCGGGAGCTGACGGACGCGCGCACCCTGCGCGAGGCGCTCTACCGTGTCGTACGGGACGCGATGGCCGGCCGGGAACCGGCGGCGGCCGATGTCGAGCGGGTCAACGAGGCCGCGGCGCGGCCGGATCTCGCGCCCCAACTGGGCGAACAGCGCTGGAAGTCGGCGCATCCGGCGCGCGCGGCGCTGGCGACGGTGGCCCGGGACGGCGTGCTGCTGGTGGGCAGTCCGCTGCTGGAGCGGGTCAAGGAGTGCGAGAACCCGGAGTGTTCGCTGCTGTTCCTCGACGACTCCCAGGCCCGCCGCCGCCGTTGGTGCTCGATGGACCGCTGCGGCAACCTCGCGAAGATCGCGGGCTATCGGTCGCGCAGCCGGGCCGCCGTGACCGAGTGAAGGTGGAACAGCACGTCGTAGCTGCGGGCCAGTGCGATGGTCCGCAGGTCCTCCGGGTAGTCGGTGCCGATGCTGCGGGTCGGTCGCCCTTCCGCCAGCCATGCGCGGGCCGGTGATCCGACCGAGCGGAGATCGACCAGGTAGTCGGCGAACCGCACCTGGTCCAGGATCTGTTCATTGCTGCCCGGGCCTGCCGGTCCCAGCGTCCAGCGGTGGATCGCGTCGTCGGGACCGGTGGCGTTGAACGAGCCCCGGTCGAAGGTCAGGCCCACGCTGCGATACCGGGAGCCGAGGCTGTCGCGCAGGAACGCCCCTTGCATCTTGGGGTAGTTGGCCGGGTCGGACGGCACATAGCCGATGTGGGCATCGTGCGCGGACAGCAACACCTTGGTGCCGGTGTGCCGTTGCCACCAGACGACGTTGGCCGCCATCGTCTCGTCCCGGTAGCGCATCGCCGCGGGAACCTGCGCGGGGTCGGCGAAGTCGAAGTCGTACTGCCGGGCCACCTGGTCGACGACGGCCGCGTTCTGCACGGCCCGGTCATACGCCTCGCGATCCTTCCCCGGCGACTGCTCCTTGAGCAACTCCAGTGCGCGGCCGGTGCGTTCGGCCATCTCCTGCCGTTCGGCGTACGGCTTGTCCAGGTACTGCTCGATGTACGTCCCGGTCGGCACGGTGGGCCACAGCCCTCGGTACAGCTCGGCGAGCCGGGAGCTCAACTCGGGGTAGTGGTCGGCCACATAGGCCGTGACCGAGTCGTACAGCTCCGGTCCGGCCCAGCCGATGTCTTCGCCCATGAAGCGCACGGGGTCGCCGGGATGCCGGACGTTGTACGCGCGCATCCACTCGACGAGCTTCAGATAGTCGGTGTTGTTCCACCACAGGTAGTCGCGCTGGAACTCCTCGCGGAAGATGCGCCGCGGGTCCCCTTTGCCGTACAGGACATAGTCGTTGAGGCGCAGCCCGGTGCTCCAGGCGCCCTCCAGGGCGAAGGTGCGGAAGCCCTTCTTCTCGACGAGGTGGCGGAAGACGCGGTCCTTGAGGGCGAGGAAGTCGTGGGAGCTGTGGGTGGCCTCGCCGAGGCCGACGACCTGGGCGCCGCCGATCATGCGGTCGAGGGGGAGTAAGTCGTCGGTGGGGCCGCCCGGTTCGACGGTTCGCAGGGGGTGGGCGGAGCGGCCTAGGGCCGCAACCACGGCCGAGGGCGCGAGAGTTGGTGCCGCCGTCGCGGCCGGGGTGCCGGCCGCGACGGTGCCGAGGCTGATGAGCAGGGTCAGGATCAGTCCGGTCCGATGCCGTTTCATGGTGCGAGGGTCGCGCGCCCCGGGGGCGGGGGCCATGCGGTGGTCCTCCGTATCGGGGTGGGGTTTCCCTCAGGAGTCGGCGGGTGTCCAGTGCGGGTCGCGGCCGAGGAAGGCGAGGAGTGCCTCGGCCCGGTCGTACTCGTCCGTCACCTCCAGCGCGGGCGCGAACACCCGGTAGGAGTCCCGGAGTTGATCGACGAGCCGGTCCGCGGCCGGCCAGATCCCCTCGGCCAGGTCCACTCCCAGCGGCCGGTTCTGGCCGGTGGCCGCCGCGATGTCCCAGGCGTGCACGGCCGCGTCCATGGCGGCCGTGGCCGCGGCGATCGGGAGGGGCAGCGGGCCCAGCGGTGTCGGCACCTGGTCGGCGTCGGCGGGCAGGTGGGCGTAGCCGTCCGCCACCGCGCGGAGCACCTTGTCGAGCTCGGCGACCGGGTCCCCGTCCAGGGTGTCCGCGGGGTGGAAGGGGTCGGAGCCGGGCCGGTCGCCGGTGAGGACGAGGCCGTAGGCCTGCTGGTCGATGCGCGCGTGGTTGAGGACCTGCCGTACCGTCCACTCGGTGCACGGCGTCGGCGCCGCCCAGGCCGTCTCGGGCACGGCGGCGACCACCTCACGCAGATAGTCGTGCGAGCGGGTCAGTACCTCGATGCCCTGGATGTTCGTCATGAATGTTCCCCTTCGCTCCGTACGGTGATGCCAATCTAGGAGGCCTTGCGGACAGCTACGGTCCTCAACGACAACGTTCGGCGCACCCGTGAGGGGGGAATAGGCCAGGGATGCGAGATGTCCGTGAGTGGGCCGCGCCACTGGTGCGGTTCGTGGGACGGCACCGGGACCCGGTGGTCGTCCAGACGCTGCGGTCGGCGACCGCGGCGACGGTCGCGTACGTCGTCGCCCTGCGGCTGAGCCCCGAGCCCGCGCCGCTGACCGCCCCCCTGACCGCGCTCCTCGTCGTCCAGGTCACCCTCTACGCCACCCTCACCAACGGAATCCGCCGGGTGAACGCCGTGGTCGCCGGCGTCCTCGTCGCCATCGCCTTCAGCCTGCTGGTCGGCCTGACCTGGTGGAGCCTGGCCCTGCTGATCGTGGCCGCGCTCGTCGTCGGGCGGCTGGTCAAAGTTGATGAGTACGTGCCCGAGGTGGCCATCAGCGCGATGCTGGTCCTCGGGGTCACCACGGTCGGGAACACCGCCTGGGCGCGGGTGGTGGAGACACTGATCGGCGCGGTCGTCGGACTCGGCTGCAATCTGCTGCTCGCTCCCCCGGTATGGGTGGACGAGGCCGGCGAGTCGATCGAGGGCCTGGCCCGTCGGCTGCGGCGGCTGATGCGGCGCATGGGCGAGGAGGCGGCGGGCCGCACACCCGTCGACCACGCCACCGCGCGGCTGCACGAGGCACGGCGGCTCGACCACGACATCATCGAAGTGGACGCGGCCCTCCGGCAGGCCGAGGACAGCCTGCGGCTCAATCCACGCGTGCGCGAGGGGCTGCTGCACCGGATCGTGCTGCGGACCGGCCTGGACACGCTGGAGATCTGCACGGTCGTGCTCCGCGTTCTCGCGCGCACCTTCACCGACCTGGCGAAACAGCGCGACCCCGAGCCGTTGTTCGCGCCGCCCACCGGCGCGGCCGTAGAACAACTGCTGTCCGAGATCGGGGACGCCGTGGTCAGTTTCGCGGTGCTGGTGACCACCGACGTGACGGTAAGCGCCGAGTCCGCGGAGTCCCGGCTCACCGCCGAACTGCACACGGCCGCCGCGACCCGCGACAAGCTGGCCCAGCTACTCCTGGAGGAGGTGCAGCGCGACGCCGCCCAGTGGCAGCTGCTGGGTGCCATGCTGACCGAGGTCAACCGCATGCTGGACGAGCTGGACACCGAGCACCGCTCGCGCCGACTGCTGGAGGAACTGGACCGGTGTACCAGCGAACAGCGCAAACGCCTGCCGTGGCTGGCCTGGCTGCGGGAGCGGGTGGGCGTGCCGGAACGGCTGCGCAGGAACCGGGGCGGGGGCACCGATCGTTCTAGGTGACGAAGTCACCGGGACCCTCGGCGACCGAACAAGGGGCGGGCGCATGACCGACAGCACCGTACGGATCGACGGGAACACCTTGCGGCTGCCCGGTGGGGTGGCGGTGCGGTTCGTCCGCACCCTGCGCCTGCCCGAGACGGGTACGCATCCGTTGCCGCCGGGGCTCGGCGACTTCCCGGTCCGGCGGGTCGCGGACTTCCCGGACACGGTGCCGGAGGCGTGGCGGGCGCGGGGCGGGGTGATGCTGCCGGTGTATCTGCGCGAGGCGATGTGGCTGAGGTTCGGGGGCACGCGGGAACCGGCCGCCCTTCAGATCGGGGTGGGCAAGGTGTGCGCGGTCTCGGGGAAGCCGTGGAGCGACCGGCTGTCCCGGAGCCCGCAGAACTACGTGGTGCTGCCCCGCCAGCCGTGGCTCGACGGCATCAACTCCGGCAGGGGGACGGTCCGTCAGTTCGTGGCGGTCCCGCTCGGCCTCGGTGCCACGGTCGAGGGGCAGGTCACGGGCGAGGAGGTGTGGGGCGGCGTACAACTGCAGTCCTTCCCGCTCGGCGAACGGGAGTTGGCCACGTGGCGCGAGGCGGAGCGACGCCGGTCGCAGCAGTCACGCGCGCGTACGACGGCCCTGCCGACCGGCGGCTACGGCATGCCCGCCATGCCGATGATGTCCGCGCCCGGCGCTCCCCCGGCACCGAGCCCCCGGGCCGCCACCGCCATGGGGCTCGGCGTCGGCGGTTCGATGCACCAGGAGGTCTACGAGGACGACCGCCCGCTGAAGTCATGGGCCGAGGAGCCCGCCGGGCGGGTCTTCGTGCACCTGGTGACACCCCCGGAGTGGCGCCGCATCACCGGCGAGGCCCCGCCGCCGTCGCCGGTGGACCGCGCCGCGTACACCCGGGCGGGGCTCCCCTGGTTCGACTACTACGACCAGGACGCCGAGGATCTCGCCCCCACCGACACCCTGGGCGCGGTGCAGCCGGTCGGCGACTGGCTCGGCGACGACCACGAACCCTGGCAGGAGCCCACCGCCGACCAGGTGCAACCCCTCAAGGACGCGAAGGGCAAGCCGGTGGAGGACGGCGACTGGTAGACCGCTCACCGGACAGCCGACCGGTACGTCACTCGCCCGCCACCCATTGCACCCTCCGCAACGCACGTTGCCGGTCTTGCGCTCAACGGGCCCCGCACGCCAAGGTTGCCGTGACGACCGTGGCGAGCGACGACCTGAGGGTGTGGGCATGACGAGTGGTGCGGAGGCGTCACGCGAGGGCTGGAGCAGGCGCCGTTTCATCGGCGCCCTGGGAGGAACCGCGGCGGTGATCGCGGTCCCGGCACCGGCTTCAGCACCGGCCGACCCCGAATCCACTCCTACGGCGGACTCGGCGCCCGCGAAGGCACCGGCCCCCAGCGCACACGGCAAGGGAAAGGCCACCGGCCCCCGCCCCCTCTACCTCGGCACCTACACCTCGGTCGACGGCGGCGGCACGGGCATCGGCCTGGCCACCTACGACGCGTCGACCGGGCAGATCACCGGCGCGGGCACCCTCACCGGGGTCGCCGACCCGTCGTACCTCGCCGTGCACCCCGACGGCCGCACGCTGTACGCGGTCGACGAGCAGACGGCGGGCGCGGTGACCGCCGTACGCCTGGCGGACCGCAAGATCCTCGGTTCGCGGAGCACCGGCGGCGCGGGCCCCTGCCATCTGTCCGTGCACCCCACCGGACGCTGGCTGCTCAGCGCGAACTACACGTTGGGCAGCGTGGCCGTGCACCCCATCGACGCCTCGGGCGCGCTCGGCGCACGCACCGCGCTGGCCAAGCACTCCAGTCCGCAGCCGGGCCCCGGCCAGGACGGCCCGCACGCGCACCAGTTCGTGACCAGTCCCGACGGCGGCCATGTCCTCGCCGTCGACCTGGGCAGCGACACGGTCTACACCTACCGCCTGGACACCACGAAGGGCACGCTCACCGAGGTCTCCCAGGCGCACACCCGCGCGGGTGCGGGCCCGCGCAGCCTCACGTTCCACCCCGGCGGCCGGTACGCCTACCTGGCCAACGAGGTCGACGACACGATCGCGGTCTGCGCCTACGACCCGGCCACGGGCGCCCTCTCGATCGGCGCCCCGCAGTCCAGCGGCAGCACGGGCAGTACCACCAACTACCCGGCGCAGATCCTGGTGACGTCGAACGGTGCGTACGCCTATCTCGCCAACCGCGGTGACAACTCCCTTGCCCGGTACGCCGTCGAGGCGGACGGCGCCCGGCTCAGGCTGCTCGGCACGGTGCCGGTGAGCGGTGACTTCCCGCGGCAGATCGCGCTCTCGCCGGACGGGACGCTGCTGTTCACCGCGAACCAGAAGTCGAGCACGGTCAGCGTGTTCCACGTGGACGACAACACAGGTCAACTCACGCTCGCGGGCGAGCCGTTCGCGTCACCGGTCGCCGTCTGTGCGCTGCCGCTGTAGGGGGCGCGGGCAGGACGCGGCGCTGGCCTGGGTGAGCAGCACATGCATGCGCTCGGTGAGGTGGGTGACCGAATCGGCGGGCGCGTGAAACGGCAGTCGTACGTCGCCGTGGGCGCGGGCGCGCTCGATGCGCAGCGTCAGTCCGTGCCGGTCGACGGCGAGGGGCTGGACGCGGACCGCGCCGTGCAGGCTGTCGGGTTCGACGAGCCGGGTGAGCCGCTCGATCGCGTCGGAGTGGCAGTCGGCGAGGTGGGTCAGCAGTTGGGCCTCGGCCAGGGCCAGCGGGTCGGGTTCGGCGGCGGCGAACTCGTCGAGGTCGATGACGACCGCGCCGGTCGCCGGGCGCAGCACCACGCGCGTTGCCCGGAAGGCGAGTTGGTCGTCCTCGGGGACGAACCAGCCGGCCATCCACAGCCGGGCCCGGATACGGTTGCGCACGGGGACGGGTGCGACGTCCGCGAACTCCAGGACGGCGGACGGCTCTCCGCGGGGCGCGCAGATCGCGGCCGCCAACAGGGCGCTGTCCTCGGGCACTTGAAGGAGCACCCGACCGTCGTCGTCCACGCTGTGCGCACCGACGAACTCCTCGCGACCGCCCTCCGCGGTCACCGCGCAGGACCATGCGGCGGCGAGCACCGAGCGGGCTCGCTCGGCCGCGGCAGGCACGGCCGTCCACGTCTGGCTGTCACCCATCCCTGAACCTCCTTAGGTAAGCCTTGCCTAACCTATCGAAGATCGGGGCGCACGCCAACCACGCCACGCAATCTCTACAGAAGTCGTTCGGGGCGAGCGCTACGGGAGTCGTTCAGGGCGCCAAGACGCCCAACAGCGCCCGCGCGCACAGATCGCGCACCTGTTCCCGGCTCAACTCCGGCCCCCGCAGCCACTCCAGACAGACGGCGGTGGTGAAGGCCAGCCAGCCGCGCACCGCGAGCTTCGTGTCGGGCCGCTCCCCCACGGCCGGCCCGAACTCGGGATCCGCCGCGAGCGCGGCCAGGATCTGCCGCTCCTGTGCCGCCAACGCCCGCTGATAGACCCGCCGTACGGTCTGATCGCCCGCCGCGTCGGCACGGTGGAAGGCGCGGTAGCCGTGCGCGTGGGTGTGCACGTATTCCAGATAGGTGTCGAGGGCGACGGCGAGTTGCTCGCGGGCCGGTACACCCGGTACGGCCGCCGTCAGCTGCAGCATCCGCTCGCTCTCGCGCTCGACGACGGCCGCGAAGAAGTCCCGTTTGGTCGGGAAGTAGTGGTAGAGCAGCCCGCGGGAGACTCCGGCGATCTCGGCGACCTGCTCGATCCACACGTCGTCGTAGGGATCCTCCGAGAACAACCGCGCGCCCACCGTGAGGAGTTGCTCCCGGCGCTCCTCGGTGCTGAGCCGGCGGCGCGTGCGCTCACCCTGGTTCGCGGCCATTCCCGCACTTTACTTGACGTCGGTTCAACAGCGGGATCACACTGAAACCCGTTATTGAACCCACGTACAACAGGCTCAACCTGCCGCAGACTCAAGGGAGATCGCGTCATGGCGGAGACGACGACGGTGACGCCGACCGCGCTGCCGAAGGGATTCCGGGGCGCCGAGCAGGGCTGGCCCCACCTCGACCGCATCCCGCATCCCCCGCGCCGGGTCCCGCTGCTCGGTGACGTCCTGGGCGCCGACCGCCGCACTCCCCTCCAGGACACGCTCCGCTACGCCCGCCAACTGGGCCCGATCTTCCGTCGGCGGGCCTTCGGCAAGGAGTTCGTGTTCGTGTGGGGCACCGATCTGGTCGCCGACATGGCGGACGAGTCACGGTTCGCCAAGCATGTCGGTCTGGGGGTGGCGAACCTGCGGCCGGTCGCCGGGGACGGACTGTTCACGGCGTACAACCACGAGCCCAACTGGCAGTTGGCGCACGACGTCCTGGCCCCCGGCTTCAGCCGCGAGGCGATGGCGGGCTACCACCCGATGATGCTGTCCGTGGCCGGGCGCCTCACGGACCGCTGGGACCGCGAGCTGGCGGCCGGACGGTCGGTGGACGTCCCCGGCGACATGACCAAGCTGACCCTGGAGACGATCTCGCGCACCGGCTTCGGCCATGACTTCGGCTCCTTCGAACGCGACCGCCCGCACCCCTTCGTGACGGCGATGGTGGGCACGCTCAGCTACGCACAGCGCCTCAACTCCGTACCGTCGCCGCTGGCCCCGCTCCTGCTGCGCACCGCAACTCGCCGCAACGAAGCGGACATCGCCTATCTCAACCGCACGGTCGACGAGATGGTGCGGACCCGCCGCGAGGCGAGCGGGAGCGGCGACGGCGACCTGCTCGACCGGATGCTCGACACCACCCACGCGGAGACCGGCGAGCGCCTCTCCCCCGAGAACGTCCGCCGCCAGGTCATCACCTTCCTGGTCGCCGGCCACGAGACGACCTCGGGCTCCCTCTCCTTCGCCCTGCACTACCTCGCCCGTCACCCGGAGATCGCGGCCCGCGCCCGCGCCGAGGTGGACCAGGTCTGGGGCGACACCGAGACCCCCGGCTACGACCAGGTCGCCAAGCTGCGCTACGTCCGCCGGGTGCTCGACGAGTCGCTACGGCTGTGGCCGACGGCCCCGGCGTACGCCCGCGAGGCCACCCGGGACACCGAGCTGACCGGGGTCCACCCGATGCGGCGGGGCGCCTGGGCGCTGATCCTGACGCCGATGCTGCACCGCGACCCCGAGGTGTGGGGCGCGGACGCCGAGGAGTTCGACCCGGACCGCTTCGAGGCCAAGGCCGTACGTTCCCGCGCCCCGCACACCTTCAAGCCGTTCGGGACCGGGGCGCGGGCCTGCATCGGCCGCCAATTCGCCCTGCACGAGGCGACGTTGGTCCTGGGTCTGCTACTGCGACGCTACGAGTTGCGCCCCGACCCGGCGTACCGGCTGCGCGTGACCGAACGCCTGACGCTGATGCCGGAGGGCCTGCGCCTGCACCTCGACCGCCGCACGGCAACAGCGACCCCCGCACCGGTCACGGTCCCCGACGAGGTGAGGTCAGAGCCCCGCTGTCCAGTGCACAGGACGGACGACTGACTCCGGCAACCTGGCCCCGGCGCTCCCCCGGGCCGCGTTGACCTGCGGCTGGGTGAGGAAGAACGCGCCGGTGAGGTCCGCGTCCGTGAGATCGGCGTCCCGCAGGTCGGCACCGATCAGATCCGCACCGCGCAGGTCGGCGCCGGTGAGATCGGCGGCGATGAGGCAGGCGCCGCGCAGGTTGGCCCGGCTCAGATCGGCGCCCTTCAGCCGGGCACCCATGAGGTCGGCACCGCGTCGCTCCTTCTTCTTGCCGCGCACTCCGGCCCGCACCAACTCGCTGGCCCGCAGCAGCAGGTCGTCGACCTCCTGCCGGTGCGCGCCCACGTCGAGCGCGCCGAGCTCCGCGGGCGTGCCGTGCGTGAGGTCCTCGGTGCGGGCGAGGGCGCGGCGCAGGTCGGGGTGAATCGGCCCGGCGGCGGGCAGGGTGAGCGCCTCGGTCAGGTGGCGGAGCAGTTCGTGGAGCTGCCGTACGACGGGGAAGACCTCGAACATCCGGCGCGCCTGCTCCCGGGGAGCCGTACGCCAGTCCTGTCCGGCGAAGGTGACCTGCGAGACCTGCTGCCCGGCGCCGAAACAGTCGTAGACGGTGCAGCCGGCGAAGCCCTTCGGCCGGAGCTTCGCGTGGATTCCGCAGCGGTGATCGCCCTGGAGGTTCGGGCACGGTGTCCCGGCGGCCTTGTCGCTCGCGAAGTCGGCCGAGACGGCGAAGGGCAACGCCACACAGCACAGCCCGAAGCAGCGCGCGCAGTCGCCGCGGAGGTCGGAGCGGGTCGCTATGTGATCTTCCATGGTGATCAGCTTACTGACCTGCCCGCACCACCATGGACTCACATCGAACCGATCGGTACCATCTCCTCCATGCCTGTACCCAAAGGAACGGCCCTGGACCCCGACCGCACCCGCGCCACCCTCCTCGCCTCCGCGACCGGGATCCTCTACGAACGGGGGCTGGACGGCGTCGGCGTGGCCGAGCTGTGCCGGGCGGTCGGCGCCTCCAAGGAGACGCTGTACCGCCACTTCGGCTCGAAGGACGGCCTGGTCGAGGCGGTCCTGGAGGCCAGAAGCGACCGGGTGGTGCACTGGCTGACGGAGGCGGTGGAGGCGGCGGGCCCCGACCCGCACGCCCAACTCACCGCACTCTTCGATGTGTTGGGCGACTGGTACCGACAGCCCGGTTTCCGGGGCTGCGCGATCGTCAACGCGGCGACGCAGCGGCACGCGCCGCCCGCCCGCACACTGGCGGACCGTCATCTGGCCCGCTACGGCGAACTGCTCACCGGCATCGCCGAACGCGCCGGCGCCCGCGAACCGGCCCTCCTGGGACGGCAGTTGCTGATCCTGTTGGAGGGCGCCACCGTCGTGGCCGACCACCACGACCCGCACGGCCGGGCCGCCGAGGACGCCAAGCAGGCGGCTCTCGCCCTGTTGTCGGCGCAGGGGGCGTGATGGACGTCCAGGGCCGCACGGCGCCCGGCTTCGAGAAGGTCGCGGAGGTCTTCGCCGCAAACTTCGCGCGGTACGGGGAAGTTGGCGCCGCCTTCGCCGCGTACCGGGACGGCGAACCCGTCGTGGACCTGTGGGCCGGGGTGACCGACCCCGGAACAGGGCGACCGTGGCAGGCGGACACGCTCCAACTCGTCTTCTCCGGAGCCAAGGGCCTGACGAGCGCGTGCGTGTTGCTGCTGGTCGAGCGTGGCCTGCTGGAACTGGATGCCCCGGCCGCCCGCTACTGGCCGGAGTTCGCCGCGGCCGGCAAGGAGCGGATCACGGTCGCCGAGATCCTGTCCCATCAGGCGCGGCTGCCGGGCGTGCAACAGCCCGTCGACACAGAGGAGTTGCTGAACCCGGAGCACATGGCGGCACTCCTCGCGGCACAGGCCCCGACGACCGATCCGCGGGCCGCGTTCGTGTACCACGCGCTGACGTGGGGCTGGCTGACCGGGGAACTGGTACGCCGGGTGGACGGACGGACCGTGGGCGCCCTGTTCGCCGACGAGTTCGCGGGCCCGCTCGGCCTGGACATCTGGCTGGGGCTGCCGGACACGGAGCACCACCGGGTCGCGACGACGATCGCGGGGCCGGGTGTGCTGCGGCCGAAGGACGAGGACGAGGAGAGGGACGCCTTGCAGGTCCTGACCCGCAATCCCCTGCTGACTCCCGACGCACCCGCCTTGTGGAACTCTGCCACCTTCCGCCGCGCCCAACTCCCCGCCGTGGGCGCACATGTGACGGCCCGTTCGATGGCCCGCTTCTACACCTGCCTCGCCCGGGGCGGCGAGTTGGACGGTGTCCGGGTGCTCGACGAGGCGACCGTACGGCTCGGGCGGCGGGAGCTGCGGCGGGGTGTCTCGCCGTTGTGGGGCACCCCGATGGCGTACGGCGCCGGTTTCGAACTCCGTACGGAGCTGGGCCTGTTCGGCCCGCCACCCGACGCCTTCGGCCATGCCGGCGCGGGAGGCTCACGGCACGGTGCCTGGCCCGGCGAGCGGGTCGGATTCTCGTACACGATGAACCTGACCCGGGCGGAGTTCCCGGACCGACGGCCGTTGGACCTGCTGGCCTCGTTGCACGAAGCCACGCTCGCTTTCCCGAGGTGATCCGCCAGACGCTCCTCGTTCGTACCGTCCCCGTTGCGGAGTCCGGGTCCCTACGCGGGCCTCGCGTGTCCGTTTGCGGGGCGGGTGGGGTGGGACGACGATGGTGAGTCATGGACCCGCTCGGCGTCCCGTCCCGCAGGCTGCCGCATGTCGCGGCCCTGGTGCTGGTTGTCCTCGCCGCGGCGGTGCTCACCCTCGCGGCCACGGCCCGCTCGACCGTGGTCTCACCGGGTTTCTACCGGTCCGTACTGGACGAGCAGAAGGCCTACGACCGGCTGTACAACCAGGTGCTGGTCGATCCGAAGGCAGCACCGGTCACCCGGGGGCTGCTGGCCCGGCTGCCCGTGCCGGAGGCGCAGGTCACCTCCAACCTCAAGCTGGTGCTGCCGCCGGAGACGGTCCGGGATCTCACCCAGCAGCAGATCGACGCCGTGGTGGGTTACCTGGGCGGCAAGCGCGACTCGTTGGACCTCACGGTCGATCTGCGGCCGGTGCTGGCCCACCTCGACGACCTGGCCCAGATCTACTTCGGCGATCTCGTCGCCTCCGTCCAGGACCGGCCCGAGCCCGACTTCGAGCGCTTCTCGGCCGACCTGTCCGCCGCCCTGGGTGCCGTCGTCGCGGGGCATGCACCCGGCGGGCTGCCCGTGGCGGAACGGGACGCCCTGCGTCCGGCGGTCGAGACGGCGCTGCGGGACGGGGACGTCGCGACCGCGCTCGCGACCGTCGCCCCCGCACTCGCGTCGGACCGGACCCGTACGGCCGCCGCTCAGCTGCGGGCGACCGTCGGCGGCGGCACCTGGAATCTCACGGACACCCTCGCCGCGTCCGGCAACGACCTGACACCCCTCCACCGTGCCCGCGCCTACACCGCCGTCGGGCTCGGGCTCGCGGAGGCCCTCGCCTCGGCGCTTCTCGTGGTCGCGCTGGTGGTGCTGTGGGTCGGCGGAGGCTCGACGCCTCCAGGTCGCCGGCTTCTCCCCCTGGGCTGGTCGCTCGCGGCCGGTGGGGTACTGGCCGCGCTCGTCGCCCTCCTGTTCCGGCTGGTCAGCGGCGGACGAGTGATCGATCCGCCGGGTTCCTGGCCGCCGAGCCTGGCCCGGCTGGTCGACGATGTGCAGCGCACGGCCCTGGACCGGCTCACGGCCACCGCCCTGACGACGGCCCTGGTGCCCGTGCTGGCCGGCGCCCTCCTGACCGGCGTGGGCTGGGCCCTCCAAGCTCGACCGCGCGTCCCCGCGCTCCCGCGCCTCCGGTGGCTGGCCCTGGCCACGGGCGGCGCCGCCGTCACCGGCATCCTGCTGGTGCCGTACGCCGTCGCACCCGCCGCGTCCCGCACCTGCGAGGGCGGTGCGGAACTGTGCGACCGGTCCTACGACGAGGTCGCCTACCTCACCTCGCACAACGCGATGTCGACGTCTGTCGACCGGTTCATCGGCCCGCTCCAGGACCCGGGTATCTCGGCCCAGTTGGACGACGGGGTACGTGCCCTTCAGATCGACACCTACCGGTGGGAACGGCCGGACGAGATCACCCAGCGGCTCGCCGAGTCCGACTTCACCCCGGAACAGCGGAAGTTCATCGCCGCGGCCGTGGACAGGTTCAACCCGCCGCGTGCGGGGCTGTGGTTGTGCCACTCCGTGTGCCGGGCGGGGGCGATCGCGCTGGTGCCCGCGCTGCGCGAGATCGGTGACTGGATGCGTGCCCATCCGACCGAGGTCGTCACCCTGATCGTGCAGGACGCGATCAGCGGCGAGGACACCGAACAGGCCTTCGCGCAGGCCGGGTTGACCGACCTGGTCCACACCCCCGACCCCGATCCCGCGAAGCCGTGGCCGACCCTGGGGGACATGGTCGACAGCGGGCGTCGACTCGTCGTCTTCGCCGAGCGGGCCGACGGCCCGGCGCCCTGGTACCGGAACTTCTACGACTACGGGATGGAGACCCCGTTCGCGTTCCGCACCCCGGACGCGATGAGCTGCGTACCGCATCGTGGTGGCAGCGACAAACGCCTGTTCCTGCTCAACCACTTCATCACCATCGACGGCGGCAGCCGCCTGGACGCGGGCAAGGTCAACGCCCGCCAGTACGTGCTCGACCGCGTCCACCGCTGCGAGCGGGAACGCGGTCGGCCGGTGAACTTCGTCGCCGCCGACTACACGACGATCGGAGACGCGGGGGCAGCCGTGGACGAGCTCAACTCCCAGCGCTAGACGCTCCGCTGGAAGCTCAGTCGTGAATCCGCGGGCCGGTGGGGGGCTCGCCGCGCAGTTCCCCGCGCCCCTAAAGGGCGCAACGCTCAGGTCGGCAGTTTCTCAATAGCGTTGCGCCTTCGCCAGCTTCGGGGTCAGTACCGGCTCCGGTGGCTTGGTGCTGATGGCGACCGGCTGGGCCTTCGCGCCGGGGGCGAGGTCCTCGGCGCCGACGTAGCGGGTCTCCACCACCTTCCCCGCGGAGTCGAGGAAGTCGACCTGGACGGCGTAGGACGCCTTCTTGTCGGTCTTGTTGGTGATGGTGACGAGGACGGCGAGCAGGCCGCTGGTCTGGGCGCGCGGTTTGCCGGTCATGGCGACGTCCGACATCGCGTTGCCCTGGCCCTTGACGTCCTTGAGCTCGTTCTGGGCGTCCTTGCTCGCGCGGGCCACCTCGGCCGACACCGATGCCTCGAAGGAGGACGCCGCGGCCGATGCGGAGGACGCGGCGGCCGAGGCTGCGGCGCGGGCCGACTCGACCGCCGAGGACGCGGCCGACTTCAGGGCCGACGGTGTCATGCCCGAGAAAGAGGCGGTGGGCGGCGTCGCAGCCTGCGAGTTGCTGCTGCCGCCGCTGTCGTTGTCGTCGCCGCAGGACACCAGCGCGACCGTGCTCGCCGCGACGACGGCGAGGACCAGGGCCGCCGGGCGCCCCCGGCGGAGCGACTTGCTGTTCAGTGGCTTGGTATTCATCGAAATGAACCTTATGCCGGACATTTCGACAGTGCATGTCCTCGACGGCCACCCGGTGGAGCCCGCACCCAGCCGCAGAGCCCCTGCCTTACGCCTCGTCCCGCGTCAGAGCGAGCAGCCGGTCCAGGACGCGTGGGCCGCCGGCCCGTACCCCGTCGTGCTCGAACTCGTCGGTGACCCAGGTGCGCAGGCCGCGGATGGCGCGGGCGGTCTGGAGGGAGTGGGTCGCGTCGACGTACATGTCGTCGTGGTAGACGGCCGCGGCGACCGGGACCTCGTTGGCGGCGAGGCGCGCGGGGTCGTAGAGGGGCTGCCAGTCGGCGTGGGCGGCGAGGAGTTCGGCCGTGTCACGGAGCGGGCGCAGGGCGGGGTCGCAGTCGAACATCCAGGGGTGGATGGTCTCGCCGGTGAAGAGGAGGGGGCTGTCGCCCGCGAGGGTCTTGGCGGCGTCGAACTGCGGGAACTCGCCGCGGACGCGCTCCGCCGACCAGGCGGTGGGGCGGGTGTCCTGGGCGTAGCACGCCTCGTGGACGAGGGCGTAGAGGGGGTGCCCGGCGTAGGACAGGGAGTTCTGGACCTCTTCCTGGAACGCGTCGGAGAGTTCGTGGCCGCTCGGGGTGCGGACGAAGGCGTTCTCCAGGAGGAAGTGGAGGCGGTGGCTGCCGTCGCTGCCGCCGAGCATGATGCCGAGGGACTGGAAGGCCTCGACGGTGAGCCGGTAGCCGTTGGGGAGGACCGGCTCGTGCCGCATCAGGTGTTCGGCGATGCGGCGGGCGCGTTCCACGTCCTGCGGGTAGCGGTCGTAGTGGGCGGCGACCTTGCGTTCGATGCGCGGGTAGGCGGCGCGGTAGACGTCGTCGGCGTGCGCGTCGAGGGCCGGGAGGCCGCCGGTGAGGACGGCGGCGCGCAGGCCTTCGGGGGCGGTGGACAGGTAGTTCACCGTGCAGAAACCGCCGAAGCTCTGGCCCAGGACGGTCCAGGGGGCGCCGCCGGTGAGGGCCGGGCGGATCGTCTCGCAGTCCCGGACGATCGAGTCGGCGCGGAAGTGCGTGAGGTGCTCGGCCTGCTCGGCGGGGCCGCCGCGCAGCGGGAGCGTCTGCCGGGTGAGCGGGGTGGAGTGGCCGGTGCCGCGCTGGTCCAGGAGGAGGACGCGGTACTCGTCGAGGGCGCGGCCGAGCCAGGCCTGTCTTCCGACGAAACGATTCGCCCCGAATCCGGGTCCGCCCTGGAGGTAGAGCAGCCACGGCAGGTCCTCGCGGTGCGCCTTGTCGCTCGCGACGGCCTCACGGGCGTAGAGCTCGATGGTCTCGCCCGTGGGGTCCTCGTGGTCGAGGGGCACGGTGAAGTGGCGGTCGGTGAGGACGACGCCGGGCTGGCGATAGCTGTCGGACAACGGGGCTCCTGGGACGGACGATTTACGGGCCGCGTCACATCTCAGCACATGCGCGTCCGATATCCGACCCCCTGGATCATGAAATCCTGCCGATCGCTACTGACCGACGGGTCAGCGGGCGGCCAGGCTGGAGCGGCGCACCACCAGTTCCGGCTGGAGCACGACCCGCCGGTGCTCGTGCGGTCGGGCCGCGGTCTCCGCCTCCGTCTCCTCCAGGAGCAGCTCGGCGGCCAACGCGCCCATGGTGACGGCCGGTTGGCGGACCGAGGTGAGCGGGACGGCCGCCGCCGCGGCGAACTCGATGTCGTCGTAGCCGACGATCGCGAGGTCGTCGGGGACACCGACCCCGGCCGCGTACATGGCCTGGAGGACGCCAAGCGCGAGGAGGTCGTTCGCGCAGAAGACCGCCGTGGGACGGTCGGCGAGGCCGAGCAGCCGGGCGCCGGCATCACGCCCCGACGCCACGTCGAGCCGGTCGGTGGGCAGCTCGCGCAGCGCGTCCGGGTCGAGACCGGCCTCCGCGAGCGCGTTCTTCGCGCCGGTACGGCGGTCCCGCACCTGGTTGAAGCCGGGCGGGCCACTGACGTACGCGATCGAGCGGTGCCCGGCGTCGATCAGGTGCCGCACGGCGAGCGCGCCGCCTGCGACGTCGTCGACGGAGACCGAGCACTCGGTGGTGCCCTCGGCGACCCGGTCGACGAGCACGAAGGGGATGCCGTGCCGGCGGAACGACTCGATGTTGCGTCCGGTCGCGTCCGCCGGGGTCAACAGCACGCCCCGCACCCGCTGTTCGGCGAAGAGCGAGAGGTAGTCGGCCTCCTCGACGGGGCTCTGCGCGCTGTTGCAGACCATCACGCCGAGCCCGGATTCCCGCGCGGCCCGCTCGGCGCCGCGGGCCACGTCCACGAAGAACGGGTTGCCCATGTCGAGGACGAGCAGCCCCATGATCCGGCTGCGCCCGGCGCGCAGCTGACGCGCCGACTCGCTGCGGACATAGCCGAGCCGGTCGATCGCGGACTGCACCCGGGCCCGGGTCTCCGTGGCGACGGTGTCCGGGCGGTTGATGACGTTCGAGACCGTGCCGACGGAGACTCCGGCGGCGCGGGCGACGTCCTTGATACCCACCGGCTGGGCCATCAGGCGGAGACCTCCAGGGTGACGTGGGACGGCGGGCAGGTCTTCACATTACCGCCATGACCTGTGCCGACTCCTGCGGCGGTGCCGCTCACGCGGGCAGGGCGAAGTCGACGACGTGGAGTGCCGAGGGGGTCGTACCGCTCGACTTCTCCTGGTACATGACCGACAGCACGTTGTCCGCCTTGACCCGCAGCTCGTCGATGACGACCTCGCCGAACGCGTTCAGGTCGCTCCCGTCGTACAGCAGCGCCCAGTCGGTGTACCCGGAGGCCTTCGACGCGCCCGCGATACGGCCGTAGGGCAGCACCGCGTAGGCGTTGTCGTACTTGTCCAGGACCAGCTTGGTGCGCTGGCTGGAGTTGAGGGCGATCGGGATCTCGGTCTTCTGCCAGGTCCCGGCAGCGTTCTTGCGGACGTGGAAGGCGCGGCCGTTGGCGGTGCGGTCGGTGACGTAGTTGGTGGTGCACTGGCCGAAGCGGCCGGGGACGTAGCTGATGATCGCGTGCGGGAGGCCGGTGGAGTCGGTGGACTGGCTCTCCTGGTTCATCAGAGAGTGGTCGGGGTCGAGCGGGTCGACGACCAGTCCGGCGTCCGTGACGGCCACGGTGTTCGAACTACCCGTTGTTCCTACGGCGGTTCCCGCGTCGTTGCGCCAACTGCGGCCCCGGTCGGTCGAGTAGACGTATCCGGTGTCGTGGTTGGTGATGCCGCCGCTGTTGCACATCACGGCGGCGGACTGCTCGCGCCAGGTGAAGAAGGCATGCAGGCGGCCGTTGACGTCGTAGTCGATGCCGTGCAGGTACATGTTGCGGGCGGTGCTGGAGCCGTGCGCGCTGGTGTAGGTGCCGGTCGAGGCGCTCCACTCCCCCAGCGCGGTCCAGCTCGAACCGTCGTACTCGGCAAGGGCGTTGCGGCCGTTGCCGGAGATCCCGACGCGGTAGCTGAGCTGGAGCTTGCCCTCGGGGGTGGCGAGGAACTGGGGGTAGGTGAACTGGGTGGTGAGGGCGACGCCGTCCAGCGAGGTCTGTACGGCGCCGAAGACCGCCGAAGTCCAGGCGGTGGACGCCGGGTTGTCGAGGAGGCCGGCGACGGACTTGACGTAGAAGAAGCCGTCGCTGTGGGAGTCCATGTTGAGGTGAAGGCGGCCGTCGACACGGGAAACGCCCATGGAGATGACGTTGTGGGAGTCGTCGCTCTTCAGGGTGTGGGAGAGGGTGATCGTGGACCAGGTGGTCGCACCCAGGACGCGGCGGGCGACGACGGCGCGCTTGGTGGACGTGTACCAGACCGCGTACTGGTAGCCCTTGTAGGTCAACAGGCCGTTCTTCTGGAACGAGTTGTTGTTGACCAGGCCGTCGTACGAGACGAAGTAGACGGCCTGGGCGTCGAGTTGGGTGGTGCTCTTCTTGGTGACGGACGGGCCGGGGTCGGCCGCCCGTGCGATGCCCGGCGTTGCCACGGCCGCAAGTATGGCGGTCGTGAGCACGGCGCGTCTTCTCATGAGCGGCTCCTGTGGGGGATCACGCGAGGTGGAAGACCTCGGTGAGGGGTTTCATCGCTTCGTCGGGACGGGCGCCGTCCAGGGACTCGAAGAACGGCGCCATCTCCGCCTGCCAGCGGGAGTTGATGTCGGTGGCTTCCATGCCGGCCTGGGCGGCGGCGAAGTCCTCGGTCTCCAAGTAGCCGACCAGCAGGCCGTCTTCACGCAGGAAGAGCGAGTAGTTCTGCCAGCCGGTGGCCGAGAGGGCGTCGAGCATCTCGGGCCACACGGCGGCGTGCCGCTCGCGGTACTCGTCGAGGCGGTCCGCCCGGACCTTGAGCAGGAAACACACGCGTTGCATCAACACCCCTTAGGGAAAAGGGACTTCGGGACCTTCTTGAATTTCGGGGACTAGAAGTTGAACTGGTCGATGTTCTTCAGGTTGAACACGGTCGGCTTGCCCAGGCTGATCACGCCGTCCTTGCCGATGGTGTACGACGTCCCGCCGGCCTTGAAGGTCTCGCCCTCCTTGCCGGTGATCTGCCCCGACACGAGCGCCACCGCCGTCTGCGCGGCGAGGGCGCCGAGCTTCGCCGGGTCCCACAGCTCGAAGCCGTCGACGGTGCCGTTCTTGACGTACTTGCGCATGTCGTTCGGGGTGCCGAGGCCGGTCAGCTTGACCTTGCCCTTGTACTTGGAGCCGGACAGGTACTGGGCGGCGGCCTTGATGCCGACGGTGGTCGGGGAGATGATCCCCTTCAGGTTCGGGTGCTCCTGGAGGAGACCCTGGGTCTGCTGGAAGGACTGCTGGGCGTCGTCGTTGCCGTAGGCGACCTTGACCAGCTTGATGTTCTTGTACTTGGGGTCCTTCAGCTCGTCCTTCATGAAGCCGATCCAGGTGTTCTGGTTCGTCGCGGTCTGCGCGGCGGACAGGATCGCGATCTCGCCCTTGTAGCCGATCTGTTGGGCGAGCAACTGCACCTGGGTACGGCCGAGGTCCTCGGCGCTGGCCTGCGAGACGAAGGCGTTGCGGCAGTCGGGGTTGGTGTCGGAGTCGTAGGTGACGACCTTGATCTTGTTGCTCATCGCCTGCTTGAGCGCGGTGCACAGGGCGCCCGGGTCCTGCGCGGACACGGCGATCGCGTTCACCTGCTGCTGGGTGAGCGTGTTGACGTAACTCACCTGACCGGAGGTGTCGGTGGCGTTGGTCGTGCCAACTTCCTTGTACTTCTCGCCCAGTTCGGTGAGCGCCTTCTCGCCGCCCTTGTCGGACGTGGTGAAGTACGGGTTGTTGACCGCCTTGGGCAGGAAGGCGACGGTGAGCCCCTTCTTCAGGGCGGCATTCGGGTCCGCCTTGCCTCCGGTGACGGCCGACCCGGTGTTCTCGTCCTTCACGTCCTTCTTGGTGGTACCACCGCAAGCGGTAGCGACGAGCGTGAGAGAGGTGACGGCAACGAGGGCCGCGCAGGCACGACGGAGGGATGTTTTGCGCATGGCAGGGGTTCCTTAGATACGAGGTTGAGTGAAGCGCGCCCCAGAGGGGCGCGGGGAACGGCGCGACCAGCCACATCAGGCCCGCAGCCGCCAACCGACCAATTAGGTGGATCGTGCCGCGGCCCGAGAGACAGCGACTTGCCGAGCAACCCGAGGCCCAAGTACCGAGACCACGAGCAGAACACCGGTGACAACGATCTGAGACTGCGCGGAAACATTCACCAGGCTCATCACGTTCTGCAAAGCCCCGAGCAGAAAGACACCGGCGACCGCACCTCCCAACGTCCCCTTCCCGCCGTCGAAGTCGATACCGCCGAGCAACACCGCAGCTACGACGGACAGTTCAAGCCCCGTGGCATTGTCATAGCGCGCACTGGCGTAGTGCAGCGCCCAGAAGACCCCGGTCAGCGAGGCCATCAACCCCGTCACCGTGAACAGGATCAGCTTCTGCCGCCGCACCCGAATACCGGCGAACCGCGCAGCCTCCACATTCGCCCCGATCGCGAACAACGACCGCCCGAACGGCGTGGCGTGCAGCAGGACGACAGCAATCGCAAGCAACACGAGGAAGGGCAGGAAAGCCTGCGGCAGGAACGTCCCCCCGAGCCGCCCGGACGCGAAGTCCAGGTACTGCGTGGGGAAATCGGTCACCGCGTCGGAGCCGAGCACGATCTGCGCGATCCCCCGATACGCGGCGAGCGTGCCGATCGTGACGGCGAGCGACGGCAGCCCCAGCCGGGTCACCAACAGCCCATTGATCAACCCGCAGACCACGCCCAGCAGCAGGCAGATCGGGATGATCGTCTCGATGGTCATGCCGTCGTTCCACAGCTTGCCCATCACCGCGCCCGACAGCCCCGCCGTGGACGCGACCGACAGATCGATCTCGCCGGCGACGACAAGGAGGGTCATCGGCAGGGCGATCAGCGCGATGGGAAGGGTGTTGCCGATCAGGAACGACAGGTTCAGCGAGTTGCCGAAGCCGTCCACGAAGGAGAAGGAGAACAGCAGCAGGACGATGAGCAGGGCGCCGACGACCGTGTCCCAGCGGATCGCACGCGTCAACGACTCAGGCATGGCGGGCGTTCCTCTTCTTCAGTGCGGTGGCCACACGCAGGGCGACGATCCGGTCGACGGCGATGGCGAGGATGAGCAGGATGCCGTTGATGGCGAGCACCCAGACGGAACTGACGCCGAGGGCGGGCAGCACACTGTTGATGGAGGTCAGCAGGAGTGCGCCGAGAGCCGCGCCGTAGACGCTGCCGGAGCCCCCGGTGAAGACCACACCACCGACAACTACCGCGCTGACGACGGTGAGTTCATAGCCGGTGCCGGTGCCGGAGTCGACGTTGCCGAAGCGGGCGAGGTACATCGCGCCGGCGAGGCCGGCGAGGCCGCCGCAGAAGGTGTACGCGGCGAGGATCCGCTTGCGGACGGGGATACCGGCGAGCCGGGCGGCCTCGGGGTTCGAGCCGAGCGCGTACAACTCCCGGCCGCTGCCGAAGTGTTTGAGGTAGTAGGCGGTGGCGATCAGTACGGCGAGCGCGATCATCGCCAACCAGGGCACGGCCGACAGGCCACCGGAGCCGAAGTCCACGAATCCGCCCGGGAGATCGGCGGCGGTGATCTGCCGTGAGCCGACCCAGATAGAGTCGACGCCCCGGATGATGTAGAGCGTGCCGAGGGTGACGACCAGCGCGGGCACCTGCCCCAGACTGACCAACAGCCCGTTGACGAGGCCGAGTCCGATGCCGAGCAGCACCGCCAGCAGAATCGCGATGACAGCGTTGCCACCGCCCTGGAGGTAGTTGCCGGTGGCGAACGCGGTGATGCCGAGCGTGGAGCCGACGGACAGGTCGACGTTGCGGGTGATGACGACCAGCGACTGCCCGGTGGCGACCAGCACCAGGATGGTCGCGTTGAGGAGCAGGTCCTTGATGCCCTGCTCAGACAGGAACTCGCTGTTGCCCGCCTGAGTGATGCCGATCATCACCAAGAAGACGACTAGGATGGCGAGTTCACGCATCTTGAAGACCCGGTCGACCAGCCGCGTGCTGCTCGACTCGGGCACTTCGGCGGCGGGCGCGGGATTGGGAGCCGTAACCGTCATGCGGCGGCCCTCCCGGAAGCTGCGGTCGACATGAAGGACCTGTTCATGCGGCGGCCCTCCCGGTGGCTGCGGCCATCACGGTTTCCTCGGTGGCTTCGGAGCGGGGGATCTCGGCGGTGAGGCGGCCCTCGTGCATCACCAGCACGCGGTCGGCCATGCCGAGGATCTCGGGCAGATCGGAGGAGATCATCAGGACGGCGACCCCGTCGGCGGCCAACTCGCTGAGCAGCCGGTGCACTTCGGCCTTGGTCCCGACATCGATGCCACGGGTCGGCTCGTCGACGATCAGCACCTTCGGGCCGGTGGCGAGCCACTTGGCGAGGACGACCTTCTGCTGGTTGCCGCCGGACAGGGTGTTGACGGTGTCGGCGATCCGCGCGTACTTGACGTGCAGCTTCACCGCCCAGTCGAGGGAACGGCTGCGCTCGGCGCCCCGGTCGACGAGGCCGGCCTTCACGGTCGTACGCAGGCCGGTCAGGCCGATGTTCCGCTCGATGGACATGTCCATCACCAGGCCCTGGGCGCGCCGGTCCTCGGGGACCAGGGCGAGGCCCGCGGCCATCGCGGTCGAAGGGGCGCCGTTCGTCAGCGACCTGCCGTCGACCTCGACCCCGCCGGCGTCCCAGCGGTCGATGCCGAAGACGGCCCGCGCGACTTCGGTACGACCCGCGCCGACGAGCCCGGCGAGACCGACGATCTCTCCGCGCCGTACGTCGAAGGACACGTCGGTGAAGACGCCCTCGCGGGTCAACCGCTTGACGCTCAGGGCGACTTCACCGGGTTCGACGTCCTGCTTGGGGTACAGCTCGTCAAGGTCGCGGCCGACCATGCGGCGTACGAGATCGTCCTCGGTCATCCCGTCGATGGGCTCGCTGGAGATCAGGGCGCCGTCGCGCAGGGTGGTGACGCGTTGGCAGATCTGGAAGATCTCCTCCAGGCGGTGCGAGATGAACAGGACGGCGGCGCCCTGTTCGCGCAGGGTGCGGACGACGCCGAAGAGGCGGGCCACCTCGCTGCCGGTGAGGGCGGCCGTCGGCTCGTCCATGATCAGCACGCGGGCGTCGAAGGAGAGCGCCTTGGCGATTTCGACGATCTGCTGATCGGCGATGGACAGTCCGCGCGCCGGGCGGTCGGGGTCGAGCTCGACCCCGAGCCGCTTCATCAGTTCGGCGGTCGCCGTGTACGTGGCCTTGTGGTCGATACGGCCAAGAGCGCGGCGGGGCTGGCGGCCCATGAAGATGTTCTCGGCGATCGACAGGTCGGGGAAGAGGGTCGGTTCCTGGTAGATCACGGCGATACCCGCGTCGCGGGCGTCACCGGGGCCGTGGAAGAGGACGGGCGCGCCGTCGAGCAGCACCTGACCGGCGTCGGGCCGGTGCACACCGGCGAGGGTCTTGATGAGAGTGGACTTGCCCGCGCCGTTCTCACCGGCGAGTGCGTGCACCTCACCGGGGAAGAGATCGAGGGACACGTCCCGCAGGGCGCGCACCGCGCCGAAGGACTTGGAGATGCCCTTGAGCGCGAGCACCGGGGCCGGACCCGCTTCTGACGGGTGGGTCATGAGGGGCTCCTCGACGACGCCGGCGGGTAGGCCCTCACAGCGTCGTGAAAGGTTTCAACTTGGTTGCCGGGACGTTAGGCGCGCCAGCCTTGTCACGTCAATGGGTCCGCGTCGAAAAACTTTCGATAGCCAAAGGTCACATTGGAGTCACGGCACACAGGGTTCACCGTAGGGCTTGACACCCCTTCGGGAGGCTCATAACTTCGCTCTCTGAATCGTTTCATACATACGCCGTTCCGTCGCACGTCACAGGAGCCGTCAAGTGACCGATCTCGCCGCGGTGAAGGCCGCTCTCAGGACCCAGGCAGTGGAGACGCCGTCGTGGGCGTACGGGAACTCGGGGACCCGGTTCAAGGTCTTCGCCCAGGAGGGCGTCCCTCGCACTCCGCAGGAGAAGCTGGAGGACGCGGCCAAGGTCCACGAGTTCACCGGCGTGGCGCCGACCGTGGCCCTGCACATCCCGTGGGACCGGGTCGACGACTTCGGGGCGCTGGGGAAGTTCGCGGAGGAGCACGGGCTGAAGCTCGGGGCGATCAACTCGAACACGTTCCAGGACGACGACTATCGGCTCGGGAGTGTGTGTCATCCCGATGCGGAGGTGCGGCGCAAGGCCCTTGATCATCTGCTGGAGTGCGTCGACATCATGGACGCGACGGGCTCCGCCGATCTGAAGCTCTGGTTCGCCGACGGGACGAATTATCCGGGGCAGGATGATCTTTCCGCGCGGCAGGATCGGTTGGGCGAGGCGCTCGCTGCGGTGTACGAGCGGCTTGGGGACGGGCAGCGGATGTTGCTGGAGTACAAGTTCTTCGAGCCGGCGTTTTATGCGACCGATGTGCCGGACTGGGGTACTGCGTATGCGCATTGCTTGAAGCTCGGGCCCAAGGCTCAGGTTGTGGTCGACACGGGGCATCATGCGCCCGGTACCAATATCGAGTTCATCGTCGCCACGTTGTTGCGGGAGGGGAAGCTCGGAGCGTTCGACTTCAACTCTCGGTTCTATGCGGACGATGACCTGATGGTGGGGGCGGCTGATCCGTTTCAGCTGTTCCGGATCATGTATGAGGTGATTCGGGGTGGGGGGTTCACCGCTGATGTCGCCTTCATGCTCGATCAGTGTCACAACATCGAGGCGAAGATTCCGGCGATCATTCGGTCGGTGATGAATGTGCAGGAGGCTACGGCTAAGGCGTTGCTGGTGGACCCCGTGGCGTTGGCTGCTGCGCAGCGTGCCGGGGATGTGCTGGAGGCCAATGCCGTGCTCATGGACGCGTACAACACGGATGTGCGGCCGTTGCTGCGGGAGTTGCGGGAGGAGCAGGGGCTTGCCCCTGACCCGATTGCTGCGTATCGGGCGAGTGGGTGGCAGGAGCGGATTGTTGCTGAGCGGGTTGGGGGGCGGCAGGCGGGGTGGGGGGCGTAAGCGTCTGCCAGGTTCTGTTTGTTGCGGGGTGCGGGCCGTATGTGGCTGGTCGGTCCCACGCGGCGGAGCCGCATATCGATACAGCCCCGCGCCCCTGAAGGTAATGCGCTCGCCCTCTCTCGAAAAGGACTGGAAGTTCATGGCACCGCACCGCGAAGCTGACGCGCTCGTCGCCCGTTCTCATCGGCTCGGCGCCGATCCTCGTAATACCAACTACGCCGGCGGTAATACGTCCGCGAAGGGCACCGACACCGATCCCGTCACCGGCGGGGACGTCGAGTTGATGTGGGTGAAGGGGTCCGGAGGGGATCTCGGGACGCTCACCGAAGGTGGGCTGGCCGTGTTGCGGTTGGATCGGATGCGGGCGTTGATCGACGTGTATCCGGGAGTTGAGCGCGAGGACGAGATGGTTGCCGCGTTCGACTACTGCCTGCATGGGAAGGGGGGTGCGGCGCCCTCGATCGACACCGCTATGCATGGGCTCGTTGACGCCGCTCATGTCGATCATCTGCACCCCGATTCCGGGATCGCGCTCGCCTGTGCCGCCGATGGGGAGAAGCTGACCGGTGAGTGTTTCGGGGACAGCGTGGTGTGGGTGCCCTGGCGGCGGCCCGGGTTTCAGTTGGGGCTGGACATCGCTGCCGTGAAGGCGGCCAATCCGCAGGCCGTTGGGTGTGTGCTTGGGGGGCATGGGATCACCGCTTGGGGTGACACCTCCGAGGAGTGCGAGCGGAATTCGCTGCACATCATTCGTACCGCCGAGGCGTTCCTCGTCGAGCGGGGGAGGTCTGAGCCCTTCGGGCCCGTTGTTGAGGGGTACGGTCCGCTCGGCGACGGTGAGCGGCGGGAACGGGCCGCCGCGCTTGCGCCGTATGTTCGTGCTGTCGCCTCTCAAGACCGGGCGCAGATTGGGCACTTCACCGATTCCGATGTCGTGCTTGATTTTCTCGCGCGGGCCGAGCATCCTCGGCTTGCCGCGCTCGGTACCTCGTGCCCGGACCACTTCTTGCGGACCAAGGTTCGGCCGCTCGTTCTCGATCTGCCGCCCACCGCTCCGCTGGACGAGGCGATCTCGCGGCTGAAGGAGCTGCATGCCGCCTATCGGGAGGAGTACGCCGCCTATTACCAGCGGCACGCTCTGCCCGACTCCCCCGCGATGCGTGGTGCCGATCCGGCGATCGTGTTGATTCCGGGTGTGGGGATGTTCTCCTTCGGCAAGGACAAGCAGACGGCGCGGGTGGCCGGTGAGTTCTACGTCAACGCCATCAATGTGATGCGCGGGGCCGAGGCCGTTTCTACGTACGCGCCGATCGAGGAGTCGGAGAAGTTCCGTATCGAGTACTGGGCGTTGGAGGAGGCCAAGCTTCAGCGGATGCCCAAGCCCAAGCCGCTTGCCACTCGGGTCGCGCTCGTCACCGGTGCGGGGAGTGGGATCGGGAAAGCCATTGCCCGGCGGCTGGTTGATGAAGGGGCCTGTGTTGTCGTTGCGGATCTCAACTCCGATAGCGCGCAGGCCGTTTCGGAGGAACTGGGTGGGCCCGACAAGGCCGTTGCCGTCACCGTTGATGTGACGGACGAGGGGCAGATCGCCGATGCCTTCAAGGCTGCCCTGCTTGCCTTCGGCGGGGTCGATCTCGTCGTCAACAATGCGGGGATCTCCATCTCCAAGCCCCTGTTGGAAACTTCGGCCCGGGACTGGGATCTGCAGCACGACATCATGGCCCGTGGATCGTTCCTCGTCTCGCGTGAGGCCGCCCGGGCGATGATCGCGCAGGGGCTCGGGGGCGACATTCTGTACATCGCTTCCAAGAACGCCGTGTTCGCCGGGCCCAACAACATCGCCTACTCGGCCACCAAAGCCGACCAGGCCCATCAAGTACGGCTGCTCGCCGCCGAGTTGGGTGAGCACGGTATCCGGGTCAACGGGATCAACCCGGACGGTGTCGTGCGTGGCTCGGGCATCTTCGCGGGTGGTTGGGGTGCGCAGCGGGCGGCGACCTATGGGATCGAGGAGGAGAAGCTCGGCGAGTTCTACGCCCAGCGGACCATCCTCAAGCGTGAGGTGCTGCCGGAGCATGTGGCCAACGCCGTCTTCGCCCTCACCGGTGGGGACTTGACGCACACCACCGGGCTGCACGTCCCGGTCGACGCCGGCGTTGCGGCCGCCTTCCTTCGGTGAGCGACGACGTGAAGGCGTATGCCGCGGTCGACCTGGGCGCGTCCAGTGGACGGGTCATGGTCGGCCGTGTCGGGCCCGACTCCCTGGAGTTGGCGGAGGCCCATCGGTTTCCGAACCGGCCTGTTCGTACCTCTGAAGGGCTGCGCTGGGACATCCTCTCGCTGTACGCCGGCGTCCTCGACGGGCTCCAGGCAGCGGGTGCGGTCACCAGTGGGCGGCTCGACTCGGTCGGTATCGACAGTTGGGCCGTGGACTACGGGCTGCTGGACGCGGACGGGGCGTTGCTGGGCAATCCCGTGCACTATCGGGACGCCCGCACGGAGGGGGTCGCCGAGAAGGTGTGGGCCACCGTGCCCGCGAGTGAGTTGTACGCGTCGACCGGGTTGCAGTACGCGCCGTTCAACACGTTGTATCAGCTGACTGCCGCTCGCGACTCCGTCCAACTGGCGCACGCCGAGCGGCTGTTGCTCATCCCCGACCTGCTGTCGTACTGGCTCACCGGCGAGCAGGGCACCGAGCTGACCAACGCCTCCACCACTCAACTCATCGATCCCCGGACGCGCGACTGGGCGTACGACATCGCCTCGCGCCTCGGTGTCGCCCTCGGGCTGTTCGCGCCTCTGCGGCAACCGGGGGATCCCGCGGGGGTGTTGCGGGCCGAGGCACTGGAGGAGGCGGGGCTGAGTGGGCCTGTGCCGGTGACAGTGGTCGGGTCGCATGACACCGCGTCAGCCGTGGCCGCTGTTCCGGCAGTTGAGGAGCGGTTCGCCTATATCTGCACCGGTACCTGGTCGTTGGCCGGGCTGGAGCTCGACGCGCCGGTGCTCAGCGATGCCAGTCGTGCCGCCAACTTCACCAATGAGTTGGGGCTCGACGGCACGGTGCGCTATCTGCGCAACATCATGGGGCTGTGGCTGCTTCAGGAGTGTGTACGGGCCTGGGGCGAACCGGAGTTGGGCGAGTTGCTGCGCGGGGCCGCCCGGGTTCCGGCGCTGCGGTCGGTCGTGGACGCGGGGGACGCGGCGTTTCTGGCGCCGGGGCGGATGCCCGAGCGGATCGCCGACGCCTGTCGCGGCTCCGGGCAGCCGGTGCCGGAGTCCCGGGCGGAGATCACCCGGTGCATTCTCGACTCCCTGGCGCTCGCGCATCGGCGGGCGGTCTGCGATGCCCAGGAACTCGCCGGCCACGGAGTCGATGTGGTGCACATCGTCGGGGGCGGTACCCGTAACGCGCTGTTGTGCCAACTGACCGCCGACGCCTGTGGGTTGCCGGTGGTGGCGGGTCCCACGGAGGCCGCCGCTCTGGGTAACGTGCTCGTCCAGGCCCGGGCCCACGGGCTCGTCGGTGACCTGGCCGGGATGCGGAGGCTGCTCGCCCGTACCCAGCCGTCGACCCGTTACGAACCTCGGGGCGATACCGCCCGGTGGCGGGCGGCGGAGGCCCGGCTCGCCGGCGGGCGGTGAGCCGGGCGCCCCAACACCATGACCTCCGGCTCGCCGCGCGGTGAACCGGGGGCTCCCCGAGACGGTGACCTCCGACTACGCTGCACTCATCCGATGATCGACCACTAAGGAGCCGCGATGCGTGTCGCCCTGTTCCTGACTTGCGTCAACGACACGCTCTATCCCGACACCGGGCGCGCCGTGGTGAAACTGCTGACCAGGCTGGGCGTCGAGGTCGACTTCCCGATGGCCCAGACCTGCTGCGGGCAGGCGCACTACAACACCGGCTACCGCCATGAGGCCGAGCCCCTCGCCCGGCATTTCTCCGATGTATTCGGGGAGTACGAGGCGATCGTCACGCCGTCCGGGTCGTGCGGGGCGATGGTGCGGGAGCTGTATCCGCGGATGGGGGAAAGGGCGCGGGCCGAGGGGCGCGGGGACACTCTCGCGGCCACGTTGGCGCCGGTGGTGCCGAAGACGTACGAGCTGACCGAGTTCCTCGTGGATGTGCTCGGGGTGACGGACGTCGGGGCCTACTACCCGCACAAGGTGACCTATCACCCCACCTGCCACGGGCTGCGCAGTCTCGGGCTCGGTGACCGGCCGCTGAAGCTCCTGCGGGCCGTCAAGGGGCTGGAGTTGGTAGAGCTGCCCGGTGCGGACGAGTGCTGCGGGTTCGGCGGGACGTTCGCCGTGAAGAACGCCGATGTCTCGGCGGCGATGGGCGCCGACAAGGTGCGCAACGCCGAGTCGACGGGCGCCGGGGTGCTGTGCGCGGCGGACAACTCCTGCCTCATGCACATCGGGGGCACGATGGCGCGGCTTCACACCGAGATGCGGCCGGTGCACATCGCGGAGATTCTGGCCGCGACCGAAGGCGCCACGGAAGTCGGCACCCGAGCCGTCACGGAAGAGGAGCCTCGCGCATGAGCGGCACGTTCGTCGGAATGCCCGCGTTTCCCCCGCCCGTCTATCCGGCCTTCCCTGTCGCCGCCCACGAGGCCGTCAACAACCAGACCCTGCGCGGGAATCTGCGCCACGCCACCCACACGATCCGCGCCAAACGGGCCAAGGCCGTGGCGGAGCTGTCCGACTGGGCCGCGTTGCGCGAGGCCGGCAAGCAGATCAAGGACCACACCCTCCGTCATCTCGACCGGTATCTGCTCCAGTTGGAGGAGTCGGTGACAGCGGCGGGCGGCATCGTGCACTGGGCCGCCGACGCGGACGAGGCCAACCGGATCGTCACTCAACTCGTCCAGGAGACGGGCGAGTCGGAGGTCGTCAAGGTCAAGTCGATGGCCACGCAGGAGATCGGGCTGAATGAAGCTCTGGAGGCGGCGGGGATCCGCGCCTACGAGACCGATCTCGCCGAACTCATCGTGCAGTTGGGCAAGGACCGCCCCTCGCACATCCTGGTGCCCGCGATCCACCGCAACCGCGGTGAGATCCGGGAGATCTTCGTCCGTGAGATGAGCGAGTGGGGCCGCCCGGCACCGGAAGGACTGACCGACTCACCCGCCGAACTCGCCGAGGCCGCCCGCCTCCACCTCCGCGAGAAGTTCCTGCGGGCCAAAGTCGGCATCTCCGGCGCCAACTTCATGGTCGCGGACACCGGCACGCTCGTCGTCGTCGAATCGGAGGGCAACGGCCGGATGTGCCTCACCCTCCCCGAGACGCTGATCTCGGTCGTCGGCATCGAGAAGATCGTGCCCACCTGGCAGGACCTGGAGGTGTTCCTGCAGACCCTCCCCCGCTCCTCGACGGCCGAGCGCATGAACCCGTACACCAGCACGTGGACGGGTACGACGGACGGGGACGGGCCGCGCACCTTCCACCTGGTGCTGCTCGACAACGGCCGCACCGACACCCTCGCCGACGAGGTCGGCCGCCAGGCTCTGCGCTGCATCCGCTGCTCGGCCTGCCTGAACGTCTGCCCTGTGTACGAGCGGGCCGGCGGTCACGCCTACGGCTCTGTCTACCCGGGCCCGATCGGCGCGATCCTCAGCCCCCAACTCCGGGGCACGGCAAGCGAGATCGACGCCTCGCTGCCGTACGCCTCGTCGCTGTGCGGTGCCTGCTACGAGGTGTGCCCGGTCGCCATCGACATTCCCGAGGTGCTGGTGCATCTGCGGGAGCGGGTCGTGGAGGGCGGGCCGGTGACCCGCGAGGGCAACAAGGTCGTCCTGCAACCCGCCAAGGGCCATGCCGCCGAGCGCGCGGCGATGCGGGCGGCCCGCTGGACGTTCACCCACCCGGGCGCCCTGCGCACCGGGCAACGGCTCGCGTCCCGCACCCGCCGCTTCCATCCACGGACCCTGCCCGGCCCCGGCAAGGCGTGGAGCGGCACCCGGGATCTGCCGGCCGTGCCCGCGGAGCCGTTCCGCGACTGGTGGCAGCGCACGAACGGTGGAAAGGACGAGGCCAAGTGAGCAGCAGGGAACGGATCTTGGGCCGCGTGGAACGCGCGCTCGCGGACGTGCCGCGGGACGACACGCCCTACGACCAGGCCTTCGCGCGTGGGTATCTGCGCGAGCACGGGGACCGGAGTGTCGAGCAGACGGTGGAGTTGCTCGCCGAGAACCTGGCCGACTACCGGGCGATCGTGCACCGTACGGACCCAGAGGAACTGCCCTACCTCATCATGCGGCTGCTCGCCCAACGGGGACCGCAATATGTCCTGGTGCCCCCGGGGCTGCCGCCGGAGTGGATGTCGGCCGCCGATCCCACCCGCGTCCACGACCGCGCTGTGAGCACGCCGCACGAACTCGACAAGGTCGAGAGTGTGGTCACGGGCTGCGCGATCGCCATCGCCGAGACCGGCACCATCGTCCTGGACGGCGGCCCGGACCAGGGCCGCCGCCGGATCACGCTCGTCCCCGACCACCACATCTGTGTCGTACGGGTGCCGGACCAGGTGGTCTCCTCGGTCCCTCAGGCGCTCCAACGCCTCGACCCGACACGCCCGTTGACCTGGATCTCGGGTCCCTCCGCGACCAGTGACATCGAGCTGGACCGGGTCGAGGGGGTGCACGGTCCGCGCACCCTGGAGGTGGTGCTGGTGAGCGGTCAGGCGAGCGCCGAGGTCAACTCGTAGGTGCCGGACGGCAGTTGGTAGGAGGCGGTGCCGTCCGTGAAGCCGAGGAACTCCACGCCGAGTGCCTCGGCCAGGGGCCTGTTGTTCTCGTGGACAGTCGACGGGTCGGTGGTGGGGATGCGCAGGGTCGCCGTGCTGTTCGCGGGGACGACCGCGCGGTACGTCAACTTCCCTTCCCGTACGGTCCATTCGCTGACGATCTCGCCGTAGGGAGAGACGTATGAGCCGCTCACCCGGGTGATCCTGCCGGTCGGGTCGGGGTGTGGTCGGAGGAGGAAGTGCTTGAAGCCGGGGTGTTCGGGGTCCTTGGCGATGCCGGCCATGCTCTCGTACATCCACTCCATGATCGCGCCGTAGGCATAGTGGTTGAACGAGTTCATGTCGACCGGTCCGAAGCCGTCCTGCTTCGAGTACGAGTTCCAGCGCTCCCAGACCGTGGTGGCGCCGTTGGTCACCGAGTAGAGCCAGGACGGCATCGCGTTCTGGTGGAGGAGGCTGTATGCCAGGTCGACGCGGCCCTCGGCGGTGAGGACGGGGGCGATGACGTTCACGCCGAGGAAGCCCACGGCGAGGGTGTTCTCCGGGTACTCCACGCGGGTGCTGTCGGGGTGGGCGGCCTTGTAGGCCGGGCTGTTGCCGATGTTGTCGGCGAGCAGGGTGACCAGTTGGCGGTGCTGCAACTCGGAGTCGTAGAAGCCGAGTTTGAGGATCCAGAGCAGGGCGGTCTGGGTGTCGTCCTCGGTCTTGCCGGCGCTGTTGCCGGGGGTGTGGGGCGGTGGGTCGCCGAGGCTCGACCGGACGGTGAGCTGTCCGGTGAGGGCGTCGGTGGCGAGGTACTTGGTGATGAAGGCTCGTTTGATGTGGGTGAACAGCCGCTCGTAGGTGGCCGTTTCGGCGGTGCGGCCGGTGGCGCGGGCCATGTCCGCCATGAGGCGGGCGCTGTAGCCGTAGTAGACGTCGCTGATGAGCTGGGTGCTGGTGATCTGGAAGGCGAGCCAGTCGCCGAAGACCGCGCCCTGGCCGGCGTGGGTGTCGCCGGTGCGGTGGTGGATCCAGTCGAGGTACTTGGTCATCGCCGTCCAGCTGCGGTCGATGATCGTGGTGTCGCCGGACATCTGCCACACCGTCCACGGCACGACCACCCCGCAGTCCGCCCAACCGCTCGCCGGCAGCGGCTGGCCGTAGCGGTGGCCGGGGGCGACCCAGGGGAACTGGCCTTTCCCCGCGCCGTAGTTGTGCTGTGAGTCGATCAGTGTGTCCTGGAAGTGGCTGAGGAAGGGGACGGCGTCGGTGTTGAACAGGCCCGTGTTGGCGAAGAGTTGGGTGTCGCCGGTCCAGCCGAGGCGCTCGTCGCGTTGCGGGCAGTCGGTGGGGACCCAGAGGTAGTTGCCGCGCTGACCCCAACGGACGTTGCTGATCAGCTGGTTGACGTCCATGTCGTCGGTGGTGACGGTGCCGAGGTCGCGGAGGGCGGAGGTGGCGACCTTGCCGGTGAGCTCGACGAGAGTCACGGTCTCGGTCGTGGTGACGGAGACATACCGGAAGCCGTAGAACGTCAGCGAGTCCTGGTGGGTCTCTCCGGCCGGGTCGCCCTTGAGGATGTAGGTGCTGGTGGCTTCCGCGGTGCGCAGGTTCGCGCGGTAGACCGAGCCGGCCGGTCCGTCGGCGCCCGCGCTGTCGTCGTTGAGCATCTCCCCCGGTTTGAAGGCGACTTGGGCGCCCGCCGGGCCGCGCAGGGTGTAGCGGGGCACGCCGACGAGGTTCTGGCCGAGGTCGATGACGGCGGTGTCGCCGGGGTGCAGGGTGACGGAGACGGTCGACGCCCGCACGGGGTCGGTGACCGTGCGGGCGGGGTCGACGACGATGCGGCCCTTGCCGTTCGCGCTGCCCGCCTCGCCCGCCATTCCCGTGACGCCGGTGACTCCCGTGTAGACGGTGACGGAATACGGCTTGCGGTCCCACTCGGGCATCAGGCGCGCGCTCTCGCCGGGATAGGCGACCAACTGAGCGTCCGAGAAAGGGCCTTGGGCCTCGACGGCGGACCAGACCGAGGCGTCGAAGCCGTTCGCCGTCCAGCCGGGGAGTTCCTCGCGGGCGTCGTAGAGCTGGCCGTCGTAGAGGTCGTCGGTGCGGTAGGGGCCGGTGTCGGTGGCTCGCCAGTCGTCGCCGGGGGCGGTGACGATCGTCTGGGTGGAGCCGTCGGCGTACCGGATGAGGAGTTTCGCCTTGAGGGCGAGGGAGTTACCGTCGGCCGACCAGTAGACGCTGTTCTCGGAGATGCGGCCGTTGTACCAGCCGTTGCCGAGCACGGCCGCGAGGGTGACCTGTGACGGGTCCGCGAGCAGGTCAGTGACGTCGTAGGTGAAGTAGTTGACGGTGGTGTCGTAGTTGGTCCAGCCGGGGGTCAGCAACTCGTAGGTCGTGCCGTCGCCCTGCGGCACCGGGACGCGTCGGCCGTTGACGTAGGCGTCGTACACACCAAGCGCGGACACGTACAGCCGGGCCCCGCTCACCCGCCCGCCGGTCAGTTCCGCCTGGCGGCGCAGGAGGGGTGCGCCGGCGGTGTTCGGGCATTTGCCCGCCATGCCGATCCACTGGGCGCCGTCCCACCCGGTGACTCCGTCGGTGCTCAGCAGGCCGGTCTCGAAGGAGGCGGTCGGGGCGGCGTGGACGGCGCGGCCGTGTTCGTCCCACACCGTCACCGTCCAGTGGTAGCGGGTCGAGGCGCGCAGTTCGGGGCCGGAGTAGCGCACGGCGACCGAGTCCGACGCGTCGACGCGACCGCTGTCCCAGACGTCGGGGCTGCCGTGGGTCAAGTGCCGGGGCGAGGTGGCGACCTTGATCCGGTACGCCGTCTGGTGCCGGCCCCGCGCGGTGGACGCCATGCGCCAACCGAACCTCGGGTGTGCCGCGTCCATGCCGAGCGGGTCGGTGCGGTGTTCCACGGTCAGGCCCGACACAGTGGTGGTGGCCGATGCGCTGCCCCCGGCGCCGTTCCCTCCCGCCATCGCCGCGGGGACGACGCTCAGGGCCGCCGTGGTGAGCAACGTGCGGCGGCGCAGCCTTCCGTTGCGGGCCGTCGCATCGACTCCGTCATTCATGCCGCTGTCCCTTCGGCCCGCCGGGAGATGTGGGTGCCTCGGATCATTCCAGGGTCCGCACGGCCGCGTCACCAGCCGGTGGGACGCTGTTGAAGGGCGGCGTCGGACCGGCGCCGTTAGCGTGAGGACATGATCCGGTTCGAGCAGGTCAGCAAGCGGTACCCGGACGGTACGACGGCCGTGGACGGCCTGTCCTTCGAGGTGAACGAGGGCGAACTCGTCACGCTGGTGGGCCCGTCCGGCTGCGGCAAGACGACGACCATGATGATGGTCAACCGGCTCATCGAACCCACCTCCGGCCGGATCTTCGTGAACGGCGAGGACATCGCCACCGTCGACCCGGTGCGACTGCGCCGCCGTATCGGATACGTCATCCAGCAGGTGGGCCTCTTCCCGCACCGCACGATCCTCGACAACACAGCGACCGTGCCGTCCCTGGTCGGCTGGAAGCGGGCGAAGGCGCGGGCCCGGGCCGCCGAGCTGCTCGATCTGGTGGGCCTCGACCCGAAGACGTACGGACCGCGCTACCCGGAGCAGCTCTCGGGCGGACAGCGGCAGCGCGTCGGTGTGGCGCGGGCGCTGGCCGCCGATCCGCCGGTGCTGCTGATGGACGAACCGTTCGGCGCGGTCGACCCGGTGGTGCGGGAGCAGTTGCAGGACGAGTTCCTGCGGATGCAGGCCGCCGTGCGCAAGACGGTGCTCCTGGTCACGCACGACATCGAGGAGGCGGTACGGCTCGGCGACCGGATCGCCGTGTACGGACAGGGGCGGATCGAGCAGTACGACACACCCGGCGCGGTGCTCGGCACGCCGGCGACGCCGTATGTCGCCGAGTTCGTGGGCGCGGACCGGGGGCTGAAGCGGTTGTCGGTGACGGAGATCGAGCCCGACGACCTGGAACAGCCGCCGGTCGCCCGCGCGGACGAGTCGGCCCAGCGGGCTGCCGACCGGCTGCGGGTGGAGGGCGCGAGGTGGGCCGTGGTCCTCGACGAGCAGGGTGAGTTGCAGGGCTGGGTCAAGGCCGACGAACTCACCGCGGGCGGCACGGTCGGCGAACTCGCCCACCGGATGAACGCGTGGGTACCGGTGGGCGTCCCCTTGAAGCAGGCGTTCGGCGTGATGCTCCAGCACGACGCCGGGTGGGTCGCCGTACTGGACGGGGCGCGCTTCCTCGGTGTGCTGACTCCGGCGAAACTGCACGAGGCGTTGCGGCGGTCAGTGGACGCGGACGCGCTCGGGGTGCCCCGGGGGCAGGTGGACTTCGACTCGGTGGCGGACGCGTGAGGATCGCTCGGCGGCTCAGGAGTAGGTGAGGGGGCAGCCCTGTCGGAGCGCGTGCTGGGCGGCGCGCAGGTACAGGGCCACGTAGAAGGCCGTGTCCAGGTCCTCGCTCCAGCGGCCGGGCTCGGCAGCGGCCAGCTCCTCCGCCTCGCCCTCCAGGAACCAGAACGTCAGGGCGAGGTTCCCGGACACCTCCGGTATCCCGGCGGGCAGTTCGAGTGCCGCGGCCAGCCGCTCGGCCACGGCGAGCACCTGGGGTGCGCCCGCGATCACCGTCTCGTCCGTGTAGGCGGAGCCGATGGGCAGCCGTATCTCCTCGTCGAGCGAGATCGGCACCAGCACCGACCAATCGCCGATCAACTCCCGCTCGGCAGGCGTCAGTTCGGCACGGCACAACGCGTCGAACCCCTGCATGGACGGGCTCAGCTTCTCCTCGAACGCCGACCCGAAGTCCCGCTCGGGCACGGACGCGTACGACGGCAGTCCGCGCCGGGCCAGCTCCGCGTCGAGGCCCTTGGCGATCGCACCCATTCCCCCTTCCCCCGTGTCCTCACTCAGCCACTCCCCCGCACCGACATCGACCAGATAGACACCCATGCCCGAACGGTACAAGCCGCCACTGACAATCCCCCTGGCCTCACTTCAGCAGGCCCTTCTCCTTCAGATACGTCCGCGCCACGTCCTGCGCCAACCTCCGCCAGCTGTCGACCTGTTGGTTCATGGAGGCGAGGTCGGCCGTAGTAAGGACGCCATTGAGTTCCCCCAGCGCCTTGGTCACCCCCGTACTCCCCGCCCGGGAACGGTTGACGACCGGGACGACGTAGTCGGCGTTCTGGAGGTGCTTGTCGTCGGCGAGGAGGACCAGGCCGAACTGGTCGAGCGTGGCGTCGGTGGTCGTGGTCAGCACCATCTGGTCCTGGCCGTTCTGCACCGCGCTCTTCGCCTGTGTCGTGCCGACGCCCTTCGGGTCGACGGCGGTGATGTCGATGCCGTAGGTCTTCTTCAACCCCGGTTCGCAGTACGGCCGTTGCACACACTCGTCGCCCGCGGCGAGCCGCACCTTCAGTCCCGAGGCTCCCAGGTCGCTGAGGGTCTTGAGGTGATGCTCGTTGGCGTACGAGCGGGCCACGGCGAAGGCGTTCTGGTCGACGGCCTTGCCGGGGTCGAGGACCGTGAGGCCCCGGGGTGTGGCCAGTTCGCGCAGTGCCTTCATCGTGGTGGCGAGGTCGGGCGAGCCGACGGCCGGTGCGTCGGCGCCGTTGGTCTTGGCGTTGAGCCAGTCGGCGAAGGTGGCCGCGTACTCGGGTACGACGTCGATCTGCCCTGCTTCCAGGGCGGGTTCGTAGAGTTCGCGGTTGGCGACGGTGAGCAGGGAGGTCTGGTAGCCGGCCTGCTTCAGCAGGAGCGAGTACATCTGGGCGAGCAGGTCGCTCTCGGTGAATCCGGCCGAGCCGATGGTCAGGTGGTGGCTGTCGCCGGGCGATGCGGTGACGGCGCTCTGGTTCTCCAGGGACGGCCCGGTCGAACAGCCGGTGACCAGAAGCAGCGCGGCCACCGCCATGCGTCGAAGTCGTAGTCGCAGTCGCAGTCGCAGTCGCAGTCGCAGTCGCAGTCGCATCATCGTGCTCTCCCCGCCCACCGGGGTGCCAGCCGTTCGGCGACCTCGAAGACGCCCTCGACGAGCAGTGCGAACACGGCGACGAGCACTGCCCCGGCCACCACCTGTGCGGTGTTGGCGAGGTTGAAGCCGGCGGTGATGATGCGGCCGAGTCCGCCGCCGCCCGCGAGTGCGGCGATCGTGGCGGTCGCGACGAGTTGGACGGCCGCGATCCGGACGCCGTTCATCAACAGCGGGAGGGAGAGCGGCAGTTCGACGCGGAACAACATTTGACGGCCCGTCATCCCCATACCGCGCGCGGCCCGCACCACATCGCGGTCGACCTCGCGCATGCCGACGTACGCGTTGGTGAGCAGCGGCGGTACGGCGAACAGGACGAGGGCGACGACCGTGGGCCCCTCGCCCCACTTGCCGATCGGGGTCAGGAGCAGCAGGACCAGCACGGCGAAAGTGGGCACCGCGCGGCCGATGTTGGAGATGTTGACGGCGAGCGCGCCACCCTTGCCGAGGTGGCCCAGGACGAGGGCGATCGGCAGCGCGATCAGGCAACTGATGACCAGGCAGACGACCGTGAGCACGAGGTGCTGGGCGAGCCGGTGCCAAATCCCGTCGTCGCCCGACCAGTGGGCGGAGTCGGTGAGCCAGTGCCAGGCGTCGGTCAGGGTGTTCATCCGCGCACCGCCCTGGTCCAGGGGGTGATGAGCCGTTGTACGAGCAGGAGGAGCAGGTCGGCCAGGATCGCGATCACCACGCAGAGCACGGACGCGGTGAGCACCTGGGCCTTGAAGTAGGTGTTCATGCCCGCGTAGATGAGGTTGCCGAGTCCCCCGAAGCCGACGATCGCACCGACCGTGACCAGCGAGACCGCCGAGACGGTGGCGATGCGCAGGCCGGCCATCGCGGCGGGCAGGGCAAGGGGCAGTTCCACGGTGAGCAGGAGGCGGATCGGGCCGTAACCCATGCCGCGTGCGGCCTGTCGGGTCTCCTCGGGTACGGCGCGCAAGCCGGCCAGGATGTTCCGGACGAGCAGGGTGAGTGAGTAGAGGACGAGTCCGGCGACGACGAGGGTGGCCGAGAGGCCGTAGACGGGCAGGAGCAGCGAGAACATCGCCAGGGACGGGATCGTGTAGAGGATCGTCGTCACCGCGAGAACCGGTCCCGCCGCCCAGCCCCAGCGGCGGGCCACCACCGCGAGCGGGAGGGCGATGGCCAGGCCGATGAGCACCGAGATCGCGGTCAGTTGCAGATGCTGGACGACCGCGTCGAGGAGGATGTGGCGGCGGGTGCTCAGGTACTCGCCGCAGATCCACTCGTTACGGGCGAGGCAGTCGTCCGGGGGCGCGGTCACAGGTCCATTGCATCGGGCGGGCCCAGTGGCGGCGCGTTCTGGTGACCCGTACGGGCGGTCGGTCAGGGGTTCCAGTAGGTGGAGAGGGAGGCGATGAAGACCGCGGCGGACGTGAGGACCACGAGTTGCGTGACGGCCGTGGTCCAGAGGCGGCAGGCGATCGCCAGGGCGACGGTCACGGCCTCGACCCGGCAGAGGAAGACGACACAGTCGTGCTGGTAGGAGGCGGCCGTGGCGTCCATCATTCCACTGTCGCCCATCCAGTCCGCGGTGAAGACGCCTTCGCTGCCGAGCACGAGGATCAGCGCGACGAGGAGGGCGTCCACGCCGACGAGCAGCCCGCGCGCGATGGCGTCGACCCGTCGGTGTGGGCGCGAACGGTGCAGGACGCGCTGCGGGAAGCCGGCTGCGGGGGTGCCCTGGTCGGTCATCGGGTGCCTCCGCCGGGGCCCGTGGTGTTGGTACTGGTACTGCTGGCGCTGGCTCGCCACGGTCCGACGCCGAGTCGTCCCGTCGTCCCGAGGTCGAGGCCGCCGTCCGGTGACAGGAGGACGGGCAGCGTCCCGGTCCGGACCGCGACCGTCAGATACGGCATGTAGTCCGCGGCGCCGAAGCCGGTGGCGGTGTTGCGCCACAGCAGGCCGGCGAAGGCCCGCTCGCCGGGGGCCAGCGTCACCGCATCCGGCGGGTCGTCGAATCCGGTCACCGTGGCGATACCGCCGCTGCCGTGGATCACCGACACACCGGTCACGTGCTGCTGGTCGCGGTCGAGCAGCCGGACCTCGGGGTAGCCCTCGACGCGGTAGGCACGGGTACCGCAGTTCTCCAGGGTGAGGGTCATGGCGCGCAGGCCCATCGCGGGGTTCACCGGTCCGGCCGTGACGCGGATGCCCTCGCGCGGACAGACCGGCCCCGCAGGCTTCGACAGTCCGGCGGCGGGATCGTCGTACGCCACGTCCGCGACCGTCCAGATGGCGGCCCCGACGAGGAGCCCCACCACCGTGACCAGCACGGTGTCGTACACGCTTCTCGGCATCCTTCGCGGCATCCGCAGAGTCGATCAAGAACGGCCCGGGACCGCTGTGGCGGAAGCCATACCTCCGGCCACAGCCCTGTCACAGCATCCCCTGGGGGCCCGACCGCGAGGGTGTCGCTGAGTACACCCCGGGATACGGGTCCTGCGCCCAATGTGCGCAACCGGCGCTCTCCGTAACGTCGTTGGCGAGGCACAGGGCGTGCCGCACGGAGGGTGAGGGCGATGTTTCGCACCGTACGACGGACGCACGACAAGGGACCCGCCGCCGAGGCACTGCGGCTGGTCAAGGTGAGCAGGACCTACGGCCGTGACGACAGCGCCGTGACCGCTCTGGACGGGGTCACGCTGAGCCTGGAGCGCGGAACGTTCACCGCGGTGATGGGGCCTTCGGGTTCCGGCAAGTCGACGCTGTTGCAGTGCGCGGCGGGGCTCGACCGGCCGGACAGCGGGATCGTGATGGTCGACGGCGTGGAGATGACGGGTGGGAGCGAGGCGGAGCTGACACGGTTCCGGCGCGGTCGGATCGGGTTCGTGTTCCAGCAGTACAACCTCCTGGACACGCTCACCGTCGCGCAGAACACCGTGCTGCCGCTGAAGCTCGCGGGGCGGCGCGTCGACCGGCGGCGGGCCCAGGAGGTGCTGGTCTCGGTCGGCCTCGGCGACCGGCTCGGGCACCGCCCCGACCAGCTGTCCGGCGGTCAGCGGCAGCGGGTCGCGATCGCCCGCGCGCTGGTCACCGAACCCCGGGTGATCTTCGCGGACGAGCCGACGGGCGCCCTCGACACGCGGAGCGCGCGGGGTGTGCTGCTGCTGTTGCGGGAGGCGGTGCGGGTGCACGGCCGGACCGTGGTGATGGTGACGCACGACCCGGTCGCGGCCTCGTACGCCGACTCGGTGGTGTTCCTCGCGGACGGCAGGCTCGCCGGCCGGATGCACGCGCCGACCGTCGACGCGGTCGCCGAGCGGCTGGCGCACCTGGGCGACGACGTGACGGTGGGGGTGTGAGCGATGTTCGTACTGGCGATACGTTCGATCCGGCAACGGCCGGGCCGCTTCCTGGCAACTCTGCTGGCCGCGTTCCTGGGCGCGGCGATCATCATGACGTTCAACTCCCTTCAGGACACGGCGAGTCAGCACGGCATCGACTCGGTCAGCACCGACACGCTCTCGACGTCGGCGAGTGTCGTCGGAGGCTACGGAACTCTGCTGGTGTTCTTCGCCGTAACGTCGACACTGACCGTCAACGTCCGTCAGCGGTCGAGGGAGTTGGAGACCCTGCGCTGCTCGGGTGCGACCCCGGCACAGCTCAAGCGGATGGTCGTCGGTGAAGCGGTGGCCGTCGCCCTGCTGGGCGCGATCCTCGCCGTCGGTCCCGCGATACTCGGCGGACGCGCCCTGCTCGGGGCGTTCAAGGACAGCGGCCAGGTCGCCCGTTCCGTCAACTACTCCTTCGGCCCCTTCGCCCTCCAATCGGGCCTGGGCATCACGCTGTTGGCGTCGGCGGGCGCCGCGTTCCTGGCCGTACGACGGGCCACGCACGGTCGGCGCCGACAGGGCCGGGCACGGACGTTCTTCACGTACGCCGCGCTGGTCGCCGGCATGGTGTCGGTGACGGCGACCTTCGCCTTCTCCGCCACGGACGCGGCGCTGATGGCGGCACCGGCGTACGGCGCGATCCTGCTCTCGGTAGGACTCGCCCTGCTCGCACCACGCCTGCTGAAGGGCCTGCTCGACCGCCTCCAACTGACCGGCGCGAGCGGCTGGTTGGCGGTCCGCAACCTCCGCGAGCGGGCCGACCAGCTCGCCGGGATCCTGATGTCGCTGATCCTGTTCACGGCAGTGTCCACGGCGACCCTGTACATGCAGGCGGTGGAGAGCGACGCGGTGAAGGCTTCGGGCCTGAAGAAGTCGGTGGACGCCAAGAACCTGGAGACCCTGAACTTCACGGTCGTCGGCATCATCGTGGTCTTCGTCTGCGTGATGCTGGTCAACTCCCTGTACGCGGCGACGACTTACCGCGCCCGCGAGTTCGGCGGCCAACGCCTGGCAGGCGCGACCCCGGGTCAGGTACTCCGCACGGTCGCCACCGAGACGGCGATCCTCACGATCACCGGCATCCTCTCCGGCACGGCCGCAGCATTGGCGGGGATCATCCCGTTCACCATGGTCCGCACGGACTCGATCCTCCCGCACCAGGGACTGGGAATCTGGCTCACGGTCGTCACGGTGGCGACAACGGTAACCCTGGGCACGAGCCTGCTGACGGCCCGGCGCGTGCTGCGCACACCGGCGGTGGAGGCGGTGGCGCTGGCCGCATGAGCACGGCCTGACGGCAAAGGGGCAGCCGCTACACCGGCTGCCCCTCGACTCACGGTTCGGCCACCCCCTAAGGGGCGCGGGGAACTGCGCGACCAGCCACAACGGACCCGCAGCCGACGAACGACACTCCCCAACGCTCAGGCAACCCCCGCCGCATCCAGCAACACCCTCACAGTCTCCACAGTCAACCCGTCCAGCGACTCCAGCTTCGCACCCGCGCGGGCACTCGCCCCATCAAAGACCAGCATCAACTGCCGTGCCAGCAACCCCGGATCACGCGCGCCCCCCAACTCGGCCTGCTCCCGAAACGCGTCCTTCAGCTTCTCCTTGGCCGCCCGGGCCACCACGCTCGCCGGATGCTCGGGATCCTTCAGTTCGACCATCGTGGCAAGGAAGGGACAGCCCAGATAGCCGTCCTCGGTCGACGACTTCTCCACCTGCTCGAAGACAAACAGGATGCGCTCGCGCGGCGTATCGGCGTCATCCGGACCGGCCGTGAGCCGCGCCGCGTACCCGGGAGCACGCCGCTCCAGACTCGCGGCGAGCACCTCGTCCTTGCTGTCGAAGAGCTGATACATCGACCGCTTCGAAACCCCGGCCGACTTGCACAACGCCTCCACCCCGAGGGAAACACCGTCGCGATAGAACAGTTCGGCCGCCGCATCGAGCAGCCGGTCCCGGGGTGACGCCTTGTCTGTCGTGGCCATACCCCGAGGTTACCGCGCCGGAGCCCAAGAGGAAACCGATCGGTGTACAAGCTTGCGCGGGCACCTGATCCCGGGTGACAGTGAAGGTGAACAAGCGCTTAGATATGTTGCCGCACACCGACACACCACCCGACGCACCACCCGCGATCCGCCGGAGGCCCCGTGTTCCGTTCCGTCGACGAAGTCGCCGCTCGCCTCGCCGAGACCGGCTATCTGGCCTCGCCCGCGGTCGCCACGACCGTCTTCCTCGCCGACCGCCTCGGCAAGCCGCTTCTCGTCGAGGGCCCGGCCGGCGTCGGCAAGACGGAGCTGGCCAAGGCCGTCGCCGAGGTCGCGGGGGCGCGGCTGGTCCGGCTCCAGTGCTACGAGGGCGTCGACGAGTCCCGGGCGCTGTACGAGTGGAACCACGCCAAGCAGCTGCTGCGCATCAGCGCGGGCCGCGACGAGAGCTGGGACGAGGCCCGCACCGACATCTTCAGCGAGGAGTTCCTGCTCCCCCGCCCGCTGCTCACGGCGATCCGCGGCGACGACCCGAAGGTCCTGCTGATCGACGAAACCGACAAGGCGGACGTCGAGGTGGAGGGCCTGCTGCTGGAGATCCTCAGCGACTTCCAGGTCACCGTCCCGGAGTTGGGCACGATCACCGCGACCCGCCGCCCCTTCGTGGTCCTCACCTCGAACGCGAGCCGCGAACTCTCCGAGGCCCTGCGCCGCCGCTGCCTGTTCCTCCATATCGGCTTCCCCGACGAGGAGTTGGAGCGTCGGATCGTACGACTCAAGGTGCCGGGGCTCGGCGAGGCGCTGGCCGAGTCCGTGGTCCGGGTGGTCGGGGCGCTGCGCGAGATGGAACTGCGCAAGGTCCCGTCGGTGGCCGAGACCATCGACTGGGCCCGCACTCTCCTGGCACTCGGCGCCGACACCCTCGACGAGACGGTCGTACGGGACACCCTCGGCGTGCTCCTCAAGCACCAGGACGACATCCTCAGGGCAGCGGCCAAGCTCGACCTGGACGCCGTGTGACCGCCGCCGGTGTCACCGAGCGACTGACCGGCCTCGTCGGAGCGCTGCGCGCACACGGTCTGCGCATCGGCACCGGCGAGACCGTGGACGCGGCGCAGGCCATGGAGGCACTCGGGTTCGCGGACCGTGAGCTGCTCCGCGAGGGACTGGCCGCGACGCTGCTGCACGGCACGGGCCAACGCCCGGTGTTCGACCCGGTGTTCGACCTCTACTTCCCGCGCGGTGTCGGAGCACCGCAGGGCGAGCCCACCAACCGCGAGGATCTCCGCGACCGGCTCGCGGCGGCGCTCGCCGCCAACGACCGAGCGCTGATGGGTCAGTTGGCGGCGGAGGCCGTCGACGGTTTCGGCGGCTACGGCAACTCCCCGACGTCGGACGGCTGGTCGTCGCACCAGACCCTGGAGTGGCTGCGTCCGCAGACGCTGCTGGCCCGGGTGCGGACGAGCGTCCGGGCGGAGGGCGGGGGCCGGTCCGGGTTCACCGACCGGCTGATCGACGACGAGATCCGGCAGCGTATCGAGGGGTTCCGGCGGCAGGTCGCCCTGGAGGCGCGGCGCCGGGTCGCCGAGCGGCGCGGCCGGGACGAGCTCGCCCGGCGGGCCATCGCGCCGACGGCCGACCGCGTCGACTTCCTGTTCGCCGGACGGGCCCAACTGGCCGAACTGCGCAGGGCAGTTCAGCCGTTGGCCCGGAAGCTGGCCACCCGCCTCGCCGCCCGCCGGCGCCGCGCCTCCCGGGGCACGATCGACCTCCGCCGCACCCTGCGCGGCTCACTCTCGACGGGCGGGGTGCCGATGCGGCCGGTACTGCGCCGGCGCCGGCCGGTCCGGCCCGAACTGGTGCTGCTGTGCGATGTGTCGGGCTCGGTGTCGGGCTTCTCCGACTTCACGATGCTGCTGGTGCAGGCGCTGCACGACCAGTTCAGCAAGGTGCGCGTGTTCGCCTTCGTCAACCGCCTCGACGAGGTGACCCCGCTGCTCGTCCACGGCACGGCCGACCCCGAGGGCCTCGGCACCCGCATCCGCGACGAGGCCACCCTCACCGGTTGGCACGGAAGCAGCGACTACGGCGTCGCCCTGGGCGAGTTCGCGGAGCGGTACGGCGACGCGGTCGGCCCGCGTACGACCGTGTTCGTGCTCGGTGACGCCCGCACCAACATGAGCGACCCGAATCTCCCGGCCGTCCGGCAGATCGCCCAACGGGCCCGCCGTGTCTACTGGTTGAACCCCGAGCAGCGCTCCCAGTGGGGCACCGGCGACTCGGCCGCACCCGACTACGCGGAGCTGGTCGAGATGCACGAGTGCCGCAACGCGCAGCAACTCAGCGCGCTGGTCGGCCGATTGCTGCCGATCTGATGACTGACAATGTGATGGCCGATGGCCGCCGGTCCGGCTAGGCGGCCAACTGCGGGTACAGGGCGCCGCCTTCGGCGGACAGCCCGGCCTTGACCTGGCGGGTCAGGTCGTCGGCCAGTACCTCGAAGGCGCCGGACTCGATGCCGTCGAGGGCCTGGGCCGCGACGCTCTCGGGAGTGGACTTGGGCCCGTCGACATGCGCGGCCATGTCCGTGTCGACGTAGCCGACATGCAGGCCGGTGACGTCGATCCCGCGCGGCTTCAGGTCCAGGCGCAGGGAGTTGGTCTGCGACCAGAACGCGGCCTTGGAGGCGCTGTAGGAGCCGGCGAGACCGATCCAGGACAGCACCGAGTGGAAGTTCAGGATGTGGCCACCACCGTTGCGCTCGATGATCGGCACGAAGGCGCGCGTGACGAGCAGCGGGCCGTAGAAGTTGGTCTCGAACTCGCGCCGGACGTCCTCCACGGGCGAGTCCAGGAAGTTCGCGTTCACGGCCGCGCCCGCGTTGTTGATCACGATCGTGACGTCCTGCGCCTGCTCGGCCGCCGCCGCGACGGACGCGGGGTCGCTGACCTCCAGCGCCAGCGGGACGGCGTCCGGGTGCGTAACGGTCTTCGGGTCGCGGGCGGTGGCGTACACCTTCTTGGCGCCGCGCTCGTACAGCGCCTCGACCAGCGCCCGGCCGATGCCGCGGCTGCCGCCGGTGACGAGGACGACGGAGCCTTCGATGTTCGTCATGGGGGATCTCCTGAGCTGGGACGAAAGAGAGGGAAACCGATCGGTTTCCTCATGCGAGCCACAGTAAACCGATCGGTTTCCATGGGCAAGCCCATCAGCGGATCGACCGCCGAAACACGCGATGATGTACGCCATGACCGACGACCCGCACAGCGCACCGCACGTGGAACTGGCCGCCTTCCCCACCCCCGTCGAACCGGCCCCGAGACTGGCCACCGCGATCGGGCTCGGCCCGGACGACCTGTGGATCAAGCGCGACGATCTGACCGGCCTCGGAGGCGGCGGCAACAAGATCCGCAAGCTGGAGTGGACTGTGGGCGCGGCGCTCGCCGAGGGCGCGGACACCCTGGTCACCACCGGCGCCCCGCAGAGCAACCACGCCCGTCTGACGGCCGCCGCCGGAGCGCGGCTGGGCCTGGACGTGGTGCTGGTCCTGCGCGGATCACCGGGTGTGTCGCGCTCCGGGAACCTCGCCCTCGACGGACTCTTCGGCGCACGGATCGCCTGGGCGGGCGACGTGGACCGGGCGGGACTGGACCGGGCGGCGGCCGAGGTGTGCGAACAGCTCCGCACGTCGGGCGCCAAGCCCGCGCTGATCCCGTTCGGCGGTTCCAGCGCGCTCGGCGCACGCGGCTATGTGCGCTGCGGCGAGGAGCTGCGCGAACAGCTCCCCGATCTGCGTACCGCCGTCGTCGCGCTCGGCTCGGGCGGCACGATGGCGGGGCTGGTGATCTCGCTCGGCGCGGACGCGGTGCTCGGCGTCGACGTGGGCGCACTGCCTGAACCGGCCGCCGCCGTAAGCGAGTTCGCGGGGCTGCCCGCACCGGAGGGACTACGATTTCGGCGCGACCAGATCGGCGGCGGCTACGCCACGCTCACCGCACCCACCGCCGACGCCCTCACCCTCGCCGCGCGCACCGCCGGGCTCGTCCTCGACCCGACGTACACGGGACGCGCGATGGCCGGCCTGATCGCGGCCGTCCGGGACGGCGACATCAGACCGGGTGAGCGGACGGTGTTCGTGCACACGGGCGGGCTGCCCGGCCTGTTCGGGCACGCGGAGGCCATCGCGTACGCCGAGGGGCAGGTCGCCGAGTATCGGGCATGACATACGCGCCCGGCGGGTGCGGTGCCGCGGGGCGCGTACATCCGGAGGGGCTACGGAGCCTTCGCGTAGTCCGTGGCCATGCCGCCCGCGAAGTCGTACACGATGACCTGTTCGTCGCCGACGACCCACGCGTCGTGTCCGGGCGGGCACACGAAGACGTCGCCGGGACCCACTTCGCCCTCGCCGCCGTCGTCCATCAGAAGGTGCATCCGTCCCTGGACCACGTAACCGTTGTGGTGGACCTCGCAGCTCTCGGTTCCCGCGATCGGTGCCACGGACTCGGACCAGCGCCAACCCGGCTCGAAGGTGCCGATGGCGAAGTCGAGTCCGCTGAGGTGGACGGCTTCGAGGTGGCCGCGGGGGAAGTCACGTCGCTCGTCCGGCTTGTCGACCGTCTTCACTTCCAGCATGACGGCTGCCTCCATTCCGGCCGCGCACAGCGCGGCCGGGGCCGGTCTCCGTCTCCCGGCATCCTCGAACGGCACCGGCGCTCCGGCGGGGGCCGTGCCCCACCACTCCATCGTCTTCCTGTCCACCCGGGAGCGCCATTCGGGGGAACACCGACGTGGGCACCGGCGTCACGAACCCTTCGCGCACAACAACGCGAACCGCTCGCTGTCGATGTTTCCGCCGGAAACGATCATCCCCACCCGGCCCGAGAGCTGGCCCGCGCGCCCGGCGAGGAGCGCGGCCAGCGGGGTGGCACCGCTCGGCTCGACGACGATCTTCAGCCGCTCGAAGGCGAACCGCATCGCGTCCTTGATCTCCTCGTCACTGACCAGCGCGATCTCGTCGACCAGTCGCCGGTTCACCGAGAAGGTCAACTCACCGGGAATGTCGGCCGCTTGGCCGTCGGCGATGGTGCGCGGCACCGGGATGGAGACGCGCCGGCCCGCCTCCAGGGACCGCTTGGTGTCGTCGCCGGCCTCCGGTTCGACGCCGATCACCCGGGTGCGAGGGTGCAGCCCCTTGACGGCGGTGGCCGTCCCGGCGATCAGGCCGCCACCACCGACGGGTGTCAGCACGGCGTCCAACTCCCCCACTTCCTCGACGAGTTCGAGTGCCGCGGTGCCCTGTCCCGCCATGATGTGCGGATGCTCGTAGGGCGGGATGAGGGAGAGCCCGCGCTCGGCGGCGAGGGCCTCACCGATGGCCACCCGGTCGCCGGTGTAGCGGTCGTAGGTGACGACCTCGGCGCCGTATCCCTCGGTGGCGGCGCGCTTCGAGGCCGGGACGTCCTCGGGCATGAGGATCACGGCGGTGGTGCCGAGTTCGCGGGCGGCGAGGGCGACGGCCTGGGCGTGGTTGCCGGACGAGTAGGCGGCGATGCCCCGCGCGAGTTCTTCCGGCGTCAGCCGGGAGGCCGCGTTGTAGGCGCCGCGGAACTTGAAGGCGCCGATCCGCTGGAAGTTCTCGCACTTCAAGTACACCTCGGCGCCGACGAGTTGATCGAGGGTGCGCGAGCGCAGTACCGGGGTGCGGTGCGCGACGCCCTTGATCTGCGCGGCGGCGCTGAGGACGTCGTCGAGGGTGATGGGCGGGGTGGTGGTCACGCGGCTCCTCCATCGGAAGCGGGTTCGGAAGTGGCGGGGGTGCCGGTCGCGGCCCGCGCCTGCGAGAGGTAGCTGTAGGCGGAGGCGCGGGAGATGCCCAGCCGGACGGCGACCTGTTCGATGGCCCGGCGCACGGCGAACACTCCGTGCTCGTCGAGGCCGCGGAACAGCTCCAGCCGCTGCGCGCGGTCGAGTTGGACCCAGGTCCGGCCCCGCCGCAGCTGATGGGCGTCGACGATGGCCTCGACGACGGAGTCGATGTCGTTGCCGAAGGTGGTGGTCGGTGTCTCGGCCGCGCCCGCGCCGCCGATCCCGGCCAGCAGGGCCTGCGCCTGCTGTACGGCGGTGACGTCGACGTTGACGCAGAGCGCGCCGAACACCGCGCCCGTGGAGTCCCGGAGGACCATCGTGGAGGACTTGAGCTGTTGGCCGCCCTTGGTGCGGGTGAGGTAGTTCAGCTCGTCGGCGGCCTCGTCCCCGCGCGCGAGCATCCGTAGCCCGATCTCGCTCATCGCCCCGCCCGCCGACCGCCCGGTCAGGGCTCCGGCGACGGCGACCACCGACTTCTCCGGGTCCCGATAGTCGTGCAGCACCACCTCGCACACCGGCCCGAACGTCGCCGCGATCCCGCCGACGAGGGGCACCAACGCGCCCACGATCGCGTCCCGTTCGGCGTCCAGGGCCGGATTGCCGTCCGCCATTCCCACCCCTCGCTTCAGACTGTACGTCCAGGAACTATACCAACAGTCCAAAACGCTCCGAAGCTCTCGGCGGTCGAGCGCCCGCTAGACGTCGAGCCAGACCGCGTGATCCGTCGCCAGCACACCGTCCTCGACAGGGGCGCTGGCGAGAAGGACGGAGGAGTGGTCGGGGAGCGGGTAGGGCGTGGCGGAGAGGTTGACCACGCAGACGAAGCCGGGGTCTCGGCGGAAGGCGAGGACGCCAGGGGGCACGTCCAGCCAGGTCAGGGCGCCGTCACCGAGGGCGGGGTGGGCTCGGCGCAGCCGCAGGGCGGTGCGGTACAGCTCCAGCATGGAGGCCGGGTCGCCGGTCTGCGCCTCGGCGGTGAGCCCGTTCCAGCCGGCGGGTTGGGGCAGCCAGGGTGGGGCGGTGGCGTCGTCGGGGCTGAAGCCGAACGGCGGGTGCTGCCCGGACCACGGGAGGGGCACCCGGCAGCCGTCGCGGCCGGGGTCGGTGTGTCCGGAGCGCTCCCAGATGGGGTCCTGCCGGAGGTCGTCGGGCAGGTCCTCGACTTCGGGGAGGCCGAGTTCCTCGCCCTGGTAGATGTAGGTGCCGCCGGGCAGGGCGAGGGTGAGGAGGGCGGCGGCGCGGGCGCGGCGGGTGCCCAGGGTCAGGTCGAGGGGGCCGCCGGGTGCGTAGCGTTCGCCGGCGACCCAGCGCCTGGCGGCGCTTCGGCCGTAGCGGCTGGGGTGGCGCGTGACGTCGTGGTTGGAGAGCACCCAGGTGGCGGGTGCGCCGACGGCGCCGAGCATGGTGAGGGAGTCGTCGATGACGCCGCGCAGCTCCTCCGGGTCCCAGTCGGCCATGAGGAAGTCGAAGTTGAAGGCGGTGTGCAGGGTGTCCTCGCGGACGTAGGCGGCGAGGCGTTCGGGGGTGTCCGCCCAGGCTTCGGCGACGAAGCAGCGGTCGCCGTCGAACTCGTCGGCGACCTTGCGCCAGGCGCGGTAGATGTCGTGCACCTCGTCGCGGTCCCAGTGCGGGTGGTCGACGTGCTGCCGGGGCTCCTGCTCCGCCGCGTCCAACCGGGCCGGTACATCGGGCAGTTCGGGGTGCTTGACGAGGCCGTGGGCGACGTCGATGCGGAAGCCGTCCACGCCCCGGGCGAACCAGAACCGCAGAATGTCCTCGAACTCGGCGTGGACGTCGGGGTGTTGCCAGTTGAGGTCGGGTTGCCCGGGGGCGAAGAGATGCAGATACCAGTCGCCGTCGGGCAGCCGGGTCCAGGCCGGGCCGCCGAATTGGGAGATCCAGTTGTTGGGCGGCGCCGTGCCGTCGGGGCCGCGGCCGGGCCGGAAGACGTATCGCTCCCGTTCCGGGCTGCCGGGGCCTGCGGCCAAAGCCGCCTGGAACCAGGCGTGTTGGTCCGAGGTGTGGTTCGGGACGAGGTCGGGGACGACACGGATTCCGTGCTCGTGTGCCTCCGCGATGAGCTGCTCGGCATCGGCCACCGTGCCGAACAGCCCGTCGATCGCGCGGAAGTCGGTGACGTCGTAACCGCCGTCCGCCATCGGGGACTTGTACCAGGGGTTGATCCAGATGGCGTCCACCCCGAGCGCCTTCAGATACGGCAGCCGCGAGCGGAGGCCGGTGATGTCACCGACGCCGTCACCGTCACCGTCGGCGAAACTGCGGATGTAGACCTGGTAGATGACGGCGCTGCGCCACCACGGCGAGGTACCGGGAACGGACATGCGGCTGATTGCTCCTTCGACGCGGGAGTGCGGGAGTTCGGGAAAAGACGGGGGGCGCGGGGTGGCTCGGCGGACTGTCGTCAGCAGCAGCCCGCCAGCGTGTCGCCATCCGGCCCGGCCACCGGGGTCAGGCCGTAGAAGACGCGGGGCGCGCCGTCGAGCGTGAGGGTCACCTTGCCCTGGGCCGTGGGGAGTTGGCGGCTGCGGCCGATGGCGTCCAGCTCGCGTACGGCGCCTCCGGCGGTGACCGTGAGGTGGGTCTTGGTCGGCCAGGGGTCGGCCCAGACCTCGGGGGCGGGGAAGTGCCAGTCGGCGCGCTCGCCTGCGGTGTTCAGCAGGTAGCCGTCGGCCCGGTTCCACAGGACGACCGCCGGACCGTCGGGGGTGTCAAACCAGAGGCCGAAGGTCTGCGGGTCGGGGAAGGTCAAGTGGCCCTGGAACGTGGCCTGGTCGAGTGCGCGGGCCGCGGTCGCGTACGCCAGGAGCGAGGGCTTCGGGCTGAGGTCGCGGTTCATCAGGCCGTAGTGGTACTCGACGTTGTCCGGATCGGCGACCTGCGGCATGCCCAGCACGCTGTCGTGGAACTGGTACCAGCACACGCAGGTGACGCCCTCGGCCTTCGCCAGTGCCAGGGTGAGCAGGACGTTCTCGGCGGCGTGCCGGTAGGTGTCGTGCCACCAGCTGTTCGGCTTGGTCGGCGCGTAGGCCTCGGTCAGCCAGATCTCCTTCTCGCCGTGCTGCGCCATCAGCGCCTTGAGCTGCTTCAGTCCGCCGTAGAAGTTCCAGTACGTGCCCGCGGAGCCGGTGCTCCAGTCGTCGCCCGGCGGTATGTAGTCCGGGGTGAAGTTGCCGCGGCCTGGGTGGTAGGCGAACGCGTCGATCAGGTCCCAGCCGCCGGCGGCGATGAAGTTCTCCACCCAGGGCTTGTCCATCCCGGCGAGTCCGTTGTTCATCAGCTTGACGGCGTCGCCGGTCACGGCCCGCCGGTCGAAGACCGGGCGCAGCGCCTTGTTCAGGTAGGCCACGGCGGCCGTTCCCTCGTTGAACGGCCGGTTCAGTTCGTTGCCGACCTCGAAGTAGCCGGCTCCGGCCCCTTGCGCGACGGCGAGTTTGTCGGCCGCCCAGGCCTCCGCCGCGGTGTCGCTCACGTCGAGCTCCGGCTGCAGCTCGACGTTGTGGCGCATGCCCCGCGCGTCGAACGCCGCGGGCGGCAGACCCGGGCCGCCTTCGTAGGCGATACGGACCAGCGAGATGCCGGCCCGCTGCCAGAGGTCGAGTACGGCGTCGGCGCTCGGCCGTTGCAGCCAGGGGTAGTTGGCGACCCCGAACATGCTGTCCGCGCCGGCCTGGTAACTGAACGGCGGCAGGGTCGCGAGGTTGGTCCGGGCGAACGCCTCGTCGGTCCCGGACCGTACGACGACCTTGGCGAACACGACGCCGGCGGCCGGCGCGGGCACGGTGAAGGTGTGCTGCCAGGTGCCCGCCGCGGTGATGCTGCCGGTCACCGTTGTGGCGGCGAGCTGCGTGCCGTCGAAGTCCCTTACGGACAGCTCCAGTTCGGCTGTGCGGGCGGCGCCGCCGTTGGCCACCAGGGCGGTGAGCCGCATCGGCTCGCCGGGGGTGTCGTAGAGGTTGAAGTCGCTGTCGGTGGTCAGTTCCAGGCCGAGTTCGACGCCCCGACCGATGGTGGCCGTGGCCGACGGTCTGGTCTCGGAGAAGAAGAAGTCGGCCTCGCTGGTCCAGCCGCCGGCCGGGTCGGCCGTTCCCGGGGCGTGGATCCAGGTCGCGTTCGTCCAGGCCTGGCGTGAGCGGTCCAGCAGGAACAGCCCGTGCAGGCTGCCCCAGGTCGAGGTGTGGGCGACGCCTGCGGTCTCCTCGTAGGGGATGCCGCCGCCGGTGTCGCGGACCCATTCGGTGATCGCGATGTAGTCGTCGGGCGCGGTCGGCGCCTGGATCGCCCGGCTGAACAGGAAGCCGTCCGGCAGCAGGGTGTCCGCGCCGGTGATCCGCCACTCCAGCCGGGCGTGACCAGTGCTCACGCTGAACCAGCCGGTGACGGTGGTCGCCCCGACGGCGGCGTCGAAGGCGTAATCCATCCGGATCGCCGGTGTCCCGTCCGGCAGGGCGGCCAGTACGGGGGTGCCGCCGGTCGACAGGTGAATGCCGGTTTCCTGGTCCTTGATCTGGAACTTCGACCCGGCGCTGCGGGTGACACCGGCGGCGTCGCGGATGGCGAGCCGGCCGCCGATGCTCGCCAGCAGGCTGATCCCGCCCGCGGTCAGGGTTACATCGCCGGTCGCGGCGTGGGCCGTCACGGCGGTGGGCTCGGCGATCAGTACGACACCGGCCGCGAGCGCCGCGCCGAGAAGGCGGCGGCGGCTGAGGTGGGCGCCTTCGGCATGGGGAGTGGTCATCGTCTGCTCCTGTCTGGCCACGCACTGTTGTGATAATGCCTATCTTCACCGGCGTGACACGGACGGTCTCAACCACACAGGCCGTCGGTCAAGGGGTATTGCGCTTTTGTTTCGGGCGGTTTAACGTCACCGACGTCCGCTGAAGTTACGCATTATCAACGGAGGATCGATGCCAACGAAGCCGCGCCGGGTCACTCAGCGCGAGATCGCCGAGATCGCGGGGGTCAGTCAGACCACCGTCTCGGTGGTGCTGAACGACCGTGACGGCACGAACGTGCGCATCCCGGAGGAGACCCGGGCGCGCGTCAAGGCGGCGATCGAGCAGGCGACGTACGTCGCCGATCCGGCGGCCCGCCGACTGGCCGGTCTGGACAACCAGATCATCGGCGTCTTCACCTACGAGGAGGCCCTGTCGCCGGAGAGCCTCGACTTCTACGGCCCGCTGCTGAACGGGATCGAGCGAGCGGCCGAGGAGATCGGCTGGGACCTGCTGCTCTTCACGTCCTCGCCGGTCGAGAACGGCACCCGTAGCCTGTTCCACCGCAAGACCCGGCTGCGGCTCACCGACGGCTGTGTCCTGCTCGGCCAGCAGATGGTCGGCTCCGAGCTGGAACGCCTGGTCGCCGAGCAGTTCCCGTTCGTCGCGGTCGGCCGCCGGGACGAGACGGCCGCGGCCGTGCCGTACGTCGGCGTCGACTACGTCACTCCGGCGAACGCCGTGATCGACCTGGCGGCGGCCGGCGGACACCGCCAGGCCCTGTATGTGCACCGCGGCCGGGACACCGCCACCGCGCGGGACCGCCGCGGCGCGGTCGAGGCCGCTTCGGCGGCGGGCCGGATGGCGTTCATGCTGGTGGGCGAGGAACGCGTCGCCGAACTGCCCCGGCTGGCCCGGGCCACGGAGGCCACGCTGATCATCGCCGAGGACGCCTTCCTCACCGAGGACGTCATCCTCTCGCTGGTCGGTGCGGGGGTGGACGTGCCCGGCGAGATCTCGGTCGCCGCCTTCGGTGAGGTCCGCGGTCATCGCACCGACGGACGGGCGCTGACGGGCTTTCGCGTGCCGCGCAAACAGGTCGCCGCCGAGGCACTCGCCCTGCTCCAGCAGCTGATCACCACCGACCCGCAGGAGTGGGCCGAACTGGACATCCAGCGGCTCCTGGTGGCCGAGGTCGAAGCGGGCGACACCATCGCCGCCCGGCCGGCGGGGCAGTCGTGAACAGGATCGACACAGAGGTGGCGGTCATAGGCGGCGGACTCGGGTCGGTGGCAGCCGCTCTCGCGCTGCTCCAGCGCGGACACCGGGTCGTGCTGACCGAGGAACACCCTTGGCTGGGCGGCCAGTTGACCTCGCAGGCGGTGCCGCCGGACGAGCACATCTGGGTGGAGCAGTTCGGCGTGACCGCCCGCTACCGGACGCTGCGGGAGAACATCCGCCGCTACTACCGGGACCACTACCCGCTCTCGGACAAGGCCCGCGCGGACCGTGAACTCAACCCGGGGCGCGGCCGGGTGAGCCGGCTGTGCCACGAGCCGCGGGTGGCACTCGCGGTGATCGAGGCCCTCCTCGCGCCGTACCGGTCGAGCGGCCGGCTGACCGTCCTGCAGCCCGCGGTCCCGGTCGCGGCCGACACCGTGGACGGGGTGGTCCGCACGGTCACGGTCGAGGATCCGCGGACCGGGCAACACAGCGTGATCACCGCGGAGTTCGTGCTGGACGGCACCGAGACCGGTGACCTGCTGCCGCTGACCGGCACCGAGTACGTCGTCGGCGCCGAGGCGCGGTCCGACACCGGCGAGCCGAGCGCTCCGGACGTCGCCGACCCGGCAAACGTGCAGTCGATCGCGTGGTGCTTCGTCTTCGACCACGCCTCCGGGGACCACACGATCGCCCGGCCCGACGACTACGACGAGTGGCGCTCCTTCGAACTGCCCTACTGGGGCGCGCCGATGCTGTCGTTCACCGCGCCCAACCCGCGCACTCTGGCGCCGGAGCAGCGCACCATGATCGTCAACCCGGAGCAGGACGTCTCCGGCGATCCGCGCTTCGACGCCGGGGACCGGGACCTGTGGCAGTTCCGGCGGATCGCCGCCCGCCAGACCTTCACCGACGGCCTGTACGACAGCGACATCGTGCTCGCCAACTGGCCCCAACTGGACTACGTCGGCGGCTCGATCATCGACACCGACGAACGGGAGCGGCACCTGGCCGCGGCGAAGGCGCAGTCCCGGGCCTACGTCCACTGGCTGCAGACCGAGGCTCCCCGCCCCGACGGCGGCCGGGGCTGGCCGGGGCTCAGGCTGCGCGGGGACCTGGTGGGCACCGACGACGGTTTCGCGCAGGCCCCGTACATCCGGGAGTCCCGCCGGATCAAGGCGCTGACCACCGTCCGCGAGCAGGACATCTCCGTCAAGGCCCGCGGGTCCGACGGGCCGGCCCGGTTCGACGCGTCCGTCGGGGTCGGGATGTACCGGATCGATCTGCACCCCTCGACCGGCGGCGACAACTACATCGACGTCGAGTCCGCGCCGTTCGAGATCCCGCTGGGCGCCCTGGTCCCGGTCAGGACCCGGAACCTGATCCCCGCCGCCAAGAACATCGGCACCACCCACATCACCAACGGCGCCTACCGGCTCCACCCGGTCGAATGGAACGTCGGCGAGTCCGCGGGGGAACTCACCGCCTTCTGCCTCGACCGCGGACTGAGCCCCCAGCAGGTCGCCGCCGAACCCGCACTCGTCGAGCAGTTCCAGCGCCGCCTGGTAGAGGCCGGCGTCGAACTCCACTGGCCCGAGGTCGTCGGCTACTGAGCCGGACCGGCACCCGCACGTGAAAGGAACCCACCCATGATCAGAACCAGAAAGGTGCTGAGCGCTGTCGCCCTGACGACGGTCCTCGCGCTGACCGCGGCCTGTGGCGGTTCGTCAACCGGCACCTCCGACAGGGCAGTTGAGCTGCGGATGACGGTCTGGACCTCGGACAAGGACCAGTTGAAGCTGTTCGACAGCATCGCCGCCGCCTACCGGGCCGACCATCCCGACGTCGCGAGGATCACCTTCGAGAGCCTCCCGTTCGCCGACTACAACACGACGCTCACCACACAGATCGCCGGCGGCAACGCCCCCGACCTCGCCTGGATGGGCGACCTGTCGCGGGACCTGATCGCGTCCGACGCGCTGCTCGGGCTGACGGACACGCTCAAGGCGACCCCCGGCTGGAAGTACGACGACCTGCTCGGCAGCGTGACGGCGGAGTTCAGCCGCGACGGCACGCTGTACGCCTATCCGTTCTCCAACTCGCCGTACGCGCTCTACGTGAACACCGACCTGTTGGCCAAGGCCGGACAGAAGATCGACCCGGCCTCCCTGACCTGGGACCAGGTCGCGGCGGCCGGAGCGGCCGTGCACGCCAAGACCGGCAAGGCCGGCTTCGTCGTCCGCGACTTCGACTACACGGCGTGGAACACGCTGGCCACCGTGTGGACCGGCTGGGGAGCCTCGGCGTGGAGCGCGGACGGCAAGACCTGCACCTTCGACAGCCCCGAGATGCAGCAGGCCTTCACCTTCCTGCACGACGCGGCGTTCAAGACCAAGGCGATGCCCGGCCCCGGCACCACCGCCGACTTCTTCGCCGGCGACGCCGCCTTCACCGTCGCGCAGGTCTCCCGTGCCTCGCTGCTGACCGGCAAGTTCAAGTTCGGGCTGTACCCGCTGCCGGCGGGTCCCAAGGGCACGTACTCCGTGCTGGGCCAGGCCGGGATGGGCGTGCTGGCCTCCAGCAAGCACCCGAAGCAGGCGGCGGACTTCCTCGCCTATCTGACCGATCCGGAGAACGCCGCCAAGCTGGCCCAGTACTTCCCGCCGCCCCGGAAGTCGCTGCTGACCGGGGCCGAACTCGCCGCGAACAACAAGGTGCTGAGCGCGTCCCAGCTCCAGGACGCGGTGGTCGACCAGCTCCCGGACGCGGTCACGCTGCCCAACCACACCAGCCCGGCAGAGATCGCCCAGAAGGGCAAGACGGCGCTCGACGCGATGTGGCGCGCCGACGCCGACGTCCCGGCAGTCCTGAAGTCGGTCTGCACCGCGATCAAGCCCCTTCTTTCCAAGTGAGCGGGACACGGGCCGCCGAACCGGCCGTCGAGCGGGCGCCGGCCCGGTCCACCGCCAGGACCGGGCGCGCATCGGGGCCGGCCGGTCCGGCCTTCTGGACCTCCCGCCGCCGGGACGTACTGACCGGCTACCTGTTCGTCCTGCCGCAGCTGGTCGGGGTGGCGGTGTTCGTCCTGCTGCCGGTCGGCATGGCGATCTGGTACAGCCTCCACGACTGGAACGTCTTCACCGGCAAACAGACCTTCGTCGGCGGCGAGCACTACGCGGCCCTGGCCGACGATCCGCAGCTGCCGAAGGTGCTGCTGGCGACGCTGCTCTTCTCCGGCGGAGTGGTGATCGTCAATATCTCGCTCGGGCTGCTGATCGCCGTCCTGCTCAACCGGAAGTTCCGCGGTGTCACGGTGTTCCGGACGCTGTTCTTCTCCCCCGTGGTGGTCTCCGTGGTCGCCTGGACCCTGGTCTGGGGCTTCCTGCTCCAGGACAACGGCGGCATCAACGGCCTGCTGGCCAGCGTCGGCATCGACGGACCGAACTGGCTCAAGCAGGGCGACACCGCGATGGTGTCGGTGATCCTCACCCAGGTGGTGCGCAGCGTCGGCATCAACATGGTGCTGTTCCTGGCGGCCCTCCAGGGCGTGCCCCGGGAGCTGTACGAGGCGGCCCGCATCGACGGCGCGAACAGCCGCACGGTCTTCGCCCGGATCACCTTGCCGATGATCTCCCCGACGGTGCTGCTGACCGCGATCGTCACGGTCGCCGGGGCGCTGCAGTCCTTCGCCCAGATCGCCGTCCTGACCGGCGGCGGACCAGGACTGTCCACCACGGTCCTCGTCTACTACGTGTTCCAACAGGCCTTCAAGTTCAACGACATCGGCTACGGCTCGACGCTGGCCCTGATGCTGCTGTCCTTCGTCATGCTGCTCACCTTGCTGCAATGGCAGCTGCGCCGTAAGTGGGTGTTCTATGAGGACTGACCGAGACACGATGGGCGGAGTGCGGACCGGCAGACTCCGGCCGGCACTGCTGGTGATCGCGCTCGGCGTGCTGGCGATCCCCTTCGTGGTGCCGACGGTCTGGATGGTCGCCGCGTCGGTCAAACCGCTGGCGGAGATCTTCGAGGCCCCGCCGTCGCTGTGGACCGACTCACCGACCCTGTCCGCGTACCGCGAGGCGTTCACCTTCCAGCCCTTCGCCCGGCAGTACTTCAACAGTGTCTACATCGCCGTACTGGTCACCCTGATCACGCTGCTGGTGTCCAGCCTGGCCGGGTACGCCTTCGCCCGGATCCGGTTCCCCGGCGCGAACGCGCTGTTCCTGGTGGTGCTGACCGGGATGCTGGTACCGAGCGAAGTGACGATCGTGCCGCTGTTCCAGCTGTTCAAATCGGCCGGCCTGATCAACACGCACTGGCCGCTGATCCTGGTGACCGCCCTGGCCGGACCGTGTGCGCTGGCCACGTTCATCATGCGGCAGTTCTTCATCGCCCTCCCCGTCGAACTGGAGGAGGCCGGCCGCCTCGACGGCCTCGGCCGCCCGGCGATCTGGTGGCGGATCTGCCTCCCGCTGGCCCGACCGGCCCTGTCGGCGGTGGCGATCCTGACCTTCCTCGCCTCCTGGAACCTCTACCTGGAACCCACGGTGTACCTCACGTCACCGGACCTGTTCACCCTGCCGCAGGCCCTGACCCGCTTCGCCGACTCCTACGGCGGCCCGATGTGGAACACCCAGCTCGCCGCCGCCACGATGACCGTCCTGCCGATGCTGATCGTCTTCGTCCTGGCCCAGCGCCACTTCATCGAAGGACTCTCCCACTCCGGCCTCAAATGAACAGCAGCACACCGACCGCCTACCGCCCGGAAACCCGGACCGCCACCAACCTCTCCCTGGGATTCCTGACGGGCGCCGTGATCGGGGCATCACTGACCGCCTTCATCGGTGGCTGCGTGGTCGAGAGAACACCCCTGATCGCCACGGGCCTGGCCCTGCCCGCCGCCTACGGCCTCCTCTTCCTCTTCCTCCTCGCCACGCTGCCGCACCGCGCCCGGGAGGCGGCCGTCGTACCGCGCACAGCGCTCGCGGCGATCGAGAGTCTGGAGGCCTTCGGGGGCGAGGCCAGCGATGTACCGGTGCGCTTCGAACTGTCCGTCGCGCCGGACGACACACCCGCGTTCCGTGTCGAGATACGGCAGGACGTCAACCTCGTCGAGCTTCCCGACTACCGGCGGCGCGGCATCGTGGTGGTCGAGTACCCGCCGGACCGGCCGTGGAAGACGCGGATCCTGAAGCGGCCCACCCCGGAGTGGGAGGATCGGGCGGCCCTGGCCCAGATCGACTCGGTGCCCGGTCCGGCCATGAAGGACGAGACCCCAGAAGGCTGTCTCAGCGGGCTCCTCACTCTCCTCGGGCTGCTGCTCGGCGTGGCGGCCGTGCTCCTGCTGTTCCGCGCCGACCTGTTCGACTCCCACGACGCCGAGGGCAGCGCCCCAAGGCCATCCGTCACCTCCTCGCCGTCCTCTTCCTCATCAACGATCACCGTGACGTCTGCGACGGGTACGGTCGCCCTCGGTCCCGGCCGGTCGATGCTCGACAAGGGCGAACTGCGCGAGGCCGTCGAGTCGTTGACGCAGGGCGCGGACAGGCGCCGGGCGCTCACCGTCGTCGTACAGAACCGCCTGCTGACGGTCGTCTTCTCCCCGACCGACCTGCGGACCCCCGGGTTCGACCCGCGGTCCCTGCCCTACGATCGCGTTCCCGAGCTGGTCGAGGAGGCCGGCACCACCCTCGGCGTCGGGTCCCCGCGCAGCTGGCAGCTGACCGCCGACGGTGTCTCCGGCTCGCTCAGGCTCACGATCGTGGTCACCGGCGGCGGGGGCACGGGCACGGTTCAGACGGACGGCCAAGGCAACGTGCTGCGCCGTAGCGGCAGTTGACCGGACAGAACAGAAGGTGGGGGCGCATGGGGTGGGACCGGTTTCTGGTGCTGTGGTGCGCGGGGTGGGGCGTTGTGGCGCTGATCGGGTACGGCATGTCGCTGGCCGGGGTGACCAAGGCGCAGCGGACGGTCCGGCTCACCGGACGGATCGAGCGGGTACGGCCGCCCCGGCACGGCGGGTCCCGGACGGGCGGCATATCGGTGGTCGTCACCTACCGCGACCCGGCCTCGGGTCAGCAGGTCACCGTGACGAACGACGGCGAACGGGGCGAGATGATCACCGTCGCCTGGGAGGGCCGCGAAGTCGGACTCAGCCACCCGCCGGGCAGACCGCACTCCTACCGGTTCTCCAACACCCCGCAGGAGCCCGGCCGCGGCCTTGGCCGGCCGAGTTTCGCCCTCTTCCTGGTCTACGTCGGCCTGGTGGTCCTCGCCGCGTTGGACTGGGGCTGGCCGTGCGCACTGATCGGGTTCGGCGGACCGTGGGCGCTGATGGGGGCCGTTCATCTGCCCGAGGCGGTACGCGCCAAGAACCGCCGCATCGAGCGACTGGCCGCGATGGACACCGTGCCGGGACACGTCGTCGCGGTCCTGAAGGACGTCGGCGTCGACGAGGACGGCGACACCTGGACCACCATCACTCCGGTCGTGTCGTTCACCACCCGCGAGGGCACGGCCGTCACGGCCCACTGCACGTCGAACCTCCCTGACCCCGCCGGCGCGTACGGCCGCGACGTCACGGTGCACCACACGCCCACCGACCCGGCCGATTTCACACTGGACCCCGCGGCCGAACACCGCTCACAGAAACGGGACGTGACGTTCCACGTCCTGATGTGCGTCGTGCTCGTCGCGACGGCGGTGACGGGAGCGGCACTGCTGTGAGGCCCGGGAGAGGTGCTGGTGACCGTGTCCTCCGGGAGCGCGGGTCGTCGTCACGACGCCGGTACCTCGGCCTACTTGAGGCCACCGGTCACGAGGTCGATGCGCCAGTACCGCTGCAAGGACAGGAAGAGCGCGATGACGGGGATGACGGACAGCAGGGTGCCGGTGATCACCAGCGAGTACAGGGACGCCTGGTTGGCGCCGTGGCGCAGCAGGCTGTACAGGCCGACCGTCAGCGGGAACTTGTCGTCGCTCGTCACCATGACGAAGGGCAGCAGGAAGTTGTTCCAGATGACGATGAACTGGAGCAGGAAGACGGTGATCAGTCCGGGTGCCATCAGCCGCAGCCCGATCGCGGAGAACATCCGCCACTCGCTCGCCCCGTCCATCCGCCCGGCGTCGAGCAGCGAGTCGGGTACGGAGGCGGCCGCGTAGATCCGGCACAGGTAGATGCCGTAGGGGTTGAACAGCTGGGGCAGGATCACCGCCGCGTAGCTGTCGGTGCTGCCGACCCGGGCCAGCAGCAGGTACTGCGGAACGGCCAGCACGACCTGCGGCAGCAGGACGCCCGCCAGGATGGTGTTGAACAGCAGACTCCGGCCCCGGAAGCGGTACTTGGCGATGGCGTAGCCGGTCGCGGCGGAGACGGCGGTGGCCACGAAACCGCCGACCCCCGCGTACAGGAAGCTGTTGAGCATCCAGTGCCAGAAGACGCCCGAGTCGTACGAGGAGAGGTCGGCGATGTTGTCCACCAGCCCCGAGCCGAACGACGGGAGATAGGTCGCGGTGGAGAACAGCTCGCTGCGCGACTTGGTGGAAGCGATCAGGATCCACAGCGTCGGCACCAGGCAGTAGACGGCTCCGAGCAGCAGCACCGCGGTGGGCAGCAGGGCGGTCCGGCTGCGGCGGGGGCGTCCGGTCCGGGCGACGGTCACCGGGGATGCGATGGGACGGGCGGGCGTGTCGATGGTCATCGTCCCTCCTTGCCGGCGGCTCCGGCGGCGCCCCACCAGGTCTGCGCGAGGCGTCCGACGACCACCGAGACGGCGAGGATTCCCGCCGCGAAGACGACCGAGGTGGCAGCCGCGAGATGGATGTCGGAGTCGACGAAAGCGTCGGTGTAGATCTTCATCAGGGGAACCCAGGTCAGGGAGATGGCGTTCGACAACGGCTGCAGTGTGTTGGGCTCGTTGAACAGTTGCAGGGCGGCGAGGACGGTGAACAGGGTGCACATGGCGATGGCGGGACGGATCAGGGCCACCTTCACCCGCAGCGCTATCTGGAGCTCCGAGGCTCCGTCGATCCTGGCTGCCTCGTAGATCTCCGGCGGCAGCGCGCGCAGGGACGTGTACATCACCACCATGTTGAAGCCCACCGCGCCCCACACCGCGATGTTGGCGACCGAGACGTAGACCATCGAGCTGCCGAAGTAGTCGAGGTGCTGTCCGCCGATGGGGCTGGTCGCGGGCAGGTAGAGGAAGCCCCACAGGAGGGTGGCGATGACGCCGGGCACCGCGTACGGCAGGAAGATGGCCAGCCGTGCGAACCGGGTGAGCCGGGCTCGCGCCGTGTCCAGGAGGAGCGCGAACAGCAGGGCGAGGAGCACGGTCGCCGGTACGGTGATCGCGCCGACCAGGAGCATCCGGAGCAGGCTGTGCCACAGCTCGGTGTCGTGGATCACGGTGGAGTAGTTGTCCAGACCCGCGAAGACCGTTCTGCTGCCCGATCCCAGCAGGCCCCCGCCGACCTTGCGCTGCTGGAAGCTGAGGAACAGCGCGTAGCCCCCGGGGGCGACCACGAACAGCAGGAGGAGCAGGATCGCGGGCAGGACCAGCAGATAGGGCAGCCGGCTGTGGCCCGCCCGGCGGCCCCGCCGCGAAATGCTTGTCGCCATCGACATCGTCCTCATCGGATGAATGGCTGGTGCCAGTGACTGGTTGTTTCGGTGGTTGATGCCGGTGGAACCGGCCAGGCCCTGCCTGGAGGACCTAGTTCAGGGTGAACCCGAGCTTCTTCATGCCGGCGGTGGTGTTGTTCTGCATGGTGTCCAGCGCCCCGGTGAACGAGCTCCCGGACTGCAGCGCCGCGCCGAAACTGTCCCGGTACGCGGAGAAGGTCACTGTGACATTCGGGCCCCACATCGAGAAGCTGCGGGCGCCGGGGGCGACCTTCTTCACCTCGGCGTAGAAGTCCGGCTGGTTCGGGAAGAAGGCCGGCGGCTGGTCGAGGATCTGCAGGGCGCGCCCCGAGGTCGAGGCCGGGTAGATGTTGATGTTCTTGACCTGGGCCGTGACCGCCTTGTCGTCGGTGTTGAGCCAGCTCGCGAACTCCGCCGCCTCGGCGGGGTGCTTGGAGTCGGTGGTGACCGTGATGGCCGAGCCGCCCCAGATGCCGGTGGTGGTGTCGCCCGCCGTCCAGGCCGGGAGCGGCGCGGCGGTCCACTTCCCCTTGGTCGACGGGGCGATGCCGCCGATCTGCGCCGGGGCCCAGGCTCCGGAGATCCAGGTGAGGAGGGCGCCGTTGTTCATCTCCTTGTTCCACTGCGGGGAGAAGGAGGGGTTCTTCTTCACCAGCCCCTTGTCGACCAGGCCCTGCCAGTAGTCGGCGACCTTGTCACTGGCCGTGCCGTTGATGTCCACGTGCCAGGAGTCGCCCTTCGTGGTCCACCAGTCCGCTCCCGCCTGCTGGGCGAGGCCGGTGAACCAGCCCGGGTCGGCGGCGTCGAAGTTGGTCATCGAGGCGCTGGGAGCCTTGGCATGGAGCTGCGTGGCCACCTGCTCGTACTCCTGCCAGGTGGTGGGCACCTTCAGGCCGTACTTCTTGAACAGGTCGGCCCGGTAGAACATCATCAGCGGGGCGAAGTCCTGGGGTATGCCGTAGACCTTGCCCTGGAAGCGGGTCTGGGCGAGCGTCACCGCGTCGAAGTCCGTGACCGCCTTCTTCGTCTCGGCGGTGATGTCGCGGACCACGCCGTTCGCCACCAGGCCGGGCAGCGACTGGTACTCGACCTTCGCGATGTCGGGGGCGGTCTTCGCCTGGTGCGCGGTGATCATCTTGCTGACGAGCTGATCACCGCCGGCCGGGTTGCTGAGGGCGACCTGGATGTTCGGGTGCGTCGAGTTCCACAGAGCGACGACCTTGTCCATGCCCGGGTCCCAGGCCCACATGGTCAGGCGGACCTTGCCGCCGGACGGCGCCGATCCGCTGCCGGAGCCCCCGCCGCCTCCCCCGCAGGCGGCGAGAACCAGTGTTGCGGCCAGGGTGGCGCCTGCGACTGCGGCGAATCTGGTCTTCATTGGCCAGTGCTCACTTTCGTGTCAGAAGAGGGCCTGCCGCGGTCGTCCCGCCTGTGAGGCCGTCGCCCGGTGGTCCCTCCGGGGACCTGAACCCATGGCCGACCGGCAGTCGACCTGCTCCGACTTTGACTTCGACTTAAGCTAAGTCGCGGCTGAGGTGGGGTCAATATGACCGACGTACCGATTTACAACGTATCGATTTCTCTATGAGAAGAAGTCCGCGTGGGGCGGCGGACGCAGGGGCCGGCTCGCGCAGCAGCGTCGCCTGACCACCTGCACCGTACGCGCTGGGGCGCGTGGCCGGGAGCCCCCGCAGATCGCAGCTCAGGCCGATGCGGACAGCGCGTCGTAGTCCACCGGGTCGGCGACGGGCGTACGGCGAGACCAGGTCGCCGACGGTGCACGGCTCCGCGAGACCGGCCGGCCGGGCGCCGTCGTTTCGTCGGCAGTGACGAACGGATCGCCGAGCAGCACCTCAAGGCCGAGCGGCCGCGGCGGGTCCTGCACCCGGCGCCCGGTCCTCGACACGCCGACCGGGCCGACCGGGCCGACGGTGGTCGCCGATGGCCGGGTACCGGCGGACCGGGTCCGGATCGGCGCGGCGCGGCGCCACTGCTGGTCCTCGCGGGCCGCCGTAGGCACGCCCTTGGTGGCCGGCAGGATCATCGCCGGCGTGCACTCCGCGACCGGGATCGCGGCGGCCCGGGCCGCCGAACCGACCTGGATGCCCCGCTCGAAGGCGGCACCGTCCAACTGCTCTTCAACCGGGCCCACCGCATGCACCACGGCACGCGGTCACGGCGCCAAGGCCCGTACGTCGTGGGCGTCCCCCCGTGGACAGCTCCAGCTGGTCAGCGGGATGTCGGCCCTGGCGAGCGCGGCACGCGCGTGCCGCGGCGGAACTCCCTCAGGGGCGGCCCCGGCTCGCCCTCGCAACGCGCGTCCAGGCGGGCGCGGACGGAGCGAAGGAAGAACCGGTCGGGCAGGTGCCCGCCATGGCGGGCACCACAGCCGGCCGCTCGTCCCCCGCCGGCCGATTCACCCCACCGGCCGGTTCACCGCGCCGCCCAGAGCAGTCCGCGCGTGGTGAGCGCTCTTACGGTGGGCTCGCGCAGGTCGTCCGGCCGGTGGCCCAGGGCGGAGAAGAAGATGCGCCCCCGCCCCCACTGTCTGGTCCATACGACGGGCATGTCGACCGGCCGCTCGCCCTGCCCGGCGGCGCCCGGAGCGACGGTGGTGGACGCCAGTACGGTGCTGAACGCGTCGGTCAGCATCCAGTACTGCTCGGTCATCACCGTCGTGTCGGGCAGCCCGGCGACGATCGGATGCTCCCGGTGTTCCGGCTCGATCCGGACCCGGTACTCCAGGAACTCCGCCGGGTGGTGCAGGAACAGGCCGCCGACCATGCGCAGGTACGCGGGAGAGTCCTGGAACGTCGCTACGACACCGCCGTGCCAGCCCGCGAAGCCGGTGCCCGCCTCGACGGCCGAGACGAGCCCCGCGCTCTGCTCCTCGGTCAGCCGGCCCTCGGTCCAGCACTGCACGACGAGATCGGTCCGTGCCATGAGGTCCGCGTCGGCGTAGGCGTCCAGGTCCTCCCGGACCGTGACCGCGAAACCGGCGTCGGCCAGTGCGGGCAGGAACAGCTCGGTGCACTCCCGTGGGGAGTGGCCCTCCCAGCCGCCGCGGACCACCAACGCCGTACGCTCTGCGGCCATCAACGGGTCGCGGGGTCGGCGGTCCACGACGGCAGGGCGAGCGGTGTGCGTTGGAGACCGATCCACTGCCGTTTCGTGAAGCCCGCCATCTGGTCGTCCGCGCCGTGCCGCGCGTGGGCGTCGTTGACGTGCACCTCGCCGGCGTCGAGCCGCTCGGCCACCGACAGGCCCCGTATGAGGTCGGCGGAGAACACCGAGTTCATCAGCATCGGGAGCCCATTGGTCACGGCCACCGCCTCCTCTTCGTCGTCCACCACGGTGACCGGGAGGGCCGGGCCGAAGATCTCCTCGGTGAAGGCGGGCATGTCGGGCGTGACCTTGGCCAGCACGGTTGGCCGGTAGAACAGGCCCTCGGGACCGTCGAACGTGCCGCCGGTGAGCACCTCCGCGCCCATCTCCACCGATGCCGTCACGAGGGCGTGCACCCGGTCGCGCTGGCGGGTGCTGATCAGGGGGCCCAGATCCGCCGTACCGCTCATCGGGTCGCCGACGCGCAGGGCGGCGGCGCGGCGGGTGAGGGCGTCCAGATACTGGTCCGCCACCGCGCGGGTGACGATGTGGCGGCCGGCGCTGATGCAGGTCTGCCCCTGAAACTCCAGGGAGGCGACCATCGCGCACGAGGCCGCGAGGTCGATGTCGGCGTCGTCGAGGACCACGAAGGCGTTGCTGCCCCCGAGTTCGAGCCGGACCGGCCGCAGCGTGGCAGCCGCGGAGGCCGCGATGGCGAGGCCGACCTCACGGGAGCCGGTGAAGTCCAGCAGGTTCAGGCCGGTGTGCTCGGCGAGCGCGTGCCCCGCGTCGAGGCCGTCGCCGGTCACCACGTTGAACACACCCGGCGGCAGTCCGGCGGCCCGGGCTGCCTCGGCGAGTACCTGGCCGCCGATGATCGGGGTGAGCTCGGCAGGCTTGAGCACGACGGTGTTGCCGAAGGCCAGCGCCGGCGCCACCGCTCGCATGGCCAGGTTGACCGGGTAGTTCCAGGGGGTGATCACACCGATCACCCCGAGCGGTACCGCCCGCGACATCGAGAGCTTGCCCGCCTTGTACGGCGGGAGCAGGTCGCCGGAGTTCTCGCTCGCCTGGATCATGGAGATCTGCAACTGCCGGATGCCGGTGGACACCTCGTCCTCGGCCTTGGCCCGCACCCCGCCGGTCTCGCGCATGCTCTGTTCGACCAGCTCCGCGTGGTGCGCCTCGAAGAACTCGGCCATCCGCCGCAGGCCCGCCGCACGCTCGGGAGCGCCGAGTGCCGCCCAGCCCGGCTGCGCGGCCCGGGCCGCGGCCACCGCCCGCCCGACATCCACGGCCCCGCCGAGGGCGTACGTACCGATCACGGCACCCGTGGCCTTCTCCACGACGTCGGCGGTACGCCCTGACGATGCCGGGCGAAACGTTCCGTCGATGTAGAGCTGTGCCACGGGGAACTGAGACGTCATGAAGACTCCACGGAGGTCAGGGAGACTTTGGCTTTGACTTAAACTAAGAGGCGAACGTCATGGACGTCAACAGTCCCACCGCACCACCGAACGGCAGATTTACGGGCGGGTCTACGGGGGCGGGTCTATGGGGGCGGGTCTACGGGCGGGCAGGTCTACGCCCAAGCACCGGCGCCAGCCCCCGCCCCGGGCACGGTCCCGGAGACGGACCCCGCCCCGGCCCCGGGCGCGATCTCCGGGCGGCGGCCGCCCCAGGACAGCAGGTGCGCCACCGGCAGGGTGGCCGCTCCCATCGCGACCGCCTCCTGGCCCAGCCGCCCGACCTCGATCCGGGTACGCCCCCGCAGATACGACAGGGCGTGCCGCTCGGCCGTCTCCCGCACGGTGGGCAGCACTACCCCGCCCATCACCGAGCCCGCCCATCCGGAGAGCACCACGAGGTCCGGGTGGAGCAGGTTGATCAGGTTGCCGATCCCGATGCCGATGTACTCCCCGATCTTCTCCAGGGTCTCCATGGCCACCGGGTCGGTGGCCGCCCGCGCCGTCAGTTCCGCGAGCCGGCCCTCGGTCCCGGCGGCGTGGAACGGCTGACTGCCCAGGGTGGCCTGGTACCGGTGGAGGATGGCATCGGCTCCGACGTACGCCTCCAGGCAGCCCCGTGAACCGCAGCGACAGGGCAGCCCGCCGGCGTAGATCACCGTGTGCCCCCACTCGATCGTGGCCGGGGCCAGGCCCGTGGTGCCGCCCTCCGTGCCCGACCCGAGGGCCGCGCCCACCCCGACCCCGATGAGCGCGGTGACCACCCGGTCGGCGCCCTGGCCCACGCCGCGCCATATCTCCGCCTGGCCCAGGGTCCGCGCGCAGTTGTCGAGCATGAGCGGTGCGGCGACGCCGGGGGCGAGCATCTCGCCGAGTGCGACACCGGACCAGCCGAGCGTCGGTGCGTGCACCAGCATGCGTCCGGGAATCCGCGGGTCGGGCTGGACCGCGCCGGGCACACCGACGCCGACGCCGAGCAGCTCCGCGGGGTCGACGCCCGCGGCGCGGGTCACGTCGGAGATGCCCTGGAGCACCAGTGCGGCCACCGATTCGGCGTCGAGCCGGGTACTGGCGATCGGGTAGACCTCGGAGGTGATCACCGACAGGGTCCAGTCGAACAGCCCGATCCGGACGTGCGTCTCACCGATGTCCACGCCGATCACGGAGCCGTAGTCCGGGCGGATCTCCAGCACCGAGCGCGGCCTGCCCCCGTCGGAGTCCTCCGAACCGCCCTCCGCGATCAGGCCCTCGGCGAGGAGTTGGGAGACGACGTTGCTCACCGTCGCGGAGCTGAGGCCGGAGACCCGGGTCAGCTTGTTCCGGCTGGTGGGTCCCTGCACATACAGAGCGGAGAGGAGGATGGACCGGTTGTGCCGCCGCAAGTCGCTCGTCGTTCGCTTCACCACGGATTTCACAGAACGAAGTCTGCCAGCCCACGGCTCCTCGGTCCCGCCACGTCCACCTGGCCACCCCCGCCCGCGCACCGACCCCCTCGCGACCGGCCCGATTAACGCACGGTTCCGGCCGGAACCGTGCGGAGGCGCGAGCGTGAGGTGATCGAGGTGCCGCTGCGTCCGCGTCTGCCGAGTGGGGCTCCGGCCCAGACCGCCGAGGTGGCCCGGCCTGCGTTCTCGAAGGGGTGTCTGTGCATGCGGATCCAGGAAGTGGTCGGGCCGCTCTTCACCGACAAGGGCCTCGTGGATCTTTTCCCGTCGCGTGGTCAACCCACATGACCACGACACCAGTTGGCGATCGTGTCGATGCCGCAGGTGCGGCCCGGTGGCCGACACACCGATTCCACGCATGTCCTGGCCACAGGGCGCCGGCTGGAGAACACCGCCGAGCACCTGCGTCATGTGACCTTTGGGGGTGTCTCAGGCAGCGCAGCTCCCATGGACGAGACGTGACGGGCGTCGCGGCCTCGTGCCGCAGCGGCCGCTCAGAGGTGGCCGTCCAGGAACTCCCGCACCTCGGCGGTGGTCATCGGCCCGGTGCCGTGCGCCACCGCCTCTCCCTCCTTCAGCAGGACGTAGGACGGGGCTCCGGTGATCCCGTATCGCTCGGTTGCGGCCGGACAGCGGGTGATGTCGGCGCGGACGACCGTCAGGCGGCCCGCGTAGTCGTCGGCGATGCCACCCACGACGAGGTCCATCAACCGGCAGGGCTCGACTGCCTTGGGCCATGTCCCGGTGAAGTAGGCGAGGACCGGGACTCCGCTCATCCCGAGGATGAAATTGAACTCCGCGTCCTCACGGGGTCGGTGAACCCGCTTCGCCATGCAAGCTCCTGACCTCACGTTCCGTCATTCCGCCCCCATCATCCCTCGCGGGGTGTGCCGGGCCGGCCCGGTCGGTCGTCCCGTTGGCCTGTGGGCAGGGAGGCGCGGGGCCGTCGTAGAACCACGGTGGTCCCCGACGGGCTTCCCGAGGCCGGCTCGATTCCTGGACCGCTCGCGGGCGCGGTCGTGGACGGTCGACGTACGCGTCAGCCGGCCCGAAGACCGACCGCCAGCGTCAGTTCAAGGACCCGGTGTGGCGATGCGAGATCCGGAAACAACTCCCGCAGCTGCGACATCCGGTACCGGACCGTCTGCGGATGGACGAACAACGCCGCCGCCACCTCGTCCCGCCTGCCCTGGTGCAGCAGCCACTCCCGCAACGTCTCCTCCAGCCGCCGCGCGGTCGCGACAGGCAAGGTCCGCAACGGTGCCAGGGCTCGGGCACGCAGGTCCGCGAACGCGTCCACGTCGGCGCTCAGCACCAGCTCGGGCAGGTGGTCCTCGGTGTCGCGGATATCGGAGGAGAGGGAGCGCGCGCGTACGGCTCGCGCGTACGAGGCGGACGCACGGGTCCATGGCCGGGCCGGGCCGACCACGGCGGTGCGGTCGGTCAGCTGCCGCAGGAGATGTGACCGGTCGGCATCGGGGACGAGCAGCACACCGGAGGCGTCCGGCAGATCGTCGAGGACGAGGGTGCTCGGGTCGAGCGCGCGGTAGGCGGGCCGGGCCTGGGCGGCGGGCAGCAGGACCGCGGTCAGCGAAACCGGAGGCTGCCACCCGGCCCGTTGAGCAGAGGCCAGCAGCACGTCCGGGCTCGCGCCGGCGAGGAGGTCACGGGCCAGGTGTTCCAGGTGGCGCTCGTGGTCCCGGCCCCGGGCGGTCAGTTCGTCGGCGTGGCCCGCGGCGCTCGCGGCGGAGAGCTCGTCGATGTAGGCGAAGGTCAGCTCGGCGAACTTGGCGACCTCGGCGGCGGGCAGACCTGCGGGTACGGCACCCGCCGCCAGGCATCGCCAGGCCACGCGGGCGCCGACGCGGTAGGCGCTGAGCAGGGCGTCCATCGAACGGCCGTCGCGCACCTCGCCGCGGCCCAGCTCGTAGGCCGCGTCACCGGCGTCGCCGCCCGTGGCGTTCCCGCTCGCGAGGTCCAGGTAGTGCCCCAGGGCGGTGCGGACGGCTCGGCGCATGGTGGCGCCCATGCGGCCCGAAAGGGCATTGGCGTAGGGCGGGACCTCGTCGATGATCGCCTCGACGACCTCGTCGGCGGTGGCCTTCAGCGCGGCCCGCATTGCCGTGACCGTCGTCTCATCCAGGGCCAGTTCGCTGGCCCTCCGAACTGCATGGCTCACGTTTCTATTCCCTGCGAACAATTCAGCCGACCAGATTTACGTCCTGCGGTCAGGACTTTACGCCTTGAGGCGCAGCAGGCTGGAGTCATGACGAGTACAGCCCTCCGCACCAGGGCGTGGAAACTGCTGGAGATGGTCACGACGCCGCTGCTGCCGTCGGACTACCTCGACCTGGTCAGCCCGCTCCGTGCGGGCGCCGACCTGCGTGGGCGCATCGAGGCCGTGCACCCCGAGACGGGTGACGCCGCGACCATCGTGATCAGACCGGGACGGGGCTGGCGCGGCCACACGGCCGGTCAGTACGTACGGATCGGGGTCGACGTCGACGGAGTGCGCCTGTGGCGTGCCTACTCGGTCACCTCGCCGACGAACCGCCAGGACGGCCGCGTCACGATCACCGTGAAGGCGATCCCGGACGGCAAGGTCAGCAACCACCTGGTCCGCAGCGCGAAACCGGGCACGCTGATCCAGCTCGACCAGGCGACCGGTGACTTCGTGCTGCCGCGGGCCAAGCCCGCCAAGGTGCTCTACCTGACGGCCGGCAGCGGCATCACGCCCGTGATGGGCATGCTGCGCGACACCGAGTTCGACGACGTCGTCATGGTCCACTGCGCGCCGCGGCCGCAGGACGTGATCTTCCGCGACGAACTGCACGGCCTGGCCGCGGAGAAGAAGCTGCGGCTCACCGAGGTGCACACCGACACTGACGGCAAGCTCGACATCGCCCGTCTCGACGAACTCGTGCCCGACTGGGCCGAGCGCGAGACCTGGGCCTGCGGGCCCACAGGCCTGCTCGACGCCGCCGAAGCGCACTGGAGCGAGCACGGCGTACAAGAGCGCCTGCACACCGAACGCTTCCGCCCCAACATCGTCGTCACCGGCGACGGCGGCGAGGTCACGTTCAGCGCCACCGGCAAGACCGTCGGCGCGGACGGCGCCACGCCGTTGCTGGACGTCGGCGAGGAGGCCGGCGTGCTCATGCCCTCCGGGTGCCGCATGGGCATCTGCTTCGGCTGTGTCACGCCGCTCAAGGCGGGCGCCGTCCGCGACCTGCGCACCGGCGAGATCACCGAGGCCGAACCGGGCGTCCTCATCCAGACCTGCGTGTCCGCCGCCGCGGGCCCCTGCGACATCGAACGGTAGGAGCACCTTGACCGCCACCGACCCCACCGCCCACCTGACCGCGGAGCAGATCGAGGAGCTCGGCCGCGAGCTGGACGCGATCCGCGACGAGGTGATCGCCGGCCGCGGCGAGAAGGACGCCGCCTACATCCGCAAGGTCATCTCGGCGCAGCGCAAGCTCGAACTGGCCAGCAGGGGCGTGCTGTTGTTCTCGCTCTTCCCGCCCGCGTGGCTGCTCGGCACCGCCGGTCTTTCCGTGGCGAAGATCATGGACAACATGGAGATCGGCCACAACATCCTGCACGGCCAGTGGGACTGGATGCGGGACCCGAAGATCCACTCCACCACCTGGGAGTGGGACCACGTCTCACCGTCCGAGCAGTGGAAGCACTCGCACAACGAGCTGCACCACACGTACACCAACGTGATCGGCAAGGACAACGACCTCGGCTACGGCATCATGCGCGTCGACGAGGACCAGCGGTGGCACCCGTTCCACCTCGGCCAGCCGCTGTGGAACTTCCTCAACGCCTGCTTCTTCGAGTACGGCATCGCGGCGTACGACCTGGAACTCGGCAAGAACCTGAACAAGCGCCGCCGCAAGAACCCGGAGTTCCGCGCGCGGGCCAAGGCCGTGGGCCGCAAGATCCGCAAGCAGGTGCTCAAGGACTACGTGATCCACCCGCTGCTGTCGGGCCCGTCGTTCCTCCCCACGCTCGCCGCCACGTTCACCGCGAACCTGGTCCGCAACATCTGGACCCACTCGGTGATCATGTGCGGGCACTTCCCCGAGGGCGTGCAGGTCTTCGAGCGCCGGTCGATCAAGGGCGAGACCCGCGGCCAGTGGTACCTGCGCCAGATGATGGGCTCGGCGAACATCAGCGGCAGCAAGGCCATGCACTTCATGACCGGCAACCTGTCGCACCAGATCGAGCACCACCTGTTCCCGGACCTGCCGAGCAACCGGTACGCCGAGGTCGCGGTGAAGGTGCGCGCGCTGTTCGAGAAGTACGAGCTGGAGTACGTCACCGGGCCGCTGCCCAAGCAGGTGTTCTCCGCGTGGCACAAGGTCTTCCGGCTCTCACTGCCGAACAAGAAGCCCAAGATCAAGACGCCGGACCGCGAGCAGGAGCTCGTCGCGGCCTGATTCCCGGTGGGTGGAGGGCATGGGCTGTGACGTGGACACTGCCGCAACCGATGCTCGCCACCCCTGGCACGCCCGTGTCAGGCAACCCTGTGGCATGTCCCAGCAGGTCAGCGCACTCTCCCTCGCGGCTTCAACGCCACCGGAGGCAGTTCAGGAGCCGGCAACGGATCGCCGTCGTACCCCTTCACCTCACCGAAGCGTGACCCGGTCATCCAGTCCGTGCGGGCCTGCTGGATCTCCTCCTGGGTGCGGCCGATCCAGTTCCAGAACATGATCAGCTCCTCGTCGAACGGCTCGCCCCCCAGCAGCATCAGGCCCGCGTCCGACACGGCGCGCAGCGGGAGTTCGGTGCGGCCGCAGCCGAGGTAGAGCATCGAGCCCGGGAGGACCGGGACGCCGTCGACGTGGGCCTCGCCGGACATGGCGAGGACGGCGTACTCGAAGTCCGGTTCCAGCGGCAGGCGTACGTCCGCGCCGGCCGCGAGGGCCAGGTCCGCGCCGACGATCGGGGTGTACGTCGTGCCGGGCGAGGCCGCGCCGTCGACGTCGCCGAGGACGATCGTGGCCCGCAGGCCCGGAGCCGTGACGACCGGCAGTTCGGCGTGGTGTTCGAAGTGCGGCTCGACGTGCCGGTCACCGTCGGGGAGGGCGACCCAGAGCTGCGCGCCGTGCAGGAAGCGGGCGTGTGTCTTGGGGCTCTGTTCGGCGTGGCTGATCGCGCGGCCGGAGGTCATGAGGCCCAGTTCGCGCGGGCGGATCGTCGCGACGCTGCCGGTCGAGTCGCGGTGCAGCACCTCGCCCTCGTGCAGCCAGCTCACCGTCTGCAGGCCCATGTGGGGGTGCGGGGGCACCTGCATCCCGGGCTCGTCGGCGATGTCGTCGGGGCCGTAGTGATCTACGAAGCACCAGGCGCCGACCATACGGCGGCCCAGGTTGGGCAGCAGTCGGCGGACTTCGGTGGACTCGCCGAGCTGGACCCGGCGCGGGCTGAGGAGTTCACGGACGGGCTCCGCCACCACGAAACCGCGGCCGCCGCACAGGGCCGGAACCGCTTCGCGATCAAGATTGCTCATGGCGACAACCTAGTCCCGCCGAGGCGGTTCCGTCAGTCCGTCACCCGCCGCCCCTCACCCCTCACCCCTCAGCCTCGCGCCGATGCCGCCTCTCCCCCGCCGTCCCCTTGCCGCCGTCTCGCCGGTCTCCCGTTCAAAAATAGTAGCCATGGATATAGTAGCCATGTACTGTATCGGCCATGAGCACGGCATCCACGGGCGCGACGCCCGGTTTCCTGGTCTGGCGACTGTCGATGAAGTGGCGCGTGGCGGTCGACCGCGCGGTGGCACCCCTGGGACTGACCCATGCGCAGTACTCCCTGGTGGCTTCGCTGTACGGCATGCATCGCTCCGGGCTGCGCCCCAGCCAGCGACACCTCGCCGACCACACCGGCCTCGAAGCGCTCTACGTCTCGAAGCTGGCCCGCGCCCTGGAGTCCGCCGGCCTCGTCGAGCGCACCCGGGACCCCCGCGACCCGCGCGCCGTCCAACTGGCCCTCACGGACGAGGGTCGTGACGTGACCCGCCGGGCGATCAAGGTCGTACACGGACTTCTGGAGCAGTTGCTGGAGCCGCTCGGCGGTCTCGACAGCGCACGGGCCCAGGAGTTCAGCCGGGACCTGGCGACCCTGCTCGACACACCCCTTGCACCCGTCCCTGCGCGTGAGCACGAGAAGGAGCAGACATGACCACCACCACATCCCCCGCGGACGCCCGCACGCTCAGCCTGGCCCACTACGCCGCCCGCGCCGTCCTGGAGCGCGTCCTCACCCGCCACGGCCTCGTCTTCCAGCAGCAGATCGTCCTGCGACCGCTCACTCTCGCCGCCGGGCCCGTCGACCGCGGGCAGCTCGCCGCGGACACCGTCGCGGCCCTGAAGACCGACGAGGACTCCGTACAGGGCAGCATCGACGAACTGATCGCGGCCGGACTCGTCGCGACGGACGCCTCCGACGTGCGGATCACGGACGCGGGCCGCGCCCTGTACGAACGGATCGTGCAGGAGACGAGCGCGGCGAGCGCCAGGATCTGGGGCGGCATCCCGGAGGAGGACCTGCTGGCCACCGGCCGCGTGCTGACCCTGGTCGCCGAGCGGGCGAACGCGGAGCTGGCCACCACCGGAAGGTAGTGGAATATTCAACCAACACCGGCCGTTGTGGCATGTCGAAGGAGGTCAAGTGGACATGACGTACTACGACCACGGAACACCGGCGGAGCGCTGGGAGCGCGCGCAGATGTTCTTCGACGCCAAGGACTACGCCGCGGCGGCGCGGGTGTTGGGCGGGCTGGTCGAGGAGGTGCCCGAGCAGACCGGGCCGCGCCTGTTGCTGGCGCGCTCCTACTACCACTCGGCCCAACTGCGGCGCGCCGAGAGCGAGTTGCGTGTCCTCGTGGAGCGTGACCCGGTGGAGCACTACGCGCGGCTGATGCTGGGCCGCACGCTGGAGCGCCAGGGTCGGCACGAGGAGGCGGGTTCGCATCTGCGGATCGCCTCGGCGCTCGCGGGTGACTTCGAGCGGGTCTGAGACACGGCAGTTCAAGCACAGAAGGGGCCCGGTTCCGGTGCGGAACCGGGCCCCTTCCCGTGCGTCGCTACTTCGCGTACGTCCGCTGCCCTCGCCTGTGCGCGACCTCGCCCAGCACCACGTCCACGGCGATGAACGCGGCCAGCGGGATGCCCAACAGCGGTACGAAGTAACCGAGTACGGCGATCACCGTCAGGCACGGGACGAGGAGCAGCGGGGGCACCTGGGCCCACGCGCCGCGCGGTATCGGGCGGCCGAAGGAGGAACCCCGGCCGCGCTGCCACCACATGCGGTAGCCCCACACGATCAGCAGGATCAGCGAGCCCGCGAGCAGCATCAGGGCTATCTGGTTGACCAGACCGAAGAGGACGCCGGTGTGCAGGTCGATGCCCCAGCGGGTCAGTTTGGCGAGCAACGGGTAGTCCGCGAACCGGAGTTCGTCGGTGACCTTGCCGGTGGCGGGGTCGACGGCGACGGCGTCCTGTTTCTCGGGCCAGCTGCGTTGGACCTGCCGGACGACGTACGCGGAGTTCGCGTCGGCGGGCGGCACGATCTCGACGGGGTTGCCGAGCCCTTCGGCTCGGGCGGCGGCGAGGATCTTGTCGAGTCCTACGCCGTGTTGGGCGTCGCCGGTCGCGGTGGCGCCGCCGTGGCCCGCGTGCTCGCCGCTCGCCGCGGCCGACACCGAGGGGGTGGACTGGCCGAGGGAGGTGCGGAGTTCGTCGATGTTGGCGCCGGCGTAGGTCGACCAGGTCAGTCCGGTCGCCGAGAGGAAGATGAAGCCCACGGCGGTCCAGACACCCACCGTGCCGTGCAGGCCGAGGGTGCGGCGCCGGCCGCTCGTGCCGCGCACCTTGCGCAGGGCGCGGCGCCGGGAGAACCACAGCACCAGGCCACCGCCCGAGATGACCCACAGCCAGCTCGCGGCGAACTCGCTGTACAGGCGGCCGGTTTCGCCGAGTTGGAGATCGCGGTGGAGCTCGTCGATCCAGGTGCGCAGCGGAAGCGCACCGGTCGAGCCGTACTGTTCGAGCGCGCCGCGGACCTTCCCGGTGTACGGGTCGACGAAGACCGCGAGGGTGTGGTCGGCGGCGATGCCCTTCACGCCGGAGAGCATGACGCGGGTGGTGGCGCCGGCCTCCGGGGAGGGGCGGACCGCCGAGACCGTGCCCTCGGGGTGTGCCTTGCGGGCGGCGGTCACCTGCTGCGATATCGGCAGTTCACGGTCGCCGACGGAGACGGTCAACTCATGGGCGTACACGATCCGTTCGGCCTGGAAGGCACCGGCGTACAGGAAGCCGGTGGTCGCGGCGACGAGCAGGAACGGGGCGACGAACACTCCGGCGTAGAAGTGCAGACGCAGGACCAGGGGGCGGAGCGGGGCCCAGCGGCTGGGGGACGGTGCCGGGGCGGGCTCTTGCGGGACCTCGGCCGTGGTGGTCGAGGGAGCGGTGGACATGGGCGGGCTTCTCCGGGGGCGAGGAGGAGGGGGACGGGGCATGGAATCGGGCGGGTGATGGTGTGTCGTTGCCGTAGTGGTCCAGTAGTCGGGGCGTGAAGGCCGCGAGTTCCCGTGGATGCGTATGGCGTGGGTCACATCGGGTGGCGCCGGGGGCCATGGCATCCTGGCGCGATGGCACTTCCCAGTGATCACGCGCCCCTGGCCGAGCGGGTCGAGGAACTCCTCGCCGCCGGCGGCCCGTTGCCCATCGTCGCGGCCGGCGACCCGGTGCTGCGGCGCGGTATCGAGCCGTTCGACGGCCAGTTGGAACCCGCGCTGCTGGCCCGGTTCGTGGAGGCGCTGCGCGAGACCATGCACGCGGCGCCTGGGGTGGGTGTCGCGGCCCCGCAGGTCGGGGTGGGGCTGCGGATCGCGGTGATCGAGGATCCGGCGCCGGTGCCGGACGAGGTGCGGGTGGCGCGCGGGCGGGTGCCGCAGCCGTTCCGGGTACTGGTCAATCCGTCGTACGAGCCGGTCGGCGACGCCCGGGCCGCGTTCTTCGAGGGGTGCCTGAGCGTGCCGGGCTGGCAGGCGGTGGTCGCACGGCACACTTCGGTGCGGCTGACCGGGCAGGACGAGCACGGGAGGGCGGTGGACGAGGTGTTCACCGGGTGGCCCGCGCGGATCGTCCAGCACGAGACGGACCACCTCGACGGCCTGCTCTATCTCGACCGCGCGGAACTGCGCTCCCTGTCCTCGAACGAGGCGATGGCGGAGCGCTGGGCGCAGCCGACACCGGATGCGGCGTCGGCTGCGCTGGGCTTCGAGTTGCCGTAGGGAATCGGCTGTCAACTACCCGAGATAATCAGGCGTGTTCAGCCCCGGTAGGCCTCCAGCAGGCGCAGCCATACCTCGCTGATCGTCGGGTACGACGGGACCGCGTGCCACAGGCGGTTGATCGGGACCTGGCCGGCTACCGCGATGGTGGCCGAGTGGATCAGTTCGCCGACGCCGGGGCCCACGAAGGTGACGCCGCGCAGGATCTCGTCGTCGAGGTCGACAATCATGCGGGCGCGGCCTCGGTAGCCGTCGGCGTAGAGGCCGGCGCCGGCGACCGAGGAGAACTCGACGTCGACCGCGCGGACGCGGTGGCCGGCCGCTTCCGCCTCGGCGAGGGAGAGGCCGACGGACGCGGCCTCCGGGTCGGTGAAGACGACCTGGGGTACGGCGTCGTGGTCGGCGGTGGCCGCGTGGGCGCCCCACGGGTCGGTCTCCAGCAGGGGGACGCCGGACGCGCGGGCGGCGATCGCGGCGCCCGCGATGCGGGCCTGGTACTTGCCCTGATGGGTGAGGAGGGCGCGGTGGTTGACGTCGCCGACCGCGTACAGCCACTCGCTGTCGGGGACGCGCAGGGTGTCGTCCACCGTCAGCCAGGAGCCCGGTTCCAGGCCGATCGTGTCGAGGCCGATGTCATCGGTCTGCGGGGCGCGTCCGGTGGCGAAGAGGATCTCGTCGGCCTCGATGCGGTCGCCGCCTTCGAGGAGGGCCGCGACGGTGCCGTTCTCGCGGGTCACCGCCGCGACGGACGTGCCGGTGCGCAGGTCGACGCCGACCTCGGTGAGCGCGTCGGCGACCAGTTCGCCGGCGAAGGGCTCCATGCGGGGCAGCAGGCCCTTGCCGCGGACGAGGAGGGTGACGCGGGAGCCGAGGGCCTGCCAGGCGGTGGCCATCTCGACGGCGACGACCCCGCCGCCGACCACGATGAGCCGGCCGGGCGCGGCCTTGGCGCTGGTGGCCTCGCGGCTGGTCCACGGCTTGATCTCGTCGAGTCCGGGCATGTCCGGCAGAAGGGCGCGGGTGCCGGTGCAGACCGCGACGGCGTGCCGGGCGGTGAGGACGTGCCGGACGCCGTCGGGGCCCGTCACCGTCACCTTGCGGGGGCCGTCGAGGCGGCCCTGGCCGCGGTAGAGGTCGGCGGCGATGCCGTCGAGCCATTGGACCTGGCCGTCGTCCTTCCAGCCGGAGGCCTCGTAGTCGCGGTGGGCGAGCACCGCGGCGGTGTCGAGTGGGCCTTGGACGAGGTGGCCGAGGCCGGGTACGCGGCGGGCGTCGGCGCGGGCTATGACCGGGCGCAGCAGGGCCTTGCTGGGCATGCACGCCCAGTACGAGCACTCGCCGCCGACCAGTTCGCTCTCCACGATCGCGGTGGAGAGACCGGCCGCACGGGTGCGGTCGGCGACGTTCTCCCCCACGGGCCCGGCCCCGAGCACCACGACGTCGTACGCGATGGATTCCGTTTCCGTCATGGGGCCAGTCTGCTGGGTGGTGTGCGCCGAAGCCACACGGGTAGGGGCGCGGAATACGACACCGGACGACCGTGTTGTCCGGGACGGCTTCGCCCCCACATCGAGGAAGAGGGATTTACGTCATGACCACCACCGTGGAGCTCACCAAGGAGAACTTCGACCAGACGGTCACGGACAACGATTTCGTCCTGATCGACTTCTGGGCGTCCTGGTGCGGGCCGTGCCGTCAGTTCGCCCCGGTCTACGAGAAGGCGGCCGACGAGAACCCGGACCTCGTCTTCGGCAAGATCGACACCGAGGCCCAGCCCGAGCTGGCGCAGGCCTTCGGCATCCAGTCGATCCCGACGCTGATGATCGTCCGCGACCGTGTCGCCGTGTTCGCCCAGCCCGGCGCGCTGCCGGAGGCCGCCCTGACGGACGTCATCGGCCAGGCCCGCAAGCTCGACATGGACGAGGTCCGCAAGTCGGTCGCCGAGCAGCAGGCGCAGGCCGAGCAGAACGGTCAGTAAGCCCAGGGATTTTTTTCCCGGGTTTCCGGACCCTCGTTTTTCAGAACGGGTACGACGCCACGTCCCCGCGCACCGTCGTCCAGCGCACGTCGGTGAAGGCCTCCAGGTTGGCCTCGCCGCCGAAGCGGGCGCCGGTGCCGGACGCGGCGACCCCGCCGAAGGGCGCGACGGCCTCGTCGTTCACGGTCTGGTCGTTGATGTGGACGATCCCGGTGGGGATGCGTTCCGCCAGGTCCAGGCCGCGGGCGCTGTCGCGCGTGACGATGCCGAGCGACAGGCCGTACGGTCCCGACGCGGCCAGCGCCGCCGCTTCGTCGGGGGTGGCGAAGGACCGTACCGGAGCGACCGGGCCGAAGACCTCCTCCGCGTAGGCGGGGGTGTCGTCGTCGACGCCGGCGAGGACGGTCGGCCGGTAGAAGAGGTCCTCGTGGGTTCCACCGGCCGCCAGCCTGGCGCCAGTTGCCGTGCTGGCCTCCACCAGGCCGTGAATCTTGGCGAGTTGGGCCGCGTCGATGATCGGGCCGAGGTGCACCTGCGCGCGGTGCGGGTCGCCGACCGCGAGCAAGTCGGCCTTGGCTGCGAGGCGTTCGACGTACTCCTCGTAGAGCGACTCGTGGACGAGATGACGGCCGGTCGTCATGCAGATCTGGCCCTGGTGGAAGAACGAACCCCAGGCCGCCGTCGAGATCACCGCGTCCAGGTCCGCGTCCGCCAGCACGATCAGGGCCGAGTTCCCGCCCAACTCCAGGTGTGCGCGCTTGAGATGACGCCCCGCAGCCTCACCGACCGCGCGCCCGGCGGCAGTTGAGCCGGTGAAGGAGATGACGGGCACCTGCGGATCGGCGACGAGCGCGGCCCCCACGTCGGCGCCGCCGGGCAGTACTTGCAACAGCTCCTCGGGCAGGCCCGCCTCCGCGAAGACCGCCGCGAGCGACAGTCCCCCGCAGACCGCCGTGCGCGGATCCGGCTTCAGGACGACCCCGTTGCCGAGCGCGAGCGCCGGGGCGACCGAGCGGATGGAGAGGATCAGCGGGGCGTTGAAGGGCGCGATCACGCCGACGACGCCGACCGGGATGCGCCGGGTGTACGACAGCCGGGGCGCCTCCGAGGGGAGGACCTGCCCGGCGGGGCGGGAGGCGAGGGCGGCGGCCTCGTAGCACTCCTGGGCGGCGACGTGCAGTTCGAAGTCCGCCTTGCCGGGGATCGAGCCGGACTCCCGCACGAGCCACTCGCGCAACTCCTCGGCGTGCGCGGCGAACAGGTCACCGGCCTTGCGCAGCACACCGGCGCGGACGAAGTGCGGGACGCGCGCCCACTCGGCCTGCGCGGCGAGGGCAGCCGAGACGGCCGGCCGTATGTCCTCGGCGGCGGCGAGCGTGACGGTGCCGAGCGTGTCGCCGGTGGCGGGCTCGGTGACCGGGTACTCGGGGCCCGACAAGGGGCGGGACTGCCAGGTCTTCGGGTCGAGCAGCGGCATGGTGGTTCTCCGATCCGTCACCGGCGGGACCCACCCGGGCGGCGCAAGTCCCGTGTCTTCGCGGCCCGTTGAGCGGTCGCGTGACGGGATGCGGTGATCCGACGCAGCCTCGCGAGCCACGTCCGGTGTCCGAACGCATCCCCGTCTGGTTGAGCAAGCAACATCCTAGTCGCGTACGGCCGATTCGCCCCGGGCGCGGTCGCCGGGCCTGGGGTGAGCGCGGTCGCCGGGCGCGGAGTGGGCACGGTCGCCGACTCCCCCGCTCTCGGCTTCGCCCGAGCCACGGACCCCCATCGCGTCGACGCCCTCCTCCGCCATGCGGCCGCACGCACCACCACACCCCGGTCAGCTGGAGTCGCGGTGTACCACCGACGCGCCGAGCAGTTCGTGCGTGCCCGGTACCCTGCCCGGTTCGCGTACCGCGCTGTCGACCAGTTCGGCCAGCTCGTGGCCGGAGGGTAGTTGGATGTGGACGGTGCTCAGGCGCGGGCGCAGCAGTCGGCCGATCATCAGGTCGTCGGCGCCGATCACGGCCGTGTCCTCGGGGATGCGGATGCCTTCGTCCTGGAGGGCGCGCATCAGCAGCATCGCGTACTCGTCGTTGTACGTGAACACCGCGTCGAGACCGAGAGCGCGCCAGCGGGCGGCGATCCCGGCAGCGCTCTCCTCGCAGTAGGCGAGCGGGAGTTCGGTCACCGTGGCGTCCGTGCCGAGCAGGGCGCGGCGCACGCCTTCGAGGCGGGGCCGGGAGAAGACCCCCATGCCGGGTTCCTCGGGCACGACCACGCCGATCCGGCGCCGGCCGCGGCCGTACAGGTGCGCTCCGGCGCAGTGGCCGACACCTTCGTGGTCGAGGAGCAGGGCGTGCGCGCCCTCGACCTTCTCGGGGCCGAGGGTGAGGACGGCCCGCGCACCGGAGCGCTTGAGGACCTCGACGCCCTCCGGGCCGAGCCCCGCGCCGGGCACCAGGACGGCGACCGGGCGCAGTTCGGCCCAGGCGCGGGCGGCCTCGTCGCCGCGCAGACCGACGGACCCGTGCTGCACGACCGTGTAGTCGAGGCGGCTGAGCGCCCACTGGAGTTCGTTGATGAACTGGCTGTAGAGGAGTCCCACCGGCATGGTCGGCGCCGGCATCAGCACCATGCGGCTGTGTCCGGCGCGCAGACTGCGGGCCGCCGCGTGCGGGACGTACCCGAGTTCCTTCGCGGCCTCGTGGACGCGACGGCGGGTGGGTTCGCTGATCCGTACGGCACTGGTGTTGTTGAGGACGTAGGAGACGGTCGCGCGTGAGACGCCGGCCAGGCGGGCCACATCGGCGCTCGTGGGCACGGAGCGCGGTGCGGGCGACGGGGCTGCGGGCGTTTTCGGTATCTGCACCATGACGTACGGCATCTTGGCAGAAGCCGGGGCCGGAGAGTGCGGCGGGGGAACGGCCGTCACGAGAGCAGTATGGTCCGGTATTTTACGAACATGTTCGTCACGAACTTGTTCGGAGCGAACATGTTCGTTACCGTGGAGACATGACAGCTCGCCTCGACACCCCGCGCAGCCGCCGTGACCGGCCGGCGAAACCCGCCCTGAGCAGGGAGGGCATCGTCGCCGCCGCCGTGACGATCCTTCGCGCCGAGGGCCTGAAGAAGGTCACCATGCGGCGCCTGGCCCAGGAGCTCGACACCGGCCCGGCCTCGTTGTACGTGTACGTCCGCAACACCGCGGAGCTGCACGCGGCAGTGCTCGACGAGCTGCTCGGCACGATCGAGACGGCACCCACCGAGGGTTCCTGGCGCGAGCGGGTCGAGCAGGTGCTCACGGCGTACACCGCGGTGCTCTTCGAGCACCCGAGCCTCGCCCGTTCGGCGCTCACGGCCTGGCCCAGCGGTCCGCACTACATGAACCTGATCGAGACCCTGCTGGCCCTGCTCGACGAGGGCGGCGTCCCACCGGCGCAGGCCGCGTGGGGCGTGGACCTGCTGCTCCAGCAGGCCACCGCGACGGCCGCCGAGCACTCGGGCGACGACACCACCCAGGACGACTGGGACACCCTGACCGACGCCCTCCGCAATGTGTCCGACCGGACCCACCCGCACATCGCGGCCCGCTCCGGCGACCTGCTCGCCGGGGCGCCCGAGGCCCGCCTGTCCTGGCGGTTCCAGGCCCTGATCAACGGGATCGAGCGGACGGACGTTCCCAACTGACCCTGCTTATCGCCCACTTCAAGCTTCAAGGAGGCCATCATGACCACCCCCCATCACCCCCTCGCGATCATCGGCGGCGGACTCGGCGGGCTCACGCTCGCGCGGGTCCTGCACGTGAACGGCGTCGAGGCCGCCGTCTTCGACCTGGACGCCTCCCCCGCCGCCCGCACGCAGGGCGGCATGCTCGACATCCACGAGGACTCGGGCCAGCCGGCGCTGCGCGCGGCGGGCCTGTACGAGGAGTTCCGCGCGCTGGTCAACCCGGGCGGCGAGAGCACCCGCGTCCTCGACAAGGCCGGCACGGTCCTCCTTGACGACCCCGACGACGGCACCGGCGGACGCCCCGAGGTGGACCGCGGCCAGCTGCGCGACCTGCTGCTCGGTTCACTGCCCGAGGGCACCGTCCGCTGGGGCGCGAAGGTCACCGGCGCCCGCCCGCTGGACGGCGGCCGGCACGAGGTGACGCTCACGGACGGCACCTCCTTCACCACCGATCTGCTGATCGGCGCGGACGGCGCCTGGTCCAGGGTGCGGCCCCTGCTCTCGGACGCGAAGCCCGCGTACACCGGCATCTCGTTCGTCGAGGTGGACCTGCCGGACGCCGACCTACGGCATCCCGTGAGCGCCGAGGTCGTCGGCGGCGGCATGATGATGGCGCTCGGTGCGGGCAAGGGCTTTCTGGCCCACCGCGAGACCGACGGCAGCCTGCACATCTACGTGGCGCTCGCCGTGCCCGAGGACGCGTTCGACGGGGTCGACTTCACGGACACCGAGGCGGCGAAGGCGTACACCCTGGGGCACTTCGCGGACTGGGACAAGAGCCTGCGGGCGCTGGTCGCCGACGCGGACGGGCCGTTGACCCCGCGGCACATCCACGCCCTGCCGATCGGGCACCGCTGGGAGCGGGTCCCCGGGGTCACGCTGCTGGGCGACGCGGCGCATCTGATGTCCCCGTTCGCGGGCGTGGGCGCCAACCTGGCCATGCTCGACGGCGCCGAACTGGGTGAGGCGCTGGCCGCGCACCCGGGCGACACGGAGGCCGCGCTGGCCGCGTACGAGGCGAAGCTGTTCCCGCGCGGCGAGGAGTCGGCGGCGGAGTCCGCGGCGAACGGGGTCCTGATGTTCGGCGAGGACGCGCCGCAGGGGATGCTCGACTTCTTCGCCGGCATGGGCGGCTGAGCCGGGCACAGCCGCGCAGACGTCCGGCGGCCGGGTCGGAGAGCATGATCGGCCTCTCCATCTCCCGCGGCGGCCGAGCCGGAAGGCGTGCTCGGCTTCCTCACCTCCCGCGGCGGCCGAGCCGAGCACCGCGGCTGAGCCGGGCGCAGCCCAACGGACCGGCTCAGCGGGGCAGTTGAGTCCCGGTCACACGGTCGACGAGGTCGATCCAGCCCGCCTCAAGCCGCTCCATGGGCATCCCGCACTGCCGGGTCAGATGGTGGATCAAGGCCGGATCGAGATACGCCATGAGCGTCTGGGACAGCAACTCGCAGTCGGCGTCCGGGAGGATCTGCCGCAGCAGCACCATGACATGGGTGCGCAGCGCCTGGAGCGCGGAGTGGGCGAACCGGCGGGTGGGCTCGGGCTGCGCGGCGAGTTGCAGGTCCAGCTGCTCGGCGTGGCGGTACAGCACCGCGACACCGAACGCCCGCAGCCGCTCGACCGGCGGGGCTCCGGGGCCCAGCGGGGGCGGGCCGCCGAGGAAGTCGGCCTGGAGCGTCTGCGCGGAGTGGTCGAGCAGCGCCATCAGCAGGCCGGTGCGGTCGCCGAAGCGGCGGAAGACGGTCCCCTTGCCGACCTGGGCGGCGGCGGCCACCGCCTCCATAGTGACGCCGGCCACTCCGTGCTCGGCGATCAGCCGGGCGGCGGCCTCCAGCAGCTTGGCGCGGTTGCGGGCCGCGTCGGCGCGCAGGCAGGGCTCGTCGGCGAAGGAGCGGACCTCCAGCAACTGGGGTTCGCTCATTGACTCCTCGGGCTTCGGAAAGGGCGGCAGCGTGCTGGACATGAAGACAGCGTAAAGCACCGGGAACAAAACTGGACCGCGGTCCGCTTAGCCTGGTACAACTTTTAAACGGACCTCGGTCCGGATCGTAACGGCAGTGTTTCAGCCCCCCTCTTGGAGTGCCCCATGTCTGTTCGTATCCTCGCGCTCGTCGGCAGCCTGCGTGCCGGCTCGCACAACCGCCAGCTCGCCGAGGCCGCCGTGAAGTTCGCGCCCGAGGGCTCCGACATCGAGATCTTCGAGGGTCTCGCCGAGATCCCGTTCTACAACGAGGACATCGACGTCGAGGGCAACGTCCCGGCCGCCGCCGCCAAGCTCCGCGAGGCCGCCGGCAGCGCCGACGCGTTCCTCTTCTTCTCCCCCGAGTACAACGGCACCATCCCGGCCGTCCTGAAGAACGCCATCGACTGGCTGTCCCGCCCCTACGGCGCCAGCGGCTTCGGCGGAAAGCCGGTCGTCGTGGTCGGCACCGCCTACGGCCAGTTCGGCGGCGTGTGGGCGCAGGACGAGGCCCGCAAGGCCGTGGGCATCGCCGGCGGCAAGGTGATCGAGGAGATCAAGCTCTCGATCCCCAGCTCCGTGGTCCGCTTCGCCGAGACCCACCCGTCGGAGGACGCCGAGGTCGTCGCCCAGCTGACCGAGGTCCTCTCCCAGTTGAAGGGTCACGCGGGCGAGGCCGTCGCCGCCTGATCGAGGCACACCGCTCGACCATCGAAAGGGGCCGGAGTCCATAGGAACTCCGGCCCCTTTCATGTCAGTTCATGTCAGTCCAGCTCGGCCAGGCGTGGCACCGCCGGCGCCACGAACCGCTCGATCCACTCGGCCGGTTCGCCCGTGCGCGGGCCCAGGATCACCGTGTCGACACCGAGCTTCGTGAAGCCGCCGATCTCCCGCAGGAACGCGTCGAGGTCGCCCGCGGTGACCGACTCGCCGCCGTAGACGATCGTCTTGCGGATACGGTCGTAGTCGCGCCCCAGCCTGTCGCAGTGACCGCGCAGCACGTCGAGCTTGTGGCGCAGCTCGTCCGGTGTCGCCACGATCAGGTTGCAGGCGTCCGCGTACTGGGCGACCAGCCGGAGGGTCTTCTTCTCGCCACCGCCGCCGATCATGATCTCGGGGTGCGGGCTGCTGACCGGCGCGGGCACGCACAGGGTCTCGGCGAGTCGGTAGTGCTTGCCCTCGAAGGGGCCGTTCGTCTCCGGGTCCCACATCTGCAGACAGATCCGCAGGGTCTCCTCCAGCCGTTCGAAACGCTCCGCGACCGGCGGGTACGGCACGCCGAGGCCGTGGTGCTCGCGGTCGTACCAGGCCGCCCCGATGCCGAGGGTGGCCCGGCCGCCGGACAGGACGTCGAGCGTGGTGGCGATCTTCGCGAGGAGTCCGGGCTGACGGTACGTCACTCCCGTTACCAGCGCGCCCAGTTGGACCGTGGAGGTGTTGCCGGCCAGGAAGCCCAGCGTGGTGTAGGCCTCCAGCATGGCGTCCTCGGCGCCGCCGTTGAACTCCATCTGGAAGTAGTGGTCCATCACCGAGAGCCAGCTGACGCCCGCCGCCTCGGCCGCGGCGCCCGCGGCGGCCAGCTCGGGCCCGACCGCCGCCGGCCCTCCGGAATGGTTGAACCGGTTGATGTGTACGCCGACGCGCATGCCCGACTCCCTCTCGCGGTCCACCCGGACCTTCAGACCTTCACCGTCCTTCGTGACGGTAGGTCTTCGAGCGCTCTCGAAGTCAAGCTCCCCGTCCAGGACTTGGCGGCGGGTTCCTCGTCGGCCGCCCGTGTGGCCCACAGGCTCGTGAACGTCGTCACCGCCAGGACCAGCACGATGAAGCCGAGGGAGAAGGGGATGGAGATCTCCGGGACGTGCACACCGGATTCGTGCAGGGCATGCAGCACCAGCTTGACGCCGATGAAGCCGAGGATGACCGACAGGCCGTAGCTGAGGTGGACGAGTTTCTTCAGCAGGCCGCCGATGAGGAAGTACAGCTGGCGCAGGCCCATCAGGGCGAAGGCGTTGGCAGTGAAGACGATGTACGGGTCCTGGGTGAGGCCGTAGATCGCGGGGATGGAGTCGAGGGCGAAGAGCACGTCGGTGGAGCCGATCGCGAGCATCACGACGAGCATCGGGGTCATGATGCGCTTGCCGTTCTCCGTGATGAACAGCTTGGTGCCGTGATAGCGGTCGGCCACGCCGAAGCGGCGTTCGGCGATCTTGAGGAGCTTGTTCTCCTCGTACTCGTCGTTCTCGTCGTTCCCGTGGCCCTTGCGGGCGTCCTGGACGAGCTTCCAGGCGGTCCAGATCAGGAACGCGCCGAAGAGGTAGAAGACCCAGGAGAACGTGGAGATGATCGCGGCACCGGCCGCGATGAAGCCGGCGCGCAACACCAGGGCGACGAGGACTCCGACCATGAGCACCCGTTGCTGGTACTGGGACGGCACCGCGAACTTGCCCATGATCAGCACGAAGACGAAGAGGTTGTCGACGCTGAGCGACTTCTCGGTGATGTACCCGGCGAAGAACTCCCCGGTCGGCCCGCTCCCGCCGTAGAAGAACAGTCCGAGCCCGAACAGGCAGGCCAGGACGACCCAGACCACGGTCCAGACGCCTGCTTCCTTGAGGGAGACGTCGTGGGGTTTGCGGCCGATGAGGAAGTCGGCGCCGACGAGGGCACAGAGGGCGGCGATCGTCAGCAGCCAGACGGTCAGGGAGATGTTCACAGGTGGTGCTCCTGGTGCATATGGGATCTCGACATCGTTGTCGGCACGGATGATCCCTTCCGCGTCCCGAAGGTGAACAACAGGTCACGTCCTGACAAGGCACCCGCCGGACGGCGGAGAGGTTCCGCCGGACGGCGGTGGGCCGATCGGGGGTACACGCGCGGATCATGGCCGCACGAGCCGCCGCGCCCAGCGTCAGGAGAAGCGCATGACTTCCGTCCCGCCCCCGCCCCCGTTCGACCCCGAACTCGCCGCCGCGCTGGAGTTGATCAAGGAGTTCATCTCGCCCGGGATGACGATGGAGGACATCGACGAGATCCGCCAAGGCCCCGCGATCACGCAGTCGATGCAGATGGATCTCACGCTCGACGGAGCCTTCGCCATCGAGGACCGCGAGGTGGCGGGCCCGGTCGGCGAGCCCGACATCACGCTGCTGGTCTGCCGTCCGACCGCACCGGCGACGGCGGGCGCGCTGCCCGTCATCTATCACGTGCACGGCGGCGGGATGGTGCTCGGCGACCGGCGGGTCGGGGTGACCGGGGCGCTGGAGTACGCGCGGGAACTGGACGCGGTGGTGGTCTCGGTGGAGTACCGGCTGGCGCCCGAACATCCGCACCCCGCGCCGATCGAGGACGTGTACGCCGGTCTGCTGTGGACGGCGGAGCACGCGAAGGAGATCGGCGGCGATCCCGAGCGGATCGTCATCATGGGCGCGAGCGCCGGCGGCGGGCTGTCCGCGGCGCTGGCCCTGCTCACCCGGGACCGCGGCGGCCCGCGCCCCATCGGCCAGCTCCTGCTCTGCCCGATGCTCGACGACCGCAACGACACCCCGTCCGCGCACCAGATGACCGGCGTCGGCGTCTGGGACCGCACGTCCAACGAGACCGGCTGGACCGCCCTGCTCGGCGACCGCCGCGGCGGCCCCGACGTCTCGCCGTACGCCGCACCGGCCCGCGCGGAGGACCTCACCGGCTTGCCCCCGGCCTTCCTCGACGTCGGCTCGGCGGAGACCTTCCGCGACGAGGTCGTCGCCTACGCGTCCCGCCTCTGGCAGTCGGGCGGCATCGCCGAACTCCACGTCTGGCCCGGCGGCTTCCACGGCTTCGACGGCTTCGCTCCCCAGGCGGCGGTCTCACAGGCGGCGCGGGCCGCGCATGTGAGTTGGCTGCGGCGGTTGTTGGGGGCAGGTTGAGGGGGTGAGGGCAGGGCTGCGACTGCACCGGTGCGCCGCGACGTCTCCGACGTGGCCGGGCGGCGCATGTGAGCCGGCTTCGCCATGAGTGCGGTGAGAGCGCGGCCACGGTGACACCGGCATGCCCTCCGCGCGCGGCACACCAAGGAAGCCCCTCGGCCGCTCCGGAGACGGCCCGAGCGCACTGCCCGCATCCCGGCGTCTCCCCCACCGCCGGCATGGCACACCGAATGCGGAGGCCGCCGGCGGCGCGCACCTACGACCGCGGCGACACCGGCATGCCCTCCGCGCGCGGCACACCAGGCAAGCCCCCCGGCCACTCCGAAGACGCCCCGAGCACACCGCCCGCGCCCCGGCGTCTCCCCCGCCGCCGGCATGGCACACCGGACACGGAGGCCGCCGACGGCGCGGACCTACGACCACGGCGACACCGGCGCGGCGTGCACGAGCGGCACACCGAGGAAGCCCCTCAGTCTGGCCAGGGACGGCCCGAGCGCGATACCCACGTCCCGTCCCTCCTCTCCGCCGGTGGCATGCCGCACCATGGGGTTATGAAAGAGCTGGCCGGGCGCCTGACCGCGCTGGATCCGGACGCCGGTGCCGCCGTGCGGGTCATCGGGTATTTCGATCGGCTCGCCGAGTCGCGGGCCGGGCTCGAGGCGCTGGTGCGTGGGGCGGCGGTGCTGGCCGGGTGTGCCGCGCGGCTGGTCGACGTCGAGCGGCGGGTTCGGGTGCGGGTCGAGGCGGACGGTACGCGCAGGGACAGCGAGGAATCGCCGGATCCCGCCTGGCCCTCCGCCGCGCTGACGCCGGGCGGGGCTTCCGCGCTGTGGCTGGAGCGTACGGCGCAGGCTCCGCCCAGTGTCGTCGACGCGGTGATCCTGGAGCGGGCGGCCGGTGCCGTGCGGCTCGTGCTCGATCGCACCCGGGGCCGGGTTCCCGCCGAGGACCCGGAGTTGGTCGAGACCCTGCTCGATGCCACGGCTCCCGAGGCGGCCCGGCTGCACGCGGCCCGCCGTCTCGGCCTCGACGCGGCCGACCCCGCGACCCGCGCCCGCGTTCTCGCCCCGCTCGACGGACGGCCCCGCGTCCTCGCCGCGCCCCGGGACACCGGTACGTCCGGCGCGCGAGCCGCGTCGGACGGTGATCCGCAGCCGGCCCATGACGGCTCCGGTCCTCAACCACCGCACACGGACACCGAGTTGCCCGTAGGCCGACTGGGTGTCGGCCCGGCCGTCCCGGTACTGGACCTGCCCCGCTCCTGGGCCGCCGCCCGCACCGCCCTCCGCTTCACCGCCGACGGCACCGCACAGGACCCCGGCCCACGCGTCGTGCACGCCGACGAGCTCGGCGGTATCGCCCTCCTCGCCGAACTGGTCGTACCGGGTGCCGAACCGCCGCCCGACGTCCATGACGTGGAAGCGGCGGCGGCCAACGCGCCCTGGCTGCTGGCCACTTTGAGCGCCGTCGCCGGCACCACGAGCCTGCGCGCGGCGGCCATGGAGATCAACGTCCACCACTCCACGCTCCAGGACCGGTTGACCCACGCGGAGGCCCTGCTGGGCTGGCCGGTACGCACTCCGCAGGGGCGACTGCGGCTACAACTGGCGCTGACGATGCGGCACTTGGCGCGGCCGTAGCGGTCAGGGGCGGCGGCCGGAAGGGACCGGGTTCCCGCCCTCCCCGACCTCGGCGCCCCCGTCGTCTCCCTGGACGCGCACCCCGAGCTCTCGCGCCACCTCGCGCATCTTGGCGATGAGGAGATCACTCGGGTTCCTGGCATTCTTCGGCCGTCATCGGCGGTCCGTGCTCGCCCCGACAGTCCTCCCCGCCGTTCTCGTGCCGGGTGATGTGAATGTCTTATGCCATACCTGTGGACCGTATCCCCCCGCACCGACAACAAACGGTCAGGCGACGGGACTTGGCCATCTCCGCGCCACCCGGAATTCCAGATTCGGTGTGGCCGAAGGGGAGTCATAGCAAGCGCTTGTCGCTACATTTTGACATGAGCGCCGCAACAACCTCCCCCTCTGTCACTCCGCAGGAGGCACTTCCCCATGCGCAGACTTCTCGCCTGTCTGGCGGTCGCAGCCGCGGCCCTGGGCGGGCTCACGGTGGCCGCCGCGACACCGGCCGCCGCCGCCAGTTCGGGCAGCTTCAACGTGCTCACGTACAACGTCGCCGGGCTGCCGGAGTGGTTGTCCAGCGCCTCGACGCCGCGCGACACGAGCACCACCGCGATTGGCACGCGCATCGCCCCGTACGACATCGTGAACGTGCAGGAGGACTTCAACTACCACGCCTACCTGTACTCCACCGACACCCACCCCTACCGCACCGCGACCAGCGGCGGCGCGGGCATCGGCAGCGGGCTCAACACCGTCTCCAACTACGCCTGGGACGGCGACGACTTCGAGCGGGTCGGCTGGAACTCCTGCCAGGTCGACTCGGGCGACTGCCTGACGCCGAAGGGCTTCACCTTCATGCGGGAGCGGCTGTCCGAGGGCGTGTACGTCGACTTCTACAACCTGCACACCAACGCGGGCACGAACGACGGCGACGAGGCGTCCCGCGCGGACAACCTCAACCAGCTGACCTCGTTCATCGGCACGCACTCGGCCGGCAACGCCGTCGTGGTGATGGGTGACACGAACACCCGCTACACCCGCACCGCCGACACCATCGCCGAGTTCGGCGCCGCCAACGGGCTCACCGACGCCTGGGTCAAGGTGATCCGCGGCGGCGTGGCACCGGCCAAGGGCAGCGACACCCTCCTGTGCGACCAGACCGGGGCCACCGTGCCCAACACCTGCGAGGTCGTGGACAAGGTCCTCTACCGCAGCAGCAAGCTGGTCACGCTGAACGCGACCTCGTACAACAACGAGCACGCCAAGTTCCTCACCTCGGACGGCCTGATGCTCTCCGACCACGACCCGATCACGGTCGGTTTCACCTGGTCGCAGAACGCGGACTACCAGCTCAGCGACCAGTTCGGCGGACCGCACGGCGACTACTACCAGGACATCAACAGTGTCCCGGCGGCCGCCCGCGCCACCACGATCTCGCTGCGCGCCGGCTCCCGCGTCGACCAGGTCGGCGTCACCCTCGCCAACGGCACCACCCTCACCCACGGCGGGACCGGCGGCACCGCGTCCTCGCTGACACTGGGCAGCGGCGAGTACGTGACGACGGCGTACCTGTGCGAGGGCAAGTACAGCGACACCACGCGGATCTTCTACGCCAAGTTCACCACCAACCTGGGCAACACCCTGGCCGGTGGCACCACCACCTCGGACTGCGTGACCCGCACCGCTCCGTCCGGCTGGCAGATCGCCGGCTTCCACGGGCGCTCCGGCGACGAGCTGGACAAGGTCGGCTTCATCTACACGAAGCGCTGACCCGAAGCACCGACCCGAAGCACTGCCCCGTCGCCGTAGCGACGAAGTACCCAGCCTGGTACGGCAGTTGAGAGCCGGATCATCCGCCACAGCGGGCGGTCCGGCTCCCTGCGTTCCGGCCGCGTCACGCGAACGCCGGGGGCACCAGTCGCCCGCGTGAGATGAGCGAGGTCGCCTGCTTCAGGCGGTGGACGTGGATGCTCAGGCCGTAGCCGTCGATGCCCGGGACGGTGGCGACCTTGGTGGTCAGGTACCGGTACAGGTGCTCCGTGTCGCGGCAGATGACGACGGCCATCACATTGGAGTCGCCGCTGATCGCGGCGGCGAAGGCGACCTCGTCGTGGGCCGCGAGTTCCTCGCCGACGCGCTCCAGGTGGGCCGGGGCGACGCGCAGCCACAGGGTGGCGTTGAGGGCGAACCCCAGGCGCGCGGGGAGCAGTTCGACGTCGTAGGCGAGCGCCCCCGAGTTCTCCAGGGTGTCCAGTCGGCGGGCCACGCGGGCCGTGGACCAGCCGGTGGCGTCGGCGAGTTGGGTGTGGGTGGCACGGCCGTCCTCCGCGAGAGCGTCGAGCAGCGGGGTGTCCTCGGCGGTGAGCGGCACGGGTGGTCCGGTGGGCGCCAACTGCCGGTCGCCGACCAGGTGTTGTACCTGCTCGGGCGTGAGCCGGCCGCCGTAGCCCGTCCAGTCGCTCACTCCGGATGTGCCGAACGGGTGGATGAGCAGGTCGATGCTCACGTCCAGAACCGATGCGGACTTGGGCAGTTGGCGCAGCAGGACGTCGTCGCTCGCCACGTGCACCGGCGCGGTGATGACGCAGATGATCTCCGAACCGCCGGACGCGAGGCCCGCGTAGGCGATGTCGGGCCGTCGGGCGAGCGCGTCGGCGAGCGGGCCGACCCGGTCGGGGCGGCAGCGGACCCGGGCCAGCCAGCGGGCGTCGCCGTGGACGGCGGGGTCGACCAGGCCGACCACCCGCATCACCCCGGAGCGGCGCAGGGCGTGGAAGCGGCGGGCGGCGGTCTGCTCCGAGACCCCGGCCACCTCGCCGATCAGCCGGAACGAGGCGCGCGCCGCACACTGCAGCGCGCGGAGGATTTTCCCGTCGACTTCGTCCATCATGAAGGAAGTGTGACATCGAAACGGTGCCGGGTAGAGGTTTCTCGTCGCTTCTCGGTCTCACGTTGGTGATTGTCCATGGCGGAGCCGATCCTGAGACGCGTGCCCGTTCGAGTTCGAGGGCACCGCATTCGAGAAGGAGAGTTCCCCGTGAACGTCACGATCCCGGCGAGCGGGCGGCCCGAGCAGCGGGCGGGCACCCTCGTCATGGCCTGTCTCGGCGTCTTCGTCGCCTACTTGCCGGTGACCACGGTCGCCGTGAGCCTGCCCGCCATCCAGTCGGCGCTGCACGCGTCAACCGCCCAACTGTCCTGGGTCCAGGACGCGTTCGTGCTGCCCATGGCCGCGTTCATCCTCACCGCCGGTGTCTTCGGCGATGTGCACGGACGCAAGAAGGTGTTCCAGGCGGGCCTGTTGTTCTCCGCGGCCGGTGCCGCCGTGGCCCTGTCCGCGCAGTCGGCCCAACTCCTGTGGATCGGCCAGGCGTTGGCCGGTCTCGGCGCGGCGACCCTGCTGCCGACGACCCTGGCGCTGATCAGCCACGCGGTGCCCGACCATCGCGAGCGCGGCAAGTTCATCGGCCTGTGGGCGACCGCCCTCATGGCCGCGCTGGCCGTCGGCCCGCTGATAGCCGGAGTCATCCTCGACCACGCCTCCTGGCGCTGGATCTACCTGATCTCCGTCCCCGTCCCGCTGCTCGCGCTGGGCGTCGCCGCCCGCCTGCTGCCCGACTCCCGGGCCCCGCACGGACGGAAGCTGGACTGGCCCGGCCAGTTGACGGCCACCCTCGCCATCACCGCGCTCGTCTACGGCGTGATCGAGGGCGGCGCCGGTTCCTTCACGGACGTCAAGGTCATGGTGGCGCTGTTCACCGCGGTGGTCGGCGGGGTCGCGTTCGTGCTCGCCGAGCTGCGCAGCGAGAGCCCGATGCTGGATCTGACGCTGTTCCGCAGCCCGGCGTTCACCGCCACCACCCTGGTCGCGATGATCACCTTCCTGGCGCTGATCGGCTTCTTCTTCCTGCTCAGCCTCTACTTCGGTCTGGTGCAGCAGCTCGACACGCTCCAGGCGGCCTGGCGGCTGCTCATGGTCACCGCGGCGGCGATCGTGGTCGGCCAGCCGGTCGGGCGGCTGATGCACCGGGTCACCCCGCGCGTCCTGATCACCGGCGGTCTGCTGGTCATCTCCGCCGCCCTGTTCTCGCTGACCGGCGTCGACGCCGGCACCTCGTTCGCGTCCATCGCCTGGCGGCTGGCGTTGCTGGGCCTGGGCATCGGGACCGTCCTCACGCCGATGACCGCGACCGCCGTGGCCTCCGTGCCGTATCAGCAGGCCGGGATGGCGGCGGCCGGCAACAACGCGTTCCGGCAGGTCGGCGGTGCGCTCGGCCCGGCCGTTCTCGGCGCCCTGCTCACCACCAAGGCGCTCGACACGCTGCCCGGCCACCTCACCGACGCCGGGGTGACGGGCGCGACCCAGCGGAGCATCGTCTCGACCGCCGACGCGGGCGGCCTGGGCGCCGTCGCCCGGATGAATCTCGGCGCGGACACCGGCCGCGCCCTGGGCGCACTGGGCGACTCCTTCCTCGACGGCATGCGGCTGTGCCTGGTGGTGGCCGGGGCGCTGACTCTCCTCGCCGCGCTGGTGTGCGTGCTGTTGCTGCGCCGCCCGCGCCAGGAGTCCGGGGATACGGCGGCTCCGGTAACCGGTGCGAACACCGCTGCCGCCGCCACTGGGTCGCCAACGGCACGTGTCGTAGCGGCAGTTGATCCGGCACCGAACCGCTGAGGCACGAACCACCCATGGGCGGGACCCCGTTGCGCGTCTTCGGGGCCCCGCCCGCTGTCACCTCAGATCGATACGGCGACAGCGGTGAACGTCGTGTCCGGCGTCTGCGGGCTGGTGAAGCGGGCGTTGACGAGATAGAGCCGGTTGCCGAAGCGGGCGGCGGTCGTCGGGACGTCGAAGCGCGGGTCGGTGATCGTACGGCGCAGGGTCGCGGTGGTGGCCTTGGCGTCGAGGTCGAACACGCTGATCCGGTTCAGCCGGTTCTGGACGACGTACAGGGTCCGGCCGATCCGGAACAGCCCGTCCCCGTTGACCACGTCCGACGCACCGCTCAGCGCGATCTCCGTGGCATGGCCGGTCTTCAGGGATACCTGGTAGAGCTTGCCGGGTGTGCTGCTGACGACGATCAGGCCGTGCCCGTCCGGGGTGCCGACGATCCCGTTCGCGTTGTTCACGCCGGGCGTCTGCACCCAGTCGCCGGTGAGCGGGAGGGCGGTGACCTCGCCCGTACGGCCGCGCGGTACGCCGTAGAGCACCGCGTCGAGCGAGTCGGTGAACCAGGCGCGGTCGCCGAGGAGCGTGACGTCGTTGATGAAGTGGCCGGTGGAGGCGGTGAGTTGATAGGCCGTCAGGACGTCCCCTGGTGTCCTGCGTTCGCCCCGCCACGGCTGATTACGGTCTGTGCATGTCAGTCAGGACTCCGGGCCGGGCCCGTATCGGGCGCCCCGCCGACCGCGCGGGTGCCCGAAGGGCGACGACCCTCGCGTTCGCCGCGCAGGGCATGTCCGTCGCCGCCGTGTACACGACCGTCCCCGCCGTCACCGAACACCTGCGGCTGTCTCCGCTCCTCACCACCGCCACGCTGGTCGGGGTGGCCCTGACGGCGGGGGCCGGCAGCTTCCTGGGACTGGCCGCGGTCCGCGTCGCCGGTCCCGTCGCCACGATGCGCGGGGCGCTGGTCACCATCGCCGTCGCGCTGACACTGGTCGGCTGGGCACCCGGCACGGCAGCCGTCATCTGCGCGTACGTCCTCTTCGGCCTCGCGGCCGGCGCCCTCGACGTCGGGATCAACACCCGGGGCGCCGCGATCGAACGCGCCTACGGCCGTAGCGTCTTCGGGTCGTTCTACACGGCGTGGAGCGTGGGTGGCGTGCTCGCGGCACTGCTCACGGCAGGGGCGGCCCGGCTGGACCGGCCGGTGGGCGAGGGCCTGGCCGTGCAGGCGGGCGTGCTGCTGGTCGTCGCCGTCTGTCTGCGCACGCACACCCTTCCCGCCGCCCAAGTGCCGTCCGCGCAGCCGCCGTTGGAGCGCGGTCTGTGGCTGCGGATCCTCCCCTTCGGGCTGGTCCTTCTCATCGTCTACGTCGTGGACTCGACCGTGTCCGCGTGGTCGTCGGTGTATCTGCGGCAGATCCTCGACGCGTCGCTCACGGTGGCGCCGCTGGCGTACGCGGCGTACCAGGCCGGCACGGTCGTCGGGCGGGCGACCGTGGACCGGCTGGTGCAACGGGTCGGTACCGTCGCCGTCGTGCGCACGGCCGCCCTGGTGGTGGCGGGCGGCCTGGCGGGGGTGGCCACGGCTCCGAGCTGGCCGATCGCCGTGTTGGCGGCGGGAGTTGTGGGGCTGGGGGCGTCGGTGCTGGCCCCGCTCTGCCTGGCCTCCGCCGCGCGGCTGCGGCCCGGCGCCGCGGAGACGGTGCTGGCCCGGCTCAACCTCTTCAACTACGCGGGCGTCGTCACCGGCGGCGCGGTGAGCGGGCTCCTGGGCTCCACCGGCGAGTTCCGGCTCGCGTACGCGCTGCCGGCCGCGCTGGCGGTGCTCGTGCTGGCCGGTGCCCGCCACTTCACGCAGCCGCCCGGGACATCCGAGACATAGGAAACGAGCCAGGCAATGGGCGGGATATGGCCATCCCATGGGCAGGCCGCAATCGGTCGTTCAACCGGCGCTGCCAGCGTCGCGGCCATGAACACTCCTCGCATGGGCCTTCCCGACCGGCTCGCGGACACCCTGAGCATGCCCGAGCAGCACGAATACCTCCGCCGCGCCTTCTCCCGCCGCGGTCTGCTGCGCGGTGGCGCGGTCGCCGCGACCGGGGTCGCCCTCGCGGGCGGCACCGCCGGTGCCGCGGCGGCGGCGACGCCCACGCTGGTGACGGGCTCGGCCACGGCCGCCGTGCACGGTTCGCTGGTCGCGCCGTTCGGCCGGCACCTCGCCTACGGCGCCGATCCGCGGACGCAGATGCGGGTGTCGTGGCAGGTGCCGCTGCCGGTGAAGAAACCCTTCCTCCGGATCGGCCACAGCCCCCTCGACCTGAGCCACCGCATACCGGCGGAGGTACGCGACCTGTTCACGCCGACCGGGATCGGCAAGAGCGCGGACATCGACCAGTACTACGTGCACGCCGCGCTGGACAACCTGAGCCCCGACACCACGTACTACTACGGTGTCGGCCACGACGGCTTCGACCCCGCCGACGCGGGCGCCGCGCACACCATTTACTCCTTCAGGACCGCTCCCCGCACGCACAGCACCCGGCCGTTCACGTTCACCGCCTTCGGTGACCAGAACCCGAGTTACACCTCGATCGGCCTCAACGCCCTTGTCCAGGCGCAGAATCCGGCGTTCCACCTGCACGCGGGAGACATCTGCTACGCGGAGGAGACCGGGCACGGGCTGCCCGGGGACGCGAGCAACTACGACGCCCGCCAATGGGATTCGTTCCTCGCGCAGATCGAACCGCTCTCCAGCCGGGTGCCGTGGATGGTGGCATTCGGCAACCACGACATGGAGTCCTGGTACTCGCCCAACGGCTACGGCGGCAACGAGGCCCGTTTCACCCTGCCCACCAACGGTTTTGACGCCACGTCAGCTCCGGGCGTGTACTCCTTCGTCCACGGCAACGTGGGTGTGGTCTCGGTCGACGCCAACGACGTGTCGTACGAGATCCCCGCCAACAAGGGCTACACCGGCGGCAAACAGACCGCCTGGCTCGACAAGCGGCTCACCGAACTCCGGGCCCGTACCGACATCGACTTCATCGTCGTCTTCCACCACCACTGCGCCTTCTCGACGACCAGCTCGCACGCCTCCGAGGGCGGGGTGCGCGAGCAGTGGGTGCCGCTGTACGAGAAGCACCAGGTGGACCTGGTGGTCAACGGCCACAACCACGTCTACGAGCGCACCGACCCGGTCGTCCAGGACAAGGCCGTACGCACCCTGCCCATCGGCGGCACCCACGAGCCGACCCGTGGCGGTGTCGTGTACGTGACGGCGGGCGCGGGCGGCGAGAGCGTGTACAGCTTCCCGGTGGCCGACAGCTACGAGGGGCACGAGGACGCGATCGACTCGGTGCCGACGTACTGGACGGGCAAGGACGGCCAGGTCACCGAGAACGTGGACTGGTCCCGGGTCCGCTACACCGGCTACTCGTTCATCCGCGTCGACGTGGCGCCTGCCGCACCGGGCCGTACGACGACCCTCACCGTGCGGGCGCTGGCCGCGACCGGTGCCGAGGTCGACCGGTTCACGGTGTCCCGCAAGGTGAAGAAGGCCGGGCACGGCCACTAGTACGACGTGGAGCGGCGGCCACCGACGTCGTGTCGGTGGCCGCCGCTCCAGCACTCCAGTCTGCGTGTCAACTGACCCTGGCGAGCAGCACCTTGGCGTGGCGGCGGGGTTCCAGGGGCGGCCGCGACGAGGTAGCTGCCGCCGCCCGCCGGACCGTGCGGCAACGCAGGAACCGGACGACCGGTCGGCGGAGCGGCAACTTCCTTGCCAGGCAGGCGCCCACCCCGGCTACAGTGCACAGCGTGTGGGCGGACAACGCGGATGACCAGGAGCGCGAGCCGCGTGCCGGCCAGGCCCCGCGAGGTGACGGGATCCGGCGGCGGGCCACGATCCACGACGTCGCCCAACTGGCCGGGGTGTCCCGGCAGACGGTGTCCCGGGCGGTGAACGACAAGGGTGAGATCGATCCCGCCACCAAGGAACGCGTCCTGGAGGTCGCGCGCCTGCTGGACTACCGGCCTAGCCGGTTCGCGCGGGGGCTCGTCCGTAAGGGCGCGGTGACGGCCGGGCTGGTGCTGCCGGATCTGATGAACCCGTTCTTTCCCGAGGTCGCCGCCGGTGTGCTGGAGGCCGCCGAGGAGCGCGGCTGGCAGGTCGTGGTGTGGGACTCGCGCACCGACGAGAACCGTGAGCTCCAGGCCCTCGACAAGTTCTCCCACCAGGCGGACGCGGTCGTCGGCTACTTCAAGAACCCGGACGACGTGCTCGCCCAACACCTCGGCGGCGTACCGACCGTGGTCCTCGAACGCGGGCCGCACCAGACCCGGTTCGGAGCCGTCGGCATCGACGCCGCCGCCGGTGTCGCACAGGGCATCGCCCATCTGGTGCGGGCGGGGCACCGCAGGATCGGCATGCTCGACGGCGACCGGATCGACGCGCCCGGGCCTCGCAGAGAGGCCTTTCTGGCCGCCGTACGGCAGCACGGACTGCCTGTCGACGGGAGCTGGGTCGTGCCCAGTCCCGAGCACAGCGTGGCGGGCGGCGAGGCGGCCATGGCGCAACTGCTCGACGCGCGGCCTGAGTTGACCGCCGCCTTCGGGTTCAACGACCTGATCGCCGTCGGTGCAATGCGCACGGCGCGGCGCCGCGGTCTGCGGGTGCCCGACGACCTGGCCGTACTGGGCTTCGACGGGCTGGCCCTGGGCGAGTTGGTGGAGCCGGCGCTCACCACCCTGCACATCGACAAACGGCGGCTTGGCCGACTGGCCGTCGAGCAGGTCGCCCGACTCAGCACGGGGCAGGACCCGTTGACCGGCGCCGACGGATGGGTGATTCCCCAACTGGTGGTGCGGGCCTCGGCGTAGCCCCGGCACGCCGCACTCCCACCCGCTCCGGCCGCCCCCTCCCGCGATCCGTAGAAAGCGCCAACACAACTACCGTGCACGTCCCTTGACACTGGTTTTCGGCCGCCTCGATACTCGACGGCAACGTTCACGTGAACGTTCACGACCTCCACGTAACCGCCCGGTTTCGCGCCGCCCGATGTCGGACCACCCCCCTCTCATCGACCGTCGTCGACGTCCTCGCCTCTCCCCCCTCCTCCCCGGCCGTGGCATGTCCGGAAAGTGAGTGCGCGCCCATGGAATTCCGAACGATGTCCCGCAGACGACTGCTGGGGGCCTCCCTCGGCGGCGCGGGTGCCGCCCTGCTGGGCCTGTCGGGATGCGGGAGCGACCACGGCTCCGTCTCCGCCGGTACCGACCACCTGAGCATCTGGTACTGGAACGGCGCCCTGAGCGACAAGCTCCTCGCCGTCTCCGCCCGCGGTGTGCCCGGCGTACCGGGGCTGAAGGTGAAGGGCTCGCCGATCGCCGGCGACTACAAGTCGAAGCTGCGCACCAGCATGGCGGCCCGGGCGTACGTGCCGGATCTGGCCTGCGCGAACTCCGACGTGTCGCTGTTCTTCCCCGACGAGGGGGAGTTCCTCGATCTGAGGAAGCTCGGCGCCGACGCCCTGGAGGACCAGTACCTGGACTGGAAGTGGAAGAGCGGGATCAGTCCGAGCGGGCGGATGATCGGCTTCCCGCTCGATGCCGGACCGACCGCGCTCTACTACCGCCGGGACCTCTTCGAGAAGGCGGGCCTGCCCACCGAACCGGCGGACGTCGCGGCGGCGACCGCCACTTGGGACAAGTACCTCGCGCTCGGCCGGACGCTCAAGTCCAGGGCGCCCGGCAAGCCGTTCCTGGTCTCCCAGATCAGCTACGTCTTCCGGATGGCCCTGTACCAGAGCCCGAAGCAGTTCGTGGACGCCGACAACCACTTCATCGGCGACCAGCAACACGTCAAGCGTGCCTGGGACTTGGCGGTGGAGACGTACCGACAGGGGCTCAGCGCCCGGGTGTTGGACAGCACGCCCGACTACAACGCGGCCATGGGTCGCGGCAAGGTCGCCTCGATGATCACGGCGGTGTGGGCCATCGGCGGACTCAAGGACGTGGCACCGAAGACCTCCGGCGCCTGGCGGCTGACGGCGCTGCCCGGCGGTCCGACGAACTACGGCGGCTCGTACCTGACCATCACCCGCTACTGCCGTGACCCCGAAGGCGCCTTCGCCTACCTGAAGTGGCTGCTCGGGCCGGAGAACCAGCTGAAGAGCTATCAGGAGATGGCGCTGTTCCCCACCACCCCGGCCGCGTACAGCAAGCCGGCGATGCGCAAGCCGGACCCCTTCTTCGGCGGTCAGATACCCGTGGACGTCTTCGGGCCGGCCGCGGAGAAGGCCCCGGTCATCTTCTTCAGCCCCTACGAGGACATCTGCAACACCCCCGTCTTCCAGGAGCTGACCAACGTGGAAACCCTCGGCAAGAACCCCGAGAAGGCCTGGCGGGACGCCATGAACGCCTGTGAGCGGACGCTGTCCCAGCAGGGGGTGAGCTGAGATGGCGACCGTCGCGGGAGCCGAGCGGGCGCCTACGGCCGGAAGCGGCGCCGAGGCCGTGCGCGGCGCCAACACCGCTGCCCCGCGCGGGCGTTGGCGACGCCATGTGCCGCCGTATCTCGCCATCTCGCCGTACTACGTGCTCTTCACCGTCTTCGGCGCGTTCCCGGTGGGGTTCTCGCTGTATCTGTCCTTCCAGGACTGGGACGGCATCGGGGACATGCGGTTCGTGGGGCTCCAGCAGTACCGCTGGCTGCTGCACGACTCGGTGTTCTGGCACTCGATCCTGAACACCTTCGAGATCTGGTTCATGTCGACGGTGCCGATGCTGCTCCTGGCGCTGGTCATCGCGTTCCTGCTGAACGCGCAGGTGCGGCACGCCACCGCCTACCGGGTCGCGTACTTCATCCCGAACGTGACCTCGATGGTCGCCATGACCATCGTCTTCGGCTCGGTCTTCGCCCAAGCGGGCCTGGCCAACTCGCTGTTGAAGGCGATCGGGGTGGACGGCGTCGACTGGCTGACGTCCTCCCTCGGCATAAAGTCGGCGATCTCCATCATGATCATCTGGCGCTGGGTCGGCTACAACGCGCTGATCTTCCTCGCGGGCCTCCAGGCCATCCCCACCGAGCTGTTCGAGGCTGCGCGGGTCGACGGGGCGAGTAGTCGGCAGACCCTCTTCCGGGTCCTGGTACCGCAGTTGAGGCCGGTGATCCTCTTCGCGGTCATCACCTCCACCATCAACGGCCTGCAGATCTTCACCGAGTCGCAGGTGCTCTTCTACTCGGACGACCCCGGCACCACCGGCGGACCGGGACAGGAAGGGCTGACCATCGTGCTCTACCTCTGGCAGAAGGCCTTCAACGACCACCAGTTCGGCTACGGCGCGGCGATCGGCTGGTCCCTGTTCGCGATCATCGCGCTGTTCGCGATCATCAACTGGCGGCTGGTGTCCGGCTCCGAGCGCGAGAACCGTCCCCGTATCTCCTGGCGCAAGGGAGCCCGCAATGGCCGCTGACCGGACGACCGCCGTCGGCGCGGGACTCGCCATCGGCTCCGGCAGCAGGCGTTCCCGTGTCGGGGTGCGGGTGTTGCTGCTGCTCGGTGTGCTGGTGTCACTGTTCCCCTTCTACTGGCTCGTGGTGATGGCCTCGATCACCACCCAGGAGATCCTGCGGTTCCCGCCCCGGCTGGTGCCGGGCACCCATCTCCTGGAGAACATGCGGCAGGTGATCCACCGGATCGATTTCTTCGGTTCGCTGTTCAACACCGTCGTCGTCTCGGTGACGGGCACGGCACTGGTGCTGTTCTTCGACTCGCTGGCCGCGTTCGCCTTCGCCAAGTACGAGTTCCCGGCCCGGAAGTTGTTGTTCGGCATCCTCTTGGCGACATATATGATTCCGGCCCAACTGTCGCTCGTGCCGCAGTTCGTCACGATGGCCGACTTCGGCTGGGCCGGTTCCCTCAAGGCCCTCGTGATACCCGGCGCGGCCAACGCGTTCGGCATCTTCTGGATGCGTCAGTACGCCCAGAACTCACTGCCCGACGAACTCCTGGACGCCGGCCGGATCGACGGGGCCGGCTTCTTCCGCCTGTACCGGCAGGTGGCGCTGCCGCTGTTCCGGCCGGCGCTGGCCTTCCTCGGCATCTTCACGTTCATCCAGCTCTGGAACGACTACATCTGGCCGCTGGTCGTCCTGGTCAACCCCGACCGACTGACCCTCCAGGTCGCCCTGGCCAACCTCAACGTCGCCTACAACACGGACTACGCCGTGGTGATGGCCGGCGCCCTGATGAGCGTGATCCCGCTGATCGTGGTGTTCCTCATCGGCGCCCGGCACTTCCTGCGGGACCTCGCGGCGGGCGCCACGAAGATGTGACCCGACGGCGGGACCCGAAGGCAGGACCCGAAGATGTGACGGGAAATGCCGTGAATGCCTCGCCTCCCCGTGCCCTATGTGCGACAAAGTGGCTTTCTTTCAGCCTTCTGCCTTCCGGGTACGGGGAGGTGCGGCGTACGCCCTGAGGAGATGTCCGCACCGGATATGCCAAATCTCATTTGACTGCGCTATATTTCACGCCTCAACTCCGCTTGCCCATAGGCGTGTTCCCTCTCTCTTCCCACCTCCTGCGAATTCTTTTCGCCCCTGGTCGGTACCAACCGTTTCCCCCTCCGTGATACGCCTCACCGAAAGCTTTCCATTCCGTGGCCATCACCCTGCACGAGGACCGGCCGCCCGCCGGTCGCCATGCAGCCGTTCCGTCCGGCAGCCTGTTCCGACGGATCTACGCACCGCGCACCAGCGACGCCCTGGCGTTCTCCATGTCGACGTACGCCATGCCGCTGCTGGTCCTGGCGATCACCCGGTCCTCGTCGCTGACGGGCCTGGCGTTCGCCCTGGAGTGGACACCGCGGATCGCCGCGTTCGTGCTGGCCGGCAAGGTGGTGGACCGGCGCGGTGCGGCGATCGTGTGCTTCCTCGCCTCGCTGCTGCGGGCCATCGTGCTGGCGGGGGCGGCCGTGGCGCTGGCCATGCTGCCGCGCGGCACCGAGGAGACGGTGACCGTGCTGGTGCTGGCCGCGGTGACCGGCACCCTCACCCAGTTCAGCTTCGTCGCGAACGAGGCCGTGGGCGCGATCGTCACCCGGCGGGCGGAGAACCGGCCGCACGGAGTGCAGTCGGTCCTCATCGGCATCGACCAGACCGCGATGCTCGTCGGCCCCCTGCTCGCCGGCTTCCTGCTGCTGGTCGGCCCGGGCTGGATGCTCGGCTGTCTGACCGGGCTGTCCCTGCTCGCGGCCGTACTCGGACTCCAGACCCCGCCCACCCCGCTGCGTTCCGCCCGCCCGGACGGCGAACGCACACCGGGCGGCATGAGCACCGGGCTGCGCATGCTCCGCAAACTGCCCGCCCTGCGCTGGCTGGTGGCGGGCCTGGCCTGTTCCAACCTCGCCCTCGGCCTGCTCCAGTCCGCCAGCCCGATCATCGTCGTCGAGAACTTCGGCCGCTCCTCCGCCGACGTCGGCACCCTGTGGTCCGCCGCGGCGGCGGCGACCCTGCTCGCGATCACCCTGTGTCGGCTCGCCCTGAGCCGCGTCGACCTCTGGGGCGTGGGAGTCGTCTGCGCGACCTTCGCCTCCGCGGCCTGCCTGGCCCTCCCCCAAGCCCCGTCCTACGCCGCCTACATGGTCCTCATCGCACTGTTCATGGCGGGCGACGGCGGCCTCACGGTCGTCCTGCGCACCCTGCGCTCGCTGGTCATCCCGGCCACGGCCTTCGGCACCACGCTCTCCCTGACCATGCTGCTTCTGCTGCTGCCCTTCCCGGTGGCCGGCATCCTCGTCGCCGTCACCCCGCCGACCCACCTCGACACGGTCGTCCTGGGCTGCGCCCTCGTCCAGGCGGTCGCCCTGGCCATCACCTTCGTACGGCTGCGCAACGAGCCGACGCTACGCGCGTCCGCCGACCGGCCACCCCATACCGTGTTGCCCGACGAGCCGTCGACGAGACCGCGTTGACCTGGCGGTGGGACGAGGTGGACCCGGCCCGCCATCCCTGCGACGGCGAGTTCACCACCTGGGGAGCCTCAGTTCGTACCCGGGCCGGACCCGCCGCATGTACGCGGTGTCGTCCCGGCCGCGCACACCCGAGTCGAGGTAGAGCCGGTGCAGCCGGTCGAGGGCGTCGTGGTCGAGTTCCACGCCGAGGCCGGGACCGGTGGGGACCTCGACCGCGCCGTCTCGCAGTTCCAGCACTCCGGGGAGGACGATGTCGTCGGCCGAGTTCCACGGGTAGTGCGTGTCGCAGGAGTGGTCGAGGTTGGGGATGGCCGCCGCGACATGGGTCATGGCGGCGAGGCTGATGCCCAGATGCGAGTTCGAGTGCATGGACAGGCCGAGCCCGAACACCTCGCAGACGACGGCAAGTTCACGGGTCCGGCGCAGCCCGCCCCAGTAGTGGTGGTCGGTGAGGAGCACCTGGATCGCGCGCTGCTCGATCGCGGGCCGCAGATGCTCCCAGGCGACCACGCACATGTTGGTGGCGAGCGGGAGCGGTGACTCCTTCGCGACCCGGGCCATGCCGGGGATGGTGGCGGTCGGATCCTCCAAGTACTCCAGGACGCCGTCCAGTTGACGGGCCACGTACGCCGACGTCTCCGGCGTCCAGGCCGTGTTGGGGTCCAGCCGCAACGGCTGCCCGGGGAAGGCCTCGGCCAGTGCCCGGATCGCGGCGATCTCCTCGTCGGGCGGGAAGACACCGCCCTTGAGCTTGAACGACCGGAAGCCGTACCGCTGTTGCATCAGCCGGGCCTGCTCGACGATCCCGGCCGGGTCCAGCGCCTCGCCCCAGTCGTCGCCGACCGCGAGCCTGCCGTCGAGGGCGGGATGCTCGGCCCACTTGTAGAAGAGGTACGCGGCGAAGGGCACGGCGTCGCGGACCTTGCCGCCGAGCAGGTCGCTGACCGGCCGTCCGAGCAGCTTGCCCTGGGCGTCGAGGCAGGCCACCTCCACCGCCGAGCTGGTCCAGCCGCGTTCGTGGGAGCTGGGGACGGTCGGCCGCAGGGCGGCGTCGATCGCGGCGACGAGGGCCGTCGTGTCGAAGACGTCCATGCCTACGACGACCTTCGCCGCCGCCTCAAGTCGCTCCAGCCGGACCGTCCCGCCCGTGGACTCGCCGAGCCCCACGGTGCCGTCCTCCAGCACGAGTTGGAGGACGGACCGCAGAGCAAGGGGCTCGTGGACGCCGTTCGAGTTGAGGAGAGGCGGGTCGCGGAAGGCGATCGGGGTGACGATCAGTTCGCGGATCCGGGTTCCTGCCGTACCACTCATGCGCCCAGCGCCTCCAGGCCATGGCCGATCGTTCTCACCAGCATCTTGCCCCGCTTCAGCACGCCGCAGTCACGCCTCAGGCCCAGGCCGTCACGGGCACGAACGAACTGTCGGTCCGGAAGAGGTCCGTGCCGTCCGTCGGGTCCACCCGCAGTTGGTAGTTGTAGTGGCGGAGGTAGTAGCCGGGGTAGTTGTACGACTCGAAGCGCAGCGCGCCGGTGGCGGCGCCGGTCCGGGCGTAGAACGTGGCGTCCCCGGCGAAGGTCGACGTGCCGTCGTTGGCGTCGAAGCGGCCCCGGAAGTCGTAGTGGCGCAGGTAGTCGCCGGCCGAGTCCCGGAAGGAGAAGCCCGTCGAGTCGGCGAGGCCCGCGACGACGGTGAACGTGGACGCCTGCTTCAGGGCGGTGGTGCTGGAGCTGGTCACCACCGGCAGGTTGAGCAGCGAGGACACCTCCTGCCAGTAGCGGGTCGTGTAGTTGGCGGACCGGAAGGAGCGGGTGACGCCGGTCGCGAGGCTCGGGCCGCCCGACACCGTCTCCTTGATGACCGTGAAGTGCCGTGCCGTACCGGAGAGGGTGGTCAGCGCGGTCGGCGCGGACCAGGTGGCGAAGGTGTCGTAGCTGTCGCTGTAGTAGTAGGTGCCGTCGCCGTAGCCGTCGAAGAAGATCCGCCAGCCGCCGTTGTCGAGCTGCACCACCGAGGGGCCCTCGCGGTAGCTGCCCCAGCCGGCCCAGTCGCCGGTCCTCGAGAGCGTGTAGGGGCCGGTGAGGCTGGTGGCGGTGCCGTACTCGATGTACTTCGCCGTCTCGTTCTTGGTGAAGGCGTGGTAGGTCGAACCGATCCGCACGATGTACGTGTCGATGTGGTTGGAGCCGATGCCGGACAGCGCGACCGGTGAACTCCAGTCCGTAAGCGCGGAGTTGGAAGCCTTCAGCCGGTACGGCGTGAAGATCCACTCGTCGTCGGTGGTCGAGCACGACACGATGACGTTGACGCTGCCGTCGCCGTCCACGAACCACTCGGGTGCCCAGGCACGCGACAGATTGGTGATCGGGACCGTGTAGTCGTACAGGAACGTCCAGTTGACCCGGTCCGAGCTGCGCGCGAAGCCGATGGTGGTGCTGACGTCCTGCCAGGTGTGGGTGGTGTACGTCAGGTAGTAGAAGCCGTCGGTGTGCTTGAACACGCTCGCGTCGCGGATGCGGTTGCTCGGCGGGGTGTAGGCGGAGGCCTGGACGAGGCGGAAGTCGGTGGCGTCGTCGGACTGGTAGACGTTGACCGTGCCGTCGTCGCTGTTGAGGAACGGGACGATCGTGTAGCGCGTGGCGTAGCCGCTCGGCGGGGCGGCGGCCAGGGCCGTGCCGAGCAGCCCGGGGGCCTCGCCCAGGACGAGTGCCGAGGCGGGCAGGACGGCGAGCGCGCGCAGCAGGGTACGGCGGGACGGCGTGGGGGGCGGTGTGGGGGGATGTGTGGTCACGGGCGGCTCTCCCGGAGACTCGAATGTTCGCTATATCGAACTCAGTTCGTGAATTCGGTCAGAAGGTAGGGGTGGGTCAGGAGCACGTCAATGGTTTACGCAATGCTGAACGATCTCTGTGGGACGCCTGTGGCGTACGGCCGGTGTGCGGCCAATCGTCCACGCCACGCGGGAAGTTGCCGCATCCGCAGCACACCGCCCGCCCGGACGTTACCGTTCGGTAGACCACGCGCTTCCGGAGGTGCCGCATGACGCCCGACCGTTCCGCAGGCCTGGCCGAGTCCGCCCGTGCGCTGGCCGCCGGGGAGGTGACCGCGCGTGCACTGACCGAGGAGGCCCTGACCCGGATCGACTCGACTCAGGCCTCCCTGAACGCCTTTCGGATCGTACGGCGGGAGGCGGCGCTCGCCGAGGCCGAAGCCGCGGACAAGGAACTGGCCGCCGGAGTCCGCAAACCGCTGCTCGGCGTGCCGGTCGCCGTCAAGGACGACATGGACATGGCGGGCGAACCGACCGCGTTCGGCTGCCGGGGCGAGTTCCCGCCGGTGGCGGAGGACGGCGAGGCGGTACGACGGCTGCGCGCGGCCGGTGCCGTGATCGTCGGGAAGACCAACACCTGCGAGCTCGGGCAGTGGCCGTTCACCGAGGGGCCCGCGTTCGGCGCGACCCGCAATCCGTGGAACTCCCGCCATACGCCCGGGGGTTCGTCCGGTGGATCGGCGGCGGCGGTCGCCGCGGGGCTGGTCCCGGCCGCGCTCGGCTCGGACGGCGCGGGCTCGGTACGCATCCCCGCCGCCTGGACCCACCTCATCGGCGTCAAGCCGCAGCGCGGCCGCATCTCGACCTGGCCGCGCGGCGAGTCCTTCCAGGGCATCACGGTCAACGGCACCCTCGCCCGTACGGTCGCCGACGCCGCCCTGCTCCTGGACGCGGCCAGCGGCAACCACGCGCGGGACCCGCACCAGCCACCCCCGCTCACCCTGTCGGAGGCGGTGGGCCGCGACCCCGGCCGGCTGCGCATCGCCCTCTCCCTGAAGCCGCCGTTCACCGCGCTGCCCGCCCGACTGCGACCGGACGTACGGGCTCGGATCCTCGAACTCGCCGAGAAACTGGCGCAGTTGGGCCACACGGTCGTGGAGGACGATCCGCCGTACGGGCAGATCGGGTTGACCTTCCTCCCCCGCGCCACCGTCGGCCTCGCCGAGCGGGTCCGCGAGGCACCGCACCCCGAACTCCTCGACCCCCGCACCCTGGAGGCCGCCCGCCTCGGCCGCCGCCTCGGCGGAGCCGCGCTGCGGGCGGCGCGGCGCGCGGAGGCGACCCTGCACGACCGGTTCGGGGCGTTCTTCGGGAGGTACGACCTGGTCCTCGCGCCGACAACTGCCGCTCCCCCGCCCCTGGTTGGCGCGATGCTCGACCTGGGCGGGCTGGCCACCGACCGCGCGATGGTCGCCGCCTGTCCCTACGCCTGGCCGTGGAACATCCTCGGCTGGCCCGGCGTCAACGTCCCCGCGGGCTTCGTGGCGGGCGGACTCCCGGTCGGCGCCCAGCTGTTGGGCCCCTCGAACAGCGAGCCTCTTCTGCTGTCCCTCGCCGCGCAGTTGGAGGCGGACCTGCGCTGGCACGAGAGGTGGCCGGAGCCGATCGCCGCCGAAACCCCGGCGGCATAAGCGGGTTGGGCCCGTACCCTGTGACCATGCAGGATGCGTCGATGGTCGGGCTGATGGGGCGGGTCACCGGGACGATCGGGCCCGGGCTCGTCGGCGAGGTGATCGTCCGGGTGCGCGGCGGCGCCGAGCACTTCCTCGCGTACGCCGCCACGGGCACGGACCGGATCGAGACGGGGACCGTGGTGATGGTGGTGGAGCACCTGCCGCCGAGGACGGTCTACGTCACGCAGGCATACGACAGTTGAGCCCCCTCCTTCGCAGGTGAGAGCGTTTCGGGGCCGTATGCGTCAAGATTGCAACAAGGATCCGTCAGCGTCTGTACCCCGGTGTCGCACAGGCGCACACTCCCTTCGTTCGGTGCCGAAAGGGCACCATCAAAAGGGGGCGTATGCCGATGGTCATCGGCGTCGTAGCGGGGGTGGCGGTTCTCGCCGTTCTCGTACTGATAGGCCTGTTCAAGTCGATGTGGCGGGTCGCGGAGCCCAACGAGGCACTCATCATCTCGGGCTCCAAGCACCGTACCGAAGGCCTTGAGGAAGGCATGGGGTTCCGCATCGTCACGGGGCGCGGCACGCTGGTGCTGCCGGGTGTGCAGGCGGTGCGCAAGATCTCGCTCGATCTCAACGAGACCGAGCTGCACGTGGATTGTGTGACCACCCAGGGCATTCCGCTCAAGGTGCGGGGCGTGGTCATCTTCAAGGTCGGCGACGACTTCGTGTCGATCGCCAACGCGGGACGGCGTTTCCTCGACCAGCAGAAGATGATGTCGGAGCGGGTGCACAACGTGTTCGCCGGTCATCTCCGGTCCATCGTGGGCGGGTTGACGGTCGAGGACATGATCCGCGACCGGGAGAAGCTGACCGGCCAGACCCGTGCCGCGTGCGGTACGGAGATGGAGAAACTGGGTCTGATCGTGGACTCGCTGCAGATCCACGAGATCGAGGACCCGACCGGGTACATCAAGAACCTCGCGATGCCGCACGCCGCCGCCGTACAGCGGGACGCGCGCATCGCGCAGGCCGAGGCCAACCGGCTGGCCACCGAGGCCGAACAGAAGGCCGCGGCACGGATGTCGGAGGCCACCCGGGACAGCGAGATCCTCCAGGCCGGCTACCAGGCCGAGCGCGACAAGGCGGCGGCGAAGGCCCGACAGGCCGGACCCCTCGCGGACGCCGCGGCCCGGCAGGACGTCGTCGTCCAGGAGACCCGGATCGCCGAACTCGACGCCCTGCGCCGGGAACAGCAGCTCCAGGCGGACGTCCGCAAGCCCGCGGACGCCCAGGCGTACGAGACCCGGGCCCGCGCCGAGGCCGAACGCGACGCGCGGATCTCCGCGGCCCAAGCCAAGGCCAAGGAGACCGAGTTGGCGGCCACGGCCGAGGCGAGCCGGATCAAGACGGCCGCGATCGCCGAGGCCGAGGCGACCCAGGCACGCGGTGCCGCCGCAGCGACGGCGACCAGGGCGACCGGTGAGGCCGAGGCCGCCGCCGCCCAGGCGAAGGGTCTCGCCGCCGCCGAGGCGACCCGGGCCCAGGGTCTCGCCGAGGCGGAGGCCATCAAGGCGCGGGCCGCGGCCCTCGCCGAGAACCAGGAGGCCGTGGTCGCGCAGCAACTCGCCGAGAACTGGCCTGAGATCGTGAAGGCCGGCGCGTCCGCGTTCGGCAGCATCGACAACATGGTGGTCCTCAACGGGGCCGACGGCATGGCGGAGATGCTCGCCAAGGCGCTCACCATGGGCGGCACGGGCCTCGGCCTGGCCCGCCAGCTGCTCTCCTCGATGAACCAGAACGGGCAGACCCCGAACGGGACTTCGGCCCTGAACGGGAGCACGGCACCACCGTCGCAGAAGGTGCCGGTGGAGAAGGACGAGAAGTGATCGTCTGACGGGCGCCCGGCGTCCGCGGTCACGGAGGCACGTTCTAAGGTGCCTCCGTGACCGCCTTTACCGATGAGAACGTTCCGGGCCGCTTCGGCCCCTCCGCCACCACCGAGGCCGACCCCCGTGAGGTCGGCAAGGTCCGTACCGAGTACTCCCCCGCGCACGACGGCGACCCCGACCCCGGTGAGATCGTCTGGACCTGGGTGCCGTTCGAGGAGAACGACGGCCGGGGCAAGGACCGCCCGGTGCTCGTCGTGGCCCGTGAGCCCGGTGGGACCCTGCTCGCCGTCCAGCTGTCCAGCAAGCGCCACGACGGCGACCGCGAGTGGGTGGCGATCGGCAGCGGCCCGTGGGACAAGTCCGGGCGCGACTCGTGGGTCGACGTGGACCGCGTCCTGCGTCTGCACGAGGACGGCATGCGCCGCGAGGCGTGCGCGATCGACCAGATGCGCTTCAACCTCGTCCGGCACCGGCTGCACGAGCGCTACGGCTGGACCTGAGCGGCCGGCACTGCTCGACCTGAGGGGCTAGCTCTGGAGCTGACGCTCCGGAAAGGCCCGTACGAACGCGTCCCGGACCGTCGCACCCGGTGTGCGGTCCAGGACGCCGAACACCACGTGCTCGAAGGCCGCGGCGAACCGTCCGCCCGGCCCGAGCAACGTGTGGAACGCGCCCGCGACCTGCGCCGGGTCGTTCTGGAACACCCCGCAGCCCCACGCCCCCAGGACCAGCCGCCGGTAGCCGTGCGCGACGGCCGTCTCCAGCACCCGCTCCGCCCGTACGGCGACGGCGTGCGGCAGCTCGGCCGCGCGCTCCGGTGCCGTGCGCAGGACGACCCCGGCATTCGGGGCTGCGGCGGTCAGGAACCCGGCGGTGAACGGTTCGTCCAGGAGCCGGCCCTTGTCGTCGCGGAAGACGGGGACGGCCGGTGAGTGGATGACGCGGTCCGTGTAGAACGGGTCGCGGTGGGCGCGGTGATGGTCGTAGAAACCGCGGGCCTGAAGCAGGCACGTGTACAGCGCGGAGGCGCGGCACAGGGCCTCTTCCTGGGCCTGTGCGCCGTTGAGGTAGCCGCCGCCGGGGTTGCGGGCGGAGGCGAAGTTCAGGACGGCGACCGGGCCGGTCAGTCGGCGGGCGGCCTCCAGGCTGCTCTCGCCGGTGACCTCGAAGACCGTCTCCACGGGCGAGAACGGTGATATCCGCACTGGTTCCGGTCCGTACAGGCGCGTGCCCGCGCGGGCCGCCTCGACCTCCGCGGCGATCGACACCTCGCGCCCGTCCGCCGCCGCGCGGTAGCTCCCGGCCGCGACGATCTGCTCGGTCTGCTGCGCGATGCCGCGCAGGCGCGCGCTCATGGCATAACCCCCGTGTACGCCATGAGCGCGCGCCCCGCGAGCTCCCCCGTGATCTCCCCCGTCGTGCTCATACAGGCATCGTGAGCGATGCTGGTCGTGCGATGCAACAGAGTTTCCGGGTCCGGCGAACGGCCGGAGAACCGGAGATTACCGATCCCGAACGTGGCGATACGCACCCTTGTGCGACGCGGCACGAGGGTCTTGGGTGGTACGAGTGTGCCGACCCGGGCCCAACCGAAACCGGGCCGGTGGCATGGTGGAATCTCAGGAGGATCCCGACATGTCCGATACGGCAAGTGACTGTAGCGACTGTACGGAGCCCCGTACCGCGGTCACCGAACCCGAGGTGGAGGCCCTGGTCAGGGGCATCTGCTTCAAGACCGGCCCGCCCCGAACGCTCGGGGTCGAAGTGGAATGGCTCGTCCACGAGCTGCGCCTGCCGCAGCTCCCCGTGACACCCGAACGACTCGAAGCGGCCTACGCCGCCTTGAAGACCGTGCCTCTGAGATCGGCGCTCACCGTCGAGCCCGGCGGCCAGCTGGAACTCAGCTCGTCGCCCGCCGCCTCCCTGATGGAGTGCATCGGTTCCGTCTCCGAAGATCTCGACACCGTCCGCGCGGTGCTGCGCCGGGACGGCCTGGGACTGGTCGGCGTCGGCCATGATCCCTGGCACCCGCCGCGCCGGTTCCTGCAAGAGCCGCGCTACGACGCGATGGAGCGCTGCCTCGACCGCACCGGCCCCGCCGGCCGCCGCATGATGTGCACCTCGGCGTCCGTGCAGGTGTGTCTGGACGCCGGTTACGAGGAGCCGGGTCCGCTCGGCCTCGGCCGACGCTGGTGGCTCGCGCACCAGCTGGGCGCGGTCCTGGTGGCCGCGTTCGCCAACTCCCCGCTGGTCGGCCGCAGCCCCACCGGCTGGCGCTCCACCCGGCAGCTGATCTGGATGGAGATCGGCCCCGGCCGCGCGGGCGGCCCGACCCTGGACGCGCAGCCGCGCGACGCCTGGACGGACCACGTCCTGGACTCACCGGTGATGTGCATACGGCAGGACAGCGGCCCGTGGGAGGTCCCGGAGGAGCTGACGTTCCGGGAGTGGATCAGGTCGGGGGCGCCCAGGCCGCCGACCCGTGAGGACCTCGACTACCACGTCTCGACGCTCTTCCCACCGGTCAGACCGCGTGGCCACCTGGAACTGCGCATGATCGACGCGCAGCCCGGCGACGACGGCTGGATCGTGCCGCTGGCCGTGACGACGGCGCTGTTCGACGACCCCGAGGCCGCCGAGACCGCCTACCGGGCCGTGAAGCCGCTGGCCGAACGGACCCAGGGGCTGCCCGCGCCGCACAACCCGCTGTGGATCGACGCGGCCCGCTACGGGCTGTCCGACCCGGAGCTGCACGAGGTCGCCCTCGTCTGCTTCGCGGCGGCCCTGGAGGCCCTGCCCCGCCTGGGCGCGACCACCGAGGTCACGGACGCCGTCCGCGCGTACTTCGACCGCTATGTAGTCCGGGGCCGCTGCCCCGCCGACGATCTGCTCGACCGCGTGCGCGGCACGGACAGCCGCCCGCACGGGAAGGAAATCCGCACATGACCGACGCCTCCATCGCCGCCAACACCGACGCCGACACCTCCGCTGACATCGATATCGAGGCGCTCAGGCAACGGGCGTTGACCACCCTCACCACGGCCCGGGACCGCACCACGCTCCTCACGAGCTGTGTGGACGAGCCCGAACTCACCGCCCAGGTATCGCCGTTGATGTCCCCGCTGGTCTGGGACCTCGCACACATCGGCAACCAGGAAGAACTGTGGCTGCTGCGCGCCGTCGGCGGCCGGGACGCGATGCGGCCCGACATCGACGGCCTCTACGACGCGTTCGAGCACCCGCGCTCCGAACGCCCCTCGCTGCCGCTGCTGCCGCCCGCCGAGGCCCGGCAGTACGCGGCCGAGGTGCGCGGCCGGGTGACGGACATACTGGAGAGCCACGCCTTCCGCGGCACACGGCTCACCGACATGGGCTTCGCCTTCGGGATGGTCGCCCAGCACGAACAGCAGCACGACGAAACGATGTTGATCACCCATCAACTCCGCACGGGCCCGCAGGCGTTGACGGCGCCGGACCCGGACCCGATCCCGCTGTTCACGGGTCCGTCCGAAGTCCTCGTCCCCGGCGGCCCGTTCACGATGGGCACCTCGACCGAGCCATGGGCGCTGGACAACGAACGGCCCGCGCACCGGCGGGAGGTGGCCCCGTTCCACATCGACACGACACCGGTGACGAACGGCGCGTATCTGGCGTTCATCGAGGACGGCGGCTACGACGACCCGCGCTGGTGGACGAAGGAGGGCTGGGCGCACGTCCGCCGCAACTCCCTTACCGCGCCGGAGTTCTGGCGTCGGGAGGCGGGCCAGTGGCTGCGGCGCCGGTTCGGCGTCACGGAGACCGTACCGCTGAACGAGCCGGTGGTGCACGTCTGTTGGTACGAGGCAGACGCCTACGCCCGCTGGGCCGGACGCCGGCTGCCCACCGAGGCCGAGTGGGAGAAGGCGGCCCGCCACGACCCGACGGCCGACCGCTCGATGCGCTACCCGTGGGGCGACGCGGACCCGGCCCCCGGGCACGCCAACCTCGGCCAACGCCACCTGCGCCCGGCCCCGGCCGGCAGCTATCCGACAGGCGAGTCACCGCTGGGCGTACGCCAGTTGATAGGTGACGTGTGGGAGTGGACGTCGAGCGACTTCCTTCCCTACCCGGGGTTCAAGGCGTTCCCGTACAAGGAGTACTCGGAGGTGTTCTTCGGCCCGGAGTACAAGGTGCTGCGGGGCGGTTCGTTCGCCGTGGACGAGGTGGCCTGCCGGGGCACGTTCCGCAACTGGGACTATCCGATCCGGCGGCAGATCTTCTCCGGCTTCCGTACCGCCCGCTCGGGGGCCGTCTGATGTGCCGTCACCTGGCGTACCTGGGACCCGAGGAGCCGCTCGGCCGACTCCTCGTGGACCCGGAGCACAGCCTGTACCGCCAGTCCTGGGAACCGCGTCGGCAGCAGCACGGGACGGTCAACGCCGATGGTTTCGGGGTGGGTTGGTACGCCGAGGGCGACCCGGTGCCGGGCCGCTACCGGCGGGCCGTACCCATCTGGGGCGACCAGTCATTCGCCGACCTGGCCCGCGTGGTCCGCTCGGGCGCGCTGCTGGCCGCCGTACGGGACGCGACGTTCGCAGGTGCGGACGGGGAGGCCGCGGCGGCCCCGTTCGCCGCGGGCCCCTGGCTGTTCAGCCACAACGGCGCCGTCACCGGCTGGCCGCAGACCCTGGCGGCCCTGGCCCAACGCCTGCCGCCGGTGGACCTGTTGTCGCTCGATGCCCGCTGCGACTCGGCGTTCGTGTGGGCGCTGGTCCTGAACCGGCTCCGGGCGGGCGACGAGGAGGGCCAGGCGCTGGCCGACACGGTGACGGAGGTCGCTCACGCGGCCCCCGGTTCCCGCCTCAACCTCCTTCTCACCGACGGCGAGACGATCGCCGCGACGGCCTGGGGCGACACCCTCTGGTACCTCTCGGACCCCGGCCGCCGCACGGTCGTGGCCTCCGAGCCCTACGACGACGACCCGCACTGGCAGGAGGCCCCCGACCGCACTCTTCTCACCGCGACCCGCACCGAGGTCCTCCTCACCCCCCTGAAAGACCTCGCACCCGCACCGTCGAAGGAGCCCCGCACGTGAGCCCGTTCCTTCTCACCCGCACCCTCCCCGAGGACGCCACCGACGCGGCCCTGCGCGCCGACGTCCTGGAGGGCCTCACCAGCACCCCGAAGACCCTCCCGCCGAAGTGGTTCTACGACGCCCACGGCAGCGAACTCTTCGAGCAGATCACCGAGTTGCCCGAGTACTATCCCACGCGCGCCGAGCGGGAGATCCTCGTCGACCGGGCCGGCGAGATCGCCGCCGCGACCGGCGCCCGCACCCTCGTCGAGCTGGGCTCCGGGTCCTCGGACAAGACACGCCACCTGCTGGACGCGCTCACCGGCCTGGCCGTGTACGTCCCCGTCGACGTCAGCGAGAGCGCGCTCACGCAGGCCGGGCACGCCCTCATCGAGGAGCGCCCGGGTCTCGACGTGCACGCCCTGATCGCCGACTTCACCGGCGACCTCACCCTGCCGGAGACCCCGGGCCCGCGCCTCCTGGCGTTCCTCGGCGGCACGATCGGCAACCTGCTCCCGGCGGAACGCGCGACATTCTTCGCGCGTATCCGCGCACTCCTCTCCCCCGGCGACGCGCTGCTGCTCGGCACGGACCTGGTGAAGGACGAGCAGGTCCTGGTCAGGGCGTACGACGACGCGGCCGGAGTGACGGCCGCGTTCAACAAGAACGTCCTGACCGTCGTCGACCGCGAACTCGGCGCCGATTTCGACGCCGACGCCTTCGACCACGTAGCCCTCTGGGACAGCGCCAACGAGTGGATCGAGATGCGGCTGCGCTCCCGCACGGACCAGACCGTGAAGATCCCGGCGCTCGATCTCGCCGTCGACTTCACGGCCGGCGAGGAACTCCGCACCGAGATCTCCGCGAAGTTCCGCAAGGAGGGCGTGCGGTCCGAACTTGCCGCCACCGGGCTGGAGTTGGCCCACTGGTGGACCGACCGGGAGGGACGCTTCGCGCTGTCACTGAGCGTGGTGCGCTGACGTCGGGTGACGGGCCGTCTCGCGCACTGCCGCACCTTGGTGCACGGTGGTGTGTGGAGTGACGCGTGACGCGCCCGTCACGGCCGAGAGGAGTACCCGCATGTCCGAGCACACGTACCGGGTCACCGAGATCGTCGGCACCTCTCACGAGGGCATCGACCAGGCCATCCGCAACGGCGTCGCCCGCGCCGCGCAGACCCTGCGCAGCCTCGACTGGTTCGAGGTGACGCAGGTCAGGGGCCAGATCGAGAACGGGCAGATCGAGCACTTCCAGGTCGGCCTGAAGGTCGGCTTCCGCATCGAGGACGAGGACTGACCGCCGTAGCGGCTACAGCCCTCAGGTCCGGCCCTCCCCCTCCTGTGCCGCCTCCAGCGCGGCGGAGGGGGCGGTCCAGCGGGCCCGGACGACTCTGAACCCGGCCCGTTCGGCGTCGTCGCACACGAGCTCGTCGTCATCCACAAGAACCCGGATGTCGTGGTCGCGGGCAAGCCGCTTGAGGATCTCCAGCTTGGTGCGCCGGGCGGGCCTGCGGTCGTCGTTGCGCCGCATGAAGACGCGCCCCTCGGGCAGCCCCTGCGCGGCGAGCCAGGCGAGCGTGTCGCGCCGGCAGCGCTCGGGCCGCCCGGTCAGATAGACGACCTCGCACTCCTCGGCGCTCTCCAGCGCGAGCGCGACGCCCTCCGCGAGCGGCGGGTCCTGCGCGGCGGCACCGAAGAAGCCGTCCCAGTCGCGGGGCTTGTTCTCCAGGAACCGCTGCCGGTGCGCCGTGTCGGCGAGGGTGTTGTCGAGGTCGAACACGGCGAGCGGCGGGCGCTTGTTGTCGGCGGTCACAGGTCCACCCTAGACAGAGCCCACACCCCGGCAACGACCGCCCGGAGCCCTGGCCTCATGCTTCTCGTATGTCTGCCGCTTCCCCCGCCCCTCGTGCGTTCCTGATAGGCGCCGCCCGCGAGCGGCCCTGCACCCTGGTCGTCTGCCGGGGCTGCTGCTGCGGCGACCCGCGCAAACACCCCGGCACGGATCACGCCTGGCAGTTGGAACGGCTGCGCGCGGGTGCCGTCGAGCACGGTTTCGCCGTCCGTACGACGGACTGTCTAGGCCCCTGCGACCAGGCCAACGTGATCGTCGTCCAGCCGTCGGCCGCAGGGCGCCGGGCCGGTGGGCGGCCGACCTGGGTCGGGTTCGCGATGGACGACGACTGCACGGAGGAAGTGCTGGAGTGGGCGGCCGCGGGCGGGCCGGGAATCGCCGCGCCGCCCGTCACGCTGGAGCTTCAGTTCATCGACCCGCCCCGGGACGCCCGCGTCCGGTCCCGGCGGTGAGAACGGTGCTCGCGACCCTCGATTGCTAATGGGATCCATTTTCATATAGCGTCCTCGGTGCCTGCCAGCCCACCGAGGAGGAATCCCCATGGCCGTCCCCAAGCGGAAGATGTCCCGCAGCAACACCCGCCACCGCCGCGCCCAGTGGAAGGCGACGACGCCCACGCTGGTGCCGGTCACCGTCGACGGCGTACGCCACCTCGTCCCGCAACGGCTGGCGAAGGCGTACGAGCGCGGGCTGCTGCGCCCCGAGGACTGACCGGCACGGGAATGCCGGGGCCTCCCGGGCGTTGAACTGAACGTGAGCTCCGTGATCGCCTCGACCCCCTTCTCCGTCCTCGACCGGTCCCGCACCCGCGAGGGGCACCCGCCCGCCGAGGCGCTGCGCGACACCGTGCGGCTGGCGCGGGAGGTCGAGGGGCTGGGCTATCACCGGTTCTGGGTGTCGGAGCACCACGGCCTGCCCGGGGTGGCCGGTTCCGCGCCGACCGTGCTGGCCGCCGCCGTCGCCTCGGCCACCCGGAGCATCCGGGTCGGGACGGGCGGGGTGATGCTGCCGAATCACCAACCCCTGGTCGTGGCCGAGCAGTTCGGGGTGCTGGAGTCGCTGTTCCCGGGCCGGATCGACATGGGACTCGGCCGCTCGGTGGGCTTCACCGACGGCGTGCGCAAGGCGCTGGGCCGTGGCAAGGACGACGCCGACGACTTCGCCGGACAACTCGACGAACTCCTCGACTGGTTCCGCGGTACGTCACCCACCGGCGCGCACGCGCGACCGTCCGAGGGCCTGAGCGTCCCGCCGTTCGTGCTCGCGATGGGCGAGGGCGCCGACATCGCGGCCCGGGCCGGTCTGCCGATGGTGATCGGAGACCTCCGCAACCGCGACAAGATGCGGCGCGGAATCGACCACTACCGCGACGGCTTCCGGCCCTCCCCCTGGGCCCCGGAACCGTACGTCGTCATCTCGGGCACCATCGCCGTGGCCGCCACCCCCGAGGCGGCCCGACGCCTGCTCGTCCCGGAGGCCTGGTCGATGGCGTACTCGCGCACCCATGGCACCTTCCCGCCCCTCCCGCCCGCCGAGCGCGTGGAGCAACTGCCCATGACCGACAAGGAGTTCGGCTTCTACGAGGCCGGGCTCAGCGGACAGCTCGCGGGCACCGAGGAACAGGTGGCCCACGAGCTGGAGACGGTGCTGAAGGAGACGGCGGCCGACGAGGTTCTCGTCACCACCAGCACCTACGACCGCGAGGCCCTGCTGGACTCCTACCGGCGGCTCGCCTCCCTCATGGCGTGAGCACCATCCGGAAGCGTGCCGCCCCGGACAGCATCCGCTCGTAGGCCTCGCCCGCCTGGTCCAGGGGTACGGTCTCGACCATCGGGCGGATGTTGTGCAGCGCGCTGAAGGCCAGGGTGTCCTGCACGTCCTGCGCGGTGCCGGACGGGTGGCCCCGAACGACCTTGGCGCTCATGAGAAGTTGGAGCGGGCTGATCCCCAACGGCGCGGTGTCCGCCCCGATGACGACCAGTTCGCCGCGGGGTCGCAGCCCCTCCACCGTCGCGGTGGCGGCGTCGGCGTTGCCCGCCGTGGCCAGCACGACCTTGGCGCCGCCGAGAGCCTTCAGCGCGTCCGCGACATCGGTGTCCGCCGTGCTGTCGACGTAGTGGTGGGCGCCCAACTGCTTGGCCAAGTCGGCCTTTTCGGGGCCTCGCGCGATCGCCACGGTCTCGAATCCCATGGCGGCCGCGTACTGCACGCCCAGGTGACCGAGGCCGCCCAGTCCGAGCACGGCGACCAGGTCGCCCGGCCCCGCGGAACTGCGCCGCAGCCCGTTGAACGTGGTCACCCCCGCACATCCCATGGGCGCGGCGGCGCTCGCCGAGAGGCTGTCGGGGATCCGGGCGAGTGCGTCGACCGGCGCCACGGTCATCTCCGCGAAGCCTCCGTCGTACGCCCAGCCGGGCACCTTCATGTTCTCGCAGACGATGAAGTCGCCCTGCCTGCACGGGGTGCAGTGGCCGCAGCTGCCGCCGAACCAGCCGACGGACACCCGGTCGCCGACCCGCCAGCCGCTGTCGGAGACGCCCTCGCCGAGCGCGTCGATGTGTCCGGCGATCTCGTGCCCGGTGACGAGCGGGAAGCGCACACCCGGCACTCCGGCGTTCACGAAGAACGTGTCGCTGTGGCAGATCCCGCAGGCTTCCACGGCGATCCGCACATGGCCCGGTCCCGGCTCCGGTACGTCCCGCTCGGCGATCGTGAACTCGCCGCCGGCCGCGCCCACTTGCGCGACTCGATAACTGCTCATGCCTGTCTCCCAGAGGGATGCGAATGCGGCTCGGCTAGTGCGCGGCCGCCTGGCGTGCGCTGATCTCGATCGTTCCGTCCCTCGCGTCGACCCTGGCCTGCTCGCCCGCGTTCAGTTCGCCGGCGAGGAGCATGTCGGCGAGCCGGTCGTCGACCTCGCGCTGGATGGTGCGGCGCAACGGGCGGGCGCCGAAGTCGGGTTGGTAACCGAGGTTGGCCAGCAGGTCCGCCGCCGCGTCGCTGACCTCCAGGGTGACGTCCTGGGCGTGCAGCCTGCGCCGGGTGTGTTCCAGCAACAGGTCGACGATGTCGCGCAGTTGGGCGCGTTCCAGGCCGCGGAAGACGATGATCTCGTCGATGCGGTTGAGGAACTCGGGCCGGAAGTGCTGGTTCAGGACCGGCATGACCGACTCACGGACCTTGGCGTAGTCGTCGACCCCGGCCGCGAGGATGCGGTCGGCGCCGATGTTCGACGTCATGATGACCACGGTGTTCTTGAAGTCGACCGTGCGCCCCTGCGAGTCGGTGAGCCGTCCGTCGTCGAGGAGTTGCAGCAGCGTGTTGAAGACGTCGGGGTGCGCCTTCTCGACCTCGTCGAGCAACAGCACGGCGTACGGCTGCCTGCGGACGGCCTCGGTGAGCTGACCGGCCTCGTCGTGGCCGACGTATCCGGGAGGGGCACCGACCAGGCGGGAGACGGTGTGCCGTTCCTGGAACTCGCTCATGTCGAGGCGGATCATGCGGCTCTCGTCGCCGAAGAGGGCGGCGGCGAGGGCGCGGGCGAGTTCCGTCTTGCCGACGCCGGTGGGGCCGAGGAAGAGGAAGCTGCCGATGGGCCGGTTCGGGTCGCTCATGCCGGCCCGGGCGCGACGTACCGCGCGGGCGACGGCGGTGATGGCCTCGTCCTGGCCGACGACCCGCTCGTGGAGGTGCTCCTCCAGCTTCATCAGCCGGGCCCGTTCCTCCTCGGTGAGCTGGGCGACGGGGATGCCGGTGGTGCGGGAGACGACCTCGGCGATGTCCTCGGCGGTGACCTTGGGCACCTGCTCCTCGGCGGAGCCGCCCGCCTTCAACTCGGCCTCGGTGTCCTTGATCCGGTCGCGGAGTTCCTTGGCCCGCTCGTACTCCTCGTCGGCGACGGCCTGGTCCTTCTCCCGGTTGAGGGCGGCGAGCCGGTCCTCGACCTCACGGGTGTCGGAGAGCGGGGTCTTGGCGCGCAGCCGTACCCGTGCCGCCGCCTGGTCCATCAGGTCGATGGCCTTGTCGGGCAGGAAGCGGGCGGTGATGTACCGGTCGGATAGTTCGGCCGCCGCGACGACGGCCTCGTCGGTGATACGGACCTGGTGGTGGGCCTCGTAACGGTCGCGCAGGCCGCGCAGGATCTCGATGGTGTCGTCGACGGTCGGTTCGCCGACCAGGATGGGCGCGAAGCGGCGCTCCAGCGCGGAGTCCTTCTCGATGTACTTGCGGTACTCGTCGACGGTGGTGGCGCCGATGAGGTGCAACTGCCCGCGGGCCAGGGCGGGTTTGAGCATGTTCCCCGCGTCGAGAGCGCCGTCGCCACCTCCGCCCGCGCCGACGACGGTGTGCAACTCGTCGAGGAACAGCACCAGTTCGTCGCTGTGCTCGCTGACCTCGTCGAGGAGTTTCTTCAGCCGCTCCTCGAACTCGCCCCGGTACTTGGTGCCGGCGACCATCCCGGCCAGGTCCAGCGAGACGAGCCGTTTGCCCGCCAGGGTCTTCGGCACGTCACCGGCGACGATGCGCTGGGCGATGCCCTCGACGACGGCGGTCTTGCCGACGCCGGGGTCGCCGATGAGGACGGGGTTGTTCTTGCTGCGACGGGACAGCACCTCGATGGTCTGCTCGACCTCCTCGTCCCGCCCGATCACCGGGTCGAGCCGCCCGGCGCGGGCGTCCTCGGTGAGGTCGCGCCCGTACTCGTCGACGGTGGGCGTGCTGCTGGGCCGCTTCCGCTCGGGCTCGGAGCCACTCGGCACCCGGTCGCTCTCCCAGCCGCTGCCGGTGAGGGCCTGTCCGGCGGCCGACTCGGGGTTGGCGGCCAGGGCCCGCAGCAGGTGTTCGGGGCCGATGTAGGAGGAGTCCTCGGCGCGGGAGATCTGGTACGCGTCAAGGAGGGCGCGCTTGGCGGCCGGAGTGAGGGTGGTGGGTTCGGTCTTCGGGCCGCTCTCAGCTCCAGCGGTCAGCCGTTCCCGGATCCGGTCGGGGTCCGCGCCCGCCTCGGCGAGCAGCCGCCGGGTCGACTCCTGCTCGGTGGCGGCGGCCAGCAGATGCCGGGCGTCGAGTTCCTCGCTGCCCTCGACGGCGGCGATGTCCCGCGCCTGGGCGACCAGCTCACGGGCCCGTTCGGAGAGCAGGCTGCCGATGTCGACGCGCTGGGCCCGACGTGATGGCGACGCCGGACCCGAACCGCCGAAATACCGGGACATCAGCTCGTCGAATTCCTCGAAGGGGCTGCGTCCGAAACCGAATCCGGGAGTAGTCATGACCACGGACCTTCCATGCGGCAACTGGGCGGCGACTGGTATCCGTGTCTTCCAACCTGGCACAGCGCGGACGCCCCCGCACCCCCGCAGGTCACCGGGCACCACACGGCGTGCTCGCATAGACTCGCCGGGTCATGCACAGCCCCGGCACCCCCCGCACCCCCCGCACCCCCCACGTCCCCGACTCCTACGTCCGTGTCCGCGACGCCCGCGAGCACAATCTCCAGGGCGTCGACGTCGACATCCCGCGGGACGTGTTGACCGTGTTCACAGGCGTCTCCGGCTCCGGAAAGTCGTCCCTCGCCTTCGGCACGATCTACGCGGAGGCCCAGCGCCGCTACTTCGAGTCGGTGGCGCCGTACGCCCGCAGACTGATCCACCAGGTGGGAGCTCCGAAGGTCGGCGAAATCACCGGCCTCCCGCCCGCGGTCTCCCTCCAGCAACGCCGCTCGACCCCGACCTCCCGCTCCTCGGTGGGCACGGTCACCAACCTCTCGAACTCCCTCCGAATGCTGTTCTCCCGCGCCGGCGACTACCCGCCCGGCGCGGAACACCTCGACTCCGACGCCTTCTCCCCCAACACGGCGGCGGGCGCATGCCCGGAGTGCCACGGCCTCGGCCGGGTCCACCGCACAACCGAGGCGTCCCTCGTCCCCGACCCCTCCCTGTCGATCCGCGAGGGCGCGATCGCCGCGTGGCCGGGCGCCTGGCAGGGCAAGAACCTGCGCGACATCCTCGACACCCTCGGCTACGACGTGGACGTACCGTGGCGCGAACTCCCCGCCGAACAGCGGGAGTGGATCCTGTTCACGGACGAGCAACCGGTGGTGACGGTCCACCCGATCCGGGACGCGGACCGCATCCAACGCCCGTACCAGGGCACGTACATGAGCGCCCACCGCTACGTCATGAAGACGTTCTCGGACACGAAGAGCCCCACCCTCCGCACCAAGGCGGAACGCTTCCTGACCAGCACCCCCTGCCCGGTCTGCGGAGGAAGCAAGTTGCGCGCCGAGTCCCTCGCCGTGACCATCGCAGGCCGCACAATCGCAGACCTGGCCGCGCTACCACTCTCGGAGTTGGCAGGCACCCTCAACGGCACGTCGGAGGCCGCACGCGTCCTCACCGAGGACCTCACCTCCCGCATCGCCCCGATCCTCGAACTGGGCCTCGGCTACCTCAGCCTGGACCGCGCGACCCCCACCCTCTCGGCAGGCGAACTCCAACGCCTGCGCCTGGCAACCCAGTTGAGGTCCGGCCTCTTCGGCGTCGTCTACGTCCTCGACGAACCGTCCGCCGGCCTGCACCCGGCGGACACCAAGGCCCTGCTCACGGTCCTGGAGCGACTCAAGGCGGCGGGCAACTCGGTGTTCGTGGTGGAGCACCACCTCGACGTCATGCGCGCCGCCGACTGGCTGGTGGACGTGGGCCCACTGGCAGGCGAGCACGGCGGACGGGTACTGCACAGCGGACCGGTGGCCGACCTGGCGGCGGTGACGGAATCGGCGACGGCGCGCTTCCTCTTCGACGACTCCCCCGCACCGGCCCGCGAAGTCCGTTCACCGCGAGGCGAGTTGAAGGTGGGCCCGGTGACGCGGCACAACCTGCGGGACGTGACGGCGGAGTTCCCCCTGGGCGTGTTCACAGCGGTCACCGGCGTCTCGGGCTCGGGCAAGTCCACACTCATCGGCGAGATCACCGAGGAACTCCCGGGCGTGGGACGCCTGGTGTCGGTGGACCAGAAGCCGATCGGCCGCACCCCACGCTCGAACCTGGCCACCTACACCGGCCTCTTCGACGTAGTCCGCAAGGTGTTCGCGGCCACGGACGAGGCACGCCAACGGGGTTACGGCGCAGGCCGGTTCTCCTTCAACGTGGCGGGCGGCCGCTGCGAGACCTGCCAGGGCGAAGGCTTCGTCAGCGTGGAGCTGCTCTTCCTGCCGAGCACCTACGCACCGTGCCCGGACTGCGGCGGGGCGCGCTACAACCCCGAGACGCTCCAAGTGACGTACCGGGGACGGAACATCGCGCAGCTCCTCGACCTGACGGTGGAGAGCGCGGCGGAGTTCTTCGCGGACACGGACACCCCGGCCGTGACCCGCAGCCTGACCACACTGCTGGACGTGGGCCTGGGCTACCTGCACCTGGGCCAACCCGCCACCGAGTTGTCAGGCGGCGAGGCCCAACGCATCAAACTGGCCACCGAGTTGCAACGCGCCCGCCGCGGTCACACCCTCTACCTCCTCGACGAACCAACAACCGGCCTCCACCCGGCCGACGTCGAGGTCCTCCTCCGCCAACTCCACGGCCTGGTCGACGCGGGCCACACCGTGGTGGTGGTCGAACACGACATGGCGGTGGTGGCGGGCGCGGACTGGGTGATCGACTTGGGCCCGGGTGGAGGAGAGAAGGGCGGGAGGATCGTGGCAGCGGGCCCGCCTGCGGATGTGGCGAGGGCCAGCGGGAGCACCACGGCCCTTTACCTGGCAAACGCGCTGACGTAAACCCCTTGCTTTTAGGGGCGCGGGGAACTGCGCGACCAGCCCCCACGCACCCGCAGCCGACCGACTACCTCAGAACACTCCCAACCCATTCCCGGGGCAACCCATGAGTGTCGTGAAGGTAGCGATAGTCCTCCTCACTCAACGGCCCCCGAAACTCCGGCCGAGACAACACCCGCCGCCCCCGCACAAGCAGTTGAGAGAACCGCCGCTCCTCATCCAGCAACACCCCCCGCACAGTGCCGGTACCAACAAACTCCCCCGGCAAGTCGGACAACGTACGCGAGTCATCACCCCGCCACAGAACCATGAGCAGCCGCCGAATCAACCGCCGCACCACATATCCACGCCCGGTGTTGGAAGGCCGTACCCCCTCCTCCAGGACGACGACACTCGACCGAAGATGATCACAGACCACCCGCACCGAGCGCTCGTCCAGATCCCACAACAGCGGAACCGTCCTCATCCACGGCTCGAACAGATCCGTCTCATAGACCGACCGCCGCCCCTGAAGGACAGACACCAGCCGCTCCAGCCCCATCCCCGTGTCGACGTTGACCTGCCGCAGCGGAACCAGCCCACCGTCCTCGCCGCGCTCCAGCCGCATGTGCACGTGATTCCAGATCTCCACCCAGCGCGAATCACTGGTCGGGGTGCCCTCCGGCGGCCCGTCCCCGGTCCAGAAGAAGATCTCCGAGTCAGGACCACAGGGACCCACGGGCCCGTTGGACCACCAGTTCTCGTCCTGTGTCGACTCAACCGGCACACCCAACTCCCGCCAGGTGTCCAGCGATTCAAGATCGGGCCCAACCTGCTCATCACCGCCGAAGACAGTGACGTACAACTTCTCGCGCGGGATGCCGAAGCCGTCCCGCAGCAGCTCGTACCCCCAACGCAGGCTCTGCGGATGGCTGTAGTCGCCCAACGACCATGAGCCGAGCATCTCGAACACGGTCAGGTGGGTGAGGTCGCCGATCTCGTCGAGATCCGTAGTGCGCAGACAGCGTTGGACGTTGACCAGCCGCCGCCCCTGTGGATGCGGGCGGCCCTGGAGATACGGCGTGAGTGGGTGCATGCCGGACGTCGTGAAGAGGACCGGGTCCGAGGGCGGCGGCAGCAGCGAGCTGCCGGTGATCAGCTCGTGCCCGCGTTCGCGGTAGAAGTCGAGGAACGTACGGACGATGTCGTCGGTGTTCATGGCGGTGAGTCCTTCGCGGGTCGGGGGGAGACCGGAAGGGACCGCGGGGCAGCGTGCGAGGGGGCTGGAAACGACACACCCGGCGGTCCGTTTCCGGCCGCCGGGAGAGGTCAGTGAGGTTCAGGCGTCGGCGGCCGGCGAGCTGGTCGCTCGCGCGGTCGCGGTGCCGGTGTGCCTGATGATCCTCATGGACGCCACGCTAACAGGACGCCTCCGCGCCGTCCTGCGGATTTTCACCGGGGCCTGCGCCACCGAGGTGCAGTGGTCCTGGTGCTGGGGCTGAGCCGTCGCCCCGGCCTGTGCCGCATACGCGAGGGAGCGGCGGTCGGGGTGGCTGCCGGGGGCGATGGTCTCGCCCACCTCCACCTCGGCGACGAGCCCGCGCGTCGACACCACCCGCCACACCGAGGTGAGCAGGGAGTCGCTGCCGACGAAGGCGGGCGCGGTGCTGGCGGTGCCGTCGGTCGTGTAGTGCAGGCCGACCGGCTGGACGGGGACTCCGGCGTCCAGTGCGGCCTGGAAGACGGCCCGCCGGAAGTGGCCCTGGGCCCGGCCGCACCAGGTGCTGCCCTCGGGGAAGACTGCGACCGCTCCGCCGGCGCGCAGGGCGCCCGCGATGGAGGCGACGGTCTCGGGGAGGGCACGCAGCCGGTCGCGGTCGATGAACAGGGCGCCACTGCCCGCGGTCAGTGTCCCGGCGACAGGCCAGTGCCGGATCTCGGCCTTGGCCAGCATGCGGGCGGGGCGTACGGCGGCCAGCAGCGGGATGTCCAGCCAGGAGATGTGGTTGGCGACCAGGAGCAGTCCGCCGGTGGGCGTGGTGGTGCCGGTGATACGGAGCCGGATGCCGGCCGCCCGGACGATGGTCCGGCACCACCAGCGCACCGCGCGGGCGGGGATCCGCGCGCCGACGGGGGTGAGTGCGGCCCCGGCGGCCACCACGACCAGGACGGTCACCAAGCGCAGCACGGCGCGCGGTACGGCCGTGACGGACCCCTTCGAGTCGATGCACGCCCTGGGGGTGCAGGGCGCGCTGGGCAGCCAGCCGCTCATCATGCCGGGACGAGCGAGAGGAAGTGCCGCAGATAACGCGGGTTGACCCGGCGCATCGACAGCAGCACGTACAGGTCGGCGACCCCGAAGTCCGGGTCGTGGGCGGGCTCGCCGCACACCCAGGCGCCGAGGCGGACGTATCCGCGCAGCAGCGGCGGGAGTTCGACGCGCTCGGCGGGGCGGGTCACGCCGTCCGCGCTCCAGGGCAGCAGCGGTCGTACCCGGAACTCCTCGGGAGCGAGGTGCTTGGCACTGACCCGGTCCCAGGTGCCGGCGGCGAGGGCGCCACCGTCGGCCAGCGGGATCGAGCAGCAGCCGGCGAGCCAGTCGTGGCCGCGGTCGACCATGTAGCGGGCTATGCCGGCCCAGATGAGGCCGATGACGGCGCCGTCGCGGTGGTCGGGGTGGACGCAGGAGCGGCCGACCTCGACGAGGCCCGGGCGGATCGAGTCGAGCGGGGCGAGGTCGAACTCGCTCTCCGAGTAGAGCCGTCCGGCGACCGCGGCGCGTTCGGGCGGCAGCAGCCGGTAGGTGCCGACCACCTGCCCGGTGACCGTGTCGCGGACGAGGAGGTGGTCGCAGTAGGCGTCGAAGGCGTCGACGTCCAGGCCGGGCTGCGGGCTGGAGAGGTGGGCGCCCATCTCCCCGGCGAAGACGTCGTGCCGCAGCCGCTGCGCGGCCCGCACCTCGTCCTCGTCGCGGGCGAGCGTGACGGTGTAGCGGGTCGGCGCGGCGGGCTGCGAGGGACGGTCGAGGGTGGATACGCCGGTCATGGCTCTCTCCTGGTCACGGGCCGGGGGCGGCTCAGCGGCGAGCGGTGCCGCCATACCTGTTGTGCCGACGCCGGCTGTCCGTGGTGTGACCCGCGAAGAGAGAGACGATGTGGGGTTGTTGAATGCCAGGGGTGCTTGGCGGAGCCGGGGTTGAGCACCACTCCGGCTCCGCCCGTCCGCACCCTGCCGGCGAACGTTCGGTGAGCTGGGACGTCTAGCGCTTGGCCACCTTGCGCGTCGCCCGCAGCCACTCCTTGTTCATCCCGGTGATGGAGAACAGCGGGATGCCCTTCGGGCAGGCGGTCGCGCACTCACCGGCCAGCGTGCAGCCGCCGAAGCCCTCGTCGTCCATCTGCGCGACCATGTCGAGGACGCGGGTCTCGCGCTCGGGGGCGCCCTGCGGAAGGACGTTGAGGTGGTTGACCTTGGCGGAGGTGAACAGCATCGCCGCGCCGTTCGGGCACGCGGCGACGCACGCCCCGCAGCCGATGCACTCGGCGTGCTCGAAGGCGAAGTCGGCGTCCGGTTTGGGTACGGCGGTGGCGTGCGCCTCGGGGGCGGCACCGGTCGGGGCGGTGATGTAACCGCCGGCCTGGATGATCCGGTCGAAGGCCGACCGGTCCACCACGAGGTCCTTGACGACCGGGAAGGCGGAGGCGCGCCACGGTTCGATGTCGATCGTGTCGCCGTCCTCGAAGGACCGCATGTGGAGTTGGCAGGTGGTGGTGCGCTCCGGGCCGTGCGCGTCGCCGTTGATGACGAGCGAGCAGGCTCCGCAGATGCCCTCGCGGCAGTCGTGGTCGAAGGCGACGGGGTCCTCGCCCTTGAGGATGAGTTCCTCGTTGAGGGTGTCGAGCATCTCCAGGAACGACATGTCCGTGGAGATTCCGTCCACTTGGTAGGTGGACATGGCGCCTTCGGCGTCGGCGTTCTGCTGCCGCCAGACGCGCAGGGTGAGCTTCATGCGTAGCTCCGCTGAGTGGGGTGGACGTACTCGAAGACCAGGTCTTCCTTGTGCAGTACGGGAGATGAGCCGGTGCCGGTGAACTCCCAGGCGGCCGCGTAGCTGAACTCCTCGTCCCTGCGCTCCGCTTCGCCGTCCGGGGTCTGCGACTCCTCGCGGAAGTGGCCGCCGCAGGACTCGGCGCGGTTCAGTGCGTCGAGGCACATCAGCTCGGCGAGTTCGAGGTAGTCGACGATCCGGTTCGCCTTCTCCAGGGACTGGTTGAACTCCTCGCCGGTGCCCGGGACTTTGATCCGCCGCCAGAACTCCTCGCGGATCTGCGGGATGCGTTCCAGCGCCTTGCGCAGTCCGCTGTCGGTGCGGGCCATGCCGCAGAACTCCCACATGAGTTCGCCGAGTTCGCGGTGGAAGGAGTCGGGGGTGCGGTCGCCGTCCACCGCGAGGAGGAGGTTGAGGCGGTCCTCGGTCTCCGCCAACACCTCCTGTACGGCGGGGTGTTGGACGCCGATCTCCTCGTGTCCGGGGTGCCGGGCGAGGTAGTCGTTGATCGTCGCCGGGAGCACGAAGTAGCCGTCGGCGAGGCCCTGCATCAGCGCGGAGGCACCGAGCCGGTTGGCGCCGTGGTCGGAGAAGTTGGCCTCACCGATCGCGAACAGGCCCGGGACCGTGGTCTGGAGGTCGTAGTCGACCCAGAGGCCGCCCATCGTGTAGTGCACGGCCGGGTAGATCCGCATCGGGACCGTGTACGGGTCCTCGGCGGTGATCCGGGCGTACATGTCGAAGAGGTTGCCGTACTTCTCCTCGACGGCCTTCCGCCCCAACCGCCCGATGGCGTCGGCGAAGTCGAGGTAGACGCCCTGCCCGCCGGGGCCGACGCCCCGCCCCTCGTCGCACACGTCCTTCGCGGCGCGGGAGGCGATGTCACGGGGCACGAGGTTGCCGAAGGCCGGGTAGATGCGCTCCAGGTAGTAGTCGCGCTCGTCCTCGGGGATCTGGTTCGCGGGGCGCTGGTCACCCTGCGCCTTCGGCACCCAGATCCGGCCGTCGTTGCGCAACGACTCGCTCATCAGCGTGAGTTTGGACTGGTGGTCGCCGGTGCGCGGGATGCAGGTGGGGTGGATCTGCGTGAAGCACGGGTTGGCGAAGAGCGCGCCGCGCCGGTGCGCCCGCCAGACGGCGGTGGCGTTGGAGTTCATGGCATTCGTCGACAGGTAGAAGACGTTGCCGTAGCCGCCGCTGGCGAGAACGACGGCGTCCGCGAAGTACGTGTCGATACGGCCGGTGATCAGGTCCCGCGCGACGATCCCGCGTGCCTTGCCGTCGATGACGATCAGGTCGAGCATCTCGGTGCGCGGGTGCATCTCGATGTTCCCGGCGGCGATCTGCCGGGAGAGGGCTTGATAGGCGCCGAGGAGAAGTTGCTGCCCCGTCTGGCCGCGGGCATAGAAGGTGCGGGAGACCTGCACGCCACCGAAGGAGCGGGTGTCGAGCAGGCCGCCGTACTCCCGGGCGAACGGCACGCCCTGCGCGACGCACTGGTCGATGATCTCGACCGAGATCTGCGCGAGGCGGTGGACGTTGGACTCGCGGGCCCTGAAGTCGCCGCCCTTGACGGTGTCGTAGAAGAGGCGGTGGACGGAGTCACCGTCGTTGCGGTAGTTCTTCGCCGCGTTGATGCCGCCCTGCGCGGCGATCGAGTGGGCGCGGCGCGGGGAGTCCTGGAAGCAGAACTGGACGACGTGGTAGCCCTGTTCGGCGAGGGTGGCGCCGGCCGAGCCGCCCGCGAGGCCGGTGCCGACGACGATCACCGTGTGTTTGCGGCGGTTGGCGGGGTTGACCAGCTTGGCCTCGAAACGGCGGGTGTCCCAGCGCTCGTTGATGGGGCCGGTGGGCGACTTGGTGTCGGTGACGGGTTCCCCCGTCGTGAAGTCCGCGTATTCAAGGGTCATTTCAGCTCACCACTCCGGTCATGACGCCCACGGGCACGGCGATGAAACCGGCGGTGAGCAGCAGCGCGAGGACATTGGCGACGGTCTTCAGGGCGCGGTCGCGGCTGCGGCTGCCCGCGCCGAGAGTCTGCGCGGCGCTCCAGAAGCCGTGCCGGACGTGCAGGCCGAGGGCGAGCATCGCGACGATGTAGATGGTGTCGCCGTACCAGGTGGAGAAGGTGTCCACGACGTTCTGGTACGGGTGACCCTCCTGGAAACCGCCGGAGTGCACGGTGCCGGTCGTCAGATCGAGGATGTGCCAGACGATGAACAGGCCGAGGATGATGCCGCCCCAGCGCATGGTGCGCGTGGCGTAGCTCGCCCGGCGTTTCTTGTGCACGTACTTGCTGGGGCGCGCCTTGATGTCGCGGCGGCTCAGCTGGTACGCCGAGACGGCATGGGCGATCACGGCGACGACGAGGACGATCCGGATCAGCCAGAGCGTCCACCCGTAGTGCATGAAGGGTTCGCCGACGGTGCGCAGCCAGTGGGCGTAGTGGTTGAACTCGCCCGCACCGAAGAAGATCTTGAGGTTCCCGATCATGTGCACGACCAGGTACAGCAGCATGATCAGGCCGCTGACGGCCATCACCGTCTTCTTGCCGACGGAGCTGTCCCACACCGTGCGCGCCATCGACGGCCGTCGGTCCGTCCGCGTTGCCAGAGCCATGGCAAGCACGCTAAATGTCAAGAGGCCGATCGGTCCAAGACATGGTCTGCCTGGATTCCATAGGCTACGGCTATCGTGGGTGCGTGCAGTTCCAGCAGCTCCAGTACTTCGTGGCGGTCGCCGAGACCCGGCACTTCACGCGGGCCGCCGACGTGGTCCATGTCGCGCAACCCTCCCTTTCACAGCAGATCAAGGCGCTGGAGCGGGAGCTGGGCGCGGATCTGTTCCTGCGGGCGCGGGGCAACATCACGCTCACGGACGCGGGCGAGGCGCTACTGCCGCTGGCGCGGCGCATCCTGGCGGACGCGGACACGGCCCGGCACGAGGTCCTCGAACTGGTCCAACTCCGCAGCGGCCGGATCAGGTTGGGTGCGACCCCGAGCCTGTGCACGGGTCTGCTGCCGGATGTGCTGCGCGCCTTCCACGACCGCTATCCGGGCATCCGGCTGCTGATCGAGGAGGGCGGTTCGCACGATCTCGTACGCGAACTCGCGCGCGGCGCCTTGGACTTGGCCCTGGTGGTGCTTCCGCTGCCCACGCCGTCACCGGCGTTGACGACCGTGGAGCTGCTGCGCGAGGACCTGGTGGTCGTGTCCTCGCCGGAAGCGACGGCGCCGGGTCGCGGGCGGACGGTGCGGATCTCCGACCTGGAGGGCGAGCGCCTGGTGATGTTCCGGCACGGCTACGACCTGCGTGAACTGACCGTCGCCGCGTGCCGCGCCGAGGGCTTCGAGCCCGACTTCGCGGTGGAGGGCGGCGAGATGGACGCGGTCCTCGGCTTCGTGCGGGCGGGGCTCGGCGTGGCCGTCGTACCGCGCATGGTGGCGACGAAGTCCGGGCGCGGGCTGCGGGTGACGCCGCTGGCGCGGCCCGGGCTGCACCGGACGATCGCACTCGCGCATCGCAGCGATGTGGCTCCGCCGCGGGCGGCCAGGGAGTTGCAGCGGATGCTGTTGGAGCGCTGACCGCCGCCTAGCATGGGGTTTCTTTCGCGGGGGTGACGAGAATGCGACGCATACGGTGGGTGGGCGCGGCACTGCTCGGGCTGGTGCTTGCGGGCTGTTCGGGCGCGGGGGGCACGCCGTCCGGGGAGACGAGTCGTACGACGGTTTCGGTGTCCGGGGCGCCCAGCGCCTCGCGGTCCCCCGTCACCGGCTCGGACTGGCACGCGTGGACCGCTTCCTACCCCGCGGTGGACGGCCGTTGCGAGGCGACGGCTCATCAGGTCGTGTGCCGCACCGGTTCCGGCGGTTTCGTCGGGCGGTCCCGCAGCACCGGCGAGGTCACCTGGTCCGTCCCGCCGGCCGGCCGCGGCAAGGACGCCGAGCTGGTCGTCGACTCGGCCACCGAGCGCGCCGTGACCAGCTCCGGCGCGACACTGAGCACGGCGAATCTGCGCACGGGCAAGGCCGCCTGGACGCATCGGCTGACCTACGGCTCCACCGTCCCGGTGGTTCTCAAGGTGGCGGACGGGACCGTCTTCGTTCTCGAGACCCCGACAGCGGGCGTGAAGATCATCACCCTCGCCGCCTTCCGGATGTCCGACGGCAAGGCGCTGTGGCACCGCAGTGTCGCGGCGGATCCGTACGGGGACATGGCCGCTTTCGGAGGCCGCGTCTACACCATCGACGGCACGAAGGTCACCGCCCGCGACGCCCGCACCGGCGCCACCGTGGCGACCACTCCCCAGGGCGTCGAGTGCTCGTACCTCATCTCCGGCGGCAAGTACCTCGTGTGCACCGGCAGTCCGATCTCCGCCGGGGACACCTTCCCGCCGCTCCAGCGCCTGGACCCGGACACGCTCAGGCCGCTGAAGACCGCCGAGGACACCGGCGACAAACCCGAACGCGGGGTGATCTCGTCCGACGGTGTGCTCGTGCTCTACGAGGACAGCGCGGAGGACCCGGGCGGCGGCGCCTGGAACGCGTACGACCTCGTCCACCCCAAGAGGCTGTGGAGCTACAACACCACCACGGAGGAGGCGGAGTTGGCCGACGACCGGTTCGTCACCTTCACGCCGGTCAACGACGCCCCCGTCCGAGGGCGCGTGATCACGATCGACCTGCACGCCGGCCCGAAGGCGAAAGGGGCCGCCGCGCCCCGCATGTCCGCGCCGTACTCGCAGAGCCGGTACGGGGAAGGCCCCCGGCTCGTCGTGCCGGGCGGCGACCCGGACCATCTCGTCGTCCAGGCGGCCACCCATCGCAGCCTGCGGTCGATCGCGCTGCCCTGAGGCAGCGGTCGTTCAGCCCGTCGCGTCCACCAGCGCCAGGTCGTGCAGGCGGTCCGGCGGGCCGGGGCGGGCGTAGTACCAGCCCTGGGCCGTGTCGCAGCCCAGTATGCGGAGTTGCTCGGCCTGTGCTCCGGTCTCGACGCCCTCGACCGTCACCGTGAGGTTCAGGCTGTGGGCGAGGGAGACGATGCCCTCGACGATCTTGAGGTCGACGGGGTCGGCCGGGAACTGCTGCATGCTCTGGGTGAAGGAGCGGTCCAGCTTGAGGATGCTCACCGGCAGCCGGCGGAGGTTGGCGAGGTTCGAGTAGCCGGTGCCGAAGTCGTCCAGGGCGATGTCGACGCCCATCTCGGCGAGTTGCCGCAGCGGCTTCAGCAGGTCGTCGTCGGCGCCGATCAGCGCCGACTCCGTGACCTCCAGGCAGAGCGCGTCGGGGGCGACGCCGGTGCGCTCCAGGATGTCGACGGTGTCCTGGACCAGGCCGGGGTGGGTGAGCTGGCAGGGCGAGAGGTTGACGTTGATGCGCAGGGGGACGCCGTCGCCGTAGGACTCGCGCCAGGCGCGGGCCTGTCGTACGGACTGTTCCAGGACCCAGCGGCCCAACGGGACGATCAGGCCCGTGTGTTCGGCGAGCGGGATGAAGCGGTCGGGGCCCAGCACGCCGTGCTGCGGGTGCAGCCAGCGGACCAGGGCCTCGGCGCCGTGCACGGTGCCGTCGCCGAGGTGGACCAGCGGCTGGTACTCGATGAAGAACTCGTTGCGGTCCAGGGCGGCCGGAAGTGCCGTGGTCAGGCCGTGGCGGGTGATCACGCGGGCGTCGGCCTCGGGGTCGGCGAGTTCGAAGCGGTTGCCGCCCGCGGACTTGGCGCGGTACATGGTGATGTCGGCGCTGCGCAGCACCTCCGCCGGGCCTCGCTCGCCCGCCGGGCCCTCGACGATGCCGATGCTGCCGCGCACGGTGAGGTCACGGCCGTCGATGCTGACCGGGGTGATCAGCGCGTTCATAATGCGGCCCGCGAGTTCGTCGACCTCGCGCTCGGTGTCGGGGCCGGTGGTCAGCGCCACGAACTCGTCGCCGCCGAGCCGGGCGACCATCTCGCCGGGTGCGGTCGCGCAGGACTGCAGCCGGTCGGCGACCTCCACGAGCAGCCGGTCGCCGGCCGCGTGGCCGAGGCTGTCGTTGATGGTCTTGAAACCGTCGAGATCGAGGTAACACAGGCCGAACCGCTGGTTGTTGCCCGCGCCGAGGGCCTTCTCCAGGCGTTCGAAGAACAGGGTGCGGTTCGGGAGGCCGGTGAGGGCGTCGTGGGTCGCCTCGTAGCGCAGCCGCAGGTTGAGCAGACGGCGCTCGGTGGTGTCCTCCATGAGGGCGAGCTGGTACTGCGGGTTGCCGTCTGCGTCGCGCAGCAGGGAGACCGTGAGGTTGGTCCACAGGACCGTTCCGTCAGGCCGGTAGAACGCCTTCTCGACGTGGTAGTGCTCGCGCTCGCCGCGGACGAGTTCGTCGTAGAGGGTCCAGGTCTGGGGGGCGTCGTCCGGGTGGGTCCACTCTCGGACGTTACGGCCGCTCATGGTCTGGTCGTTGATGCCGAACATGCGCAGCAGCGCGCCGTTGACCTGGAGGATGTTGCCGTCGAGGTCGGCCATGCCGATACCTATGGCCGCGCCCTCGAAGACCGCGCGGAAGCGGGCCTCGGTCGCGTGCAGGGCCTGGGCGACGACGCCCTGGGCCTGGAGGGCGGCCACGGAGATGGCCTCCTGCTCGGCGAGCGTGCGCTCGCGCAGTTCCTGGGCGAACCCGGCGGCCATGGCGTGCTGGAGGCGGGCCGAGCGGATCCGCAGGTCCTCCTGAGAGCCGTCGCCGCCGCAGTAGAGCACCAGGTAGGCGTCGACGCACTCCAGGGTGTGGGTGAGGGCGTCGGGGTCGGTGCAGTGCGCGGCGACGAGGGCGGCGCCGACCGCCTTGCCCTCCGCGGCCTCGAAGTTCCTGGCGCGCAGCGCCTCGCTCAACCGCCGTGCCAGCGGCAGGAGCAGCTCCTCGAACTCGGGCCGGGTCAGCGACGTGGAGGTCGCCGGGAACACCGCCCGGCTCCAGATGGTCGCGAACCTGCGCAGTCTGCCCTCCGGCCCGTCCGGCTCCGCGATCACGCCGTGCGTCCTACGCCGGCGAAACCTGAAAAGGAGTACGGATCCTCGTCCTCCAGCACCGTGTCCGGCCGCCACTCCGGCATCGGCACCAGTCCGGGTTCCACCATGTCGTACCCCTCGAAGAACCGCGCGATCTCCTCGCGCGAGCGCATGATCAGCGGATTGCGAATGTCCTTGTACACGTCCACCGCGCCCTCCGCCCGCTCCGGTGGCAACGGGATTCCCTCGTACGAGGCATGGGTGAGGATGAGCAGGCTGCCGGGCGCGAGTGCCTCGCGCAGCTGTGCCACCGCCCCGTACGGGTCGTCCGTGTCTTCCACGAAGTGCAGTATGGCAACGAGAAGTAAGGCCACTGGCCGATTCACGTCGATCAGGCGCTGAACCTCGGCGCTCGCCAGAATCTCCTGGGGCTTGCGGAGGTCGGCCGCGACGACGTCCGCGGTCTCGTTGCCGGCCAGGACGGCCTGGCTGTGCGCGACCGCCACCGGGTCGTGGTCGACGTACATGACATGGGCGCCGGGGCTGGCCGCCTGGGCCACCTCGTGGACGTTTCCGAAGGTGGGAATTCCGGAGCCGATGTCGAGGAACTGGGTGATGCCCTCCGCGGCCGCGAATCGCACGGCGCGGCGCATGAACGCCCGGTTCGCCTGCATGATCTTGGGAAGTCCCGGGAGGAACTCCATGGCCTTGCGGGCCGCTTCCCGGTCGACCTCGAAGTTGTGCGAACCGCCCAGGTAGTAGTCGTAGATACGCGAAACGCTCGGCACCGAGATATCGATGCTTCGTGGTGCCCAGGCGGGACGCTCCATGTATCTCTCCAAGGCGTAGGCGATCCGGTGTTCGAGCTGAGGCTACTGATCGCCCGCCAAAGGGTCGAGCGGAAACGGAAATTGACCATCCGTTCCCGCCGATTGCCGGTGGCACGTGCCGAATTGATGTGCGGGGACACGCGGAGAAGCGCGGCGAATGCCGGAATTGACGTACGGAGGACGCCAAAGCGGCCCGCCCCCTCCGTGCGGTGCGGAGGGGGCGGACCTGGGGTCGCGCGCGCTGTGTTGTTCGGCATTTCTGTCGCTTGCCCGCGACCCTCCCTTCCGCGTTTCGAGTGCCGAGTGGGCGGGGGGCGATCAACCCTGGGGAGGTTCTCGCTACGCCGCGGGCGCGCCGACCGCTTTACCTTCAGGGGAGACGGCGTACCAAGTGCCGCCCACGCCCTGACCGTTGGTCTGTCCGGCGGCCGTGTCACCGGAGAAGGTGTAGATCGGCCAGCAGTCGACGGTCATCTGCTTGGCGCCGTCGGACCGGGTGAAGCCCATGAGGCCCTTCTTCTCGACGCCCTTGGTGTCGTTCGCCGAGACGATGCCGACGGCCGGCCACTTCTCCGCGCAGGCGCCGACGCAGTTCGAGACCGACTTCGGCCACGCCTTGTCCTTGAGGAAGCGGTAGACCGTGTGGCCGTTCTTGTCGACGACGATGTCGCCGAGCTTGGCGTCCTTCTTGACGGACAGACCGGGCAGGCTGGCGAGGGTCGCCTTCTTGCCGTCGGGGGCGAGCGCGTACCACTTGCCGCCCACGCCCTGGCCGTTGACGTCACCGGCGTTGACGTCCTTGGCGTAGCGGTAGGCGGGCCAGCCGCCGATGGTCAGCTGCTTGGTGCCGTCGGTGCGGGTCACCTCGCCGAGCAGGGACTTGTCGATACCGGCGCCGGCCGTGGCGTCGTTCGCGGGAACCGGCGGCCAGGCGGTGGCGCAGTCGCCGTCGCAGTTCGACTTCGGCGGATTGGCCGTGTCGGCGTCGAATCGGTAGAGGGTGAGCCCGGCACCGTCGCTCAACACCTTGCCGAGGTCGGGGTTGTTGGCAACGGTCAGCTGGCCCGCGGGCTCGGCGGCCGCGGCCTGCTGGCCGTCGGCGCCGTAGCCGTTGCCCGCACCGGTGCTGGCACTGGCCGTCGCACCGATACTTCCGTAACCTCCGGCCGCCGCCGTGGCACCGACGTTCTGTGCCGCAGAGGAAGGCGTGGTCACATTTTCCGAACCGCACGCCGCCGTCAACGCCATGACGGACACGGCCGTCGCCGCGAGTGAGGCGCTCCGCCAGGAGGTCTTCATCGTCAACTCCCCATAATCACCTGGATGTTGCAGCGCCCGTCTGTGCCGCCGCACGGTCCTAGGTACGGGTGGGGACCACGGAAGTGTTCAACCGCCGCACAAATTTCTTTACGACACCTGTGACACGGCACCCCCTCTCGCATGCGCGTACGCATCCGGCCACCCCCGAACGCCGGTTCGTCAAACCGTCGCGCCCCGTCTTCCACTCCTTCGGGGCAATCCTTCCGCGCCCCGGCGCGCCCCCGCCCGCGAGGCCTCATGATCTCCGTCGTGCATGCACCCGAACCGACCCGAACCGCCCTCGCCGCAAGGGTCTTGACCCTGGTGACGCTGACCTGGCTGCTGGCGGGCGCACCGGCGGGCCTGGCAGCGGCCGACGCCTGTGCCTACGCCTCGACCGGGCCGGACGGCACGGAGGCGGTGGCGGTGGCCGGCGGAGGCGACTGGCCGACTCCCCCG
>NZ_BARF01000032.1 GCF_000367365.1 Streptomyces prunicolor NBRC 13075 | reverse complement strand
ACTGGAGTGGGCGACCTCCTGCCCGCCCCCGCGGCACAACTTCCTCACCCTCCCCCGCATCCGCAGCGAATCCCCGGCGTTCGACCTCCACCACTCCGAGATCCCGGCCCAGGAACGGGAGTTGACGCCCCGGTGACCTCCATGGACGAACTCCCCCTGGACCGGCGGACGTTCCTCAACGAGATCGAGGGGCACCTGCTGATCGCGGCCGCCCGCACGGAGGGTCGTACGGCCGCCGCCCGCTTCACCGCCCGGCTCGACTGGCTCACCGACGGTCAACGGGCCGAAGTGGAACGGCACTTCGAGGCGGAGTACCTCACCCTCACCCGCGCCTCCTGGGAGCGGACGGCCGAGCGGGGCAGGCAGTTGCGGGCCGAGTACGAGGAGACGTACCGGCGCCTGCGCCAACGCCTCCTCGCCGCCTGCCTGTTGGGGTGTGCGCTGCTCGCGGCGACGGGACTGGTCACCGTCGCGCTCACCTAGGGACGCGCGTCCCGCCGGCCCTGACGACCGGCGGGACGATGTGCTGCGCAGCGGCCGGTACGGCTACGTCAGCGTCCACTTCTGGTTGTTCGCCGTGCCGCAGGTGTACAGGATCAGCAGGGTGCCGTTGGCCGTGGCGGCACCGGACGCGTCCAGGCACAGGCCCGCGTTGACGTTGGTGAGGGTGCCGTCGGAGTTGGCGGTCCACTTCTGGTTGTTCTGGCCGTTGCAGTCCCAGATGACGACCTTCGTGCCGTTGGTGGTGCCGTTGTTGTAGGCGTCCAGGCACTTGTTGCCGTAGACCACGAGTTCCTTGCGGGAGGTGTACGTCCAGGCCTGGTTCTGGCCGCCGTTGCAGTCCCAGATCTCGGCCTGCGTGCCGTTGGTGATGGTGTTGTTGTAGACGTCGGCGCAGCGGCCGGACCCGGTGCCGACGACCAGGGAGCCGTTCGTGCCCGGGATCGGCTGGACGTTGATCGTGCCCAGGGTCGGGAGTGAACTGCCCGTCAGGGTGAGGGAGTTGGCCGATCCCTTGGACAGGTTGGCCTGCACCGAGATCGTGCCTGCGCTGGAGCCGGTCGGCGGGAAGGAGACCGTCGTCGCGGTCTGACCGTTGACCTGGAGGCTGCCGATGACGGCGGTGGAGCCGGTGTTGGTGTAGGTGACGTCGACGACGTTCAGGCCGGTGCTCGCCGCGCTGATGCCGGTGTACTTGCCGGTGGAGGTGGCGGTGTAGTTGGTACTCGCCGCCTCGGTGCCGCCGCTGATCTTCAGGAACACGGAGCCGCCGGCCGGGACGCTGGCCGTGTAACTCGTGCCGTAGGAGCCGATGTTGGCGCGGGACCACAGGTCGCGGACGGTCGCGGACGCGGTGGTCAGGCCGAGGTCCGACCAGCGGACGGTGATGTTCTGCGCGGCGGAGGTGCGGTTGAGGAGGGTGACCGCGCGGTTGCCGAGGCCCGAGAGAACCTTGCCGTAGACCTGGAGTCCGGTCGTGTCCTCGGCGACCTTGACGCCCTGGAGGCCGCGTGCGTCCTGGTCGACCGCGATGACCTCGGGGTTGGTGAGGATGCCGGTGGTCTCGGTGGTGAGGGTCGTCAGGTCGTTTCCGGCGAGGAGGGGTGCGCCGGAGATCGCCCAGAGGGCCATGTGGGTGCGGTTCTGGGCTGCGGTGAGGCCGGTCATGCCGACCATCAGCATGTCGGGGTCGTTGTAGTAGCCGGTGTGCTGGGCGGCCGGGTGCAGGCCCTGGTCGAAGTTGGACAACATGTTCGTCGTCGACGGCGAGTTGCCGTAGTAGATGATGTCCGTGCTCGTCCGGTACATGGGGGCCAGGCCCGGGGCCCAGTTCCAGGGGTTCTGGTAGCCCCAGTTGCAGATCGAGAGGGTCAGTGCGCGGCCGGTGCTGGCGGTGGCCTTGGTGACCGAGGCGCTGAGCGCCTTGTACGCCGTCGCCGCCTCGAGGCCCTCCGCGTCACCGCCGCACCAGTCGACCTTCACGAAGTCGAAGCCCCACTGCGAGAATTGGAGCATGTCCTGGTCGTAGTGGCCCTCGCTGCCGGTGTTCGCGGCGGCGGGTCGACCCGTCGGGTAGTAGTAGCCGCAGCCGTTCGCGCCCGCGTCCGTGTAGATGCCGGCCTTGAGGCCCTTGCTGTGGATGTAGTCGGCGATGGCGCTCATCCCGCCGGGCCACTCGCTGGTGTCGACGGTGATGTTGCCCGCGCTGTCGCGGGTGCCCTGCCACCAGCCCTCGTCGATGTTGATGTACTTGTAGCCGGCCGCCGGGAGGCCGGCGGCGACGAACGCGTCGACCTGCGCCTTGATGACGCTGTAGTCGATCTTCGCGGCGAAGCTGTTCCAGGAGGCCCAGCCCATCGGGGCGGTGGGCACGGCCATCTGACGGGTCGTCGAGGCGACCGGGGCCGACTGGAGTGGGTCCGCGGGCGCTGGTCTGGTGAAGAGAAGCAGGGTGACTGCCGCTGCGGCCATCGCGAGGGCACGCAGGAAGGGGGTGCGGAACATGCGGCTCCTTTGCCGATATTTCGAACCAGGATCGATTAGCCGAACGAAATGGCGCGCTGAAAGTAGAGCCACTGGAGGACGAAGTCAACGGCTGTGACACGAGGGGCAGTTGGCAGCCACGCATCAGTGGTCCTGCCGTCGCACAGCTTCAGGAGTGACCGGCGTGAAGAAGTTGATCAGGTTGCCGTCGGGGTCCCGGAAGAGGAGGGAGCGGTTGCCCCAGGGCATCGTCGTCGGCTTCTGGACGATCTCGCAGTCGAGGGGTGCCAGACGCTCGAATTCGGCGTCGACGTCCGCCACACGGAACTCGGTGATTACCGAGTGGTTGGCGGCGGGGCGAGCGGAGCCGGTACCGAACAGGGCCACCGTACGAGTGCTCGCGACCGCCAACGTGCAGGTGGGCGTGGCGAGTTCGGCGAAGTCGGGGGTCGACCAGGTGGCCGTCACGCCGGTGACCTGTTCGTAGAAGCCGACGAGTCGGGCGACGTCGTCGGTGATGACACGGATCGAGACGAAGTTCATGGCGGCTTCCTGTCAGAGGTCGTAAGGGGTGCCGGATGAAGCGGCGCCTCCCACGCTAGGACCGATACCGGACAGCTTCCGCCCGCTATCCGAGGCAGACTTTCGGCGTGACCACATCGACCGCCCGCGTGCTCGCCCTGCTGGAGATCCTCCAGGGCGACGGCCTCCGTACCGTCCCCGACCTGGCCGCCCGGCTGGGCGTCGACGAACGCACGGTCCGCCGTTACGTCGGCCACCTGCTGGAACTGGGCGTACCGGTCGACTCGGTGCGTGGTCGCTACGGCGGCTACCGGCTCGCCCCCGGCTATCGGATGCCCCCGCTGATGCTCACGGACGAGGAGGCCCTGGCCGTGCTGCTCGGGTTGCTGGCCGGGCGAAGGGCCGGGCTGGTCACCACGTCCGCCGCGGCCGGCGAGAGCGCCACGGCGAAACTGCTGCGGGTCCTGCCCGCCGCCCTGCGCCGACGCCTGGACGCCCTGCTGGACACGGCCGACTTCACCGCGCGACCCCGTGCCGCCACCTCCATCGCCCCGGAGACGGGGGTACTGCTCGAACTCGCCGAGGCCGCACTGCACCGCCGGCCCGTGGCGATCGGCTACACCGACCGGAAGGGCCAGGTCAGCGACCGTACCGTCCTGCCGTACGGCCTCGTGGCGCATGCCGGGCGGTGGTATCTGACCGGCGCCGACCCCGCCCACGGCGAGGTGCGCACCTTCCGCCTCGACCGGATCACCACCATGGACGTGCGGCCGGGCTCGTTCGCCGTGCCGGCCGAGTTCGACCCGGCGGCCACGGTGCTGGACAGCCTCGCGCGCACGCCGTGGACCCACGATGTGTCGCTGCGGATCCGGGGCGAGGTGCCGCACATTCGCCGCCATCTCCCGGCCGAGATCGCCACCCTGTCCACGCCCGCCGGAGCGGTGGACGACGACTGGGTCCGCGTCCGGATCCGGGCCGAGCGGCTGGAGTGGATCCCGCCGGTGCTCGCCGCCCTCGACCGCCCGTTCGTCATCGAACGTCCCGCCGCTCTGCGCGATCTCGTACGTGCGCTCGCTCGCCGCCTGGACGAACACGCCACGGACGACTCGGTCTAGGTCGTGTCCGCGAAGTCCCTCCCCCACTGCCTTAAAGGCGTGGGAGGTGCCCCCAGCCCCGCGACGCCCGGCACGCACTCTCGCCGTACCGGACGCCGCGGGGCCCGCCCTTCGGGCGGACGACGGGACTTTGCGGACACGACCTAGCGCTTCCAGCCGGGCGGCTGCATGATCCCGAGGAGCTGTCGGACCAGTTCCTCCACGACCTCGTCCAGCGTGGCGTCCACCCAGCCCGCGCTCCAGTCGTGGAGCAGGCCGTTGACGCTGCCGATGAAGGCCGCCGCGGCGATCCGGTAGTCGCGGCGTGCCGCCTCGCCGCGCTGGGCGGCGGCCCTGGCCTCGGCGCAGATGAGGTTGATCCAGCGGGCTCGGCGGGCCAGCCGCTGCTCCTCCAGCCGGGCGCTGACGCCGATGATCTCGACGAAGGTGATGCGGATGCGGCGCGGATCGACGGTGACGTTCGCGGCGTAGGCCTGGAAGATCACGGTGGACCGCTCGGCGAGCGACAGGCCCTCCGCCGATTTCAGCGCCACCAGCACGGCTTCCTCGGCCCAGTCGTTGACCTGGAGATGGAGGGCGGCCAGGACGTCCTCCAGGCTGCGGAACTCCTCGTAGAACTGCCGGGTGGACAGTCCCGCGGCCTCGCTGAGCGCGGCGACGGTGGTGGCGCGGTAGCCGGGGGTGTCGCCGAACAACTGGAGCGCGGCGTCCAGGAAGCGTCCGCGCCGCTCGGCCTGTCGCTGCTCGGCGGACTTGCCGCCGTAACGACCGGTCGGCGTCTTGAGCCTGCCCACCACTGTCACACCTCTGTCTCGTTGACCACCGGACAATCTTGTCGTGTCCGTGGCCTTCCGGAAAAGGGCACTCCTCCCACACTTTCCTTCAAGTTCACTCCGAATTTGCATATGTACGAATGTCTTCACATGAACACGAAGGAGCGCCGGTCTTCAGGAAGACCGGCGCCCCTCTGGTGCTCAGCTGTGCGCTGCCGCCCACGTGGCCAGTTCGGACTTGGCCGCGCTCAGCAGCGTCGAGGAGGGGCTCGACGCGCCGTTGGTGATCAGGGCGTAGTGCAGGGTTCCCGAGCCGGTGGCCGAGAGCAGGAGGCGGTGACTGCCGGTGCCGCCGGGCTCGTTGGCGTAGCCGATCGCGGTCGACGACGTGTAGGCCGGGACGCCAGAGATCGCTCCCAGGTCGGAGACCACGGTCGTGGACGCGGCCGGGAAGGACGCCGGGAGGTGGAGTTCGGTCGGTGCGGTGGAGCTGTTGGAGCGCCACATCAGCAGGCCGTACTGGCCGGAGCCGACCAGCGAGGACACGTTCGGGAGGGTGCTGGGGACCGGGTTCCAGGTCAGGGTCGTGGAGCCGTCTCGGGAGCGGTCCTCATAGGTGAAGGCGACGGTGGTGCCGGCGGTCGCGCCCGGGTAGATCCGGTCCAGCAGGCGGACGTCCTGACGGAGTGTCACCGTGCCGGAGTCGGTCATGTTGACGGCCGACAGGTCCTCGTCGTTCCAGGCGTCACCGGAGGTGAGCACCTTGTCGGGGTTGTCGTTCATCAGCTCGCTGTGGCGGCCGTTGTAGATGTCCCACTGCCACTGCGTGCCGGAAAGGACCGGTCCTGAGCCGGCCGGGTTGGACCACCAACTCGCGCCCGGCAGGCGGGAGTCGAGGGCCTGGTACATCGCCTTGAGTACGGTCGGCGCCTTGCCCGAGACCGTCCCGGACAGCGGATGCCCGAACTCGCTGACGATGGCGGCGGTGCCGGCCGCGGTGGCCCGGTCACGGACCGTGCCGAAGTCGGTCGAGTACTGACCGTCGGCCGCGTTGCCCCACATCAGGATGCCGGAGATCGCCTTCTGGTCGTAGAAGTGGGTGTTGAAGACGTACCGCGACCCGAGCGTGCCCGCGTCGAGGAGTCCGCCCACCTGCACCTGGCTGGAGATGTTGGAGTTCCAGAAGAGGTTCGGCTCGACGAGGGCGGGCTTGGCGCTCCAGCCGGCCGCGTCCATCCGGGCCCGGAACTTCACATAGAACGGCCAGAGCAGGTTCTGCTCCCAAGTCCGGCTGGTCTGGCCCGAGTCGTAGGTCCCGGCGAAGGGCTCGTTGTACGGGTCGAAGCCGACGACGCCCGCGAACTCCTCGGTGGTGAGGTGCTGTTGGATGTACGTCATCGTCGACTGCGCGGTGGCGAGGAAGGAGTCCTGGAGGCCGTAGTTGTTGTGCCAGAAGTCGTACTGCGCCTTGGTCACGGCCGAGTTCTGGGTGATGTTCTGACCCCAGAAGAGGCAGATGCCGCAGGACTCCTGGGGGTAACTCCCCAGCGCCACCGCCCACTTGGGGGCGCCGTCGCCGGTGTACCAACTTCCGCTGTTGAACAGGTACTTGGAGTAGAGGTCCTGGTGGAAGTCGGGGTAGACGCGGATACCGGCGTCGAGGAACGCCTGCATCTGCGCGGTGGCGGCGGCCAGGTACGTGGTGTCGACCTGACCCCGGACGGGCTCGGCGTAGGCCCAGGAGAGCAGGAAGCGGACCGAGTTGCCGCCGCCGAGGGCGCGCAGCGCGGTCGCGGACTTCTTCGCGTCGGCGACCGAGGCGAAGGGAAGACCGTCGTTCTCCGCCAGTTTGGTCTCACCGGAGACGTTGTAGCCGCGCAGCACGACCTGGCGGCCGTAGCTGTCCACGAAGCTGCCGTTCTGGACGGTCAGCGCCGAGCCGTCGAACCAGAGGGAGTCGGTTGGGGTGGCGGCGGTTGCTGGCCCAGCGCCCAGCACCGACAGGAATCCGCAGAGGACAACCAGGACAACGATCAAACGCGCCCGGATATTCGTCATGTCCACTACAGTCCGGTGATTTCCGGACACTGTCAACACTTCTGACTCACGAGTAAGTCTGCGCTCTACAAGCCCTGTTGACGCATTTCAGGCCACCCGACGCGTCACGTTCAACAGATACTCCTTCCTGTTCAACGGGTTGTGGTCGCTGCGTGCCCGTTCCGGAACGATCCCGTGCGCGACGGGCGCGTAGTGGTCGAAGGCGCTCTCCCACTCCCCCTCCCCACGCGTCAGCCCCGGCAACTGCCGCTCCAGCCCGTGCACTTGGGCCGCCGGTACCACCCCTTCCAGCACACAGAGCGACCCCTGCGTCTCGGTGGTCCGCGGTACGGCGCGCAGCGCGGCCAGCACCGGCAGCAGGGCGCCGAGCGTGTCGGCCGGGGCCTCGACACGGAACCGGTGCATCGGCTCGTACACCTGACTGCCCGACCGCCGCAGCGCCTCGACGAGGACGAGCGGGGTCAGCCCGCGGAAGTCGGCGCCGGTGCTCGACATGCTCTTGTCGAAGCCCTGGTGGGCATGGCTCTGCCGGGGCCAGTAACCGGAGTGCGTCATCGTGACCACGCAGTCGGTGAGCCGCCAGCCGTGCAGCCCTTGGCCGAGCGTCTCGCGCACGGTGTCCTCGACGGCCTTGAAGAAGGCGTACGGCATCGCGCCCAGTTCCACCTCCAGACCGAAACTCACCCCCGAGCCGACCGGGCCCGGTTCGACGCGCAGGCCGACCGTCGCGAGGAACGGGTTCGCGTCCTTCTTGATGAACTCGGCCGCCGCGCCCACTGCGACCGGCCGCTCGATGCACAGCGGAGTCGTCTCACGGAAGGTGACACGCACCCCGAACTCCTCGGCGAGCGTGGCCTGGATGACCTCCTTCTGGACCTCGCCGTAGAGGGAGACGGCGGTCTCCTGGCGCACCTCGTCGTGGCGCAGGCCGATCAGCGGGTCCTGTTCGGCGAGTTGGGTGAGCGCGAGGTGCAGCGCGCGCCGGTCGGCGTCCGGGCCCGGGACGACGACGGTTTCGAGGGTCGGCGGCGCGAAGAAGTGCCCAACTGCCTTCCTCGGTACGCCGATCGAGTCCCCGATCTTGATCTCGCCGAGTCCCCACAGCCTGCCGATCCGGCCCGCCGGGACGGAGTCGGAGCCGATGTCCGTGCCGTGGTCGAAGACGCTGACCGAGGTGACCTTGCCCTCTTCACGAATGCCGCCGGTGTCGCTCGCGTCGCCGAAGGTGATCCGGTCGCGGGTGCGGAGGGTGCCGGAGAACATCCGCGCGTAGGCGACCTTCTCCCCCGCGAGGCCGCGCTCGACCTTGAACACCGAGCCGGAGAGCGGGCCTTGAGGGTCGCCCTCGGCGGCGGGGAGCAGTTCCTTGATTCCGGTGATCAGCGCGTCGACGCCGGCGCCGGTGATGGCCGAGCCGAAGTAGACCGGGTGCACGAGGGCTTGCCGGGTCTGGGCGGCGAGGGCGGTGCGCAGGAGGTCGTAGGACACGGTGTTCTCGACGTACGCGGTGAGCAGTTCGTCGTCGTGCTCGGCGAGGACGGCGGGTGCGCCCGGGCCGAGCCCCGGCCGGAAACCGGCAGCGCGGGTACCGATTCCCTCGACCGAGCCCATGGGGACGACGGCCGCCCTGAGCCGTTCGGAGAGCGCCGACAGGAGGTTGTCGTAGCGGGCTCCGCGGCGGTCGATCTTGTTGACGAAGAGGAGCGTCGGGATGCGCAGCCGCTGGAGTGTGCGCATCAGGATGCGGGTCTGCGGCTGGACGCCCTCGACGGCCGAGACGACCAGGACCGCACCGTCGAGCACGCCGAGGACGCGCTCCACCTCGGCGATGAAGTCCGGGTGACCGGGGGTGTCGATCAGGTTGACGGTCACGTCGTCGACCGGGAACGAGACGACGGCCGACTTGATGGTGATGCCGCGCCGCCGCTCCAGCGCGAGGGTGTCGGTGCGGGTGTTCCCGTCGTCGACGCTGCCGATCTCGTCGATCACGCCGGCCGAGTGCAGGAGGCGCTCGGTCAGGCTGGTCTTACCTGCGTCTACGTGCGCGAGAATCCCGAGGTTGAGCAAGTGCACCTGGTGTCATGTCCTTTGGTGAGGGGGTCGTTCCTTCCTGGGCGGACATGAACGGTGCGCGCATCTCAGTACTCCTCGGTCGTCGCTGACTCGTCCTTGGTAGTTCAGCAGGACCGGCGCGGCGGCGGCAACGGAATTACGCCCAGCCGGGCGTTCGGGAGATGGGCGCGTGGCGCTCCGATGCAGGCCAGAGCCTGGATGCAAGGCTTGCGGCGTCCGGCAGTGGGCGGTGGTGACAGGAGCCGAGCATGCGTGACCTTCTTCCGGTGCTGAGCGGCTGGTACGCCGCGCGCGCCCCGTTCGGCCTGGCCACGGTGGTCGCGGTCAGCCGCAGCGCGCCGCGCGACCCCGGCGCGGCGATGGCGGTGGGTCCGGACGACGAGGTCGTGGGCAGTGTGTCCGGCGGCTGTGTGGAGGGGGCGGTCTTCGAGCTGGCGCGGGAGGTCGTGGCGGGCGGTGAGGCGCGGCTGGGAACCTTCGGGTACAGCGACGACGACGCGTTCGCGGTCGGGCTCACCTGCGGCGGCGAGATCACCGTGCTGGTACGGCCCGTGACGCCCGAGGCCGATCCCACGTTCGGGGCGGTCGCGCGATCGGTCGCCGCGGGTGAGCCGGTGACGGTGGCGACGGTGACCGACGGACCGGCACCGCGCGGATCCACGCTCGCCGTGTGGCCCGACAGGGTGGACGGCACGCTCGGCTCGACCGGCCTCGACGTGGCGGTCACCGCCGACGCCCGCGGTGAACTCGCCCTCGGGGCAACGGGGTTGCGGCACTACGGCCCGCGCGGTGAGCGACGCGAGGACTCCGTCAGCGTGTTCCTGCACTCCTTCGCACCCCCGCCCCGGATGCTGGTCTTCGGCGCGATCGACTACGCGGCGGCGGTCGCCCGCATCGGCGACTTCCTCGGCTACCGGGTCACCGTGTGCGACGCCCGCCCGGTGTTCGCGACGCCGAAGCGCTTCCCGGCGGGCGTGGAGGTGGTCGTGGACTGGCCGCACCGCTATCTGCACGGCACGGACACCGACGAGCGCACGGTGATCTGCGTCCTCACCCACGACCCGAAGTTCGACGTACCGCTCCTGGAGGAGGCGCTGCGCCGCCCGGCCGCGTACATCGGGGCGATGGGCAGCCGCCGTACCCACGACGAACGCATGCGGCGACTGCTCGAATCCGGCCTGGAGGAGGGCGAGTTGGCCCGCCTGCGCTCACCGGTCGGCCTCGACCTCGGGGCGCGTACGCCGGAGGAGGTGGCCGTGTCCGTGGCGGCCGAGATCGTGGCGCTGCGGTGGGGCGGCACGGGGGCTCCGCTCACGGGGGCGGCGGGGGCGATCCATCGGGCGCCGTCGGAATGATCGGTGCGTCACCGTGGCGGCAGCCGACGCGGCTCTGGTTCCGTCACCTCGGCGGCAGCCGGTGTGGCTCTGGATCCGTCACCTCGGCGGCAGTTGGTGCAGTACGAGGTCCGTCAGCGTGCCGTCCGTGACCGTCGCCGTCATGTACGTGCAGTGCGGCTGGCGGCGCCGGTCGGTCGGGGAGCCCGGGTTCAGCAGGCGCAGCCCGCCGGCAGCCGTCGTATCCCAGGGAATGTGGCTGTGCCCGAAGACCAGCACGTCCAGGTCGGAGAAACGGGCCGCGCAGCGCGCCTCGCGGCCCTGGGCGGGGCCCGTCTCGTGGACGGCGCCGAAGCGCAGGCCGCCCAGTTCGGCGTATGCCGACTCGGGGAGCCTGGCGCGCAGTTCGGGCCCGTCGTTGTTGCCGTAGACGCCGACGAGCCAACGGCTGCGGCTCTCCAAAAGGTCGAGGGTGGCCGTGTCGACCCAGTCGCCGGCGTGGAACACGACGTCGGCGCGCGGGAGTTCGGCGAGGAGTGGCGCGGGGAGTTCCTTGGCGCGCTTGGGGAGGTGGGTGTCGGACATCAGCAGCAGTCGCACGGCCTCAGCCTAGGGGCCGCAGATCTTCAGGTTAACCTGTTCAGTTTCAACTGGACAGGTTAACCTGTGAGTCTTACGGTGAGGGCATGGATCACCAGCTCACCGGCGCGCCCGCGGGCATCTCCGAATCGGCGGCCCGCTCCGCACGCGACCTGCGGGTGGTGTTCAGCCGGCTGCGGCGCAGACTGCGTGAGGTCGCGGCGGACGAGGACCTCACCCCCTCGCAGGAGTCGGCCCTCACGCTGGTCGGCAAGCACGGCGCGGCCACGGCCAGCGCCCTGGCGTCCGCCGAGGGGGTCAGGCCTCAGTCGATGGCCGCCACTCTCGCCGCCCTCGACCAGCACGGGCTGATCCGGCGCAGCCCCGATCCCGAGGACGGCCGTAGACAACTCGTCACGCTCACCGAGGCCGGACGCGCGCGGATCGAGGACAACCGGCAGGTCCGCGAGGAGTGGCTCGCGCGCGCCTTCGAGGACCGGTACACCGAAACGGAACGGCGGACGATCCTCGACGCGCTGACGTTGCTGGAACGGCTGTCCGAGCAGTGATATCGAAGCCCACCCGGGCGCTACGGGCCACACGCCCCGCCCCCACCGGCTTCGACCGGCGCCTGATCGCGCCGATGGTCCTCGGCTCCGTTCTCAACCCGATCAACTCCTCGATGATCGCCGTGGCCCTGGTGCCGATCGGCATCGCTTTCGGGGCGCCGCCCTCGGAGACGGTCTGGCTGGTCTCGGCGCTGTATCTCGCCACGGCCGTGGGGCAGCCGGTCATCGGGCGGCTCGTCGACATGCACGGGCCGCGGCGTCTCTATCTCATCGGTACGGCCCTGGTCGGCATCGCCGGAGTCATGGGCGCCCTCGCGCCGTCGCTCGACGTGCTGATCGCCGCCCGGGTCCTGCTCGGGTTCGGCACCTCGGCCGCGTATCCGGCCGCGATGCAGCTGACCCGCAGCGAGGCCGAACGCACCGGCGAGGACAGCCCGGCCGGTGTCCTCACCGGGCTGGCCGTCTCCGCCCAGACGGTGTCGGTGATCGGACCCACGCTCGGCGGCTTCCTCATCGGCGTCGGCGGCTGGCGCGCGATCTTCACCGTCAACGTGCCGCTGTCCGTGGCCTGTCTCGTCCTCGGCGCACTGCGACTGCCGAGGATGAGCAAGGACAAGGACACGACCGGCACCCGCCGCGATGTCGACCCGCCCGGCATGCTGCTGTTCGCCGTCATGCTGGTCTCGCTGATGATGTTCCTGACCGCCCCCAAGCTCTCCGAGTGGTACCTCCCGCTCCTCAGCGCCGCAGCGGCCGTCGCCTTCGCGAGACGTGAACTCCGCGTCCCGGAACCCTTCGTCGACCTGCGCGTCCTCGGCGGCAATCTGCCCCTGGTGACCACGTACATACGCCAGTTCCTCGGCTACACCACTTCGTACGCCTTCCTCTACGGCTTCACGCAGTGGCTGGAGGAGGGGCGCGGGCTGCACGCCTCCGCCGCCGGGCTCGTGCTGCTGCCCCTGTCGGTCACCGCCCTCGGTGTCTCCACCCTCACCGGGCGCCGTGAGGCGGTCCGCGCCAAGCTGCTCGTCGGCGGTGTCGTCCAGATCGCGGGCTGCGCCGTGCTGTTCCTGGTCGGCTCGGGCAGTCCGGTGTGGCTGCTGCTCGTCGTCGGCGCCGTGCTGGGCGTACCGCAGGGTCTGTTGGGTCTGGCCGGGCAGAACGCCCTGTACCGGCAGGCCGAGCCCGCGCGCATCGCGTCGGCCGCCGGACTGCTGCGCACCTTCATGTACCTCGGCGCGCTGGCCGCGTCGGCGGCCACCGCGGCCTTCTTCCCGCACCGCGCCGACACCCCGGGACTGCACGGCCTGGCCCTGTTCATGGGGATCGGGTCGGCGCTGCTCCTGGCGATCACCCTGCCCGACCGTTCCCTGCGCACCCTCACCCCCAAGACCGTCTGAGCCCCCGTATCTCCTGATCTCCTGATCTCCTGAAAGGCCTTCTCCCATGGCACTCACCACCCTCGACCCGCGCACCGCCCTCGTCGTGATCGACCTCCAGGGCGGCATCGTCGGCGCCCCGACCCAGCCGTACAGCGGGCCCGAGGTCGTCGCCCGTACCGTCGAACTCGCCGAGGCCTTCCGGGCCGCCGACCTTCCCGTGGTGCTGGTCCGGGTCACCTTCGCCGCCGACGGCGCGGACGCGGTCCCCGGCCGCAACGAGCAGCAGCGGCCCGGCGGTGGGACCCGCCCCGAGGGCTGGGACGTCATCGTCGACGAGTTGGCCGGCCACTCCGGCGACATCCACGTGACCAAGCGGAACTGGGGTGCCTTCCACGGCACCGACCTCGACGTACAGCTGCGGCGCCGCGGGATCACGCAGATCGTGCTGACCGGCATCGCCACCAGCATCGGCGTCGAGTCCACCGCCCGGGCCGCCCACGAGCACGGCTATCACGTGACGCTGGCCACGGACGCGATGAGCGACCTGGACGCCGTCTCGCACACCCACAGCATCGAGCGGATCTTCCCGCGGCTGGGCGAGACGGGTACGTCCGCCGAAATCCTGGAACTTCTGGCCAAGTCCCACGACGTGAGGTGACGTCCGTCCACGTCGGGTTAACCGTTGCCCAACACCGGCCCAATGGGCGGCATCGAGACAGACCGGGTTAGCATCAGCCCACCGCGCCGTTCCACGACTGGGGACGGGCAGCGCAAACAAGGGGGCTAGAAGCCGGATGTCGGTCAAAGTCAGTGTCGTCGTCCCTGTCTACAATCCAGGGCCTTATATCGAGGATTGCATCTCCTCTCTCCTCAGGCAGTCGCTGCCTAACGACGAGTACGAGGCGATCTTCGTCGACGACGGCTCGACGGACGGCACGCCCGCTCGGCTCGACGAGATCGCCGCCGAGCACCCCCACATGCACGTGATCCACCAGGAGGCGTCGGGCTGGTCGGGCAAGCCCCGCAACGTCGGGATCGCCGCCTCCAAGGGCGAGTTCGTCATGTTCGTCGACAACGACGACTACCTCGGTGACGAGGCCCTGGAGCGGATGTACGAGTACGGCGTGGCCAACGGCGCCGACGTCATCGTCGGCAAGATGGCCGGCAAGGGCCGCGCCGTACCCGTGGAGTTGTTCCGCAAGAACTATCCGCACGCGTCGGTCGCGACCGCGCCGCTGATGGACAGCCTCACCCCGCACAAGATGCTCCGCCGAGCGTTCCTCGACCGCATCAACCTGCGGTTCCCCGAGGGGCGTCGGCGCCTGGAGGACCATGTCTTCGTGACGGAGGCCTACCTCGCCGCGGACAACGTCGCCGTGCTCAGCGACTACGTCTGCTATTACCACATCAAGCGCGAGGACGCCTCGAACGCCGGCTTCCAACGCTTCGACCCCGTCGGCTACTTCAAGAACCTGCGCGAGGCCCTCGACGTCGTCGAGAAGTACACCGAGCCGGGTTCGGCCCGCGACAAGATCTTCCGCCGCTGGCTGCGCGTGGAGATGATGGAGCGCCTCGGCGGCGGCCGGCTGCTCAAGGTCCCGGACGACTACCGCCGTGAGCTCCTCAAGGAGATCCGCGGTGTCATGACCGAGCGCTTCGGCCCCGGTGTCGCGGCCGGTCTCGGCCCGCGGCTGCGGGTCGTCGCGGCCCTCGCCGCCGCCGACCGCTACGACGACCTCGTCGAGCTGGCCGAGTGGGAGGCCTCCCTCAAGCCGACCGCGGTCCCCGGCGAGATCGAGTGGCGCGACGGCAAGCTGCTCGTCCACTACCAGGCCGAGTTCGTCATCGACGGCAAGCCGGCCGTCTTCGAGGCCAAGGGCGCCCCCGCTCCCAAGCACCCGGAGCCGAAGACCCTCGCCGAGGCGACGGCCATGCTGACGGCCGACGCCACCGCCAACTTCAAGAAGGCCACGGCCGACCTCGTCGTCCGCGAACGCACCAGCGCCGCCTCGCACTTCCAGCCCATGGAGATCTCGCACGAGACGATCGCCGACGGCGCCGGCGTCCGCCTGGTACTGCACGCCACGGCGACGATCGACCCCGCCACCGCGGCCGTCGGCGCCCCGCTGAGCAGCGGCCTCTGGGACACCTACGTCCGCGTCGTCATCGGCTCCTGGAACAAGGAGTGCCGCCTCGGCCCGGTCCCGCAGCACGGCGAGAACGCCGGGCACGCCGGTGTCGTCGCCGGCCAGGTCATGCTCCCGTACTACACGGAGCCGCACGGCAACTTCTCGCTGGACATCGACAAGGCGAGCAAGCGCCTCGGCCTCGCCGACCTCAAGCCCGACGACTTCACGGTCACCGGCGCCCGCGTCGGCGTCCTGCTCCCCTTCTACGTCCCGGCCACCACCGACGTACTGCTGCGGCTGACGCACAAGTCGTCGGGTACGACGCTGGACGTGCCCGGTGTGGTCTCCCCCGAGTCCTCCGGCGCACGGCTCGCCGCCGAGGTGCCGGCCGCGGATCTGAAGGACGCGGCGTGGAACGCCTCGGTCTGCCTGACCCCGGCCGCGACCGGACAGCGTTTCCTGGGGCTGCCGGTGCGGCTGACCGGTGACGCCGGCGGTATCCGGGTGGAGGCGGCGCCGAAGGCCGCCAAGCCCGCCGAGCCCAAGCCGGCGCCGAAGCCGGTGGCCGCCAAGCCCAAGCCGGGGCTGGCCCGCCGGGTGGCGCGCAAGCTGAAGCGCGTGCTGAGCAAGTAGCGGTACCCGAGAGCGAGTTGCGGTACCCGAGCAAGCAGTAGTACCCGAGCAAGTCGGAGGACGGAAGAACGTGCGATCACTGGGGATTGAAGGCGCCTGGGTCCTGGAACCCAAGGTCTTCCCTGACGACCGGGGCAGTTTCCACGAGTGGTACCGGGGCGAGGAGTTCCGCGAGGCCACCGGGTACGACCTGGCTCTGTCCCAGGCCAACTGCTCGGTCTCGCGGCGTGGTGTGGTGCGCGGAGTGCACTTCTCCGACGTGCCGCCGAGCCAGGCGAAGTACGTCAAGTGCGTGCGCGGCGCGGTCCTCGACGTGATCGTGGACATCCGCGTCGGCTCTCCCACGTTCGGTCAGTGGGAGGCCGTCCGGCTGGACGACGACACCAAGCACGCCGTGTTCCTCGCGGAGGGTCTCGGGCACGCGTTCATGGCGCTGACCGACGACGCGACGGTGGTGTACCTGTGCTCGACGGGTTACTCCCCCGGCCGTGAGCACGGGATCAACCCGCTCGACCCGGCGCTGGGCATCGCCTGGCCGGAGGGCTTCGAGCCGGTGCTGTCCGACAAGGACGCGGAGGCTCCGACACTGGCAGAGGCGGAGCAGTCAGGACTTCTTCCGTCCTACGCGGACTGCTCCGCCTACTACGAGCGACTGCGGAGTGGCCGGCTCAGCGACTGACGCTGAGCTGCTCCACCGAGCGGCGCAGGGGCTCCCAGCCGCGGGACCGCTTGGTCCCGCGGTCCCGCGCTTTGGCGAGGGGGCCCCAGAAACCGGCGCCGAGCAGCGCCTCGGGCTTCACCGCGGTGGTGCGCTCCAGGATCGCCTCGGGCACCTTCTGCGGGTCCGGGACCTCGAACTCGGCGACGATCTCGTCGTACTTGTCCTTGAGGACCGTGCTGCTGGGGTCGGCGCCGAAGACCACGAGCTGGCCCGTGGGCTGGGTGTCGACCAGGACCGTCACCAGGTCGGGACGGTAGCGGTTGAGGATCTCGACGAGCTTGTAGACGTCACCGGTCCAGGCGTCGGTGTGCCGGTCCCGCGCCGCCTCGTCGATGCTGCGGGGCAGCATGTCGTCGAAGACGATGACGCTGGCCCAGTCCGAGTGCTTCTCCACGTTGATGAAGTCGCGCAGCGCGTACTCGAACAGGTGCATGCCGTCGATGAACGACAGGTCCAGCGTGGTGGTCTTCCACCAGCCCAACGGGCTCCGGTTGCGGGCCAGTTGACGCAGCGGGTGACGACCGCCGCGCAGGTGCACCAGCGGGTTGTCCCGGGCGAAGAAGTCGTCACTGGTCGCCTTGGCCAGGTGGACGTCACAGCGGATCTCCGTGACCACCTTGAACGCGGGATCGATCGCAACACTGGGCACCCGGGAGAGCGTCAGGCTGCGGCCGTCGTTGACGCCGATCTCCAGGTAGTTGCGGTTCGCGGTTGACTTGTGGAGCCCCCGCAGGAACTCATGACGTTTCACGAAGAAATCTCCTTGCGGATGTGAGGAAGTGCTTCGTGCAGGGCGGACCGCCAGTCCCTCGGCGGTTCCAGACCGACCTCCCGCCACCGCTCGTGCCCGAGGGCGCTGTAGGCGGGGCGGGGCGCGGGACGGACGAAGGCCGCGCTCGTGGTGGGGCGGACACGCTCCGGGTCTGCGTCGATGAGCCGGAACACCTCCTGTGCGAGACCGTGCCAGCTGGTCTCACCGGAGCTGGTCGCGTGGAACACCCCGTGCGCGCCTTCGACTTGGCCGATGCGCTCGCCGAGATCGGCGATCCGCACGGCGACGTCGGCGGTCCAGGTCGGTTGACCGTGCTGGTCGTCGACGACGTCGAGAGTGTCGCGCCGTGCCTCCAGCTCGATCATTGTGCGGACGAAGTTACCCCCACAGGCTCCGTACAGCCAAGCCGTGCGCACGACCGCGCTCGCACCGGGCAGTTCGGCCAACACGGCCTGCTCCCCCGCGAGTTTGGTCCGGCCGTACGCGGTGCGCGGGGCGGTGGAGTGATTCTCCGGGTACGGCGTGCTGCGGGCCTCGCCGTCGAAGACGTAGTCGGTGGAGACGTGCACCAGGCGCGCGCCCGAGGCGGCGCAGGCGCGGGCGAGGAGCCGGGGCCCCTCGCCGTTGATGCGAAGGGCCCGCTCCTCGTCGGTCTCGGCGTCGTCGACGGCGGTGTACGCCGCGCAGTTCACCACCACGTCGGGGTGGTGTTCCGCGAACGCCCGGTCCACCGACGCGGGGTCGGTGATGTCCAGGGCGGCGCGGTCGAGACCGACGAACTGCTCACCGCGGCGGGCGAGTTCCTCCAGCACATCGTGGCCGAGCATCCCGCCGGCACCGGTGACCAGCCACTTCATCAGCCGCGCTCCACCCGTGCCTTGAGGGGCTCCCACCAAGCGCGGTTGTCGCGGTACCAGGCGACGGTGTCGGCCAGGCCGCTCGCGAAGTCGTGCTGCGGCTGGTAGCCCAGCTCGTCGTGGATCTTGGACCAGTCGACGGAGTAGCGCAGGTCGTGACCCTTGCGGTCCTCGACGCGCTCGACCCGGTCCCAGTCGGCGCCACAGGCTTCGAGCAGCAGGCCGGTGAGCTCCTTGTTGCTGAGCTCGGTGCCGCCGCCGATGTTGTAGACCTCGCCGGCCCGACCCTTGGTGCGCACCAGCTCGATGCCCTGGCAGTGGTCCTCGACGTGCAGCCAGTCGCGGACGTTGAGGCCCTCGCCGTAGAGCGGGACCTTCTTGCCGTCGAGGAGGTTGCTGACGAACAGCGGGATGACCTTCTCGGGGAACTGGTGCGGCCCGTAGTTGTTCGAGCAGCGGGTGACGCGCACGTCCAGGCCGTGGGTGCGGTGGTAGGCCAGGGCGAGCAGATCCGAGGACGCCTTCGACGCGGAGTACGGCGAGTTCGGTGCCAGCGGGTGGGTCTCGGGCCAGGAGCCGGTCTCGATGGAGCCGTAGACCTCGTCGGTGGAGATGTGCACGAACGGGGTGCGGTAGCGCAGGGCCGCGTCCAGCAGGACCTGGGTGCCCACCACGTTGGTGCGGACGAAGTCGGCGGCGCCGTTGATCGAGCGGTCCACGTGGGACTCGGCCGCGAAGTGGACGACCTGGTCCGCCTCGGCCATCAGCTTGTCGACCAGTTCGGCGTCGCAGATGTCGCCCTGGACGAACTCGAGGCGCGGGTGGCCTATTTCGAGGTTGTCGAGGGTGCCCGCGTACGTGAGCTTGTCCAGCACCGTGATGCGGGGCGCGTCGGCCGCGTCCGAGGCGAGGAGCGTGCGGACGTACGTGGAACCGATGAAGCCGGCGGCGCCGGTGACGAGGAGATTCATGAACGGATCTGCACCTTGCTGTGGTCTCCGAGAACGAGGCGGTGGGCGCTGGGTACCCCCGGAGCGGGGGTCACTTCGACGTGCTTGCCGATGAGCGAGGACTCGATCCGGCCCACCCCGGCGATGGACGAGTCCTGCAGCACTATGGAGAACTCCAGCTCACTGTCAGTGATCCGGCAGTTCTCCGCGACCGAGGTGAAGGGGCCGACGTAGGAGTCGCTCACCACGGTTCCGGCCCCGATGATGACGGGTCCGACGATGCGCGAGCGCTCGATGCGCGCGCCCTCTTCGATCACCACGCGGCCGATGGTCTCGGACACGTCGTCCACCTCGCCGTCGATGCGGCGGTCCATGCTCTCCAGGACGGTCCGGTTGACCTCGAGCATGTCGACGACGTTGCCCGTGTCCTTCCAGTAGCCGTGGATGACCGAGGAGCGCACGTCGGCGCCGTCGTCGATCAGCTGCTGGATGGCGTGGGTGATCTCCAACTCGCCGCGCCAGGACGGCTTGATGGCGCGTACGGCGTCGTGGATGGCGGGCGTGAAGAGGTAGACACCGACCAGAGCGAGGTCGCTCTTGGGGTGCTCCGGCTTCTCCTCCAGGCCGATGACCTGGCCGGATTCGCTGAGTTCGGCGACGCCGAAGGAGCGCGGGTCGGGCACGTGGGTGAGGAGGATCTGCGCGTCGGGCTTGTTGGCCTGGAAGCCCTCGACGAGACCGGTGATGCCGCCGACGATGAAGTTGTCACCGAGGTACATCACGAAGTCGTCGTCGCCGAGGTACTCGCGCGCGATCAGTACGGCGTGGGCCAGTCCGAGGGGACGGTCCTGCGGGATGTAGGTGATCTTCAGGCCGAACTTCGACCCGTCACCCACCGCCTCCTCGATCTCCGCCGCGGTGTCACCGACGATGATGCCGACCTCGGTGATGCCCGCGTCGGCGAGTGATTCGATCCCGTAGAAAAGGACGGCCTTGTTGGCCACCGGGACGAGCTGTTTTGCCGATGTGTGTGTGATCGGCCTCAGGCGGGATCCAGTGCCGCCGGAGAGAACGAGAGCCTTCATCGCTTCACCTTAGCGTCATCTTCGGACGTGCATCGTTCCTCCCTATGTTCGTTTATTACGACCGGCCAACAATGAGGAGGCTATGAGGTGTCTAGCCGTCCGACGGACCGGACAAATCATCCGCGGCCCGTGCCACGTCCGCCTCCACCTCGGCCCGGTCGAGGCCCTCGTCCCGCGCGTACTCGTCGGCGGCGGCCTGCGTGTCACGGGCGAGGTCGCGCCAGGCCCGCCAGGCGGTCTCGTAGGTGACGGTCTGGGCCTCGGTCCAGGGTTCGTGGGCGGGGGCTCCCAGGGAGTCCCGCATCTCCTGCACCCGGGCGCGTGCCGCTTGGGCCGCGCGGTGCTTCTCGACCAGTTCTTCGAAGGTGTGTGCCACAAGCACGCACCCCATCACGCCACGGGGGCCCGACCGTCCCGACCTGCCGCCATACGTCCGCACAGGCACCCGTGCGGCGGTCTACCTGTCGAGGGCGATCTCGGCCCACACCTGTTTGCCGCCGCTCACCGGCACCGTTCCCCAGCCCGACGACATGGCCTCGACGAGGAGGATGCCGCGCCCGCCGGTGGCCTCCCAGCCGATGCTGGTCGGTTTGACCGGGGTACGCGGTGAGGAGTCAGCGACGGCGACGCGGAACCGGTGGTTGACGAGGGTGAGGTCGAGACGGACCGGGCCGTCGGTGTGCACCAGGGCGTTGGTGACCAGTTCGGAGACGACGAGCAGGATGGTGTCGGTCTCCTCGGTGACGCCCCAGGTGCGCAGGGTGCGCTTGGTGAAGCGGCGGGCGTGCCGGGCCGCCTCGGGGACGCGCCACACCGTCCAGTTCTCCCGAAGGGGGCGGGTCGCCAGGCCGTCGTAGCGCATGAGGAGGAGGGCTACGTCGTCCTCGCGGCGGGCGTTGCCCAGCAGGGCGTCGGCGACGAGGCCGAGGTGGGCGGGGTCGGACACGGCGAGGCCGAGCGCGAGCCGGTCGAGGCCCTCGTCGATGTCGGCCTCCTTGGACTCCACGAGGCCGTCGGTGGTGAGGGCGATGACCGTGCCGGGCTGGAGCCGCAGCGGGCTCATGGGGAAGTCGGCCTGGGTCACCACGCCGAGCGGTGGTCCGCCGTCCGCGTAGGGGATGTCGGTGCTGCCGTCCGGGTGCCGCAGGACGGGCGGGAGGTGACCGGCACGGACGTACCAGGCGAAGCCCTCCTCCAGGTCGACGTCGACGTAGCAGCAGGTGGCGAAGAGGTCGGTCTCCAGGTCGATGAGGAGGCGGTTGGCGTGCGAGACGACCACGTCGGGCGGGTGTCCCTCGACGGCGTAGGCGCGCAGTGCGGTGCGCATCTGGCCCATGAGGGTGGCGGCGCCCGCGTTGTGGCCCTGGACGTCGCCGATGACGAGGGCGACATGGTTGTCGGGCAGCGGGATCACGTCGTACCAGTCGCCGCCGACCTCGAGCCCGGCCGTGGTCGGCAGATAGCGGGCGACGGCGATCGCGCCGGGCAGGTTCGGCAGTCGGCGCGGCAGCAGTTGGCGCTGGAGCATGCCGACGAGTTCGTGCTCGGCGTCGAAGGCGTGGGCGCGCATCAGGGCCTGGCCCGCGAGGCCGGCGGAGGCGGTGAGCAGGGCGCGTTCGTCGGGGCCGAAGACGTGCGGGTCGTCCCAGCCGATGAGGCAGGCACCGGACACCCGGCCACCGGCGGAGAGCGGCAGGACGGCGAGGCCGCCGGGTCCGACCTCGGCGAGGGCGGGTTCCAGGTCGGTGCCCGCGGGCCAGATCGCGGCGCGGCCCTCGCGCAGGGCGGCGGCGAGGGTGGGCATCGTGCGGACGGGTGCGTCGGGCCATTCGCTGCGCCACTCCAGGCGCCACAGCTCGGGCCAGGCCTCCGGTTCGGGCGGGTCGAGGACGGTGACGACGAGCCGGTCGCCCTCCAGTTCAGCGAGCGCGATCCGGTCGGCGCGCAGCGGTTTGCGCAGGGCGGCGACCACGGCCTGGCTGACGTCACGGACCGTGCCGGCCATGGCGAGCGCGGCGGCGAGGCGCTGGACGCGGGCCACGTCGTTGACGCCGGAGCGCAGTTGGGAGGCGGCACCGACGGTGCCGACGAGGCGGGCGGGGCGGCCGTCGCCGCCGGGCAGGAGCCGACCGCGCAGCCGCAGCCACTTCGGTGTCCCCGAGGGCTGGAGCACCCGGAACTCCAACTCCCGGTCGCCGATGGCCATGTGGTCGGCCTCGACGACGGACATGAGTGAGGGCAGGTCCTCCGGCACGGTCAGCCCGAGCAGGGTCTCGACCTTGCCGTCGAAGTCGCCGGGGCCGAGCCCGAACAGGTCCAGGACGTCGCCGCCGACCTCGACCCGCCCGGTGTCCATGGCCAGGTCGAAGGCGCCCGCGGCCAGGTCCTCGCCGACCAGGGCCTCGGCCGGTACCGGGATCGCGACCGCCTCGGCGATCAGCGCGAGGCACGCGCGGTCCTCGGCGTCGAAGCCGTCCGGGCGTTCGCTCACCGCGAGCAGACAGCCGCCGCCCCGGTCACCGCGCACGGGCAGCGCCGCCAGATGGAACTCCCCCGACGGCAGCCGACGCGCGTCGCAGCCCGCAGCCAGTTCCGCGGGGCCGAACCACACCGCGTCCCCGGTCCTGCGCACCTCGGCGACCGGTGATCCCCCGGACGCCGGATAGCCGTCCCGCAGCCCGTACAACGTGCGCGGCACCCCGACCGACTCGACCAGGCACAGGAGGTCGGCGTCGTCGCCGGGTGTGTACACCCCGGCGAAGCTCGCGTCGGCGAAGACGAGGGACTGTTCGAGGACGCGGCGCAGCCGTTCGCGGGAGCCGAGATCGATCGTGAGCGTCTTGAGGGCAAGTTCGGCACGCAGCGTTCGCGCTCCGCGTCCCTCAGTGCCCTCACTGACCACGTCCGCAATTACAGCGCTTATGCGCCGACTGCGCAGCCCCTGTGACCGTTCCGTGGAGATGAGGGTCCGGATGGTCCCCTCCGCCGGGGCCGTCGCTCGCCGTGCGCGTCGGGCTCCCAGGGTGGAGCCTGATCACCAGGACCAGGACCAGGACCGTACGGCCGGGCGAGGAGGTGGTCGGCGTGTCCGACGCGCAGGCGTCCCGGCGGACACCGGTCGGGCGGCCGACGCTCTCTCTCGCGCTGGCCGCGATGATGGACGGCGTCCACGCGCACTCGGGTGCGGTGTATCTGCTGACGCCCGACGAACCGGTGCTGGAGATGGCGGTCATGGCCGGGCTGCCCCGCGCCTTCGCGGCGCCCTGGGAGCGGGTCGGGCTGAGCGCGCCGATCCCGGTGGCCGAGGCGGTGCGCGAGCGGCGGCTGATCTGGATCGGCGGTGAGGAGGACATGGCCCGCCGCTATCCGCGCATCGCGGTCGTGCTGCCGTACCCCTTCGCGCTGGCGGCCGTGCCCGTGGCCACGGCTTCCACGGTGTACGGCTCGGTCTTCGTGACCTGGCCCGGTTCGCATCCGCCGGTCCTCTCCGACCGGGACCGCGAGCAGCTGACCACCGCCTGCGACCGGCTCGCCCTGCGGCTGGAGCGGGCCGTCGAGGAGCGGCAGCCGTTGCGCGCGGAGCACGATCTGCTCGCCACCGGGCCCGCGGCGAGCGTGGCCGGGACGCTGGGCACGGTGGAGGCGGCGCGGATGGTGGCCCGGCTGCCGTACGGGCTGTGTTCGCTGGATCTGCACGGACGGGTCGGCTTCGCGAACGCGGCGGCCGGGGAGCTGCTCGGCAGGTCGGTGAGCAGTCTGCTGGGCACCCAGTTGTGGGCGGCGGTGCCCTGGCTCAACGACCCGGTGTACGAGGACCGTTACCGGGCCGCGCTGCTCAGTCAGCAGGTCACGTCGTTCGTGGCGCTGCGGCCGCCGGGCGAGTGGCTGTCGTTCCGGCTGTATCCGAACACGACCGGGCTGAGCGTACGGATCAGCCGGGCGCGGGCGGTGACGGAGCTGAGCCGGGCGGCACCGGAGCCGGGTGAAGGGCCGTCGCGCCTGGTGACCATCTCGCAGGTGCTGAGCCTGGCCGGGGCGCTCACCGAGGCGGTGGGGGTGGAGGACGTGGTGCAGCTGATCGCGGACGAGGTCGCCCCGGCCGTGGGCAGTCAGGCGCTGGTGGTGCTCGGTTCGCAGGGCGGGCGGCTGCATGTGCTGGGGCATCGCGGCTATCCGGACCCGCGGCTCGTGGAGCGCTTCGACGGGATGGCGCTGGACGGGTCGACGCCGGGGACGGCCGCCCTGAACAACGGGGTGCCCGCGTTCTTCGACTCCCGGCGGGAGCTGGAACGGCTGTATCCGAGCCGGCACGCGACGCCCGACGGCTTCGCGGCCTGGGCCTATCTCCCGCTGATCGCGTCCGGACGCCCGGTCGGCACCTGTGTGCTGGCCTACGGCGAGCCGCATGTCTTCCCGGCGGACGAACGGGCCGTGCTGACGAGTCTGGGCGGGCTGATCGCACAGGCGCTGGAGCGTGCGCTGCTCTACGACGCGAAGAACCAGCTGGCGCACGGCTTGCAGGAGGCGCTGCTGCCGCACTCACTGCCGCCGCTGCCGGGCATCGAGGCCGCCGCCCGCTATCTGCCCGCCACCCAGGGCATGGAGATCGGCGGCGACTTCTACGACCTGGTGACGTCCGAGGGACTCGCGGCGGTGATCGGTGACGTACAGGGGCACAACGTGACCGCGGCCGGGCTGATGGGGCAGATCCGGACCGCCGTCCGCGCGTACACGACCGTCGGTCAGGCTCCTGCGGAGGTCATGCGCAGCACCAACCGGCTGCTGATCGACCTCGGGTCCGAGCTCTTCGCGAGCTGTCTGTATCTACGGCTCGATCCCGCGCGCGGTACGGCCGTGATGGCGCGGGCCGGTCATCCGCCGCCGTTGCTGCGCCGCCCCGACGGGCGGGTACGGGTGCTGGACCTGGCGGGCGGCCCGCTGCTGGGCATCGACGCCGACGCCGTCTATCCGACGACCGAGGTCGATCTCGCGCCCGGTTCCGTCCTCGCCCTCTACACCGACGGGCTCATCGAGTCACCCGGCGTCGACATCGAGGACGCGCTGGCCGAGCTGGGTCAACGCCTCGCAGCGGCCGGGGACTTGCCGCTGGAGGAGATCGCCGACGAACTGGTGCGGCACAGTGCCGCGGCCCAGGAGCGGATCGACGACGTGGCGCTGCTTCTGCTGCGGGCCCGGGAGCCGGGACCGGATCAACTGCCGTGAACGCAGGGCGGTCCGGCCCTCCCGCCGGAGGGCCGGACCGATCCACCGCCGACCTGATGGAAGGGGTCGGATCAGTGGTTCGAGGTGAGCGAGGAGCCGTCGTCGGCCCCGTTGCCGCTCTGGTCCTCACCGGTACCGGTGCCGGTGCCGTCGGTCGCGGACGGGTCGACAGCGCCGGACTGGTCACCGGTGCCGTCGGTCGCGTTCGGGTCCACGACGCCGGACTCGTCGCCCGTGCCGTCGGTGGCCGACGGGTCGGCGGCGGTGGCCGACGGGTCGGCGGCGGTGGCCGACGGGTCCGCCGTGGCGGTGTCGTCGCCCGCACCCGCGCCGGCACCGGCGTCACCGAGGGTGGCCCCGGTCGCCGTCAGCGCGGCGGTGACCGGCTGGAAGAAGGTCTCGCCGCCGGCGGTGCAGTCGCCGCTGCCGCCGGAGGTGAGGCCGACCGCGCCGCCGTCCTGGGTGAAGAGCGAGCCGCCACTGTCACCCGCCTCGGCGCAGACGTCCGTCTGGATGAGGCCGTTGACGGTGTCGACACCGTTGGGGTCGGTCTCGCTCTGGAAGTTGACCGTCGCGTCGAGGCCGGTGACCGTGCCGTCGTGCAGACCGGTGGTGGAGCCCATCCGGAAGACCTGCGTGCCGACCGTGGCGTCCTCGGCCTGGGTGATCTGGACGGTCTGGCCGTTGCCCACGTTGACGTCGCTCGTGGTCTGCGTCGCCGGGTCGTCGTACTTCACGAGGGAGAAGTCGCTGACGGGGAACGTGGCCTGGTCGACCGTGGCGATCGGGGCGCCGTCCTGCGAGTCGGACCACTGCTTCGCCGCGACGCCGCAGTGTCCGGCGGTCAGGAAGGCGGGGGTGCCGTCGCTCGCGGTGACGTTGAAGCCCAGCGAACAGCGCACGCCGCCCTGGTCGGTCTGGGCGAAGATGGCGTCGCCGCCCGAGACCAGCGTCTTGAAGGAGCCGCCGGTCTTCTTGACGGTGGCCATGTCGGTGCCGAGGCTCTTGACCGTCGAGAGCACGGTGTCCCACTTGGTGCCCGTGACGGTGCTGTCGGCGAGGACCTGGATCTTGTTGGTCTTCGGGTCGACCGACCAGGCGGTACCGGGGACGGTCGCCTTGGTCTTCAACACCTGGGCGGCGGCGGTGAGTTCGGCGGTGCTGTTCTGCACCTCGCGCACCTTGGCGCCGGCCTTCTCCGCCTGCACGACCACGTTGTTGTTGTCGCCGGAGATCACGTTGACGACGAGCTGCTGGGTGGCGCTGTCGTAGTAGGACCCGGCGAAGGCGTCGCCCAGCAGTCCGGCGATCTGCGAGGAGAGGTCGGAGGCGCCCGTCGCCTTGAGGGTCTTGGGGGTGGCGGCGCCTGCCGAGTTGTCCTGGGACGCGTTGGCGTTCGGCAGCAGGATCGCCGCCGCTCCGAGAGCAGCGACACCTCCGACGGCTATAACGGCCTTGCGCTTCGGAATTCGCTTGTGACTCAAACTGCTCGACCTCCTGGGGACCGGGGTCTGTGCCGCCGGGGCGGCGGCTTATGGGGGGCGCCTGGATGCCCGTTGATACGCACGTGTCACGTGGGGCGTTCAATTCCGTTTCCCAACTTCCTTTGCGAAACCGGGAATCGGCCATGCGCAAGCCCTGACCTGGCGGGGGTACGAAGTGGCTGCGGGCCAGTCCCGACGGCGTTGTGGCCGGGGTCCGTCCGGTGCGTGGTGGGCGGGCGGATGTCTTGATCGAATCGGTGCCGCTCAAACCTGCCCGTGCGAGTGGGCAGTTCACACACTCCCGGTCCCTTCCCGATCCACACCCGGACCGACACGGACCGCGACCGGTCGACAACGGTCCGTCGAGAACAGTCGACGGAATCCTCGCTTCAGGGAATCTGCACAGCGCGTACCCAACGAAGTCACCGGTCTCCACGGATCTGCACATGCACACGCCCCCGGGAACGTCTTTGGTGGGGAGTGCCCGATTCCGCTTCGACGCCGCAAGCCCTCCCGCGGAGTGATGCCGCGCGGTGTGTGAAGAAGTCGCCGACACCTCGTGCCCACGCCTGCACGGTTCGTGGCTCCTGGGGCTCAAGTGCCCTGGTGGGACCGGAGATTGATTGGCTGCGTCCGCCCGCAGCGTGCTTTGATCCATCGCACCGCAGGAGCCGAACGGGTTCCGGAAACGGCGCCCGGCGCCTGCGGTCGCGGCCGTCGTCTGTCCCCAGAGGGGGCCGCTCCCCCTTGTGAATATCCATATGAAGGGAAGTTCCCCCATGAACTCCACCCCCCAGGTTGAGACCGTCGAGATCTCCGACGCCGAGCTCGACAACGTCTCCGGCGGTCTGGCCCTGAACGCCCTCAGCACCGTCACCGGTGTGGTGGACGGCATCGCCCCCGTCTCCGGCCTGGTCGACACGGTCGTCGGCACCGTCGAGGGTGTCACCGGCCTGAGCGTGTCCCCGGTCACGAACCTGGTCTCGGGTCTCTGATCGCACCTTGTTCCACTGAGTCCCGGAGCCGTTTCCCGGCTCCGGGACTCTTGGATGCCGTAAAAGATCTCTCCCCTAGGTGAGGGAAGTTCCGTGCAGTTCCGCCAACAGGCCCTCGCCAAGCTCCAGTCGCCCGAAGAGCTCGATCTTCCGGTGCGCTTCGCGCGTCCCCAGGGCTGGCTCGTGCTCTCCGTGACGGTGCTCGTCGTGGCCGCCGCGTCCGTGTGGGCGGTGACCGGCTCGGTGGCGTCGACCGTCAGCGCGTCCGCCATCCTCACGCACGGGGAGGGCAGTTACATCCTGCAGAGCCCCGTGGCCGGACAGGTCACCGCCGTCCTCGCGGAGGAAGGCGAACGGCTCCCCGCCAACTCGCCCGTCCTCAAGGTCCGTTCGAGCGACGGCGACTCCGTCGTGCGTACGGTCGCCGCGGGCCGGATCACCGCGCTCGCCGCCACCATCGGCCAGATCATCCAGACCGGCGCGAACGTCGCCGCCGTGGAGAAGGTCGCGCACGCCACCGACCCGCTGTACGCGACGGTGTACGTGCCCGCCGAGAACGCGGCCTCCATCCCCGCGAACGCCGCCGTCGACCTGACCGTCTCGTCGGCTCCGACACAGACGTACGGCGTGCTGCGCGGCCGGGTGAAGGCGGTGGACCGGTCCGCCGAGTCGGCGCAGCAGATCGCCGCGTTCCTCGGGGACAGCCAGCTCGGTGAGCAGTTCACCAAGAAGGGCAGGCCGGTGGCCGTCCTGGTGAAGCTCGACAAGTCGGCGCGGACGAAGAGCGGTTACAAGTGGTCGTCCCAGGACGGACCCCCCTTCGCCCTCACCTCCATGACCATGGCCTCGGCCTCGATCCGGCTGGCCGATCAGCGCCCCCTCGATTGGCTGCTGCCATGAGCCCCGCACAGGACACCCGTTCACGGCGCCGCTCCGCCCCGCCGAAACGCCCGGTCCCCAAGGGCCGTGTGAAGACGGTCCGTTCACCGACCGTCCTCCAGATGGAGGCCGTCGAGTGCGGCGCCGCCTCCCTCGCGATGGTCCTCGGCTTCTACGGCCGCCACATCCCGCTGGAGGAACTGCGCATCGCCTGCGGTGTCTCCCGCGACGGCTCCCGCGCCAGCAACCTCCTTAAAGCGGCGCGCAGTTACGGCCTCACGGCCAAGGGCATGCAGATGGACACCGCCGCCCTCGCCGAAGTGCGGTCCCCCGCAGTCCTGTTCTGGGAGTTCAACCACTACGTCGTCTACGACGGCATGGGCCGCCGCTTCGGTCGGCGCGGGGTGTTCATCAACGACCCCGGCAAGGGCCGCCGGTTCGTGCCGATGGAGGACTTCGACTCCAGTTTCACCGGTGTCGTCCTGGTCATGGAGCCGGGCGACGGTTTCGAGAAGGGCGGGCGCAAGCCGGGTGTCCTCGGCGCGATGCCGGCCCGGCTGCGCGGTACCGCGGGCACGATGCCCGCCGCCGTGCTCGCGAGTCTGCTGCTGGTGCTGGTCGGTGCGGCGATGCCCGCGCTCAGCCGGACCTACATCGACATGTTCCTGATAGGTGGTCAGACGTCCCTGCTGGGCGTCCTGTTCACGTCGATGGGCGCCTGCGTGCTGCTCACCCTGGCGCTGACCTGGCTCCAGCAGGCGAACCTGCTGCACGGCCGCATCATCTCCTCCACACTCTCCAGCGCCCGCTTCCTGCGCCATCTGCTGCGGCTGCCGGTGACGTTCTTCTCCCAGCGCAGCCCGGCCGACCTGGTGCAGCGCCTCCAGTCGAACGACGCCGTCGCCGAGACCCTGGCCCGTGACCTCTCGGCGGCGGGCGTGGACGCGGTGGTCGTGGTGCTCTACGCGTTCCTCCTCTATACGTACGACCCCCAACTCACGTACCTGGGCATAGGTGTCGCCCTGCTGAACGTGGTGGCGATGCGGGTGGTCATCCGGCTGCGGGCGACCCGTACCGCGAAGTTGCGCGCCGACAGCGCCCGGCTCACCAACACGGCGTACACCGGGCTCCAGTTGATCGAGACGATGAAGGCGACCGGCGGTGAGGACGGCTACTTCCGCAAGTGGGCCGGACAGCACGCCACCACCCTGGAGGAACAGCAGCGGCTCGGTGTGCCGAGCGCCTGGCTGGGCGTGGTCGCGCCGACGCTCGCCTCGCTCAACAGCGCGCTGATCCTGTGGATCGGCGGCATGCGAGCCGTGGAGGGCGGCATCTCGGTCGGCCTGCTCGTTGCCTTCCAGGCGCTGGTCACCCGCTTCACCGCGCCGATCACCCGGCTCAACGGCGTCGCGGGCCGCATCCAGGACTTCGCGGCCGACGTGGCCCGCCTCAAGGACGTCGAGAACTTCCAGGCCGATCCCCTCTACTCCCGTGCCGGCGGCGCCGATTCGACCCGCCGACTGCAAGGCCACGTCGAGCTGGAGAACATCACCTTCGGCTACAGCCCGCTCGACAAGCCGCTGCTCACCGGTTTCGACCTGACGGTCGGCCCGGGTCAGCAGGTGGCGCTGGTCGGCGGCTCCGGCAGCGGCAAGTCCACGGTCTCCAGGCTGATTTCGGGCCTCTACACGCCCTGGGAGGGCGTGATCCGCATCGACAACCACCGGCTGGAGGACATCCCGCGCGGCGCCCTCGCCGCCTCCGTCTCCTTCGTCGACCAGGACGTCTTCCTCTTCGAGGGCTCGGTCCGCGACAACGTGGCGCTGTGGGACCCGTCGATCCCGGACGAGGCCGTCACGGACGCGCTGCGCGACGCGGCCCTGTACGACGTGGTGATGCGGCGGCCCGGCGGTATCCACAGCAGGGTCGAGCAGGACGGGCGCAACTTCTCCGGCGGTCAGCGTCAACGCCTGGAGATCGCGAGGGCGTTGGTGCGCAGGCCCAGCATCCTGGTCCTCGACGAGGTGACGAGCGCCCTGGACGCGGAGACCGAGCTGGTCGTGATGGACAACCTGCGCAAGCGCGGCTGTGCCTGTGTGGTGATCGCACACCGGCTCAGCACCGTGCGCGACAGCGACGAGATCGTCGTCCTCGAACACGGCACGATCGTGGAACGCGGGCGGCACGACGCCCTGGTGGCGGCCGGCGGCGCGTACGCCACGCTGGTCAAGGAGCGGTGAGATGACGTCCGTTCACGAGGGCGACCTGGTCCTCGGCGCGCTGGGGAACCTGGGCACGCCGATCGACTGCGCCGGATCCAACCGCCTCGACCTCGAAGGCCCGCAGGTGCTGTGGCTGGTCGCGTCGGGCGCCATCGACCTGTTCGCGGTGGACGCCGTACAGCAGGGCCACTGGCACCACCTCGGCCGCCTGGAGGCGGGCTCGCTGCTGCTCGGCCCGGTCACCGGGCCCCAACACACCCTGGTGGCCCGCCCGTTGCGCGACTGCGTGGTGCACCGCATCAACCTGCGCGAGCTGTACCAGGCCGCGGACACCCAGACCTGGTCGTACGACGAGTACGGCAACCCCCAGTACGTGCCCCCGACTTCGAGCCCGCTCGAATACGCCCTCGCCCTCGGCGTCGGCCGCGGCCTCTCCATCCTCTTCCAGGCCCCGATGGCCACCGAACGGGCCGCCGCGCTCACCGACGACGACGTCTTCTGGATGCAAGTCCCGCCGGGCAGCGTGCAGTACGGCTCGGTGTACGGCGCGGAGGCCGCGGCCGATCTGCTGATGGACCCGGCTGTCTGGCAGGGCATGGTCGACCAGCAGTACCGGCTGCTGTCCACGCTGGACAAGTGGATCGAGCAGCTGGAGCGCACCCACGAGACCCGAACCGCCGCTGGGATCAAAGCCGGTGAGGCGGTGCGCGCGCAGGCCGACCGGACGCTGCTGGCGTCGATCGGCAAGTCCTCGGCCCGGCGCACGACGGCCGCGGACGCCGACGCGTCGTACGCGGCCTGCAAGGTGGTCGCCGAGGCGGCCGGCATCACCCTCGCCGAACCCTCCCAGAGCGGCAGCGAGAGCGACCGACTCGACCCGGTCGAGCGAATAGCCCTCGCCTCACGCGTCCGAGTCCGGGCCGTACGGCTCGACGGGCGCTGGTGGCGTGACAACGTCGGCCCACTGGTGGGCCATCGGGCGCTGTCCGGGGCGCCGGTCGCACTGCTCTGGCGACGCGGCGGCTATGTCGCCGCCCATCCGGCGACCGGCCGCGAGACGCCGATCGAGAAGGCGAACGCGGAGGAGTTCGAGCCGCGCGCGGTGATGTTCTACCGCCCGCTGCCCGAACGGCGACTGAGTCCGTTCAGGCTGTTGCGCTTCAGCATGCAGGGCACCGGCAGCGACCTGACGAACCTACTCATCAGCGGGCTGGTGACGGTCGCCATCGGCGCGTTGGTGCCGATCGCGACGGGCAAGGTGCTCGGCGAGTTCGTGCCGAAGGCGCAGACGAACCTGATCGTCCAGGTCTGTCTGGCCGTGATGATCACCAGCGTGGTGGCCGCGGCCTTCATGCTGCTGGAGAACCTCACCATCCTGCGCCTGGAGGGCCGGATCGAGGCAACCCTCCAACCGGCGGTCTGGGACCGGCTGTTGAGGCTGCCGACGAAGTTCTTCACCGAACGCTCGACAGGTGAACTGGCGAGCGCGGCGATGGGCATCAGCTCGATCCGCCGTCTGCTGGCGGGAGTTGGCCCGGTCGTCGCCCAGTCGGTGACGGTCGGCGCCATGAACCTGGGGCTGCTGTTCTGGTACAGCCCCTCGATGGCGCTCGCGGCGATCGGCATGCTCGTGGTGATCGCGGCCGTGTTCCTGAGCCTCGGCCTGTGGCAGGTGCGCTGGCAGCGCAAGCTGGTCGTGCTCAGCAACAAGCTGAACAACCAGGCGTTCCAAACTCTGCGCGGGCTACCGAAGTTGAGAGTGGCGGCGGCCGAGAACTACGCCTACGCGGCCTGGGCGGCCGAGTTCGCGCACAGCCGCGAGCTGCAGCAGAAGGTCGGCCGGATCAAGAACCTCACCACGGTGATGGGCGCGGTGTATCTGCCGGTCTGCACCCTGCTGATGTTCATGCTCCTCGCGGGCCCGGCGCGCGGTTCGATGTCGGCGGCCTCCTTCCTCACCTTCAACACCTCGGTGACGATGCTGCTGACCTCCGTCACCAGCCTCACCGGCGCCTTCGTCTCCGCGGTATCCGCACTCCCCCTCTTCGAGGAGATCAGGCCGGTCCTGGACGCGGCCCCGGAGGTCCGCACCGCGAGCACCCGCCCCGGCCAACTGTCCGGCGCGATCGAGGCCCGCCGGGTCGCCTTCCGCTACGCCGACGACGGCCCCCTCGTCCTCGACGACGTGTCGTTCAGTGTCCGCGCGGGCGAGTTCGTGGCGATCGTCGGCCCCAGCGGCTGCGGCAAGTCCACCCTGCTGCGCCTCCTCATCGGCTTCGACAAACCGGTCTCCGGCAGCGTCCTCTACGACGGCCAGGACCTCGGCGCCCTCGACCAGTCGGCGGTACGACGGCAGTGCGGGGTGGTGCTCCAGCACGCGCAGCCGTTCACCGGTTCCATCCTGGACGTAATCTGCGGCACCGAACCGTTCACACCGGAGGAGGCGATGGCGGCGGCCGAGATGGCCGGGCTCGCCGAGGACATCAAGCGGATGCCGATGGGCCTGCACACCATCGTCTCCGGCAGCGGCGCGGTGTCCGGCGGCCAGCGTCAACGCCTCATGATCGCGCAGGCGTTGATCCGCCGGCCACGCATCCTCTTCTTCGACGAGGCGACCAGCGCCCTGGACAACGAGACCCAGCGCACGGTGATCGAGAGCACCAAAGCCCTCAACGCCACCCGGATCGTCATCGCGCACCGCTTGTCGACCGTGCTCGACGCGGACCGTGTCATCGTCATGGAGGACGGCAAGGTCGCCCAACAGGGCCCGCCCGCACAGCTGTTGGCGGACACGGGCGGGCGGCTGCACGAGCTGGTACGGCGACAGATGGCGTGACGGGTCGACTGGGGCCCGGGGTGCGTCAGTCCAGGCCCGGCACGGCCGCGCCGGAGGGCACCCCGGCCGCCAAGTAGCCGTCGTAGAACGCCTTCCAGGGCACACCCGCACCGGTGTGCGGTCCCGCTACGGCCTCACCTCGAGCCTTCGCGTCCAGCGCGGCCAGGCAGACCTCCCAGCCGGCGCCGTTGCGGGACGCGGTGTCCTCGGCGCCGAGAACGTTCGTGAGCGTGAAGCGGGTGCGCTTCTCCTCGATCTCCTCCAGGTCGAAGTGCAGCTCGTCGCCGCCCCATTCGAAGGACAGGTGCCGGGGCGCGTCGACGGCGATGACCCGGCCGGTCGACTCGGGCATGTTGGGATCGCCGCTGAAGGTGACCGTGCCGCCGGGGCGCAGGTCGAACTCGGCGCGCGACGGGAACCATTGGGCAAGCTCGTCGGGGTCGGTCACGAACTGCCAGACGCGGTCGAGGGGTTGGTCGTAGGTGCGGCTGAAACGGACGGCGGGGCGACCGTCGTCCAGCGTCAGGTACGTGCCGGTGAGGTCGACGGACATGGCGGATCAGTCCTTCGGGGTGGGTTGCGAGGTGTCGTGGTGGTCCGATGTCTCGTCGAGGCGTTGGCCCAGCCTGTCCAGGCTGCGATTCCACAGCTCGCGGTAGGGGGCGAGCCAGGCGTCGAGTTCGGCGATCGGGGCCGGGTCGAGGGCGTAGACACGGCGCTGCGCGTCCTGCCGTACCCGGACCAGGCCCGCGTCCCGCAGCACCCGTAGGTGCTTCGACGTGCTGGGCTGGCTCAGACCGCATGCCTCCACGATCTCGCCGACGGGCCGGGGCCGCTCCAGGAGCAGGCCGACGATGGCCCGCCGGTGGGGATCGGCGAGGGCGGTCCAGAGCGAGGCGTCGGACATGACCCCAATATGCCTCACCAGTTATATTCCGGTCAAGGAATACAGCACCCGGAACCCGGAGCGCACACCCCCTCAGGCGACCGGGCGGCCGTACCCCGCGACATCCCCGTGATCCACCCCGTGCGCCGCCCAGCTGTACAGATGCAGATCGAGGCCGTCCGGGTCGTTGAACACCAGCAGCCAGCCGATCGAGGCCTCGATCACCGGCGAGTGCGGGATGCCGAGGGTGTCGAGGTGGGCGGCCCACGCCTCGATGTCGGCCCGGTCCGGGACCGCGAAGCTGACCGGGTCGAAGCCCTGACAGCCTTGCGCAGCCTGGGAGTTGACGCGCAGGCAGACCATCGAGTCGCCGAGCCCCGGCACCTCCCCCGCCACCCCGCGCACGACTCCGTCCGCGTCCTGGAACTCATACGTGACCTTGAAGCCGAGCACACGGCCGTACCAGTCGCGCGAGCGGTCGAGGTCGGTGACGGGCATCTTCACGTGGTGGATTCCGGCGAGCTCCGGCATGGCTCTCACACTCCTCGCTCATTTCACCGCAGTACGACTGCGCCGATTTCCTCTAGACTCCTCCCCATGCCCGAACCCGTCAACCAGAAGAGGTCCTATCGCTCGGCCAAGCGCGCCGAGGCGGCAGCGACGACCCGCGCCCGCATCCGGGAAGCAGCCGCCCGCCTCTTCACAGAGAACGGATACACGGGCACGCGGATGAAGGAGGTGGCGGCGCTGGCCGGTGTCGGCGAGCGCACGCTGTACGACGCGTTCCCCACCAAGGCGGCCCTGTTCGGACACACCCTGGGCGTCACGCTCGCCGGTGACGAGGAGCCGGTCGCCGTTCCGGAGCGCCCCGAGACCCTGGCCATCCGGGACGAGCCCGACCCCGAGCGCGCGATCGGCCGTGCCGTCGACCAGATGACCAATCTGCTGGAACGCGCCGGTGACCTGATCATGGTGACCGTCGAGGCGGCCGGTGCCGACCCGGACATGCGGGCGTCGGCGGACGCCGGTGCCGCGGCGACGTACGGCGTACATCTCGCTCTGGCCACGGCACTTGAGGAGCGCGGGGCCCTCCGCCCGGGTCTCGACGCGCGCACCGCCGCCGACACGCTCTTCGCCCTCGCCTCACCGCACATGCATCAACTCCTGCGCAGGCACCGAGGTTGGACGCGGGAGGCCTATCGAGTGTGGCTGCGGCGGGTGTTGGTCGCGGAGCTGCTCGGTTCTCACTGAGCAGAGTTCCGGGACGTGACCGTCGCGGCTGTGCATCTGGGTCGCCAACACCCGTACCGCAGCCGCGAATCGGTCCGGGTCGCGCAGGAACTCCATGTGGATGCCGGGGAATTCGACCCACGGCACCCCGATCCAGCGGGCGATCTCGATCGACGGCCGGGCGTAGTACGTACCGCGGTCCTCCGCGCCCGCGCCCAACACCACAGGAAACGGGACCGACTTGAGCGCGGCCTCGTCGGGCCGGAAGCCGGCGAAGCCGGGCCACTCCGTGCCGAAGAGGTGGTCCTGGTTCCCGAGGAACCGCTTCCAGAGGTCGGCCGGCCAGCGGTACGTCCCCTCGCCACGAGTCGTCTCCGCGAACCGGCGACCGGCCGCGGGCGCCCCGCCCTGCTCGTAGAGTGCGGCCAGTTCGGCGAAGAAGCCGCGCCCGGGGTCGCCGTCGGGCAGGACGTTCGCGGCGGGCGGTTCATGGGCGATGAGGCCCGCCATCACCTCGGGGTGCAGTGCGGCCAGCGTGAGGCCGATGATCGCGCCGCCGCTGTTGCCGAAGACCAGCGCCCGACCGCCGGCCAGGCCGTCGATGAGCGCGCGGGCGTCGGCCGCCTGCACGGCGGGTTCCATCGGCGCCGGTGACCTGCCGGAACTCCGCGAGTTGCCGCGTCGGTCGTACGAGATCACCATGAATGCGTCGGAAAGGATCTCGGCGACGCCGTCGTAGTAGCCGGCGTCTCCCCCGGCCCCGCTGATCATCAACAGTGCCGGGCCGGTGCCGCGTACCTCGTAGTACAGCCCGGCTCCATCGACCTCGAAGACGCCACTGCGCATGCCTGCTCCCCGTCCTCAGCGAAACGTTGCCGTTTCGCTGAAAGTGCTCTAGTCTCCATGTGTACGAAACCGTTTCGTTTACGTTTTGGTAAACCCCGAACGACTTCCCTGGAGTGGTTCCCGATGTCCCAGAAGACATTGACCGAAGACACCCGGTCGGGTGCCGGGGAGGCGCAGTCCGCGTCCTCCTCCAAGCGGTGGTGGATCCTCGCGATCGTCGCCGTAGCGCAGTTGATGGTGGTCCTCGACGCCACCATCGTGAACATCGCCCTGCCGTCGGCCCAGAAGGACCTCGGCTTCTCCGACGGCAACCGGCAGTGGATCGTCACCGCGTACGCCCTGGCGTTCGCCTCCCTGCTGCTGCTCGGCGGTCGCATCGCCGACCTGTTCGGCCGCAAGACCGCCTTCCTCGCCGGTGTCGTCGGATTCGCCGCCGCCTCAGCCCTCGGCGGCGCCGCCACCAGCTTCGAGATGCTGGTCACCGCACGCGCCCTCCAGGGCGTCGCGGGCGCACTGCTCGCGCCGGCCGCACTGTCCCTGCTCAACACGACGTTCACCGACGCCCGCGAGCGCGCCCGGGCCTTCAGCGTCTACGGCGCCATCGCCGGCGCCGGTGGTGCGGTGGGCCTGCTGCTCGGCGGTGTGCTGACCGACGCCTTCGACTGGCGCTGGACGCTCTACGTGAACGTGGCCATCGCCTTCGTCGCCTTCGCGGGCGGCTGGGTCCTGCTCAGCAACCACCGCGACGCCGCGGGCTCCAAGCTGGACGTGCCGGGGACGGTCCTGGTCGCCGGTGGTCTCTTCTCCCTCGTCTACGGCTTCTCCAACGCCGAGACGCACGACTGGAGTTCGCCGCAGACCTGGGGCTTCCTGATCGTGGGCGTCGTACTGCTCGCCGCCTTCGCCTGGTGGCAGAACCGCGCCGCGCACCCGCTGCTGCCGCTGCGCATCCTGCTCGACCGCGACCGGGGCGCCTCGTTCCTCGCCGTACTCATCACCGGTGCGGGCATGTTCGGCGTGTTCCTCTTCCTCACCTACTACCTCCAGCTGAACCTCGGCTTCAGCCCCACCAAGACCGGTGTCGCGTTCCTGCCGATGATCGGCGCCCTGATGGTCATGGCGCAGCTCGGCACCACGATGCTCGTGCCGCGGCTCGGCCCGAAGGTCGTCATCCCGCTGGGCTTCGCCATCGCCATGGTCGGCATGGCCTGGCTGACCGACATCGGGACCAGCTCGTCCTACGCGACCCATGTCCTGCCGCAGCTGATCGTGATCGGCGCCGGTCTCGGCATGGTGATGCCGCCCGCGATGCAGCTCGCCACGGGCGGCGTCGCCGCCGAGGACGCGGGTGTCGCCTCGGCGACGGTCAACGCCATGCAGCAGGTGGGCGGTTCGATCGGTACGGCGCTGCTGAACACGCTGGCCGCGAGCGCCGCGACCGACTACCTGGCCGGGAAGGACGCGTCCAGCAAGCTGGTCCAGGCGCAGGCGACGATCGAGAGCTACACCACCGCGTTCTGGTGGTCGGCGGGCTTCTTCGCCGCGGGCACGGTGATCGCGTTCGTGCTCTACCGTCGCGGGGTTCCGCAGCAGGACGTGGACGCCGCACCGGTCGTCCACATGTGATCGGCTCCGCCCGAACCTGAGCCGCACAGACCGAGGGGCCGCCGTCCGCAGGGAGACGGCGGCCCCTCTTCGCTGCCCTATTGACAGAAAGTCAACCTTTCTGACAGAAGTTCACCATGTCGAGTGAACCAGATCTTGCAAACGGCGTGTCGGGGATGCTCGGGGCTCCTCCGGGGTAACTACCGAGACCGAATGCGCCCCGTGCCGAGGTGGAGCGGCCATGACAGCGGAAGCGGACGAACGCGACAGTCCCGCGGCCAACTCCTGTGCCCGTACGCGGTCCAGGGGCCCCTTCACGGTGGTCGAGGTCTCGGGCGAGATCGACATGGCGACGGCCGACCTCGTCGTAGAACATCTGGACGCCGCGACGGCGGTCCCGGAGCCCGACGTGCTGGTGGATCTGCGGCCCGTCGAGTTCTTCGACTGCTCGGGGCTGCGGGTGCTGTGCCGGGCCGAGCGGCGGGCCAGGGAACGCGGCGGGCGGTTGCGTGTGGTGTCCGACGGGCCGCGTATCGACCGGCTGTTACGTGCCTCGGGGTTGCTCGGCCGTTTTCCGCCGCTGCGTGTGCTGCCCGCGCAGGCCGAGCGGCGGGAACGATGACAGGGGCCGGCACGGGCGACCCCACATCGCCCGGCCGACCCCTGGATGCGGGACCGCAGTACTCCGTGACAGGGGCACGCGCTCCCCAGCTACGGACCCTCCCTGGTGCTCACGGAGACCGTGCGGTCCCGGCCTCTCAGAACGTGAAGACGCCTCCGTATCCGTAGGAGTCCTTCACGCACTCGTTGGAGAAGACGCGCTCGTAGGAGACGCGTCTGCCCTGCCAGACACCGTCGATGGTGACGACGACGGGGCGGTAGAGCTTGTTGCAGAGCACGTCGTCCCGGGCCGTGAGGGCGTCGAAGTCGCCCCCGACGCCGCGCAGTTCGGCGCAGGCCTCGGCGGCGGCCGGGTGGGTGCCGGAGGAGGTGGGCGCGCAGGTGAGGGTCACCGCGCGTTCCGGTGTGGCGAGGGCGGCGTCATCGCCATGGCCCATGGTGAGCACCAGGGCCGAGGGGGCGTAGAGCACGGCCGGGCCGGCTCCGTGGGCGGCGAGGGCGGACCCGGTCAGGGGTCCGCAGACGGCGGTGGCCGTCAGACCCAGGGTCGCTGCCCAGCGCGCGGTGTTCCGCATTGTGTGCATCCTTCCGCTCGGTACGAACCGATCACGAAACGATCGGCTCGAGGAGGTGCCGGCCCCGCTCGGTCGGTGCTGGACCGGCGGGCGCCACTCTGCCGAGTCCGTCACGGAAACTCACATCCCACCCACAGGTTTCAGTAACCTTGCGTGTTGAATCAGTGGCGCGAAGTCACAGAATTCGAACGCGCGAACCCCGCAACCACGGGGTTCTTGATCGCCGAATCAGGTCGGATGGCCGGTTTACCCCTGCTCGCCAATCGTCCTGAAACAGTCCCGAAACATTCCGCTTCAGCTCTCGGCGCACTCCGCCGCAGCCCCTTGCGTTCGTTCCGCTCACGAGTAATCGTCATTACATGATTACGACAGAGCAGCAGGAGAAGCTTCGCGGCTGGTTCACCGGCCGTCTGCCCGACGACCTGTTCGAGGAGCTGGTCGAGGTCACGGTCGACCGCGAGGAGGTCACGGTCATCGGCCGCATCCCCGCGCCCAAGCTCGCCGAGGGCGTCTCGGACGCCGAGCAGGAGGCGGCCGTCCAGGGCCGGGTCCAGGAGTTCCGCGAGCGCACCCGGGAGACCCGGATCGCCCTCGCCCGCGAGGCCGAGCACCGGTTCCGCAGGAAGGTCTCGTGGGGTGTGGAGTGCGCCGGAGAACGCTCCTTGTTCACGCACATCTCCGCGCCCGTCATGACCCGGCTGCGCCAGCCCGAGCGCCAGGTCCTCGACACGCTCATCGCCGCCGGCGTGGCCCGCAGCCGCAGTGACGCGCTCGCCTGGTGCGTCCGCCTCGTCCAGCGCCACACCGACGACTGGCTCAGCGAACTGCGCGACTCCCTGGAACACGTCCAACGGGTCCGCGCCCAGGGCCCCGACGCCGAACCGGAGGACGCCCCGGGCGACAGCGCATAGGCACACTGGTGGATGATTCCTCCACCCACGGCACGGAAGATGGATGAACCGTCCTCTGGTGCGGGTGTCACGGCCGGCCATAACGTCGGCAGACCCCCTGAGGACGGCATCCGTGCACCCCGCCCACCCCGCGCGCGTGCACGGCCGTCCCCTCCGCCACCGCGCTACAACGCGCTCCACCGCCGTCCCCCGCTGGAGCCCCCTTGTCCTCGCAGCCCGCCTCCGCCCCCTCCCCCGCCGCGCCGAGCCAGTCCCTGACCGAGGTCGAGACCTACGGCGTAGAGCGCATCCCCGACGCGGACCGCACGGCCACCCCGCTCGACCTGTTCCGGGTCGCGTTCGGCGGTGCCAACACGTTCTCCACCTGCGTGCTGGGTGCCTTCCCGATCCTGTTCGGCCTCTCCTTCTGGCAGGGCCTCGCGGCCACGCTCCTGGGAGTCGTCGTCGGCGCGCTGATCCTGTGCCCGATGGCGGTGTTCGGCCCGGTCAACGGCACGAACAACGCCGTCGCCTCCTCCGCGCACCTGGGCGTGCACGGCCGGGTCGTCGGCTCGTTCCTGTCCCTCCTCACGGCGGTCGCGTTCTTCTCCATCTCGGTGTGGAGCTCCGGCGACGCCCTGGTCGGCGGCGCGCACCGCCTGTTCGGCCTGGAGCAGAGCACGCTCTCCTACGTCCTCGCGTACGCGCTGTTCGCGGTCCTGGTCCTCGCGGTCTGTGTCTACGGCTTCCGGTTCATGCTGTTCATCAACAAGATCGCCGTGCTGTCCGCGACGGTCCTGTTCCTGCTCGGCGCGATCGCCTTCGCCGGTGACTTCGACCCGTCGTACGCCGGAGTCTTCACGTCCTCGGCGGACGCGGCGACCCAGTCGCTGTTCTGGCCGTCGTTCATCGGCGCGGCCCTGATCGTGCTCTCCAACCCGGTCTCCTTCGGCGCGTTCCTCGGCGACTGGTCGCGCTACATCCCGGCGAACACCCCGCGCCGCAAGGTGGTCGGGGCCGCGTTCCTCTCGCAGATCGCGACCCTCCTGCCCTTCGTCTTCGGCCTGGCGACCGCGAGCATCATCGCCACGAAGGCCCCCAAGTACGTCGACCCGGCCGCCCCGAACTTCGTGGGCGGGCTCCTCGCGATCTCGCCGAGCTGGTTCTTCCTGCCGGTCTGTCTGCTGGCCCTGATCGGCGGCATGTCGACGGGCACGACCTCGCTCTACGGCACCGGGCTCGACTTCTCGTCGGTGTTCCCGCGGCTGTCGCGGGTGCAGGCGACGTTCCTGGTCGGTGTGCTGTCGATCGCGTTCATCTTCGTCGGGCGCTTCGGCTTCGACCTCGTCCAGTCGATCTCCACCTTCGCCACGATGATCATCACCTGTACGACACCGTGGATGGTCGTGATGATGCTGGGCTTCTACACCCGGCGCGGCTGGTACGACCCGGACGCGCTCCAGGTCTTCAACCGCCGTCAGCGCGGCGGGCGTTACTGGTTCGCGCACGGCTGGAACTGGCGCGGCATGACCGCCTGGTGGGTGGCCGCCGTGGTCGGTGTGCTGTTCACCAACATCCCGGGGCAGTTCGTCGGCCCGCTCGGCGACCTGGCCAACGGCGTGGACATCAGCCTGCCGTTGTCGCTCGCCGTGGCCGCCGTGCTGTTCCTGGGCCTGCTCCGACTGTTCCCCGAACCGCGGGCCGCGTACGGGCCGGAGGGCGCGCGGCTGGCCCGTACCATCAAGGTGCCGGTGCCGCCGATCACCGGCCCCGGAGCGGAGGCCGAGGCGCCCGCACCGGCCGCCGCGAGCAGCTGATGCCTGGCTGGATCGACCTGTCGGTGCCCGTGGTCACCGGGATGCCCGTGTATCCCGGTGACCCGGACGTCGAGGTCTCCCCCGCGCTGCGCGCACCCCGGGACGGCGTCAACGTCCTTCAGCTGCACATGGGTTCGCAGTCGGGCACGCATGTCGACGCCCCCTACCACATGGACGACGCGTGGCCCCGCCTCGACGAACTGCCCCTGGAGCGCTTCGCCGGGCACGCGGTGGTGGCGGACGTACGAGGGCTGCCGGCCCGGGCGCCGATCACGCTCGAGCTACTGGCGCCGGCGCTGCGGCAGTTGAGGCCCGGGTCCCTCGTCCTGCTGGCCACGGGCTGGTCGGCGTACTGGGGCAGCGATCACTACCTCGCCCACCCGTGGCTCACCCCGGAGGCTGCGGAGGCCCTCGTCGCGGCCCGCGTCCGTACGGTCGCGGTCGACGCGCTGAGTGTCGATCCGACGCCCCAACCGGGCGACGCTACGGCCGACTTCGGGCTGCCCGCCCATCGTGTGGTGTGCGGCGCGGGCGGGGTGATCGCCGAGAACCTCACCGGGCTCGATCAGGTGATGGGCCTCCCGGACGTGGAACTTTTCCTGTTCCCGCTGCGGCTGCCGGGGGCGGACGGTGCGCCGGTACGGGCCGTCGCGCGGGCGGTCTGATCGCTCCGGGAAGGCCGTTGTCAGACCCGACGGTTACGTTGGGACCATGACTCAATTCGTGGTGGTGGCAGGCGCGTGGCTCGGTGCGTGGGCGTGGGACGAGGTGGTGCCCGAGCTGCGCGGGGCAGGGCACGAGGTGCATGCGCTGACCTTGTCCGGGCTCGCGGAGAAGCGGGGGGTTGCGGCCGGGCAGCAGACCCATGTCCAGGACATCGTCGACGAGATCGAGCGCCTCGATCTACGGGACGTCGTCCTGGTCGGACACAGCTACTCCGGTGTGCCCACTGGCCAGGCGGCCGAGCGGATCGGCGACCGGCTGGCCAGGGTGGTGTTCGTCGACTCGAACGTGCCGGTCGACGGGAAGTCGTTCCTGGACAGCTTCCCGAGCGACTTCATCAGAAAGTCCCTCGCCGAGAACGGCGGAGTCTGGCCGCCCTTGGACCCGGCCGACTACGCCGGTCAGGGCCTCACGGACGAGCAGATCGCCCGCATAGTCACCGACGGCACCCCGCACCCGGGTGCCACTCTCACCGAACCGGCAGTCCTGGCCCACCCGTTGGGCGACCTCCCGGCCACCTACGTCAAGTGCCTGCTCGACGGTGACGAGTTGCCGACCCCGGCGGACGAACTGGTCGCGAGCGGGCGCTGGGAGCTGGTCCGGATGGACACGGGCCACTGGCCGATGTTCTCCCAGCCGCGTGAACTGGCCCGCGTCCTGGTCGAGTCGGCCACCCGGTCCTGACGCACGCGCGGACCCGTACCTGTCTCCCCCACCCGACAAGGATTCCGCATGCCCCGCACGAAGAATGTCCTGGCCGTCGTCCCACCCCACATGGGCGGCCGCAAGGCGGGAGCCGGCCTCGCGACGCTGCTGCCCGACGGGGTGGACGTCAGCGTCGTCGAGACCGTCGACGAGGACCCGCAGGCTCTGCGCGCGGCGCACGTCGTCATCACCGCGCTCTCCCCGGTGACCGCCGAACACCTCGCCGCCGCACCGGAGTTGGAGCTCGTCCAGTGCGCGAGTCACGGCTTCGACTACGTCGACCTGGACGCCGCCCGCGCCCAAGGGGTCGTCGTCTGCACCATCGGTTCCAGCGGCGCCGAGGCGCAGAACGTGGCCGAGCAGACCTTCGCCCTGATGCTGGCGTTGGCCAAGCAGATCGTCCCCGCGCACACCGCACTCGTCGAGGGCGACTGGGCACTCCCCCGCCTGCAGCGCTCCCTGACCGAGCTGTCCGGCAAGACGCTCGGCATCGTGGGGCTGGGCGCCATCGGGCAGCAAGTCGCCCGCAGGGCAGCCGCGTTCGATATGACCGTCGTCTACGCCGGCCACCGCCCCGTCCCCGAGGAGACCACAGCCCGGTTCGGTGGCCCCCGGCACGTCCCGCTCGACGAGCTGCTGCGCCTCTCCGACTACGTCACCCTGCACGCGCCGCTCACCGCCGAGACCCGGCACCTCCTGGACGCGGAGCGGCTCGCGCTGCTCAAGCCGACCGCGTTCGTGATCAACACCGCGCGGGGCGCCCTGATCGACCAGGACGCCCTCGCGGACGCGCTTGAAGCGGGCGCCCTCGCGGGTGCCGGCCTGGACGTCTTCGACCCCGAACCGCCCACCCCGGCCCTGCGGTTGCTCAAGGCCCCGAACGTGGTGCTCTCGCCGCACGTCGGCGGTGTGACCCGGGAGACGGTGCTCCGGATCGCGCTGGCCGCCGTGCAGAACGCCACCGGTTACCTGACCGGCAAGTCGCCGGGTGATGTGGTCAGTTGATCCGGTCCGCGATCTTCGCGGGGCGCGGTGACGGGGCTCCCGTGCCGGTGATCGACAGCGAACCGGGGCTGGCCGTCACCGAGTCGGTCAGCCAGCGCTGTGCGGTGGAGCCGTCGCGGACCTTGAGGACGATGTCGGCGCCCGGGCCCTCGCTCGTGGAGGTGAGCGCGAGCTGCGAGTTCCAGCGGGGCAGTAACTCGCCCTGCACGGTGAGGTCGTAGCGGACATCGTCGCCACGCTTGGCCTTCGCATCGGCACACGTGCCAAGGACGACGACACCGGCGTCCGCGTGCGAGTCCAGGCACAGCCCGGGGCTCGCCACACTGCGCAGCAGCCCGTCGGTGTCGTACGACCACTCCTGGGTCCGCGCCGAGGAGCAGGCGGCCAGGCTGGTGCCGGTGCCGGCCTTCGCGGTGCCCCGGATGTCGAGGCACAGGTCGGCTGCGGCGTTGCGCAGTCTCGTGCGCTGGGGTGCGGCGGGGAGCCGGGCCGTGCCGGGGGCCGATGACGACACGGGTCCGGAGCCGGTGCGGGCGGTGCTGGAGGCGACCGGACCGGCGCTGCCGTCGTGGTCCGGCCACAAGCCGACGGCGAGCGCGATCGCGACGACGCCCGCGCCGACCAGTCCGACGCCGACGAACAGCGATCTGGACGACCGGGCCGCCCTGGCCGCGCGCGCCGCGTCGACGACACGGCGGCCGGGTGCGGGGATCCGGGACAGCAGCCGGTGCCGCCCCGTGCCGCCGCCGGTGTGCCCGCCGTGCTTGGAGGCGGCCCTGGTCCGGGTGTCGGCCCGGCCGCGGCCGGGTCGTGACGCGAGGTAGGGGCGGGCTCCCCAGCCGAGTACCGCCTCGGCGAGAAGGACTCCCAACCCGCCTTCGAAATAGCTGAGTTGTTCGGCGGCGAAACGGCAGTAGCGGCACTGGTCGAGATGCTGCTGGACATCCGGCAGCAGTGCGCCGCCGCGCCGAATCGGGACGTCGAGGAGACGGTTGTAGAAGCGGCAGTCCGGGGTCGGCGCGAGTTCCCGGTGGGCGCGTACACAGCCTTCGCGGAATTTTTCGTGCGCCTGCTGGAGAGCGGCCGACGCGTTCTCGGTATCCATGCCGAGCAGAGCCGCCGGGACGGTTATCGACTCGGCCTCGACCTCGGTGTGCCACAGCAGACACTGGGCGAACGGCGGAAGAGTCTGGAAAGACCGCTCGGCGAGCTTGCGATTTTCGGAGGTCATGGACTTCGCGGCCCGCATGGCGCGGCCCCCGGAGGGTTTCTCCAGGTCCGGCAGAACACTGGATATTCGCTCTTCCACGGCCCACTCGCGGATCGTGTCGCGCACCGTCAGCAGCAGCCGGGGCCGCAGTGCCACACCGTCTTCGCCGAACGTCAGCCGGTCGAACACCCGATGGAAGGCGGCCGCGGCGGCCATGGCGGGCACGGTCCCCTCCGCGGCGAGACAGATCCCCGCGTAATCCTGGACCGGCCGCCAGTGCCGCGCCATGAGCAGCGCGACGGAATGAGCGGCCTCGCCCTCCGGACGGCCCCGCAGCCGGGCGGCCAGGGTCTCGTCCGATTCCTCGGGGGCCCCGCCGTCCGGCGGCGGGTAAGGAGGACGAGGGGGAGGCGGGATGGACACGGAGTGGATTCCTCGGATTCGGTTCATCAACAGGTCAATGAGCCCCGGGCATTACCCCCGCGCGGGTGTTTCACCCTTGCACAACCCACCGAACCCAACAAGGCACTTGGGTAACTTCCACCTCGTTGAAAGAAAGTCAGATGCGGTGACAACTCGGTTCACTTGCACCGGCTTTCGATTTGCCATGCGCCCCGTGTGAACCATGCGCACACGCCGGTGCGTCACGCACGCTCCCGGCACACGACTCACCGCGGTCCACTGGGTTCGGCCCTTCTCGAAGGCCACGCGCTGGACGGCGGCTCTCCCGCGCCAAACGGCCGCCGACCTTGCTCCTCCCGCCCTCGGTCGGCGGCCCCGAGGGCGGGGGCGGCCCACCCCCGCCCTCCCCGCATCAAGCCACGGCTGATCAGGCCGCGGCCCCACCGATGGTGTCGAGGTCGGTGATCGCGTCGGCGGGCAGCACCAGGTCCGCGGCGGCGATGTTGTCCCGCAGATGGGCACGGGACGAGGTGCCGGGGATCAGAGCGATGGTGGCCGAGCGCTGCAACAGCCAGGCCAGGGCGACCTGTTGGGCCGAGGCGTCCAGCCGGGCGGCGACATCGGTGAGGGTCCGCGACTGCAGCGGGGTGAAGCCGCCGAGCGGGAAGTACGGGGCGAACGCGATGTTCTCCGCGGCGCACCGCTCGACGAGGGCGTCGTCCTCCCGGTTGGCCAGGTTGTACAGGTTCTGCACGGTGACGACCGGCGCGATGGCCTGGGCCTCGGTCAGCTGGTCGGCGGAGACCGTGCTGACCCCGAGGTGCCGGATCAGCCCGGCCTTCTGCAGTTCGGCCAGCGCACCGAACTCCTCCCCGATCGGCTCCTCGTCGGCGCCGTGATCGGAGCCGACCCGCAGGTTCACCACGTCCAGCGCGTCGAGCCCGAGGTTGCGGAGGTTGTCGTACACCTGGGCCTTGAGGTCCTCGGGATGCCGGGACATGATCCAGCTGCCGTCGGGGCCGCGCCGGGCGCCGACCTTGGTCACGAGGTGCAGGTCGTCCGGGTAGGGGTGGAGGGCCTCCCGGATGATCTCGTTGACGACGACGGGGCCGTAGAAATCACTGGTGTCGATGTGGGTGATGCCCCGCTCGACGGCCTCCCGGAGGACGGCAACCGCCTCGGCGCGGTCCTTCGGCGGGCCGAAGACACCGGGGCCGGCCAGCTGCATGGCGCCGTATCCCATGCGGGTGAGGGTGAGGCCCTCGGCGGGGGTGAGGGTGCCGCCGGAGACGGTGTCGGCCATGATGGCGCGCCTTTCGGTAGGTGATGCGGGGTGCGTCCTGCCATCGACTCTGCGCCTGTCCCGGCCGGGCAGGCAGTACCCGGATGTTCCTGGTAGTGGCAGGGATACTCACCTGCCGGGATTCGGACCTACGGTGGTGGGTGTGGACAGCAAGAACGCGCTCGGTGAGTTTCTGCGGGCCCGCCGGGAGCGGGTCCGGCCCGAGGACGTGGGCCTGAGCGGTGGCGGGCTGCGCCGGGTGCCGGGGTTGCGCCGGGAGGAGGTCGCCCTGCTGGCCGGTATCAGCTCCGACTACTACCTGCGGCTGGAGCAGGGCCGTGACCGCAACCCCTCCGTGCAGGTGCTGGAGGCGCTGGCCCGGGTGCTGCGCCTGGACGCCTCCGCGACCGCCCATCTGCTGAGCCTCGCGCAGCCGGAGCGGCCGGCCGTGTCCCGCAGACGGGCCAGGCGGCCCGAGGCGGTACCGGTGAGCGTCCGCGAGCTGCTGGACACCTGGTCCGGGCACCCGGCGTATGTGCAGAACCGGTTCACGGACTGCCTCGCGGCCAACGCGCTGTGCCGGGCGCTCTCCCCGAACTACACGCCGGGCGTGAACCTGCTGCGGGCGGTGTTCCTCGACCCCGCCGAGCGTGAACTGCGCCGCGACTGGGGGGAGTTGACCGCCGAGGGCGTGGCGACCCTGCGCGGTCACATCGGGCCCGACGTCGACGATCCCCGGCTGGTGGAGCTGGTGGGTGAGCTGTCGGTGCGCAGTGACCGCTTCCGGCTGCTGTGGAGCCGCCACGAGGTACGGCCCATGCTCGGCCGGACCAGTCTCCTCAGCCATCCGCTCGTCGGCGACTTCGAGCTGCGGTCGAACAAGTTCGAGATCCCCGGCACGAACGGTCTGAGCGTGGTCGTCTTCCACGCCGAGCCGGGCAGCCGCAGCGCGGAACTGCTGGGGCTGCTGGGCAGCCTGACGGCGTCCGGCGCGACGCCCTGGCGGGAGGATTCACGGGCCGCGTCCGAGGCGACGCCCTC
>NZ_BARF01000033.1 GCF_000367365.1 Streptomyces prunicolor NBRC 13075 | reverse complement strand
CCGCCAGCCGCCAGCCGCCAGCCGCCAGCCGCCAGCCGCCAGCCGCCAGCCGCCAGCCGCCAGCCGCCAGCCGCCAGCCGCCAGCCGCCAGCCGTTCGCCCGCCGGCTCCCGCTATGCCCCTGCCCCACACCTTCCTCTACGTCCCGCCTCACACCTTGCGATACGTGTACGCCTCCGCAGCCGCCGCCTCCACCGCGTTCAGGTCCGCTCCCGTCGACGCCGTGACGACCGCGGCCACCGCGCCCTCGACGAACGGGGCGTCCACCAGGCGGGTGTCGGCCGGGAGTTCGTCGCCTTCGGCGAGGAGGGCCTTCACGGTGAGTACGGCGCTGCCGAGATCGGTGAGGACGGCGACTCCGGCGCCGCGGTCGACGGACGCGGCCGCCGCGGCGATGAGTTCGGAACTGGTGCCGAGCCCGCCGCCCTCGGTTCCGCCGGCCGCAGCGAGCGGTACCGAGGCGCCCGAGCCGGACAGTCCCCGCGCCAACTCGGCCACGGAGGCGGCGACTTCCGCACTGTGCGAGACCAGCACGATGCCCACCAGCTTCTCGTCACTCACCGGTGGCCTCCGCGGTCGCGGCTTCCTGGAGTGCGGCGATCAGCAGCGAAGCAGACGTCGCGCCCGGGTCCTGGTGCCCGATGCTCCGTTCGCCGAGGTAGCTCGCCCGGCCCTTGTGGGCCTGCAAGGGTGTGGTGGCCACGGCGCCCTCCTCGGCGGCGGCGCTCGCCGCGGCGAAGCCGTCGGGGAGCGCGTCGACCGCCGGGACGAGCGCGTCGATCATGGTCTTGTCGCCGGGCGCGGCACCGCCGAGGGTCATGACCGCGTCGACCCCGGTGCGCAGCGCGACGGCGAACTCCTCCTCGCTCACCTCGGCCGCGTCCCCGAGTGCCTTGCCGGTGCGGCGCAGCAGCGTGCCGTAGAGCGGACCCGACGCGCCGCCGACCGTCGAGATCAGCGTGCGTCCGGCGAGCACGAGGACGGCGCCCGGGGTGTCCGGCGCCTCCTTCTCCAGGGTGGCTGTCACGGCGGTGAACCCGCGTTGCAGGTTCGCGCCGTGGTCGGCGTCGCCGATGGGTGAGTCGAGGTCGGTGAGCCGTCCCGCCTCGCGGGCGACGGAGGCGGCGGTCGCCGTCATCCAACGGCGGAAGAAGTCGGCGTCGAGCACGGAATCTCCTTGCGTGGTGGGCGAGTTGGCCGGAGGTACCGCCGGGTCACATGCCCCAGCGCAGTCCCGGCGTCTTCACCGGCGCGTCCCACAGCCGCAGCAGTTCCTCGTCGATCTGGCACAGGGTGACCGAGGCACCCGCCATGTCGAGGGACGTGACGTAGTTGCCGACCAGTGTGCGGGCGACGGCGACCCCGCGCTCGGCGAGCACCCGGTGCACCTCGGCGTTGAAGCCGTAGAGCTCCAGGAGCGGGGTCGCGCCCATGCCGTTGACCAGGACCAGGACCGGGTTGCGCGGTGTCATGTCTTCGAGGATCGCGTGGACGGAGAAGTCGGCGATCTCGCCGGAGGTCATCATCGCCCGCCGCTCGCGGCCCGGCTCGCCGTGGATCCCGACGCCCAACTCCAGCTCGCCCGGCGGCAGATCGAAGGTGGGGCTGCCCTTGGCCGGGGTGGTGCAGGCGCTGAGCGCGACGCCGAAGCTGCGCGAGTTCTCGTTGACCTGCCGGGCGATCGCCGCCACCCGGTCCAGCGGCTGCCCCTCGGCCGCGGCGGCACCGGCGATCTTCTCCACGAACAGCGTGGCGCCGGTTCCGCGCCGCCCTGCGGTGTAGAGGCTGTCGGTGACGGCCACGTCATCATTGACCAGCACCTTGGCGGTCTGGATGCCCTCGTCCTCGGCGAGCTCGGCCGCCATGTCGAAGTTGAGGACGTCCCCCGTGTAGTTCTTCACGATGAAGAGCACCCCGGCCCCACTGTCCACGGCGGCCGCGGCCCGCACCATCTGATCCGGCACCGGCGACGTGAACACCTCACCGGGACAGGCCGCCGACAACATCCCCGGCCCGACGAACCCCCCGTGCAACGGCTCGTGCCCCGACCCCCCACCCGAAACAAGCCCGACCTGCCCGGCCACGGGCGCGTCCCGCCGTACGATCACCCGGTTCTCGACGTCCACCGTCAACTCGGGATGGGCGGCCGCCATGCCCCGCAGCGCGTCCGTGACCACGGTCTCCGCGACGTTGATCAGCATCTTCATCGGTACCTCCTGGCGAGATGAGCAGATGGGCCTCTGACCTATGTCTTTGCTGGCCAGAGTGGGTTTGGTCGGTTGTCGATCTTGGCGGTCCTCGGCGGTCCGAAGCGGGCTCCGGCGGTACCGATGCTGACGAGGGGCGGTCGGAGTGCCCATGTGGAAAGTATCGACCTTGCAGCAGTGAAGGTCACGGGCTCGGACGCGCATAGGCGTGCCGGGCCGCCTGGGACCGTTCTGCTGGTCGAGCCGCTTGACGGACCAGGAGAGAGGCGGTGTGTGGCGACTCGGTGGCATTTCGCTGAGGCGCCGGTGATGAGGATGGTCTTGCCTGTGAGCAGATCGGTCATGGGTGTTGCTCCATCGTGCGGGTTCTCGCTCGGTCCGGGGCCGGATCGGCGAGGAGTCGGTTATGTGCCCGGTCCCCGACGAGCGCGTGGATGAGCGCGTCGCGGACGACGGCTGACGTCGCGTCGTTGTCGCCGTTGTCGGGGTTCGCGGCGACTGCGTGGGCGACACCGCGCAAGGCTGCGCGGAGCGCGTTCGTCGCCAGTGCTGCGGTGATCCCGGGCCGGAGGGCGCCTGCCTGCTCCAGCTCGTCGAAACCGGCGCGCAGCAGCGCGCCGCTTCCTTCGACCTGGCTCGGCAGCGGGCCCGATGTCGGGTACCTCGCCGGGTAGAGACCCGGGTAGGCGAGCGCGAATGCGATGTGCGCGTCCCATCCTGCGACGACGCGGGCACGCGGGTCCGTGTCATCACCCGACGCCGCCACTCCAGCCTCGGACAACGCAGCCCCATCGCCTACGAGACAGCCCTCAACTCAACATCAACTACCCTGGCCCCAGCCGCATAGCCCGTGTCCAAGATTCCGGGTCAAGGCCCCTCGGTCTTCACCTTGAGCACGACTACGTCAATTACGGGTGCGTACAGGAACTTCCAGCGCAGATGGCCGTTCCATTGCAGTGCGGGATTCGGCAACGGCTGTTGGTAGCGTCCGAACGCCGCGCCCGTTGAGAAGCACATGACGCACATGACGCACATGACGTTCGACCGGAGAGAGATGTGTTGTCGCCGACGATTCGCAGGGCCGTGATTCCCGCCGCAGGGCTCGGCTCCCGGCTGCTGCCGCTGACGAAGGCGACGCCGAAGGAGATGCTGCCGGTCGGCGACAAGCCGGTCATCGAGCACACCGTCCGCGAGCTGGTGGACTTCGGCATCACCGATATCACCGTCGTCGTCTCGGGCGGCAAGTCCTTGATCCAGGAGCACTTTCGCCCCAACCCCGCCCTCGTCGAACAACTCCGCGAAGACGGGAGTGTTCGCCGATCGCGACGACGCGGGCGTCTCCGATGATGCCGCAGAGCGGTTCCAGGTCGTCGAGCGGCGCCTAGGGGTCGAGGTGGGTGAGCGGGACGGCATGTTCGCGGAGCCAGTCGGTGAACGGGGTGCCGGGGGATGGACGGGGCATGCTGACGGCTCGCTTCTCAGTGCGGGGAGGGATCGGGGGCTGCGGCCTCCCGGTCGTCCACGGTGCCGGAAGCAGTGATCGCTCCGTGCCCGGTGCGGACGCCGGGCATCACCGTGGTCCGGTACCCGGCGTCCGCACCGGTCGGGCGGGCTCCCGCGATGATCACGTCGATGTCCATGAACTCCCCGCTGGAACAGCGCATTTCGTGCCGCAAAGAAGATCGCACAGGTCGAGATTCCGGCAAGTACGGGTACGTGCCTTGCCGGTAGGGTTACGGCGTGACCGACCTCCACCGCGGTGCCGCCCGGACCGAGGCAATCATCCGGACCGAGGCCATCATGCGGACCGCGCTGGAACCGGGTCGGGAGTTCGGCTACGCCAAGCTCGGCATCGAAGCGATCGCGACCCGAGCCGGCGCGGGGAAGTACACCAGCTATCGCAGATGGCCCTCCAAGGGCGCCCTTGAGCGCTTCATCGCCCCGCAGGCCGACCTGACCGTCGCCCGGTTGCAAGCGGCCCAGGACCAAGGCCGGTTGTCGCCCGCCTTCGATACAGACCTGGCTATCTGGGAGAGTCGTGACAAGTAGGTTTACCGAGTTGGTCGTCGACTGCCGTGATCCGGAGCGGCTCGCGGCGTTCTGGTGCGCGGTCCTGGACTTCAAGGTGATCGACCGGAGCGAGGGCAAGGTCGAGATCGGTTCCTGGGTGCCGACCGCCGAGGAGGTGCGGGCCCGTCAGATGCCGCCCAGCCTGCAGTTCATCCAGGTGCCCGAGGGAAAGACCGTCAAGAATCGACTTCACCTCGACGTCAGTCCGATCGACGGCAGTACCGAGGACGAGGTGACCAGGTTGCTCGCGCTCGGCGCCACCACGACCGATGTGGGTCAGGGCTCCGACCGGAACTGGGTGGTCATGGCCGACCCCGAGGGCAACGAGTTCGACGTCATGCGCACCCTGGCGCCGTAGCGGAACTGGCGTCCTGGGCCAGGGCGTTGCCTCCTCAACCGCCCCTGTGGCAGGTGAGTTGTGCGTCGATCTGCGCGGCGGTCTTGGGGCCGTCGTCGGTCCAGTACTGTCCGGCCTTCAGTCTCGCCGTGGATATCGTGCGCAGCGTGAAGACGCCGTCTCGGCCGTCGTCCGACGGATCCGCGTACCCGATGTCGAGGTTGCGGGGGACGGCGGACCGGGCCGGTTCCGGGGCGTGGCGCTCGAATCCCTCGCCGGACCAGAGCCTGGCGATCCCCTTCTTGGCCGATGGCGTCGTGGGGTTGGCGGCCCACCACAGGATGTGCGGATTCGCGCTGGTGTCGTCGTCGAAGTCCGTCACCTCCACGCGCTGGATCACGTCCGTGGGGCAGACGGGGAACTTGACGACGATCGTCCTGCCTTCCACGCGTGCGCCAAGGACGGGCGGCACGGGGTCCGACATGCGGTAGACGCCGTACACCCAGGTGCCGACCGCCGCGAGGACGGCCAGGACGAGTACCGAGCCCCCGATCGCGAACGGCCACACGGGAAGTCTCCGGGGTTGGCTCAAGGGCATGGGTCCCCACGTTTTCTCATATCCGGCGCGGCAACGCGCACACCGTAGCGGTACCGGCATCGCCGGCCGAGGCGTGGTCGGCCCTTGCCCGCACCCAGACCTCGCGACACCCGACCTCGCGACACATGAACATGCACCCCCCACCCATGCCGTATGTTTGGCCTAGGACAATCTTTGGCATAGGACGAATACCTCTGTATGGGCGGAGCTGATCACGTGCGCATCAAGGGCACCACCGCGGCCGAGATCGCGGGAAGTGTGCGGGACCAGGTCGCCTCGGGCGAGTTGGCGCCGCGGGCGAGCCTGCCCCCGGTGCGCGTGCTCGCGGGCGAGTTGGGGGTCAACCGGAACACGGTTGCCCTCGCGTACCGGCGGCTCGTCGAAGCGGGTGTGGCCGAGACGCGGGGGCGTGGCGGCACGGTCGTCGCGGCGGTGCCGCAGCTCGCGCGGGAGGGCGTCGGTGCCGGTGTCGGGGGTGACTGCGTCGACCTGGCCAGTGGCAACCCCGACCCGCTGCTGTTGCCCGACCTCCTGGGCGCCGCCCGGCGCGGGGAGTACGGCCCGCCGCTGTACGGTGCGCCCGCCGTCGACCCCGAGTTGGACACCTGGGCCCGCGCCGACTTCGCCGAGGACGTCGACCAGCCGTTCCGCACGCTGGTGACGCACGGAGCGGTGGACGCCACCGAGCGGCTGCTGAACGCCCACCTCACCCGCGGGGATCTGGTCGCGATCGAGGACCCCTGTTTCCTGGCAAGCATCGGCACCCTGCGACTGGGTGGCTACCGCTCCGCGCCCGTCCGGGTCGACGGCGCCGGCATGCGCCCCGACGCGCTGCGCGCAGCACTGGCGGCCGGTGCCCGCGCGGTCGTCTGCACCCCCCGCGCCCACAACCCGACCGGTGCGAGTCTCACCGAGGAACGGGCGGCCGACCTGCGGGCGATCCTCGCGCGGCACCCCCAGGTTCTCGTGATCGAGGACGACCACTTCTCGGCGGTTTCCGCGCGGCCGTACCACCGGGTCACCCCGCCGGGCAGTACGCGCTGGGCGTTGGTGCGGTCCGTGTCCAAGTTCCTCGGACCGGATCTGCGGCTCGCCCTCGTCGCCGCCGATGCCGGGACCACCGCGCGCCTGGAGGCACGGCTGAGCGCCGGCACCACCTGGGTCAGTCGGCTGCTGCAACACACCGCCCGCGAACTCCTGTTGGATCCCCGGGTGCACGAACTCCACGAACGGGCCCGCGAGTTGTACGCGCGGCGCAGTGGCCTGCTCGTCGAGCGGCTGCGTGCCCAGGGCATCGAAGTCCCGTACCGGCCCGACGGGTTGAACGTATGGGTCGAACTCGACGTCGACGGACGGGCCGCCGTCGCGGACCTCGCGCGGCGGGGCTGGGCGGTGCGGCCGGGGCACCTCTTCGCGCCGGATCCGGCCGCCCACCAAGGCGCGATCCGGGTCACCGCCGCCACCCTCACCGAACCGCAGGCCGAGGCCTTCGCGGCCGAACTCGCCGCCACTGTCGCGGAGTTGCACTCGACGGCCACCTGACCGTCATGCCTTCCCGCTCAGCGGCCACCTGACCATCACGCATTCACCGCCCACTAGTCCCACCCACTCGTCCCACCCCCTCAAGGAGCCATCATGTTCCGCGGCCTGAGCGCCTTCCCCCTCACACCCACCAGCGAGCAGGGCATCGACGAAACGGCGTACGCGGCACTCGTCGCCCGACTCGCCGCCGCCGGTGTGGACTCCATCGGCGCGCTCGGCTCCACCGGCAACTACGCCTACCTCACCCGCGAACAGCGCGCCCACGCCGCGAAGATCGCGGTCGAGGCCGCCGACGGGACCCCTGTCATCGTCGGTATCGGCGCACTGCGCACCTCGCAGGTGCTGGAGCTGGCCGAGGACGCCCAGAAGGCGGGCGCCTCCGGAGTGCTGCTCGCCCCGATGACGTATCAACTCCTCACCGAGGAAGAGGTGTTCGGGCTCTACGAGGACGTCACCCGCGAGCTCTCCGTACCGCTGTGCGTCTACGACAACCCGGGCACCACGCACGTCCACTTCACCGACGAACTGCACGGCCGTATCGCGCAGTTGCCGAACGTCGGCTCGATCAAGATCCCCGGTGTGCCCGAGGACCCCCGCGAGGCCGCGCTCCGTGTCGGCGCGCTGCGCGCGCTGATCCCCGACACCGTCACCATCGGGGTGAGCGGCGACTGGACGGCCGCCCGCGGCCTCAACTCCGGTTGTGATGCCTGGTATTCGGTCATCGGCGGTACTTTCCCGGAGACCGCCCTCGCCCTCACTCGCGCCGCGCAGACCGGCCACGCGGACCAAGCGGTCGAACTGTCCGGCCGGCTCGAACCGTTGTGGGCCCTGTTCCGCCGTCACGGCAGCCTGCGCGTCATCTCCGCCGCCGCCTCCCACCTCGGCCTGACGGAAGAGCCGAACCTGCCGCGTCCCCTGCGCGGGCTGGACGCGACCGCCCGCCAGGAGGTCGTCGCCGCGCTGGACGCCCTCGGGCTCACCTCCTGAGCGCCAACCACCATGGGTGAGCACCACATAGCAAGCACGTCGAAGGTGTGGGACGCCCCGCCTCCGTCCGGGAAGGGCGGAAAGGGCGGCCAGGGTGGAAAAGGTGGCACCGGGCTGGCGCGCTACGTCGTCGCCGCGGCACTCGCCCGCACCGCCGACGGCGGCGCCGTGGTCGCCGTCGTTCTGCTCGTCACCTCCTGCGGCGGCTCCGGGACGCTCGCCGGGGTGCTCGGCGCCTGCATCACTGCCCCGCATCTGCTGGGCCCCTTCGTCGCGCGGCCCCTGGACACCGCCCGCGACGGCCGGAAGGTCATCGCGACGGCCTGCCTGCTCTACGCCATCGCGCTGACCGGGGGAGTGCTGACGTACGGGCACGCGCCCGCCGCAGTGACCGGACTGCTGCTGGCCGCGGCCGGCACCTGCGGGCCGCTGCTGACCGGCGGTATCAGCAGCCGGCTGCCCGCCATCGTCGGACCGGGCCTGCGCACGCAGCGGCGGGCCCAGGGGTGGGACGTGGCCACCTACGGCATCGGCGGCACCGTCGGCCCGTCCCTGGTGGCCGGGCTCTCGGGCTGGGTCTCGCCCACCGCGGCGGCACTCGCCCTCGTGGTGGGGGCGGTCACGGCGGCCGGGGGAGTCCTGCTGCTGCCGTTCACCGCGCCGTCCCACGGCGGCGACCGGACGGCGATCCTCAAGCCGGGAGCGACCCTCGCGCTGATCGTCCGCAGCGGACCTCTGCGGCGCACCGTCTACCTGACGATGATCGTCGCCCTGAGCGTCGCCGCCCTGCCGATCACCGCGGTCCACCTGACGAAGATCCTCGGCACCGAACCGGCCACCGCGGCCGTACTGACCGCCGCCTACGGCCTCGGCAATCTCACCGGGTCCATAGCCGTCATGGTCTTCCCGCTCACCGGCGACCCGGGTCGGCTGATGCGCCACCTCGCCCTGGGCGTCGTCGCCGGCCTCCTCACCGTCACCGCGAGCCCGGCCTTCGCGGTGACCGCCTCGGCGTACGCGCTCACCGGGATCCTCAACGCCTTCTTCTTCGCCTCCACCCTCGCGGCCCGCACGGAGTACGCGCCGAGCGGAGCACGCGGCCAGGTCTTCATCTGGGTCGCGGCCCTGAAGATCACCTCCGGGTCCGCCGGAACGGCGTTGGCCGGTTCCCTGACGGGTGTGACCGTCCAACTGCCCCTAGTGGTCGGCCTCTTGGCGGTTTCCGCGGCTGTCGTCGCCGCGACCGCCGAGACGCGCTTCGGGGGAGCCGACGAGAAACGCCTCCCGTGACGGTGCCAGTGGTGAGCGAATCGAACGGACACAGCCTGTTTCCGGAACGGCAACTCCCTCATGTCCGTACCTGATCTAGCCTGGCGCGATGCGCACCACACCTTCGTTGCTGCCGGCCTTCCGGCCCCAGGTCCAAGAGCGCCTCTACGACTTCTACGAGGAGCTGCGGAACACGGACGAGCTCTTCTGGGACCGTCACCTGAGCGCCTGGATCGCCACCGGGCACGGGGTCGTCAGCAGCGCCACGGGCAACCCGGCGCTGTCCTCGGTGCGTTATCCCGACCTCGACGCCGTGTCCGAGGAACTGCGGCCGCTGGCCCGGGTGTTGAGCCGACAGATGCTCTACAACGACGCCCCGGACCACTCCCGGCTGCGGGGCCTGATCAGTAGAGCCTTCTCCCCGCGGGCAGTTGAGACACTCCGCGCCCGGATCCTCGAAGCCGTCGACCGGATCATCGACGAGGCGGCGCCGACCGGACGGATGGACATCGTCGCGGAACTCGCCCGCCCGCTGCCGCTGACCATCATCTGCGACCTCCTCGACGTACCGCAGGAGGACCGCCCCGCCCTCACCGCCTGGTCCGAGCCGATCGCCGAAGCCATGGGCAACTCCCGGCTCGACGCCGACCGCAACCGCGAGGCCTCGCAGAGCATGGCCGACATGCTCGCCTACTTCCGCGGCCTTCTCACCGGCCCGGAAACCCCGCCGGCCCCGGACAGCCTGCGCGCCCTGGTGACCGCACAGGCCGAGAGCACCGACCAGGACCCCGACGAACTCCTCGCCAACTGCGCCCTGTTGCTGATCGCCGGCCACGAGACCACCACCCACTTCATCGGCAACGCCACCCTCGCTCTCCTCCGCCACCCGCACGCGGCCGAGCAACTGCGCAAACGGCCGGACCTGTTGCCCGCCGCGGTCGAGGAACTCCTGCGCTACGACGCCCCGGTCCAGCTCATGCTGCGCCGGGCCCGGCACGACCTGGACCTGGCGGGCCGCAGCATCGCCGAAGGGCAGACGGTGCTCCTTGTGTGCGGCGCCGCCAACCGGGATCCGGCCGTGTTCCCCGATCCCCATGTACTGGACTTCGAACGGCCCGGCGGACGGCACATGTCCTTCGGGCACGGTCCGCACTTCTGCCTCGGCGCGGCGCTGGCCCGGCTGGAAGGCACGATCGTCCTGGAGGCGCTCCTCACCCGCCTCCCCGACCTGAGTCTCGACACCACCGAGCCCCTGAAGTGGCAGCGCAGCCTCAACTTCCGCGGCCTGACCCGCCTGGACGTCGCCTTCACCCCGCCGTCGGACGATGACAGCGGCGCACGCGTCACGCCGGCCCAGGGTTCCCCGAGCGCCCTCGACCGCCCGACCCAACCGGCTCCCGTCGGCGTGTGCCCCGTCCACCCGAAGCCCGGAGACGCCCCCGCCGTGTGACCCCGGACGAGTGCTCCGCCCTGGTCAGGGGCGCGCAGCGGGTGGGCCGGCGGCGTCCCCGCGGAACGCCCCGGCCACCACGGGGACCAGTTGCCGCTCAAGCTGTTCGGCGGACATGGTGGCCAGTTCGGCGCCGATGGGGGCCAGGGCGAGCCAGTTCAACATGCCGGCCGCGCAGCGCGTACGGAAGATCAGCTCCTCCTCGTCGACCCCGGGAACGTTCGGTTTCAGCACCCGGAGGGCATCCCGGCGACTCTTGTCGAACTTGGCGGTCAGCCGCTCCCACCCCTGGGGCGGTTCGATGCCGACGCGTGCCACGGTCCGCATCACGGCCAGGTCCTGTCCACCGGCCACGAACGCGCGCATCATCGGCCCGGCGAACGCCGCCGCCACTTCGTGGAGGGTCGCAGTGGGGCTCAGAGAGTCGAGTGCCGCCATCTGCGCGTCCAGATACTGCTCCAACGCGTGCTCGATCGCCGATTCGCACAGTGCCTTCAGCGACCCGAAGTGGTAGCTCACCGCGGCGACGTTGGCTCCGGCGCGATCCGTGATCTCGCGGAGTGTCACGCCCTCCTGGCCCCGTTGCGCGAGCAGCTCCAGGGCGGCGGCCTGCAGGCCGTCCCGCGTGCGCTGACCGGCCTCGCGGCGTAGGTCCGTCTTCTCCACCCTGGTCATAGCTTGTACTCAAGCAGTTGCTTGAGTTCATTGTCAACAGCCGCCTCGCGGTCGAGGCGCACCCCTCCGTGGTCGTGGACCACACAATTCAAACAGTGGCTTGACAGGTTGTGCCGCCGTTCATAAAGTCAAGCCAGCGTTTGATTTACTAAGCGCGAGAGGGGCCGCCGCTGCGGCTCCCGAATCCTGAGAACGAACGTGAAGGAATACGTCATGAAGCTGATCAGCCGGAAGTCGATCACCGCCGCGGCCGCTGTGGCTGTCGTGGGTGGTCTTTCCATCGCCGCCGTGCCGTCGCAGGCGGCGAGCCCCGCCCATGAAAAGGTGCCGGCCCACAGCAGTACGGCGGCTCCGACCCTGACCGCCCGCCAGCTGGCGAAGCTGCCGCTCACCGACCGCCACCTGACCAAGCACGAGAAGGCCAACCTCGCGATCGTTCTGCGCGACTACTACGTGGCGGAAGGCAGCCACATCGACGTCCCGACCTTCGTGAACAGCTTCACCAAGGACGGCGTCTTCAACGACATGGTCGCGGGCCAGGCATACCGGGGGGAGGCGCTCGGCAGCGTGCTGCCTTACATGAAGAGCCTCTTCTCCAATGTTCACCGTGACCTCAAGCGCATCACCGTGAACGGCGACACCGTCAGCATCGAACTGTCGATCCAGGGCACGTTCGACGGACAGCTCCAGGCCCCCACGGGCGGCGTCGTCAAGGGGAACGGCCACAAGGTCGACGCGCCGACCGCCGACTTCTGGTACCTGAAGAACGGCAAGGTCACGACGTTCAACTGCTTCGTCGGGTACTCGAAGATGTACTCCGACATGGGCGTGAACTTCGACTGGGCCTCGGCGGTCAACCAGCACTGACTCGCTCCCCGGCGGGTGAAGCGCGAGCCCACCGCCCGCGCGTCACCCGCCGGGGCCCATCCGCCTTCTCCCCAACTCCGCCACAACAACGCTGACTTGATCGCGCAACCACACACGACAGAGGAGCGCGTCGGAATGACGACCCGGCTCGGCATCGGACTCCCGCAGAACCGCCAGTACGACCTCGGCAAGGACGTGCCCGACGTGGCACGCGCCGCCGAGGACATCGGATACGACAGCCTCTGGGTGTACGAACGCGCCCTGTTCCCGGACCCTCGGACCCAGCCGCTGTACGGCGTCCCGGGCCTGCCCTGGCCCGACGCCTACCGGGGCGTGGCCGAGCCGCTGGTCACGCTGACCCTCGCGGCGGCGGCCACCGAGCGGGTCGAACTGGGCACCGCCGTACTGGTCGCCCCGCTGCACATCCCCTTCCAACTCGCCAAAGAACTGGCCACGTTGGACGCGGCGAGCGGCGGCCGGGTGGTCGCAGGCCTCGGCAGCGGCTGGTCCCTCGACGAGTACGCGGCCGCCGGGGTCCGCCCGTTCGAGGAGCGCGGCAAGGTCATGGACGAGGTGTTCGAGGTGTGCCGGGCGGTATGGGGCCCGGACCCGGTGGTCTATGAGGGGGGCCGGATCACCAGGATCGCCTCGGCCGTGGTCGGGCCGAAGCCGGCCCGGCCGATCCCCATCCTGGTGCCGGCCAACTCCCCGCGGGCGATGCGCCGACTCGTCGACCACGCCGACGGATGGCTGCCGTACGCCGACGGACCCGCCCAAGTGGCCGAAGGCTGGCGCCAGTTGCAGGACCTCGCCGCCGAGCGGGGCCGGACCGGGCCGCTGCGGACCGTGGTGCGGGTGAACCCGGACTACACCCCCAAGCGCTACGAGGGACCGGACCGCAGGCCCTTCCAGGGCGACGTCGAGCAGATCGTCAGCGATCTGATGGCGTACGCCGAGATCGGCCTCGACGAGTTCCTGGTCGACGTCTCGTGGGCCGCGCGGGACGCACAGGAACTCAAGGACGTGGCCGCCGAGGTGTACACGACCGCCCGGGCGGCCGGTTTCTGACCAGGGCTGGGGCTCCGACGGCATCCGAAGGGCCACCGTCCGCCCGGCCGGGTGCAGTTCGGGGCCCGCCGGGTGATCCTCGGCTGGTGCTGGTGCTGGTGCTGGTGCTGGTGCTGGTGCTGGTGCTGGTGCTGTCGCGGGTGCGGGTGTGATGGCCCCATGACCGACTCCGCCGTACCCGCCCCGGACGCGTCCGACCGCTCCCAGGCACCCGGGCCGCCACCCGGGTCCCTGCCCGAGCCGCTTTCCTACCGCCTAAAGCGCCGGCTGCTGGGTCCGCCCCTGGTCACCGCCCGCATCCAACAGGAGAAGCTCGACAACCGGACGGCGCTCGGCGTCCTCGCCTCGGACTGCGTCAGCTCGTCGGCTTACGGCAGCGAGGAGATGCTGCGGGTCCTGGTGCCCGTGGTCGGCGTCGCCGCCTTCACGCTGCTGATGCCGGTGACCGGCGCGATCCTGCTGATCCTGGTGTTGCTGACGCTCTGCTACAGCGACGTCGTCACGATCTACACGCGGGCCGGCGGCTCCTATGTCGTCGCCCGCGAGAACTTCGGCCCCGACGTCGCACAGATCGCCGCCGTAGCACTGCTCGTCGACTACGTCGTGACGGTCGCCGTCCAGGTCTCGGCCGGCACGAACGCTCATCTCGCTCGCCCACCTCGTCGGCAACGGCTGGACCGGCCTCGACCACCTCCAACTCCCTGTCAGCGTAGGGGTGGTGTTGATCCTGGTGTACGGCAATCTGCGCGGCCTGCGCGAGGCGGGGCGGGTGTTCGCCGTGCCCGCGTACCTCTTCATCGCCGCGGTCGGACTGATGCTCGCGGTGGGCCTGGCCCGCTGGGCGTTCGGGGATCTGCCGCACGCCGACGTCCACGCGCAAGGTGTCGTGCCGCTCGGCACACCGGGGGAGGGGTGGCTGTACGGGGCGTCGCTGTTCATGGTGTTGCGCGCGTTCGCGAACGGCGGCTCCTCGCTCACCGGCCTGGAGGCGATCTCCAACGGCATCTCCGTCTTCCGCGAACCGCAGGGCCGCAACGCCCGCCGCACGCTCGTCACCATGAGCTGTGTCCTGGGCGTCCTCGTGCTCGGTGTCTCCGGTCTCGCCCACCTCACCCACGCCGTCCCCTACACCGACGGCACGCCGACCGTGATCGCGCAGGAGGCCCGACTCGTCTTCGGCAGCGGTGTGTTCGGCACGGCGGGGCTGGTGTTCGTACAGCTCGCCACCGCGCTGATCCTCTACACCGGGGCGAACACACCCTTCACGGGCTTCCCCTACCTGGCCAGCTTCGTCGCCGAAGACCGTTTCCTGCCACGGCAGTTGACCCGGCGCGGACACCGACTCGCCTTCTCCACCGGCATCATCACGCTCGCCGTGGTCGCCCTCGCGCTGCTGCTGGTGACCGACGCCAACGTGGACCGGCTCGTCGCCCTGTACGCGATCGGCGTGTTCACCGCGTTCACCATGGCGGGCGCCGGACTGACCGTCCACCACGCACGCCGACGCGAACCCGGCCGACGCTGGAAGATCGCGGTGAACGCGACGGCGGCGGTCGTCTCGGCGCGCGTGGTGCTCATCTTCGCCGTCACCAAATTCACCGAGGGCGCCTGGCTGGTCGTCGTGGTCTTCCCGCTCGGCGTGTGGGCACTGATTCGCATCAACCGCGAATACCGCGCCGAGGCCGCCGAGGTCGAGTCACTCCCGCCCGCCGGACAGAGCGACCGGCCACGCCGGCACCGGCCTGTCGTGTGCGTCCTCGTCGACGCCGTCGACCCGGCCGTCTTCCACGCCCTGCGCTACGCCCATGAGTTGAGGCCCGACGAGGTGCGGGCCGTACACATCGCGGTCGACGCGGTGCGCGCCCGGCGGCTGGTGGCGCGCTGGCAGGCGGTCGGGACCACCGATGTCCCGCTGGAGGTCGTCGACTGCCCGGACCGTCGACTGGAGCGGGCCCTGGCCGAACTGGCCGTCCACGAGACCGCCGACGGCCACACCGTGCTGACCCTGCTCATCGCGCGCCGCACCTATGCGTCGACCACGTCAACGCCCATGGAACCAGCACCCAGTTGAACGACCGGGTCGAGGGAGCGGTGATCGAACGGTTTCTGACCGGCCGTCCCTCCGTCACCTCGACGAAGGGCGTCACCGGCCACGCCATGGGCGCCGCCGGAGCGATCGAATCCGCGCTCACCGCGCTCACCGCCCTGACCGTCTTCCACGCGACCGCCCCACCCACGGCCAACCTCCAACGCCCGCTCGACGACGCGGAGTTGGACCTGGTGAGCGGCACGGCCAGAACCGGCAAGGTCTCACTGGCCGTCAGTGACTCGTTCGGCTTCGGCGGACAGAACGCGGTGCTGGCCTTCCGGCCGGCCTGAGCGGTCGCCCGCGACAGGAGACAGATCGCAGCGCGGTCAGCCGACCGGGGTGCGCCGCACGACCTTGCCCTGTCCGTCCGCCTCCAGCGAGGCCGCACCGTCGCGGCCGGTCACGCCGACGCGAATCGAGAGGGAGCCGGTGAGGCCGTCGACGGTGATCTGCCAGGTCTGCGGAGAGCGGACGCCGAGGGTCGACCTGGCCTCCTCGACCAGGGCGGGGAAACGCTCGTAGGGCACGGAGTCCGGGTCGAACCGCGCGGCCTGCGTGCCGGTGGGCGCGAACACGACCGACAGCAGGCGTTCCTGTACGACGACGGTGAGCGCCCGTGCGGTGTCCTCGCCCTTGGTCAACGAGTCGACGGCGCGGCGCAGTTCACCCTTGTCGAGGAACGACTGGCCGGGGCCGAGGGCGACCGTGCCGGACGCCGACGACACGGTCGTGGTCGACGACGTGGAGGAGACGGAGGGCCGCCCGGACGGGGACGGTTGCGCGGTGGTGTCCTGGTCGAACAGGTCGGCGCGGAACAGCAGGATCACGGCGGCCGCCGCGAGCAGCAGAGCGAGGACCGTGACGCAGCCGACGGCACAGCCCTGGGTGGGCTCGCGCACCACGGCAGGACCCGGCACCGAGTCGAGCCGGGCGCCGGCCGCCCGCTCCTCCCACTCGGGTGTCGGCCGCTTCACGATCCGCACTCGCCACAGCCGGTCCGGCGGATACTCGACCACCACGACGCCGCCGGACCGGTAGTCGGACAGGTCGACGAGGTTGATGTGCTGGGTGAACTCGACGCGGTACGCCGGTATGTCGTCCGGCGCGACCGTGACGTCGAACTCGACCGCCACGTCACTCGTCGCCTCACCTCCGACGGCCGCCAGACTCTCGATCCGCGCGAGAGCCGTGCGGGGCGCGATCGCCGCCTCCCGGGCACGCCTCGGCATCCCGGCGAGGAAGAACAGCAGACCGTAGACCACGGGCAGACCCACACCCACGACGCACAGTGGCACGCTCTCGATGACACAGCCCACGACAAAGGCGGCCAGCGATCCCCCGGTCACCCCACCCGTCAGGAGGCCCCGGGCAAGGGCGACGGGAGTGGTGCGCGGGGGCGGCGGCGCGCCCTTGGTGATCGTCACAGCGGCGATTGTGCAGGGCCCGGGTGAACGCCGGGAGTTCAGTCCGCCCGCGATCCGGGAAGGGGGCGTTCATGGGAATCGGGTCAGTGGAGCGGCCTCGACGTGTCGCCGTCATCGGAGTGGGCATCGTCGGAGCCTGCGTGGGCTGGAACCTGTCCCGGCTCGGTGCCGAGGTGGTCTTCATCGACGCGGGCCGACCGGGCGAGGGCGTCACCAACTGGTCCTTCTCGTGGGTCAACGCCAGCAACAAGACCGTACGCAGGTCCTACTTCGACCTGAACATCGCGGGCATGGCGGCGCACCGCGAGCTCGCCGGGATCATCGGACCGGACTCCTGGTGGTATCCCGGCGGCCACCTGCGCTGGGCGGACGATCCCGCGGTCGAGGCGAAGTTCCTGAAGACCGCTGAGTTGCTGGGGAGTTGGGGCTACCGGGTCGAGGTGTCCACGGGGGCCGAGGTGCGCCGCCGCCTCGAACCCGCTCTCGCACTGCCCGACGAGGTTCCCGTCCTGCTCTACCCCGACGAGGCCTGGGTCCACGGACGCCATCTAGTCAGCCGCCTGGTCGGCCAAGTCGTGGCAGCAGGCGGGGAGTTACGGTCCGCCACCGAGGTCCGCGACATCGGGACCGGTGCCGACGGAAGTGTCCGGACCGTCGTTCTGTCCGACGGCAGCCGTCTCGACGTGGACCTCGTGGTGAACGCGGCGGGCCCGGGCGCCTCCCAGATCGCCGGGCTCGTCGCACGGCACCTGCCGATGCGCCGGGAACCCGGAGTCGTCACCCGGATCGACTGCGCCCGAGCCGTCCCGATCCACCGGGCCATGCACGCCCCGCACATCGAGATCCGGCCCGACTCGGACACGTCGATGGTCCTCCACAGCCGTGAGATCGACGCACTCATCGACACGGGCGAAGAACCGGCGGAACTCGCGCGACTCCTCTACGAGTTGGCACGGCGCGCCGTCCCCGAACTCGCCGACTCCCGCATCGCACAGACCCGGGTGGCCTTCCGGCCCATCCCGGCCGACGGTTTCCCCTCGGTGGGAGCGGTGCCGTCCGTGCCGGGCTACTACGAGGCCGTGTCCCACAGCGGCATCACGCTCGGTCCGGTGCTCGGCAGGCTGCTCGCCGCGGAGATCCTCGGCGGGGAGAGGTCCGAGTCGCTCGCGGACTTCCGTCCGGAGCGGTTCCCCCAATGACCGTCGGGCTGTCGGCATACCTGGGCTTTTTCGTGGTAGACGCCAGGGCGGCGACAGAAGTCGCGGCCGGGGGACAGCAGCCGGTGACACGGGGCGCTCGTCGTGCCTGATCACTCGGTGCGTACCGAGTCTTGAGACACGTTTTACATGCGACACGCAACTGACGCCCCCGCTGTCGCTGTCTGACAATGAGTCGGGCCCGTCAGGGTCGAGGAGCTAGAGAGTGGGGCACGTCGTGGGACGGCGCAAGGGCAGCATAGGGATCGCACTCGTCACGGGTGCGGTGCTGGTGGGGGCGACTGCCTGCGGCGGAGGTGGCAGCGACAAGGCGAGCGCGGACGACGCGAAGGCGTCGGGCAAGGCGAGTGCGACCGCCTCTCCGTCGCCGACGAAGCCCCTGGGCCCGCCGATGCTGCTGGACACGATCACCCCGCAGACGGGAACCACGGTCGGCGTGGCCATGCCGATCTCGGTGATCTTCACGAACCCGGTGTCCTCCAAGGCGCGGGCCACGGTCGAGAAGCACATGAAGGTCAGCGCCTCGCAGTCGGTGCTCGGCGCCTGGCACTGGATGGGCGACAAGCGCGTCGACTGGCGCCCCAAGACGTACTGGCCCTCCGGCACGACGGTGAAGATCGACGCCGACATGAAGGGCGTCAGCAACGGCAACGGCCGCTACGGCGTGCACAGTTACACGCACACCTTCAAGATCGGCGACGACGTCCGCGCGGACGTGTCCGTCACCAACCACACCATGAAGGTGACCAAGAACGGCGCGGCGGTGCGCACCCTGTCGATCAACGCGGGCAGCGCCGAGTACCCGACGTGGGACGGCACGATGGCCGTCATCGACAAGCAGAAGAAGGTCCACATGACCTCCTGCAGTGTCGGCATCAGCTGCGACAAGGGCAGCGCCAACTACTACGACCTGACACTGCCCTGGGACATCCACCTCACCCAGTCCGGCACCTACGTGCACTATTCGACCGGCGACCCGAACCCGGGCAGCGGCAGCGCCCGCGGCTCGCACGGCTGCGTCCACCTGTCCCTGTCGGACGCCAAGTGGTTCTACGGCCAGGTCAAGCAGGGCGACCCCATCACCATCACCGGCTCGCCCCGCGGCAAGGCCCCGGCCGACAACGGCTACGCCGACTTCAACCTCGGCTGGGACCAGTGGCTCGCGGGCAGCGGCTCCGGCGAGGGGACGACCGCGGCGCTGTGACGCAACACGGTGACGTCACCTGGCAGCAGGTGACGTCACCGGGCGGTACGTCGATCGGTGTCAGCAGGTGCGCCCGACGTAGTGCGCGCCCTGGATCTTGCGGGCGGAGCCCAGCCAGGTCCTGCCGCGGGCGACGCACCGCTCGTAGTCGCGTGCGTGGGCGACCTCGACCTTGATGACGACCCGCGAGCCGTCGGTGGTGCAGTGGCGGTAGAAGGCGTCGGACCCGGTCTCGTAGAACCCGCAGGGGCCGGCCGCCGAAGGGCTGGCGGTGGCCACCGTGCCGAGAGAGGTCAGCACGAGGGCGGCGGAACCGAGGGCGCTGATCACCGTACGACGAAAACGCAAGGGAACTCCTTGGTCAGGGGAGGAAACGGTTGCCCCACCGAGACTGCCGTACTGACCTGCGCGGTTGGCCGAATGCCGCCGCGATCACCCGGTGAATCGATTTGTCGCTACGTCAATCGGATGGTTGCGGCGGAGAGGCCGTGTCGGTCCCTCCGCCTTCGCCTCCGCCCTGCTTACGCCCAGCAGCCGTTGACCGTGGCGGCGAGGCCGTCGAGGGCGTCCTTGGTGGCGTCCGGGGCGGCGGTCGAGTTGTTCTCGATGAAGGAGAAGATCTTCCAGCGCCCGTCCTCGGCCTTCGTGAATCCGCTCAGCGCGATCGCGCCGGTGAGCGTGCCCGTCTTGGCGCTGACCTTTCCGACGGCGCACTGCGAGTCCGCCGTGTCGAAGCGGCCCCATTCGGGGCCCAGCGTCGAACCCGCCTCACCCGCGACGGGCAGCCCGTCCACGATGAACTTCAGGGTCTGGCTGTTCGCGGGGTCGTCGGCCAGGTGGAGGATGGCGGCGATGGTCTGGGCCGGGATGCGGTTCGAGCGGGACAGCCCGCTGCCGTCGTGGATCTCGAAGTTGTCCAGGGACACGCCGTACCGGGTGAGCACCTGGCGTACGACCGCCGTGCCGTCCTCGAAGGTGGCCGGACGGCCTGCGGCCAGCGCGGTCATCCGGAGCAGGGTCTCGGCGATATCGTTGTCACTCACTTTGAGCATGTGCTCCACGACGGCCGACAGCGCGGCGGACTCGTGCTGCGCCACGGGAACGGCCCCGGTACCGGCCGTGCCGTGCGCGACGCTCCCGGTGACGGTGACACCCTGCTTGGCGAGGATCCGCGCGAAGGTCTGGCCGGCGTCCAGCGAGGTGTCCGTGACGTGGTGGCCGTCGACCACCAACGCCCTTACCGGAGCGACCGAGTCGGGGTAGTAGCCGTCGTTCCAGCCGGTGGCGAGGGTGGGCGCAGGGAAGAGACTGTCGTCGACCACCACCTTCACCGAGGTCAGGCCCGCGTTCTTCAGGCCCGCTACGGCAGTTGTGGCCATCGCGGTGAGGTCGGCGCTGGTCAGCGTGCGGTCCCCGCCGCCGACCAGGGTGAGGGTGCCGTTGTCGTAGACGACCTTCGTGGTGAAGCGGTGATCGGGGCCGAGGATCGTCAGCGCGGCGGTCGAGGTCGCGAGCTTGGTGTTGGACGCGGGCATCAGCGCCGTGCTCGCGTCATGGCCCCAAACGGCCGTCCGGGACTGGGAGTCGATGACGACACCGCTGAACGTGCTGCCCAGCCGGACGTCCTGGACACGGGTGTCGAGGTTGTCCGCGATCTTCTGCTCGGCGGGGTCGAGCGTGGCGGTCGTGGAGACGGTCCGCTCCGCGGCGAAGGCGGAGGTGCCGAACAGGATCGTCCCGGCGACGGGGGCGGTCACCACGATGACGGCGGCACGGCGCAGCGCCGGACTCATCGTTCTGCTCTTGCGGTGGCGTCCGCTCGCACGGTCTACGGAGGGGGAGTTGGGCATGGGGGCCTCGCCGCGGGGTGTGTGGGTGGGGGAGGGGACGGAAGATCCGGGGATCTTGAAAGCGAAAGTAACAGCTGTGCGGGGCCTTTGTTGCGTGATCGGACGACGCCGTCCCCCGCGACGCACATCGAAGCCTTCGCCGGGGGCACGCGACAGTACGGGACGCGCACCGTGCGTCCACGTCTCGGCTGTCCAGTGTTTCCAGGAAGGCACCATGACCTCGTCGCACACGCACAAGTGGGGCCTCCGGAGGGCGAGTTCGACCGCCCGGAGCCATGCATCGGGAGCGGCCGAGGGCAAGCAGGCGCTCGGCGTCACAGGGCGCGCCGGATTCGTGGCACGCAGTGTCGTCTACGTCCTCGTCGGCGCGCTCGCCCTGCAGATCGCGTTCGGCGGCGGGGGCCGGGAGGCGGACCGGCAGGGCGCGTTGCAACAGGTCGCGGCGCAGCCCTTCGGCAAGGTGATGCTGTGGCTGCTCGTCGTCGGCTTCGGCTGCATGGCCATCTGGCGGGCCTCCGAGGCGCTGTTGGCGAACGGGCCGAAGAACAAGGTCGGTTCACGCCTGCTGGACGCCGGCCGGGCCGTGTTCTACGGCTTCGTCTGCTGGGGTACGGCGTCCTTCGCCGCCGGGAGCGGCGGGCAGTCCGGCAGTGACGCGAAGTCGCAGGACTGGACCGCCTCGGCGTTGAAACTGCCGGGCGGGCAGGTCCTGGTCGGTCTCGTCGGCTGCGTCCTGATCGGGGTCGGTGCGACCCTCGCGGTGCGTGCGGTGATGCGGCGTTTCCTGCGGCGGCTGGAGACCGGGAAGATGAGCAGCCGGGTACGGCACGTCGTCACCGGCCTGGGCGTGGGCGGCGGCGTGGCGCGCGGTGTCGTGTTCGCCGGGGTGGGTGTGTTCGCGCTGGTGGCAGCCATCCGCTTCGACCCGCACCAGGTCAAGGGCATGGACGCCACCCTGCGCACCTTCGCGCACACTCCGGCGGGGCCGTGGCTGCTGGTCGCCGTCGCTGTCGGGCTCGTGCTGTTCGGCGGTTTCTCGTTCGCCTCGGCACGCTGGCGCCGCCTGTGAACCCTGGCACCCGGTGGCGGTGACCCGATGCGCGGAATCGTCGTAGAACCCCTGAAGTGGTGTGAAGAAACCGCGAAGTGGTGTGAAACCACGGGCGTTTCCCGTGTCGGCGGAGCCCGGTGGGGCAGGCTTTCGGGTCGGCTGCGGAATTGTGAGGTCCGGGGAGACATGGTTGTGCCCGAGGGGGGCACGCGACGTTCGTCCTGTTCTCCAGTTAAGGCGGCATCGTGGCTTCCTCCGTGAAGACGCTCGAAGCAACTGCTCCTGTCCGCGCGGGAGCACCGGATGTCGTGGACGACCTCCCGTGGATCGAGGACGGGGCCAAGGTCGCTCCCAAGGACGCGCGGGTGATGTCCAGGATCTTCCTCGACCGGCTCCAGGAGCTGGAGGAGGGCACCCAGGAGTACCAGTACGCGCGGAACACGCTGATCGAGATGAACCTGTCGCTGGTGGCCTTCGCCGCGCGCCGGTTCCGCAACCGGGGCAGCGGTGACATGGAGGACGTCATCCAGGTCGGCACGATCGGTCTGATCAAGGCCATCGACCGCTTCGACCTGACCCGCGAGGTCGAGTTCACCTCCTTCGCGATCCCCTACATCCTCGGCGAGATCAAGCGGTTCTTCCGCGACACCACCTGGGCCGTGCACGTCCCCCGGCGCCTCCAGGAACTCCGGGTCGACCTCGCGAAGACCAAGGAGACCCTCGGCACCGGGCTGGGCCGTACCCCCACGGTGAAGGAACTCGCCGCCCATCTGGAGCTGACCGAGGACGAGATCATCGAGGGTCTGGTCGCCGCGAACGGCTATGTCGCCGGGTCCATCGACACCCCGAGCGGCGACGACGAGTCCGACAGCGCGCCCAAGTACGCGGACACGATGGGCGACGACGATCCGGCCCTGGAGCTGTTCGAGGACCTGCACACGCTCGGCCCGCTGCTGCAACAGCTCGACGAGCGGGAGCGCACCATCATCGAGATGCGCTTCGGCCAGGAGCTCACCCAGGCGGAGATCGGCCGCGTACTGAACCTCTCGCAGATGCACATCTCCCGCCTGCTCAACCGCACCCTCGCCAAGCTGCGCACCGGCCTCCTACCCACGTGATCCCTCCGCCCGACAGACTTCTCCTCGCGCGGCACCGGAAGGATCACCCCGCATGAGCACCACGAGCACCGACCACGATCCCCTGCACCAGCCCGCCGCACCGATCGTGACGGAGCCCGTTCCCGACCTCCAACTGCAGATGCTGGTACGGCTGATCGGCCAGGACGCCCAGGCCGCCCTGCCCATCACCCTCACGGTCGGAGGAGCCTTCCTCTACGGCGATCTCATCTCCCACGAGGCATGGACCACCGACTGGGCACGCAGCCTGCACGCGATGGACGGCCCTGGCGCGCATCTGCTGGAGCGGTTCCCGCAGCAGGTGGACGAGGCGGTCGAGGACAGGCAGGGCGGACCCGTTCCGCAACGGCTGCCGCAGTGGATCCATCTGCGCGATGCCACCGGTGTCGTCGGCGGGGGCGGGACCGACGTCATGCCGCTGTGGCGCGGCCGGCTCACGGATGTGTCCGGCTGGTCCCTGGGCAAGCCGAAGCAGCCCTGAGGCATCGGTACCGGGTGCGCGCGGCGGGTGGACAAGCAGGCGGTCTGTGAGGATGTGCCGGCTGAGTACGCGGAGCAGGAACCACGTGACGGTGTCGGGCCGGGCCGGTGGGCCGGTCGTGATGCTGGCGCACGGCTTCGGGTGCGACCAGCACATGTGGCGGCTGGTGGTACCGCTCCTGGAACGCGACTTCACCGTGGTGCTCTTCGACCATGTGGGCGCCGGACACTCCGATCCGTCCGCCTGGAGCCCGGAGCGCCACTCCACGCTGGACGGCTACACCGAGGACGTGCTGGAGATCTGCCGTGAACTGGCGCTCGGCCCGGTGACGTTTGTGGGGCACTCCGTGAGCGCGATGATGGGCGTCCTCGCCGCCGCCCGCGAGCCGCAGGCGTTCACCGGTCTGGTGCTGCTCGCCCCCTCGCCGTGCTTCGTCGACGATCCCGCCACCGGCTATCGCGGCGGGTTCAGCGCCGAGGACATCGACGAGCTGCTGGAGTCGCTGGACGCCAACTACCTGGGCTGGTCGGGCGCCATGGCACCGGTGATCATGGGCAACCCCGAACGCCCGGAACTGGGCGAGGAGTTGACCAACAGCTTCTGCCGCGCCGATCCCGACATCGCCCGTGTCTTCGCCCGCGTCACCTTCCTCTCCGACAACCGCGAGGACCTCGCCGAGGTCGGCGTGCCCACGCTGGTCGCCCAGTGTTCCGCCGACGCGATCGCGCCCCCGGAGGTCGGAGCCTTCGTACGGACCCGGATCCCGGGCAGCCGCCTGGTCACCCTGAAGGCGACCGGGCACTGCCCCCAGCTCGCCGCGCCCGAGGAAACGGCCGCCGCGATCACCGACTTCGTCCGAGCCGGGCGCTGATGAGCGCGAGCGGCGACAGCGAGAGCGTCGATCAGCCACGTCCACAACACCCCGGCGACGATCACGCGACGTTCTCCGCGCTCCTCGAGGACAGCGCCGAGGACCTGTACGAACACGCGCCGTGCGGCTACCTCTCCACCCTGCTGGACGGCACCATCGCGAAGATCAACACGACGCTCCTCGACTGGCTCGGCTACGACCACGGTGACCTGGTGGGCCGTAGGACCTTCTCCGACCTGCTGACCGTGGGCGGCCGTCTCTACCACGAGACCCACTTCGGCCCGCTGCTGCGTATGCAGGGCGAGGTCAGCGGGATCGCCCTCGAACTCAAGGCCCTCGACGGCACCCGGCTGCCCGTGCTGGTGACCTCCACCGTCAAGACCGGCGGCGACGGCCGGCCGCTGCTGATCCGCACCACCGTCTTCGACGCCCGCGACCGCCGCGCCTACGAGACGGAACTGCTGCGCGCCCGAAAGGAGGCGGAACTCGAACGCGAGGAACTCAAACGCCTCAACGCCACCCTCCAGCAGACCCTGCTGCCGCCAACTCTGGTGAACGTGCCCGGACTTGACGTGGCCGCGCACTACCACGTCGCCTCCACCGACATGGTCGGCGGCGATTTCTACGACCTCTTCCCCCTCTCCGCCGGTACCTGGGGGCTGTTCCTCGGGGACGTGTGCGGCAAGGGCGCCGCGGCGGCGGCCGTCACCTCGCTGGCCCGCTACACGCTGCGTGCCGCCGCCGTCTACGACCCCGACCCGGCCGCCGTCCTGGGCAACCTCAACACAGTCCTGCACCACGAGTACAACGGCCACGACCCGCGGTTCTGCACCGTCGTCTTCGGCCTGCTCACCCCCGAGGGCGACCGCGGCGGCTTCCGCATCACCCTGGCCAGCGGTGGCCACCCGCCCGCCCTGCTGCTGCGTGCCGACGGCAGCGCCGACCATGTGCACACTCCCGGCGGACAGCTCATGGGCGTCCTGTCCGACGCCCATATCGCCACCGCCACCGTGCACTTGGCGGCGGGCGACACCCTGCTGTTGCACACCGACGGCCTCACCGAAGCCCACCCGGACGGCACCAGGGGTGGCGGCCGCTACGGCGACGAGGCCCTCCTCGACTTCGTCCGCGCCCTGGCACCCACCACCGCCTCCGACACCGTCGCCGCGATCCGCGACCTGCTCGACACCTTCGGTACCGGCGTCGACGACGACACCGCCGTACTCGCCATCAACGTGCCCCGACCCACCAGCGAAGAGCAGCCGTGACTCAACTCGCCATCCGCACCCGGACCACGCCCGCGGGGCCCGTCGTCGAGCTGACCGGGGAACTCGACTACGACAGCTCCGCCCAAGTGCGTGCACTCTTCCCGGAGTTGGTGCTCCGGGACGGCTCGCAGCTGGTCGTCGACCTGACCGGCGTCACGTTCTGCGACTCCAGCGGCATCACCGCCCTGCTCGCGGCCCGCAACCACGCGCTCGCCGCCCGTGCGGGCATCTCCCTGGTGGCTGTCCCCGACCACATCAGCCGGATCTTCCAGATGGTCGGACTGGACCAGGTCTTCACCACCCACCCCACCGCTCAAGCCGCCGAAGCGGCCTGGACACCGCCGAAGACCCGCCCCTAGGACGTCAACGGGCCAGGTAGAAACGGATGGTTGTGCCGTCCGGAGCCGTATGGACGCGGACCAGATCGGCGATGTAGTGCACCAACAGCAGGCCGCGTCCGCCGGGTTGGTCGCGTGACGCGGGTCGTCGGCCGGCCAGCGGATCCGACAGACGGCCGTGGTCCCGCACCTCGCAGACGATCCGCTCGTCCTCGGCCCAGATCCGCAGCGTCCCCGAACCGCCGCCGTGCAGCACGCTGTTGGTGGTCAACTCCGCGACGGCCAGCGTCAGATCCTGAAGCCGTACGCCCATCAGGCCCAGCCGCTCGGCCTCCTGGACCGCGAAATAGCGGGACTTGGGGAGTTCTCCCGCGTCGAACGAGATCGAGGCCGCGCCCGGTGGGCGGGGGAGCGGCTCGTTGTAGCGGGCGATCACGCGCTGCGGATCGTAGGCGGGGCTGGGTAGTTGGGCGCCCTCGTCGATGACGACCGGGTGGGTGGCGCGGGCGTCGGCGAGCACGTCGGGTTCCAGCCGGTCCGCGTCGTACGGGCACAGGATCGTCACCTCGCGATCCCGGAACGCGGAGTTGATCAGCGCTTCGTGCTGGACGCACGCCGGGTACTCGACGGCGGTGCGGCCCGGCCAGATCGGTTCCCCGATGATCCGCACCCGGCCGCGGTCGGCGTGGGCGTCGGCGAAGGCCCGCAGCACGCCGGGGATGATCCGCCCCGGATTGCGGCCGACCTCGGTCATGTCGAGGAACCGTACGTTGGTGGCGCTCGACCCGAGGCCGGCCCTGATCAGTTCGAGGTGGGGTCCGGGAACGGCGACCGCGACAGCCTCCCCGGCGGCCAGTCCGGCCCGCACGAACGGCACCGTACCGGCCGTGTACTGCTGCTCGCCCCGGTAGAACAGCGCGGGGTGCACGAACGGATCACCGGTGGTGGCCGTACTCATCGCGCCGCCACCTCGATCCTTGTCGGGCCGGGCCAGGAGACGTCCACGGCACGCGGTGACAAGGCGGACGGCGGTCACCGCTCCGGCAGTCTACGGGGGTAGCACGACGGGGTGGTGGGCACCGGCCGAACTGCCGATGCCCACCACCCCGTCACGCTGCGGAACGCCGATCAGGTGCGCGGGTGCCCGTAGTAGCCGCCGACCTGCTCGTGGTAACCGGCGTCACCGGGGTGCTTGTCCTTGTCGAACTCCGGGGAGTTCTTGATCTCTTCCTTCGTACGGCCGACGTGGATCGTCCGCCCCGCCACGTCGATGGACGAGATCGTGCCGACGGGCAGCAGTACGTGCTTGCCGAAGATCCACACACCGGTGTCGACGACGATGTACATCGCGCCGACGTCCTCGGAGTGCTTGTCGACCTTGCCGATCGAGCCGTCACTCGCCTCGACCTTGAATCCGGTCAGATCGGTACCGGTCTGGTGGCCCGAATCGGCCTGGTAGTCCCACATGTTGTCAGCCATGTATAAACCTCACTTTATTGCGGGTGAAGGGAGAGACCGGCGATTTATCTCCTACCAGCGGTACCAACGCCCTCGACTACCGCCGGAACCCGTTGAACGGGCGACAAATCCGAGCAGCCACAGGACGAGAACGACGATTGCGACCCACCAAAGAATTTTGATGGCGAATCCCGCACCGAAAAGAAGCAGTGCAAGGAGAAGAACAAGGATCAGGGGAAACATATGTATCGACCTCCAGGCATCCGAGTGCCCTGCCGGAAATAAATCATGCGCCCGGAGGAAACAAAAAAAACCGAACCGGCCCCCGAGAACGGCCGGTTCGGCGAGAGCGACGCCCCCTGCGGCGAGAGCGTGCTTGCCCGAACTCGCCTACGGCGCAGGCCTGTTCAGGTCGAGTCGGCCGACGCGGGCGACGTTCTCCCGGTCGTCGGCGTCCGCGCTGGGCTCCGCCGTGAACCAGGCGTCGAGGATCTCCTTGAGCAGAGGCTCGGACGTCAGCCGCAGGCTGAGGGCAAGGACGTTGGCGTCGTTCCAGCGGCGCGCGCCGTCCGCCGTGTACGCGTCCGTGCACAGGGCCGCCCGTACGCCGGGCACCTTGTTCGCGGCGATCGACGCGCCCGTACCGGTCCAGCAGCACACGACCGCCTGGTCCGAGGTCCCGGCGGCGACCTCGCGGGCCGCGGCCTCCGAGCAGACCGCCCACTGCGGGTCGTCCCCGGGCCGCAACGCCCCGTACGCCGCCACCTCGTGGCCCCGGCCGCGCAACTCGGCGACGAGGGAACGGGCCACGGGTTCGTCCATGTCCGAGGAAACAGAGATCCGCATGTCACCGAGGCTACTCAGGGGAGGAGTCCGGAGCCAGCTCGGGATGTCGGTGGCTCCACCGATATCTGCGGGAAAGGCGGAGGTGTTGACGGTAAGAAGCGGCTCGCGAATTGCGTCAACCATTGGCCAGAACTGTGTGGCCTCCCTACGCCCCGTGTCGCGTCGCCGAGCGTAGATTCGCCGGTCCACGGTGGTGGGAACTCAACACCTCGACATAGCGTCTTCACAACGGTTCATGGTTCTGCGATTTCGGGGTGTGGGGGAACCGGTGGGTCGGGCAACGCTGATTGTCATTCTCTTGGTGGCAGTGCTGGCTGTCATGGCATTCGCGGGCTGGAGGATCGCGCAGAGTTCTCTCGGGATGGCGGAGAAATTCGCGGCGATGGGGACGGTCGTTGCCGTGCTCGGAGTGATCGTCACTGTCGTGGTGCTGTTCGTCCCGAGTGACATCAGGGACCACGACTTGGCGTCTCCGTTGCGCACTTCAGAAGCCACCTCGGTGACTCCCGGCGATGCGACTACTCCGGCGTCCTCTACGGCTCCTCCGTCCGCCACTCCTACGTCCTCGCACGAGTCGACGCCCACGCCGCCGCCTTCGGACCAGGCTCACCCGACGAAGAGCACGCAGAGCAGCGGGTCGTCCGACCGACCCAAGGTCCGGCCGAGCACACCCCGCAAGTCTTCGACCGCGACGCACATCCGAGCGACCCAGGGCGTCTACGCCGGACTGTGCATGGCGGCCAGCGGCGGCACCGTCGAAACCGCCACGTGCGGCCAGACGAGCAACCAGCTCTGGCGGAGCAGCTCCCAGGGTGAGCTTGTCACCAGCGACGGGCGGTGCATGACGACCGACGCAGATCACGGCGGCGTCAGGATGACGGTGGCGACGTGCGACCGAAGCACCGGCCAGCAGTGGCACTTCACCGACGGGCGCATCACTTCGGGACGCCTTGAACTGACCATCTACGGGCCGTACGTGGACCCCGGCCACCCGATCCAGACCTGGGACACGAGCGAAGACCCGACACCGGCTCCCGAGATGTACTGGGAGCTGAGCTGACCATGCTGCTGCTTGGTTCGGCCCTTGCGGGGGTCGGTCGGCCGTCACTTCTCGCCCTCCTCGTCTGCCGGAACGGTCAGGAGAGGGAGGACTGGAAGAAGTCGAGAACGGTGGTTCGCTGCTTCTTGATCGACTCCGCGGGATCGATGGTGCCGATGGCACCGACCCAGTGGCCGGCCTTCAGCCCCAGCGGCTTGGCCAGTTGCGGGAGAATGACCTGCATGTCGGTGAAACTCTGGTGCTGCGCATGCGCCAGCACGGCGTAGTGCTTGGGTGCCTTCTGGTTCTTCCAGAACAGGCCCCAGGTCGGGTCGAGATCGGTGAACGGCGAGTGGCCGACGACCTTTCCCGACTTGGCCTTGTCCTGCCTGCCGTACAAGAAGAACGGCCCGTCGACACCACGCTCGGCGACATCGCCGTATTCGGTGAACAATTGGCCGTCCAGGTTCATACCGGCGTCGATCCGCTTGTCCTGGAGCATGGCCTCAGCGGCGGTGAAACCACCGAAGGAGTGCCCGAACATGCCGACTTTGTCGAGATTCGACCGTCAGGAAACTCCACGGTGGTCTCGTACGTGTGATCCATGGTGACGACCACATAGCCGTGCGACGCCAGGTCCTGCACGAGGACCGTCCCGGACTCCCGCTGTCCGCCGAGCCCGGGCGAGTACAGGACCGCCGGCCACTTGCCGGCCAGCTGCGGTGCGCCGACGTGCCCGAACGTCTTCGCACCGGCCCAGTCCACGGCACCCTTGGGCACCCCGGCCGGGGCCACCATCGTGTCGACGGCCCCCTGCGCACCGGCCGAGATCCACGGCTGCCGCGGATAACGTTGCGCGTCCTTGGCCGGATACCAGACGCTGATCATGGTTTCCCGCTTGCGGTCGGGCTTCCAGGGATCGTGCCGCTTCTCATCCACCAGGTGGATCTCCTTGGTCCCCACCGCATATTTCCCGGTGGGCGCCGGAAGCGTGAAATCCGCCTTCTGCGCCATCTCCGCCATCTTCGTGCTGCTCTCCTCGGGGCTTTCGGCACTCTTTTCAGTGCCGCCCCCGCCGCCTCCGCACCCGGCCAGGAGTGCGGCGCTCACCACCACGGCCAGTGCCTTCGTCAGGAGGGGTGCCTTCGAGAGTTTCCTATGCCCGTCGCGGGAGGATCTCCGCAAGAGTGTGGGTTATGGCCTACGTGGGGAAGAGGGGCTGGATGAGCGTGGTGTGGGCGGCGACGTCGCCGGAATCGGGACGGTTCCATCCGGTGGAGAGGCGTTCAGAGGCGAAGGATCTGGCAGACCGCTTCAACGACCTGCGTTCCCGTGGTCAGGGGTACGTCGAGGTCCGGTCGCCCAACAGGGATTTCCCGGTGCTGACCCTGGCCTTCCGGGATGATCACGCGGTCGTCCACCTGATGAGTGACACAGGGCGGATGTCTCTGCTTGCAGGAGACGGCACCGTGCCCTCGGGTGTCGAGGTCGAAGTCCCGATCATGGACGACCTCGCCGCGTTCACGGGCGACTTTGTCCTGGATGTCGATCGGGCGTGGAACCTGATGCACGACTTCATGCGGACGCGGGCGGCCGAACCTCTGGGTGAATGGCGTGAGTTGTAGCCAAAGGCTCGTGCGGCGATCATGATCGGCGCCTTTTCGGGCGCCTCCAGCAGGCGTGGCCGGCCGGGGCGCCCGCCCACGGGCGGGATGCCGAAGTCGGCTCCCCGCCGCTGATCCAGCCGGCGGCGGTCCAGGCCCCACCGGCGGGCGCTGCCCTGACTGTTCGTGGGGGTGTGCGCGACAGCGCGGAGTCAGCGGACGACGTCAAGGACGTTCAACTGCAGCCCGTTGGCGTACGCGGCATGCTCGACCAGCTTCAGTTTCTGGGTGTCCTTGTCGGTGGCGGGGAACAGACGCTTGCCCGCGCCGAGCAGCAGTGGGAAGGCCAGCAGGTGGTAGCGGTCGATCAGACCGGCGTCCGCGAGGCCGTGGTTGAGGTCCGCGCTGCCGTGGACGATGATCGGGCCGCCCTCGGTCTCCTTGAGAGCGGCGACCTCGTCGAGGTCGCGCAGGATGGTGGTCTCGCCCCAGTTCGACACGAGCCGGTCGTCGGTGAGCGTGGTGGAGACGACGTACTTCGGCAGCGTCTTGTAGTGCGCGAACTCTTCCATGTCGGGCCACACCGGGCTGAACGCCTCGTAACTGGCCCGGCCCATCAGCATCGCGGTGGACTCCTCCTGCTCACGCCCCTTGATGTCGAACGCCTCAAGCAGGAACTCGACCTCCTTGAAGGTCCAGCCGGAGTTGCGGTAGCCGGGTTCGCCGCCGGGGGCCTCCATGACGCCGTCGAGGGAGATGAAGGCGGTGCTGATCAGGGTGCGCATGGCGGTTCCTCGGGTGTCGGTGTGCGTGCGGGCCGGTGTGCGTGTCACTCCAGGATCCAACCGACAAATAATATTGTCAAGGAGGGGGAAGTTGTCGGTCGGGAAGTTGTCAGGTGGGCATGGTTCCGGCCTGCCGGGTAGAGGCACTGTCGGGCAAGGAGCCGTAAGGGAGGTGCCGGGTGGCCGGACTCGCGGTCCCGTTGTGGGACGTGGGCAATGGGCAGGGGCTGCGTCAACTCGCCGAGCTGGGGCTGGCGTTGCTGCTGTCGACCCTGATCGGCTGGGAGCGGGCGGCGCAGCAGAAGAGTGCCGGGCTGCGCACGCACACGCTGGTCGGGATCGCCAGCGCGCTGATGATGGAGGTCTCCCAGCACGGCTTCACCAACGTCCTCGGCCTGGACAATGTCTCCTTCGACCCGTCCCGCGTGGCAGCCCAGATCGTCTCCGGGATCGGGTTCATCGGCGGCGGCCTGATCTTCGTACGACGGGACGCGGTACGAGGGCTGACGACCGCCGCCACCATCTGGCTCACCTGCGCGGTGGGCATGGCCTGCGGTGGCGGCCTGCCGATCCTCGCGCTGGCCACCACCGCCGTGCACTTCCTCGTCGTACGCGGATATCCGCTGGTCTTCGCGCACATGATGCCCGGTGCCGATCCGGCGACGTTCGAGGTACGGCTGACCTATCGGACCGGTACGGCGTTGCTGCCGCAGTTGATGGAGACGTGCACGCGGCGGGGTTTTCGTATTCAGGAGGTCAAGGTCGACCGGTTGCCCGAGCGTGCCGATCCGGCCGCGCGGGTGCTGCTGCGGCTGGAAGGGGCGGCCGACGCGGGTCAGTTGACGTCCGAACTGTTCCAGAACGACGGCGTGACGGAGGTCGAGCTGGCCGCCGCCGGCGACGAGGAGTAGGACCGTGTCCTCTGTGCGCGGCGGCATCCCGTGTGAGGTGGGGCGGTGCCGGTCACGGAGCCGCCGCGAAAACCTGTTGGTGTGCCACGGCGACCACTGCTAACTTGCGGGAGGCCGTGCGAGAGAACGAGGAGGTGGTACCCGTGAACACATCAACCACATGGGTGCTCTCCTCCGGGGTCACGGTCGGGCGATAGGTCGTCCGGGAGCGCCGTTCTGAGCCCTCCCGAAAGGCATGACCATGCACTTCACTTCCGAGCAGCGCCTCGACGACGGCGTCCTCGAACGCGAATTCACCCTCGGCGAGATCCCCGGCACCCTGTGGACGCCCGACTCCACCGCACCGGCCCCGCTGATCGTGATCGCCCACAACAACGGCCTGCCCAAGGCGCAGTCCAGGCTGGTGGCCCGGGCCCGGGCCACCGCGGCGGCCGGCTACGCAGCGGTCACCATCGACGCCGCCGGCTGCGGTGACCGGCCCCGTTCCGCCGCCGACGTACAGCTTCGCGCCGACCTCGGCCGGGCGATGCGGGCCGGTGAGCCGACCGACGAGATCTTCGAGTCCCTGGTCGGCCCGCTGGTCGAGAACGCGGCCCCGGAATGGCGGACCACGCTGGACGCAGTCCTCGCGCTGCCCGAGATCGGCGGCCCGGTCGGGTACTCGGGCTGGACCGCCCTCGGCATCCGCCTCGCGGTGACCGACCCGCGCATCACGGCCGCCGGCTTCTTCGCCGGGGGGTTTGTGCCCCGCGCCCAGCGCGAGGAGGCCAAGCAGGTCACCATTCCGCTGCTGCTCCTGCTGCAGTGGGACGACGAAGGCAACCCCCGGCAGCGGGCCCTGGACCTGTTCGACGCCTTCGGCACCAAGGAGAAGACACTGCACGCCAATCTGGGCGGCCACACCGGCACCCCGTGGTTCGAGGCGGAGGACGCTTTCCGGTTCTACGGCAGGCACCTGAAGTAGGGCCTGCCCGCCAGGCGAGCGACTCGATCACCAACCCCGGCTGGGCCGGGGTTGGTGGCCGGCAAGCTCGATAGTGGGTGCGCATTGAAGATCACTACTCCGAACTGGTGCTCGTCCACACCCGCGCCCTGCAGAAGACCTAGGGCAGGACCCGGAACTCGGCGGTGGAAATGTCGGCGGCGAAGGCGGCCTGGCCGTCCTTGCTGAGGTACAGGTCGGTGCCGGTCGTGCCGTCGGCCTTCGTGTACGGCACGGGCACGCTCACCCGGATAACGCAACGGCCAGGGAGGTGACTTCTGTTGGGGAGGTCAAAGGTCATGCGGGTGGTTCGCGGTCACGGCCGTCAACGCGCCGGGCCAGCGGGACGATCCCGGCGTGACCCTCATCATGGGCGGAGTCGGCGTGGCCATCCTGGGCGTCGCGCTCATCGTGCTCGTGCTGCGGATGCTGCTCGTCCAGGCCGTCGCGCGCGACGCCGAAGCGGCGCAGATGCAGGCCGAGTTTGGACGAGGTGATCTGATGCCGATCGCCGTCGACATCGACGTGATGCCGGCCAGGCGGAAAATGTCAGTGGGCGAACTCGCCGACCGGGTGGGGATCACACCCGCCAACCTGGCGGTGCTCAAGAACGGCCGCGCCAAGGCGGTGCGCTTCGCGACGCTCGCGGCGCTCTGCGAGGTGCTCGAGTGCCAGCCGGGGGACCTGTTGCGCTGGGAGTCTGATGTCGAGGTCGAGGCTGCGGCGGGCGGATGACGTGCACATCCGACTTCATGGAGGGCTCGACCCGACTTCTTGGAGGGCTCGACCCGACTTCTTGGAGGGCTCGACGCCTCGCGTTCCGGTCGGTCCGCGCGGTAGACCGTGCCTGCCGACGCGACCTCGCCCATCCCGCCCGGCCTTGACCAACTCCGTGAGCATCCCGACCTTGACCACCCCTTGAGCATCCCGGCCGTGACAGACTCCGCGAGCCTCCCGGGGCCGTGCTCGACCCTCATGGAGGTCCGGGCCACGCTCCGAGACGGTGTGGCCCGGACCGCCGGTCAGCTCGTCTGCGTCTGCGTCTGCGTCAGCGCCTTCGCGAAGAGCGGGACAACGTGTTCCAGCGCGTACCCGACCGACAGGACCGTGTTCGTGGCGAAGGCCTGGCTCAGGTTCGGGTCGTCGAAGACGACCGAGTGGCCCGTCTTCACCGCGGGCAGGGACTTGTACAGCGGATCGGACGTGATCTTCGTGGCCTTGACGCCGATCGGTGCCATCACGATCAGGTCGGCGTCCAGCAGTTCCAGGTTCTCCTCGGAGACCGGGACGGAGAACGCGGATCCCGCCTTGGCGTCGACCTTCGGGTTGTTGCGGAAACCGAGTGCCTGGACGAAGTCGATGCGGGCCGTGCCCTTGACGTAGGCGCCCCAGCCGCTGGAGGTGCGGGACCCGACCGTGATGGTCCTGTCCTTGAACTCGGGGTGGGCCTTGGCGGCGGCCGCGGACTTCGCCTCCGTATCGGAGATCAGCTTCTTGCCCTCGGCGCCGAGACCCAGCGCCTGCGCGACCATCGTGGTCTGCCGCTGCCACGAGATCTTGTACTGGTCTCCGCCCTTCGGTACCCCGATGGTCGGGGCGATCTTGCTCAGGATGTCGTAACGCGTCTGGTCGCCACTGGACTTGACGTCCAGGATGAGGTCGGGCTTGAGCGCCGCGATCTTCTCGTACTCGGGCTCCAGAGTGCCGATCTTCTCGGGGCTCTTGTCGTACATCCCCTTGGCCCAGGGGCCCACGCCGTCGCCGCCGAAGGCGAGCCAGTCGCTCTCGCCGACCGGCTGCACGCCGAGCGCGAGGGCGGTCTCGGCGTCGCCCCAGCCCAGTGCCACCACCCGCTTGGGCTGCGAACTCACCGTGCCGGTACCGAACTTGGTGGCGACCTTCGCGGGGAAGGCCCCGGCGGACGAGGACGTCGAGGACTGCGCGGCGGACGCGGAGTCGGCGTCGTCCGAGGAGGAGCCGCAGGCGGCGACGGTGCCCAGCAGCGCCAGGACGAGGGCACCGGTCAGCGTGCGCCGGGTTCTGCGCGTGCGGAGCGCGGAGCGAAGGGGGGAAAGGTGCGGGGCGGGAGAATGGGGGGACTTGGTGTCCGGGGACATGGTGGCTCTTTCTGTGCGGTACGTCGTCAGGCGGGCGGCGTGACGTGGTGGCGGCCGAGGGGGACGACCATCGGCGTTCCGGACGCCGGGTCGGGAATGACCGCCGAGCGGAGTCCGAAGACCTCGTGGACAAGTGATGCGGTGACGATGTCGCCGGGAGGCCCCTCGGCGACGATGCGGCCTGCCTTCATCGCGATCAGGTGATCGGCGTAGCGGCAGGCGAGGTTGAGGTCGTGCAGGACCAGGGCGAGGGTGACGCCCCGGGCCCGGTTGAGGTCGGTGAGCAGGTCCAGGACGTCGAGTTGGTGGCTGATGTCGAGGTAGGTGGTCGGCTCGTCGAGGAGGAGTACGTCGGTCTCCTGGGCCAGTGCCATGGCGATCCATACGCGCTGGCGCTGTCCGCCGGAGAGTTCGTCGACGGATCGGTCGGCGAGGTCGAGGACGTCCGTCGCGAGCATCGCGGCGGCGACGGCCTCGTCGTCGGCCCGCGTCCAGCGGCGGAACCAGCCCTGGTGCGGGTAGCGGCCCCGGCCGACGAGGTCGGCGACGACGATGGCGTCGGGTGCCACCGGTGACTGCGGCAGGACACCGAGCGTGGCGGCGACCTCTTTCGTCGGCGTCCGGTGGATGTCGCGCCCGTCGAGCAGGACGGACCCCGCGAGGGGCGGCAGCAGGCGGGCCAGCGCGCGCAACAGGGTGGACTTTCCACAGGCGTTGGGGCCTACGACGACCGTGATCCGACCGGGCGGCAGGGCGAGGTCGAGACGGGAGACGATCTCGCGCTCGCCGTAGCCGAGGCTCAACTGCCTTGCCTGGAGCGTGTGGGAGGAGGTCATCGTCTTTTCCTTGTCGGTGCCGGGTGAGCGGGGGAGATCGGCTGGGCGCACGGTCAGCCGCCCTGTCCGACGCGGTTGGCACGCGCGAGCAGCCAGAGCAGATACGGCGCTCCGACGACGCCGGTGACGAGTCCGACCGGCAACTGCGTGTGCGGCAGGGCGTGTTGACCGGCGAGGTCGGCCAGCCCGACCAACGCGGAGCCGGTGAGCGCGGCAGGCAGCAGGGCCGCACCGTGTCCGGGCAGCAGGCGCCGGGCGATGGGCGGGCTGACGAACGCCACGAACCCGACCGGGCCCGCGGCGGCCGTCGCCACTCCGGCGAGCGCGGTGGCGCAGCCGAGCAGGACGAGCCGGTCGCGTTCCACCCGGGCCCCGAGGCCCGCCGCCGTGCCGTCGCCCAACTGGAGGGCGGGCAGGGCCCGGGAGCCGAGAAGGGTGAGCGGCGCGAGCACGACCACAGCACCGAACAGGGGCCAGAACTGCGGCCAGGAACGGCCGTTGAGGCTGCCCGCCAGCCAGACGAAGGCGCTCTGTGCCTCCGTGACCTCCGAGCGCGTCATCAGGTACGACACGATGCTCGACAGGCCGGTGCCCACGCCCACGCCGATCAGTACGAGGCGTTGGCCGTTGATGCCGCGCCGCCAGGCCAGCAGATAGACGCCGGCCCCTGCCGCCAGGGCGCCGACCAGGGCCGTACCCGAGAGCGCGATGCCGCTGACGCCGTAGACCATCGAGGCCGGCACGGCGGCAGCGGCGGCGCCCGAGCTGACGCCGATGACGTCCGGGCTGGCCAGCGGATTGCGCAGCAGGGCCTGGAACACGGCCCCCGACAGACCGAAGGCGAACCCGACCAACAGGGCCAACAGGGCGCGCGGCAGGCGCAGTTCGACGACGACGAACCGGCTTCCGGCGTCGCCCCCGCCGAGCAGCGTGTCCCAGACGTCCCCCACCGGCAGCGCGATGTCACCGGTGCAGAGCGAGACCAGCAGGGCCGTCAGGACGGCGAGGAGGAGGACGAGGCAGACCGCGCCGAAGCCGCGCCGGCGGTGCCGTCGCAGCCGCCCGAGACGAGCTGCCGCCTCTGCCGCGGTTGGCTGTTCCGCCATCGTGTCGAGGCCGTTCACAGGGCGGCCCGTGCGGAGCGGCGGACGAGGAGGATGAAGGGGACGCAGCCCAGGGCCGCGGTCACCACGCCGACCTGGACCTCGCCGGGCCGCGCCACGACGCGTCCGACGACGTCCGCGAGCAGCAACAGGGTCGGCGCGAGCAAGGCGCTGTACGGCAGGATCCAGCGGTAGTCCGGCCCGGTGACCAGCCGCGCGGCGTGCGGCACGGCCAGGCCCACGAAGCCGAGCGGGCCGGCCACGGCGGTCGCGGCCCCGCACAGCAGAACGACCGAGGCGGCGCCCAACACCCGTGTGGTGGACAGCCGTTGGCCCAGTCCGCGGGCCACGTCGTCGCCGAGGGCGAGCCCGTTCAGCCGGGGCCCCATGGCGTTGGCCAGGAGACCGCCGACGACGACGAACGGCAGCGCCTGCCGCAGGACATCGATGTCACGGCCGCCCAGCGCACCCACCTGCCAGAACCGGAACTGGTCGAAGGTCTGGCTGTCGGTGAGGAGCATGGCGCTGGTCATGGAGGAGAGCACGGCCGTGGTGGCGGCGCCGGCGAGTGCCAGCTTCACCGGTGTCGCTCCCTCGCGGCCGAGGCTTCCGATCCCGTACACGAGCACGGTGGCGAGACAGGCGCCGAGGAAACCGAACCAGATGTACTGGCCGGGCTCGGTCAGCGACAGGACGCTGATGGCGAAGACCACGAACACGGCCGCGCCCGCGTTGACGCCGAGCAGACCTGGATCGGCGAGCGGATTGCGCGTCAGCCCCTGGATCACGGTGCCGGCGAGCCCCAGGGCCACACCGGCCAGCAGCCCTGCCAGGGTGCGCGGGAGCCGCACCTCCTGGATGACGAGCTGTCCCCGCACGGACCGGTCCGGAGTGAACACACCGTCGACGACGTCGTGCAGCGCGACGTGACCCGAACCCACCACCAGGCTCAGCCCCGTCGCGGCGACCAACAGCAGGGCGAGGAGGGCGAGTCCCGTGCCGAGCACGATCGTGCGCCGAGGCCGCGCTACGCCCTTCCCGGGTCTCAGCCCTCGCGGTGCGGACCCCGTCAGGACGCTCACGGACGACCTGACAGGCGAGACGCGGGGATGGCGGGCGGCAGGCGCATGGGGATCCTTGGGAGGGGAGGCTCGGAGTGTTCGCCGGAGCGCCCGCCGTGTCAGGGGCCCGCCGCTGCGAACACGCACAACAAGAATCGGAGGAAGTACCTCCGCTAACTTAGGTAAGCCTAACCTACCCGACGTGTGCCGTCCGCCGGTTCGGGGGTCGTGAGGGGAGTGGCGTTCCTGATCGTCGCGGCCGTCGGACGCGGGGTGCCGATGGTGGCCGGGTCGGGCCGCCCCGGCCAGGTGCGGGCCGGTCCTGGAGTTGTGGCTATCTTCACAAATCAGGCAGTTGAGGCTTTTTCGTGGCACCGGTCACGTCACGGAACCGCTGCCTCGTCTACGTTCACAGGTCCGTGTCCCCGAACCGTTGAGGCCCCATGCCGTACCGCCCGAACCCCCGACCGACCACGCGGAACGCGAGGATGCCCGGCCGACGCGGCAGGCGTGCCGGCTTCTGCGCGGCGCTTCTCACCGGATTCGTGACCAGCCTGGTCACGGTCGGTGGGGTCGGTCCGGCCGCGGCAGCCGCCACCGGGACGCCGGCGGCTGCGCGGAGCGCGGCGCGTGTGACGACTGCCGTGCTGGACCTGGACCACCCCGACCGCAAACCGCAGGTCCGGGGCAGGAACGTCCCGTACGACACGGCCAGCATCATCAAGGTGGACATCCTCGCCACGCTGCTTCTCCAGGCGCAGGACGCCGGACACGGCCTCACTCAGCAGGAGCGCACCTGGGCCGAGGCGATGATCGAGCGCAGCGACAACGACGCGGCGAACGCGCTCTGGCGGCGGATCGGCCTGGCGCCCGGTCTCGAGGCGGTGAACAAGCGCCTCGGGCTGTCCTCGACCGTGGGCGGGACCGGCGGCAAGTGGGGACTCACGCGCACCACGGTGACCGACCAGATCCGCCTGCTGCGCGCGGTGTTCGCCGACGCCGGGACCTCGTCCGCGAGCGAGCCCGCGCTGACCACGGCGTCCCGGAACCACATCCGTACGCTGATGACTCGCATCGCCGCCGGACAGTCGTGGGGCGTCTCGGCGGCCTCCGACTCCGGGTGGGCGCTCAAGAACGGCTGGCTGCAACGCAGCACCACCGGCCTGTGGGACATCAACAGCGTCGGACGGGTCACCTCGGGAGCACACCACTACCTCGTCGCGGTCCTCTCCGACGGCAACACGTCGATGACAGGCGGCATAGCCACGGTCGAACAAGCGGCCCGCACCGCGGTCACCTCGGCACGAGCGGCCGGCTGACGCCGGTACACGACGGCACGCCTCCTTCATCTGCCCACCCGCTTCGCGCCGCGCGCCCCAGATCCCCGACAGGCGCGGCGACCGCCGCTCGGCGACGCGGCCACGCCGGCCTCCCGACGCTCGGCGAAACCGTCGACCGACAGTCCCTCGCGTCCACGTGGCCATTGCCTCCACGCCGAGAACGGGCGCTACGTCACCGACCCCGCCGCCCCCTGATCAGGCGCACCGCTCCACTCCCGATACGCGGCCACGGCCGTGGGCAAGGTCGGGAAGATGTGGTCCGTGCCGACGGACTCCACCAGCCCGTACGCCACCAGATCGTCGAGGAGGTCCTGTTTGACCCGGGCGAGGGCGAACACGACGCCCCGGTGGGCGAGTTCGCGCCGGAGTTCGTCGACCGCGTCCAGCGCGGTGATGTCCACCTCGACATTGGCCTCGGCGTTGAGGACGAACCAGCGTACGGGGACGGCCTGTTGGGCTACGGCGGCCAGGGCGCGGCGGCGGAAGTTCTCCGCGTTGGCGAAGAAGAGCGGCGAGTCGTAGCGGTAGACGAGCAGGCCGGGGATCGTGCGGGCCTGCGGATAGTCGTCCACGTCGTGCATGCCGGCTACCCCGGGGACCAGGCCCTCGACGGCGTCGTGCGGACGGGCCACCCGCGTGAGGAGTTCGGCCACCGACAGGCCTACGGCGACGATCACGCCGTAGAGGATGTCCAGGGCCAGTACTCCGGTCAAGCAGCCGAGGGCGAGCAGGAGTTCGCGGCGGCGGAAGGTCGCCAGGCGGTGGAAGCCGGACAGGTCGATCATGCGGACTGCCGCGTAGACGACGAGGGCGCCGAGGACCGCCGAGGGGGTGCGCGACAGCAGGGGGCTCAGGAAGAGCAGGACGGCCAGGACGACCGCTCCGGCGATCAGTGAGTACGCCTGGCTGCGGGCGCCCGCCGAGGAGGCCAGCGCGGTGCGGCTGGCGCTGCTGCTCACCGGGAAGCCGTGGAGGACGCCGGCGCCGAGATTGGCCGCGCCCAGCGCCAGGAACTCCTGGTCGGCGTCGAGCCCGGGGCCGTCATCGTCACCGCCGGTGAAGGCCCGCGCGGTGAGGATGAAGTCGGTGTACGCGACGAGCAGGACGCCGAGGGCGGGCAGTACCAGGTGGGGGAGTTGGGTGAGGTCGGGCAGGCCGAGCGTGGGAAGTCCCGCCGGGACGTGGCCGATCACCTTGATGCCGTAGCGGTCGTCGAGGTTGAAGACGGCTACGGCCGCCGTGCCCAGCACCACGGCCAGCAGCGGGCCGGGCACCATCCGGGACATGCGGGCCACCGTGAACAGGAACGTGAGCATGACGGCGGCGAACAGGAGTGTGGGCGTGTGGAGTTGGCTCAAGTGCCTTAGGAACGACCAGAGTTGGGGGAAGAAGGCCGAGCCTGTCGTCGACACCCCGGTGAGCTTGGGCAGTTGGTCCACGATCATGATCAGGGCCACGCCCGCCAAGTAGCCGATCAGGACCGGGCGGGAGAGGAGATCGGCGACGAAGCCGAGCCGTACCGCCCATGCGACGAGGTAGAGCAGGCCGACCGTGACCGCGAGAGCGGCGGCGAGGGTGGCGTAGCGGGCCGGGTCGCCTGCGGCGAGCGGGCCTACGACCGTCGCCGTCATCAGCGCGGTCGTCGATTCGGGGCCGACCGAGAGCAGCCGGGACGAGCCCAGGACGGCGTACAGGGCGAGCGCGGGGAGGATCGCCCACAGGCCGGCGACCGGCGGGAGGCCTGCCACCCCGGCGTACGCCATCACCTGCGGGACGAGGTACGCGGCCACCGTGACTCCGGCCAGCAGATCGCCGCGCAGCCATGAACGCCGGTATCCGGCCAGCGCGGCGATTCCGGGCGTCAGGCGCCGCCACTCCAGGGCGGGCCCGCCCGGGCTGGGGGACATGGTGCTCCTCGACCGACCGGCTCAGAGACTCGCCGCGTGGTCCGGGACGTACGTCTGCAGATCGCGCGGCGGGCGTTCGTAGCCGGTGGACGGCGGGCGCGGCGGGAGTTCGAGGACCGGGGGCGACACCTCGCGGTAGGGGAGCGAGCCGAGCAGGTGGGCGATCATGTTCAGCCGGGCCCGGCGCTTGTCGTCGCTCTCGACCACGTACCAGGGGGCCTCGGAGATGTCGGTGTGCACCAGCATCTCGTCCTTGGCCCGCGAGTAGTCCTCCCAGTGGGTGATGGACTCCAGGTCCATCGGCGAGAGCTTCCAGCGCCGCAGTGGATCCTCCAGCCGGCGCCGGAACCGGTCCTGCTGCACGGCGTCACTCACCGAGAACCAGTACTTGCGCAGCACGATCCCGTCCTCCACGAGCATCCGCTCGAAGATGGGGCACTGGCGCAGGAAGAGCTGGTACTCCTCCTTGGAGCAGAAGCCCATCACCCGCTCGACGCCGGCCCGGTTGTACCAGGAGCGGTCGAACAGCACGATCTCCCCGGCGGCCGGCAGATGCTCGACGTACCGCTGGAAGTACCACTGGGTGCGCTGGCGGTCGGTCGGCTTCGGCAGTGCGGCGATCCGGGCGACACGGGGGTTGAGGTGCTCGGCGACGCGCTTGATGGTGCCGCCCTTGCCCGCCGCGTCCCGCCCCTCGAAGACGATCACCAGCCGGGTGCCCTCGGCCCGTACCCACTCCTGGAGCTTCACCAACTCCGTCTGCAGACGCAGCAGTTCGGTCTCGTACTTCTCACGCGGCAGCTTTGTCGCCTTCTTGCCGGCCATGCCGCCTCAACCCCTCGATGACGTGCGCGGTTGTTCGTGTCCAAGGTCGAACACCTGGAGAGCACCGTACTGACCGCCGGGATCCCGCGCACCCCGGACGCCCGCCGTGCCCGGGTTTGCGATGGGCGCCTGCGGCAACCCGGACCGGGTGACAGCGATGACCACGCAGCAGGAGCTCGTCCGGTTTCTGGAGGACCGCTTCGCCTGCGCACAGGCCTGCACCGCGTGTGCGCGGGCCTGTGTGCTGCGCGTCAGCGGCTCCGATCCGGATGCCACCGACCACGAGGCACTCGTACGACGCAAGGCGCTGCTGTGCGCGGAGGTGTGCGACGCGACCTGCCGGATGCTGGCCGAGCAGAACCTCCAGGACGAGTCCGCCCTGCGCCTCCAGGCCAAGTGGTGCCTGCTCGTCTGCCTGGAGTGCGCACAGGTCCTCGACGCGCAGCCGGGAGCGGAGGCGGACGCGGAGGCGTGCCGGGAGTGCGCGCGGGCGTGCACGGAGTTCATGGCCACGCTGAACTGACCCGCATTTACGCCCACTTCAGGGGCATTGCCGTCTCGCCATTCCCTATTTCTGGAACACGTTCTACGGTGTGCGCCGTCAGGACCGGCCTTGGGGAGCCTGGAGGCGCCGTGCATCTCGAATACACGCCCGAGCAGCAGCGGCTGCGTACCGAACTGCGCGCCTACTTCGCCGAGTTGGTGCCCGACCACGCCTACTCCCGCTACGAGGACCCCGCCGCCCAGAAGCGCTTCTACCGCGAGACCATCCGCCGGCTCGGCACGGACGGCTGGCTCGGCGTCGGCTGGCCCGAGGAGTTCGGTGGGCGCGGGCTGACGCCGATGGAGCAGTTCATCTTCTTCGACGAGGCCGCGCAGGCGGGCGTACCGCTGCCGCTGATGGCGCTCAACACCGTCGGCCCGACGATCATGCAGTTCGGCACGGACGAACAGAAGGCGTACTTCCTCCCGAAGATCCTCTCCGGTGGGATCGACTTCGCGATCGGCTACAGCGAGCCGGAGGCGGGCACGGATCTGGCCGCGCTGAAGACGCGCGCTGTGCGTGAGGGCGACGAGTACGTCGTCAACGGGCAGAAGATCTGGACCACCAACGGCGACACCGCCGACTGGGTCTGGCTCGCTGTGCGCACCGATCCGGACGCCCCACCGCACAAGGGCATCACCATGCTCCTGGTGCCGACCGCCGACCCCGGCTACTCCTGCACGGTGATCAACACCCTCGCCTCGCACGACACCACCGCGAGCTACTACGAGAACATCCGCGTCCCCGTCACCCGACGCGTCGGCAAGGAGAACCAGGGCTGGCGCCTGATCACCAACCAGCTCAACCACGAACGCGTCACCCTCGCCGCCCACGGCACCATGGCGATCCGCGCCCTGCACGACGTCCAGCACTGGGCCATGGAGACCAAACTCGCCGACGGCCGCCGCGTCGTCGACCTCCCCTGGGTCCGCCGCCTCCTCGCCCGCACCCACGCGCGGCTCGACGCGATGAAACTCCTCAACTGGCAGATGGTGAACGCCGTCCAGGAAGGCACCCTTACCCCGCAGGACGCCTCCGCCGTCAAGGTCTACGGCTCCGAGGCCCGCCGGGACGCGTACGCCTGGCTCATGGAGATCGTCGCCGCGGCCGGCGCGCTGAAGGAGGGCTCGGCGGGCGTCGTCCTGCACGGCGAACTGGAACGCGGCTACCGCTCCGCCGTCATCTTCACCTTCGGTGGCGGCAACAACGAGATCCAGCGGGAGATCATCTCGTGGATCGGGCTGGGGATGCCGAGGGTGCGGCGTTAGCCCGTGGGTTCTGTCGGTCGCAGGCCTGGGACAGCGAGGAGTGTAGCTTTCCAGCAACTCCCTTGCCCGGATTCGGAGTTGCGGCGCGATTTGCGTGGAGTCTGGAAGGGTTCTCGCATGGTTCCGGGGATTCGGTCCCGGGAACGGAAGGGGCGGGGGAACCCACTCGGCGCTCGCGAGCAGGCGGGCGCCGCTCCATGCGATGGGAGACCGATCAACGATGTTCACTCCGGTACGGAGAAGAATACGGACGGCCGCGCTCGCGCTCTCGACCATGGCGGCCCTCGCCTTGGGCGCGACCGCCACGAACGGCGCGGCAGCGGCACCCGCCGCCGCGAAACAGGGACCGACCTCGGTGGCGTACGTCGAGGTGAACAACAACAGCATGCTGAACGTCGGCAAGTACACCCTCGCCAACGGCGGAGCCCAAGTCTTCGACGTCGCCGTGATCTTCGCGGCGAACATCAACTACGACGCGGGCACGAAGGCGGGGACCCTGTACTTCAACCCGAACGTGCAGAGCGTCCTCGACAACGCCGCCACGCAGATCCGACCGTTGCAGCAGAAGGGCATCAAGGTCGTCCTCTCGGTGCTCGGCAACCACCAGGGCTCCGGCTTCGCCAACTTCCCGTCCCAGCAGACGGCTTCGACGTTCGCGAAGCAGCTGTCGGACACCGTGACCAAGTACGGCCTCGACGGCATCGACTTCGACGACGAGTACGCCGACTACGGCAACAACGGCACCGCGCAGCCCAACGCCAGCTCGTTCGTGTACCTGGTGTCGGCACTGCGCGCCAACATGCCCGGCAAGATCATCAGCCTCTACAACATCGGCCCGGCCGCGTCGCGCCTGTCGTACGGCGGCGTCGACGTCACCTCCAAGTTCGACTACGCCTGGAACCCGTACTACGGCAGCTGGCAGGTCCCCGGCATCGCACTGCCCAAGTCGAAGCTGTCGCCGGCGGCCGTCCAGATCGGCGGCACCTCGCAGAGCACGGCCGCCTCCCTCGCCGCCCGCACGGTCAGCGAGGGGTACGGCGTCTTCCTGACGTACAACCTCGACGGCACCAACCGCAGCGCCGATGTCTCCGCGTTCACCAGGCAGCTGTACGGCAGTGACGCCCTCTACACGCCGTAGGGCGATCGCACTCCCCGGCGTCCGGTGCCCCCTCGGGGCTTGCCGCATCCCGTAGGGCCACGCCCCGGGCAGGCCGCGCTTCCGACAACGATGTCGGAGGCGCGGTCGCCGGAGGTGCCATGGCCTGCGCCGGCATCGGCGCAGGCCACGAACGTCGCCCGATGCCAACTGGCAGTCCTCGTCACACCGCAGGTGGTGCGCCGCTCCGCCCTCGCCCGCCGCGCACCCCTCCTCGTGCCAGCGCGCGAGGCGCTCCGACGGCGCGTGGAGCACCAGTCGTACGTCTCCCTGCCGCCGTACGCCCGTCAGTTCTACGGCAGACCAGCCCCGAGGCCCCGGCAAACCGACCCCCGCATCCACCACCGTCACCCGGCAACTCCACGCCATAGGCACCCTGTTGCGCTGAGTCCCCGCACATGTGCGTCGGCACCACCCGCCCAGGCGCGTCCTGTGTGCCGTGTCACGGCTCGGCCCGGCTCGCGGCCCGCCCCGTACAAAGTCGGACGATCGCTCGCCATACTGGACGAGCCAGGGGAGGGCGGGACGAACACTGACGGGGGCGATCGCGGGAGATGGGGGACAGCAGACTGATCCAGGACCGCTACCGGCTGCTCGATCTGATCGGGCGCGGCGGCATGGGCGAGGTGTGGCGTGCGCGGGACGAGTCGCTGGGGCGGCAGGTCGCCGTGAAGTGCCTCAAGCCGCTGAACCCGCACCACGACCAGTCGTTCACCCGCGTCCTGCGCGAGCGGTTCCGGCGGGAGGCCCGGGTGGCGGCCGGGCTGCAGCACCGCGGGGTGACCGTCGTCCACGACTTCGGCGAGTCCGACGGCGTCCTCTACCTGGTGATGGAGCTGCTCGACGGCCGCAATCTCAGCCAGCTCCTGGACGACAACGAGCAGCGGCCGCTGCCCGTCGGTGACGTCGTCGACGTCGCCGAGCAGGTCGCCTCCGCCCTCGCCTACTGCCACCAACAGGGCATCGTGCACCGGGACTTGAAGCCCGCGAACATCATGCGACTGACCGACGGCACGGTGAAGATCTGCGACTTCGGCATCGCCCGCCTCGGCGCCGACATCGGCTTCACCTCCCGGCTCACCGGTACCGGCATCGCGATGGGCACCCCGCACTACATGTCGCCGGAACAGATCAGCGGTACCGAGGTCGACCAGCGCAGCGACCTCTACTCCTTCGGCTGCGTGCTGTACGAACTCGCCACCGGGGCACCGCCGTTCGACCTCGGTGACGCCTGGGCGATCCTCATCGGACACCGCGACAACGCGCCCCGCCCGCCCCGCGCCGAGCGGCCCGAACTGCCCGAGTACCTGGAGAAGGCCATCCTCGACCTGCTGGCCAAGCTCCCGGAACAACGTCCGCACGATGCCCTTGAGTTGGGCCGCCGGATCACCTTGGGCCGTACGACACCCCTGTACGTACCGGCCGTTGTGACCCCGCAGCCCCAACTGCGCCCGTCCGGAGCGGTGTCCGAGCCCGGATCGGAGCCGGACGCCCGCGAGGAGCGCCTGCCGTCCTGGACGCGCGGGATGACCACCGGGCACAAGGCGACCGGCGCCGGACTGCGCACCACTCCACCGGACGCCGGAGCCGGACTCACCGGCGAGTGGATCGCCCGCCCGACCACCGGCCACGCCGAGGAAACCGTGCCGGAGTCACCGTCCGCACCGCCCACGGAGGTCCTCAACGCCCTGGCCGGACGCCACAACGCGGGCCTGAGCCTGGGGAGGTTGGGCCGCTGGGCGGAGGCCGGCGAGGTACACCGCGCGGTCGCCGCCGAACGGCAGCACCTGCTGGGCCCCGACCACCCCGACACCCTCGCCAGCCGCTACGAACTCGGCTTCACCCTCAGCCGCACCGGCCGCGCCGCCGACGCCCTGCACGAGTACACCCACGTCGCCCGGGCCAGGGAACGGGCGTTGGGCGCCGACCACGCCGACACACTCGCCGCCCGGCAGGAAATGGCGTACGTCCTGGGCCAGTTGGGCCGCCACTTCGACGCACACCAGGTGTACATCTCCGTACTCGCCGCCAGGGAACGCACGATGGGCCCCGACCACCCGGACACCCTGCGCTGCCGCCACAACCTCGCCTTCAACCTCAGCCGGCTCGGCCGCCTGGAGGACTCGTACCGCATGGCCTGCGAGGTCGCCGCCGCCCGTGCCCGGGTACTGGGCCCCAGCCACCCCGACACCCTGGTCACCCGCTACGAAGTGGCGTACGCGCTGGGCCAGTTGGGCCGCTGGCCGGAGGCCCTGCAGACCTACGGCGAGGTCGCCGAGGCCCGCGCCCAGGCACTCGGCCCCGACCACGCCGACACACTCGCCGCCCGCTACGAGGTCGGCATCAGCCTGGGCCGGCTCGGCCGCAGCGCCGACGCCCTCAAGCTCTACCGCGACCTGATCGACGACCGCACCCGCGTCCACGGCCCCGCCCACCCCGAGACCCTCCGCGCCCGCCACGGCCTCGGCGTCAACCTCGGCCGCCTCGGCCGCTGGGAGGAGGCCCTCGCCGAGTCCCGCGACGTGTGCGCGATCCGCGAGCGCGTCCTCGGCGCGGACCACACCGACACCCTGGTCAGCCGCCGCGAGGTCGCCGTGGGCCTCGGCTGGCTGGGCCGCTGGGCCGACGCCCTCACCGAGTACCGCCGGGTCGCCACCGCCCGCGAGCGCGTCCTGGGCCCGGACCACCCCGACACCCTCGCCAGCCGTAACGACGAGGCCCACTGCCTGGAACAGCTCGGCCGGTCGGCCGAGGCGGTCGAGCTGTACCGCCGGGTGGCGGCGCTACGGCAGGGGCGGGCGTCCGGCGGTCGCTGACGGCAGGGTGCCCGTCCCCCCTCTGGCCGACCTGGATCACCTCGTGTTACGAAGAACCATGCCTGCACACGAGGGACACGGACACCGGACGTACGACGCCGTCATCGTCGGCGGTGGCCACAACGGCCTGGTCGCCGCCGCCTACCTGGCCCGGGCCGGGCGCTCCGTGCTCGTCCTGGAACGCCTCGACGGCACCGGCGGCGCCGCCGTGTCGACGCGCCCGTTCGCCGGGGTCGACGCACGGCTGTCCCGGTACTCGTACCTGGTCAGCCTGCTGCCCAAGAAGATCGTGCGGGACCTCGGCCTCGACTTCCGCATTCGCGGGCGCACCATCTCGTCGTACACCCCCGTCGAACGCGACGGACGCCCCACCGGCCTCCTCGTCGGCGGCGGCGAGCGCCGCACCCGGGACGCCTTCGCCCGGCTGACCGGCGGCGACCGCGAATACGCGGCCTGGCAGCGGCTCTACGGCACGACCGGCCGCCTCGCGCAGCGGGTCTTCCCCACGCTCACCGAACCGCTGCCCAGCCGCGACGAACTGCGCCGGCGCGTGGACGACGAGGACGCCTGGCGGATGCTCTTCGAGGAGCCGATCGGTGTCGCGATCGAGGAGAACTTCACCGATGACCTGGTCCGGGGCGTCGTCCTCACCGACGCCCTCATCGGCACCTTCGCCGACGCCCACGACCCCTCGCTCGCGCAGAACCGCTGCTTCCTCTACCACGTCATCGGCGGCGGAACCGGCGCCTGGGACGTGCCGGTCGGCGGCATGGGCGCGCTCACCGACGCCCTGGCCACCGCCGCGCGTACCGCCGGTGCCGTACTCGCCACCGGGCACGAGGCCCTCCGTATCGACACGGACGGACGCGCCGCCGAGATCACCTACCGCACCGCCGACGGCGAAGGCGTCGTAGCCGCCCGGCACGTCCTCGTCGGCGCCTCCCCGCAGCAACTGGCCGCCCTCACCGGCGACGAGCCGCCCGCGCCCGCCGAAGGCGCCCAGCTCAAGGTGAACATGCTGCTCAAGCGGCTGCCCAGGCTCCGCGACACCTCCGTCGACCCGCGCGAGGCCTTCGCCGGCACCTTCCACATCGCCGAGGGCTACGACCAACTGGCCGCCGCCCACGCCCAGGCCGCGTCCGGTTCGCTGCCCGCCGCGCCGCCCTCCGAGATCTACTGCCACTCGCTCACCGACCCGAGCATCCTCGGGCGGGACCTCGTCGAGGACGGCTACCAGACCCTCACGCTCTTCGGTCTGCACACCCCGGCACGGCTGTTCGAGCGGGACAACGAGGCCGTACGCGACGAGCTGTTGAAGGCGACGCTGGCCCAGTTGGACAACCACCTCGCCGAACCCCTCGCGGACTGCCTGGCCACCGACGCGGACGGCCGCCCCTGCATCGAGGCGAAGACCCCGCTCGACCTGGAACGCGACCTCCGACTCCCCGGCGGCAACATCTTCCACCGCGAACTGACCTGGCCCTACGCCCAGGAGGACACCGGCCGTTGGGGCGTCGAGACCCGGCACGCGAACGTCCTGCTGTGCGGGGCGGGCGCGGTGCGCGGCGGGGGCGTGAGCGGGGTGCCGGGGCACAACGCGGCGATGGCGGTGCTGGAGGCGGGGGAGTGAGGTCCTCCGTCCGGCCCGTGCTCACGGCGTGATGGATCCAGCTGTCAGGAAAATCTGACGGAGCATCAGAAAAGGCCTTCCGTCGTCCGGAGGAGTGCGGCATTCTGCGCCCATGCAGACGGAGTTGAGCAAGAAACTGGGAATCGAGCACGCCATCTTCGGCTTCACGCCGTTCCCCGCCGTCGCCGCGGCCATCAGCCGGGCCGGCGGCTTCGGAGTGCTCGGCGCGGTCCGCTACACCGCCCCGGACGATCTGAAGCACGACCTCGACTGGCTGGAGGCCCACGTCGAGGGGATGCCCTACGGCCTGGACGTCGTCATGCCCGCGAAGAAGGTGGAAGGCGTCACCGAGGCCGAGGTCGAGGCGATGATCCCGGAAGGGCACCGGCAGTTCGTCACCGAGACCCTGGCCAAGTACGGCGTGCCCGAACTCGCCGAGGGCGAGGTGTCCGGCTGGCGCATCACCGGGTGGATGGAACAGGTCGCCCGCAACCAGCTCGACGTCGCCTTCGACTACCCGATCAAACTGCTCGCCAACGCCCTCGGCTCCCCGCCCGCCGACGTCGTCGCCCGCGCCCATGACCACAACGTGCTCGTCGCCGCGCTCGCGGGCAGTGCCCGGCACGCCCGCAAGCACGCGGAGGGCGGCATCGACATCGTGGTGGCCCAGGGCTACGAGGCGGGCGGCCACACCGGCGAGATCGCCTCCATGGTGCTCACGCCCGAGGTCGTCGAGGCCGTGGACCCGTTGCCGGTGCTCGCCGCGGGCGGTATCGGCAGCGGACAGCAGGTGGCCGCCGCGCTCAGTCTCGGCGCCCAAGGTGTGTGGCTGGGCTCTATATGGCTGACCACCACAGAAGCCGATATGCACTCACCCGCCCTGACCCGCAAACTGCTCGCCGCCGGGTCCGGCGACACCGTCCGCTCCCGCGCCCTGACCGGGAAACCGGCCCGCCAACTGCGCACCGAGTGGACCGACGCCTGGGACGACAGGGACGGCCCGGGCACCCTCCCGATGCCTCTGCAGGGACTGCTGGTCGCCGAGGCCGTCTCGCGCATCCAGAAGTACGAGATCGACCCGCTGCTCGGTACCCCGGTCGGTCAGATCGTCGGCCGCATGAACAGCGAACGCAGTGTCCAGGCCGTCTTCGACGACCTAACCCGCGGCTTCGAGCACGCCGTCGACCGCGTCAACCGCATCGCCGGAAGGAGCGGCCAGTGAGCACCCAGGGTGAGACCACACAGGGCGGGAGCACACAGGGCGGGAGCACACGTGGGGCGGCCACACAGGGTGTGAGCACACCGCCCGCCGGCTTCTGGGCCCAGGCTGCTCAGGACCCCGACCGTGAGGTCCTCGTCGCTCCCGACGGCGAGGTGTGGACGGCGGGCCGACTGCACGCCGCCGCCAACCAGCTCGTCCACGGTCTGCGCGCCGCCGGACTCGAACGCGGCGACGCCTTCGCGGTCGTCCTCCCCAACGGCGTCGAGTTCTTCACGGCCCATCTGGCCGCCACCCAGGCCGGGTTCTACCTCGTCCCCGTCAACCACCACTTCGTCGCACCCGAGATCGCCTGGATCGTCGCCGACTCAGGCGCCAAGGTCCTCATCGCGCACGAGCGGTTCGCCGAATCCGCCCGGCAGGCCGCCGACGAGGCAGGCCTGCCCGCCACCCACCGGTACGCGGTCGGCACGGTCGAGGGCTTCCGGCCGTACGCCGAACTCCTCGACGGACAACCGGAGTCGGCGCCCACGGACCGCACGCTCGGCTGGGTCATGAACTACACCTCTGGCACCACCGGCCGCCCCCGAGGCATCCGCCGCCCCTTGCCGGGCAGGCCGCCCGAGTCGGCGTACCTCGGCGGATTCCTCGGCATCTTCGGCATCAAGCCGTTCGACGACAACGTCCACCTCGTCTGCTCACCGCTCTACCACACGGCCGTCCTCCAGTTCGCGGGCGCGAGCCTGCACATAGGGCACCGCCTGGTCCTGATGGACAAGTGGACCCCCGAGGAGATGCTCCGCCTCATCGACCGCGAGAAGTGCACCCACACCCATATGGTCCCGACCCAGTTCCACCGCCTCCTCGCCCTCCCCGAGGACATACGGGCGCGCTACGACGTCTCGTCCATGCGGCACGCCATCCACGGCGCCGCTCCGTGCCCCGACCATGTGAAGCGGGCGATGATCGACTGGTGGGGCCAGAGCGTGGAGGAGTACTACGCGGCCAGCGAGGGCGGCGGTGCCTTCGCGACCGCCGAGGACTGGCTGAAGAAGCCCGGCACGGTCGGCAAGGCCTGGCCGATCAGCGAACTCGCGGTCTTCGACGACGACGGCAACCGGCTCCCGCCCCGTGAACTCGGCACCGTGTACATGAAGATGAGCACCGGCGGCTTCGCCTACCACAAGGACGAGGCCAAGACGAAGAAGAACCGCATCGGCGACTTCTTCACCGTCGGCGACCTCGGCATTCTCGACGAGGACGGCTATCTCTTCCTCCGCGACCGCAAGATCGACATGATCATCTCGGGCGGCGTCAACATCTACCCGGCCGAGATCGAGTCCGCGCTCCTGGCCCACCCGGCCGTCGCCGACGCCGCGGCCTTCGGCATCCCGCACGACGAGTGGGGCGAGGAGGTCAAGGCCGTCGTCGAACCGTCCCCCGGCCACGAGCCAGGACCGGCCCTCGCCACCGCCCTCCTCGACCACTGCGCCGAGCAACTCGCCGGCTACAAACGGCCCAAGAGCATCGACTTCATCACCGAGATGCCCCGCGACCCCAACGGCAAGCTGTACAAGCGGCGGCTGCGCGATCCGTACTGGGAGGGGCGGACACGGCCTGTGTGAGTGCGGCACATGTGGGTGGCGCGGGCACTTGATGGGGGAAGGTGTGGTCTCGGCCCATGTGGTTTCGGTCCATGTGGGGCGGGCCCACCCGACCACCCCGACCGCTCCGACCAGCCCGCTTGACCTGCCCGGGCGGCGGCCCGAGGATCATGTGTCATGACGCCCGGACACGGCAGCACGGTTGACGGGGTACTGCGACGCAGTGCCCGGCGCACTCCCGCACGTGTGGCGGTGGACTACGGCGAGCGCTCCTGGACGTACGAGGAACTCGACGACGCCGTCTCCCGCGCGGCGAGCGTGCTCCTCGACCAGGGCCTCGCGCCGGGCGACCGGGTCGGCTCCTACGGCCACAACTCCGACGCCTATCTGATCGGCTTCCTGGCCTGCGCCCGCGCGGGCCTCGTGCACGTACCGGTCAACCAGAACCTCACCGGCGACGACCTCGCGTACATCGTCGGCCAGTCCGGCAGCACGCTGGTGCTCACCGACCCCGACCTCGCCGGTCAACTCCCCGACGAAGTACGGACGTTGCCGCTGCGAAACGCGGACGGCTCGCTGCTTGACCGGCTCGCGTCGGCGACGCCGTACGACGGGCCCGAGCCGCGCACCGACGACCTGGTGCAGCTGCTCTACACCTCGGGCACGACCGCGCTGCCCAAGGGCGCGATGATGACTCACCGGGCCCTGGTGCACGAGTACTTGAGCGCGATCACCGCTCTGGACCTGAGCGCGGGGGACCGGCCGGTGCACTCGCTGCCGCTGTACCACTCGGCGCAGCTGCATGTGTTCCTGCTGCCGTACCTGGCGGTCGGGGCGACGAACATCATCCTCGACGCACCCGACGGCGACCGGCTCTTCGACCTGATCGAGGCCGGGCGAGCGGACAGCCTGTTCGCCCCGCCCACGGTCTGGATCGGCCTGGCGAACCGCCCCGACTTCGGGACCCGCGACCTGAGCGGCCTGCGCAAGGCGTACTACGGCGCGTCGATCATGCCGGTGCCCGTGCTGGAGCGGCTGCGTGAGCGGCTTCCCAAGCTGGCCTTCTACAACTGCTTCGGGCAGAGCGAGATCGGCCCGCTGGCCACCGTCCTGGGCCCCGACGAGCACAAGGGCCGGCTGGACTCCTGCGGCCGTCCGGTTCTCTTCGTGGACGCGCGCGTGGTCGACGAGGACGGCAAGGACGTTCCCGACGGCACCTCCGGCGAAATCGTCTACCGTTCACCGCAGTTGTGCGAGGGCTACTGGGACAAGCCCGAGGAGACCGCCGCGGCCTTCCGTGACGGCTGGTTCCACTCCGGAGACCTGGCGGTACGGGACGCCCACGGCTTCTTCACCGTCGTCGACCGGGTGAAGGACGTCATCAACTCCGGTGGCGTACTGGTCGCTTCACGCCAGGTCGAGGACGTGCTCTACACCCATGAGGGCGTCGCCGAGGTCGCCGTGATCGGCCTCCCCGACGACCGCTGGATCGAGGCCGTCACGGCGATTGTCGTCCCGCGCGGCGAGGTCACCGAGGCCCAACTCATCGACCACGCCCGGGAGAAGCTCCCTCACTTCAAGGCGCCGAAGCGGGTCGAGTTCGTGGACGAGCTGCCGCGGAACGCCAGCGGGAAGATCCTCAAGCGGGAGTTGCGGGAGCGGTTCGGCGACTGAGGGCCGTCTGTCGAGCTGTCAACCGGGAGCCGGAGCCGTACGCGCTTCCGTGACGGCGATGGTGTCGCTCAACACCTCACGGGCTGCGGCGAGTTCGGCGGCCCGGCGGTCCAGGGCGCTCAACTGGGCGCGCAGCGCGTCGAGTACACCCGGGCACGGCTGTACTGCGGCCTCGTCCGTGGTGCACGGCAGTACCTGCCGGATGACCCGGGTGGGCAGCCCGGCCGCGAGCAGTGCGCGGATACGGAGTACGGCGGCGGTGTCCGAATCGGCGTACGTCCTATAGCCGTTGGGCAGCCGCTCGGGTCGTAGCAGCCCCGCCCGTTCGTAGTGGCGCAGCAGCCGTTCGTTGGTGCCCGTCCGCTCGGCCAGCTCCCCGATCAGCACCGGCTCGCGCTCCTCTCCCACTTGACCTTCCAACGGTGTCAGGGCTCAACACTGGCCTCCGCCACCGGCATTCCGCCGGGCGGTCGGCACGCTCAGGGAGAGACACGTGATTCTCGACGCCCACAGCCATGTCCACGACCCGCTCGACGCGCATCTGTCGGCGCTCGACGTCGCGGGTGTGGACCGCACGGTGCTGTTCCCCACTCGCGCGCACCCGGAACGGGCCACCGACCTGGACTCCCTCCGCAGCGAAATGGGCGTGCTGGAACGGGCGTTGGCCGGCGGTACCGGCGACGACGGATTCGCCCTGGCGATGCGGGAGTTGGACGAGGCACTCGCCGCACACCCCGACCGCTTCCTCGGCTTCGGCTCCGTCCCCCTCGGCCGTCCCGAGGCCGAGACCGCGGCCCGGGTGGAGCGGGAGGTGATCGGTCGCGGGCTGTACGGCATCGGGGAACTCACCCCGCCCCCGAACCAGGCGACCCTGGTCGAGCCGGTGCTCCGGGCGGCCGACGACCACGCCGGACTACCGGTCGTCGTCCACGGCTTCGCGCCCACCACCGCGGCAGACCTGCGCACCCTCGCCCAACTGGCCGCCCGTTACCCGAAAGTGCCGCTGGTGATCAGCCAACTGGCCGGACCGCACTGGATGTCGGCCATCGAACTGGCCCGCGCCATCCCCAACCTCCACCTCGAACTCTCCACCGCGAACATCGTCTTCGCCGTCCGCCTGGCCATCCATGAACTTCCCACCCGCACCCTCTTCGGCTCGGACGCTCCCTACGGGGACCCGGTCGTGGCACGTACGACGGTGGAACGGGTCACTTCGCCGGGCGAGGTGCGTGACCGGGTGCTGGGCGGGAATCTGGCCGAACTGCTGGGGCTGGGGTAACTGCGCGTATCGGGTGGGGCTTTCGGCTGGGGGAGTTGCCTCAGGGCGTCCGCAGGTCCACGATCCGCCGGATCTTGCCCACGCTCCGCTCCAGTGTCTCGGGTTCCACGATCTCGACCGCGACGGAGACACCGATGCCGTCCTTCACGGCCGTGGTGATGGCGCGGGCCGCCGCGTCCCGGGTCTCGGGGGTGGCGTCGGCGCGGGCCTCGGCCCGCACGGTGAGGGCGTCCAGGCGGCCCTCGCGGGTGAGTTGGAGCTGGAAGTGGGGTGCGACGCCCGGTGTGCGCAGGACGATCTCCTCGATCTGGGTGGGGAACAGGTTCACCCCGCGCAGGATCACCATGTCGTCGCTGCGGCCGGTGACCTTCTCCATGCGCCGGAAGGCAGGTCGGGCGGTGCCGGGAAGGAGGCGGGTCAGGTCTCTGGTGCGGTAACGGATCACCGGCATGGCTTCCTTGGTGAGCGAGGTGAACACCAACTCGCCCTTCTCGCCCTCGGGCAGGACTTCACCGGTGATCGGGTCGACGACCTCCGGGAAGAAGTGGTCCTCCCAGATGTGCAGCCCGTCCTTCGTCTCCACACACTCCTGCGAGACACCGGGACCGATCACCTCCGACAGCCCGTAGATGTCGACCGCGTCGATCGCGAACCGCTCCTCGATCTCCCGCCGCATCTGCTCGGTCCAGGGCTCCGCCCCGAAGATGCCGACCCGCAAGGAGGTGCCGCGCGGGTCGATGCCCTGGCGCTCGAACTCGTCGAGGAGCGTGAGCATGTAGGACGGGGTGACCATGATGATCTCGGGCTTGAAGTCCTGGATGATCTGCACCTGGCGTGCCGTCATACCGCCGGACGCGGGGATGACGGTACAGCCCAGTCTCTCGGCACCATAGTGGGCGCCCAGACCACCGGTGAACAGCCCATAGCCGTACGCCACATGCACCTTGTCCCCAGGCCGTCCGCCCGCCGCGCGGATGGAACGGGCCACCACGTCCGCCCACATGGAAAGGTCGTTCTCTGTATAGCCGACCACTATGGGGTGTCCGGTGGTGCCGCTCGACGCGTGGATACGGCGGACACGGTCCTCGGGGACGGCGAACATGCCGTACGGGTAGTTGTCGCGCAGGTCCACCTTGGTGGTGAACGGGAAAAGAGCGAGGTCGGAGAGCGCGCGGCAGTCGTCCGGGTGGATTCCGGCCGAGTCGAAGGACCGACGGTAGAAGGGCACGTTCGCGTAGGCGTGCCGGAGGGAGGCGCGTAGCCGCTCCAACTGCAGTGTCCTGAGTGCGTGTTGGTCGAGCTGTTCCCCCGAGTCGAGCAGCTCCGCCGCGTCGGCCATGGGCGCACCCCTCCATCAATCGTGTCATTTCAGGCGACCGATCATTCGGTCGACGTGTGTGGGATCAGTAATCCAGTCAACTGACCGCTGGGGCAAGAGGTTTGCCCGCACTTTCTCGGAGCGTCTCTGCCCTCGGCAGAGCAGGCGGATGACCCGGCGGCGCACCGGCTACGTTCCTGGCATGGACACCGAGATTCGCACCGTCAAGGCGAACGGCATCACGCTCGCCTACCGCGTCTGGGGCCCTGAAGAGGCGCCGCCCGTCCTTCTGCTCCACTGCCGGGGCGCCGACGGCACCGACTGGACGCCCATCGCCGAACAGCTCGCCACCGGCCCCGTCCCGCACCGCGTGTACGCCCCCGACCTACGCGGCCACGGGGCCAGCGACTGGCCCGGCACCGAGCCGGGAGCCACGGCGGACGCCTACGCCTACGAGGCGATGCGCGACGACATCCGCGCCCTCCTCGCCGCCCTCGGCATCGAACGCGCCGATGTCGTCGGACACTCCCTCGGCGGCATGGTCGCGTATCTGCTCGCGCAGGAGGCCCCCGAGGTCGTACGGAGGCTGGTCCTGGAGGATGTGCCCGCGCCGATTCCCTTCGATCCGCCGCGGTCGCCCACCGAACGCCCGGCGGGGGAGCCGCCGTTCGACTGGGCCATGATCGAGGCCTCCGACGCGCAGGCCGACGACCCCAACCCCATGTGGTGGGACCACATGGGGCGGATCACCATGCCCACGCTGGTCATTGCAGGTGGCCCCACCAGCGGGGTTCCTCAGGAGTGGGTCACGGTCCTGGCCGAGCGCGTTCCCGGTGCCCGTGTGGTCACCGTCGACGCGGGGCATCTGGTGCACGAGGCCAGGCCGGAGGAGTTCCTCGCGGTGCTCGAACCGTTCCTCAAAGGGTGAGGCTCACTTCGCGTAGGCCGTCATGAAGCGGTCCCGGAACTTGTCCATGCCCAGCACCGGTGCGCTGTCGGCGGGCTTGAGCCCGTCCGTCCAGCCCCAGCTGGAGATCTTGTCCAGCACCTTCGGGTCGTGGGCGACGATCGTGATCGGCACGTCCCGGTCGGCGGTGCCACCGGTGACCGTCGGGACGGGCTGGTGGTCGCCGAGGAAGACGAGGACGGTGTTCTTGTTGCCGTAGCGCTGGACCCACTGGGTCAGGCTGTCCACGGAGTACTGGATGGCCTTGCGGTACTCGGTCCGAACCCGCTTCGCGCTCTTCCAGACCTCCGTCGGGTTCGTGCCCTCCTTCTTGATCTGGTTGAAGATCGTGCCGTCGCCGAGCTGGTTCCAGGGGATGGTGTGGGCGATGGGCGACCAGGGGTTGTGGCTGGAGGCCAGGATGATCTCCGCCATGATCGGGTCGCGGTTCTTCTTGCCGTACTCCAGCTTCTCGAAGGACTCCAGGCTGAACTGGTCCGGCACCGGCGTCCAGCTGAAGTACGGGCCGTTGTAGCCGAGATGGGTGGAGTCGTAGATGTTGTCGAGGCCGAAGTACTTGCCCTCGGGCCAGGACTTGCGCACACCGGGGACGATGCCGACCGTGCGCCAGGCGCCGGTCTTCTGGAAGTAGCTGGTGAGGGTCGCGCGGGTGCTGGTGGTCACGGTCCGGTAGCGCTGCTGGTTCTTGATCCACAGGCCGGACAGGAACGTCGAGTGCGCGAGCCAGCTGCCGGCGCCCGTCACCGGCGACCTGAGCCAGGCGCTGCGCGACGAGAAGCCGGCCGCCTTGAGCCGGGCGTCGCCAGCCGTGAGCGTCTTGTCCATCTCCGGCGCCATCGTCGGGTCGTCGAGCGCCACCCGGCCGTAGCTCTCGATGAAGGTGAACAGCACGTCCTTGCCGCGCAGGCCGGTCAGCAACTGGTTGGGCGGGGTCTTCGCGAAGGCGTCGACGGTGAGCTGCTTCTTGAAGACGTCGGCGTCACCGAGGCCGTCGCGGACGTACTTCACGCGGTTGCTGAGGAACTGGCTGTAGCCCTTGGTGGCGAGGGTGACTCCGCCGACCTGCACGCTCAGGGTGAAGCACATGATCCACGCGACACCGAGGACAAGTGTGGTGCGTACGGCCGTGGGGCGATGCCTGGCCATCACGTCCGCCAGCCGCACCATCGCGAACGCGCTGCCCGCGAGCACGGCGAGCAGCAGGACGATCACTCCGATGATCGCGAGCACCTCGCCCGAGCGACCGAACGAGTCCTTCGTCCAGTCCGCCGCGTCGTTCAACAGGACCCAGTCGAAGACCAGGTCGAACGGCCGCGCCAAGGTCTCGTAGAAGCCCATGTCGAGGCACTTCAGGACGGCGGACAGCCCGACGAACGCACCCAGTACGACGGCGGTGATCCGCCGGGCCCGCGACGGCAGCGCGAGCAACACGACCGCGAGGACGATCAGTTCCACGGGCAGCCGGAGGAACGACTGGAACGTCATCCGGTCGAGCCGGTCGGGCACGACCATCGCGACGAGCAGCAGCGCACCGGCCAGCACGCTTGTGCCCACCCCTACGGCACGTGCGGTACGGGGGTAACGGTGGCGCCAGCCGAACCAGCCTGCGCGGAGGGGGAATTGGGAGGATCGCTCGGTGGGGTCGGTGGGCTCTGCGACCTCGCTGGGCTCTACGGGCTCTGCAGACTCCGCGTCCTCGGCGGACTGCGCGGGTTCAGCGGGCTCGTCGGACCCTGCGGGTGCGGCGGATTCGGAAGGCTCGCCGGGCTCAGCCGACTCGGGAGCTTCGGCCGATCCGTCCGCGTCGGACGGTCGATCCGCGCCGGCAGAGCCAGCCGCGTTGGTCGCATCGGCTGCGTCGGCTGATTCCGGCGGCTCGTTCGCGTCGGCGGATTCCCGTGCCTCGGTCGCGTCCACTGGGCCGTGGCCCTCGGTCGTGTTCGCTGTGTCGCGTGGCTCGGGTGGGTCCTGTGGTTCGGGTGGTGTGGCGGCCTCCGTCGCCGCTGTCGGGTCGGTCTCCCCAGAGGCCTTCTGATCCGGCAGTGGGTGAGAGCGAGTGAAGAGCGGCACCCGAACGTCCTTCCGTGCTGAGCCCGGTGACGGCACAGCGGACCTGGCCCGGGCCACCAGATTCGTCACCATCGGTACGGCCGCACGCTACCGTCAGTTCAATCGGGCCCGCGCGTTGACCCACTGTTGACTCACTGATCTGCGGCGACCGCCACCTCCCGCGCCCACCGGTAGTCCGCCTTGCCGCTCGGCGACCGCTGGATGGACTCCGTGAACACCAGCTGGCGCGGGATCTTGTACCCGGCGAGGTGAGTGCGGCAGTGCGTCTGGATCTCGTCCAGCGACGGCCGCACCGCATCCGCCCGCAGCTGTACGACGGCGGCCACATGGTTGCCCCACCGTACGTCCGGCACCCCGGCCACCAGCGCGTCGTAGACGTCCGGATGCGACTTGAGCGCCTGCTCGACCTCCTCCGGATACACCTTCTCCCCACCGGTGTTGATGCACTGCGAGCCACGGCCGAGGACCGTGACGACGCCCTCCTCGTCCACGGTCGCCATGTCTCCGAGCAGGACCCACCGCCGGCCGTCCTTCTCGAAGAAGGTCTCGGCGGTTTTCCTCGGGTCGTTGTAGTAGCCGAGCGGTACGTGACCGCACTGCGCGACCCGGCCGATCTCACCGACGGCGACCGGGGCGTACGTGGCCGGATCGACCACCTGGGTACGGGAGTTGACGCGGATCCGGAAGGACTGTCCGGCTCCCGAGTCGGCCGTGGCGGTGCCGTTGAAGCCGGACTCGGACGAGCCGTAGTTGTTCAGCAGCATGGTGTTCGGGAGCAGTTCCTGGAACTGCCTGCGCACCGTCTCCGACATGATCGCGCCGGACGACGAGACGCTGAACATCGATGAGCAATCGGTGCCCTTCATCGGCCCGTTGAGGGCGTCGATCAACGGGCGCAGCATCGCGTCGCCGACCAGGGACATGCTGGTGACCTTCTCCCTCTCGATGGTCCGCAGCACCTCATCCGGCACGAACTTGCGGTGGATCACGATGCGTTGGCCGAAGTTGAAGCCGATGAACGCCGTGAGCGTGGACGTGCCGTGCATCAGCGGAGGAGCGGGGAAGAACGTGATCCCGGCCCCGCCGGCCGCGACCCGCTCGGCCAACTCCTCGGGTTTCCGCACCGGTTCACCGGTCGGCGCACCACCGCCGAGTCCCGAGAAGAACAGGTCCTCCTGGCGCCACATCACACCCTTGGGCATCCCGGTCGTACCGCCGGTGTAGATGATGAACTGGTCGTCCGCCGACCGCGCCGGAAACCCGCGCTCGGGAGACCCGGTGGCCTCCGCGTCCGTGAAGGCCACGGCGGGTACGTCCGCTCCGTCAGCCTGCGGTGCTCCCACTCGTACCAGGTGCCGCAGTTGCTCCGCACGCGGCAGCGCGGCCGCCACCCGCTCGGTGAACTCCGTGTCGAAGACCAGCGCCACGAGGTCGGCGTCCCGGTAGAGGTACACCAACTCCTCTTCGACGTAGCGGTAGTTGACGTTGACCGGAACGACCCGTGCCTTGAGGCAGCCCAGCACCGTCTGCAAGTACTCGACGCCGTTGTAGAGATAGAGCCCGAGGTGCTCACCCGGGCGTATCCCGGTGTCGATCAGATGATGGGCGATGCGGTTCGCGGCCGAATCCAACTCCGCGTAGGTCAGGCGGCGTTCCGCGCCCGTGCCCGGGTGGTCGATGTACACGAGCGCCTCGCGGTCCGGGACCACGTCGACGACCGACTCGAACAGGTCGGCAATGTTGTACTCCACCACTCCTCCTGACGTCGGTTCGCCGGTCATCAGAGCAAAGGGCGCGACAACTGTGAAGGGTCCGCGCAGAAGAAATCTGACTGAGTGTCAGAAACCCCTTGTACTGGCAGGGCGCCTCCTGCAACCTGTTCTCGTTCCGGAGGCGGTGCGGCGACGGGAGGACGGCAATGGGCGGTACGGAACACCTGACCGTGCGGCGCGAAGGCGCCACGCTGGTGCTCACGCTCAACAGGCCCGAGGCCAAGAACGCGTTCTCGTTGCCGATGCTGGTCGGGCTGTACGACGGCTGGGTCGAGGCCGACGCGGACGACGCGATCCGGTCGATCGTGCTGACCGGGGCGGGGGGTGCGTTCTGCGCGGGGATGGATCTCAAGGCACTGGCCGGCAAGGGCATGGAGGGGCAGCAGTACCGGGATCGGCTCACGGCTGACCCGGATCTGCACTGGAAGGCGATGCTGCGGCACCATCGGCCTCGGAAGCCGGTGATCGCCGCCGTCGAGGGGTACTGCGTGGCCGGCGGTACGGAGATCTTGCAGGGCACCGATATTCGGGTTGCAGGGGAGTCGGCGACCTTTGGGTTGTTCGAGGTGAAGCGTGGGTTGTTCCCGATCGGGGGGTCGACTGTGCGGCTTCAGCGGCAGATTCCGCGTACGCATGCGCTGGAGATGTTGCTGACCGGGCGTCCGTACAGCGCGCGGGAGGCGGCGGATGTTGGTCTGGTCGGACATGTCGTCCCCGACGGGGCTGCCCTCGCCAAGGCGCTGGAGATTGCCGAACTCGTCAATGGGTGTGGGCCGTTGGCGGTTGAGGCGGTTAAGGCGTCGGTGTATGAGAGCGCCGAGATGACTGAGACGGAGGGGCTCGCCGCTGAACTCAAGAGGGGGTGGCCGATCTTTGACACCGCCGATGCGAAGGAGGGGGCTCGTGCCTTTGCGGAGAAGCGGGCGCCTGTTTATAAGCGGGCGTAGGTGTTGTGCTGGTTGGTCCCTTTTTGTCTGTGGGTTTGTTGTGGCTGGTCGCGCAGTTCCCCGCGCCCCTAGGTGGGGGCGCTCGGCCCCAACTGTTCAGTTAGGAGAAAACCGTGCCCGAAGTACTTAAAGCCCCCCTCGTTCTCGAATTTCCCTTTACCCGCTCCCTTGGGCCCGTCCAGAGCGCGTTCCTCACCGGCCTCCGCGAACGCGTCGTCCTCGGGGTGAAGACCGGTGATGGGCGGACCCTTGTCCCTCCCGTCGAATACGACCCCGTCACCGCCGAGGAGATCCGTGATCTCGTTGAGGTCGGGGCCACCGGTACGGTCACCACCTGGGCCTGGAACCATGAACCCCGGCGCGGTCAGCCGCTCGACACGCCCTTCGCGTGGGTTCTGGTTCGGCTCGACGGTGCTGATACAGCTCTGCTGCATGCCCTCGACGCCCCCGGACCCGATGCCGTGCGCACCGGTATGCGCGTGCGCGTTCGCTGGGCCGAGGAACGTACCGGCGCCATCACCGACATCGCCTGCTTCGAGCCGTACGAAAGCGAAGGCCAAGAGGGGCATCAACCCTCCGCCCACAGTGGCGAGTTCCAGGACATGGTCACCGGCATCGTGGCCCCCGCGCGCCTCGACTACGTCTACTCGCCCGGCCGTGCCCAGACCGACTACATCCACGCGCTCTCCGAACAGCGCACCGTCGGCGAGCGCTGCCCCTCCTGTCGCAAGGTGTACGTCCCGCCGAGGGGTGCGTGTCCCACATGTGGTGTGGCCACAGCGGAACATGTCGAAGTGGGGCCGCGCGGCACAGTCACCACGTACTGCATCGTCAACATCAAGGCGAAGAACCTCGACATAGAGGTGCCGTACGTCTACGCGCACATCGCCCTCGACGGTGCCGACCTCGCGTTGCACGGGCGCATCGGCGGGATGCCGTATGACCAGGTGCGGATGGGGCTGCGCGTCGAGGCGGTGTGGAGTGAGGGCGGCCGTTATCCGGACCACTACCGGCCGACCGGCGAGCCCGACGCGGACTACGACGTCTACAAGGAGCTGCTGTGATGCAAGGAGCCGCTGCGATACGGGAGATCGCCGTCGTCGCCTTCGCGCAGACCGACCACCGGCGGACCACCGACGAGCTCTCCGAGGTGGAGATGCTGATGCCGGTCCTGCACGGCGTCCTCGAACAGACCGGCCTGAAGACCGCCGACATCGACTTCACCTGTTCCGGCTCCAGCGACTACCTCGCCGGCCGCGCCTTCTCCTTCACCCTCGCCCTCGACGGCGTCGGTGCCTGGCCGCCGATCTCCGAGTCGCACGTCGAGATGGACGGCGCCTGGGCGCTCTACGAGGCGTGGACCAAGCTGCTTACCGGCGACGCCGACACCGCGCTCGTCTACTCGTACGGCAAGTCGTCCCCGGGTTCGGTGCGCGACGTCCTGACCCGACAGCTCGACCCCTACTACGTGGCTCCCCTCTGGCCGGACTCCGTTGCGCTCGCCGCCCTCCAGGCCCAGGCCCTGATCGACGCGGGCGACACCGACGAGCCCGCGCTCGCCGCCGTCGCGGCCCGCAGCCGGACCGACGCGAGCGCCAACTCCCATGCGCAGGTGCGGGGTTCGGTGCCGCAGGGCGACTATGTCGTACGGCCGCTGCGCACCGGCGACTGTCCGCCGGTCGGTGACGGTGCCGCCGCCGTGATCCTCGCGGCCGGGGACCGGGCCCGCGAGCTGTGCGAACGGCCCGCCTGGATCAGCGGGATCGACCATCGGATCGAGGCGCACGGGCTGGGTGTACGGGAGTTGACCGACTCGCCGTCCACGCGGCTCGCTGCCGAGAAGGCCGGTGCGTTCGAACGGCCCGTCGACACCGCCGAGTTGCACGCGCCGTTCACCGCGCAGGAGGTCGTCCTGCGGAAGGCGCTGAGGCTTGGTGACGATGTGCGCGTCAACCCGTCCGGGGGTGCCCTCGCCGCCAATCCCGTCATGGCCGCCGGGCTGATTCGCATCGGCGAGGCCGCCGCTCGCATCCACCGGGGCGAGTCCGACCGGGCGCTCGCCCACGCCACCTCCGGCCCCTGTCTGCAACAGAACCTGGTCGCCGTACTCGAAGGGGATCCGCGATGAGCAAGGAGCCCGTGGCCGTCGTAGGGATCGGCCAGACCAAGCATGTCGCCGCGCGGCGGGACGTGTCGATCGCGGGGCTGGTGCGGGAGGCGGCTCAACGGGCGCTGGACGACGCCGAGTTGACGTGGGCCGACATCGACGCCGTGGTCATCGGGAAGGCGCCGGACTTCTTCGAGGGCGTCATGATGCCCGAGCTGTATCTCGCCGACGCGCTGGGCGCCGTAGGGAAGCCGATGCTGCGGGTGCACACCGCCGGGTCGGTGGGCGGGTCGACCGCGCTCGTCGCGGCGAATCTTGTCGCGGCTCGTGTGCATGGCACGGTTCTGACGCTTGCCTTCGAGAAGCAGTCCGAGTCGAACGCGATGTGGGGACTGTCTCTGCCGATTCCCTTTCAGCAGCCGCTACTTGCCGGCGCGGGCGGGTTCTTCGCGCCGCATGTGCGTGCCTATATGCGGCGCACCGGGGCGCCCGACACCGTCGGCTCGCTGGTGGCGTACAAGGACCGGCGCAACGCGCTGAAGAACCCGTACGCGCATCTCCACGAGCACGACATCACGCTGGAGAAGGTCCAGGCCTCGCCGATGCTGTGGGACCCGATCCGGTACTCGGAGACCTGCCCCTCCTCGGACGGTGCCTGCGCGATGGTGCTCACCGACCGGGCGGGAGCGGCTCGCGCACCACGTCCGGCGGCCTGGATGCATGGGGGCGCCATGCGTAGCGAACCCACACTGTTCGCCGGAAAGGACTGTGTGTCGCCACAGGCCGGCAAGGACTGCGCGGCCGATGTGTACCGGCAGGCCGGGATCGCCGATCCGCGCCGGGACATCGACGCCGTGGAGATGTATGTGCCGTTCTCCTGGTACGAGCCCATGTGGCTGGAGAACCTCGGATTCGCCGAGGAGGGGGAGGGGTGGAAGCTCACCGAATCGGGGGTGACCGAGCTGGACGGCGACCTTCCCGTGAACATGTCAGGGGGTGTGCTTTCCACCAATCCGATCGGTGCCTCGGGCATGATCCGCTTCGCGGAGGCCGCCCTTCAGGTGCGCGGCCAGGCCGGAGAACACCAGGTGGAGGGCGCTCGACGGGTTCTCGGGCACGCCTATGGCGGCGGATCGCAGTTCTTCTCGATGTGGCTTGTGGGCAGCGAACCACCCGCCTCCTGAAAGGTCCCCCTCACGTGGCCTGTTGGCATCAGAAACCGATCGCTAGGCTGGCCGCGGACGACGAATCGGGAGGAGCACGGACGTGGCCGAGAGCACCATCCAGCAGCACCCGCTTGCGGGCTGGGACAAGCCGGAGCTGGACCTCAGTGACGCCGATTGGCACTCAGGCAGCCGTGGACTGGGGGATGTCCAGATCGCTTTTGTCGAGGGATTCATCGCGATGCGCAACAGTGGCCGCCCGGAAAGCCCTTCCTTGATCTTCACGCCCGCGGAATGGGGCGCGTTCGTGTCGGGGGCGCGGGAAGGGGAGTTCGACCTCACCTGAAGGTGGAGGTTCCCCAGCGAATCATCGCGGGAAGTGCGCACACTCATCGTCAGCCCGGCCTTTACTCGTGAGAGTGGCGGCCGGGCTGCGTGCCTGATGGAAACTCGATGCCGGTCATCTCCTGGGAGAGCGCCCACAGGCGGCGTTGCAGCTCCGTGTCGTACGACTGCGGGCAGGAGCGGACCACCTTGGGGTACCCCTTGCTCTGCTGGAATCCGCGTGGGCCGTAGTACTCACCGCCCCGTACGCCCGGGTCGGTCGCGGCGCGCAGCACGGGCAGTGCTCCCCTTTCGGGGGACTGGAGGAGCAGCGGTCGGATCGCCGCGAAGGCCGCGCGGGTGAGGGCGGAGGAGTGCGACATCGCGCTCCGGGAGCCGGTGGTGTCGGCGCCGCCGGGATGCGCGGCGACGGCCAGCGGCCCGCCGGCGGGCAGTCTGCGGTCGAGCTCGTAGGTGAACAGCAGGTTGGCCAGCTTGGAGTGCCCGTACGAGGCGGTCCGGTCGTACGGGCGCCTGCGCCAGTCGAGGTCATCGAGATCGATCGGGCCGCCCATGCGGTGGCCCGCGCTGCTGACCGTGACGACGCGGGACGCGGGCGGCAGCAGGTCCAACAGCAGCCCGGTCAGGGCGAAGTGACCCAGGTGGTTGGTCCCGAACTGGAGTTTGTAGCCGTCCGAGGTCGTCCGATGCGGGGTGTACATCACGCCGACGTTGTTGATCAGCAGGTCGATCCGGGCGTAGGCATCTCTTAGTCCGCCGGCCGTGTCCCGGACCGAGGCGAGCGAACTCAGGTCGAGGCGCTGGACGTGCACCCGCGCGGTCGGCGCGACGAGAGTGATCTCCTCCGCCGCGCATTTGCCCTTGTTGGTGTCCCGTACCGCCAGGACCACTTCTGCCCCGCGCAGGGCGAGGGCCTTGGCCGTCTCGAATCCGATGCCGGTGTTGGCACCCGTGATCACGGCGGTGCGGCCGTGCTGGTCGGGGATGTCCTGGGCTGTCCAGTGCGCGGGGTTCGATCCGGTCATCGGTTCCTCCAGAAGTCGTACGGGGACTAGGCGGTCGCGAGAGGGGCAATCGTGGCCTGCCGGCCTGCCCATTCGGTTGCTCGCTCGTCGTCGAAGGTGAATGACGTTCACCTATGGTTAATAGTGTTAACCTTGTCGGCATGGCAGTCAAACGGCGTCCCACCGGCACTCATCACGGAGATCTGCGCAACGCGCTGGAGGAGGCGGCCCTCGCCCTGGTCGGCGAGCGCGGCCCGCACGGGTTCACCCTCGCCGAGGCGTGCCGGAGAGCCGGGGTGAGCGTGTCGGCCCCCTACAAGCACTTCAGCGACCGGGAGGCGCTGCTGGCCTCGCTGGCTCTGAAGGGCTACGAGGAGCAGCGCCGCCGCTACCGCATCGCGCTGGCCGCGCACTCGGACCCGGTCGAGCAGCTGGCGGCCTTCGCCACCGCCTATGTACGGTTCGCCGCCGAGGAGCGCGCCCTCTTCGACATCACCTTCCTGGCGGGCCTCGACAAGAGCCGGCACCCCGAACTGGCCACGGCGGGAAGTGCCCTGCACGACGACCTGATGCCCGTCACCGGCCGCCTCGCCCCCGACCCGGACGAGGCGTTCGAACTGCTCGTCCAGGTCGCTGCGGCAGCCCATGGTCTGGCCCTGTTCCAGCAGCAGGACATGCTGCCCGGCCGCTGGAACACCCGGGCCTCCGTCGAGGAGCAGGCCGCGCGCACGGCCCGTGCCCTCGCCGGCGGGAAAACCCGCTAGCCCCCGGAACACCCGCTGGCCCTGGAGACCCGCATGACCACCCCGCGCAGCGACTTCGACCAGGCTCTCGACCGCATCGGCAGGGGCGGGCACGTCAGCCTCACCACCTTCCGCCGCAACGGTCAGGCCGTCCCCACCCCCGTCGGCGGTCTCGTAGAGGACGACACCCTCTACGTCCTGACACCGCCGGAGACCGGGAAGGTCAAGCGGATCCGCAACAACTCTCAAGTGACCATCGCGGCGTGCGACATGAAGGGCACCGTCCCTGCCGGCGTACCCGCGGTGCGGGCGACCGCCAGGCTCCTGGATCCTGCGGAGACCGCCCGCGTCCAGGAGTTGATGAGGTGACGCTTCTTCATGTACCGCCTGGTGCGCCTCCTCGACCGGGCCCTGGGCCGCGAACGCCGACTCGTCGCCATCGCCGTCACCGTCGTGGAAGGGTGTCCCGCCTGATTTTCCGGACACGCGACCTTGAGAACCCTTCCGGGGCCGACGCCTGAGCCAGGCTGGCAGCGGAGGGGGAAGGTCCCGTTACTCCGGAGGAGAGGAACCCATGAGCACCCTGCCGGTCATCGCGGCGGTCGACGGTTCGGACGACAGCCTGCGGGCCCTGGACTGGGCCCTCGATGCGGCCCGTGGACGCGGGGCGCCGTTGCGGGTCGTCCATGTGTGGCAGTACGCCGCCGCCTGGACCCCGCCCGGTGTCCTGGTCGCCGGGCCGCCGGACCCGGACGAGGTGCTCGACCAGGTCCGTACGTATGTCGAAGGGCAGGCCGACCGGCCGGTCGTGGAGTACCTCGGGCTCCAGGGCGCTCCGGGTGCCGTACTGCCCGAACTCGGTTCCAGCGCACAGCTGTTGGTGCTCGGCTCCCGAGGTCGCGGTGGCTTCGCCAGCCTGCTGCTCGGCTCCAACGGCATGGCCGCCGCCCGTGACGCCGACTGCCCGGTCGTCGTCGTGCCTCGGCCCGGGCGTGAGGTGCACGATGCGCCTCCGGCCGATCCCGGACCCCGAGTGGTCGTCGGCCTGCACGTGGACAGCCCCGACGAGATCACCCTCTCCTTCGCCTTCGCCGAGGCGGCCCTGCGTGGAGCCCGCCTCCAGGTCGTCGCCGCCTACCCATGGCCGCCGCAGGCCTGGGCGTCCCCCGGCGAACTCGTCCCGCCCGCCATCGACCAGGACGACATCGAGAACGAGACCCGCACCCTCACCGAGTCCCTCCTCGCCCCGCATCGCGAACGCCACCCCGACGTCCGCACCGAGCCGTACGTAGCCCCGGGTGACGCGGCCGGTCACCTCGTCGCCGCTTCCAAGGACGCCGAGTTGGTCGTCGTGGGCCGCCATCGCCGCCGCCTGCTGTCCCCGGCCCGTCTGATCGGCTCGGTCACCCAGGCGGTCCTGCTGCACGCGGCGAGTCCGGCGGCGGTGGTGCCGCCGACGGCGTTGGAGGAGTGAGGTCCGTACCGTCGGTCTGCTGTCGGTACCGGCCGTCGAGACCATCAGCGCGTGCGGCTCGCGCGCACCGGCCTCCAGCGTCCCCGCCAGCCACTCCATGAACAATTCGGAACGGGGTGTCCGGCGCCACCAAGGGGTCCAAGAACGGCAGTTCACCCGCGAAACCCTCGTCGCCCGGCGTCACGCACGACACAGGAAAACCGGCCGGTACGCCTTCGCCGACTACCGGGTCGCACGACCCTCGGGAAGCGTACGTTGAGGTCCCTGTAGCTCACGGTGCGCGTTCGCTCCCCGCGCGGACACACCACCGTGGCAGGGGGTATGGGATGGGACGGCGGAGCGCACGCAGCAGAAGGACACTCTTCGAACGGGAGAGTGAACTCGCCGCTGTGGACGAGGCGTTGGGCGAACTCACCGGCTTACGCACGGGCGGGGCCGAACCGGGGGACCGGCCGCGCGGTGCCCTGCTCGCCTTCGCGGGACGGGCCGGCATCGGCAAGACCACCCTCCTCACCGAAGTGCGCCGCCGGGCCGCCGCCCAGGGCTGCACGGTGCTCTCCGCGCGCGGCGGCGACCAGGAACAACGCGTCGCCTTCCACGTCGCCCGACAGCTGCTGCAACCGCAGTTCGCCGGTTCGGCCGACGCCGATCTCCGTACCGCGCTGGGGAGTTGGTACGACATCGTCGGCCCCGCCCTCGGCCTGTGCGCCCCCACCGAAGGCTCCCCGCCCGACCAGCAGGGTCTGCGTGACGGCCTCGACTGGGTGCTCACCCACCTCGCGGTCAACCGTGCCCCGATGGTCCTCGTCCTCGACGACGCGCACTGGGCCGACCCCGAATCCCTGGGCTGGCTGGCCGCGTTCGCGCCGCGCGCCGAGCAACTCCCGCTGCTGGTCGTCGTCGCGTACCGCCCCGACGAACTCCCCGACCACGCCGAGTCGTTCAGGGGACTGCCCGGCCGGGCCGGCGGACGCCCCCTCGATCTGGAACCGCTCAGCGTCGCGGCCGTAGCCGACCTGGTGCGCGAGACGCTCGGCGCGCACGCCGACGACGCGTTCTGCCACGAGTGCTGGGCCGTCACCGCAGGGAACCCGTTCGAGACCGTCGAACTCGCCGCCAAGATCCACGACCGCGGCCTGAGCCCCACCGAGGCCGGGGCCCACCAACTGCGCGACCTCGCCGCCGCCGTCAAGGGCAGCGGCCTCACCACCCGCCTCGAACGCCTCGGCACCTCGACCGTCCGCTTCGCCTGGGCCTGCGCCGTCCTCGGCACCGAACCCCATCCGATGCTCGCCGCCGCCGTCGCCGGACTCGGTCACGAGGAGGCCGCCGACGCAGTCGACGCACTGCGCGGCGCCCGCATCCTCACCGGCACACTCACCGCCGTGGGCACCCTCGAATTCGTCCACCCGCTCATCGCCACCGCCGTCTACCGGGCCATCCCCGCCGGCGTCCGCGTGGCCCTGCACGGCCAGGCAGCCTGGTCTGTCATCAACGAGGGCCAGGGTCCCTCCGCCGCCGCCCGCCACCTCATGGAGACCCACCCCGACGGCGACAACTGGGTGGTCCAGCAACTCCGCGCGGCAGCCGGCGAGACCCTGCGCGCGGGCGCCCCCGACACGGCCCGCAGCTACCTCGCCCGCGCCCTGCGCGAACCCCCGCCCTTCGACGACCGGGCCGCCGTCCTGTACGAACTGGGCAGCGCCTCCCTCCTCACCGAACCGGCGACCACCGTCAACCACCTTCGGGCCGCCCTCGAAGAGCCGATCAGCGACGCAGGCCTGCGGCAGAACATCGTCTACCGCCTCTCCCAGGTACTCGCCCACAGCGACCGCCTCGCCGAGGCCTCCGACACCCTCGCCCGCGAGATCCGCGTCACCGACGACGCCCGGGTCAAACTCCGCATGCTCTCCGAGCAGTTCATGTGGGACGCCTTCCGCGCCGACGAACCCGACCACCCCTCGCGCTCCCGCCGCCTCACCAAACTCGCCGACCGCCTCAAGGGCCGCGACCTCACCGAGCGGTACATCATCGGCCTGCGCACCTGGGACGCCGTACTCCGTGGTGAACCCGCACATGTGGCCCTCCACCATGCCGAACGCGCATTGAGTGGTGGCCTCGGCTGGGCCGAGGCCGACCGCGGCTTCGAGGTGCCGGTACTGGTCGCCCTCACCTTCATGTACTGCGACCGACCGGGCCGCGCGGAGGAACTCTTCGCCACCGGCATCGCCGACTTCGAACAACAGGGCTGGCGTGGCGCGCACCTGTCCTTCGGCTACACCTTCCTCGGCTACCTCCGCTACCGGCGCGGCCGCCTCGCCGAGGCCGAGGACTTCGCCCGCGCGGGCCTGCGCCTCGCCGAACGCGTCGGACCCGGCACCCCCGTCTACTGGTACGGCACCGGCATCCTCATCGAGGTCCTGCTGGCCCGCGGCCGGGTCGCGGAGGCCACCCGACTCGCCGAGGACCACGCCTTCGCGGAGCCCTTCCCGGCCGCCGTCGTCTTCCCGGACGCCCAGACCGTCTACGGCGAACTGCTCCTGGCCCGCGGTCTCGCCAAGGAGGCCGCCGCCGAACTGGCCTCCGCGGGCCGCCGCCTGGACCCGCGCGGCATCCGCAACCCCGCGTGGTGCCCCTGGCAGCTCCACCTCGCCCGCGCCGAGAGTCACGACACCCCCGAGCGCGCGGTCGCCACCGCGCACGAAGCGGTCGCCCGCGCTCGCCAGTTCGGCACCCCGTCCGCCATCGGCCAGGCTCTGCGCATCGCCGCCGAGGTCTCCTCAGGCTCGGCCCGCGCCAAACTCCTCGAAGAGTCCGTCACCCACCTCGAACGCTCCCCGGCCGCCTATGAGTTGGCCTGCGCCCTGGTCGCCCTCGGCACCGAACTCCGCCGAGCAGGCAGGTCCAGGGAAGCCGCCGACCACCTCTACCGAGGCCTGGACGCAGCCGTCCAATGCGGCGCCGACGGCCTGGCCGACACAGCCCGCGCCGAACTGGCAGCAGCAGGCCTACGCCCCCGCCGCCTCCACAGCACCGAAACAGACACCCTCACGACCCGTGAGCGCGCTGCGGCGACCCTGGCCGCCCACGGCCACACGGACGCCGAGATAGCCGTAGAGCTTCAGACAGACGAACAAACGGCGGTACGCCTGCTGTCAGCGGCCTACCGAAAACTGGGCACGGACCGCACGGGCCTGGAAACGGCACTGATTAAACCTACGTAAGGCCGAACCCCCCCCAGGGGCGCGGGGCTGTGTCAATTTGCGGCTCCGCCGCGCGGGCGCGCCCAGCCCCCACGAACCGGCACCCGACAACGATCCGCACCCGGCACATGACCACGGCTCCACCGCCGGACGGCACCCCGTACCATTGCGACATGTCGTTCCTCCGCCGCCGCAGCGCCACCCCCGCCGGCCCCGAATTCGATGTGCTGGCCATGGACCCGGGCGACTGGCCCGGTAACCTCGGCGCGGGCCTGCTGCCCGCTCCCGACGGCAGCTGCCAGGGTGTCTTCCTGCGCTACGACCTCTTCGGCGGCCGCGGCCCCGCGATGGTCATCGGCAACCTCCCGGAGGGCTCCCCGGCCCGCGACGTCGCCGAGGACGAGATCCCGTTCGAGGTCGCGCAACTGCTCCTCGCGCTGGAGAACGACGAGGAGGTGACCGTCGTGGGCGTCGAGGACATGCCGGTGATGCAGGGCGACAACCTGCTGATCGTGCGCCGACTCAAGCTCTCGGAGAGCCGGATCTCCTGCGTCCAGTTCGACCGCAGCGACAACGTCCTGGTCACCATCGCCGCCTGGGACCGCCCCATCACGGACGACCTCTACGCCCTGCTGAAACCGCTCCCGGCGGAACTGTTCCAGCAGGGCTGAGGCGACTGCCTACCGGCCGGAACGTTCCACCGTCACGTCGGCGGCGCGCACGAACTCCACCCGGTGGCCGTACTGGATCTCGTAGTAGAGATCCTTTCCTACGACGACCTTGTGCGAGTCGGTGGTGAAGGTGACCGCGTAGTAGTACTCGCCGGGCACCTTGTCACCGACCACGTACTTCTGGCCCTTGAGCAGTTTGTACGGCAGCGGGGAGATCGCCTGGGCGGGCACTCCCGTCGGATAGGCGGAGGCCTCCGGGTAGGCGCGGCCGTACACCGGGACGCTGTCCACACCCTCCTTCGGCGTCACCACCAGACCGGCCGCCTGCACCGCGGTGGGCTGCTTCTTCGGGTTCTTGAACCAGGCCTCCTGACCCAGGTACCAGATCGCGGTCCAGTCCCCGGAGCGGTCGGCCACCGCGTACTGCTGACCGGTGGACACCCGTGAGGAGAGGTCGTTGACCCCGGTGGTCGGGGTCGTCCCGAGGCCGATGTCCTTGATCAGGGGGTAGGTCTCGCCGGGCCCGGAGTACAGCCGGACCTCGCTCGACCCGTGCGCCGCGCACGCCTGGCCGGCGGTGACGCAGCCCGTGTACACCGGCTGGTTGGCGGCGTAGTCGGGGCGGATCGTCACCAGGCCGCCGCTCTTCTTGGCGGTCTGCTTGAAGGAGTGGCCCAGCAGGGCGAAGTAGTGCGCCCAGTCCCAGTACGGGCCCGGGTCGGTGTGCATCCCGGGGATCGTGGACGTGGTCGGACCCGGCACGTTGTCGTGGCCGAGGATGTGCTGCCGGTCCAGCGGGATGCCGTACTTCTTCGTCAGGTACTTCACCAGTCGGGCCGACGCGCGGTACATCGCCTCCGTGTACCAGGCGTCCGGCGCGGCGAGGAAGCCCTCGTGCTCGATGCCGATCGACTTGGCGTTGATGTACCAGTTGCCCGCGTGCCAGGCCACGTCCTTGGCCTTCACATGCTGGGCGATGAGACCGTCGGTGGAGCGGATCGTGTAGTTCCAGGACACATAGGTGGGGTCCTGGACCAGGTTCAGGACACCGGCCCACTGGCCTTCCGTGTCATGGATGACGATGTACTTGATGCTCTGCGACGCGGGCCGGTCGCCCAGGTCGTGGTTGCCGTAGTCGTCGTCCCCGAACTGGGAGTACGGCGCCGGGATCCACTCGCAGGACACCTTCTTGGGGCACTCTGTACTGTCGGCGGGGACCGTGCGCAGCCCGGTCTCCTTCAGCTGCGCGGTGTCGGGCGCGAGGTCCGGCCGGGCGGCCAGCGCGACCTGCTGCCCGGCGTCCGTGGTGCGCGCCTCGCCGGTGTGGATCACGTCGTAGACATCGTTGGCATACGCCGCAGCAGTGGCCGTGTCGTCCGCGCCGGAGAAGCGCGCGATCGCGCCGTACCAGTCGGCCGGGTCCGTGCTCAGCGGCTCGCCGAGACCCTTCTGGGCGTCGGCCAGCAGTGCGGCGCCGCCGGCCACATTGGCGGTCTCGTCGGTACGGAGGTCGGCTGCCGGAAGGCCGGTCAGTTCGGCCGCCTTCGCCAACGTCCTGAGCCGGGCCGGGAGTTGGGAGTCCGCCGGGATCTGTGCGGTGGGGTGCAGGGCAGCGCGGGCGCTGTCGCCGCGGGGGTCCTCGGAGCCCTCGCTCAGGTGCTCCGTCGCGGCGAGGGCGGTGCGGGCGTCCGTGAGGTGCATCGGGCCGTAGCCGCCGGTCACACTCGGCGCTCCGCCGTGCGTGTCCCAGCGGGACTGGAGATAGGAGACGGCCAGCAGGACCGTCTGCGGCACGTGGTACTCGGCGGACGCCGACGCGAACGCCCGCTGGAGGGTGGCGGCGGAGGAGCCGGTGGGGCTCTCCGCGGGGGCCGCGCCCAGTAGGGGCAGCAGCAGGGCGGCGGTGGCGAGCGCGCCGAGGGATCGGCGCGCGCGTCTGTGTCCGGGAGAGCGGTTGGGGTCGGTCGAGGATCCTCGCAATGCAGCCTCCTGGGACGGTGGGGTGTGCTGAACCGTGCGGGGCCGGGCGTGCGTCAGTGGTACCGGCTTGCCGACGATCCGTCAATCATGCCCAGAGGAAGGTGATTTCCCATGTCAACGGGGGCTGCGAGGAGTTTCGTGGCGGCGGCTTTCGGGCCTGCGGGGCGTCAGTGGAGTACACCAATGGGCGAGCCATATACGAGCCATATGTGGGAGCGCCATATGTGGCTGAGACACACGAAGGTCCGCGGTGCGCCGCTGCAGGGCGCACCGCGGACCTTCGTCCCCGTCAGCGAGTGCCGACCGCCGCACGCACGGCCCGGCGGGCCATCTGGCAGTCGTCGTGCAGCCGCCTCAGCAGCAGCCGTTGTTCCTCGCCGGACGGCGCAGCACCCGGGTGGGCCACCACTCCCGGTGCCGCCGGGGCCGAGTCGTGCATCGAACGCTGCACGGCCATCTCGTAGGTACGGATCTCGCGGGTCAGCACCAGCATCAGGTTCACCAGGAACGCGTCACGCGAGGCCGGTCCCGCCGACTGCGCGATCTGGCTGATCTGCCGCCGGGCCACCGGCGCGTCCCCGAGGACCGCCCACAGCGTCGCCAGGTCGTAGCCCGGCAGATACCAGCCCGCGTGCTCCCAGTCCACCAGCACTGGACCGGCCGGTGAGAGAAGGATGTTGGACAGCAGGGCGTCGCCGTGACAGAACTGGCCCATCCCGCCGCGGCCCGCCGAGTGCGCGATGCCGTGCAGGAGTTTCTGCAGGTCTCCCATGTCCCGGTCGGTGAGCAGCCCCAGCTCGTGAAAGCGGGAGATCCGGGCCGCGTAGTCCAGCGGGGCGTCGAACGTGCCCGCCGGTGGCCGCCAGGCGTTCAGCCGGCAGATCGCGCCGAGCGCCGCCCGGATGTCCGCCCGCGGCGGGGCCTCCGCCGGGTGCCGGTGCAGTGCCGCCACCCGGCCCGGCATCCGCTCGATGACCAGTGTGCAGTTGTCCGGATCCGCCGCGATCAGCCGCGGCACCCGCACCGGCGGGCGGTGCCGGACGAACGAGCGGTAGGCCGCTATCTCGTGCCGGATCCGCTCGGCCCACGCGGGGGAGTGGTCCAGTAAACACTTCGCAACGGCCGTGCTGCGTCCGGTCGTTCCGACCAGAAGCACGGAGCGCCCGTTGCGGCGTAGCACCTGCACCGGAGCGAACTCCGGGCAGATCCGGTGCACCGACGCGATCGCCGTACGCAGCTGGGCGCCCTGAGGGCCGGACAAGTCGAGTCTCCCGCTGAGCGGTTGGGTGCCGAGCCCCGGAACGCGCCGCGGCCTGCCCGCACCGAGCACGGGGCCGGCCGCCGGACGCGCCGGGTCGAGGTAGGGGCCGCCGGCGCCCGGGCGGGGGTGCAGCGACCGGGGCGGGGCGGACACGGAGGACGATGCTGTGTACATGGGAGATACAGATCCCTTCGTGTGCCTGCAGTGCCTGTCCAAGCAAGCGCGCTCCCGGCCCGGTTCCGCAGGTGCACCCTGGGGAGTGTCCCTCGGTGACCGGGTCGGGGTGGCGCGTTCCTACCTGACACCAGATGCGCAGTGGCACACCATCTGGCGCACCCTGGCGAACCCTGGCGAATAGTCGCCCGGCAAGGCGCACCGGGCTATGTTCAAGTCAGCCGAGAACCTGGGGGCTTGACGTGAACGGACAACCCAACTCCCGTCTCTCGGACCTGTTCGGCCTGGCCGGCTGGTCCAAGGGCGAACTCGCGCGGCGGGTCAACCGGCAGGCGGCGGCCATGGGCCACCCCCAGCTCTCGACCGACACCTCGCGGGTTCGGCGTTGGATCGACACGGGAGAGATCCCGCGCGATCCGGTGCCGAGGGTGCTGGCGGCTCTGTTCACCGAGCGTCTCGGCCGTGTCGTGACCATCGAGGACCTCGGTCTGGTCCGGCACGGGCGTGTGGGGAAACGGCCCGACGACGGGAGTGTGGAACATCCCGACGGTGTGCCGTGGGCGCCCGAACGGACTGCTGCGGTCCTCACCGAATTCACGGGAATGGACCTCATGCTCAACCGACGCGGCTTGGTGGGCGCGGGCGCCGCGCTCGCCGCAGGCTCCGCACTCAGCAGCGCCATGTACGCATGGCTGCACTCCGATCCGACTCTTTCCGCCGACGCTCCCCGGTTCGACGATCCCCTGCACGCCGACCCCGCTGGGTTCGACCGCTACGAGGCCGCCCCCATCGGGTCGCAGGAGATCGAGGAACTGGAGGAGTCCGTCAAGGTGTTCCGGGCCTGGGACGCGGCCCGCGGCGGCGGGTTGCAACGCAAGGCCGTGGTGGGACAGCTCAACGAGGTGGGCGGCATGCTCGCCTACCGGCACCCCGCCGATGTGCAGCGGCGCCTGTGGGGCGTCGCCGCCAATCTCGCCGTACTCGCGGGCTGGATGTCGCACGACGTCGGCCTGGAACCCACGGCCCAGAAGTACTTCGTCATCGCCGCCCACGCGGCCCGTGAGGGCGGCGACCGGCCCCGCGCCGGGGAGGCGCTCTCCCGGGCGGCTCGCCAGATGGTGCACCTGGGCCGGCCCGACGACGCACTCGATCTCATGAAACTCGCCAAGACCGGTTCCGGCGACGAGGTGCTGCCGCGCACCCAGGCGATGCTCTACACCATCGAGGCCTGGGCACAGGCGTCGATGGGCAAGGGTCAGGCCATGCGCCGCACCCTCGGTCAGGCGGAGGACCTCTTCGTCTCCGACCGCGGCGACGTACCGCCCCCCAGCTGGATGCAGACGTTCAGGGAGGAGGACCTCTACGGCATGCAGGCCCTGGCCTACCGGACCCTGGCCGAGCACGAGCCCGGAGCGGCCGTGCACGCCCAGTACTTCGCGGAGAAGGCCCTGGCGCTGCGGGTCGACGGACGGCAGCGGTCGAAGATCTTCGACTTCCTGTCGATGGCCTCCGCGTGCTTCATCGCGGACGATCCCGAACAGGCGGACAGGTACGCGCGGTTGGCCCTGGCGTCGATGGGATCGAACTCCTCCCACCGCACCTGGGACCGGCTGCGCGAGATGTACCGGCTCACCGCCCAGTACGCCGACTATCCGAGGATCCACGAACTGCGGGAGGAGATCAAACTCGCGCTGCCGAAGACACAGTCGAAGATCCCCAGGGCCAGGGGCGGCAACAGCGCCCAGGCATAAGGGGTTTGTGCGGCTCCTTCCGCACAAGGAGTTCGTGCAGCCGCTTCTTTCTCAGGTCGTCCTGGCGATGAGCACGCACGCGTCGTCCGCGCGCTCGGTGTCGCCGAACTCCTCCACGACCATCCGTACGCAGTCCTGTGCGGTGCGCGCCTCGCCGAACCGCGGGGCCAGGTCGAGGAGTTGGCGCACGGCTGCTTCTCCGGTGTGCCCCGGCACCAGTCCGTCGGTGTGCAGCAGGAGGACGTCGCCCGCTTCGAGGGTTTCCTCGGCCTGTCCGTAGGCCGCCCCCGAGGTGGCGCCGAGCAGGACGCCGTCCGGTGCGCTCAGCATGCGCCCCGTCCCGTCGCGGAACAGCAGCGGGGCGGGGTGTCCTGCCTGCGCCCAGGCCAGGGTGCGGGTCTCGGGGCGGTAGCGGCAGCACACCGCGCTGCCCAGGGCCGGTTGCACGGTGGCGTCGAGTAACTGGTTGAGCCAGGACATCAGTTGACCGGGTTCGGTGCCCGCCATCGCCATGCCGCGCAGGGCGCCGAGCAGCATCGCCATGCCCGAGGTGACGGCGACACCGTGTCCGGTGAGGTCGCCGACGCTCAACAGCGTCGCTCCGTCGGACAGTTGGAGCGCGTCGTACCAATCGCCGCCGATCAGCGCGCTCGTGGAGGAGGGCAGATAGCGGGCGGCCAGGTCGAGTGTCTCCGGCCCCTGGTGCGGGAGCCGCAGGGAGCCGCGCCACGGCGGCAGCACGGCCTCCTGCAGCTCGACCGCGAGCCGGCGCTCGGTCTGCGCGTGGTGCCGGTGGAGCTGCAGCGAGTCACGGGTCTCGCTCACCGTCCGCTGGCTGCGGCGCAGTTCGCTGACGTCCCGCAGCACCGCCCACATCGAGGCGGTGCCACCGTCGGCGTCGAGCACGGGCTCGCCCATCATGTGCACGGTCCGTACGGCGCCGTCGGGCCGCACGATCCGGAACTCGCCGTCTATGGGCTTGGCGTCGATCAGGCAGTCCGTGACCATCGCGGTCAGGCTGGGGCGGTCCTCGTCGAGGACCAGCGACGGCAGTTCGTCGAGGGTGAGCGGAGGAGCGGCCGGATCGCGGCCGAGGATCTGATACAGCTCCCCGGACCAACTCGCCCCGTCCGTCAGCAGATTCCACTCGGCACTGCCGACCCGGCTGAGCAGCGAGTCGTCACGAGGCGTGTCCGGTACGGCAGTTGGGACGAGCGGCGCCTCCGCGGTGGCCGGCACGGGCGGCGGGCCGTCCCGCAACTGGGCCAAGTGCTCGTCGAGATCGTTGAGTTGATGCAGCGCCAGATCGCACAGCGCCCGCTGCCACCGCTCGCGAGGGTCCGCACCGTCGTGCTGCGCGTCCCGCCGTACGGCGTCCACGTCGCCCATGAGCCGCCGCGCCTGCGATATCAGCGCGTCGACCGAGCCGCGCGCGGGCGGCTGGGCGGCGGGGCGGTCCGCAGAGAGGTGGGACGGCATGACGCACTCCGATGCGGGGACGGTACGACCAAGGCGGATGGAGGGACCGGTAACGACTGTCGCACAGGCTGCGACGCCCTGTAAGGGATTTGGCAACACACGATCCGGTGGTGCTTCTGGCATATGCCAGCGTCTTCACGGGCGGCTGGTGCCGCGCTCGTGGCGTGGCTGTCCTGGTGGGGCAAGTCGTAGACGCCGTACGCGAGTTGAGGGACTGATTACCCCTCCGGCTCGTCATTCAACCACCTGTTCGACGGCCCGATGTTCCCGCGTGGTGTCGGCACCCGACGTGCGGCTGAAAAGTGTTGCTCAAGCGAGTGATCCGCAGTTCGCAACGGTCATTTTGAGCCGTTGCCTTGTTATAGCCATGACAATTCTGTGGGCGTGATGCCAGGCTGCTGAGCACCACGCTCACCGAGCGTTCACTTCCTCCTCACCCTTCCTCCCCGCACCCGCGCGCCGCCGGACGGCCGTATCCCGGCCCGACCCGCTCTCCAGGACTCCACCGAGTCCGACCACCCCACATAAGGAGAACGCCTTGACCCGGCTTGACCGTTATCCGCACCACCCCAGATACACCGCCGCCCTCGTACTCACGGCGATCGGCACCCTGCTGGCCGCCGGTATGCAGACCGGCGCCGCCTCCGCCGCTCCCGGCGGGCACGCCACCCCCGCGAAGATCCTGGCCACCCCGCGGGCCGCAGCGGCCCCGGCCGCCCTGTCGCCGGCGAAGCACGCCGCCCTCCTCAAGAGCGCGGGCGCCGCGGTCAAGAACACCGCGAAGACCCTCGGCCTCGGTGCCAAGGAGAAGCTCGTCGTCAAGGACGTCAGCCAGGACGCCGACGGCACCACCCACACCCGCTACGAGCGGACGTACTCCGGGCTGCCCGTCCTCGGCGGCGACCTGGTCGTGCACGCCAAGAGCGGCCGGCTGACGGTGACGAAGGCCGCGAAGGCCGGCCTGACCCTGCCGGGCATCACCCCGAACGTGACATCGGCGACGGTGAAGACCAAGGCGCTCGCGGCAGCGTCCAAGGCGGGCGGCGAGAAGGCCCGACTCGACGGCGCCCCACGGCTCGTGGTCTGGGCCGCCGGAGCCAAGCCCGTCCTCGCCTGGGAGGCTGTGGTCGGCGGCTTCCAGGACGACGGTACGCCCAGTGAACTCCATGTGATCACCGACGCGGACTCCGGCAAGGCCGTCTTCCAGTACCAGGGCATCGAAACGGGCACCGGCACCGGCCAGTTCAACGGATCCGTCCCGCTCGGCACCACGCTCTCCGGCTCGACGTACCAACTCGTCGACGGCGATCGCGCCGGACACCGCACCTACGACCTGAACCAGGGCACCTCCGGCACCGGCACCCTGTTTACGGATGACAACGATGGTTGGGGCGACGGAACCCAGAGCAACCGGCAGACCGCGGGCGTGGACGTCGCGTTCGGCGCGGCGGCGACCTGGGACTACTACAAGGACGTCTTCGGGCGGAACGGCATACGCAACGACGGCGTGGCCGCCTACAGCCGGGCCCACTACGGCAACAACTACGTCAACGCGTTCTGGGACGACACCTGCTTCTGCATGACCTACGGCGACGGCTCGGGCAACACCCACCCGCTGACCGCGCTGGACGTGGCCGCGCACGAGATGAGCCACGGCGTCACCGCCGCGACCGCCGGCCTCACCTACTCCGGCGAGTCGGGCGGCCTCAACGAGGCGACCTCGGACATCTTCGCCGCCGCGGTGGAGTTCCACGAGAACCTGCCCGCCGACGTCCCCGACTACATGGTCGGCGAGAAGATCGACATCAACGGCAACGGCACACCGCTGCGTTACATGGACAAGCCCTCCAAGGACGGCGCGTCCCGCGACTACTGGAGCTCGACGCTCGGCAGCGTCGACGTCCACTACTCCTCGGGCCCGGCGAACCACCTCTTCTACCTGCTGTCCGAGGGCAGCGGCGCGAAGACCGTCAACGGGGTCGCCTACGACAGCCCCACCTACGACGGTGTGCCGGTCGCCGGCATCGGCATCGACAACGCCCAGAAGGTCTGGTATCGGGCGCTCTCCACGTACATGACCTCCTCCACCAACTACGCCGGTGCCCGCACCGCGACCCTGCAGGCCGCCGCGGACCTCTTCGGCGCGTACAGCCCGACCTACCTCGCCGTGGCCGACGCGTGGGCGGCGATCAACGTGGGAAGCCGGATCGCGCTCGGCGTCAACGTGGCCCCGATCGCCGGTCAGATCAGCGGAGTCGGACAGTCCGTGTCCCTGCAGACGGACGCGTACACCACCAACTCCGGTGCGGGCCTGACCTATTCGGCCACGGGACTGCCGGACGGACTGACCATCAGCAGTACCGGCCTGATCTCCGGCATCCCGACCACCCTCGGGAGCAGTGACGTCACGGTGACCGTCACCGACGACACGGGCGCGACCGCCACCGCCGCCTTCACCTGGCGGATCGCCAACATCTACGCCAGCGGCACCCGCGTCGACATCCCCGACAACAGCACTGCCGTGGAGTCGCCGATCACGGTCACCGGCCGCGACGGCAACGCCTCGGCCACCACCCAGGTCTACGTCAAGATCATCCACACCTACCGGGGCGACCTGACCGTCGACCTCGTGGGTCCGAACGGAACCGTCTACTCCCTGCTGAACCGCGCCGGCGGCTCCACCGACAACGTCGACCAGACCTTCACGGTCGACGCCTCCGCCCAACCGGTCAACGGCACCTGGAAGTTGCGGGTACAGGACCGCGCGGCACTCGACGTCGGCTACATCGAGCAGTGGCAGCTCACTCCGTGAACCGGCCGTTCCAGCCCCGCAGTTGAGGGCTGAGGGGTTCGGGTTCGCCTACTGACAGCCCGAGTTGGTTCTGGCCGCGCCGGTCTGCACGGAGGCGCGGTCAGAACCGATCGGCGCGTTCGGTCAGTTGCTCGTATCGCTACGGTCACGGTGTGATCAGCCGGTCCTGTTCCACCGGCGGTGTGCCGCCGTACCAGTCCAGGGCCTTGCCGAAGCGCACCAACTCACCGTAGTGGGTGGGGTCGACGTGGTCGGCGAAGACGAGGTCGAGCACGGCGCCCGCGGCCTCGGCCGGGGACTGGGCCTGGCTGAAATCGCTGAACCACGGGCGGGAGGTGGCCGTGTCGACCATGCCCGGGCACACCGAGGCGACCAACGTGCCCGTCGCCAGGTCGTGTTCACGGCGTTCCGCGGCGACCGCGCGGACGGCGGCGACCTGAGCCACCTTCGAGGGCACGTTCAGCCACAGCGGCCAGCCCGCCTCGGCCGTGGTCCGATGGTGGACGGCGCCGCGCCAGGACTCGACGGCGTACTCGACCTGGTCCAGGCTCGCGCCGTCGAACAGGTCGTGCAGCGCGGGGTCGAGATGCCCGAGGGTGCCGAGGCTGCTGGCCACGACGAGGAACCGGCCGCCAGGGCGCAGCACCGGGCCGAAGGAACGCAGCATCGCGTGCGTGGCGGTGTTGGAGACGTCGATGAACTCGTCGGCGCGCGCCGCCTGCGACTCCCCGGGCAGCACCCGGGCCACGGCGTTCGAGATCACGATGTCGACCCCGCCGTAGCGCTGCCGGAGATCGTCGGCGAGGTCGGCGATGGCATCGGTGTCGGTGACGTCCAGGACCCGGCCCTCGATCCGGCTGCGCGTACCGGGCAGGCTCGCGACCTCGTGGGCCGCGTCGGTGACCCGTTGCTCGTCGCGTCCGGTGAGCAGGACCATGTCGTCGGGACCCATGTGGGCCGCCAACCCCTCGACGAGGGCGCGGCCGAGTCCTTGGTTGGCGCCCGTGACGAGGGCGATGCACGAAACGTTCATGACTGCCACGGTAGGAACCCGCGGGGTGTGCGTCCAACGAGAATTAAGCACCGCTAGCATGCGTGATCGTCATGGACTTCACGCATGTGTCACTCACCGCGTTGCGCGTCTTCCGCGCGGTCGCCGAACAGGGAACCTTCACCGCGGCCGCCGTGTCGCTGGGCTACACCCAGTCGGCGGTGTCCCGGCAGATCGCCGCGATCGAACGGGCCGCGGGCGCGGAACTGCTGGAACGGCGTCGCGACGGCGTACGGCTGACCCCGGCCGGTCGGATCGTCATGCGCAGGGCGACAGTCGTGCTCGACGAGATCGACGCGACCGCCCGCGAACTGTCCGGTCTGCCGACGGAGGCCGCGACCGTCCGCCTGGGCTGGTTCCCCAGCGCGGGAGCGGTCCTGCTGCCCCGCGCCCTGGCCGCGCTGCGGCGCAGCGACCCGGGCCTGCACGTCGTCAGCCGGGAGGGCGGCACCCCGGCGCTGGTACGTGCCCTGCGGGCCGGGAGTCTCGACCTGGCCCTGCTCGCGTCGGCGCCACCGTTCCGGCCGCCGGACACCGAATCGCCGCCGCTGGTGCTGCGTACGCTCACCGAGCGCCCGCTGTACCTCGCGGTGCCCGCGACGCATCCGCTGGCCCGGGGCGACTACGTCGACGTGGCCGACCTGCGCGGGCAGCGCTGGATCGCGAGCATTTCCTCCGGCGAGGACCGGCTCATGGGTGTGTGGCCGGGGCTGGACGAGCGGCCCGAGATCGTCCACACCGCCCGCGACTGGCTGGCCAAGCTCCAACTCGTCGCAGCGGGCTGCGGGTTGACGACGGTCACCGGCTCCCTCGCCCCCGCCGTACCGCCGGGCGTCCGCGTCCTGCCGGTGCGCGGCGGACCCCAGGAACAGCGGCGCCTACTCCTGGCCCGCCTTCCGCACCCACCGTCCGAAGCGGTCACCCGTGTGGGGGCTGCGCTCCGGCTCGCCGCGCTCGACGCCTATACGCCGGGCGCGGCGCCCGCGCAGGAGTGAGCCCCTGTTGGCAGGTCCGGCTGGCCACACCCCGCATCACATGGGCGAGTGGCACGGACGCGACGGCCACCGTCACGCCGTAACCGGTGACCAGCAGCCCGACCGCCGGCACGGAGACCCGCAGGCTCTCGGCGATGAGCTCCAGCAGGCCGATCGGCAGGTTCTCGGCGGTGTTGAAGGTGAAGGCGGCCAGCATCAGGGCCGCCAGCACCGCCGACCTGCGCCATCGCGCCCGGCGAGCCTGTTCCGCGGTCCCGTCCATGGGGCCACCTCACCGGGATCACCAGCCCCACCGCAAGCGCATTCACCACCGGCCCCACCCCTCGACAGTAGAGTGACGCAGGTCACATCAATTCATTCGGGGTTCCGCGTAATGCAAAGGGCACCTGCGAGGTCGTACAGGCACACGGCAATCCGGCCGACCTCACACCCGCAGCGGAGACCGACCATGGACATCACCCTCGAACAGCCCACCCGAGCCCGGCTGATCACGGCGGACGACACGGAGATCCCCGTGGCCGCCACGCTCCGCTACCTCGCCTCGGACCCGCTGGCCGTGCACCTCGACTTCCCGCCGGAGGTGTCCCTCGACGGCGACGGAGTCACCTGGACCTTCGCCCGCTCGCTGCTGGAGGAGGGGCTGCGCAGGCCGGTCGGCGGCGGTGACGTGCACCTGTGGCCGTGCGGCCGGGCCCGTACGGTGCTGGAGTTCCACTCACCGTTCGGACTCGCCCTGCTCCACTTCCACACCCCGGAGTTGCGCCGCTTTCTGCTGCGGACCTACGACGTGGTGGCCACCGGGCAGGAGGACATGGACGCGGTCGTCGACCGGGGACTGAGCGCCTTGTTCGGCAACGTCTGAACAGGAACGTCTGGACAGGACGTCTGGCTAGGAACGTCTGAACGGCTGAGGGCAACTCGGCGTGCAGGAGCCGGTTTTGACTTCTGTTCACCTCCATCTCACCGTCCCGGTATGGACCTTGGCGATCACCCCGTGCACCCTTGCGCGCGGTGTGCCGCTCGGGCACGCCCGTGACGAGGGTGGGGCGAATGACACCGATCAGCCGAAGAGGCTTCGTGGGGCTCGGTGCGACCATGGCGGCGGGCATGGTGACGGGCACCGGCGCACGGCCCGCGATCGCGGCCCAACAGGCGGCGACCGGCACGATCTCGGACGTGAAACACGTGGTGATCCTCATGCAGGAGAACCGCAGCTTCGACCACTACTTCGGGCGCCTGAAAGGCGTCCGCGGCTTCGACGACCGCAGCGGTATCACGCTGAGCGGCGGCTATCCGGTCTTCAACCAGCCCAACGGTGGCGGCCGTCAGTATCCGTGGAAGCTGAGCGCCACCCCGGCCGCGGGCGGCCAGGACGGCGAGACCCTCGCCCAGTGCAACGGCGACCTGCCGCACTCCTGGTCATCGCAGCACTCCGCGTGGAACAAGGGCCGCCTCGACAACTGGGTCTCGGGCGTGGGCAACGTCCGCTCGCTCGGCTACTTGGACCGGTCCGACATTCCCTTCCACTACGCGCTCGCCGACAACTACACCATCTGCGACGCCTACTTCTGCTCCACGCTCAGCGCGACCGGTCCCAACCGCACCTATCTGTGGAGCGGCAAGGTCGACTCCTCCAGCTACGACGGCGGTGACGAGTCCGGCCTGACCTGGCAGACCTACGCCGAGTCCCTGCAGAACGCCGGAGTGACCTGGAAGGTCTACCAGAACGCGTCCGACAACTACGGCGACAACGCCTGTGCCTACTTCAAGAACTTCACCAACTCCAAGGCGGGCAGCCCCCTTTACGACCGCGGCATGTCCTCCGTCCCGGCCGGCACCGGCTCTACCCCCGACGACATCGCCGCCGCCATCAAGGCCGACGTCCTCGCGGGCACGCTCCCGCAAGTTTCCTGGGTCGTCCCCAACCAGGCTTTCTCCGAGCACCCTTACGCCCCGCCCGGCGACGGCGCCCATTTCATCAGCCTCGTCTACCAGGCCCTCGCCGCCGACCCGGACGTCTTCGGCTCGACCGTCCTGTTCCTCAACTACGACGAGAACGACGGCTACTTCGACCACGTACCGCCGCCCGCCCCACCCGCAGGCACCGACGGCGAGTTCCTCAACGGCGTGCCGTACGGCTTCGGCTTCCGCGTCCCGATGATCGTCATCTCGCCCTGGACGCGCGGCGGGTGGGTCTCCTCCGAGGTCTTCGAGCACACCTCGGTTTTGCGCTTCCTGGAGACCTGGACCACCTCCCTCGGCAAGCCCGCCACCTGCCACAACATCAGCGCCTGGCGCCGCAAGGTCAGCGGCGACCTGACAGGCGTCTTCGACTTCGCCAACCCGGTCTACGGCTCCGTCGCCCTCCCCGCGACAAGCGTCATCGGCCTCTCCACCTGCGGCCCGCTGCCCAACCCGGTGCCGACGAACAACGCCCTGCCCACGCAGGAGACCGGCACCCGGCCCGCCCGCGCGCTGCCCTACCAGCCCAACGGGTACCTGGATCACCTGGAGTTCGGGGCGAGCGGCAAGATCCTCGCCTGGTTCGCCATGACCAACCAGGGCGGTGCGGCCAAGAGCGCCGCTCACTTCTCCATCCACCCCAACGCCTACCGTGACATCACGCCCTGGCAGTACACGGTGGACCCGGGCGGCACCGCCTCCGACTACTTCAACATCGGTACGGGCTACGGCGGCGGTAAGTACGACCTCTCCATGGTCGGCCCCAACCGCTTCCTGCGACGTCTTCAGGGGGACGCGACGAAGGCGGGCAAGTCCGTTGAGGTGAGCACCCGTTACGCCGTCGAGTCGGGCACCGGGAAGCTCGCGATCTACTTCAAGATGGTCAACTCGGGCTCCGCGTCGGTGAAGTTCACCATCACCTCCAACCACTACCGCGGCGACGGACCGTGGACCTACACGGTCGCGGCGGGTGCGTCGGCGGAGGATTCCTTCAACGCCGTGGCGTACCAGGGCGGTTGGTACGACTTCACGGTCACCGTCGACTCCGACGCGACCTGGTCGCGCCGGTTCACCGGGCACCTGGAGTCGGGCACGGCGAGCGTCAGCGGCTGACGGCGACCTGCAACTCCGGTGTCAGCGGCTGACGTTGCCGTATAGATCCGGGCGCGGGGCCAGCTCCACGGCCACCCGGCCGCCGCTGTCCAGCGCCCGGACCCCGGCCTCGGCGACGGCGGAGGAGACGTAGCCGTCCCACACGCTCGGGCCGGTGACCAGGCCCTGCCGGGTGGCGTCGACCCAGGACTGCACCTCGCGGTCGTAGGCGTCCGCGAAGCGCACGAGGTAGTCCAGCGGTACGTCCTCGTGGGCGCTGCCCCGTGTGGTGACGACCATCGTGTGATCGTCGCCGATCCGGGCGCTGCCTGACTCGCACACGGCCTCGCAGCGCACCTGGTAGCCGAAGCCGCAGTTGACGAAGACCTCGACGTCCACGAGGGCGCCGCCGGCGGTCTCGAAGAGGACGAGTTGCGGGTCGAGCAGGCCCTCCGGGGCGTTCGCCGACGAACGCGGGCTGAGCACGGTCACCGCGGTGAGTTCCTGGCCGAGCAGCCAGCGGGCCGCGTCGATCTCGTGCGAGACGGAGCTGTCGATGAGCATCGCCGAGGTGAAGTAGGGCGGCGACGACATATTGCGGTGGGTGCAGTGCAGCATCAGCGGGCGCCCCAACTGCCCGCTGTCCAGCAGGGACTTGAGGCGCTGGTACTCCGCGTCGTAGCGCCGCATGAACCCGATCTGCGCGAGCCGGCGCCCGAGCCGTGCCTCCGCCTCCACCACCCGGAGCGCTCCGGTGGAGTCGGGCACCATGGGCTTCTCGCACAGCACCGGCAGCCCGCGCGCGAAGGCCGCGAGCAGTGCCTCCTCGTGCGCGGGACCCGGTGAGGCGATGAGCACCGCCTCGACTCCGGGGGCGTCGAGCGCGGCCACGGCGTCCTCGTGCACCGTGACCGCGTCCAGACCGGCCACCGCCTCCTTGGCGCGATCGGTGTCCGGGTCGGCCACCGCGACGACCCTGGCGCCGCTCACCACCTGGTCGACGCGTCGTATGTGGTCGGCTCCCATGTGTCCCGCACCCAGTACGGCCACGCCCAACAGGTCACCCACGTGTGCACTCCCTCTACGTCGACGATCACGCCGTAGCGTACGCCGTAGGGGGAGGGGGCCTCCGGAATGTGCCGGGCTCCGCAGCGAGGTGGGTTCAGTAGCGCAGCACGCCCGCGATGCCGTCGGCGGAGGTCAGGGTGCCGTCGGGGACGAAGCGGACCTCGGCACCTGTCTCCAGGCACTGTTCGACGATCTCGTCCACGATGTCCTCGCGGGCGTCGAGGTCGGCGCTGTCGGCCGGGACGAGATGGTCGCCGTGGTCGTCGCGGACCGTGACGCGGTAGTTCTCCTCGACGGCCAGCAGCCGGACCCGGCCCTCGCGGGCGTTCTGCCAGACCTCGTCGACGCCGGCCGCGAACTCCTTGCGCCCGCGCGCCGATTCGAGCTCGCGGGCCACGCCGACGGTGTTCTTGAGCGACTCGGCGTCGACCAACGGCCGTACGGCCTGCCACACGGCGTCCGGTGTGCCGTGCGCGAGGCCACCGTGCGCGATGTGCGCGGCGCCCTTGGTGGCGCTGCCGACCTCGTCCAGTGCGGACAGGGCGGCCTGTTCGCCGGTGATGTAGAGCGGACGCCTGTGCTCGCGCAGGATCCTGCCCATCGCGGTGTCGGCCTCACGAAGGAAGTGGCGGGTGTCCTCGTCGCGGAAGGTGCTCGGGATGTCCCCGATCCGCTCCTGGCGCTCGGCGTCGAAGTTGTCCCGGTGGTCGCGGGTCAGCGGGAAGCCGTCGGTGTGGTCCTCGACGACCCGGTCGACCCCGCCGTTCCACAGCGTGACGCGGTCCGCGGCGAGCGACAGCACCCAGAACGGCCGTTCGGAGGCCTGCGCGGAGACGAGGTTGCGGGTGAGGAACGTGTCGGAGAGCACCACACGTTCCGGCACGGACCTGGCGAGGGACCACACCTGGTGCTCACCCGGCGCGGCGAAGATCACCAGTCCGTCCTCGACGTGCGCCAGATCGATCTCGGCGAGGGCCTGGTCGAGCTGCCGGGAGACGTCGATGCGGCGCTCCCGGGGGACCGCGGGATCGGCCTCGAGCTGCTTCTTGGCCTCGGCCAGCACATTGCGCAGCCGGACCGGATCCTGGGCGTTGTCGGGCTCGCGACGATGCGTCGGGGTGAGCACGGAGACCGCGGGGTAGGGGCGCGGGCGCCGCAGTTCGGTAAGCGTGGCGGGACTCAGTGCGTGCTCCATAACAGCACGATAGGGCCGAATGACGGATGGGGCATATGGGGGAAGCCCGCCAGGCAAATAGGAAAATTGGTTGCTAACGTCCCTCGGGTGACGCAAGCCGCCACCACTGACACCGGTACCTCCACCGCCAAGCTGACCCTGCCGACGCTGACCACCATGGTCGTCGGCTCCATGGTCGGGGCCGGAGTGTTCTCGCTCCCGCGCCGGTTCGCGCAGGAGACGGGCGTGGCCGGCGCCCTGATCGCCTGGGCCGTCGCCGGCACGGGCATGCTGATGCTGGCCTTCGTCTTCCAGACCCTCGCGGTCCGCAGACCCGACCTCGACGCCGGTGTCTACGCCTACGCCAAGGCCGGGTTCGGCCAATACCTCGGCTTCTTCGCCGCGTTCGGCTACTGGGCCAGCGCCTGCGTCGGCAACGTGACGTACTGGGTGCTGATCATGTCGACGATCGGCACGATCGCCCCGTCCCTCGGCGAGGGCGACACCGTCCTCGCGGTGGTCCTCTCCTCGGTCGGACTGTGGCTCTTCTTCCTGCTGATCAGCCGCGGTGTGAAGGAGGCGGCGGCCATCAACCGGATCGTCACCGTCGCCAAGGTCGTGCCGATCCTCGTCTTCGTCGTCCTCGCGCTCTGCTACCTCAAGCCCCATGTCTTCGCGGAGAACTTCGGCGGCGCCGACTACGCGGGCTCGCTGTTCCAGCAGGTCAAGGGCACCATGCTGGCCACCGTCTTCGTGTTCCTGGGTGTCGAGGGCGCCAGCGTCTACTCCCGGCACGCGAAGCGCCGCGAGGACGTCGGCCGCGCCACCGTCCTCGGCTTTCTCAGCGTCTTCGCCGTCTTCGCGTCGGTCACGATCGTGTCGTACGGCCTGATGCCGATGGGCGAGATCGCCGAACTGCGGCAGCCCTCCATGGCCGGCGTGCTGGAGCACGCGGTGGGCACCTGGGGGAAGGTCTTCGTCAGCGTCGGGCTGATCGTCTCCGTGCTGGGCGCCTATCTCGCCTGGACGCTGATGGCCGCCGAAGTGCTGTTCGTGGCCGCCAAGGACGACGACATGCCGCGCTTCCTGAAGAAGTCCACGGCGGCCGACGTGCCCGTCCCCGCACTCGTGATGACCACACTGCTCAGTCAACTCGTTCTGGTCGTCACCTACTTCTCCGACGACGCCTTCAACTTCGCACTGGACCTGACCAGTTCACTGACGCTGATCCCGTTCCTGCTCGCGGCAGGCTTCGCCGTACGGATCGCGCTCACGCGAACTCGCGCAGGGCGCGGTGAGCTGGTGGTCGCCGTGCTCGCCACGGTCTACACCGCGTTCCTCATCTACGCGGCCGGACTCAAGTACCTCCTCGTCTCGCTCATCATCTACGCGCCGGCCACCTTCCTGTTCGTCAAGGCCCGCAGAGAACAGGGGCGTTCGCCCTTCTCGGCCCGGGAGCTGGTGATCCTCGCCGTCTCGGTCGCGGGCGCCGTCGTCGGGATCATCGCCCTGGCACTGGGCTGGATCAGCCTCTGACCTCGCCTCCGACCTCCGGAAAGGTGCGTGCACCGTGACCACTCAAGACACCGTGGACCGACATGAGTACGGCGTCCACTCCGAGGTCGGCCGACTGCGCAAGGTGCTGGTCTGCGCACCGGGACTGGCCCACCGCAGGCTCACCCCGACCAACTCCGACGACCTGCTCTTCGACGACGTCATGTGGGTCGAGAACGCCCAGCGCGACCACGCCGACTTCGTCAACAAACTCCGCGAACGCGGCGTCGACGTCGTCGAGTTGCACGAACTGCTCGCCCAGACCATGACGATCCCCGCCGCCAAGGACTGGCTCCTGGACCGGAAGATCGTCGCCAACGAGGTCGGCCTCGGCATCGTCGACGCGACCCGCGCCTACCTGGAGAGCCTCGAACCCGCCGAACTGGCCAAGTACTTGATCGGCGGCCTAGCCACCACCGACCTCCCGGACGACTACCGCACCGACTACGTCGCCCTCGTCCGCGAGTCGACCGGAGTCCGCGAATACCTGATGCCGCCCCTGCCCAACACCCTCTACACCCGCGACACGACCTGCTGGCTCTACGGCGGTCTCACCCTCAACCCGCTCTACTGGCCCGCCCGGCACGACGAGACCCTCCTGATGAAGGCGATCTACACCTTTCACCCGGACTTCGCGGGCTCCGTCGTCTGGTGGGGCGACCCCGAACTCGACTGGGGGCAGGCCACGTTCGAGGGCGGCGACATCATGCCCGTCGGCAACGGCGTGGTCCTCATGGGCATGAGCGAGCGCACCTCGCGCCAGGCCATCACCCAAGTCGCCAAGGCGCTCTTCGACCTGGGCGCCGCCGAGCACGTCGTCGTGGCCGGTATGCCGAAGCTGCGTTCCGCGATGCACCTCGACACCGTCTTCACCTTCGCCGACCGCGACTTGGTGACCCTGTACCCGACCATCATGGACGCCGTCCACGCCTTCTCCCTGCGCCCCGGCGACAAGGCACCCGGAATCGACATCGTCGACGAGGGTTCGACCCCGTTCACCGACGTCGTCGCCAAGGCACTCGGCCTGCCCGAACTGCGGATCGTGGAGACGGGCGGCGACGTCTACGCCTCCGAACGCCAGCAGTGGGACAGCGGCAACAACGCGGTCGCGCTGGAGCCGGGCGTGGTCTTCACCTACGACCGCAACACCCAGACCAACACCCTGCTGCGCAAGGCCGGCGTCGAGGTCATCACGATCGTCGGCGCCGAGCTGGGACGCGGCCGGGGTGGCGGGCACTGCATGACCTGCCCCATCGTGCGGGACCCGGTGGAGTTCTGAACTTCCGGGCTCTTCGCGGTTGTTGAGCAACTCTTTGCCCATGGCCGATTCCTGATGAGATCCACCCGGTGGAGCCCCGATCCGTGGATCTCGGGTGCGCAAAGCGCGGCTGAAAACGCGGGGTCGGCGCGGCCGTTCAGGTTACGGGCATGTTGACCGGCCCTGTGGGTGTGACCCACGCTCGTCATATAGATGCTCGATACAACTGGTTCGGTGGGTGTGGGTCACATGCGCGGAAAGGTGCAGGTGAGTGGGCACAGGCCGGCGGACCGGACGCAGGAGGTAACGCATGTGCGGCATCACCGGCTGGGTCTCCTTCGACCGTGAACCGCGCACCGAGGCCGCGACATTGGATGCAATGACGGAGACGATGGCCTGCCGGGGCCCGGACGACCGCGGTGCCTGGATCCAGGGTCCCGCGGCCCTCGGACACCGCCGGCTCGCGATCATCGACCTGCCCGGCGGCCGTCAGCCGATGACCGTCGACACGGCGGACGGCACGGTCGCGCTCGTCTACTCGGGGGAGACCTACAACTTCACCGAACTCCGCCGCCAACTCGCCGACAGGGGACACCGGTTCACCACCGACTCCGACACCGAGATCGTGCTGCGCGGCTATCTCGAATGGGGCGACGCCGTCGCCGAACGCCTCAACGGCATGTACGCCTTCGCGATCTGGGACGGCCGCCGCGACCGACTGGTCATGATCCGCGACCGCATGGGCATCAAGCCCTTCTACTACCAACCGACCCCGGACGGCGTCCTGTTCGGCTCCGAACCGAAGGCCATCCTCGCCAACCCGCTGGCCCGCGCCAGGGTCACCCTGGACGGCCTGCGGGAACTCTTCACCATGATCAAGACACCCGGGCACGCCGTCTGGGACGGTATGCGCGAGGTCGAGCCCGGTACGGTCGTCACCGTCGACCGCTCGGGCCAACGGCGGCGCGTCTACTGGCAGTTGGAGACCCGCCCGCACACCGACGACCGCGACACCACCGTCGCCCACGTCCGCGCGCTCCTCGACGACATCGTGCGCCGCCAGCTCGTCGCCGACGTACCGCGCTGCACCCTGCTCTCCGGCGGCCTCGACTCCTCCGCGATGACCGCGATCGCCGCTCGCCAACTCGCCGAGCACGGCGAGAAGGTGCGCAGTTTCGCCGTCGACTTCGTCGGCCAGAACGAGAACTTCGTCGCCGACGACCTGCGCGGCACCCCCGACACTCCCTACGTCCACGACGTGGCCCGCGCCTCGGGCACCGACCACCAGGACATCGTGCTCGACGCACACGCCCTCGCCGACCTGGACGTACGGGCGAAGATGCTCCGGGCCCGCGATCTCCCCCTGGGCTTCGGCGACATGGACTCCTCGCTGTACCTGTTGTTCCGCGCCATCCGCGATCAGTCCACCGTCGCTCTGTCCGGCGAGTCGGCCGATGAAGTCTTCGGCGGATACCTGCAGTTCTTCGACGAGGAGGCCCGGCGCGCTTCCACCTTCCCCTGGCTGGTGCGCTTCGGTCAGCACTTCGGGGACGACGCCGACGTGCTGCGCCCCGACCTGACCAAGGCCCTGGACACCGAGTCGTACATCGCGGACGGCTACCGCACCGCCGTCGCCGGCATCCAACGCCTAGACGGCGAGAGCGACTTCGAGTACGGCATGCGGCGCATCTGCCACCTCCACCTCACCCGCTTCGTCCGCATCCTGCTCGACCGCAAGGACCGCGCGAGCATGGCCGTCGGCCTGGAGGTCCGTGTCCCGTTCTGCGACCACCGGCTCGTCGAGTACGTCTACAACACGCCCTGGGCCCTCAAGTCCTACGACGGCCGGGAGAAGACCCTGCTCAGGGAGGCCACCGCGGACGTCCTCCCGAAGTCCGTCTACGACCGGGTCAAGAGCCCGTACCCCTCCACCCAGGACCCCAAGTACGCGGTCGCCCTCCAGGACTACGCCAAGGACCTCCTCGCCCGGCCCTCCCACCCGGTCTTCGACCTCGTCGACCGCGAGCGGCTCCGGCGGGCCGCCCACCGCGACACACCCATCAGCACCCAGGCGGGCCGCCGCGGCCTGGAACGCGCCCTCGACCTGGCGCTCTGGATGGACCTCTACAAGCCCGAGATCGTGCTTGCCTGAGCGGTCCCTCAGGGGACCTCGGCGGTGTCCGGCTGGCACGAACTCCCGCTGGGCGGCAGCGAGCCGTACAGCAGGAAGTCGTTGACCTTGGTGTGCACACACTTGGAAGAGGCGTAACCAGTGTGGCCCTCACCCTTGTTGTCGAGCACCACAGCCGAGGAACCGAGCCGCTGGGCCGTCTCCACGGTCCAGCGGTACGGCGTCGCCGGGTCGCCCCGGGTGCCGACGAGCAGCATCTTCGGCGAGCCCACGTTCTTGACGTCGTCGCGGATGTAGTCCGTGCCCCGGGGGCGGCCGTAGCACATCAGCACCTCGGTGAGCCGGTAACGGCCGAAGACCGGAGAGGCCTCCTCGTACTGGGCGCGCAGGCCGGCCAGGTTCCTGGTGATCTGCTCGGCGGTGGGGCGGTCGGGGTCGTCGGCGCAGTTGATGGCCATCAGCGCGGCCGGGAGATTGTCGAGCGGGACGTCCTGCGCGTCGACGATCCCGCCGCTCCCGCGCCGACCGGGCAGGCCGGTGCCGCCCGACGAGAACGCCATGATGGCCCGCGTGTCACCGTCCTCCACCAGCGAGGCGATGGCCCGCTCCAGCGTCGGCCACATCTGCTTGCTGTACAGCGCCTGGCTGATGGAGCCCACCAGGTCCTGGCCGGAGAACGGGTCGCCGAAGTCCGTCTGCACCGGGTCCTGGTCGAGCGAGCGGACGAGCTGTACGGCCCGGTCCGGCGCCGATCGCGCGTCGGTCCCGAAGGGACAAGCGATGTCCTGCACACACCAGTTGAGGAAGTCCTCCAGCGCCGTCTGCTGCCCCTCGGCGCCCGCGATCCCCTGCTCGGACAGCGGTTCGGTGAGGGTGTCGACGCCGTCGAGCACCAACCGGCCGACCTTCTTGGGGAATTGGGCCGCGTACACCGCGCCGAGCCGCGTTCCGTAGGAGAAACCGAGGTAGTTCAGCTTTTTGTCGCCGAGGGCCTGGCGCATCACGTCCAGGTCCCGGGAGGCGTTGACCGTGCCGATGTGGGGGAGGACCGGGCCGGAGTACTTGGCGCAGGTCGCGGCCGCCTTCCGCAACTGCTTGAGGACGACCTTCGGATCACTGCTCTCCGTGGCGTCCTCGTCGACCGCGGCCGAGCCCTGGTCGGAGCCCTCGCCACAACTGACGGGCGAGGACTGGCCGACACCGCGCGGATCGAAGGTGACGACGTCGTAGCCGTTCGTCAGATCCATGAACTCCTTGCCGTCCGAGGCGAGTTCACGGACACCCGCGCCACCAGGACCGCCGAAGTTCAGCAGCACCGACCCCCTCGACTTCCCGGTCGCCCGGTAACGGGCCAGCGCGAGATCGAGCGTCCCACCGCCGGGCTTCGCGTAGTCGAGCGGGACGGTGACCTTCCCGCACTGCAGGTCCTTGGGCGCGTCCGGGTCCTTGCACGCGGCCCACTTCACCTTCTGCCGGTAGAACCGGGACAGGTCGGCCTGCGGCCCGTCGGCGGCCGTGGCGAGCGCGGGCAGCCCCGCGCCGAGCAGTGCCAGCGTGAGGACCCCGGTGAACGCGCACCGCCGGAACGCGGGCCGCGATGACAGCCTGGCCAGCATCAATGCCTCCAAGAACGCGCCGTGACCAGCGCCTTCGATCACGATAAGCGGGCCTCACGGGCCCCGCCTCCCGGCGGGCGGAGTGGTGATCGGTGCCGTATTCTGCGCCCCTTCAATAGGCCTAAGGGGTTTTCCTATTAGTGGTTTCCGACCCATGTGGTATCCGACCGATGAGGAGTCGTGATGAGTAGTTCGATAACCGTGACGCTCGATGGAGTGAAAGGCCGATAAGCCATAACTCGGATGGTGCGCCCGCGTTTTATCCGGTGCGGGTGTGTGCCCGCTACATCTCTGGAAGGCAGGGAACCTATGAAACGGGTTACCCGAAACGGTGTGATCGCCGTCGCGGCCGCGTCCGGTGCGATGGCTGTGGCGATGCCGGCGTTCGCCGATTCCGGTGCGGACGGCTCCGCGGCCGGTTCGCCCGGGGTGGTGTCCGGCAACACCATTCAGCTCCCGGTGCACGTGCCGGTGAACGTGTGCGGGAACACCGTGAACGTGGTGGGGCTCCTCAATCCCGCCGCGGGGAACACTTGCGCCAACGAAGGCGGCGCGAAAGCGGGCGGTGGGAAACGGAGCGGCGGTAAGAGCCCCGGTGGACCGCGCGGCGGTGCCGTCGCACAGGGCGGCGAAAAGGATTCACCGGGTGTGCTCTCCGGCAACGGAGTGCAACTCCCGATCCACCTCCCCGTCAACCTGAGCGGCAATTCGGTGAGCGTGGTCGGCGTCGGCAACCCGACCGTGGGCAACCACTCCGAGAACACCTCGGGCGACCATCCCCACCACCCCGTGCACCCGACCCCGGCGCCGCCCACACCGTCGAAGCCGCACCCGGGGCCACGACCGGTGACGGAGGTGGAGGGCAACCCCGCCCAACCCGCCACCGAGGCATCGCTCGCCCACACAGGTGCTGACAACACAATCCCGGCCGCCGCCGCGAGCGCGGCCCTCCTCCTGAGCGGCGCCGCCCTGTACCGCCGCTACCGCCCCAGGGCGGGACGCTGACCCCAGCACCCGCGCCGGAACGGAAGGCCCCACCGGGTACACGACCGGTGGGGCCTCCGTCGTCCGGCACGACCGGGGCGGCGCAGGTCATCGCGGAGAGGTCCCGCGGGCAAGGGTGGAGGACGCCAACTCCTAGGAGCCGTAGGGGAGTTCCTCGGTCTGCTCCGTAGGTGCCTTGAGAAGGGTGCGGGCCGCCTTCCGGAACGCGGACAGCAGGCGGTTGTGCTCGCCGGAGCGGGTAGCGAGGGCGACATGGCTCGGTTCGACGCCATGGAGGGGGATCGCCATGATGTCGGGGCGGATCGTCTGGCCGGGTTGCAGACCGGCCGTGATGGCCACGGCCTGTCCGTCGGCGACGAACTCGAACTTGTCCTCCAGGGCCCGGATGACCGGACCACCGGGTGCCGGGCGGCCGTCGGGCCGGGGATCGATACGCCAGAACGCGCTCCACGCCGGGTCCGCGCCGGGCGTCTGCGGCAGGGGCTCGTCGGCGATGTCGTCCAGGGTGACGGACTCCTTGCCGGCCAGCCGGTGGTCCAGCGGCACGAGCAGGACGCGCGGCTCGTCGTAGAGGACCGTGACGTCCAACTCGGCGGTGGGGAACGGCAGTCGGCCCACCACCGCGTCAGCCCGCCGCTCCAGCAGGGCCGCGCGCACATCGTCGTAGGCCAGATGCACGACGTGCACATCGGCGTCCGGATGCCGGCGCCGCACCTCGCGCACGGCAGGGGTGACGTAGAGGTTCGCCATGTAGCCGACCGTGAGGCGGCTGGGTTCCGCGGCGGCGCGGGTCTCGGCGGCGGCCTGGGCGGTGGAGCGCAACAACGCCTTTGCGCGCGGCAGAAACACCTCCCCGGCCTCCGTGAGCCGGGTGCCCTGCGGGGTGCGGTCCAGCAGTCGGGCCCCCAACTGCTCCTCCAGGCGCCGGACTTGACGGCTCAGCGACGGCTGGGTGATGTGCAGCGCCTCGGCGGCGCGGCCGAAGTGACGCTGCTCGGCGACGGCGATGAAGTACCGCACGAGACGCAGTTCGAGATCGGGCGCGGGAGGCAGTTCCGTCATGCCCGAAGTGTACGGCGCGGCGTCGAGGAGTCTTCGGCCGTATGCCCCTGTGAACTGCGGTGATGCCTGATCCGTATTGCGCCATGCGAAACAGGCTTTGGACCGGGAACCCGGGCCCCGACCACGATGGAAACACAGCGGAGCACCGCATCGCACAGCACCGTTCCGCACCCACTTCATCGAAGGAACGCACCATGCGTGTTTTCGTCACCGGCGCCAGCGGGTTCATCGGCTCCGCCGTGGTCCGTGAACTGCTCGACGCCGGGCACACGGTCACCGGACTGGCCCGCTCGGACGCGTCCGCCGAGGCGCTGACGGCCGTGGGGGCCGCCGTGCACCGGGGCTCGCTCGACGACCTCGACAGTCTGCGCGGGGGCGCCGCGGCGGCCGACGGGGTCTGCCATCTCGCGTTCATCCACGACTTCACGGACTTCGCCGCCAACTGCGCCACCGACCTGCGCGCCATCGAGGCGATTGGTGAGCAACTCGCCGGTACCGACAAGCCGTTCGTGGTCACGTCCGGCACGCCCGGGCTCGGTGACGGGAGGGTGGCTACGGAGGAGGACCACGTCGACCCCGGGTCGTTCTCGGCGATCCGGCAGCCGTCCGAGATCGCGGCGGTCGCGCTGGCGGAGCGGGGGGTTCGGTCGTCGGTCATCCGGCTGCCCCGGTCCGTGCACGGCGTGGGCGACAAGGGGTTCGTCCCCCAACTCATCGCCGTGGCCCGGGAGAAGGGCCTGTCGGCGTACGTCGGCGAGGGCAGTGCGCGCTGGCCCGCCGTGCACCGGCTCGACGCGGCGCGGCTGTACCGGTGGGCCCTGGAGTCGGCACCGGCGGGCGCGCAGTACCACGCGGTCGGGGACGAGGCGGTGCCGCTCCGCGAGATCGCGGAGGTCATCGCTCGCCGACTCGGCGTCCCGACGGGAAGCGTGCCGGCCGAGAAAGCGGTCGAGCACTTCGGCTTCCTCGGCCTTGTCGCCTCGCTGGACTGCCCGGCGTCGAGCACGGTGACGCGTAAGCAGACGGGGTGGGAGCCGGTTGAGGTTGGATTGATCGCTGACCTTGAGACGGGGAGTTACTTCGGGGAGGAGTAAGAAGGCAGGTCCGGCGTGCTCCGTTGTTGTACGTCTGCGGGCCTGTGGGGGCTGGTTGCGCCCACGCGGCGGAGCCGCAAATGTCACAGCCCCGCGCC
>NZ_BARF01000034.1 GCF_000367365.1 Streptomyces prunicolor NBRC 13075 | reverse complement strand
GGACACCGTCGATCCGGATGGACGTGACCGCCGCACCCGGGATCGAGGACAGCAGGGTCCGACGGAGGGAGTTGCCGAGGGTGTAGCCGAAGCCCGGCTCCAGAGGCTCGATCACGAACCGGGAGCGGAACTCGTCGACAACTTCTTCGGTCAGGGACGGACGCTGAGCGATCAGCACGGTGGTGTTGCCTCCAGTGGTTTGGCGCCCGCTATGTGACGCCGTGGACACCACGAAGGGTACGGGGCGGCGCGGGTGATTCGGTCTCCGCCATGGCCGAACCACCCTCCTCCCCGCTCCGGCGAGGAGGCTTTGGGCTTTTCGCCCGCCGTCTCCACGGCCGATTCTGCCTTGCCGGCGTCCAGTTCCAGGGCGTGCGGGGCGGCCAGGCAGGGATGCGAGGATCTTGACGAAGGGGCGCGGAGCGTCACCGGCCAAGGAGGCCGGCCTGGCAGCGCCGGACCGGCAGACGCATCACGTCACCCTGTTCAGCGAGCGCCGTGATGACGGAGCGGCGCACGATCTCGCTGGGCCGCTCCCGGTCACGGCGGCCCGGCCGTGTCGCGCAGTGCGTGAAGGAGGGCGGCGGCCGCGGGGATGCGCAGGGTGTCCGGCCAGAGCAGGGCGAAGACCCGGCGGACCGGCCAGTCGGCGAGAGGGCGGGCGACGACCCGGGGGTCGCAGTGGGCCGTCACGCCGAGTTCGTTCATGACCGCGAGGCCGATGCGGTTGGCGACCAGGCTGTGCAGGGTCAGCTGGTCGTCGGCGGTGGCGGCGATCCGGGGCACGAACCCGGCGTCGCGGCACGCGGCCAGGAAGCGGGTACGCCCGGACTCCAGCACCCAGCGTTCGCCCGCGAGGTCGGCCAACGACACCGTGGGCGAGGCGGCGGCCGGATGGTCGGCAGGGAGCAGGACGCAGCGGCGGTCGGTGAGCAGTGGGACGCGGCGCAGACGGGGGTCCACGGCTACGGACGGGTCGCCTGTGCTGTCGGGCGTGCCGCCTGTGCTGTCGGACCGGTCCGCCTCCGTCTCCCTGCCCGTCCCCGTCTCCCCGCCCGTCTCCGTGTCCCGCTCCCGGTCCCTCTCCTTGTCCTTCTCCCTGAAGTCCAGCTCCCTGAAATCCAGATCGCACATCACCGCGAGCTCGACCGCGCCCTCCAGCAACAGACCGTGCGAGACGCGGCACTCGGCCTGGGTGACCGTGACCTCCAGCTCCGGACGGGTCCGGCGGAGGGTGCCCAGCGCGCGGGGGACCAGGCTGACGCAGCTGCTCTGCATCGCGGACAGGCGGACCCGGCCGGCCTCGGGGGCGGTCAGCGCGGCCAGTTCGTCCTCGGCGGTGCGCAGCGCGGCCAGCACCGTTCCCGCGTGGCGGGCCAACGCGCGGCCCTCCGGGGTGAGTTGGACGCCCCGCCCGCGACGGGTGACCAAGGGGGCACCGACCGACCGCTCCAGCATCCGCATCTGATAGCTGATCGCGGGCTGCGTGTAGCCGAGGGCGTCGGCCGCGGCCGTGTAGGTGCCGGTGCGGGCGACCTCGGCCAGGACCTGCAACTGTCGGGGGTCGTACATCGGGCAAGCATAAAGAGCCTTTATTAATTCCGGGTGACATTCGAATTGGACGCCGGAGAGCGGCGCCGACGATGCTGATCGCGTGCCTGAGGTTCTCGTACGTATAGAAAAAGTGAACAAGCACTTCGGGGAAAACCATGTGCTGTGTGACATCGACCTCGACATCCACTCCGGCGAGGTCGTCGTCCTGCTCGGCGCGTCCGGTTCCGGGAAGTCGACGCTGTGCCGGTGCGTCAACCGGCTGGAGACCGTCGACTCCGGAGTGATCAGCCTGGCGGGCGTTCCGCTGCCCGACGAGGGAGGCGAACTCGCGCGGCTGCGGGCCCGGGTGGGGATGGTCTTCCAGTCGTTCAACCTCTTCGGGCATCTCAGCGTGCTCGACAACATCACCCTCGCCCCGATCCGCGTGCGCGGACTCTCCCGTCGGGAGGCCGACGAGCGGGCCCGGCAGCTTCTCGACCGGGTCGGACTCGGCGACAAGGCGGACGCCCGGCCCGCGCAGTTGTCCGGCGGGCAGCAGCAACGGGTCGCCATCGCACGGGCGTTGGCGATGGACCCGCAGGTGCTGCTCTTCGACGAACCGACCTCGGCACTGGACCCGGAAACGGTCGGCGAGGTGCTCGACGTCATGGCCGCACTGGCGGCCGACGGGATGACCATGCTCGTCGTCACCCACGAAATGGGGTTCGCACGACGGGTCGCCGACCGGATCGTCTTCCTCGACGAGGGCCGCGTCCACGAGACCGCCACCCCCGACGAATTCTTCGACGCGCCCCGCACCGAACGGGCCCGTGAATTCCTGTCGAAGGTCCTCAGCCACTGAAGCCGTCGAGACCATCGAAGCCACTGAGTCCGGCAACCGCCGCACCCTGATTTCGCTGCATCGCGTATTCGCCGCTCCTCTCCCCGCATTCGCGCAATGACGAAAGGGATTCCGCCCGATGAGACTGTCCCGGCCCCGCCCTGCCCTCGGTGCCGCCTCCGCCACGGCCGCGCTCGCCCTGACCCTCACCGCCTGCGGCGGGTCCGCGACCCTGCCGGCCGCCTCCGGTTCGTCCGGTTCCGCCGCCGCGGACGCCTCGAAGACCTACGACGAGATCCTCGCCGTCGCGCCCGTCGCGCCCGCCGGTCAGATACCGGCCGGCAGCCTCATGGCGAAGATCAAGAAGCGCGGGACGCTGATCGTCGGCGGCACCGACACCTCCGCGCTCTTCTCGCTCAAGGACCCCGTCACCGGCGAACTCACCGGATTCGACGCGGGGTTGGCCGCGATGCTCGCGAAGTACATCACCGGGAGGACCAGCACCAAGCTGGTCCAGGTCAGCGTGGCCACCCGTGAGCAACTGCTGCGCAACGGCACCGTCGACACGGTGTTCGCCACGTACTCGATCACCCCGGAGCGGGCCAAGAAGGTCGACTTCGCCGGGCCGTACTACTCCTCCGGCGACGCGATCCTCGTCAAGAAGGCCAACACGGCCATCAAGGCGGTGGACGATCTCAACGGCAAGACGGTGTGCACGCAGAGCGGTTCGACGGCGGCCAACGACATCAAGGACTTCGCCCCGAAGTCGAAGGTGATCCTCTTCGACGGCAACAGCCAGTGCGTACAGGCCGTCAAGCAGGGCCGGGCCGACGCCTATGTGATCGACCAGGCGATCCTCGTCGGCACGCAGTACCGCGACCCGTCGGTCAAGGTGGTCGGACAGCCCTTCACCACCGACCCGTACGGCATCGGTACGCCGAAGGCCGACCCGGAGATGAAGACGTTCGTCGACGCCTGGCTGAAGAAGATCGAGGCCAGTGGCGCGTGGGCGAAGCTGTGGAAGGCGACGCTGGGCACGGCTGTGACCGGTGCCGCGCCCAAGCCGCCGGTGGTCGGCTCGGTCGAGGGCAGCTGACCGAGCCCATGTTCACCCATGTCGACGCCGTCGCCGGGCAGTTGGGGCGAGGGCTGCTGCTGACGCTCGCCATGACCGCGCTCACCTTCACGGGCGCGGTCGCGGGCGGCCTCGTGGTCGCGGTGCTGCGGATCTGCCCGGTGGCACCCCTGCGGGCGTTCGGCGCCGGGTACGTCACGGTCTTCCGCAACATCCCGCTCCTCGTCCTGCTCGTGCTGTTCGTGTTCGGACTGCCCGATCTCGGGCTGCTGTACCCGCTGTTCGCCACCGTGACCACGGCGATGGCCCTGTACTGGGCCGCGTTCGTGTGCGAGGTCGTGCGCTCCGGAGTACGGGCCGTACCGCGCGGCCAGGCCGAGGTCGCCCGGGCGCTCGGACTCGGCTTCGGGCAGTGTCTGCGCCATGTGATCCTGCCGCAGGCCGTACGCCCGATGGTGCAGCCGCTGGGCAGCATCTTCATCGGCTGCGCGCTGAGCACCTCACTGGCGGCGGCGGTCGGCGTCGCCGAACTCACCGGCCAGGCAGAGTTCCTGACACTCCGTTACGACCAGCCGCTCACCAGCTTCGCCCTCACCACGGTCGTCTACGTCGCCCTCACCCTCACGTCCGGCCTCGTCGCGGGGCGCGTGGAACGGAAGTTGGCGGTGGCCCGATGAAGCAGCTCACGAAAGCTCGGCGCGACGACATCCACCTCCTCTTCGATCCGCCCGGACCGCGCGCCCGGCGCCGGATCAGGATCGCGACGGCCGTCTCCCTGGCCGTGTTCGCCGCCCTACTCGCCTTCGCCGTACGGCAGTTCGCCGCGCACGGACAGCTCGACGCCGACCAGTGGCGGATGTTCGGCGAGTGGCCCATCATCCGCTTCCTGCTGTCCGGGCTGGGCCAGACCCTGCTGGTCACCGCGGTCGCCGCCGCGCTCGCCTTCCCGCTGGGCGGGATCGTGGCCCTTGGCCGGCTGGCCCGCAACCGGCCGACACGCGCGCTCGCCCGGACGTACGTCGAACTGTTCCGGTCCGTCCCGCTGCTGCTCCTGCTGTACGTGTTCCTGTTCGGGCTGCCCGGAGTCGGTCTCACGTTCCCGGTCTTCTGGCAGCTGGTGATCCCCATCGTGCTGGGCAACGCGGCCGTCGTCGCCGAGATCTTCCGGGCGGGGGTGCTGAGCCTGCCGCGCGGACAGACGGAGGCCGCGTACAGCCTCGGTATGACACACCGTCAGACCATGTCGGGCGTGGTCTTCCCGCAGGCGCTGCGGGCGGTGAGCCCGGCGCTGGTCAGCCAGTTGGTGCGGCTGCTCAAGGACTCGACGCTGGGCTATGTGGTCAGCTACCTCGAACTCCTGCACCAGGCAAAGGTGTTGGGCGAGTACTACCACGCCGTGCTGTCCACCTACCTGGTCGCCGCGGCCTGTTTCATCGCCGTCAACTCGGCGCTGTCCGGGGCCGCTTCATGGCTGGAAGCGCGTCGCGCCTGACACCGGCGTGCGAGAAGAATCGTAAGCAATGTGAGAGAAGGAGCGAACCGGCATGTGCCGTCTGCTCGGCGTGGTCACCCGCGCCCCCCTGCCGCTCGACACCGCGCTTGACGGTCTGGTCGGGCCGTTCACCGAGCTGAGCCTTGAGCACCGTGACGGCTGGGGCATCGCCGCCGGGCAGGGGAGCGGGTCAAGCCCCTTGGTCGTCAAGGGAATTGAGCCCGCCGCCGGGACCGACTCCTGGGGGCGGACCCTCGCCGGCACGGTCACCGACGCCGCCCTGCTGCACCTGCGGCTGGCGAGCCCGGGGCTGCCGGTCGTCCCCGGCAACACCCACCCGTTCACGGTCGGCACCGTGGCCTTCGCGCACAACGGGTACTTCACGCCGTACGACGCCCTCGACGAACTGATCGCTCCCGAACTGCTGGCCGGGGCGGCCGGGAGCACCGACTCCGAGCGGTACTTCCTGCGCGTGCTGACCCTGCTGCGGGAGACGGGGCCCGCCGACGCGCTCGCCCGGGCCGCGGCGGACGTCCGGGAACGGGCCGCCGCCTACGCCAGCCTCAACTGCCTGCTGCTCACCGAGGACGCCCTGTACGCGTACGCCGACGAGGACCCGGAGTCCGAGGTCAGCAGGCGGCGCGGCCCCGACTTCTTCCGGCTGCGCTACCGCGTCGACGAGGACCGGGTGGTCATAGCCTCCAGCGGCATTCCGCAGCCCGACGACCGCTGGACTGTGCTGCCGTACCGCGAGGTCCTGGAGATACGCCGGGCCGACCTGCGTGTCACGACCACGCGGGCGGCTCCGCACAGCGGTCCGGCACCCTCGACTACGCTGGCACATGTCAACCGTCGCTGACCTATGGAGGGGGCGAACACAGGTGCCCGCAGACCTGGCGTTCGACGCGCTCGCCGACCCCGTACGCCGCCAGATCCTGGGCGTGCTGGCCGAGCGCGAGGAGTGCACCGTGGGGGAGCTGGCGGAGCGGATCACCAGCATCGGCCGTACCGGAGTCTCCAGCCATCTGCGTGTCCTGCGTGCCGCCGGCCTGGTGACCGAGCGGAAGGCGGGCCGGTTCCGGCACTACTCGATCGACCCGGCCGGCCCCGCGCGTGACGTCATCGCGACGCTGCAGGCGCTGTTCCAGGGCGCGCTCGCCGACGCCGGGCGCGCCGCCACCGCGACGGAGGCCGCGGCCACCGACGCCGACATCCAGGACAGCCGGTCCGCCGGATGACCGCATGAGGTGACGTGATGGCCGCACTCCTGCTGCCCGCCGAGGAATGGACCGACGCATCGCCCGTCACGACGTTCGGCCTGTTCGGCGCGGGCGCGGGTGCGGGCTGGGTCTTCGACGCCGTGTGCGACCGGGTCGCGGCGGGCGCGGTGGTGCGGATGGGCGCTCCGCTCGGCGGCCCGGTCGCCGACCAGGTGGAGATCATCGGCCGGATCACCGAGGCACGGCCGCCGTCGCCGGCACGCGGCCACGCCGGGCAGGGCGGCCGTATCGAGATCGTGCACGACCAGCCCTGGCGGGGCCGCATCAAGCTGCGATTCGACGCCGACCGGGGCGGAACGAGGGTCCGGCTGTTCGCCGAACTCGACGAGGCCGGGCTGGAGTGGCTGATGCGCCGCCGCGGCCTGCCGGCCGGTCACGGGGCCGCGCTGAATCCGAACGCGCGGCTCGGCCTGCTGAACAGCAAGTCGGGCCTGGGGAGCATGTTCGGGGCCGCGACGGACCACATGGCCATGCTCGCCGTCGAGGAGATCAACGCGGAGGGCGGGGTGCGCGGCCGGCCGGTGGAGCTGGTGGTCGGGGACGACGCCTCGGACCCGGCGGTCGGTGTCGCCGAGGCCCGGCGGCTGGTCCGGGCCGGCTGCCGGACGATCCTGGTCGCCACGACCTCCGCCACCTACTTCGCGGTCTCGCGGGCGCTCGCCGGGACCGAAGTGCTCCTGATCCAGCCGCACATGAACGAGGGCGGCGGCACCGGCCCGCTGCGCGTCCAGCTCGGCGAGCACCACGAGGGCCAACTGGCCGCAGCCGTAAGGCCGTTGATGCGGGCGGCCGGCGGAAAGCGCTGGTTCCTGGCCGGCAACGACTACTGCTGGCCCCGCAGCACGCACGCGGCCGCCCGTCGCATCCTGCCGCGATCGGGCGCGCGGGTGGTGGGGGAGCGGTACGCCGCACTGGGCACCCGCGACTTCACCCAGGTCATCGACGCGGTGACGGCCTCGGGCGCGGACATCGTGCTGTCCACGTTCGTGGGCGCGGACGCTGCCGCGTTCGAGCGCCAGTGCCACGCGATGGGCCTGCGCGAGCGGTGCGTCACGCTCGCACCGGCCATGGACGAGTCCACTCTGGAGCACGTGGGAGCCGACGCGGCGCCCGGCCTGTACGCCGTCTCCGGCTACGTCGAGCAACTCGCGTCGCCCGGCAACGCCGTACTGCTGCACCGCTACCGGGAGGCGTACGGCCGCTGGGCCCCGCCGCTGTCCACTTTGAGCGAGTCGGTCTTCGAGGCGGCGCACATCTGGTGGTCCGCCGCGCGCCGGGTCGGTGCGGACGAACCGCGGCTGATCGCCGAGGCGATGCGCCCCGGCAGCTTCCAACTCCCGCGCGGCACCGTCACGTTGGACGACAGCGGCCGGGTCACCCAGGACCTCTTCGTCACCGAGGCGACCGGCACCGGACTGCGGCCGGTCTCGCTGTAGCCCTGCCGGTCCGGTCGGCCCAGCCCTACCCGGCCCGGTGTGGTTAACCGCGAAGTTACGTCAATAAGTATTGACCTATTGGCGCAATGTTCTAGGTTGATGGGTGCCCAGCCGAAAAGGAGTCGTCCCTTGTCCTCACTCCCCGCACCCGATGCCGCCCGCCTCGCAGAGATCGACAAGCACTTCCACTTCGGCCTGTCCGCCGAGGAGTTGGCGGAGTTCGCGCCCGCGGTGGCAGGCTCCCTCGCCGCCTCGGAAGCGGTCGAGCGGCTCTACGAACGCACGGCTCCCACCGCCCCGGACCGCCCCTGGACCTCGCCTGCTCCGGACGAGAACCGGCTGGGCGCCTGGTACGTGAAGACCTCGGTCACCGAGTCCGCCGAAGGCCAACTGGCCGGCCGTACGGTCGCGGTGAAGGACAACATCGCGGTCGCGGGCGTGCCGATGATGAACGGTTCGCGGACCGTCGAGGGCTTCGTCCCGCGCCAAGACGCCGTCGTCGTACGGCGGTTGCTCGCCGCCGGTGCGACGATCGCGGGCAAGTCGGTGTGCGAGGACCTGTGTTTCTCGGGCGCCAGTTTCACCTCGCACCCGGCGCCGGTGCGCAACCCGTGGGACGAGAGCCGGAACACGGGCGGTTCGTCCAGCGGCAGTGCCGCGCTCGTGGCGACCGGTGAGGTCGACCTCGCCCTAGGCGGGGACCAGGGCGGCTCGATCCGGATGCCGGCCGCGTTCTGCGGCATCGTGGGACACAAGCCAACCCATGGCCTGGTGCCCTACACCGGCGCCTTCCCCATCGAGCGGACCATCGACCACGTGGGCCCGATGACCCGTACCGTCGCCGACGCGGCCGCGATGCTGGGCGTGTTGGCCGGCGTGGACGGCTTCGACCCGCGCCAGCCCGACGCGATCGAACCGGTGGACTATCTGGCCGCCCTCGCCGAGCCCGCCTCGGGCCTGCGCGTCGGTGTCGTCACGGAGGGCTTCGGCACGCCGGTGTCGGACCCGGGCGTCGACGAGGCCGTCCACGCCGCGATCGACGTGCTGGCCTCGGCCGGACTCACCGTCGAGAAGGTGTCGATCCCCTGGCACCTGGACGCCCTCCACGTGTGGAACGTGATCGCGACCGAGGGCGCCGCGTATCAGATGCTCGACGGCAACGCCTACGGCATGAACGCCGAGGACTTCTACGACCCGGAGCTGATCGCCCACTACGCGCAGGGGCGCGTCGACCGGGGCGCCACCCTCTCCAAGACCGTCAAACTCGTCGGCCTGTCCGGCCGTTACACCTTCGAGGCCGGGGGCGGGAAGTACTACGGCATGGCCCGCCGCCTCCTGCCCGAGGTCCGCGCGGCCTACGACGAGGCACTGGCCCGGTACGACGTGCTGGTCATGCCCACCGTCCCGTACACGGCCAAGGAGATCCCGCCCGCCGACACCTCCCTGGCCGACTACCTGCACACCGCGTTGTCGATGGTCGGCAACACCGCGCCCTTCGACGTGACCGGCCACCCGTCGTGCAGCGTGCCGACCGGCCTGGTCGACGGCCTGCCGGCGGGCCTGATGATCACCGGCAGGCGCTTCGACGACGCAACGGTGCTCCGCGTCGCGCACGCCTATGAGCAGGCGGTCGGCGGATTTCCGAGGCCTCCTGTCACCGGGAGCGGTTCATAGCTCGATGCCGGGGCCGGACGATGCGGAGAGGATCTCGTCCATCGAGTTCTCCCGCCAGTGCTTCAGGAGTTCGTGGAAGGCGACCGGGCTGTGGGGATAGGCGGGTGAGTCGTTCGGCCGGCCGCGTCCTTCGCGGTTGTAGTAGCCGGGGGTGCACTCCGCGTGGAACCACTCGTGGTCGGGGGCGTCCTCGGCCAGGGTGGCGAGCCAGGCGTCCTCGGCCGCGCGGGACGGTTCGATGAGGGCGCCCTTCGCCTCGGCGGCGGCGACGAGGGCGGCGGCGTGAACGGCCTGCTCGTCCAGGATGTGCGTGAAATTGACGCCGACGGCGTTGTGCAGGGTGCCCAGCCGGATCAGGTTCGGGAAGCCGTTGCTGGTGAAGCCGTGCAGCGTGCGCGGACCCTGTTGCGCCCATACACGCAGGAGTTGAGCGCCGCCCCGGCCGTGGACGGGGAGTGTGCCGGAGTGGATGCCGGAGGTTCCGACGGAGAATCCCGTGGCGAAGATCAGGCAGTCGAGCTCGTACGTGGTGTCGCCGACCACGACGCCCTGTGGGGTGACGCGCTCGATGCCGTGGGTGTCCGCGGTGTCGACCAGGGTCACGTCGGGCCGGTTGAACGCCGGGTAGTACCGGTCGGAGAAGGTAGGGCGCTTGCAGGCGTACCGGTACCAGGGTTTGAGCTGCTCCGCCGTGTCCGGGTCGATGACGGTCCGCTCGACACGGGCGCGGAGTTCGTTCATCTTGGCGGCGTCGGCGGCCTCGTAGGCGGCTTCGAATTCCTGTCGGTCGCCTTGACGGCGGAAGCTCGTCAGGAGTTTCTCCAGGAGGCCCGCCGACATGGTCCAGCGGTCCGCCACGAGATCCTGTTCGGCCATCTCGCCGGAGACGATGCGGAGATGGTTCTCGCGTCGCTCGCGTGCCCAGCCGTCGTGGTCGGCACCGACATCTCCAGCGGTGGTACGGCAGTTGGCGCGCACGTCCACGGTGGAGGGGGTGCGCTGGAAGACGTAGACGTGTCCGGCGTCCTCGGCCAGCATCGGGATGACCTGGACGCCCGTGGCGCCGGTGCCGACGATGCCCACCCGTTTCCGGGAGAGGCCGGTCATGCCGCCGTCCGGGCCGCCGCCGGTGTAGGCGTAGTCCCACCGCGAGGTGTGGAAGGTGTGGCCCTCGAAGTCCTCGATACCCGGTATCCCGGGGAGCTTCGGTTCCGACAGCGTGCCGGTGGCGGTGACCACATAGGTGGCCCGGAACGCGTCGCCCCGATCGGTGGCCACGATCCACGTCCCGCTTTCCTCGTCCCAGGTCAGCGAGGTGACCGAGGTGGAGAACAGGGCGTCCGAGTAGAGGCGGAACTTCCGCGCGATCCGCACGGCATGGCGGCGGATCTCCTCGCCGGGAGCGTACTTCCACTCCGGCACGTATCCGGTCTCGTCGAGCATCGGCAGATACACATGGGACTCGATGTCGCAGTGGATGCCCGGGTACCGGTTCCAGTACCAGGTGCCGCCGAAGTCGCCCCCCTTCTCGACGATCCGGACGCGCTCCAGGCCCTGCTGCCGCATCCGCGCCCCGGCGAGGATGCCACCGAAACCGCCACCGATCACGGCGACGTCGACGGTGTCGCGGAGCGGCTCGCGCTCGGTCACCTCGTCCACGTAGGGATCCGCGGCGTAGTAGCCGAACTCGGCGTCGGTGGAACGGTATTGGCGGGCGCCGTCGGGCCGTACGCGCCGTTCTCGTTCGAGGCGGTAGCGCTGCCTCAGCGCGGCGAGCTCAGCGGGGGACGGTACTTGAGGGGGTGTCATGTGGGGGACCCCGATCCTGTCGGTCGGCTGACTTGCGGGCCACCCGTGCTGATGTGAGCGGCTGTCGGCTACCGTAACAAGAACCGGACAACAGTGTCCGGTTGGATGGCTGGAGCACGCCCCATGCGACGAATCCCGATCCACCCCCTTGCCTTACTCGCCGTGTTCGGCACGCTGGCCCTCACCGGATGCGGTACGGCCACGGGCGACCCCGGTGACACGGCCGGCTCCGTCGGAGCGGGCAGGACCATCCGCGCCCAGCAGCTCATGCAGCTGACCAAGACCCACGCGGAGACCGGGACGACCCTGCTGGAGGGCCCGACCTTCGACGCCGACGGCACCCTCCTCGTCGTCGACGTCACCGCGCCCGAGGGCGAGCCGAAGGTGATCCGGGTCGACGTCGGGAGGAAGACCTCGCGCTCGGTCCACACCGACGACCGGGGGGCCTACACCTCGGCGCAGTTCAGCCCGTACGACGGACGGCTCTATCTGACCGACTACGCCCACGGCGAGATCGTGAGCCTGGCCGCGGACGGTGGTGATCAGCGGACCTTCTTTGCCGGAGAGGTCGACGGCGCGCGGATGAACCCCGACGACATCGCCTTCGACAAGGAGGGCAACCTGTACGTCAGCGACTCGGGGGGCGACTCGTCCGGCGGTGCGGCGAAAGGCCGCGTGATCCGGATCGACCGCGACGGCAAGAAGACCGGCGTGCTGGCCGACGGCCTGGCCGACACGAACGGGATCTCGTTCGACGTGGACTACCGCGGACTGTGGATCAGCGAGCTCACGGAGAACCGGATCTCCTACCTTCGCCTCGACGCGACCGGAGAGGTGACCGCCCGGCACACCGCCATCCACGTCGACGGCGGTGTCGCCCAGACCGACTCGATCGCGGTGGACGCGGACGGCAACCTCTACCAGGCGCTGTACGGCCGACCCGCGATGGTCGTGTACGACAAGTACGGTGAGCGCCTGGCGACGGTCGAGGTGCCCCGCGGCGCCACGGGAGTCGACTCGGCCACGAACGTGGCGATCACGCCCGGCGGCACCAAGGCCTACATGACCGTCAGCGGGCCCGCCGGAGGCTACCTCTACACGTTCGACGCGTTGGCGGCGGGCGTCCGGCAGTCCAACGGCGGCTGATGCCACCCCGCCGCGCTCACCCCTCGTAGGGCCGCACCGGTCCCACCTCGACACCGAGCAGCCGCCAGGCCGCCAGCACACGGCGTTCCCGTTCCTCGTGGCCGGGGCCGGTGGCGGCACCGGAGACCATGGCGACCGCGAGCATCAGGTCGTCCGCCGTCTCCAGCCGATGACCGGCCGGCAGGTGCCCGCGCAGCGCCCGCTCGACCCGCTCCGACAGCGCCAACGCGTACGGGCGGGTCTCGGAGCCGTTGCTTGTCCCGTCGGCGTGCATGAGGCCGATGAAGGCCGCCGATTCCGCCATGTGCCAGGTCAGTACTCCCAGCACACCGGCGAGACGGGCGCCGTCCGCGGCGGCCGCCTCTTCCACCTGGCACACGTTCTCCTCCAGCACCGCGGCGGACAGGGCGGCCCGGTCGGGAAAGTGCCGGTACAGAACTCCCTGCCCCACCCCGGCCCGACGCGCGATCGCGAACAACGGGGCGTCCAGGCCGTGTTCCGCGTAGACCTCCCGGGCGGCGGCGACCAGAGCGGCACGGTTGCGGGCGGCAGCCTTCGGCCCCTGGTTGGGGGGCCGCCGTTCGTCCGGCACCGGGCGCTGCGTCACCCCGGAAGGGTACCCGGGCAGGCCGGAACGCCCTGTCCGCTCCCGGGTTCGACGGGGGTCGCGTGGTCACGCCATCGGGGTCCCCGGTGTGCCGGCCGGCGGTGCGAGGTCACGGCGTCTGATCTTGCCGCTCGACGTGGTGGGCAGGGCCGCTACGACATGGACCGCCTTCGGGATCTTGTACGGGGCCAGCTGGGTGCGGGCGAACGCGAGGCCGGACTCCGGATCCGGAGTCCGGCCCTGCGCCGGCACGACGTAGGCGTGTGCGACCTCGCCGAGTCTGGGGTCGGACACCCGGCCCACTCCGACCAGGGCGACGTCCGGATGCCCGGCGAGGACCCGTTCGATCTCGGCCGGATAGATGTTGTACCCGCCGGTGAGGATCATGTCCTTGAGCCGGTCGACGATGTAGAAGTGCGCGCCGTGCCGGTGCGCGATGTCGCCGGTGTGCAGCCAGCCGTCCGGTTCGATGGTCTCGCGGGTCGCCGTCTCGTTGCCGTGGTACCCGAGGGTGACCAGCGGACCGCGGACCATCAGCTCGCCGTCCTCGCCCTCGGGCGCGTCCGCGGTGACCTGGTCGAGGGAGGCCACCCGGACCTCCGTCCCGGGGAAGGCCACCCCGATGGAGCCCCTGGCCGGCGGAGCGTACGCGGCGTGCGTCGTCGCCAGGCCGGAGAGTTCCGTCATTCCCCACAGCTCCAGCAGGGGTGCGCCGGTCGCCTTCTCCCATGCGTCCACGACCGCGTCGGAGATGGTCTGGCCGCCGACCGTGCAGCGGGTCAGCGTCGTGAAGTCGGCGACCGTCGTGGCGAGGGCGTCCAGCAGCATCGCGTACATGGCCGGCACGCCCTCGATCATGGTGACGCCGTGCTCGGCCACCAGTCCCAGCATGCGCGTGGCGTCGAAGCGCGGCTCAAGGACGACCGTCGCTCCGGCCAGCAGAGCGGAGTTGACCGCGCAGTTGCCGTAGACGTGCGGCAGGGGCAGTGCGGTCAGTACGACGTCCGCGGCGGACCGGCCGTGCATCGCGGCGGTGTAGGCCCAGTTCAGCAGGAGCGCCTCGCGGGCCTGCATGGCGCCCTTCGGACGGCCGGTCGTGCCCGAGGTGTAGGAGATGCCGCACAGGTCCCGGGGCCGGGCGGAAGCGGAGTCCCAGCCTGCCGGGCCGTCGCCGAGCAGATCGGCGAACCGTACGACCGCTGCCGGGGAGTCGTCGAAGGTCACCCGGAGCCGGACGGCGTCCGGCAGTGTGGAGCCGATCCGCTCGGTGCAGGGTCCCGAGGCGAGGAGCGCCGCCGAGCCGCAGTCCTCGACGATGGCCGCCAACTCGGGTGCGGTGAGCATCGCGTTGACCGGGTTGACCACGCAGCCGGCCCGCAGGATGCCGTGGTGAGCGGCGACCCACTCCCAACGGTTCTCCGAGAACAGGGTCACCCGCTCGCCGGGCCGGATGCCCTGCCCGGTCAGACCGGCCGCGACCTGGCCCGCGGTGGCGTCGAGCGCGGCGTAGGTCAGGGTCCGGCCCCGGCAGACGAGCGCGATGCGGTCGCCGTGCCGTGCCGCGGCGACACCGAGCATGTCCGCGGGATCCAGGGCGCGCATGTCAGCCCACCAGTCCGGCGGGATAGTCCGCGGGGATCTCCTCGTCGGCCAGCGGGCGCGCGCCGGTGACCACGGAGTAGCTCTCCTCGCCGACGATCAGACCGGCCTCGTCGAACGGCCAGGAGATGATCGTCCGGATCGTCACCTCGTGGACGGCCTCGGGCCGCGGGGTCCGCAGGCCCATTCCCACCACCGTCGTGCCGGGGAAGAGCGAGGTCATCACCCCGTCGGTGACGATGATGTCGTCGGCGACCGTGAGCCGGTCGATGTCGAACTGGAAGTACAGCTGGCCCAGGGCCTGTCGCTCGAGGTAGAACGCCCGGATCGCTTCTCGCGAAGCCGGCTGCATGTCCTCCGGGGAACCCCAGCTGCGGTACTGCTGACGCACCGGGGAGATCGTCGCGAGGAGCGCGTCCACGTCCTCGTTGACCTCGCCCATCATGTGCGCGCGCAGCATGTTGAGCAGTGCGAGGTGTTTCGGGTCGTCGGTCTTCGCGATACGGGCATCGATGTAGTCGATCATCGCGGTGCGGTTGATGGGCATGTCGATCTCCTGTGTCGGGGTTGCGGGTCTCCGGTCGGTCGACTGCGCGACCGACCGCAGGGGGCTTGGGACTTGGGACTGTGCTCCGCCCGGCTCAGGGTGGAGACGTGGTGGGTGTCGTCAGGTCAGCGCGTGCTGTGCGCGTGTCGGGTCGTCGACGCCCTGGTCGAGCAGGCGTCCGGCCACCCGGCCGATCGCGGCGTCCAGCTCGGGGCCGCTGCCCCAGTCGTCGAGCCGTTCGGCCAGCCAGTCCTTCCACGCCGTGGCGAGCTTCTCGAACTCCGTCCGGCCGCCGGCGGTGAGCGTCCACTGGCCGCTCGCGTGCCGCAGGTGTCCGGTTCGCTCCAGGTGCGTGAACGCCGGTTCGAGCACCTGGGCCGGTACGGAGAACCGTTCGCCGATCGCCGTCAGGGTCGGTGGCTCATCGCGCCGTTCCTGGAGGTACACCTGGACCAGGCACCACAGGCCGCCGGGATCCAGTTCCGTCCCGGATCTCGCGACGATGCCGGGCGCGGCCTTCTTGCGTTCACGGAAGAAGAGCTTCGCGACGGCGCGTTCCAGCTCACGGTCCTGATCACGCGCCTCGGGCCTGCCGAAGCCGTCACCGATGTCCGCCGCGCCCGCCTTCGACGTGTCGCGCAGCGGGACCTCCTTGAGGAACAACGCGAGCACCAGCGCGACCAGGCCCACGGGCGCGGCGGCGAGGAACACCGTCTGCAGCGAATCGCTGTAGGCGTCGATCACACCCCGGGACACCGAGGCCGGAAGCCTGTGCAGCAGCGCCGGAACCTCCGCGGCCCGGGGGTCGGTCCCCGCAGGCAGCGGATGCGCGGCCAGCGCGTGCCCCAGGTTGGTCGACAGCCGGCCGGTGTAGACGGTCCCGAAGATCGCGGCTCCGAAGGCGCTGCCGATCGACCGGAAGAAGCTCACCCCCGAGGTCGCCACCCCCAGGTCGGAGTAGCCCACCGTGGACTGCACGGCGATGACGAGCACCTGCATGCCGAGCCCGATGCCGAGGCCCAGCACGGCCATGTAGAGCGACGCCTCCCAGAAGCCGGTGTCGGCGTCGAGGCGGGAGAGCAGGAACAGCCCGAGGGTGATGAGCACGGCGCCGAGGACCGGGAAGATCTTGTAGCGCCCGGTCCTGCCGACGAGGCTGCCGGACACGATCGACGCGATCAGCGGGGTGAGCACCATCGGCAGCAGCCGGATGCCCGAGGACGTCGCCGTCGCACCCCGCACGTACTGCATATAGGTCGGCAGATAGGACAGCGCGCCGAGCATGGCGAAGCCGACGACGAAGCTCAGCAGCCCGCCGATGGTGAAGACCGGGTTGCGGAACAGCCGCATCGGCAGCATCGGTTCCTTCGCGCGCAGCTCCACCAGCACGAACAGCCCGAGGAGCACGACCGACCCGACGGCCATCCCGATGATCGTCGGCGAGCCCCAGGCGTACTGCGTCCCGCCCCAACTGGTCACCAGGATCAGGCCCGTTGAGGCGAGGCCGATCAGCAGGATGCCCAGGTAGTCGACCACGGGCTTGAGCGCGGCGTGGGCGCTCGGCATCGCGGACGCGGCCACGGCGAGCACGACGACGACCAGCGGGATGTTGACGTAGAACGACCAGCGCCAGGACAGGTGGTCGACGAACAGGCCGCCGAGCATCGGGCCGGCGACGGTCACCACGCCGAAGACGGAGCCGAGGATGCCCTGGTACTTGCCCCGTTCGCGCAGCGGCACGATGTCGGCGATCAGCGCGGTCGAGGTGACCATCAGCCCGCCGGCGCCGAGCCCTTGCACCGCGCGCCACAGAACGAGCGCGGTCATGCTGTCGGCGAACCCGCAGAAGAACGAGCCGGCGCCGAAGACGACCACGGACAGCTGGAACATCGGCTTGCGGCCGAACAGGTCGCCGAACTTGCCGACGACCACGGTCATGACGGTCTCGGCGAGCAGATAGGACGTGACCACCCAGGACAGGTGGCCCGCGCCGCCGAGGTCGCCCACGATGGTCGGCAGCGCCGTGCCCACGATCGTCTGGTCCAGCGCGGCCATCAGCATGCCGAGCAGCACCGCGCCGAACACGGCGTTGGTCTTCTTGCGGCTCAGCCGCGCCGGGGCCGCCGCGCCCCGTTCCCTCGTGGCCGTAGCCGTGGCCGTCATCATGCCCAGTTCCTCGTTCGGTTCAGGGTGCGAGCGTGCGGGCCGCGGCGACGACGCCGCCGTCGACGGTCAGGTCGGTACCGGTGATGAAGGTCGCCTCCGGTCCCAGCAGGAAGGCCGTGGCGCCGGCGATGTCGCCGGGGGTGCCGACTCGCCCGGTCCCGGACATGCCGATCAGTTGGCGCATGAACTCGCCGTCCGGACCGGCGAGTTCGGCCTGGCCCATGGCCGTGGAGATGACGCCGGGGCTGACGCTGTTGACCCGCGCCCCGCGCTGCCCCCACGCCGTACTGGCCGCTCCAGGCCGGGGAAGAAGCCGGTGAGTCGAGACCGGAGCCGGTTGACGGTTCGGGTGCGGTCGGTGACCAGATCGATGCGACGGCCGGTGAGAATCTTGAGGTCGGTGACTGTCTCGTCGCCAGTGCGCAACGGGTGCAGGTCCCGTCGGATGCGGACCTGATCGGCGATGACCGCAGCGTCCTTGGCATCGGTTTTTCCTTCGCCGCGGTAGCTCTCTGAGGCGCGGTGGATGGCCCGGCCGGAGATGTAGTGCACCGGCTGGTCGTGGTTGAGGAGGATCGTGATGGTCAGGGCGGCTCCGCCGTCTGCCATGTCGATGCCCCAGACCACTTCGTCGCCCAAGGCCAGTACGTCGGTGAGGAGTTCGAGCAGTTCGGGTTCGTCGTTGGCGACGCGTCGGGACAGCAGCCGGTGGCCGCTCTCGTCGATCGCGACGCAGTGGTGGTGGGTCTTGCCTGCGTCGATGCCGGCCCAGGTCGTGGCCATGCGGTGCCTCCGTGCGGTGTGGTGCTGATGCCTCCCAACGGACGACCTCGCTGTCGATTCCCTACGGAGCGATCATTCGCGATTCCTAATTGGCAGCCGAGTCGTCGTGGGGTACCCGGCGGCCAATCACTGAGAGCCACAAGCGGCAGAGCTTTTTCAACCACACCCGGCACCCCTGGGCGGGTCAACCATACGAAGGGCTCACCGCGTCCCGCAGAACAACGTAGGGAGCGGTTTCCAACCTCACGCTGATGCGTGGTGAAGGCCGTCCTCGTCCTTCACCACGCATCAGCGTGAGGTTGGAAAAAGCTCAGTACTTCCAGCTCAGCCGTGGGCACAGTCCGACCGAGGCGGGCCTGCTGACGATTCCGATGATGGCCGGCATCCTCGTCGCTTCCACGGTCGCGGGGCGGCTGATCAGCCGGACCGGGAAGATCAAGCCGTTCATCATCACCGGCGCCGTCCTGCTCACGGTCGGGTTCGCCGTACTCGGCACCATCGACTCGAAGACGCCCATGCTCCTGCTGGGCATGGCGATGCTGTGCGTCGGGATGGGCGTCGGCATGACGTTGCAGAACCTGGTGCTCGTCGTGCAGAACACCGTGCCACTGAAGGACATCGGCGCGGCCAGCTCCACGGTGTCGTTCTTCCGCTCCCTCGGCGGCACGATCGGCGTCTCCGTCCTCGGCGCCGTACTGGCCCGGCACATCCAGGACCAGATCGCACACGGACTCGTCTCGGCGGGACTGCGCACCACGGGCTCCGCCTCTGACGTCTCCGCGCAGCCCGCCGCCGTACAGGAGATCATCCGTGTCGCGTACGGCGACGCTACCGCCCAGATCTTCCTCCTCTCGGCCGGGGCGGCCGTCCTCGCCGTGATCGCCGTGATCCTGCTGAAGCCGGTCAGCCTGCGCAGCAGCCTCGACCTGACCGAGAAGAGCGGGGGAGCGGCGACGGTCGCGGCGGAGGCGGGGTGATGGGCCGAACCAGTCGGCGATGTTCTGCGGGCACCCCTCTCTCAACCCGTCTACCTGGGTAAACTGTCGGGAACGCCAAGTGCCTTGAGAGGGAGTCGGGATGCCGCCGCACAGTCCTTCCGCGGCCGGGGTTCCGGACGAGGGCGAGGGTGACGAGCGGAGTGCGCCGCCCGTCCGGCAGGCGCTGTCGGACAGCGTGTACGAGCGCATCAAGGCGATGGTCATGGACCACGAGATCGCCCCCGGCGCCCGCGTCGGCATCGAAGCGCTCGCCCGCACCCTCAAGGTCTCGCCAACTCCCGTACGGGAAGCGCTCGCTCGACTGGAGTCCGACGGTCTGGTGGTGAAGCGGGCGCTCTCCGGATACCGGGCCACGCAGCTGCTCACCAGTCAGGGTCTCGGCGAACTCTTCGAAATGCGGCTGCTGTTGGAGCCGAAGGCAGCCGCGCTGGCCTCCGTCAACGCGACCGAAGCGCAACTCGACGGACTTGAGCGGATCGTCGAGGAGATGCAGGCCCACCCGAGCCCGAACGAACGGTACGCGTCGTACCGCGACTTCGCCGCCCTCGACCAGCGCTTCCACGAGGCGATCGGACAGGCCGCGCACCGACCGCTGCTGGCGGACGCGGTGGAACGGCTCCACGCGCATCTGCACATCTTCCGGCTCAGCAAGGTGGTTGGCGCGTGGGGGCCCACCGTCGCCGAGCACGAGCGGCTCGTACGGGCCGTCCTGCGCCGCAACCCGGAACGGGCGGCCGAGGCCATGACGGAGCACCTGACGCGCAGCCTGGAACGGCAGATCGAGGACGGCGAGGGGCCTGTTTCCTGAACGGCCGCCGCAGAAGCCGGAGTTGGGGTCCTGCCCCGCTCACTCCATCAGGAACACCTGTTCCGCCGTGGCCCACCATTCGCCGGGCGCCGCCTCCGGCACGGGCACCTGGCAGGGGGCGGTGAGTTTCCACCACCGCTGGGTGGCCTCGTCCTCGGTCATCAGGGCCAGGTCCGCCGCGAGATCGTCGCCGTGGTACTCGAAATAGCTGAACAGGCGGTCGCCCAGCAGATGGATCGAGTAGTTGGCGATGTGGCAGTGCCGGAGCCGGTTCAGGACCGGCTCCGGCACCCCGCGGTGCAACTCCCGGTATTCGTCCAGCCTTTCCGGGTGTACGGCGATGACCTGGGCCACGCGCCTCACGAGCGCACCGCGTCGCGGTCGTGGATCAGGCGGATCACCCGGCCGCTCATGCGGTCGTAGTCGCGGTCGTTGTCGAGTTCGCCGCGGATGCGGTGGTCCGTCATGACGACGATGCGGTCGGCGAGGGTGACCATCTCGGCGAGGTCGCTGCTGATGAGGAGGATGGGCAGGCCGTCGCGGGCCAGGTCCCAGATGAGCTCGTGGAAGGCGCGCTTGGTGCGGACGTCCACGCCGACCGTCGGCTCGTCGATGACCAGCAACTTGGTGTCCGCGGCAAGCCACTTGGCGAGGCTGACCTTCTGCTGGTTCCCGCCCGAGAGCTCACCCGCGTTCTGCCCGAGCCCCGTGACCCGGATGCCGAGCCGGTCGACGAGGTCCTGCGCGACGTCCCGTTCCTCGCGCGCCGAGACGAACCCGAGGGCCTTGGCGAGCCGCTTCCACACCGTCACCGTGATGTTGCGGATGATGGGCTGCTCGAGGAAGACGCCCTCCTCCTTGCGGTTCTCGGTGACGTACCCGATGCCGAACTCGTGCAGGGCCTGGCGGGGTGAGGTGATGCGGACCGGGCTGCCGTGGACGCGGACCTCGCCGCCGGTGATGCGGTCCAGGCCGAGCACCGCCTTGACCAGTTCGCTGCGCCCGGCGCCGACCAGTCCGTACAGGCCGACGATCTCGCCGGGCCGGACCTCCAGGCTGATGTCACGGTGTCCGCCGGCCGTGGAGACCTTGTCCAGTACGAGAGTTGGGGTGGCGGTGTGGTCGACCGTGCGCGGGCGCATCTCCGTCGCCGCGTGGGCGCGGCCCACCATGAGGCCCACGATGTCGTCGTGGGTGTGGTCGGCCAGGGGCGAGGACTCCAGGACCGACTTGCCGTCGCGCAGCACGGTGACGGTGTCGCAGACCTCGAAGACCTCCTCCAGCTTGTGGCTGACGAAGACGACACAGGCGCCTCGGGCGGCCAGTCGCCGGATCACCTCGAAGAGGCGCTCGGTCTCCTGCGGGGAGAGGGACGCGGTCGGTTCGTCGAGCAGGAGGACCCGGCTCTCGGTGTAGAGGGCCTTGGCTATCTCCACCAACTGCTGTTGAGCCACGGACAGTTCACGCACCGGCCGCTGCGGGTCGAGGTCGACGCCGAGTTCCGCGAGACAGGCGACGGCCGGTGCGGTCATCGCCTCGCGGTCGACCAGGCCACGGTGGGAGGGCGGGTTCTGCAGGGTGATGTTCTCCGCCACCGAGAAGCCCGGGATCAGATTGCGTTCCTGGTGGACGACACCGATACCGGTGCGGGTCGCCTCCAACGGCGAGCGCAGATGGACCTGTTGGCCGTTCCAGGTGAGCCTGCCGCCGTCGGGGGAGTGCACGCCGGTGAGGACCTTGATGAGGGTCGACTTGCCGGCGCCGTTCTCACCGAGGAGCGCGTGCACGCTTCCGGCAGTGAGCCGTAGCCCCACGCCGTCCAGCGCCCGGACACCGGGGAAGACCTTGACCAGGTCCTCGCATTCGAGAAGAACCGTGCCGCTCACTGGGCACCTCCGGTCTGCGGCAGGACGGCGCCGTCGGTCGTCGCGGACTTCTCCAGGCGCGTCTGGTGCAGCCGGCCACCGGCGACCGTACCGAGCACGACCAGACCGATGAGGAGGTTCACCCAGCTCGGGTCCAGCGAGAACTGGGCGCGGGCAGCGTCGATCAGCCTGGTCACGAAAGCCGCAAGTACCGTGCCCAGCACGGCGATTGAACCGCCGGTGAGGGCCACGCCCCCGATGATCGGCGCGGCGAAGCTCGGCAGCAGCCAGTCGCCGCCGACGCTGCGGTTGACGCCGGGCAGCGAGGCCGTGGCGGTCACGGCGGCCACGCCGATCAGCAGCCCGGACAGGGTGTGGGCGGCGACGATCTGCCGGTCGGTGGAGATGCCGGAGAGCCGGGCCGCGAGGGGGTTGCCGCCCGCGGCGAGGAGCCGCCGGCCCGCGACCGTGCGGTACATGAACGCGGCCAGCAGCGCCGCCGCGACGAGCGCGGTGACGAAGACCAGGGGGATGTTCAGGGGCGCCGCCGTGCCGAAGTCGCGCAGGGTGCGCGAGTAGCCGTCGACGGTGCGGGTGCCGGTGAGCCGGTACTGCGCGCCCAGGAGGATCGTCATCGTCGCGAGGGTGACGATGAACCCGTTGATCTGGGTGCCCACGATGGCGACACCGGTCGCAAGCCCGATGGCCGTCGCCGTCAACAGGCCCACGATCACGGCGACTCCGGCGGGCACACCGTGGTCGGCCATGAGGACGCCCATCAGGCATGCCGTGAAGCCGCCCAACGCGCCTACGGCGAGGTTGAGTTGACCGACGCACAGCGCCACCATCTGGGCCAGCCCGATGAGAATGGGAGTGGCCAGGTACTGGAGGAAGACCCGCACCGAGGGGCCCTCGAAGAATGAGCCCGACGAAGCGATGCCCAGCGCCACGTACCCCACCACGACCACGCACAGCAGCATCGCCGCCGTGGAACGGGAGAACCGGCGCAGCGCCGAGCCGCCCCAACTCCCTTGACCCAGCGTCACGTTCAAGCGGTTCATGTCGAACGCACCACCTTGCGATAGGACACCACGGTGCGGATCCGGTCGGCCGACAGGGCCAGCAGGAGGACACAGCCGAGATAGATGTTCAGGCTCTCCAGACCTACGCCGAGCAGGTCGAGGCCCTTGCGGATCACACCGACCAGCGCGGTGCCGAGCAGCGTGCCCAGCACGGAGACCACTCCGCCGGTGAGCAGGGTGCCGCCAAGTACCGCGCCCAGGAAGGACGGCAGCATGAAGTCGTCGCCGATGGAGGCGCGGAACGTACCCGTGCCGGCCGCCGCCATGAACCCGGCGAGCGCCGCGAGCAGCCCCGACAGCGTGTGCGCGAGCAGGACCCGGCGTCCGGTGGGAATGCCGGACAGCTCGGCGGCGGCCGGATTGGCGCCGGTGAGCAGCAGTTCACGGCCGATGCGCGTACAGCCGTAGAGGAAACCGAGGGCGAGCATCGCGAGGACGGTGAACTGGGCTATCTGCGGGACAGCGGGGGATCCGCAGATGGGGCCCGCGCAGATGTCGGCGAGGGAGTAGGAGCGCAGGGCGTCGATGCCGGCGGGGTGGGTGGTGAAGGCGGCGTCGTCGGTGAGGGACGAGTACATGAGGGAGACCAGGCCCAGGAGGGCGAAGTCCATGGCCAGGGTGACGACGAAGGAGCTCACTCCGGTACGGGCGATGAGCCAGCCGGTGACCGCGCCGATCGCCGCCCCGGCGGCCAGGCACATCAGCAGCCCGACCTGCATGGGGACGCCGAGACGGTCGTAGCCGAGGCCCGCGAACATGGCGCCGAAGGCGGCCATGCGGCCGACCGCGAGGTTCATGTGGCCCACGGACAGGACGACCATCTGCGCGAGTGCGACCACGGTGAGTGTGGCGATGTCGCGCAGGAGCGGGAAGAGCACCAACTGCTGGTCCAGGAAGGCCGGTCGGAGCACGCCGAACAGGACGCTGAGCGCGATGACGAGGACCAGGAGACCGAGTCGCTGGTTGACCCAGAACGGCATGCGGTGCGTGGCCGCCTTCTCCTCCGGGACGGTGTCCGGCGGACTGATCGAGGTCGTCATGCCACCCTCCGGTCGTCCAGCGCGTCCGGGTCCCAGTCGATGCCGATGCCCGGCGAGTCCGGGGCCACGGCCTGCCCGTCGCGGATGGTCAGTTCGGTGCGGGTCACCGCCCTCAACTGCGGTATGTACTCGACGTATTGGCCGTTCGGCACGGCGGCGGCGAGGCTCACGTGCAGCTCCATCAGGAAGTGCGGGCAGACCGAGACGTTGTGACTCTCCGCCAGATGCGCGACCTTCAGCCACGGCGTGATGCCACCGATCCGCGCGGCGTCGACCTGCACGACGGACGCGGCACCGGCCTCCAGGTAGGAGCGGAACTGCATGAGCGAGTACATGGACTCGCCGACGGCGACGGGGATGCGGGTCGCCGCCGCGAGCCGCGCGTGCCCGCTGATGTCGTCCGCGGGCAGCGGCTCCTCCAGCCAGTACGGGTCGTACGGCTCCAGCGCCGCCGCGAGCCGGAGAACGGAGGACGCCGTCTGGGACTGGTTGGCGTCGGTCATGATGTGCAGGGAAGGTCCGACTGCCTCGCGTACCGCGCGCAGGCGTTCCGCGTCCTCGGCGGGATGCGGCCGGCCCACCTTGATCTTGACGCCCGCCCACCCCAACTCCTGGGCGCGCAAGGCGCTTTTGACCAGTTCCTCGGCGCTCAGATGGAGCCAGCCGCCCTCGGTGTCGTAGACCGGCACCTCCTGACGGTGACCGCCGGCCAGCCGCCACAGGGGTTCGCCCGCCCGCTTGCAGCGCACGTCCCACAGGGCGGTGTCGACGGCGGCGAGGGCGAGTGAGGTGATGGCACCGGTGGTGGTGGAACGGGTCAGCGCGAACAGCCGTTGCCAGAGCCCCTCGACGTTGCGGGCGTCCTGCCCGACGAGCGCGGGCAGCAAGTGGTCGCGCAGCAGGGCGAGTACGGAGCTGCCGCCGGTGCCGATCGTGTAGGAGTAGCCGGTGCCCGCGAGGCCGTCGGCCGTCTCCAGGCCGACCAGGACCGTCTCCTGTTTGACGAACGACTGCACCGCGTCGGTACGGTCCTGCTCGACGGCGATGTCGACCAGCCGCGCGGTCGCGGCCGTGATGATGCTGCTGCTCATTCAGCAATTCCGGTTTCTGTCGGGGGAGTTGGCCATCAGCGGTGCTTGGCCGTCAGCGGTGGTCGGTCGTCAGCCGCAGGTGAGGATCTTGTCGGCGAACTGCTTCTTCAGTTCGGCGGTCTTCGTCTGCCGCGCCTTGTCGTACCCGGCGACATTCGCCTTGGTGACGACGAACGAACCCGAGTCCACCTCCACGCCGGGAGAGCGCACCGTGCACTGCTTCGTCTGGAGCAGCGCCAGCGCCCAGGTCCCGATCTCGGCCTGGCCGACCGGGTTCTGGACCACGGTGGCGGTGACCGTGCCCTGCTTGATGCCGCTGAGGATCTTGGCGTCGTCGTCGATCGCGATGACCTTCGCCTTGGACCCGGACGACTTGACGACGTCGGCCGCGGCGACGGCCGGGTTGTAGGCGGTGGCGACAATGCCCGTGATCTGACTGCCCTTTGCGGCCATCAGGTCGGACACCGCCTTCTGCGCGGTCTGCAGGTCCGTGTCGATGTCGGTGATGGTCTGCAGGAGCTTGACCTTGCCGCCCGACTCCTTCACGGCCTGGGTGACGCCCTTGATCCTCAACTGGGTATTGGCGTCGACGTTGTTGCCGGTGAGGTGGACCAGGGTGCCCTTGCCGCCCATGGCCGCGATCGCCGCCTTCGCGGCTTTGTAGGCGGCGAGTTGGACGTCGGTGGAGAGACAGAAGTCGGCGTCGTCCTTGTCACCCGCCGGGCAGGACCCCAGTGAAGCCACCGGGAAACCCTGGGACTTGAGGTCCGCGAAGGTCGAGTTGATGTCGGTGGGGGAGACGCCGAACACCCCGAACGCGTTGTAGCCGCGGGCCGCGAGCGTGGACAGCAGGTTGTTCTGCTTCTGCTGGTCCCACTCCGCCGTCTCGTCGAAGGCGACGGCTCCGAGGCCGTACGTCTTCTTCGCTGCGGCGCCCGCTGTCTTCCAGGGCTGAAAGTACGGGTGGGCGCCGCCGGGCACGAGGGCGACCTTGGTCTTGGAGCCGTCCACGAGGTCGGCGCCGGCGCCGGTCCGAGCGGCCGGCGCGGCCTGACTGCCGGACTGCGCATCGGAGTTCTTGTAGGTACAGGCCGCTGTCCCCGTCGCCAGCAGCGCGACGGCGACAACTCCGGGCAGGACAGATCTGGTTGGGAAGCGCATGACCCACCCCTGCGGATTCAGATAGGAATCAGATAGGAAATCGATGCGGCGATCGTGGGGGGAGGAACCTGCGCCCGTCAAGACTTGCGGCACGAACAGGTGTGCTGGGTAGGGAGTTTGTGACTCTCAGGGCTCCTGTCCGTGCCTCTCGTGTGGCCCGGCTGTGAGTGAAATCGTATAGGAAATGCCTGCGTGTCGGCCTGGCCGTAAAGGTATAGATCATTCCCGCAACGTGAAGATCGTGCGCCCCTCGGCCCTCTAGGATGACTGGCTTCAGCGTTCGCGATGGGGCAAGTAGCGGGCGTGCAAGGGTCGTTCACCGCAGGGAGTTGCGCATGGGTTCCGACATGGGTTTCGACGAGGTCTTAACCACGCCGCTGGACGGGCTGTCGGCCGGACCCGTGGTGCCACGGCTGGTGCTGGGCGCGCGGTTGCGCGCACTGCGCGACGAGCGGCGCATCTCCCGGTCGGCCGCGGGCGACGCCATCCGCGCCTCCCGGTCCAAGATCAGCCGACTGGAGGCCGGCCGCCACCGCTTCAAGCCGCGTGACGTGGCCGACCTGCTCACGCTCTACGGCGTCACGGACGAGGCCGGGCGCGCCACCCTGCTGGCCCTGGCCGAGGAGGCCAACTCCCCTGCCTGGTGGCAGCACTTCAATGATGTGGTGCCCACCTGGGCGCGGGCCTACCTCGGGGCCGAACAGGCGGCGAGTCTCGTCCGCTGTTTCGAGGTCCAGCGCGTTCCCCACCTGCTGCAGACCCCCGACTACGCGCGCGCCTCCCTCAGGCTCGCCCACGCGGGCGCCGGTGGCGCGGAACTCGACCGGCGGGTCAAGCTGCGGATGACCCGGCAGCGGATTCTGCGCCGGCGGCCGGCGGCACAGCTCTGGGCCGTGATCGACGAGGCGGCGCTGCGTCGACCGGTGGGTGGAATCAGCACGATGCGGGGCCAGTTGAGGCATCTCATCGAGATCTGCCGGCTGCCGCAGGTCACCGTCCAGGTGATGCCGTTCCTCGCGGGCGGGCACGCGGGGGAGGCCGGACCGGTGACCATCCTGCGGCTGCCCGGCGGCCGGCTGCCCGACATGGTCTACCTCGAACAGCGGGTCACCGCCCTCTACCCCGACCGGCCGACCGAGATCGAGTGCTACTGGGACGTCATGAACCGCCTGGTGGTGGAGGCGGAATCGCCGGAGGAGACTCCGACGATCCTGCATCGCATCCTTCAGGAAACGTGAACTGCCGGACAGGCGCTAGCGCTTGAGGGCGACACCGCCGTACTGGTGCACCTCCGCGGGGAGGCCCCAGGCGCTGTCGTCGGGACGCCAGCGGGAGCAGGACGCGACGCCCGGTTCGATCAGCTCCAGCCCCTCGAAGAAGCCCGCGATCTGCTCGGGGCTGCGCAGGATGTACGGGATCGAACCGCCCTCGTTGTACTGGCGGATGGCGTCGACGTAGGCCTCGCTGGTGTCGGTGCTGTCGTAGTGCACGAGGTAGCTGCCGGAGGGCAGGGCCTCCACCAGGCGCCGTACGATCGAGCGCGCCTCGTCGTAGTCCTCGATGTGGCCCAGGATGCCCATCAGCATGAGGGCGACGGGCTTGTCGAAGTCGAGCGTCTTGCCGGCCTCCCGCACGATGGTGGCCGGGTCGCGCAGGTCGGCGTCGACGTAGTTGGTGACGCCTTCCGGGGAGCTGGTGAGCAGCGCGCGGGCGTGGGCCAGCACCAGCGGGTCGTTGTCGACGTAGACGATGCGGCACTCGGGGACCACCCGCTGGGCTATCTCATGGGTGTTGTCCACGCTGGGCAGTCCGGTGCCGATGTCCAGGAACTGCCGGATGCCCTCCTCGGCGGCCAGATGCCGGACGGCGCGGGCGAGGAAGTACCGGGCGGCCCTGGCTCCGGTCTCTATCCCGGGGAAGATCTCGCGGAACGCGTCACCGGCGACACGGTCCACTTCGTAGTTGTCCTTGCCTCCCAGCCAGTAGTTCCAGATCCGCGCCGACTGCGGCACGGTGGTGTCGAACCTGGCGAGCGGATCCTGCTCGGAGTTGTCTGCCGCTTCGGTCATGGAAGCTCCTGTGCGTACGGCGGTGAGAACCACGGAACCGTCGAAGATCGGCCGTGGACACCCACGTTATTCCCCCGTGGCTCGACTCATGCGCCACGTCGGCATCAACTGCGTTTCTCGGACCGCTCGTTGGCTTGTTCGCTGCGGCTGGTGACGTGGAATCAGCCCTGCGCCAAGCATCGGTGCGTCAGCGCGTCGGCCCTCAGCCGTGCGTCAGTTCTCTGCCGCGTGCCGGGTGAGGAATCCGATGACGGCCGCTACGGCGGCCAGGGCGGCCACGCTGGTGAGGGCGGCGGGGAGGGAGTACCAGTCCGCCATGAAGCCGATGGCGGGCGGGCCCAGGAGCATGCCGCCGTAGCCGAGGGTGGAGGCGATCGCGACGCCGTCCGGGCCGGCGAGGCTGCCGGCGCGCTCGACGGCGACGGGGAAGAGGTTGGCGAGGCCGAGCCCGGTGATCACGAAGCCGAGGACGGCCGCCCACAGGGTGGGTGCGAGAGCACCGAGCAGCATGCCGAGGGCGGCGACCGTGCCGCCGGAGACGAGGGTGCGGGTGCGGCCCAGACGTTCGAGCAGCCGGGTGCCGGTGAGCCGGCCGGCGGTCATGGCGAGCGCGAAGCAGGAGTAGCCGATCGCGGCGGCGCCGGCGGTGGCGTCTAGGTCCTGCTCCAGGTGCAGAGCGCTCCAGTCGGCCAAGGCGCCTTCGCCGAAGGCCGTGCACAGGGCGATCAGGCCGAAGGTGAAGACGAGGCCGCGGGTGCGGGGGGTGAGACGGCGGGGCGGTGTCACCTCGTTCGGTGAGTCCTGGGGTGGTGCCGGCGGCTGGAGACGCAGCAGTTCGCGGCCGACCACGGCGGTGACGAGCAGGCCGATCACGGTGAGGCCGAACAGGTGCTGGGTCGGGGTCAGGAACCCGGCGACCAGTCCGCCCAGCCCGGCGCCGACCATGCCGCCGAGGCTGAACGCGGCGTGGAAGCTGGGCATGATGGGCCGCCGCATGGCCCTGACCAGGTCGACCGCCGCGCTGTTGAACGCGACGTTGATCCCGCCGTAGGCCGCGCCGAAGATCAGCAGGACGAGGCCGAGGGTGAGGGGTGAGTGGGTGAGTGGGGGGAGGGAGATGCTGAGGGACAGCAACACGGCGCAGACGACGGTGACTTGGTGGTTGCCGTAGCGGTGGCAGAGGCGGCCGGTGAGCATCATGGTGATGACGGCGCCGGCGGAGACGCCGAGGAGGGCGAGTCCGAGGGTGCTGGCGGAGGCGCCGGTCTGGTGCTTGATGGCGGGGATGCGGACGACCCAGCAGGCGAAGATGAAGCCGTCGAGGGCGAAGAACGCGGTGAGGGTGATCCGGAGCCGGGTGAGGTCGGTGGGGGTGCCCGGCACGGCGTTGTGCGTTCGGGGTTTGTTTATTTGCGGCACAAAATCAGGCTAGGTGGGGGCCACGCCCAGGGCAAGGGGGTTGGCGGGCGCCCGGGGCGAGGCACGGCTCGCCCCGGGCGCTGCCCGTGGACCATCTCGGGGGCGTCGACAGCCGGATCTGGAGCGGCATGATCAGACGGGCGTGTCCGCCGGCTCGTCGACCTCCCACGGCGATGGTGAGGGTCAGGAGATCGGCCGGGACAATCGGTCTCACGTCGGGTCGGGTCGACCGACGGCGGCTCCACGCACCACCGATGCGACGGCACCCGTGGCCGTCGCGCCCTCATCAACGCTCCTTCAGGTCTCCTCGTGGAAGTGGTGGCTCCGCCCGGGCAGGGGGCAGAACGGGTTCATGCAGGACGACAAGGACCCAACAAGTCCCTGGAGGCGGTGACTTGACCGTCATCGTCGGCCTGGTCCATCGCGGGCGCACTCATCTCGCCGGAGACTCGGCAGGCAGCAGCGGGTCACAGCTCACGATCCGTCGTGACCCGAGGTCTTCACCAACGGCCCCTATGTACTTGGATTCACGACCTCGTTCCGTAGGGGCCGGCTGCTGCACCACGCATTCGAGGCCCCGCACCCCGAGGGCGACCTCGACCGTTTCATGGCCACGCGCTTCATCAACGCCGTCCGAGCCTGCCTCAAGGACGGTGGGTGGGCCCGCAAGGACTCCGAGCAAGAACAGGCAGGTGTCTTCCTGGTCGGTGTCCACGGCCGTCTCTTCGAGATCCATGACGACTATCAAGTCGGTGAGCCCATGGAGGGATATGCCGCTGTGGGCTCCGGGGACGACCTGGCTCTCGGCGCTCTGCACGCCACCGCCGAGCTCGGACTCAAACCGCGCGAGCGCCTCACCGCCGCCCTGCGCGCCGCAGATCATCACAGCACGTATGTCTCCGCCCCGTACCCCCACGTCAAGACACGCTGAATGATCCCGAGGGCGGGACGGAACTTCGTGCTGTACGACCTCATCCATCCGATCGTCAGGCATCGCGAACCGATCACCCCCGACTGAAGTGGCCGACCGAGCGGGCGGGGTCGCCGTGGCCTAAGGATGTCCGGTCGATGCTGTCCTCGCCGATGGACGCCACGTCGAAGCCGCGGGTGGCCGGTGCGACGCCCAGGTGGTCGCAGCATGGGTGGCTCGGGAGCGGGTACCACCCGGCCGGACCCGGCCGGATTCGGCGACCGAGCCGCCCCTGTTCAGCACTGCGCGGGTGGGGCACGGGCATCACTCCGCGCTGCGCAGGGCGAGCCAGGTCTCGCGGTCCACGATGCCGTCGGCGTCCAGCAGTTTGTCGCTCTGGAAGCTCCGCACCGCCGACTCGGTTCCGGCACCGAAGTCGCCGTCCACGCCTGTGCTCCCGACGCCGTATCCGCGTTTCATCAGCATGCACTGCACCTGCAGCACACGCTTGCCGCTGTCTCCCAGGCGCGTGCGTCCGCTGCCGCGGTAGTACGTGCAGTCCGAGATCCAGGCCGGGGTCGCGGGCTCGGTGGTGGGCGGACTGCTCGGGGACGAGGAGGGAGTCGCGTCGGCCGAGGCGCCGGGATCGGCATAGGGAGCGGAGGGAGTGCCCTGCACCGCCGGTGCGGCGGAGCCGGAGTCCTCGGGACGCGTGGCCGCGCCGTCCGGGTTCGCGGGGCCGTCGACGCTTTTGCCGGAGGCAGCCCTCGCGCCCGAAGCCCCGGGCGTCGGTGAGACGGCGGTGCCACCGGGCACGGTGCGGCCGGTCGTCGTGGCGGAACCCGGGGCGGAAACGGCGGGCGGGGCGTCGTGGCCACTGACCATGAAGACCCCTGCGGCCACCGCGCAGACGGCGATGCCCGCGGCGACGGCCCGTACCGACTTCTTCCGTGCCCAGGTAGGGACTTTGCTCCCCGGAGGGCGCGCCGATGGCATGCCGGTGGCGGCATCGGCGGCCACCACCAGTGGTTCGGGAACGGGCGGATCAGGTCGGCCGTCCGGCCCGGCCGGTGACGGCGGCATCGCCATCGGCCGTTCGTCCGGAGACCGTAATCGGGCCTGGGGTGCGACGGGGAGGCGGTACAGCACCTCGTACGCCCGCTGCCGGGCCAGCAGTTGGTCGGCCAGCGGCTGGGGCCACACGGTCGTTTTGGTTCGTTCGCCGGCCGTGTCGATCAAGTCCTGCCCTGTGGGCCGCTGTTCGGGCTCCTTGGCCAGGCAGGCGGTCAGCAGCGAGCCGAGCGCGTGGTCCGCCGCCGAGATCTCGGCGATCAGCTCGGGGTCCGGCTCCTCGAACGCCACCCGGTGCATCACGTCGACTCCCGTACCGTCGCCGAACGGGGCGCGCCCCACCGCCGCGTACACCAGCGTTCCGGCGAGTGAGAACACGTCCGACGCGGTGTCGGATCTGCCGGTCCTCAGGTGTTCCGGCGACATGTAGGCCGGAGTTCCCACCCGGACACCCGTGCCGGTGATCGTGCTGGCGTCGATGGCCTTCGAGATGCCGAAGTCGATCACATGCGCGCCTCCGACGGACAGCAGCACGTTGGATGGTTTCAGATCCCGGTGCACGATCCCCGTGGCGGCGAGGTCGGCCAGTGCCTGCCCCAGTTCCGCGACCAGGCGCCATACTGCGGCCGTCTCCAGGGCACCGTGCTCACGTACGGCATGCGCCAGATCGAGCGCCGGGAGGTACTCGGTGGCCATCCACAGCAACTCGTCCTGGAAGCCCGTGCCGCAGAGTCTCGGTGTGTGCGACGTGCTGACGCGTTCGTGCACCGACGCCTCACGCTCGAACCGGCGCCGGAAGCCGGGATCTTCCGCGTACTCCGGCCTGATCACCTTCACAGCGGCCAGACCGGCACTGCCGTCCGCCGGACGTGCGAGGTAGACGCGCCCCATACCGCCGCTGCCGAGCAGGGCCAGCGGCGTATAGGGGCCGATGTGGTCCGGGTCGCCCAGGCGCAGGGGTGAGGCACCGGTCTGCCGCAGCGCGGCGGCCTCGTTCGTTGCCAAGCCCGGTGGCACCGGCCGCTGTTCTGACACGGATCCCCCGAAGTGATGTGCGCCGTACGTCAGTTCGGCCCCCAGGGTTGACGAGGCTATCCGAGCCGTGGCGTCCGTTCAGGGTTTCCCGTACTTCCGTTCCACCGGAGGGCTGCTCGGGCTTGCGTTCTGGGAAGTGGTGTACGGACTCGACCTGATCCGTACGTGAGGTCAGGCGCAGAGTTGTTAGGACACATAACTGCGTTGAGCAGGGGCGAGGTTCGTCGTTCCCTAACGGGAGAACGAGCCATATGCGGCAACCACAGCATCGTCCGTACCCGGCCGGAGCGGAGGCCCGCCCCTGCATCGCATCAGGGATGAACAGCTGCCTGTCGGCCATCGTTTCGCAGGCCTGTCGGAAGGTCCGTTATGGGGCCCTGACAGTTGTCAGCGCGTGCCGTAAGGTTCTGACTACTGTGTGCCACAGTAGGGGGACATTGGGGGGCTTTCGTGCTCGATGCGAAGCAGCATCAGGGCAAGTTCGGCGAAGACTACGTCCGTGTGCTGGCCTCTGCCGCAGGCCTGATCGTCCTGCAAGGCGATCTCGACGCGGACGGGGTCGACCTCGGGTTCCGCGCCACCGGCCGCTACGGACGGACGCTGTCACCCACTGTCGAGGCTCAGATCAAGACATGGTCGACGCCGTCCGTGTCGTCCGGCCACCTGAACTTCCGCGGGCTCAACGAGCGGCAGTTCAACAAGCTCGCCGGTCCCGACTTCACCGTGCCCCGGTTTCTGTTCGTCATCTGCGTCCCCGCCGACAACCAGGCGTACGCGGCCATGAGTACCGACGGTGTGATGCTCCGTCACCTCGGCTACTTCGTCTCGCTTCGTTCCGAGGAGCCGATCAAGGACCCCGACCGTCGCCGAAAGCGTCCGGTCAGAGTTCCGACAGCGAACGTGCTCACCGCCGCCTCACTGCGCCGGCTCGCCGAGACGCAGTCCGACTGGTAGGGGAACCGATGACGATTCCGCTGAAGGTCGACGACATCGCCAGTTATCTGGCGGAAACGGGCTGGGAGCGGGATCCACAAGGCTGGCGCGGCGCGAGTGTGTGGCAACACCCGGGCGACTACGAGGTGTTGGTACCCGCTCGCGACGGCATGGGCGACAACGACCGCCGAGTACGGGAGATCCTGCGCTGTCTGTGCGCGCTGGAGGACCGGCCGGCGGGCGACATCGCCCTGGAGATCGCCAGACCGCAGCTGGACAAGCAGTCCTTCCGCACGTTTCCCACCGGCCACGACCCCGGCTACACCTCGCTGCTCCTGGGTACGCAGACGGTGCTGGGTGTCCGCAACCTCCTGACGGCGGCGGCGCGCACCGTCGTGCAGGGTCCGCACTTCGCCTTCGCCGGCCGGCAACCGGGCGTGGTGGGCGACCTCTTGCGCGCAGCCGAACTCGGCCCCTCCCGCGCCGGGAGCTACGTCGTCGAGATCCGGGTGGCGGCGGACGCGACGGCCCGAACCCCGAGCGGGGAGCAGGTCACCGGTCGGGCCGTGCTGGTCCAGATGCTCGAGGCGGTGAGCGCGGCCCAGGCAGCCGTGGCGGCCGACGCGCCCGCGGCCTTCGACGAGACCGTCACGGCCGGCGTCTCCGCGGATCTGTGCAAGGCGCTCAGTGAACTCTCCGGTTTCGACCGGAGCGAGCCCTTCGAGATCGGCTTCCGGTGGGCGCGCTCGCAGCCACTCGATGTGCCGTCACGTGTCGTCGCGTTCCCGGAGACCTCGGGATCGCTTCTGCACGCCGCGTCCCTGCGGCTTCGCGGCCTCAACGCCACCGGTGCCGCGACGCTCTCCGGTGTGGTCGAGGGGCTGCATGACGACTCCTCCGGCAACGACCGGTGGCGGATCAAGGTCCGCGGTGAGTTGCGCACCGAGCACGCCGAACTGGTCCGGCGGGCCGTCTGGGTGCGGCTCCCGGACCAGGCCTCGTACGACCGTGCGATCACCGCGCATCGGGAACGGCAGGTGATCACCGTCATGGGCGAGTTGTCCAGCATGACCGGCCGGGTGGAACTGGTGCCCAGGCGGGGGTCTGACATCTGACCGCATTTCGGCTCATCGAGGAGGGGTACTGTGCCGACGGAGTTGACTGTACGGGATCATGCATCGCTGTTCGCCCTGATGGTGGTCGCACGGCCGGTGACCAACCGTGAACTGCGCGAACTCGCCGGCCTGGAGATCACCGCGGCGGTGCGACGGCGAGTGAACCAGGATGCCGAGCGGATCGTGACCAGGAAGCACGGTGCGGTCAACACGCACCAGCTCACGTCCGCGGGCCGGACCTGGTGCGAGTCCGCTCTGGTGGCCGGACGTCCGGACGGAGCGAAGTTTCCGGCCGGGGTGCTCTATGCGGTGCTGGACAACGTCGGACAGTACCTGGCCCGCTCCGGCACCAAGTTCGGCGAGTTCTTCCAGCCCGACGTCGAGGACTGGATCCGCGCGGCCTACACGGAACTCACCGTCCGCCGGAAACCGGGCAGCTGGGTCAGACTGTCGGCGCTGCGCCCATGGCTCGAGAACCTGCCGCGAAGGGCCGTCGACGCCGAACTCGACCGGATGATCGAGCAGCCCGACGTACAGCTGATGGGCGAGCTCAACCAGCGCACGCTCAGCGACGAGGATCGCGGAGCCGCCGTCGACATCGGCGGCGAACCCCGCCACCTGCTGCGGATCGGACCGGCGTGAACGGGGAACTCGCCGCCCTGGAGACGCTGTACATCAACACCGCGCTGACCCAGGAAGAGATCTGGACACCGGTGACCTCCTACCACGTCGACGGCCTTCATCCTGAGGTGTTCCGGCGGCTGGGGAGGGCGATGAGCGCCGTCGAGCGCGCCCACTCGCCGGTTGCGACCGTGGTGCGTGGCGAGAGCGGCTCGGGCAAGACGCATCTGCTCGGCTGGACCCGCCACGAGATCCAGGAGCGCGGCGGCTCCTTCTTCTACGTCAAGCTCGTCACCGGCCGGAACTTCTGGGAGAGCGCCGCCGACAGTCTCGTCGACAGTCTCTACCGGGAGGACGAGGGCGGCCAGGAACAACTGATTCGCCTGCTCGACAAGCTTTCGCGCCAGGCTCGCCTCGACCCGGACACCCATACCGCCGTCACTGGCCGGCGCGAGTTGACGCGAGCCCATGTCGATGCGTTCGTTCGGGGAATCCGGACCATCGACCGGCAGGTGGGCAACGAGGCCGCGGACACGGCCCGCGCGCTGGCGCTCATAGCCTCCACCGGCGACTCCGTGGAGATCGGCAGGGCCTACTTCGCGCTCAACGACGACGACGGGGACAAGCGCGCCGCCTGGGGGATGTCGCCGGGCGGGCGACAGGCCCAACTCGTCCTCCGCGATCTGACGCGCCTGTTCGCCCTGGCCGGACCGCTGGTGTTCGCCTTCGACCAGCTCGACACCCTGGTGTCCGCCGCGGAGACGTCGTCGCTGACGTCGGTCCCTTCCGGCGAGGGCCGGGCCGCCAAGCGGCTGAGCAGTGAGATCGCCACCGGCCTGATGGAACTGCGGGAGGAAGCCCGCCGGACCCTGATGGTCGTGGCGTGCCACGAGGACACCTGGGAGCAGATTTCCCGGGCGGCCGTCCGGTCCGCCCTGGACCGGTTCGAGGTTCTGCCGACGCTCGGCGCGATTCCCGACGAAGCCACCGCCGCCGCCATCGTCAGCAGCCGCTTTCGGACCTCCTACGAGTCGGTGGGGTTCACTCCGCGGTATCCCACCTGGCCGGTCACCGCGGCGGCGCTGGCCGAAGCCCCACACCGTTACACCGCACGGCGGCTGCTCATCCGGGTCCAGAGGCACATCGAGGCGTGTCTGCAGACCGGCACGGTGGCCGAACTGATCTCCCTGGCAGGCGCAGAGCCCACGGCAGCCGCACCGCCCGCACCGGCGAGGGCCGTCAACCTGAGCACCCTCACGGAGCACTTCGACAAGCTCCGTGCCGAGGCGGACGACCTCGGGCCGCTCGACCCCACGACCGAGGACGGGTTGATGCCCGCTCTGCTGGGCGCGGGGCTGCGGAGTCTGGTCAGGGAACTGGGCGCCGACGAGACGCGGTTCTCCATCGAGACCGACTTCGGCCGCAAGGCGGCGTTGCACGCCCGGTTGCGCTATGTCGTGGACGAGGCCAGCGAGAACGAATTCCACTGGTCCTTCCGGGCGATCGCCGCGAACAACGCCATCGCCGCCCAGAACCGGATTCGTAACGCGGCCGTGGAGGCCGGCCTGACGGCCGACCTGGCGAGCCGCCGGCTGATCCTGCTGCGGAACATGCCGTACCCGAGCGGCCCCAAGACCAAGGGCATCAAGGACGACTTCGAGGCGCGGGGCGGCGTGTCGTTACCGATCGGCGCCGCCGACCTCCGGACCCTGGCCGCCCTCCGGGCCATGCTCGACGACCGTACGTCAGGCCTGGACGAATGGCTTCGGCAGGATCGCCCCGCTTCCCGCATCGAGGTCTTCGCGCCGGTGCTGGGAGACTTACGGCAGCATCTCGGCATCGCGACCACGGAAGTCGGCTCCAGGGTGGCGGCGGATGCGGCGGACATACCGGAGGACGCCGAGGCGGCTCGTACCGAAATCGTCGTCGGAACCACGGTCCGGGGCGGCCGTTCGTTCGCGATACCCATGGAACGACTCCGGATGCACACCGCGGTGGTGGGCGCGGCGGGATCGGGCAAGACGGTCCTGATCAAGCGACTTGTGGAGCAGTGCGCTCTGCGCGGCGTCTCGGTGATCGTGCTGGATCCGAACGACGACCTCGCACGGCTCGGCGACCCCTGGTCGCGCCCGCCGAAGGGCTGGACGGACGACCATGAGCGCGAGGCCCGACGCTATTTCGCGGATGTCGAAGTGGTGGTGTGGACACCGGGTCTGAACCGGGGACGTCCGATCTCCTTCTACCCGCTTCCCGACTTCGGTCCCGTCCTTGACGACGAGGACGACTTCCCCCGTCTGGTCAGGTCGACCGTGACCTCACTCGCGCCACATGCCGGTGTACGCGGCAGCAGTGCTCGCGCGACCCAGCAGCTGGGGGTCCTCAAACGTGCCCTCGAACGGTACGCGCGCGACGGCGGCAAGACCCTGGCCGGCTTCGTCGAGCTGCTCGCCGAGCCCCCGAGCGACATCGTGAACAGCAGGACCAGTCGCTTCGCGGTTCAGATGGCGGACACGCTGGAAGCCGCGATGGAGACCGACCCGCTGTTCGGGGAGTCCGGCGCACCCGCCGATCCCGGAATGCTCCTGATCCCGTCGCCGGGGAAGGCCGCCCGTATCTCGGTGATCAGCTTCATCGGCCTGTCCGGCGACGGACCGGCCCAATTCGTCAGCCGCCTCCAGGCGACCTTGTTCTCATGGTTCAGGGCACACCCGGTCGGCGACCGTGCCCTGGGCGGGCTGCTGGTGATGGACGAGGCGCAGAACTTCGTGCCCTCCGGTGCATCGAATCCGAGTACGGACAGCACGGTCGAACTCATCCGCCAGATACGCAAGTACGGACTCGGGATAGTCCTCGCCTCACAGCTCCCCAGGGGGATCCACAACCAGGCGCTGGGCAACACCGTGAACCAGTTCATCGGCCGACTCACCCAACCCGCGCACATCGAGGCCGCCAAGACCATGGCCCAGGCGCGGAACGCGGTCCTCGACAACCTCGCCGGTCTCAAGGCCGGCATGTTCAACGCCGCAAGCGAGGGGACCGGATTCAGCAAGATCGAGGTGCCGATCTGCCTCAGTCACCACGATGTGCCGCTCACGGAGGACGAGATCGTCGAGCGAGCCCGCCGGGGTACCTGAGCGGTCGTGAGGTGGTGAGCGCGTCCTGGCCCGTGCCGAAACCCTGACCTGCGCGGACAGGGTCGCCAGGGCGCTTGAGCCGTCCTGTCCCGGCGGTCACCCCCATGGCGGTGGGTGAGCTGCTCACCGCTCATCTGGCCGTCGTAGTCCAGTCCCCCGACGGACCACGCCGTTTCCGACCGCACGATGTCATCCGGGAGCACACCCAGCAGGTGTCGAGGGACCTCACGGAGGCCGAAAGCCGCGCCGTTCTGCGGGCCGTGGCCGACCTGATTTCCGTCGGCGGCGATTCAGCGGCGAGGCTCGGACGACGCGCCGGACCGCCTCAGCCGACGCTGCCTGGCGCGCGAGGACTTCACTCTGGTTCAGCTGCGATCTTGGTCGGATTCGGGCTGGGTGAGTTGCTGTTGCCAGTCGTTGAACTGCCGGCGGAGCGCGGCGGCTGCCTGGGTGTCGAGGCCGTAGGTGGCGTATTGCTTGTCGGTGTAGCGCTGCACACGGCGGAGGGCGTTGGCGAACATCCGACGGTCGAATCCGGCGTCGTTCTGTGTGGCGAGTTCGATCAGCCGCTCATGGCTGTAGCCGGTCTTGAGCAGGCCGTCGACATCGATGGCGTCGCGGGCCTCGGCCCGGGTGAACAGGGCGATGGTTTTGCCGGCGGCGACGTCGTAACGGTGGAGCAAAGGACCGAGCTCGGAGGGGACGGGCGCATGGCGGAGGAATTCTGCGACGAGTTCCACCTTGGTTTGCGATCCGGTGGACGGATCGATGACGTTCAACCGGCTGTAGGTAGGGGTCTGTTGGGCCGTCTCCACCGTGTATCCAGCCGCCGAATACGCCTTGATGAGCCGGGCGACCGCCTCGGGCATCTCGTCGGCGGCGCGATCGATGGGCGCTAACAGGTCGACGTCATCGCTCATTTGACGCGAGCAACGCGCCACGAGAGGAAGTGCCATCGGTAAGCCCTACAGCCGACCTGACCTGCGGAAACGCGGGGTGTAGCGAAGCGCCCCCGGCAGGACTCGAACCTGCGGCCAAGCGCTTGGAAGGCGCCTGCTTTGGCTGTGCTTGATGGGCGCTGAGCTGCGGAAACCGCCAGCTGTAGCAGGCCCCTGTATAACGCGGAACCTGCGCGGGGAGGCGGAGTCTTTGTGTTCGTGGGTTGTTGATCCCGCCGTAGGCCGCGCCGAAGATCAGCAGGACGAGGCCGAGGGTGAGGGGTGAGTGGGTGAGTGGGGGGAGGGAGATGCTGAGGGACAGCAACACGGCGCAGACGACGGTGACTTGGTGGTTGCCGTAGCGGTGGCAGAGGCGGCCGGTGAGCATCATGGTGATGACGGCGCCGGCGGAGACGCCGAGGAGGGCGAGTCCGAGGGTGCTGGCGGAGGCGCCAGTCTGGTGCTTGATGGCGGGGATGCGGACGACCCAGCCGGCGAAGATGAAGCCGTCATCAGGCTAAGTGGGAACGGGACGTGGGGACAAGGGCGCCGATGGGTGGGCTGGCAGGCGTCGTCCGCAGCGCTCGGCGTGTGCGGCTTCTTGGCCTTGTCGCTCCGAAGACCGCGGGGGACGGCCTGAGGGAACCGCGGAACTCGTCCGCCGTTCCCTTGTCGGCTGTCCCCTGCGGCGGTCGGCCGGTGGCGGCCACGTGCCGGTCGGTGGCTGTTACTTCAGGCCGATCGCGGCGCAGTCCGCCGCGTACTTCGGGGTGCAGATGTCCTTGACGGTGTAGATGCCGTCCGCGATCACCGTGTCCTTGATGTTGTCCCTGGTGAGGGCGACCACCGGTACCAGCATCGTGGGGATCTTCTTCTCGGTGGGGCTGTCGGCCGTGTCGCGGGTCAGCGAGTCGAACTGGATGTCGCGGCCCTGGACCTTGTACACCGCCATCTCCGCGGCGCGGGTGGCCTCTTCCGGGAAGGGTTTGTACGCGGTCATGTACTGCTCGCCCGAGACGATCCGCTGCACCGCGTCCAGGTTCGCGTCCTGGCCGGTCACCGGTGGGATCTTGGTGGCGCCCGCGTCCTTCAGCGCCTTGATGACGGCACCCGCCAGGCCGTCGTTGGCCGCGTAGACGGCGGCGATGTCGTCGAGGCCGACGGCCTTGATCGCCTTCTTCATGTTCGCCTCGGCGACCGCCGGCGACCATTTCGAGGTGTCGTATTCCTTGGCTATGACGACCCGGTTCTTCAGTTCGCCGAGAGCACCGTCCTTGAACTTCGCGTAGTTGGTGTCCGCGGGGTCGCCGTTCATCATGACGATCTTGCTGGATGCCGCCTTGCTGCCGAGCGCCCCCATGATGGCGCGGGCCTGGATCTCGCCGACGAGTTCGTTGTCGTGCGAGACGTACGCGTCGATCGGGCCCTCTGCGAGCCGGTCGTAGGCGATGACGGGGATGCCGGCGTCCTTCGCCTTCCGGACGTCCGGCGCGATGGCCTTGGAGTCCAGCGCGTCCACCAGGATGACGTCGACTTTCTGGTCCACCATCTGCTGGAACTGCGCGCTCTGCTTGTCCTGGCTCGCGTCGGCGTTGGCGTAGACGACCTTGCCCTTGCCGTTGGTGAGGGCGGCGACCTCCTTCGTGATGACGGGGTGGTCGAAGTTCTCGAAGCGTGCGGTGTCCCTGTCGGGCAGGAGCAGTCCCACCGTGATGTCGTCGCCCTTCTTCGGAGACGCGGAGCTGTCGCCTCCGCCGACTCCGTCGATGACGCCGCACGCGGTGAGTGCCAGCGCGGACGCGGAGGCGGTCAGGGCTGTCGCGAGATGACGCACGGGGATTCCACAAAGGACGGGAGCGCTCACGTCAGGCGCCTTTCGATTGTGCGAGGGGTGCAGGGGGGGCTTTTGGTGGTCGTTGATGTGCGGTGGGAAGTGGCCGCCGGACAGGGGGACTTGGCCCTTTTGCGCCTGCGGGGGCAGGAAGGCTCCGATACGGCTTCTGCGACCGGGGGAGCTCCTTCGTCTGTGGCGTTCCTGTGGCCGACCGTTACCGTCCCACTTCCTTGATGTGGACGGGGTGGCGCTCGTGGAGAGAGGTTGTGGTGGATTCGGTGACCCGGTTTGACTCGACCGCGTCCGTGAGGCACACCCGCCACGAGGCGACAGGGCCCAGGGAGAGCAACACGGCCCGGGCGACGGTGACTTGGCCACTCGCATACCTCGCCCTTCGTGGCGTACCGGGCGGGCGTCCCGCGGCGAGATTCCTTCTAACAAAATTATCATCAAAATTGTTAACAATTATGGCCACGACTCAGGGTCCCCACCTACAGTCTGGCACTCGTATGAGCCGCACAGCCTGACGTGCCCGCGGTGCCGCCGGGGTGGTGCCCAGGCGCGGCTGTGACCACGCAATTCGCTGTACAAGGAGGTCCACGGGTGGACATGAACCGCAGAACGGTTATCCGCAGCGCCACGGGCGTCGCGGCCCTGGCCGCGATCGGAACCGCCGAGGGCACGGCGGGCACGGCGTTCGCCGCCACCTCGTCGTCGAGCAGTTCGTCGAGCACGTCCTCGGCGTACTCGCTGGAGTTCGACTCCACCGCCTGGTCGTACGACGCGACCAACGACGTGTACTACCAGGTCGGCAAGGTGTACGTCACGAACCCGGCCGCGACGGACTACGAGAACCTGTCGATCTACGTGCCGGGCGCCTATCTGACGGCCACCGCGAACAGCGACGGGACCACGTACACCGCGAAGATCAACCGGAAGGGCACCGTCGGCCAGTACTCGGGACACACGGCGCCGATCGTGATCCCGGTCAACACCCCCGGCTACGCCCAGCAGGCGCCCGCCACCTCCTACAGCTACACCAGCGTGTCGGAGTACCTGGAGGCCGGCCTCATCTACGTGTGGCCGGGACTGCGCGGCCGGGACAGCTCGACCAGCACCCGCTCCGACGCCGCGCCCTGGGGCGTGACCGACCTGAAGGCCGCGATCCGCTTCCTCCGGTACAACCGCGGCGTCCTGCCCGGCAGCACGGACGACATCGTCCTGTTCGGCATGAGCGGCGGCGGCGCCCAGGACACCGTGGCGGGCGCCTCCGGCGACAGCCCCCTCTTCGACCCGTACCTGCGCACGATCGGCGCAGCGATGGAGGACGCGCACGGTCGGCCGCTCAGCGACGCGGTCGCCGGCGTCATGGCCTGGTGCCCGATCACCGACCTCGCCGAGGCCAACCTGTCCTACGAGTGGAACATGGGCCAGTTCGCCTCCACCAGTACGCGCGCGTCCACCACGTGGACCAGCGCCTACTCGAAGGACCTCGCGAAGGCCTGGCCCAAGTACCTCAACCGTCTGGGTCTGCGCGACGAGCACGGCAGGCGCCTGCAGTTGACCGAGTCCAGCAGCGGCACCTACCTGGCCGGCAGCTACTACGACCACCTGATCGGGGTGATCACCACCTCGCTGAACGACTTCCTGTCCGACAACACCTTCCCGTACACCATCACCACCCAGGGCGGCCCGCCCGGATCGGGCCAGACGGGGACCTCGACGACGTACGAGACGGTCGCCGACTACATCGCCCACCTCAACACCGACAGCACCTGGGTCACCTACGACGCCACGACCAACACCGCCACGGTGTCCGGCCTCGAAGGCTTCGTGAACAGCCAGAAGACCGCGAACAAGCCGGTCGGCGCGTTCGACGGGTACTCCCGCGGGCAGGGCGAGAACAGCGTCTTCGCGATGGGCCTCAACGCCCCGTCGCACTTCGCGCCGCTCACGCGGGACGTCATCGAGGCGAACGAGACGACGTACGCCACGTACTCCGACTGGAATTCCGCCTACGGCTCCGCGGCGTACGACAGCGACTTCGCCCAGAAGGACAGCGTCGGCAAGGACATCCTCTGGCGGGGCGACGCGTACAACCCGCTGTACTTCCTCTCGCCCGCCTTCGACGGCTACCGGCGGTCGCGGGTGGCGCCGCACTGGCGCATCCGCACCGGCATCATGCAGGGCGACACGGCCAACACCACTGAGATCAACGTCCAGTTGGCCCTGCTGAACTACGGCGTCCGCGATGTCGACTTCGCCACCGTGTGGGCCATGGCGCACACCATGGCCGAGCGCACCGGCGACGCGACGGCGAACTTCATCAGCTGGGTGGAGTCCGTCGTCAAGAAGTGATCCCCGGTTCGGACAGCCCGGGTGCCCGCCCGACAGACCTCGACCGGGCACCCGGCACCGAACGATCAGCCGGAGCAGGCCGCGTCCCGGTGGCCACCCAGGTAGGTGGCCCGTTCCAGCGGTGTGAAGCCGCGGTGCTCGGCGGCGCAGATCTTGTCGACGGACTGCTTCGGGTCGAGCAGTGTCAGGTTCCACAGCCGGGCCGTCCCGTCGCTGCTGCCGGTGGCCAGCGTGCGGCCGTCGCGGCTGAAGGCCACGGACCGTACGGGCCCGGTGTGTCCGGTGAGGGTGGCCCGCAGCCGTCCGGTGGCCGCGTCCCACAGGCGTACCGTGCCGTCGTCGCTGCCGCTGGCGACGGTGCGGCCGTCGGCGCTGAAGGCCACCGCCCACACCTGGTCGCCGTGGCCGGTCAGTACGGCCCGCTGCTTCCCGGTGTCGGTGTTCCACAGCCGTACGGTGCGGTCTTCGCCGCTGCTGGCGAGGGTCCGCCCGTCGGGGCTGAAGGCCAGTGCCTTGACGGTGCTGGTGTGGCCGGTGAGGGTGGCCAGGGTGGTGCCGGTGGCCAGGTCCTGGAGCAGGATCGTCTTGTCGTACGCGCCGGTTGCCAGGGTGTGACCGTCGGGGCTGACGGCGACGGACCACACGGGTTTGGTGTGCCGGGTGGTGAGGGAGCGGCCCTTGCCGGTGGCCGTGTTCCACTGCCGCAGCTCGCCGTCGTCGTAACGGGCGATCAGGCTCCGGCCGTCCGGGGTGAAGGAGACCGACCAGACGTTGGCCCCGTAGCGCAGAATCCGGCGGGACGCCGCCGTGCGCACGTCCCACAGGCGTACGGTCCCGCCGACGTTGCCCGTGGCCAGCGTGCGGCCGTCGGGGCTGAACGCGACGAACCGTACGGCCGCGGTGCGACCGGGGAGCGTGGCCCGGAGTTTTCCGGTGGCCGGGTTCCACAGACGGGTTCTCCCGTCGTCGCCACCCGTGGCCAGGGTGCGGCCGTCGGGGCTGAGGGCCACCGAACGGACCGGCCCCGTACGGCTGTTGAGAATGGCCCGGGCCTGCCCGGTGTCCGGCTGCCACAGCCGTGCCGTGCTGTCCTCGCTGCCGGTGGCCAGGGTGCGGCCGTCCGGGCTGAACGCCACCGACGTGACGGAGTCCGTGTGTCCGGTGGTGATGGTCCGGCTCTCGTCGGTGGCCAGGTTCGTCAGCCGCAGCGTCTTGTCGTTCCCGGTGGTGGCCAGCGTGCGGCCGTCCGGGCTGAACGCGACCGCCATCACCGGGCCGGTCTGGCCGGTACGCAGGATGTGGCTCTCGTGCAGCTTGACGGACCGTACCGGCCACATCCGGACGGTTTTGTCGAACCCGCCGCTGGCGAGAGTCCGTCCGTCGGGTGCGAAGGCCACGGACCGCACGGGTCCGGTGTGGCCGGTCAGCGTGGCCAGCGCGCGACCGGTGGCCGCGTCCCACAGGCGCGCGGTGCGGTCCTCGCCGCCGGTGGCCAGGAGGTGGCCGTCAGGGCTGAACGCCACCGACCAGACGAGTCCGGTGTGGCCGGTGAGCGTGGCGCGGGTCTTCCCCGAGTCCACGTCCCACAGGCTCACCGACGCGTCCCCGGCGGCCGCGATCGTACGGCCGTCGGGGCTGAACGCCACCGCGAACACCGTGCCCTGGCCGGGGAACCTGGCGCGGACCGTGCCCGAGGCCACATTCCAGAGCCGGACACCGCCCTCCCCGCCGGCGGCCAGCGTCCGGCCGTCGGGCGCGAACGCCACCGCCACGGGCACACCGTCGGGGTCGGTGAGCGTGGCCCGGATCCTGCCGGTGGCCGTGTTCCACAGCCGTACGGTCCCGTCGTCGCTGGCGGTGGCCAGCGTGCGCCCGTCCGGGCTGAACGCCACCGACCACACCTGGGCACTGTGTTCGGTGAGGCGGTAGCGCAGCGGCAGGGCGGCAGCCGTGTAGAGGCCGGCGACGGCCTCGGCGGTGGGTTTCGTGCGGTACGCCTGGACCGCGAGCAGCGCGGCCAGGTCCGGGTTGGTGTCCAGCAACGCCCCGGACTGGGCGGCGAGTTGCCGGGACAGCGCCGTGCGCTGCGCGGTGACGGCGCTCTGCCGCTGGGTGAACGCCAGCCCGGCGGCGATGACCGCCAGCACAAGCAGAATGGCCAACCCCGCGACCAGAGAACGCAGTCGGCGGGCCGTACGAGCCGTCACGTGCTGTTCCGCGTCCCGCGCCCTGAGGCTCGCGGCAAGGAACGCCCGCTCCGACGGCGCGAGTTGGGTGACACCGGCAAGCGCGTTGAAGGATTCCTCCGCCGCCGTCAGCCGCGCCCCCCGATACAACGCACCGGCGTCCCGGTCCAACTGCTCCCAGGCGACGGCCGCTTCGGTGAGCAGTCGATGCCGGCGCAGCAGCTCACGGTCGCGGTCGATCCATTCGCGCAGTCGTGGCCACGCCGTGATCAGCGCCTCGTGGGCGAGGTCGACGGTGTCGTCGTCGAGGGTGATCAGCCGGGCCCGGGCCAGCCGGTCGAGGACGACGGCCGTGTCGACGGTGCCGCCCGCGTCGAGTTCGGCGCGATGGGCGGGGCGGCTGGTGTCGTCGCTGTCCTCGCCCGGCACGATCAGCCGCAGCATCACCCTGCGGGCGAGCGCGGCCTCCTCGGGGGAGAGGCTGCCGTACAGGTCCTCGGCGGTCTGCGTGATCGCGCCCCGGACGCCGCCGGCGGCCTCGTACCCCTTGACGGTCAGTGTGCGGCCGCGGCGGCGGCGCCAGGTCTCCAGGAGCGCGTGGGACATCAGCGGTAGTCCGCCGGGCCGGTCGGACACGTCCGCGACGATCCGGTCGGTCAGGGCGCGCTCCACGGTCAGGCCCTGGGCGGCGGCGGGTTTCACGACGACCTCGCGCAGTTCGTCCGTGCTCATCGGGGCGACGAGCAGGCTCGCGCCGCGCAGCGCGTCCGCGAGACCGCGGTGCTCGCCGAGACGGCCGTAGAGGTCCGCGCGTACCGCGATCACCACCCGCAGCCCGCCGCCGGGCCGGGAGGCAGTCAGCAGCCGGTCGAGGAAGCGGGTGCGCTCGGCGGGGTCCTGGCAGAGCGTGAAGACCTCCTCGAACTGGTCCACGATCACCCACGTGTCCCCGTCCCCCGTGGTCTCGGCGGGGGTGAGCGCCCGGGCGTGGGTACGCGCCGGATGCTCGCCGGGGGTGAGGATGCGTACGGCCGACGGGCGGGTACCCGGCCAGGCGTCGTCGCGCAGCGCCGGCACCAACCCGGCCCGCAACAGGGACGACTTGCCGCTGCCCGAGGTGCCGACGACGGCCACGAACCGGTTGTCGAGCGCCAACTCCGCGAGATCGGCGACCAGTTGGTCCCGGCCGAAGAAACGGCCGCTGTCGCCCGGTTCGAACCGCGCCAGCCCCCGGTACGGCGCCGTGACACCCTCCTTGTCCTCGGCCGGCCGCCCCGCCTCCTCCTCGGACGCCTCCCGCCAACGCCGTTCCCACTCACCGGGGTCCGCGCCACAGGCCCCTACATACGCGAGGACGACAGCCAGCGACGGGAGACGTTCACCGGCCGCCGACTCCGACAGCGTGGCCGCGGAGAAGTCGACGCGCTCGGCCATCGCCCGATAGGTGATCCCCCCGGCCTCCCGGCGCAGTTGACGCAACGCGTACGCGAACCGCTGCACCGGCCCGGCCGCGGGATCCAGCGGACTCTCCGGACGCCCCATGCCGTGCCCCCCCTCTACGGCCGTCTACGACCATCTACGACGTCACCCGCGGAACCGTGGGCCGGCCGAGCGTCCCGCGTTCCCTCCCCCCAAGGGGAACGCGGGACGACCTCCCCCCACAGCACCGAGTTCACCGGGCCGACAGTTGATTGGCAGCCCATTCGGACGCGTCAATCAATGGGAAGTCTCCCGTGGAATGGGGGAGTTGGACCTCGGCCTTCGCGCGCGGGACCTCCGCCTGCGGGAGACCCGGTCAAGGAGCCTGCCCGGGCCCGGCGTTGCCGATACGCTGACGGGCAGCCATGAACCGGGGGCGGGGCTGGGGGCGGGTGCATGGATCCGCAGAAGCGGTTGTCGGTGGGCGGATACGTCTGCGAACGCGTGCTCGGCCGGGGCGGGCAAGGTGTCGTGTGGCTCGCCCGGGACGGGGCGGGGCGGCAGGCCGTGGTGAAGTTCCTGCTGCCGGGCAAGGAGTACGACGAGGTCGCGCTCGCCCGCGTACGCCGGGAGTTCGGCGCGGCGAGCCGGGTCGGTGAACTCGCCACGGCGCGGGTCCTCGACGCCGACCTGTCCGGGCAACACCCGTACATCATCAGCGAGTTCGTCCCGGGCCCCACGATCCACCAGCATGTGCGGACCACCGGCCCGCTGTCCTCCGGGCGGCTCCAGTCCCTCGCGCTGGCCGTCGCGCACGCGTTGGCGCAGGTGCACCGGGTGGGCGTCGTGCACCGGGACATCAAACCGTCCAACATCCTGCTCTCCCCGGACGGACCGCGGATCATCGACTTCGGTATCGCCCGCGACGACCGCTCGCACGAGTCGGCGCTGACCACACCGGGCGGTGTGCTCGGCTCGCCCGCGTACATGTCGCCCGAACAGGCCAGGTCGCTCCAGATCACCGGCGCCTCCGACGTGTTCTCCCTCGGCGGCACGCTGTACTTCGCCGCCACCGGGCGGCATCCCTTCGCGGGGGAGAGCGACTACGAGGTGCTCGTCGCCGTGTGCGACGGCGCCGCGGATCTCTCGGCGGTGCCGGAGCCGGTCTGTTCGGTCATCGCCGACTGTCTGCGCAAGGATCCGGCGCAACGCCCCACAGCCGCCCAGCTCGTCACCCGGTTCGCGGAGGCGGTGGGGGTTGTGGGGGCGGGGGCGGCGCCGGAGGGCGTGCGGACGGAGTCGCGTACGGCACCGCCACCCCAATCACCCCCGCGAACCGGGAGCGGCGACGCGGGCTCCGGCAGAAGCGCCAAGCAGTTGCGGCTGTGGGGGTTCGCGGCCGGTAGCGCCGCTGTGGCGGTGCTGCTCGCCGTCGTGCTCAGCACCACCTCGGGCGGATCGGCGACGGAGGGCGGCCCGCAGCCGCACGGCTCGGATTCCGCGAGCTCCCAACTCCTCTCGTACACCGATGACTTGACCGACTCGGGCGACTGGTCGCACAAGGACCCGGCCCTGGCGAGGATCACGCACCAGGGCGGGACCATGCTGGTGGATCCCCGGCCGGAGTTGGAGGTGTGGCCGCAGGCGCCCTTCGAGCCGTCCTCGTTCGCGGTACGACTGAGCACCCAGACGGAGTGGTACGGGGGCGAGGGCGGGGTCGGGCTGTGGTGCAACGGCTCGGGGGACTACGCGAAGGGCTCCCGCTGGGCGACCTACCTGACCACCGATCAGGAAGCGCTGATCGTGCGGGAGTTCAGGTTCAAGGGAAAGTTCCAGCACGACAGAGTCGTCGAGGTCGACCTCGCGGACGTGGGCCTGAAGCTGGCGAGCCGGCGGGAGATCGACATGTCGATGACCTGTTCCGCCGCCGGCCAGGGCCGGATCAAGGTGGGGCTCGCCGTCAACGGCACCTCGGTCGCCTCGTACACCGGCGCCGCCTTCGACGCCCGGGGCTGCGGTGTGGCCGCCTTCCACTACAGCGCGACCGACCCGCAGGGCACGGCGTACCACGCGGGTTTCGAGCGCTTCACCGCGACCGAGTTGTCGGCGGGCTGACGAGGTAGGGCGGGGAGTTGACGTCGTAGGCGGCGCGCTGCTGGCCCCCTTCTCAACGAACGCTTTCATCGAACGCTCTCACCAACTCTCCCTCGGCTCTCCTCTCCCCTTGCGGAATCGGTAGCTCCGCCCGGGCGAAGGGCAGAACGGGTCCATGCACCATGCAAGTCGACAAGGACCCAACAAGTCCCTGGAGGTGGTGACTTGACCGTCATCGTCGGCCTGGTCCATCGCGGGCGTGTCCATCTCGCCGGAGACTCCGCGGGCAGCAGCGGGTCGCAGCTCACGATCCGGCGCGATCCGAAGGTCTTCACCAACGGCCCCTATGCACTCGGCTTCACCACCTCGTTCCGTATGGGACAGCTACTGCACCACGCGTTCGAGGCCCCCCATCCCAAAGGCGACCTCGCCCGATTCATGACCACGGGTTTCATCAACGCCGTCCGAACCTGCCTCAAGGACGGCGGTTGGGCCCGCAAGGACTCCGAGCAGGAACAGGCGGGCGTCTTCCTCGTCGGCGTTCACGGCCGTCTCTTCGAGATCCACGGCGACTATCAAGTCGGCGAGCCCGTCGAGGGATACGCCGCCGTGGGCTCCGGGGACGACCTGGCTCTCGGCGCCCTGCACGCCACCGCCCACCTCGGCCTCAAACCACGCGAACGCCTCACCGCGGCCCTGCGCGCCGCCGATCACCACAGCACCTACGTCTCCGCTCCGTACACCTACGTCAAGACACCCCGCTGAACTCCGCCCATCGGTGTCGGTGGCCCATGGCGCGATCCCGGCCATGACATCGATCGACGAACCGCTCCTCCTTGGGACGGCCGCGAAATACGGCGTACCCGCCGCCGGGCGGTATGCCGGGCTCCGGTACGAGCAGCATGGCCGGGAGTGTGGGATCACCGGCCACGGCGCAGTTCATGCGGATCTCGCCGAGGCGACGGTCTGTTCCGGGTAACCGTGCGGGACGCAGATCTCGGCGTGGTCGGCGGCATCGAGGCGAGCCCCGACGCAACCCTTCGGGCGGCTCATCGGGCGACCGCGCCCACGAGGTCGGCGGTCGCGTCCCACAGGCGGCCGGCCAGGGCCGGGTCGAGCCCCGCCTTGCCCGGCTTGCGGAGGGCGGGGGAGCCGCGGAAGCCGCCCGGGCCGGCCGGGCCGACGTAGGAGTTGCCGGGGACGTCCTGGGTCGCGGCGTAGAGGATCGACAGGGCCCCGCGCTCGGGGGTGTTGGTGAGGAATGTGAGCCGGTTGACGACGTTCGAGCGGGAGTGGGCCGCCAGTGAGGTGCGGGCGATGCCCGGGCTGGCGAGGACCGAGCGGACCGGGCTGCCCGCGGCGGTCAGTCGGCGCTGGAGTTCGAGGGAGAAGAGGACGACCGCGAGCTTCGACGCCTGGTAGGCCTGCATGCCGTTGTGCTTGCGGGTGCGCCAGTCGAGGTCGGCCAGGTCCAGCCTGCCCTGCTTGTGCAGCTCGCTGGTGACGTGCACGACGCGGTCGGTGATGCGATCGAGCAGCAGGGTGGTCAGCAGGAAGGGGCCGGTGTGGTTGGTGGCGGTCTGCAGGTCCAGGCCGTCGGCGGTGCGCGCGGCGGGGATGTCCATCACGCCGGCGTTGTTGATCAGGAGGTCGAGGTCGCCGGACCAGGCGTCGGCGAAGGCGCGTACCGAGGTCAGGTCCGACACGTCGAGCGGGCGGACCTCGAAGGTGCCGGGCAGTCCGGCGACGGCGTCGCGGGCCTTGCCGGTGTCGCGCACCCCCAGCACGACTCGGGCACCGGCGCGGGCGAGTTCGCGTGCGGTGATCAGGCCGAGGCCGCGGCCGGCCCCGGTGATCACCACCGTACGGCCGGTCAGGTCGGGCAGGTCGTTCGAGGTCCAACTGGGCATGCTGGTCATGGGACTTGGCTCCTGGTTCGCTGTGTGGGGCGACCGGTGATCGCATCGCCAGTGAACTCGCCCCGCCTCAGGCGCCGGAAGGACCTCCGCAACCACTGAATGCCAGGTCGTGGCTAAGCCCGGCCGGATGGCCAACGATGAGCACCATGGACCGTACGTTCGACCGCTCGTCCCTCGGCACCTTCCTGCGCACCCGGCGCGCGGCCCTGCAACCGGAGGACGTCGGGCTGCGTCGCGGGCAGCGCAGGCGTGCTCCGGGTCTGCGCCGCGAGGAGGTGGCGGAGCTGTGCACGATGTCCGCCGACTACTTCGCCCGGCTGGAGCGTGGCGACGGGCCGCAGCCCTCGGAGCAGATGCTCGCGGCGATCGCCCGCGGCCTGCGGCTGACCCCGGACGAACGCGATCACCTGTTCCTGCTCGGCGGGTACCGAACTGCCCACCGTGACCTACGACTTCACCATGTGAGCCCCGGGCTGATGCGGGTCATGGACGGCCTGGCCGACACCACCGCGCAGGTCATGGGCCCGCTGGGGGAGACGCTGCTGCAGACGCCGTCCGCCGTGGCGCTGCTCGGCGAGCAGACCCGGTACACCGGCAACTCCCGCAGCGCGACCTACCGTTGGTTCACCGACCCGGCCGAGCGCGAGCGCTACGACCCCGAGGACCACGACGACAACAGCCGGACCAACGTCGCCCTGCTGCGCGCGGCCGTCACCCGAAACGGGCCCAACTCCCCTGCGGCAGACCTGGCGGACGTCCTGCGGCGCGTCAGCGACGAGTTCGCCCGGCTGTGGGAACGGCACGAGGTGGGCCTGCGCTGGAGCGAGACCAAACGCTTCGTCCATGCCCAGGTCGGACGGCTGGACCTCTACTGCCAACTCCTCCTGGAACCGGACCAGGGCCAGTCGCTGCTCGTCTTCACCGCCACCCCGGGCACGGAGAGCCACCAGAAACTCGCCCTCCTCACCGTGCTGGGCACCGACCGGTTCACCACCGACGCGGAGTGATCCGGACGATGCGCGCGAGCTGACCCGGCGGACCCCGCCCGACCTGGGCCGATGCGTCAACCCACCCTGCACGTCAGTACTTTCTTCCCCAGCTCTTTCCTTCCGCCGGTGAACCTCGGCGGCTCCTTTCACCTCTACGACGGGTAGTGGAGGGTGCCCCGGAGCGAACTGCCGACCGACGGGGACGGAGCGAGGAGAAGCACGCCATGGATGACGGTCCCCGTGCCGGCGGTGATCTCCGGTCGAGGCAGGGCGACGCGCCCGCCACGGCGGGGCCGCAGTGGGCCCGGCCGCTCACGACCGGACCCGAGGCGCCCCAGCAGCTGCACCGGGGGATGACGCTGATCGCCGCGATCAGCCTGTTCATCGGCACCCGTGACGCCTGGACCAGGGCGATGACCTCCCGTCCGGACGTCGCCGGGATCATCTCCGTCTGCTACGCCGGAATCCTGGTCGCGGGCGTCCTCGCCCTCACCACGCGCACCCGGCGCGCCCTGACCCGGGTGGACGCCGGCGTCCTGCTGCTCGCCGTCGTGCTGGTGCTGTGCGGCTACTGGCTCAACCACGCCGGCACCGACGAGGGCGTGCTCACCGCCCAGGCCGCGAGCCAGATCCTGCACGGACACCCCGTCTACGGCCAGCCCTGGCCGTGGCTCTTCGACTCCTCGTCCGTCGGCATCACCAAGACCATGTCGGGCGGCGCCGACTACACCTACGGCTATCCGCCGCTGACCGCGCTGCTCGCCGCCCCCGTCCACGCCGTGCTCCACTCGACGGCCGCCGCCACCCTCGTCACCACCGGCGCGCTGCTCGCGGGCGCCGTCCTGCTGTGGTGGCTGCTCCCGGCCCCCTGGCGCTCCGGCGCCACCGCCGTGTGCCTCGGCTTCGGCTTCCTGCCCGGCTACGCCTACTCCGGCTACCCCGCCGTCCTCGCCCTGGCCCTCCTCATCCCGGTGGTGGTCCGCTGGCCCGACACCGGAGCCGGCGGCCGGCTCGGCCTGTCCGGAGCGGCCCAGGCCCTCTGCCTCGGCGCGGCCTGCGCCACCCAGCAACTCGCCTGGTTCCTCACGCCGTTCCTCCTCATCGGCCTCTACACCGTCCGCCGCGGCGACCTCGGCCCCCGGCTGGCTCTCGGCGTCCTCGCCCGCTACACCGGCGTCGCCGCGCTCACCTGGGCCGCGATCAACGCCTACTTCGCCACCCAGGACTTCTCCACCTGGCTGCACGGCCTGCTGCTCCCGCTCACCCAGAAGGCGATCCTGCACGGCCAGGGCCTCATGGGCATCTCGTACTACTTCACCGCGGGCAGCAGGCACCTCGACTACTACTCCTACGGCAGCCAGCTGCTCCTGTTCGGCCTGCTCGCCGCCACGCTGCTCTTCGTACGACGGCTGGGCCCGGCGATCACCGTGCTGCCCTGGCTGAGCTTCTACCTGGCCACCCGGTCCCAGGACGGCTACTTCCTGATGATGACCCCGCTGTGGCTCGCGGCGGCGGCCACTGTCCCGGCCTCCGCGTTCGCCTCGGCCTGGCAGCCCCGCATCCCGTTCATGAGCGGCCACCGGGCCAAGGCCGTCCTCGCGGTGGCGCTCGTCACACCCGCCGTGGTGTGCGCGACGGTCGCCGCGGCCAGTGCGCCCCCGCTGCGGATGAACGTCACACCGAGCTTCGCGGAGCGGGCCGGCCACCGGGACCTCACCGGTCTCGCGGTCCGGGTCGTCAACATCACCGGCACCCGGCTCACCCCCCACTTCGCCAGCCGCCTCGGACAGGGCGCCTCCGACTGGTGGACCGCCTCCGGCGGCCCGGCGACCCTCGCCCCGCACGCCTCCGCGACGTACGTCGTGAAGCCGCCCGGAGGGGTCCGGCGGGTGCCGGGCGGGTCGCATCCCCGCTTCTACCTCATCGCCGTGACCGGTACCCCGATGACCATCACCACTGCACGGATTCCGATCAGTTGACCGAGTTTGACGTAAAAGGATATCCCGTAAATGAGAAAGGCCCTGCGGAGTTCTCATCTGAGATTGTTATATTGCGCAACCACGCAAGAGAGGCGGCAACCCCGCCTCGCCCGACCCGACACGGCCGCGCGCCCCTGGCCGCAGCATCGAACGGCCTGAACGGCCCGACCGTACGTGGGAGTGCCAGATGACCGACCTCGGGGACGGCCCCGTGGGACACGCCACGCGCAGCCGCACACGAGGGGTGCCCAGACCGCGTGCGGGGGAAGCGGACGAGCCGCTGCCCACCGGCGGCCGGGCCGCCTCCCGCGCCGCGGCCCGGCAGGCCCCGCGCGGCGGATCCCGCGCGCGCGGCCGCACCGCCTCACGCCGCCGCGTCAAGCAAGCTCCGCGCGGCAGGCGGGTGTTGAAGTTCAGCGCGATATCCCTGTCGGTCGTGATCATGGCGACCGCGGGTGTCGGCTGGTGGTTCTACGAGCACCTGAACGGCAACATCAACAGCGTCGCGATCGACGACGGCGCGGGCGGCAAGGAGAAGGCCGACGCCTTCGGCCGGACGCCGATCAACCTCCTGGTGATGGGCAGCGACGCCCGGTCCAGCGCGACCGACTGCAAGCTCGGCGGCGGCTGCTCGACCACCGGAGTGCAGTCCGGGAACGGCAACGCGGACGTCGAGATGGTGGTGCACATCTCCGCCGACCGTTCGAACGCCACCGTGATGAGCATCCCGCGCGACACCATGACCCAGGTCCCCGCCTGCAAGGACACGGACAGCGGCCAGTCGACGGGCGGCTACTACGGCCAGATCAACAGCGCGCTGCAGTACGGCCAGGAGTGCCAGGTCAAGACCGTGCACGCGCTCACCGGCATCACCATCGACCACTTCGTGCAGATGGACTTCTCCGGCGTGGTGAAGATGTCCGACGCGGTCGGCGGCGTCTCGGTGTGCGTGAACGCCGACGTCTACGACACCTACTCGCACCTGAAGCTCGCCAAGGGCACCCACACTCTCAAGGGCACCGCGGCGCTCGAGTTCGTCCGCTCCCGGCACGGCTTCGGCGACGGCAGCGACCTGGGCCGTACCGTCTCCCAGCACCTCTTCCTCAGCGCGATGATCCGCAAGTTCAAGAGCGCCGGCACGCTCACCGACCCCACGGCGGTCTACAACCTCGCCGACGCCGCCACCAAGGCGCTCACCGTGGACACGGGCCTCGGCACCGTCAAGAAGCTCATCGGGCTCGCCGCGGACCTCGACAAGGTCCCCACGAAGCGCATGACGTTCACCACCATGCAGACCGGCGCCGACCCGAACAACGCCGACCGGGTCATACCCGCGACGGCGGCGAAGAGCCTGTTCGCGACCATCGCCAACGACCAGTCGCTGACCACCTCCTCCGGGAAGAAGTCCTCGGCGGCCACCGCGACCGCCACGGCGGCGGCCGTACCCGCCGCGCAGATCGCCGTGACGGTGGAGAACGGCACCAGCATCAGCGGGCGCGCCTCCACGGTCGCGACCTCCTTGATAAACGGCGGCTTCAGTTCCGACACCACGACCGGCAACGCCGGCGTCAGCGCGACCACGACCACCCTCACCTACGGCTCCGGACAGAAGGCCCAGGCCCAGACGGTGGCGAGCGCGCTCGGCCTCGCCTCCTCGCACCTCAAGCAGGGCACCGGCACCGGCCTGACCGTGGTCATCGGCACGGACTGGCCCAGCGGTACGACCTACCCCGGCGCCACCTCGTCCCCGGCCCCCGCGGACACCAAGGCGGCCACCTCCAACGCCCAGGCCTCGACCGCCGACCAGGCGAAGTCCTGCGCCAAGGTCAGCACGTACAAGACGGTCAGCCTGAACGGCGTCGCGATGACCCCGACCCAGGCGTACCGGCTGGCGACGAACAAGAAGGACTCGGCGTCCTGACCGGCGCTATACGACGCTCTCGGCGGTCCAGGTGATGTGCGGGGGATCCACCCGCGCGCACAACGGGCCGCCGTTCGCGTCGGTCAGCCCGAGCCGCCCGACCAGCAGCCCGTTGGACGCGGCGGCGGCCAGGACGTCCTCGGGCACCGAGTCGAGCATGAGCTTGGCGCGCCGGAACATGGTGAAGACACCGGCCGCGTCGACCGTCCCCCACGACAGATAGACGAACCGCAGACCCATCCGGTGCTGCACATAGGGGCCGGTGACCACGACGCCGTCCGGCGTGGCCTCCGCCGTGCACTCCAGCGTCCAGGTCGCGGACGCGGCATCCCCCGGCCGCGGGCCGAGGAGTTCGGCCGGCCGGTCCCGGCGCTGCACGGCGACATGGACGTCGTCGTACGTCGAGAAGGGCTTGTCGGCGGGGGCGGGGAAGGTACGGCCGGGCAGGTCGACGGCGTCGATGCGGAGGTGCATACGGGCCATCATGCAGGGTCCGCCCTCCGTCCCCTCAGTCGACCAAGGGGAAGTGGCAGGCGGTGTGCCGTCCCGACGCGGTCACCGTCAGCCGGGGCCGCTCCACGGCACAGCGCTCCCGCGCGTACGGGCACCGAGTCCGGAACGGGCACCCCGTCGGCTTGTCCACCGGGTTGGGCACCTCACCGGAGAGCACGATCCGCTCCCGGGCGACCTCATCGGTGACCGTGCCGTCGTCGATGTCCGGTACGGCCGACAGCAGTGCCTGCGTGTACGGATGAGCCGGCTCCTTGTACAGGGCCTCCGTCTCGCCGAGTTCGACGATCTCACCGAGATACATGACCGCGATCCGGTCCGACACATGCCGGACCACCCCGAGGTCGTGCGCGATGAACACGTAGGTGAGCGCGAACTCCTCCTGCAGATCGGCGAACAGGTTCAACACCTGCGCCTGGATGGACACATCGAGCGCGGACACCGGTTCGTCCGCGACGATCAGCTTCGGGTTGGTCGCCAACGCCCGCGCGATCCCGATGCGTTGCCGCTGCCCACCGGAGAACTCGTGCGGATACCGGTCCAGATGAGCCGTCGCCAGCCCTACGACATCGAAGAGCTCGGCGACCCGACGGCGCACGGCGGCCCCGTCGCCGTACCGGTGCACGAGCAGCGGCTCCGCCACGATGTCCCCGGCGCGACGGCGGGGGTTGAGTGAGGCCTGCGGGTCCTGGAACACCAGTTGCATGCCCGGTCGTACGGGACGCAGTCGCCGCGTGGACAGTGTGCTGATGTCCCGGCCGTCGAACTCGACCCGCCCGCCGGTGAGTTCGGTGAGCCGGACCAGACAGCGGCCGAGCGTGGACTTGCCGCAGCCCGACTCGCCGACGATGCCGAGCGTTTCCCCGCCGCGCACCTCCAACGACACACCGTCCACGGCACGGAGTACTTTGCGGTGCCGGGAGAGCCCGTCCGCACGCAGGGGATAGTGCTTGGTGACGTCCGAGGCGCGCAGCAGCACCTCTGCCGATGTTGTTGACGCGCTCACGGTGTCGCCTCTCGTTCCAGGTCCGGTACGTCCGTCGCCGCCGACCGGGAGGTCAGGCGCAGCGAGGCGCGGTCGTCGTCGGGCAGCCAGCAGGCGTCGCGGTGCGCGTCGGCACCGGCGCCGACGTCGGCGCCGGTCGAGCCGATCGACAGCACCGGCCGCTCCTCGCACCGTTCGTGCCGCAACCGGCACCGGGGCGCGAACGCGCACCCTTCCGGCAGGCTCCCCGGCGCGACCGGCATCCCCGCGATGGTGGGCAGCCGCCGCAGCCGGGGACCGCCGACGCGCGGCACCGAGTCGAGCAGCCCCCACGTATACGGGTGCCGCGGTCCGTGGAACACCGCCCGGCGCGGACCCTCCTCGGCCGCCCGGCCGCCGTACATCACCAGGACCCGGTCGGCGATCTGCGAGATCACGCCCATGTCGTGGGTGATGAGGACGACGGCCGAACCCTGCGCGTTCAACTCCCGCATCAGATCCAGGATTTGGGCCTGGACCGTCACGTCCAGCGCCGTGGTCGGCTCGTCGGCGATCAGCAGTGCGGGGCCGCAGGACAGGGCCATCGCGATGACCGCGCGCTGGCGCATGCCGCCGGAGAACTCGTGCGGGTAGGCGTTCGCGCGCGAGGCCGCGTCGGGGATGCCGACGTCGGAGAGCAGGCTGACGGCACGGGCGTGCGCCGCCTTGCGGGACACCTTCTCGTGCGCCCGGATCTGCTCGGCGATCTGCCAGCCCACCGTGTACACCGGGGTCAGCGCGGTCATCGGATCCTGGAAGACCATGGCGATCTCCCGGCCCCGTACCGCGCGCATCTCCTTGTCGGGGAGGGCGAGCAAGTCCCGGCCACGGAACCGGACTGCGCCCTCGACGGTGGCGTTCGGACTGGTCAGCAGGCGCAGTACGGCGAGCATCGAGACGCTCTTGCCGGACCCGGACTCGCCCACCACGCCCAGGATCTCACCGGGTGACACGGAGAAGGACAGGCCGTCGACGACGGTGACGGAGCCTCGGCGGGTGCGGAAGGACACCCTCAAGTCACGTACGTCCAGCAGGGGTTGGTCAGGCATGGCGGGCCCTCGGGTCGAGTCGGGCGTACAGGATGTCCACCAGGGCGTTGGCGAGGACCACGAAGAACGCCGCGTACAGGACGGTGCCCATGATCACGGGCAGGTCCAGGTTCTGGAGGGCGTCGAAGGTGAGCTTGCCGATGCCGGGGAGGCCGAAGACGACCTCGGTGAGCAGCGCGGCGCCGCCCACGAGCGCGCCGAAGTCCAGGCCGAACAGCGACACGATCGGGATCAGCGAGCAGCGCAGGGCGTGCCGGATCAGGATGCGCCGCTCGGAGAGGCCCTTGGCGCGTGCGGTGCGGACGTAGTCCTCGTTCAGCGCGGTGACGACCTCGCCGCGCAGCAGCCGGGCGTAGATCCCGGCGTACAGCAGCGCGAGGGTCAGCCAGGGGAAGAGCAGGTGCAGGGCCCACTGGCCGGGGTCGTGGCTGAGGTCGACGTAGCCCGGTGGTGGCACCCAGGAGAAGACCGAACTGTGCAGCTGCTTCTGGGTGATGAGGTTGACGACCTCGCCGAGCCAGTAGGCAGGCAGTGAGACCCCGACCACGCCGACGAGCATGATCAGCGGGTCGGCCGCCTTGCCGCGCAGGGCCGCCGCGGCCGTGCCCATGATGATGCCGGCGGCCATCCAGATCAGCGCGGCGCCGATGACGAGCGACAGGGTCACCGGGGTGGCCTGCACGATCTGCGGGATGACGCGGGAGCCGCGGTTGACGAACGACTCCAGGTCACGGTCGATCAGCAGGTGCCGCATCATCAGCAAGTAGCGGATCGGCATGGGGCGGTCGAGGCCGAAGGAGTGCCGGACCTGGGCGAGCGTGGCCGGGTCGGCGTTGCGGCCCGCGATACGGGCGGCGGGGTCGACTCCCGGTGTGGCGAAGAAGATCAGGAAGACCAGCACACTGATCGCGAACATCACCAGCAGGGCGGACGCGAAGCGTTTGACGATGAACCGGAGCATCGGAGTCACACCCCTCCGCGCAGCCGGGCGCCCGGGTCGAGCGCGTCGCGCACGCCGTCGCCGAGGACGTTGAGGGCCGCCGTGGTCAGCGCGATCAGCAGGCCGGGCGCGATCGTCACGGCGGGGCGGGTGTAGAGCAGCCCGAGTCCGTCCTCGATGATCGTGCCCCAACTGGCGTCCGGCGGCTGGACACCGACCGACAGGAAGGACAGCGCCGACTCAGTGAGCATGGCGAGCGCGGTCATCAGCGGGACGAACACGATCGCCGTCGGCAGCACGTTCGGCAGTACTTCGCGGCGCAGGATGCGCACGGTCGGCGCCCCGGAGCCGATGGCCGCCTGGATGTACTCCTTGTTGCGCAGCACCAGCACCTGACCGCGCAACGGCCTTGCGATGTACGGCACATAGATCGCCGCGATGATCGCGACGGGCAGCCAGAGACTCCCCGCCTCGACGGTGAGCGGTCCGAGGTGGAGCCCGTCGGTGAGCAGGACGACCGAGAGGCAGATCGCCAGCAGGTACACGGGAAACGCCCAAATGACGTCCAGGACACGGGAGATGACGGCGTCGACGACACCGCCCGCGTACCCGGCGACGACGCCGACGACCGTGCCGAGGGCACAGGTGAGCAGCGCCGCCGTGAACCCGATGAACAGGCTCGTGCGGCCGCCGTAGAGCAGGCGGGCCATGACGTCGCGGCCCTGGTTGTCGGCTCCGAGGAAGTAGTGGGCGGGGTCCCAGGTCGGGCCGATCGGGGTGACGCCGAGGCCGAGGCCGGTGCTGCTCGGGGTGAGCACCGGCACGGTCTTCCCGTCGGCGACCGTGGAGCCGGAGACGTGGGACTGGAAAGGGTCGGTGTGGGCGACGTGGTGCGCGTACAGCGGTGCGCACAGGGTCGCCAGGACGACGAGGAAGAGGACGACGGCCGCGGCCAGCGCCGACCTGTTGTGCAGCAGGTCGGCGCCGGCCGTCCGCCAGGGGCCCGGCGGGCGCCGGGCCTCGACGGTGGCCAACTCGGGTGCGGCGGTGCTCACTTGACCCATGTCTGGCCGACGAGCATGTAGAACTGCTTGCTGAACTGGTAGTTGCCCAGGCGCTTCGACGTGAAGTCGATGATCTTCGGGTTGATCAGCGGGACGACCGGCGACTGCTGCATGATCGACTGGTCGATCGCGCCCCACTGCTTGTTCGCCGCCGTCGGGTCGGTCTGCGCGGTCTTCAGCGCGGTCTGCATCTTCGCGTCGGTGCCCTTGTCGCAGAAGCCGGAGATGTTGATGCTGGAGTCGCTGCCGGGGTGGAACGCGGCGCAGGAGAACAGCACGTTGAGGAAGTCCGAGGCCGCCGGATAGTCCTGGTACCAGGATGTCAGGGCGAGTTGGACCTTGTTCTTCGTGTTCTGGATGTAGGTGAACTGGATGTTCGCCGACAGCGGCTTGAGCGTCGCCTTGTAGCCGAGCTGGGTGAGCAGGCTCTGCAGGTACTGCCCGATGGACTTGTTGACGTCGTCGTCCTGCACGACGATGCCGACCGCCTGCCCCGCCGTACCGGACTTCTTCACCAGCGCCTTGGCCTTGGCCAGGTCGGCGGCCGTCCAGGTCTTGCCGCCGCCCTTGGTGTAGTCGCACGAGTCGACGTGCCCGGGGAAGCCCGGCGGCAGGATCGTGCACGCGGGGGAGGCGAGGTTGGTGCCGCCGTACAGCCGCACCACGGCCGACCGGTCCACGGCGTAGTTGATGGCCTGGCGCGCCAACTTGTTGTTGAACGGGGCCGAGTTGACGTTCAGCGTCGCGTACCAGAACGCGGTCAGCGGGTTCACATGCGCCTGGGACGTGTACTTGGTGCCGATCTCGTTGAGCCGGTCGGCGGGCGGCGGGTCGAACATCCAGTCCGCCTCGCCGTTCTCGACGGCGGTCACCTCGGACTCGACGGTCTGTCCGAAGGTGTAGTCGATCTGGTCCGGATAACCCTGCGGCTCCGCCTCTCGCGACCACTCCTTGAAGTGCGGGTTGCGCACCAGCTTCAGCTCACGGTTCGGGTCGTACGAGGCCGCCATGTAGGGCCCGGTCGTCGGCAGCGGCTTTGTGCCCGCGTCCTTCGTCGGCGAGTCCTTCGGCACGATGCTGGCGTGCGGGACGGCCAGCTTGTACGGGAACTCCGAGTCCGGCGCGGTGAGGTTGATGGTGACCGTGTTCGCGGTCGCGTCGCCGGTCACGCCGCCCTTGAGGGTGCAGGACGCGGGCGTCTTCAGGCAGGCGGTGGCGCCGACGATGCCGTTGTAGAACGTGCCCGCGGTGGGGCTGGAGACCTTGAAGATGCGCTGGAAGGACGCCACCACGTCGTCGGTGGTCAGCGCCTTGCCGTTGGAGAAGGTGATGCCCTTGCGGAGCGTGAAGGTGTACGTCTTCCCGCCGTTGGTGACCTTCGGCATCGCCGCGGCCAGGTCCGGGACGACCGTGAACGACTCCTGGCCGCCGACCTTCTTGAACGACAGCAGTCCGTCGTACATCGACTGGTACAACTGCCAGTACTGGAGCGTGTAGTTGACCTGCGGGTCGAGGCTGCCCGCCGCCGCGTGGGCGACCAGCTTCAGCGTGCCGCCCTTGTGCTGCGGCTGGAACGCGACGGAGCCGGCCGTCGTCGAGGACGACGACGTGGTCGGGTCGGAGGAGCCGCTGTCGGAGGACGAACAGGCGGCGGTGGTCAGGGCGAGGGCGACGGTGGCGGCGGCGAACGCGCCTCGTCTCGTACTGCGGGACATCCAGGGAACTCCCGTCGGGGGAAGGGGTGTTGGGGCGACCGGGTGATCAGTGGGGTGATCAGTCGGTGGAGTCGAGGAAGGTGCCCACGACCTGGAGGTAGAGCTCCTCCTCCTCGACGTGCGGCATATGGCTGGAGTGCTCGAACATGTGCCAGCGCACGTCGGGGATGTGGTCGGCGAACGGGCGCAGGGTCTCGGGAGTCGCCTCGTCGTACCGGCCGGACACCAGCAGGGTCGGTGCCTCGACCAGATGCAGCCGGTCGATCACGGACCAGTCCTTCATGGTGCCGACGACATGGAACTCGTTCGGCCCGTTCATCGTGTGGTACACGGTCGGATCGGCCGCGATGTTCTCCCAAGTCGCCTGCACCTCGGGCGGGTTGGGGTTCAGCCGGCACACATGGCGTTCGTTGAAGACCTGCTCGGCGGCGAGGTAGTCGGGGTGGTCGGTGGTCCCGGCCGCCTCGTGGGCGAGCAGGGTCCGCTGGACGCCGGGCGGGAGCTGGGCGCGCAGTTCGGCCGCCGCCGCGAGCCACAGCTCCATGGACGCGGGGGAGTTGGCGATGACCAGACCGCGCAGCCCGGCCGGCCGGCGTACCGCGTGCTCGGCGGCGAGCATGCCGCCCCAGGACTGACCGAGGAGGTGGTAGGCATCGGCGATGCCCAACTCCTTGAGGAGAGTGTCGAGCTCGTCGAGGAAGAGCTGGACGGTCCAGAAGTCGGCGCCCTCGTCGGGCAGATGGGTGGACAGCCCGGTGCCGAGCTGGTCGTAGTGCACCACCTGGCGGCCCTGTTCGGCGATGCCCGCGATGCTGAGCGTGTAGTTGTGACCGGCGCCGGGTCCGCCGTGCAGGACGACCAGGGGTGTCCTGCCGGACTCGCCGGTGATCCGGTACCAGGTCGAATGGCCGTTGAAGTCGACGGTGCCGGTGTGATTCGGTTCGGGAATCGCCACGCGAGGGCCTCCCAGACGGGCCGGACGCGAACCGGCCTGTGGCGGAAATGGAAAAGGAAGTGACGGATGGCTGTGATGGTGATTGGGTAAAAGGTCAGCGCACAAGACCTTTTAGCGGGGGCTGGGCAAGACGTAACGGCGCGTTCACGTGGCCCGCCCGCGTTTACAGAAGCGGCATTGAAGGGGGAGGACAGCTGACATCCGTACCTGAGGCATCCGAAGCGGGCGACGAGTTCTCACGCGTCCTCGATCGCGTCCTCCTCGGCGGCTCCCCGTCCTCCGCGCTGCGCCCGGTCCGGGTGGCCTCTGCGGTCGACGAGGTCTCCGACCGGCTGCTCACCGCGATCGCTGTCGGCGACTTCCTGCCGGGCGAACGGCTGCCGGCCGAGCGTGAGCTCACCGGCCTGCTCCGGGTCAGCCGCCCGACCGTGCGCGAGGCGGTCGCCCGGCTCCAGGCCGTGGGCGTGGTCGAGATCCGGCGCGGGCGCAACGGCGGGACCTACGTCCGCGACAGCTGGACCGAGTCGACGGCCGCCGCGGTCCGGCACACGCTGCTGCCCCGCTGGGAGGAGTTCGAGCAGCTCTTCGACCTGCGCGGCCTGGTCGAGGGCATGGTCGCCGCGACGGCCGCCCGACGCCGTAGCGCCAAGGACCTCGAACCCATGCGGGACGCCCTGTCCGCCTACCTCTCCGCGAGCACCCAGCGCGACGCGCACACCGCGGACAGTGCCTTCCACAGGGCCGTCCGCGAGGCCACGGGCAACCCCCAGATCGTCATGCTCAGCCAGGACCTGCTGGCCCGCATCAGCCTCGGCTTCCCCGTCGAACCCTGGGGCAAGGGCGAACAGACCCACTTCCATCAGGGCGGCGAGGACCACAAGGCCCTCTACGAGGCCATCGCGGCGGGAGAACCGGAACGCGCCGAGGAGATCGCCCGGGGCCACTTCACCATCAGCGCCGACCTGATCCGGGACGTACTGGAACGGGTCAGGGCCCGCTAGCCGGTCAACTCCCGTACGGCATCGCCGACTTCGGCGACACCGCCCACCCGCAGCACGGGCCGCGCGCTCGCCGTGATCGTGGCCGGGCTGCCGAGCGAGTCGCCCATGTCGACGGCGATCTCGGTGACACCCCGGCCGGCCAGGTCGGCGGCGAGACACGCGGTGCTGTTGGCGTTCGCGATGTCCTCCGGGACACCGATCGACGGCGCGAACATCCGCGCCGCGATCCGCCCGGCGGACGTCGGCACCGAGTAGACGTAGCAGCCGAGGAGTCCGAACCGGTCGCAGGCCGCGCGCAGAGTCTCGAAGTCCGGGGCCAGCGCGGCGAGTTCGGAGCGCGAGGAGACCGGGACGAGCAGACGTGCCCGCCCGACCGAGGCCACCCGGGCACCCGCGGCGAGCGCGCCCGGGGTGACGCCCAGCGTGGGCAGGACGAGCGCGTACTCGTCCGCGGTCGGCTCGCGCAACGCGACGGGACCCGGCTCGAAGACGGCACGGAACCGCGCCCCCTCCCGTACGGCCCGGCCCGCGAACGAACGCCCGGCGGCGCGCAGGACGCCCTGGTACTCCGAGCCACCGGCCCGTGCCGCGAGGAAGGCCAGGGCGGCGACCGTGCCGTGACCGCACGCGGGCAGCTCGCCCCCGGCGGTGAAGAAGCGGAGCGACACCTCGGACCCGCGCACCGACACGAACACGGCGTGCGAGGTCCCCGCCAGCACCGGCACCCGGCACCGCTCGTCGTCGTTCAACGGCGTCTCGTCCAGTACCGCAGTGGGACTCCCGCCGGTGCCTTCACGCAGACACGCGCGGACGATGCTGACGGACAGTCGGCTGATCACACGAGAACCGTACTATCTTCTGTCACAACATCAGACATTCGGAGCAAATATGCCAAAAACGGATGAGCTGCTTGATGTGACGGAGACAGCGATCCCGGCCGCCGTCCATCCACCCGAGCGACGGCGCCGCGCTGTTCGCAGACCCCCGCCCACGACAGCGTTCGCCCTCGCGCTCGGCCTGGCGGCGGCCGTCCTCGCCCTGTCGGGCACGCCATGGCTCAACGACCCCGCCGTGGCGGCCTGGCGGACCGTCTGCCTGGCCATCACAGTGCAGGCGCTGCCCTTCCTCCTCCTGGGCACCGCCCTGTCCGGAGCCATCAACGCCTTCGTCCCGGCAGACCTGTTCACCAAGGTGCTGCCCAAGCGGGCCGCGCTCGCCGTACCTGTCGCGGGCATCGCGGGCGTGGTCCTGCCGGGCTGCGAATGCGCGTCCGTGCCGGTCGCGAACAGCCTGATCCGCCGGGGCGTCACCCCGGCCGCCGCCTTCGCGTTCCTGCTCTCGGCGCCCGCGATCAACCCGATCGTGCTGACCGCCACCGCCGTCGCCTTCCCGGGCAGCCCCGCCATGGTGCTGGCCCGGCTCCTCGCCTCGCTCGCCACCGCCGCCGTCATGGGCTGGCTCTGGCTCTGGCTGGGGCGTGAGGAGTGGCTGCGGCCCGTCGTACGGCACACCGGACACCAGTCGGGGCACAGCCGCTTCACCGAGTTCCGGCTCGGCTTCCAGCACGACTTCCTGCATGCCGGCGGCTTCCTCGTCCTCGGTGCCATGGCCGCGGCCACCTTCAACGTGACCGTCCCGCGCTCCGTCCTCGACACCTTCTCCGGCTCGCCCTGGCTGTCCGTGCTCTTCCTGGCCGCGCTCGCCGTCGTCCTCGCGGTCTGCTCCGAGGCCGACGCTTTTGTAGCGGCCTCACTCACAGGCTTCTCGCCCACTGCCCGGCTGGCTTTCATGGTGGTCGGCCCCATGGTGGACCTGAAGCTGATCGCCCTTCAGGCGGGCACCTTCGGCCGGGCGTTCGCGGTGCGTTTCTCCACCGCGACCACCGTCGTGGCCGTGGCCGCCAGCGTCCTGATCGGAGGCGCCCTGCTGTGAAGCGCACCGCCCAAGTACCGCTCCTGGTCCTGACCGGCCTGGGCCTGCTGCACACCGCCCTCTTCACCGACCTCTACCTGCGCTACGTCAAGGAGGGCCTGCGCCCGCTCCTGATCATCTCCGGCGCCCTCCTCCTGCTCCTGGGCCTGGCCCACGCGGCACTCGACCGCGGCACGGCGGACGAGGAGAAGCACGACCACGGCCACGGGCATGACCACGGCCACGACCACTCCACCGCCCCGCGCATCGCCTGGCTGCTCTTCCTCCCCGCGCTCAGCCTCCTCTTCTACGCCCCACCCGCCCTCGGCGCCTACACGGCGTCCCACGCGGGCAGCGAGGCCGTCAAGCAGCAGAAGCGGTTCGCCGCACTGCCCGCCACCTCACCCCTGCCGATGACCCTCACGGACTTCACCACCCGGGTCCAGCAGGACAAGGAGCTGGCCATCAAGGGTCGAAGCGTCGAGATGACCGGGTTCGCCACGCCGGTCCGGGGCGGCGGCTGGGACCTGACCCGCATCATCTTCACCTGCTGCGCGGCGGACGCCCAGACGGTCAAGGTCCACATGTACGGCACCCCGGCCCCGCCCGCGAACACCTGGCTGGCCGTCACCGGAACCTGGCACACACAGGGCGCACTCGGCACGCGAACCGCGGCGGCGGCCCTCGACGTCCACGGCACCCGGAACATCGCCCAACCGGTCAACGCCTTCACGGACGACCTGCCCCTGACGCCGTCGTCCTGAGACCTTCCTCGGAAGGTGAACTCCGCCCGGCAGCAGGGGTGTTGCGTGTCCCCTCTGCCGGTCTCTCCCATGAGGTTCATGTCCCGAACTCCTGGCATATCCGAGAGTTAACGGGTCATTGGGGCACATGCAGTGTGAAGGCATGGTCGACGTGTAAATCATCTTGTCATGGACCTGCGATCCGACGGGCGGATCGCGGTCCCATGGAGGTGTTGAATGCACCGCAGACTCGCCACCGGTCTCGCCGCCTCAACTCTGGCTCTGGTAGCCGTCGTCGCCACCGCGACAGCCGCCACCGCCGCCCCCGCCGACAAGCCTCAAGTCCTCTCCGGCTGGACCCAGACCAGCGCATCGAGCTACAACCTCTGGGTCGCGGCCCGCGCCAACCAAACCGCCTGGTCCGCCTACGCGTTCGACTGGTCCACCGACTACTGCTCCGACTCGCCCGACAACCCCTTCGGCTTCCCCTTCGCCACCTCCTGCGCCCGCCACGACTTCGGCTACCGCAACTACAAGGCCGCCAACGCCTTCAGCGCCAACAAGTCGCGGCTCGACAGCGCCTTCTACGACGACCTCAAGCGGGTCTGCGCCGGTTACAGCAGCGCCGTCGCGACCACCTGCAACAGCACGGCCTGGACGTACTACCAGGCCGTCAAGGCCTTCGGCTGACGGATCGCACACCGCTCAGGCGATGAGTCCGGGCGGCGCGGACGGTCTACCCGACATGACTGACAAGGTGATCTCAGGAATGTCCATGTCCCTGGACGGCTTCATCACCGCCCCGGACGACACCCGCGCCAACCCCCTCGGCGTCGGCGGCGAACGCCTGCACCGCTGGGTCCAGGAAATGGACGACGCCGACGCCAAGGTCCTCGCCGAGATGGCCGACGGCGTCGGCGCCGTCCTCATGGGCCGGCACTCCTACGACGTGTGCGAAGGCGAGGGCGGCTGGGGCGACGGAGGGCCGGTGGGAAAGGTCCCCTGTGTCGTGCTCACCCACCACGCCCCCGATCCGGCGGACGTCGTCGCCCCCGACGTGTTCACCTTCGTCACCGACGGCATCGAGTCCGCGGTGGCCCGCGCCAAGCAGACCGCCGCCGGCGGGGACGTCGGGGTCCATGGTGCGAGCGTCGCCCAACATGCCCTGAACGCCGGCCTGTTGGACGAGGTGCACATCATGCTCGTCCCCGTGCTGCTGGGCGCGGGCAAGCGGCTCTTCGACCACCTCGGCGGTCCCGTCGAACTCCGCCGGCTCTGGACACGCGAGTCGCCGGACATCACCCACCTGCGCTTCGAAGTCCTGACCAAGCATTGAGGCAGATATTGAGCAAGCACCGATCGGGTGTCCGGGGCGGGGCGGGCCGTCACACGGCGACGACCCGCACCCCCGCCTCCTCGAACCGCCGCACCATGTCCGCCCCCACCCCCGCATCCGTCACCAGCGTGTTCACGGACTCCACCGAGCAGATCCGGGCGAACGCCCGCTGCCCGAGCTTGCTGGAGTCGGCCGCGACGATCACGCGCTCGGCGCGCTCGCACAGCAGCCGGTTGATCGCCGCCTCCGCCTCGTCGTGGGCCGCCGCGCCGTGCGTCACGTCGAAGGCGACCACACCGAGCACCGCCACATCGACGGTGATCTGCGAGAGCACCCCGTCCGCGAGCGGCCCGACGAGTTCGTACGACTGCGGTCGCGCGACCCCGCCGGTCAGCACGATCTTGAACTGGGGCCGTACGGCAAGCTCGTTGGCGATGTTGAGCGCGTTGGTCACGATGGTCAGCGCCGGTGATCCGGAGGCTCCGGAGGTGAGGTCGCCGCGTACGGCCAGGGCGCGGGCCACCTCCGTGGTCGTCGTACCGCCGGTCAGGCCCACCGCCTCACCCGGCGCGACGAGTTCGGCGACCGCCTTGGCGATCCGCTGCTTCTCGGAGGCGTGCCGGGCGGTCTTGTAGCGCAACGGCAGTTCGTACGACACCCCGTGCACGACCGCGCCGCCCCGGGTGCGCACCAGCATCTGCTGCTCGGCGAGTTGGTCGAAGTCACGGCGGATCGTCGCGGCCGACACCGCGAGGTCGACAGCCGCTTCCTCGACGTCGAGCCGGCCGCGCTCGACGAGCAGCTCCAGCAGCGCCTTCCAGCGGGCGTCGCGCGACATCCGCACTCTCCGTTCCTCGATTCTCCGGCGACCCTAGCGCACACCATCCTCACCGAATTTGCTTGATTGTGCTCGAAACCTCGCTATATCTTGCAGGAACAAGCATCAGCGGGGAGGGGTACGGCATGACCTATGTCGAGGACGAGCTGAACAGTCAGCCCGAGTGCTGGATACGCGCCGCGGCGGAGGCGCGCCGATACCGGGAGGTGCTCCCGGCCCTGGGGGAGCGGGTCGCGATCGTCGGCTGCGGAACCTCGTACTTCATGGCCCAGGCGATCGCCACCCTGCGCGAGGGAACAGGCCAGGGCGAGACCGACGCCTTCGCCGCCTCGGAGTTCCCGCACGGTCGGACGTACGACCGCGTCCTCGCCCTCACCCGCTCCGGCACCACCACCGAAGTGCTGCAACTCCTGCGGGAGTTGAAGGGCCACACCCGCACCACCGCGATCACCGCCGACCCGCACACGCCCGTCATGACGGCCGCCGACGAGGTGGTCGTGCTCGACTTCGCCGACGAACGCTCCGTCGTGCAGACCCGGTTCGCGACCACCGCGGTCACCCTGCTCCGCGCCCACCTCGGCCTGCACACCGACGCCGTGGTCGCCGACGCCCGCACCGCGCTCGTCGCCGAACTGCCCCAACAGCTCGTCGCCTGCACCCAGTTCACCTTTCTCGGCCGCGGCTGGACGGTCGGCCTCGCCAACGAGGCCGGGCTGAAGATGCGCGAGGCCTCCCTGTCCTGGACCGAGGCCTACCCGGCGATGGAGTACCGGCACGGCCCGATCAGCATCACCACCCACGGCACCGCCACCTGGATGCTCGGCGAGGCGCCCGAGGGACTCGCCCAACAGGTGGGCGCCACCGGCGGGTTGTGGATCGAGGGCGGCCTCGACCCGCTCGCCGAACTCGTCCGCGCCCAGCGCCTCGCGGTCGCCGTCGCCGCCCACCGCGACCTGGACCCCGACCGCCCGCGCCACCTCACCCGCTCGGTGATCCTCGCCCCCTGAAGCCCCGGTACTCCAGGACTGGAAAGGAAAGGCCGTGCCCCTCGTCACCACCGGCGAGCTTGTCACCAGCGCCGCCACGGCCCGCTCCGCGGTCGCCGCCTTCAACATCATCACCCTGGAACACGTCGAGGCCGTCATCGCCGGCGCCGAGTCCGCGACCGCCCCCGTCGTCCTCCAAGTCAGCGAGAACGCCGTCAAGTTCCGCTACGGCCGCCTCCTCCCGCTCGCCCGTGCGGCCGTCGCCGCCGCCGAACGGGCCGCCGTACCCGTCGCGTTGCACCTCGACCACGTCCAGAGCGACGAGCTGCTACGACAGGCACGCGACGGCGGATTCAGCTCCGTCATGTACGACGCGGCCCGCCTGCCCTACGCCGAGAACCTCGCCGCGACCCGCACCGCCGCCGACTGGGCCCACTCCCAAGGCCTGTGGATCGAGGCCGAGTTGGGAGAGGTCGGCGGCAAGAACGGCGAGCCGCCCCTCGACGCCCACGCACCCGGCGCCCGCACCGACCCCGCCGAGGCCCGCGCCTTCGTCGCCGACTCCGGCGTGGACGCACTCGCCGTGGCCATCGGCAGCACGCACGCCATGACCACCCGTACCGCCACCCTCGACCACGACCTCCTCAAGCGGCTCACCGCGGCCCTGGACGTCCCCCTCGTCCTGCACGGCTCCTCGGGAGTCCCCGACGACGAACTGACCGCGGCCGTCGCCGGCGGCATCACCAAGGTCAACGTGGGCACGGCCCTCAACCAGGCGATGACCGGCGCGATCCGCGCGTTCCTCGCCGAACACCCCGAGGCTGTCGACTCCCGCAAGTACCTGAGCGTGGGGCGGGAGGCCATGGCGGAAGCGGTGGCCCGGATCATCGGCGTACTCGCCGGAGACGGACGGTCGGGCTAGCGCTTGACGGCCTTCAGCACCACGAACTTCGCGTCGCTGGCGACCAGTTGACTGTTGCCGAAGAGCCGCTTCAGCTTCACGTGGTACGCGAGATGCCGGTTGCCGATCACCCACAGCTCGCCGCCCGGCCGCAGCGCGCGCCGCGCCCCGGAGAACATCCGCCAGGCCGTCGCGTCGGTCGTCGCCTGGTGGGAGTGGAACGGCGGATTGTTGAGCACGAGGTCCACGCTGTCGGCAGGCACCCCGACCAGCCCGTCCCCGACCCTGAACTCGGCCTGCCCCGGAACGCCGTTCGCCTTGTACGTGGCCTCCGCCGAGGCGACGGCCTGGAACGACTCGTCCACGAACAGGACTTCGGCCTCCGGATCGGCCAACGACACCGCCGTACCCACGACACCGTTGCCGCACCCGAGGTCAACCACCTTGCCGAGCCCACGACTTGAGGGCAGATGCTGGAGGAGGAAACGGGTGCCGATGTCGAGGCGCTCGGCGCAGAACACACCCGCGTGATTGACCACGGTCCGCCCCGACACCACGCCGATGCCGTCGGGCAGGGCGTAACTGTGCGGCCAGGGGTTGGTGCCACGCGCTGCCGACGACCGTGGCGTGCAGAAGATCAGCCGGGCCTTCTTCTCGGCCAGCGAGGTCCGGGTCGGGCCGAGGATCCGCTCGAACAGCTTCAGCGTCGAGGTGTGGATCTCCTTCGCCATCCCGGTACCGACGACGACGGTGTCGGCGTGCACCGCGGGCGCCAGCCGCAGCAGCTGGTCCTCCAGCAGCGCGAGGCTCTTGGGCACCCGGACCAGCAGCACGTCGACCCGCTCGGGCGGCGGATCCTGGGTGGTGAGCAGCCGTACGGAATCCGCGTCGACCTCACCCCGGGCGAGGTTCGCCTTGGTCGCCTCCTGCGTGAGGAACGAGTCCGTGATCTGCACCGGACCGTGCTCCGCGAGGGCCGTGGCCAGGGCGCCCCAGCGGTCGCCCACGATCACCACCGTGCCGGACAGCGGGGTGTCCTGTTCCGCCAGATGCCGCAGAAGGTATTCGTCGGAGGCGTCCCAGGCACGCAACTGGTCGCGCGGGTCCTCGGGGAAGCGGGCCAGGGCGCGCTCGCCCCACGGAGTCGTCATTCGGTCGATATGGTCGTCCATCGTGCGCCAAGGCTAACCGAGTGCCAGCTCATGGCCGGTCGGGGCAGGATGGGGCCATGGACGCCGAGCTGTTTCCGAGAGTTCGTACGGAGATCACGCCGGGCGCGGTGCAGGTGCCGGACTGGCTCTCCCCGGACCGCCAGCGCGACCTCCTGACGGCCTGCCGCGAGTGGGCCCGGCCGCCCGCCGGCCTGCGCACGGTCCGCACCCCCGGCGGCGGCACGATGACCGCCCGACAGGTGTGCCTGGGCTGGCACTGGTACCCGTACGCCTACTCCCGCACGACGACCGACGGCGACGGCACCCCGGTGAAACCCTTCCCGACCTGGCTCGACGACCTCGCGCAGCGGGCGGTCACCGACGCACTGGGGGCGCCGACGGCGTCGTACGACATCGCCCTGATCAATTTCTACGACGGCGACGCCCGCATGGGCATGCACCGCGACGCCGACGAGCGTTCCGACGCCCCCGTGGTCTCCCTCAGCCTCGGCGACACCTGCGTCTTCCGCTTCGGCAACACCCAGACCCGCACGAGGCCGTACACGGACGTCGAGTTGAGGAGCGGCGACTTGTTCGTGTTCGGGGGCGCGTCGAGGCTGGCGTATCACGGGGTGCCGAGGGTGTACGAGGGCACGGGGCCGGGGGAGTTGGGGCTACGGGGAAGGCTTAACGTGACGCTGAGAGTGAGTGGCTTCTGAGCGGGCGTTGCTTTTCAGGGGCGCGGGGAACTGCGCGACCAGCCCCCACCGGCCGTCACTGTGACCACGACCCCCACCGGCTCGCTCTACGGATCATGGGAGACTCCCCCTCATGAGCGGCGAAGGGACAACCTCAAGGGCACGACTGGACCGGGGCCGCGGAGCGCTCGGCCCCGCCCTGGAGCTCGTGCACACCGGCCGTGCCCCCACCCGCGCCGTACTCACCGCCGAACTCGGGGTGACCCGCGCGACGGCCGGCGCGGTGGCCGCCGAGCTGGAGGCCCTGGGCCTGATCAGGGTCGACGCAAGGCCCGGCGCGGCAGCCGGTTCACAGGGACGCCCCTCGCACCGACTCGCGCTCGCCGAGGACGGACCCGTAGTCCTCGCAGCCCAGGTACACGCAGACGGCTTCCGCGCCGCACTGGTCGGACTCGGCGGCCAGATCGTCGCGACCGCGCCCGGCTGCGAGGCCGTGGACGCAGACCCGGCGAAGGTGCTCGGTTCGGTCGTCGAGGCCGGTGCCGATCTGTTGCGTGAGACCGGCCGGCGGTGCGTCGGTGCCGGGCTCGCCGTACCGTCCGCCGTGGCCGAGCCCGAAGGACTGGCGCTCAACCCCCTCCACCTGGCCTGGCCCGCAGGCGCGCCGGTGCGGCGGATCTTCGCCGAGTGCGTGCGCGCGGCCGGCCTCACCGGTCCCGCGTTCGCGGGCAACGACGTCAACCTCGCCGCGCTCGCCGAGCACCGGCACGGCGCGGGACGCGGCGCCCGGGACCTGCTGTGCGTGGCGACCGGACACCGGGGTGTGGGCGGCGCGCTGGTGCTCGACGGGCGTCTGCACACCGGGAGTTCGGGCCTCGCGCTCGAAGTCGGGCACCTCACCGTCAACCCCGAAGGGCGCCCCTGCTACTGCGGCAGCCGCGGCTGTCTCGACGTCGAGGCCGACCCGCTCGCCTTCCTCACGGCCGCCGGTCGTGAGCCCGGCCCCGAGGTGTCCCTGCTCCAGGAGTCCAACGAGCTGATCCGCCACCACTACGACGACCCGACCGTCCGGAAGGCCACCGAAGCGCTCATCGACCGGCTCGGGCTGGGGCTCGCGGGCCTGGTGAACATCCTCAACCCCGACCGGATCATCCTCGGCGGACTGCACCGCAGCCTCCTGGACGCCGACCCGGACCGGCTGCGCGCGGTCGTCGCCGACCGGAGTCTGTGGGGGCAGAGCGGAGGCGTGCCGATCCTCGCCTGCACCCTCGACCACAACAGCCTGGTCGGGGCAGCCGAGTTGGCGTGGCAGCCGGTGCTCGACGATCCGCTGGCGGCCCTGTCCTGATCTTGAGGACGGTGTCCGGAAGAAGGAATCGACGAGCCCGTTGGGAGCCGGGGCAGAGTAGGTCTATCGTCGGAAACCTAAGGCCAGAGGATGGAGGGCGGCGTGTGATGCCGCAGGATGAGCCCGTGATCGGATGCACGGGGCAGGTGATCATCGCGACCCGCGGAAGCGCGGGCCCCGGCGAGATCCTGGTGCGCGTCCGAGGCGGCTCCGAGACCTTCCTCGCCTGGTCGGACGATCCTCTGCCCACGGGGGCGACCGTACTCGTGATCGAGTCGCGAGGAAGTCGTGAGGTCCACGTCATCAAGTGGGTGGATCCATTGGACGCGCTGGGCGGGGACCCCGCCGGCGCTGAGTGAGGAGTACCAGAATGTTCGGTTACCGCGTTCCCGCCCCCGATGAGGCGATGCTGATCTCGGGTGGCAGGCGGGGACTGGGGGGCGCGCCGTTCCGAGTGGTCACGGGGCACGGAAAGTTCGTGCTGCCGGTCTTCCGCAAGACCCGCTTCCTCACGCTGTCGATGTGCGAGGCCGAGGTCACCGAGACCTGTGTGACCAGGCAGGGCATCGCGCTGCACGTCCGCGCCGTGATCGCGTTCAAGGTCGGCAACGACACCGAGAGCATCATCAACGCGGGCCAGCGCTTCCTCTCCGACCAGGACCAGATGTCGGTCCTGACCGGCCGGATCTTCGCCGGTCACCTGCGGTCCATCATCGGCTCGATGACGGTCGAGGAGATCGTCACGGAGCGGCAGAAGCTCGCCGCCGAGGTTCTCGACACGTCAAAGGTCGAGATGGCGAAGATCGGCCTGATCGTGGACTCGCTGCAGATCCAGTCGATCGACGACGGCGAGGTCGGCTACATCGAGGCCATGTCCGCGCCGCACAAGGCGGCCATCCAGCGGCAGGCCCAGATCGCCCAGGCCCAGGCCACCCAGGCCTCCGTCGAGGCGGAGCAGGTCGCGGCCCGCAACCAGGCCGAGTACGCCCGGCAGACCGCGGTCGTCAAGGCCGAGTACTCGGCCGAGGTCGACCGCGCCCAGGCGCAGGCCGCGCAGGCCGGACCGCTCGCGCAGGCCCACGCCCAGCAGGAAGTGCTCGCCGCGCAGACCGAACTGGCCCAGCGCCAGGCCGAGTTGCGCCAGCAGCAGCTGGTCGCCGAGATCGTCAAGCCGGCCGAGGCCGAGGCCCAGCGGATCAAGCTGCTCGCCATCGCCGAGGCGGACCGGATGAAGATCCAGGCCGAGGCGGCGGCGTCGTACGACCGCGTCGCGCTCGACCGGATGCTGATCGACCAGCTTCCGCAGATCGTCAAGGAAGCGGCGGGGGGTCTTGCGGGGGCCAACGTCAACGTTCTCAACGGGGCGGACGGGCTTGGCGAGATCGCCGCGGGGCTTGTCTCGCAGGGGCTGACGATTCTGGACTCGGTGCGGGGGAATCTGAGCGGGGCGGACCCCGACGGGCGTCGGCCCGGTGACGAGGTCAAGAATCTGCTCCAGTTGCAGGCGAAGAAGGACGAGAAGAAGAACGACGGGCCGGTTGACCTGGACTAGGCGCTCCGCTGGGAGTAGCGGGGCGTGCGTCGTCGGTTTGCTGCGGCGCCCGTTGTGGCTGGGCGCGCCCGCGCGGCGGTAGCCGCAAATCAAATACAGCCCTGCGCCCCTTTGGGGCGCCTATGGCGCCGTCAGGCTCCACAGGGCTGCCACCAGTGGGCGGCGCAGGTCCGCTCGTCGTACGCAGAGCCCGATCGGGAACGGCTCCGGTGGTGGGTCCGCCGGGATCACCGTCAGCCGTTCCCGTACGGCGCTGTTGTCCAGGACGAGGCGGGGTACCACTCCCGTCCCGCAGCCCAGGGCGACCAGGGTCAGCAGGCCTTCGTGGCCGTCCGGTTCGCAGGCCACGTCGGGTGTCGTGCCCCGGGTGCGGAACCAGCGGTCGGCAGCCTCGCGGACCAGGCCCCGGTGCGGGAGGACGAACGGGCCGTCGAGACCCGGGTCGGGACGGTCGCGCGCGGTGACCAGGACCAGTTCGGTCACCGTGACCGTCCGGCTGACCAGGGGTTCCGGCAGCCGGGGTGGGATGCCCGCGACCGCCACGTCGGCCTCGCCCTCGTCGAGGCGGGCCAGCGCCGCCGCCGCGTCGCCGGTGCGCAGATCGAGCCGTACCTGCGGATGCGCGGCCCGGAACGGCGCCAACAGGTCGGGCAGCAGGGCCTGGCAGGCGGTCACCGTGGCGAACAGGGTGAGACGGCCGGTGAGTTCGGCCGGGTCGGGATGCTCCTCGCGGTAGGTGCGCCACAACTCCAGTGCCTGGACGGCGTATTCACGGAAGCGGTGCCCCTCCGCGGTGAGGGAGACCCCGCGCGCACCGCGGTCGAAGAGCCGGTGTCCGAGGCCGGCCTCCAGCCGCTGCACGGTCCGGGTGAGCGTCGCCGGACTGACATGGCAGTCGAGACTGGTCCGCCCGAAGTTCAGCGTCTGCGCCAGATGCAGGAAAAGCCGCAGTTCCCGATGGTCGTCCCGCATACCGTGACCTGGCCCTTTCGCTTTGCGCAACAGGCCGCTGCGTAAGTTGCGCTTGCTGCAACACTTGCCCGGAGCCTACAACTCGACCATGACCTCGACCACGTACACCTCCGCCGTCTTCGCCCTCGAAACGATGGACGTGCCCGGCGGCACGGAGACCATCCTGCGCGGCGGCCGGCACCTCTTCCCGCTGCTCCCCGAGGCCTTCGCCGGCGTCCGCCGCATCGGCGTCATCGGCTGGGGCCCGCAGGGCCGCGCCCAGGCCCGCAACCTGCGCGACTCCCTCGCCGGTACGGACATCCGGGTGAGTGTCGGGCTGCGTCCTGGCTCGGCATCGGTGGCGGACGCCCGCGCGCACGGCTTCACCGAGGAGGACGGCACGCTCGGCGACTGGCTCGCGGTCACCGCCGACAGCGACCTGGTGATCCTGCTGATCGCGGACGCCGCCCTCGCCGCCCATCACGAGGAGATCTTCGCGGCGTTGCAGCCCGGCGCGACCATCGGCCTCTCGCACGGCTTCCTGCTCGGTCATCTCCGGGCTACCGGTGGGGAGTTCCCGCCCGGACACGGAGTCATCGCCGTCTGCCCCAAGGGCATGGGCGACTCCGTGCGCCGGCTCTACGAGCAGGGCGCCGAGATCAACGGCGCCGGTATCAACAGCAGTTACGCCGTCCACGCCGACCCCGACGGCAAGGCCACCGACCGCGCGCTCGGCTGGTCGGTCGCGCTGGGCTCGCCGTACACCTTCCGCACCACCCTGGAGAGCGAGTACCGCTCCGACATCGTGGGCGAACGCGCCATCCTGCTCGGCGCCGTCCACGGCATCGTCGAGAGCCTGTTCACGCGCTACCGCCTGACCGGCGACGACGCGGTGACCGCGTACGAGCGCTCCTGCGAGAACGTCACCGGCCCGATCGCCCGCACCATCTCCCAGGCCGGACTCCGCGCCGTCCGCGAGGAGTTGGACCCGGCCGGACGGGAGGTCTTCGACCGCGTGTACTCGGCGACCTACGGTCCCGCCCGCGAGATCGTCGCCGAGATCTACGACGAGGTCGCCGACGGCACCGAGCTGCGCAGCGTGGTTCTTGCCGAACGGTGGCTCGGGGCGCGGGAGATGAGCGGGATCGGCGGTTCCCCGATGTGGGCCGTAGGAGCTGAGGTGCGGGCGCGCCGGGCCGAACGGGCCCTGCCCGTCGATCCGTTCACCGCCGGGGTGTTCGTGGCGACGATGACCGCCCAGGTCGACGAGTTCGCCGAGCGCGGCCACCCCTGGTCCGAGATCGTCAACGAGTCCGTCATCGAGGCGGTCGACTCCCTGCTGCCCTACATGCACGCACGGGACGTGGCCTACATGGTCGACAACTGCTCCCGCACGGCCCGCCTGGGCGCCCGCCGTTGGGGCCCCCGCTTCCAGGCGGCCTACGAGCAGATCGCCTACCCGGCATCCGGACTCCCGGCGGACGAAGCCCTGTTGGAGGCCTTCGACGGCCATCCCATGCATGAGGCCCTGGCCGCTGCGGCGAAACTGCGGCCGTCCGTGGACATCTCGGTGGCCTAGCTCAGCGGTCTGGCCTCAGCGGTCTGGCCTCAGCGGTCTGGCCTCAGCGTGAGGTCGCGAACGGCGGGGCGTCCTGGTAGGCGTTCACCGGCTTGGCGACCTTCTCGACGGTCACGCCGTTGAGCGCGGCGCGGGCAGAACTCGTCCCCAGGGTTCCGCTCGCGTGCCAGGTCCCGGTGATCGTCACCCAGGTGTTGGCGGCCAGGGCCGGGATGCCGTAGACCCGCACCTTGATGGACTGGGCGTCCGCCGCGCAGCACGAGATCATGATCCGGGTCAGGTCCCAGTAGGTGCTGCCCTTGTCGGGCGTGACGAACCCGGTCAGCTGGACGGTCCGGCCCTTGATGGCCCGCTTGCGGTCCTGCTGCACGCGGGTGGTGAAGTCGGTCAGGGTGATCGGCAGCGGCGAGGTCGCGGGCAGCGGGTCGAAGGCGTCCTGCACGGGGACGGCCTTGGTCGCGGCGCGGGAGGCGGTGTAGGCGCCGAGGGCGGGCGGGGCGTAGAAGAGGAGGCTGAGCGCGGGGAGGAAGAGCAGCCAGGCGACGCGGGGCACCTTGGAGTGGTTGTGGCCCGTGTGCTCTTCGGGGAGTTCGGTGTGGTGCTGGTCTATGTGGTTCTCGCCTATGTGGCCTTGGCCTGTGTGGTGGTCATCCACGCCCGGGGTCTGCCGTGACCGTGACCAGGCCTCCGCGATGCCGAGCAGAATCAGCAGGAACCCGGACACGACCAGCATCGGGCGCATGCTCGGCTTGACGTAGCGCAGGCACAGGTCGGTGAAGAGCGAGGCGTGCAGCAGGCCCAGGCCGCTGAGGACGAGCAGGGTCACCTGGAGGGGGCGTCTCACAGCAGTACGGCTCCGATCAGCGCGCTGGACAGCACCGCGACGACCGTCGTGGCGGCGGAGAAGCGGACCGCGAAGGCCCGGCCGAAGGTGCCCGCCTGGAGGGCGATCAGCTTCAGGTCCACCATGGGGCCGACCACCATGAAAGCGAGCCGGGCAGTGGGGGAGAAGCCCGTGAGCGAGGACGCCACGAAGGCGTCGGCCTCGGAGCAGACCGCGAGGATGATCGCGAGCGCGGCCAGGAAGAGCACGGACAGCCAGGGCGAGCCGGCGAAGGTGTCGAGCACGGAGCGCGGTACCGCGACATTGAAGGTCGCCGCCGCCATGGCACCGACGACCAGGAACCCACCCGCGTGCAGGAAGTCGTGCTGGAAGCCGGTCCGGAACTCCGTGAAGCGGCTGTGCCCCGGCCGGTGCCCGGTGTGCCGCGCGACCGGCCGCAGCCACTCCTCACGCCCCAGCCAGAGCCACAGCCAGCCCATCACCACGGCGGTCGCGAGCGAGGCGAGCAACCGGGCCAGCACCATCACCGGGCTGGCGGGAAACGCGATCGCGGTGGCCGTCAGTACGACCGGATTGATCGCGGGCGCCGAGAGCAGGAACGCGAACGCGGCGGCCGGGGTGACCCCGCGCCCGATCAGACTGTTCGCGACCGGCACCGACGCGCACTCGCACCCCGGCAGCACGACCCCCGCCATCCCGGCGACCGGCACGGCGAACGCGGCCCGCTTGGGCAGTACCTTCGTGAACACCCGCGCCGGTACGAAGGCGTTGATCGCCCCCGACAGCGCCGTACCCAGCAGCAGGAAGGGCAGCGCCTGCGTGGTGATGGCGAGGCACACGGTCCGCCAGGCCTGCACGGCCGGGGAGTCCATCCACCGCCCGACGGAGAAGAGCAGCAGCCCGGGAACGACGGCCGCCCCCAGCAACAGAAGCGGCCAGTACCGCGGCCACCCGGCTGCCGTTACCTCCGCCTCCGCCGCTGCTCTCGGCGGCTCCACTGTCGTCTGCACACGAGCTCCACATGTTCGATGTTCGCGTCGAACATAGCGGTCCCTCGCCGGCCTCCGCCGACCGGCTCCGGCGAGAGCGGGTCACCACTGCCGCCCTCGCGGCAAGGCGCCCCGCCCCGGCGCCGAAAGATGCAGCACCTGGAACACGTCCCCCTCCGCCTTCGGCGTGTCCTGCTCCCAGAGCGAGAAGTGGACCAGCTCCCAGCTGTGCGGGTCGACGGCCGCCGCCGCGAACACCGCACCGTCCGCCCCGGCCAACTGCCGTGTCTCGCGCACCGCTTCTTCCATGACGGCGGCCAACTCCCCACCCTCCGGTATCCGTTGGCGCCGCCGCACCGCGACCGCGGCGGGGGAACCCGAGGCGCCGCCCTCCTCGTACGCGAGGCCCGACCACCGCACCACCTTAGGCCGCCCGAAGTCATTGACGAGCCCCTGGAACGCGCCGCCCCAGAGGAAGCGGTTCATGCCCTCCACCGTGTTCCACAGATAGAACGGCGCGTACTGGTTGACCGGCGAACCGTGCACCCCGCGCTCACGCAGGAGATACGCCTTGACGCCGAGCCCGTCCCACTCGTCGAGCAGATGCCCGACCCGCGCGACCCGGCCCCGGATGATGCCCATGTCGTAGTCGGCGGGCAGGGTGAGTTCGTACTGCATGGCGTGCATCAAGTGCCTCCTCAGGAGGGAGAGTCGGAGGGGGATTTCACGGGCGAGAGCAGGGAGAGCAGTCCCCGAACGCCTGCGTCGAAGGCGGCCGGTGACCCCGACGCGCGGGCCAGCACATAACCGCCCTGCAAGGTCGCGAGGATCGTCGCCGCGATCTCCTCGCCGTCCAGCTCCGGCCCGAACTGCCCCTGCTCCTTGCCCTCTTCGACGATCCCGGCGAGCCGCTCCAGGATCGCGTCGAGCGTCGCGTCCACCGGTTCCCGCAGCTCGGCGCTGGCGATCACGTCGGGATCCATCGTCAGCCGCCCGACCGGACACCCGCGCAACACATCGCGCTCGCGCCGCAGATACGCCTCGATCCGCTCGTACGGCGTGCCGGGCCCGTCGAGTACTCCCTCGGCGGCAGCCCGCAACTCCTCGGCCGTCCGCCGGATCGCGGCCAGCGCCAGCTCCGGCTTGCCTTTGAAGTGGTGGTACATGCTGCCCTGCCCGGCGCCCGCGCGCTCCAGGATCGCCTTGGGGCTGGTGCCGACGTAGCCGCGCTCCCACAGCAGCTCGCGGGTGGACTCGATCAGTCGCTCCGGGGTGCTCATACGCGGACTGTACATACTAGTAGGTACAGAAGTCGAGAACCTACGGAGCAGCCGGAACGCACGCACGTACTCCCCGGGAGGTACACGCACTGCCGCTGGCCGTACGACGACCCGGACCCCTCCCCGGAGCCAGGCTCGATACATCACCAGACATCACAGGAAGCCCCCTCCGGGCTCCGGACCACTTGGAGATGAATCGACATGCAGACTCTGGCGAACTGGAACGGCGGCGGCCCCGGCCCGTGGATCCTGTTCTTCCCGCTGATCTGGGCGGCCGTGGTGGTCGGCGTGGTGACCGTCCTGCGCCGCACCGGCTGGAGCGGTCGCGGGATCGGGCGCGGCGGACCGTGGCGCGCGCTGGCCGACACCCGCCCCACCGGCGACTCCCCGCTCGCGGTCCTCGGCCGCCGCTTCGCCTCCGGCGAGATCGACGAGGACGAGTACTGGCGCCGCCTCTCCGTCCTGGACGAGCAGTTCGGCCGCACCGCAGGCAAGGGAGGCGGCCCGGCATGACCACCGCGACCACCACCCGCACGGCCGCGCGGGTCGTCGACGCCGTCAAGGTGTACGGCGTCGGCGACACCGCCGTACGAGCCCTGGACGGAGTGAGCGTCGACTTCCCGGCCGGCCGCTTCACCGCGATCATGGGCCCCTCGGGCTCCGGCAAGTCGACCTTGATGCACTGCGCGGCCGGACTGGACACACTCACCTCGGGCGCCGCGTACATCGGCGACACGGAACTCGGCTCCCTCGACGACCGCCGCCTGACCCTCCTCCGCCGCGACCGCGTCGGCTTCGTCTTCCAGGCGTTCAACCTGGTGCCGACGCTGACCGTCGCGGAGAACATCACCCTGCCTCTCGACCTCTCCGGGGCGAGGGGCGACCGGGAGTGGATCGACGCGCTCGTCGACGTGGTCGGCCTGCGCGACCGCCTCCACCACCGCCCCTCCGAGCTCTCCGGCGGCCAGCAGCAACGCGTCGCCGTGGCAAGGGCGTTCGCGGGCCGCCCGGAGGTCGTCTTCGCCGACGAGCCGACCGGCAACCTCGACTCCCGCTCCGGCGGCGAGGTCCTGGGCCTGCTCCGGCGCGCGGTACAGCAGACGGACCGCACGGTCGTGATGGTGACCCACGACCCGGTGGCCGCCGCCCACGCGGACGAGGTCGTCTTCCTCGCGGACGGACGCCTGGTGGACCGTATGGATTCCCCCACGGCCGAAAAGGTCCTGGACCGCCTGAAGGCCTTCGAGGACGTGAGGTCATGAACGCCTCCGCCCGCCTCAGCATGTCCTCCCTACGGGCCCACAAAAGGCGCTTCGCCGGTACGTTCCTCGCCGTGTTCCTAGGAGTCGCCTTCCTCGCCGGGACCCTGGTCATGGGTGACACCCTGCGCGCCAACTTCGACACCATGTTCGGCGACGCGACCAGCGGCACGGACGCCGTGGTGCGCAGCGCCGACGCCATCACAACACCGGGCGAGAGCGAGGGCGTTCGGCAACCGGTGAGCACGGCCCTGCTGAAGACCATCGGCCAAGTCCCCGGCGTCGCGGCAGCCGCCCCCAGCATCCAGGGCGCGGGCCAACTCGTCGGCGCCAACGGCGAGGCCATCGGCGGCAAGGGCCCGCCCACCCTCGCCGGCAACTGGATCACCGACCCGAAACTCAACCCGTACCGCCTCGCGGAAGGCCGAACTCCGGCCAGGCCGGGCGAGGTTGTCATCAACCGAGGTGCCGCCGACAAGGGCCACCTGGAGATCGGCGACACGACGACGCTGCGCACGCCCAACCCCGTCAAGGTGACGATCGTCGGCCTCGCGACCTTCGGCGGCGAGGACGGTATGGCACAGGTGACCTTCACCGGCATGACGCAGGCCGACGCCGAGAAGTACCTCACCGCCAAGCCCGGCGAGGCGTCGAGCATCAGCGTGCGCGCCGGCCCCGGCATCAGCCAGACGCAACTGGCCGACCGGCTGACTCCCGTCCTCCCCAAGGGAGTTGAGGCGATCACGGGCCAACAGTCGGCCCAGGAGAACACGGACATGATCTCGTCCCAGTTCCTCACCATCTTCACCACGTTCCTGCTGGTGTTCTCCGGCATCGCCCTGCTGGTCGCGACCTTCTCCATCCACAACACCTTCGCGATCGTCATCGCCCAACGCACCCGAGAGAACGCCCTGTTGCGAGCGCTCGGCGCCTCCCGCCGCCAGGTGACGGCGGCCACGGTCACCGAGGCGAGCGTCGTCGCAGTCGCCGCATCCGCCGCGGGACTGGCGGGCGGAATCGGCATCGCGGCCGGACTGAAGGCACTGTTCCCGGCCATCGGATTCCCGTTCCCCGAGGGCGACTTGGTGATCAAAACGCTCTCCATGGTCCTGCCACTCGCGGTCGGCATCATCGTCTGCCTGGGCTCCGCACTCATGCCGGCGGTACGAGCGGGCCGCACCGCACCCCTCGCGGCGCTGCGCGAGACGGCCGTGGACCAGTCAGGCGCGTCCCGCGTCCGAGCGGTAACAGGAACGGCCCTCGCGCTCCTTGCCGTCTCCGCGACGCTCACCGGCGTACTGATCTCACCGTCCTTGCTGCTGGCGGGAGTTGGGGCGGTACTGGCCCTGGTCGCCTTCGTGGTCCTCGGCCCGGTCGCCTCCTCCACGGCGGTACGCGTCCTCGGTAGCCCCCTGGACCGACTGCGCGGCGTCACCGGTGGACTGGCCCGACGCAACGCCCTGCGCAGCCCCCGCCGGACGGCCGCCACCGCCAGCGCGCTGATGATCGGCGTGGCCGTGGTGTCGCTGTTCACCGTCTTCGGCGCCTCGTTGAAGGCGACGATGGACCAGACGGTGTCCCGGTCCTTCGCCGGTGACGTAGCCGTCAGCACTCCTTCCTTCGGAGCGGGCGGCAGTGGCCTGAGCCCCGAACTGGCCGGAGCCATCGGCAAGTTGCCCGAGGTGGACACGGCAGTGGGACTCGGCCGCGGAGTAGCCGAAGTAGACGGCAAGGGACGGGCATTGACGGTCACGGATCCCACCGCCCTCGCCCGCACCTTCGACCTCGGCACGGTCCAGGGCTCCCTCCGCTCCCTCGGCACCGACGGCATCGCCATCACCAGAACGGAAGCCGACCGCCAACACCTGACCACCGGCAGCACAGCCCAACTGGCCTTCACCGACGGCCAGAAGAAGACCTTCACAGTCCGCGCGATCTACGGTCAGTCCGAACTCGCCGGCGACTACGTCATCACCCGCGCCGCCTGGTCCCCACACCGCACCCAGGACTCCGACACGCTCGTCGCCGTCTCCTTCAAGGAGGGCGTGAGCACGGCCAAAGGCAAAGCCGCAGTCGATTCGATCGCAGCCCACTACGGCAACCCACAAGTTCAGACCCGCCACGAATACGCGCAGTCCTCGGCGGGCGGGATCGACATGATGCTGACCCTCGTCTACGCCCTGCTGGCCCTCGCGGTCCTGATCGCGCTCCTGGGCATCGCCAACACACTCACCCTGGCGATCCACGAACGCACCCGCGAACTGGGCCTGTTGAGGGCAGTGGGCCAGACCCGTTCCCAACTCCGGGCCATGGTCCGCTGGGAGTCGGTCCTGGTCGCCGCCTTCGGCACGCTGGGCGGCCTAGCCCTGGGCGCCTTCCTCGGCTGGGTCCTGGTCAAGGCCTCGGACGGCGCCAGCGACAGCGCCTTCGCCTTCGCGCTCCCGCCCGTACAACTAGTGGTGGTGGCCCTGGTCGGCGTAACCGCAGGAGCACTCGCGGGCCTACGCCCAGCCCGCCGGGCAGCACGGCTGGACGTACTCCGGGCGATCGCCACAGAGTGACAAGACACCGGTAGACAAGTGCAGGGCGTCCACCCAAACAGACGGTGAGGGCCCACCAAGTCGGACTGTCCCCACGTGGACGGCCGAGAGGGAGCCGTAGGGGCGCGCCGGTGTCGAGAGCCCCAGCGCGCGGAGGCGCGCAGCGCCGAGCACGGTGGGGCTCTCGACACCGGCTTTGGCGCCCCGAAGGCGACCGAACCAATAAGAGGTGCGCGCGGGTGCCTGATCAACACCGGACCAGCATCCCGGCGTTCGCAACACCGGCCCAGCATCGCGCTGTTGAAAAAACACGCCTCAGGTAAGCCGCTGTCAGAAGACAGGCCCAGCCACCCCTCCCGCTCAACACCGCCACCCCAAAGCCACCCTCCCCGCCCCCTCCACCACCCCCCCCGCAACGAATCACCGCCCGATCAACCGGCAACGGCGGACCGGGCGGGAGCGTGTTGGGGCCGGTGGCCGTCAACCGGGTGCTCGACCTCGGTGACGAACCGGTGCGCGGGTTTCTCCACCGCCGTACGGCGCGGTGAACGACCCGGCGTCGCAGTCGCCGTCGCCGTCGCGGGCGTAGCCGCACTGAGCGCGAACCACACGACCTTCCCGGACTCACCGTCCGGCCGCACCCCCCAGTTCTCGCTCACCGCGGCGACCATCGCGAGTCCACGCCCACAAGTGGCCGTAGGAGAGACCTCGTCGATGTCACCGACCACCGGAAGCCGGGGATCGTGGTCGTGCACCGAGACCATGAGCTGGTCGAGCACCAGCTCGATCTCGACGACGCACGTCTTGTCGGGCTGGGCATGCCGGTGGACGTTGGTCAGGAGCTCTGTGACACCGAGCGCGGCCCGGTCTATCAGAGGGTCCAGATGCCAGTAGCGCAATTGCGCAGATACGATTCTGCGGACCTGGCCGATCCGCGACGGCAGGGCTTGGAGCTCCACCGTGCAGTGCCTGCTTGGGTGACTGATCACGGCTGCGACTCCCCGACTGAGGTCCGGAAGAACACGGAGTTCGGATCCAGCAGAGTGGTCGGAGAACGGCCGCCTGCTGTTGTGTCCGGCGGGCTGGTTCGCAGCGTTATCGCCGGTAAACCCAGAGTGACGTGAGACCAGAGTGGCTCAGGGGCCGCGATCCCGCAACTCGCGGCCGACGACTGCCCGTCAATGGCGCGGATCAGCTCTACCACGGAGCCGAGCGCTCCCTACCACGGAGCCGGGCGCTCCCCGCCACGAACCGGCCACCCCCCCCCACCATGGAACCGACCGCTCCACGACATGGATCAGCCGCTCTACGGAGCAGGATCCGAGACGCCACAGCGCCACAGCGCCTGTCAGCCGCCCCGCCCCGCCGCCTTCCGCACAGCCTCGATGAACCGGCGTGCCGCAGGCGGACCCGGTTGCCCGGGCGCGGGGTCGTGCTCGCCGAGGGTCAACAGATACCTGTTGCCGTTGAGGTCGGCCAGCGCCCGGTCCTCGGGAGCGAACCAGGGTTTCGACGCGCGCACCGCCTGCACCGGCGCGCTGTCGATCTCGCTGCCGTAACTGGTGAGCAACTCCAGCCTGCCGTCATTGATCCGGACCTGTCCGGCCCGCGTGAGCGACCGCAGCCGCTTCCCGATCCGCACGCCCGTGGCCGTGAACTCCGGCTCCGCCATGCTTCCCCGCCCCCTTGGTCCAGGACCTCTGTGATCCAGTGTGCGCCCCCGTTCAGGACGTTCGTCCCGCTCCCGTGCAGTCTGCCCGCCACGGGCGTCGAGCACCAGTACGTACCGCACGGTCACGGTGAGTACCCGGAGCACTCGCGCGAGTGCGCCCCCGCGCCCCTGTCGGAAGCCCGGCGAAAGCTTGCCGAAGACCTCCTGACGGCCTAATGACGGCCTGCCGATGCCCTGTTGACGCCCTTGCCCCAGGGATGCCTTTGAGGCACCCAAAGGCACGTTTATGCAGGTGAGAAGCGTGCCGAAGGTGCATATGATCGAGACGTCGGCCGCGCGAGGCGCCGTCGGCGCGAAGCGTAAGGAGCCCCGCCGTGAGCACCACCCCACAGGCCCTGACCGGTGCCACCCTCGACGTCGACCGCAGCGACGCCGCCTACCGGAGCTGGCTGAAAGAAGCCGTCCGCAAGGTCCAGGCCGACGCCAACCGCTCGGCCGACACCCACCTGCTCCGCTTCCCGCTCCCCGAGCGCTGGGGCATCGACCTCTACCTGAAGGACGAGTCGACCCACCCCACCGGCAGCCTCAAACACCGCCTCGCCCGCTCCCTCTTCCTCTACGGCCTCTGCAACGGCTGGATCCGGCCCACCCGCCCGGTGATCGAGGCCTCCAGCGGTTCCACGGCCGTCTCCGAGGCGTACTTCGCCAAACTGATCGGGGTCCCCTTCATCGCGGTCATGCCGCGCACGACCAGCGCGGAGAAGATCCGCCTGATCGAATTCCACGGCGGGCAGTGCCACTTCGTGGACGACCCGCGCAGGATGTACGAGGAGTCGGCCGCCCTCGCGGTGGAGACCGGCGGCCATTACATGGACCAGTTTACCTACGCGGAGCGGGCCACGGACTGGCGCGGCAACAACAACATCGCCGAATCCATCTTCCGCCAGCTGGAGTTGGAGCGTTTCCCGGAGCCCGCGTGGATCGTCGCCACGGCCGGCACCGGCGGTACCTCCGCGACCCTGGCGCGCTACGTCCACTACATGCAGCACGACACCCGCGTCTGTGTCGCCGACCCGGAGAACTCCTGTTTCTTCGAGGGCTGGACCACCGGCGACCAGGACGTCACCCGCGACTGCGGCTCCCGCATCGAGGGCATCGGCCGCCCCCGGATGGAACCGAGCTTCGTCCCCGGCGCGATCGACCGCATGATGAAGGTCCCGGACGCGGCCAGCGTCGCCGCCGTAAGAGCCCTGGAACAGGCCATCGGCCGCAAGGCGGGCGGCTCCACGGGCACCGGCCTCTGGAGCGCCCTCAAAATCATCGCCGAGATGGTGGAAACGGGCCAACAGGGCAGCGTGGTAACCCTGTTGTGCGACCCGGGCGACCGCTACCTGGACAAGTACTACTCGGACACGTGGCTGGCGGAACAGGGCCTGGACATCGCCCCGTACAGCAAGGCGATCACCTCGCTCCTGGCAACGGGAGTCTGGCCGACCTGAGCAAAGAACCCCTAGCCGGCCAGCCGCCGATCCAACGCCGTCACCGCATCCCTGAACGCCCGCCCCAACCCAGGCCGCGCCAACCGCAACACAGCCCGAAACGGCGCAGCCCCATCCGCGGCGAACGTCCACTGAACCCGAGTCCCACCCCCGACAGGAGTCAACCGCCACTCCTCGACCAACGCGCGAATCCCCGGCGCGTTGGTCACATCGACCCGATACGCGTACGTCTCCGGCGACTTGGCCACCAACACGGTCTCGTCGAACCGCGTCCCGCCCAGCAGCCGAACCTCACGCCCAGCCCCGTCACCGGTAGGCCGAGCCGACCTCACCGCCGAGAACCACTCGCTCCAGCCGGTCACATCCTCGGCCAGCGCACCGAACACCGCCTCCGGCGGCGCGGCGACCTCTCGAGCGAAGACGAGCCGTACGGGCGCGGTCTCGACGAAGTCGATCCCCACCGGACGCAGACGGTGAGCCATGGTGAAACCTCCGCTACGCAACGGTAGTTGGGGTCGGGGAGGGCGTCACCCTAGCTGACGGAACGTCAGATGTCTTCCCCGTCATCGGGTTCGCCCGCCACCACAAGCCGTCGCAGATGCTCGGCGATGTCCGCCCGCGCCTCGGCCGGCAACCCCGCGTCCGTCACCAGCGTGTCCACCTGTTCCAGCGCGGCGAACGAACTCAGGCCCACCGTCCCCCACTTGGTGTGGTCGGCGACGACCACGACCCGCCGCGCGGACTGCACGAGCCGCCGGTTGGTCTCGGCCTCCGCGAGGTTCGGTGTCGACAGGCCGGCCTCGACCGATATGCCGTGCACGCCGAGGAACAGCATGTCGAAGTGGAGCGCCGCGATCGCCTGGTCGGCCACCGGGCCCACCAACGAGTCGGAGGGGGTGCGCACTCCGCCGGTCAGTACGACCGTCGCCGCGCCCTGGAGCTGCCCCGAGGTGCGCTGCGCCGCGTGGAACACGTCCGCCACCCGCACCGAGTTGGTGACCACGGTGAGATCGGGGACCTCGAGCAGGTGATGCGCGAGCGCGTACGTCGTCGTACCGCCCGAGAGCGCGATCGCCGTACCCGGCGCCACCAACTCCGCCGCCGCCCGCGCGATGTCCTCCTTGGCGGTCAGCTCCAGCCCCGACTTCGCCTCGAAGCCCGGCTCGTGCGTGCTCGCCTCGACGACCGGTACCGCCCCGCCGTGCACCTTCTCCAGGACGCCCTGCCGGGCCAGCGCGTCGAGATCGCGGCGCACGGTCATGTCCGACACGCCGAGCTTGCGGGTCAGTTCGTTGACGCGGACGCCACCGCGGCGCCGGACCTCGTCGAGGATCAGTGCGCGCCGCTGCTCCGCGAGGAGGTTCTGATTCTCACTCACGTACGCTCCGGTCCTTTCGCCGCAACCCGTCAGACTGCCCAGCGCGCCCGCCCCGACCAGGACATTCTTCCCGGCTGCGGTGCGCGGACGCCCCAATCCTCGCACGCCCCCGCAAGCACCGCGCCACCGCCTGTCCCGACGCGCACATGTCATTCGGTCATCCTCCGTTCCTCACGTGTCACACCGATCGGGGGAGATTCGGTGACGGGGCGTGTGCGACGCGCCGGAAAGGACGATCCTGGTGTGCACACGGACACAGACAGACAGTGCGTCACGGGGGATGTGCGAACAGTGGAGCGTGTACAGGAACACGCCGTCACGAGCGAGGCGAAGAGCCCCGCCGGACGGCTTGATCAGACCGAACCCGCCCTGGAACTCCTGGTCCATGGAGTCGGTGGCGCCACACCCGAGGAGATGCTCGGCGATCCACGCACGGTGCGGATCACCGGCGACGACACGGCCGCCGTCTTCCGGCGCACCGCCGACGTCGACGCCGAGTCCCAGCCCGCCGACCAGCGCGAGGGGCCGATCCGCGAGGCCTACGTCTGGTGCAACCTCACCTCGGGCAACGGCACCCGTGCCCTGTGGCTGCTGCTCCTGCCGTTCATGGTCGTCAACCTCGCCCACTGGATGCGCCCCACCGCCCGCGACCGGAAACGAACGGTCCGTTTCTACGGCCTCCTGGTGCGCCTCGCGGGACTGACCCTGACCGTGCTGCTCGTCGCCGCGGCCTGCGAGGTTGCCCTCGATCTCGCCGCCTGGCAGTGCGCCGGCACGCGCGCGTGCGCCGAACGGCACACCTGGCTGGGCTTCCTGTCGCCCGCGATGTCGCACGACAGCTGGTGGAGCCGCCCCGGTCGCCGCCTCGCGCTCGCCGCCCTGGTGCCGACCGCGCTCACCGTCCTCCTCTGGTACCTCTCCCGCCGCACCTGGAGCGAGTACGAGTCCCAGCAGCCGATGCCCCGCAGAGCCGAACCCGACGACGAGCCCGACCGCAGTTCCCTGGGCCGCCCCGGCTTCTGGTACGGCCGCCGCCTGGTCGCCCGACTCCGCGCCGCCCACACCGCGGCCGGCCTCCTCACGGTCGCCGCGGCCGTCACCGTCTCGGCGGTCCACTTCGACCGCGGACCCGACGGCTCCGACCCGTTGGCCCGCCTCGGCGTACTCCTGGAGACCGCACTCGCCGGCCTCGCCTTCGTCGTGGTCTACGTGGTGTGCCGCCGGGGCCGCAGCGAGAACCGCCTCGACCAGGCCCTCGACCGCCGTCTCGTCCGACGCCTCCCGCTCGGCGCACTCCTGCTGCTCGCCCTCGCCCTGCTGTACGCCGGCTGGTCGCGCCCGGGATGGGAGTCGTCCGGGCGGCTGCCGGGTGACCCGGCCTTCGGCGGAATCGCTCTGGTCCAGGGCCTGTTGGTTATCGCCCTCGCCGTGGTCGCCCACCTTCTGCACCGCACCCACCCCGACCCGCGCGCCGCGATGCACGGGCTCGGCGGGCCGGCCGTCGCGATGCTGGCCTGCGCCCTGGGCGGCGTGATGTCCGGCGGGGTCTCGCAGCGGGTCTCCGACTGGCTGGACGGCACCGGGACGTCCATCGCGGGCCCGCCCGTCCTGCTCACCTGGCAGGCCTCGGTGATCCCGGCACTGCTGATCGTCGTCCTCGTCCTCTGCGCCGGGCTCGGCCACCGCACCTGGCGGCTGCGCCGCAGCGAACTGGCCGCGGTGGCGCGCGATTACCCGGGCGGGCGCAAGGACCGGGCGCGCACCGCGCGGATCGCGAGCATGCGCGCGATGGCCACGCTCACCGACCGCGGCCCCCTCCTCGTCGCCGTCACCTCCACTGCGACCCTGCTCCTGGGCGCCGGGGCGCTCGTCGGCGCCTTCACCACCGACAGGACACCGTCGCGGGCCGGAGAGGAGGGCCACGCCTTCGTGCACGGCGCCGCCCAGACCTCACAGGGCCTCGGCTCCTGGCTGATCGGGCTCGGCTTCATACTCTTCGTCACCTGGGGCAGGCGCGCCTACAAAGACGCCTCCGCGCGGCGCACGATCGGCATCCTCTGGGACGTGGGCACCTTCTGGCCGCGCGCCGCCCACCCCTTCGCCCCGCCCTGCTACGCCGAGCGCGCGGTACCCGACCTGACCTGGCGGATGGCCACCTGGACCCGCGCCACCGGCGGCCGCCTCGTCATCTCCGGCCACTCCCAGGGCAGCGTCCTCGCCGCAGCGGCGGCCTGGCAACTCAAGCCCGCCCAACGCAAACGAGTAGCCCTCCTGACCTACGGCTCACCCCTGGAGCGCCTCTACGGCCGCTGGTTCCCGGCCCACTTCGGACCGGCCGCGCTGACCCGGCTGCACCGTGAGGTCGACTGCTGGCGCAATCTGTACCGGCTCACCGACCCCATCGGCGGCCCGGTGCGCGTCTCCGCCGACTGCGGCCCCGAGGTGGACCACGAACCACCCCTCAAGGACCCACTGGAATACGGCCGTACGGCACGACATCCGCTGCCCGCACCGATCCTCGGCCACTCCGACTACCAGGCCGACCCCGCGTTCGCGGAGGAACGCGAGCGGCTGCTGGCCCGGCTGCGGCCCGAGGTGCCGCCTCAGGGCAGCTCGGGCAGGTCGTCCGCGTAGAGCAGGGTCAGGTCGTCCGTGCTCGGCTCCTCGAACTGGGCGACCCGGCTCGCGTGCCGCTCCACCATCGCCTCGAACGTCTGCCGCGCGGTGCGGCCGTTGCCGAACGCGGCGCCCTTGGGGATCGCCGTGAAGTACTTCGTGAGCCCCTCGGACGCGCCCTCGGCCAGCCGGTACTCGTGCTCCTCGGCCTGCTGCTCGACGATCCTCAGCAGTTCCTCGGGGTTGTAGTCGCTGAAGGTGATGGTCCGTGAGAAACGGGACGCCACACCGGGGTTGACGGACAGGAACCGCTCCATCTCCGCCGTGTAGCCCGCGACGATCACCACGACCGCGTCCCGGTGGTCCTCCATCAGCTTCACCAGCGTGTCGATGGCTTCTTTACCGAAGTCGCGTCCCGAGTCCTCCGGAGAGAGGGCGTACGCCTCGTCGATGAACAGCACTCCGCCGCGCGCCTTGTCGAAGGCCTCCTGGGTGCGGATCGCGGTGGAGCCGATGTGCTCGCCGACCAGGTCGACCCGGGACACCTCGACGAGGTGCCCCTTCTCCAGGACCCCGAGCGAGGCGAGGATCTCGCCGTAGAGCCGGGCGACCGTCGTCTTGCCGGTGCCGGGGGAGCCGGTGAAGACCAGGTGCCGTTTGACGGAGGCCGCCTTGAGGCCGGCCTGCTGGCGGCGCCGGCCCACCTCGATCATGTCGGTGAGGGCGCGCACCTCGCGCTTGACGCTGTCCAGGCCGACCAGCGCGTCGAGTTCACCGAGGACGTCCTTGGACGAGCGGGACTCCTTCTCCGGGTCCGTCGCGGGGATCAGCGGGTCCTGCTCGGCCGTGCGCTGGGGCGGGATCGCGCCCAGCACGCTGGTCGACTGGCTCGCCGTCTCCACGGCCGTCTCATGGGCGGTGGGCGGCTTCAGGCCGCTCTCGTCGCTGGTGCAGTCCTCGACGACGGGTCCCGTGCCGGGTCCCGCGTCCGGACCCGCGTCCGCGAACTCGTAACCGCCGCGCGCGCACCGCTCCGTACGGCACTTCTTGAGCGTCGTACGACAGCCGTCGATCACATGGAAGCCGTAGCCGCCGCTGCCCGTCACGCGGCAGCCCTGGAAGGTGCCCCGGCCGCCCGCGGAGACGTAGAAGCCCGCCTCGGCGGGGGAGTCGACCGTGCAGCGCTCGATGCTGGGGTCGGCGCCCTTGGTGACGATCACGCCGGTCTGGGTGGCATCCACGGTGCAGTTGTTGAGGGTGCCGCCGCTGCCGTGGTCGCGGAACCACGCGCCCGTGGCCGCGTCCCGGATCCGGCAGTCGTCGAGCTGCGCGGTCGCGCCGTCGCTCACCGACACGGCTGTGTTGCGGACCTGGGAGATGTCGCTGTCGACGACGTCCGCGCGCGAACCGCGGTCGAGCACGAACAGCGCGTCCGGTACGTCGTGCACCCGGCAGGAGTCGAGGACGACGGTCGCGCCGTCGCTGACCCACACCGCCGGATAGTCGCCCGTGCTGTCGAAGATCTCGCACTGGTTGGCGTCCACGCGGGTGCCCGGGTCCCACACCGACAGGCCGTTGCGCCCGAACTGACGCACCGTCGTCCGGGTCAGCGTCAGCACCGAACGGGAACGCAGGTCGACCGCGTTCTCCGGGATGTCGTGGATGCGGCAGTCGGCCAGGGTCAGCACCGCGTCGGTGTCGAGCGTGACGCCGTCCGCGGCCGTACGGTGCACATCGCAGTCGGTGAGGTGCGCGGTGGCCCGGCCGGTGATCTGGACGCCGCTGCCCCGCGTCTCGTAGACCTCACAACCCACCGCCTCCAGCGCGGAGTTCTCGCCCGTCGCGGACAGACCCACCCCCGACGCGTGGTGGATACGGCAGCGCTCCAGACGCGGGTGACCGCCGCCGCGGACCGCTACGCCCGCCTGACCGGCCGAGACGACCTCGCACTCCTCGAACACCCCGCCACCGCCGTCGAGTACGGCGATCCCGATGCCGGCCGGGTTGTCGACGGTGCAGCGCCGCACGGTGGGGCGGGCGCCGCCGCGGACCTCGATGCCGGACGCGGAGCGGGTGACGATCCGAAGGTCCGTCAACTCCGGTGCGCCTTCCTCGACAAGGAGGGCGGGCGCGGCCGAGTCCTGGCCTTCGACATGCAGGTCCTGGACGATCGCCGAGGCGCGGACGGTCAACGGCACGCCGTCCAGGGGCGCGATGCGCACAGAGCCGGGCGAACCCTCCGGGCCGCGCAGGGTCACCGACCGCTGCACGACGAGGTTCTCCCGGTAGGTGCCGGGAGCGACGGTGAGGACGTCTCCCTCGGCCGCGGCCTCCAGGGCGGCGGCGAGCGACGCGTACTCACCTGTGCGGCGCCGCCACCGCGATGTACCGGTGTGCGTCACCTGGACCGTGCCCTGTGCCATGGCGCTGCTGTGCCCCCACCTCGTGGTACGCGGGTTGATGCCGAAGCCTTCGCCGGTCCACCGTAGCGTGCGTGCGGGCGGTGGGTTGACCAGAGTTGGAAGGCTGTCAGCTGCCGGTGCCGGTCCGGCCCCAGTCCGGGCCCGCCCGCTCCCATGCCCGGTCCCAACGGGCGTACCTGCGACGGACCATGCGCCACAGCACGAACCGTCTGCCGCTGTCGACGAGCCCGGCGGTCAGCAGCGCCGCGCCGAGCCCGGCGAGCACGGCGTGCGTCGTCGCCGTGGCCGAGTCCAGCGGGCGGGCCACTATGTGTCCGCGCTGGTCCGTCCAGAGCCTGAAGTGGTCGCCCGCGTGCGGGGTGTTGAGGCTCGCCATCACCGTGCCGTGCTGGGCGGTGCCGTCCGGGGCGGTCCAGTCGGCCAGGACCTTGCTGCGGATGTCCCGCGCGGTGGCCGAGTCGGGGTCGGGGTCGATCTCGGCCCCCTTCAGCTTCTTGACCACCGTGGCCGTCACGACGTGCCGGTCCGCGCGCTGCTCCCGGACCGACCGCTGCAGGGTGTCCTGCGCGACCGCGCCGACGAGCGAACCGATCACGGGTGCGGCGACCAGCACCAGCAGCAGGACCACGAGGGCCAGCCAGGCCTCGACCAGATCGGTCGCGCGACGCAGCGGATTGTGCCGCCAACGCCACACACCCCTGATTGCTCCCACCGTCCCGCACCCCCTTCCCGCTCCGTGATAACCCCAGGCGTGGCCGTTCACCCAAGAGCCCCGGCAAAGAGAGAGCGAAATCACCTCTCACCGGGCCTCTCATGAACTTCTCACGGGATCTCAACGACCGGGCCCACGGGGAGGGTTCCCGCCTCACGCGCTCTTCGGCGGAACCTCGCGCGCTCTCGGGCACGACTCCGCCTACGCGAGAATCCGGACCGGATCACCGACGCGGATCGTGCCGGTCGAACGGGGCACCAGGTTCTGCCCGAAGACGAGCTTGCCGCCGATACGGCGGTGCCGGGCCAGCGTGCGCAACGGCTCCTTGCCGCGCTCGGCGGTGCCCTGGTCGGTGGTGGTCACGACGCAGCGCCCGCACTTCTTCGCGACCCGGAAGGCGACCTCGCCGATCACGACGTCCGACCAGTCGTCCTCGGCCCAGGCAGCGGTGCCCGCGACGACCACATTGGGCCGGAACCGGTTCATCGGAAGCGGCCCCTCGGCCGCGTGGTCCCCCTGCGCGATAAGGGAGTTGAGGGCATCGAGGGACGCCTCGGAGGTCAGCAGCAGCGGATAGCCGTCGGCGAAACTGACCGTCTCACCGGGAAGCGCGTAGTCCGGGTCGACCGACCTGCGCGTGGCGGGGTCGTCCATGTGGACGAGACGTACGCCGAGGCCCAGATAGTCGCTGCACCAGGTGTGCGCGGCGTCCCGCGCGGGCACCGCGTCGACCTTGGTGCCGAAGACCTCCATCGCCACGGTGGTGACCGGCTCCGGAACGGCCACGGTCAGCGGGTCACGGCCGGGCGCGGACAGACGAACACCGCCGCCGGGCAGAAGCTCGGCGGCGGCCAGTGCGAGACGCGGGTGCTCGCGTTGCGTGACGACCTTTCCCCCGTCGTCGATCAGCACCCAGCGTCGGTCACCGGCCAGCCCCCAAGGCTCCACGAGAGCCTCCCGGGGCGAGAAACCCCGGAGTGCCTTGACCGGATGAACGTGGATCGCCCGCAGCTCCGCATTCCCCATCGCTCCATCGTGCCAGTCGGCACCGACAACGCAGGGTGCGGATCAGTAACCGCCGCGGTACTGCTGCTGGTTGTTGTACGGGTCCTGCTGGTACGGCGCAGGGGCGGGTCGGGGCGCCGCCGGACGCATCGCCTCGTAGCCGGCCGGAGCCGCCATCGGACGCGGCTGCTGTTGCTGCTGCCCGGGGTAGCCGCGCGGCGGGGCCTGCTGCGGGATGTACGCGGCGGGCGCCTGCTGCAGCGGGGCGGGCTGCTGAGCCTGCGGATAGCCGTAGTTCTGCGAGGGACCCGCCGGGAGGGCGGGCAGTGCCGACGGCAGCGCCGGCAGGTTGCTCCCCGGCATGTCGTAGGCGGCGGGGACCCGGATCGGAGCGATCTGCGGGGTCCCCCGCTCGGCCACGAGGGAGTCGTAGATCGGAGTGTCCGGGAAGGAGGCGGAGTAGTAGCCGCCGCCATAAGTGGAGCGGGGGGAGGTCATGGCACATAAGTTAAGCCCACGATGTGCTGGTTGGGGAGACCGATTAGAGGGTTGTTTTCCGTGTCGGCAGTGGCATGGGATCCCCAATGCGAGCGAACTTGGCAAAAAAGGGCATCGACCCGTGTTCGGATCGGGTAAAAGCCAAGTTCCTGGCGGGTTACCAGCGGGTTGGCCGACGGTGTAACCGCGCCCCCTCATGGGCGTTCGCCGCCCCGGGGAATAGGTTGTGGGTAGACACCCGATGGGCTGCCGGGGCGTGTCCTGGCACGGTGACACGTGAGGGGGCAGACATGTCGATGCCTAAGGGATCGAATGTTCCGGTGCCGACGACGGCACTGCGCGTCGAACTGGGCTGGCGGCCCGGAGCCGGCGTCCCGGACGCGGACGCCTCGGCCCTGCTGCTGGTCGACGGGAAGGTCCGTTCCGACGGCGACTTCGTGTTCTACAACCAGCCGACGCACTCCTCCGGCGCGGTCCGCCACGAGGGCAAGGGCAACGCCGGCGGGAAGGTGACCGACAGCCTGCTCGTCGACCTCGCGCGCGTGGAGCCCACCGTCGACCGCATCGTCCTCGCCGCCTCCGCCGACGGCGGGACGTTCGGCCGGGTCCCCGACCTGTACATCGAGGTCCAGGACGCCGGACAGAACACCGCGGTCGCCCGCTTCGACAGCACGGGCGCGACGGTCGAGACCGCCTTCGTGCTCGGCGAGTTCTACCGCCGCCAGGGCGCCTGGAAGTTCCGGGCCGTCGGCCAGGGCTACGACAGCGGACTCGTAGGCCTGGCGACCGACTTCGGCATCACCGTGGACGAGCCGCAGCAGGCGGCACCGACCGCGACCATGCCAGCGCCCTCCGGGCCGCCCGTGAGCCTGCCGCCACCGGTCCAGCCGCCCGTGACCATGCCCCCTCCGGTCGCGCCCCCGGTGAGCCCGCCCCCGCCCCCCTCGGCGGCCCCCGTGCGGCTCTCCAAGGTCACGCTCACCAAGGCGGCCCCCTCGGTCTCCCTGACCAAGCAGGGCGGCACCTCGGGCGCCATGCGCGTGAACCTCAACTGGGAGGTGCGCAAGCAGTTCTCCGGCTGGGGCAGCAAGCGCGGCCGGGCGGTCGCGATGCACGCGGACCTCGACCTCGACCTGTGCGCCCTGTACGAACTCGCCGACGGCCGCAAGGGCGTCGTCCAGGCCCTCGGCAACGCGTACGGCTCACTGCAGCGGCCCCCGTACATCCACCTCGACGGCGACGACCGCACCGGCGCCTCGGCGAGCGGCGAGAACCTCACCGTCAACCTGGACCACATCAAGGACTTCCGGCGCATCCTGGTCTTCGTGACCATCTACGAGGGCGCCCGTTCCTTCGCCGACCTGCACGCCACGGTCACCCTCCAGCCGCAGCACGGCGCCGCGATCGACTTCTCGCTCGACGAGTGCACGGTGCCCTCCACGGTGTGCGCACTCGCCCTGATCACCAACACCGGGGGAGATCTCGTCGTCCAGCGCGAGGTCCGCTACCTCGTCCCCGACCGTGGGGTCAGCCCGCAGCGAACCGTGGACCGCGTCTACGGGTGGGGCATGAACTGGACCCCAGGTCGCAAGTGAGCGCTCAGCTCTCGTCGCCGACGACGGCGTCGGGACGCGCGTAGGTGCGGCCCTTCCAGGCCGCACCGCGTCCCCTGTAGTGCTGCACCGCGGAATCGACGGTCATCAAGAGGTACAGAAACGCGGTGAACGGCAGCAGGGGAGCGAGCCACAGCGGCTGTCCGTAGTAGCGGAGCATCGGGAGGTACGTCCCCGTCATCACCAGCCACGCGAGACCGCCGAGGACCGCGGTCGCCGTACTCCCCACGGCCAGACCGGTGAACAGGGCCACCGGCGGCACGAGATACACCAGCGCCAGGCCCAGGACGGTACCCAGGAGGAGCAGCGGGTTGTGCCGCAGTTGCGCGTACGCGCTGCGCGAGACCATCCGCCACAGGTCGTGCAGTCGCGGATAGGGGCGCACGCTGTCCACCCGCTCGGCGAGCCCCAGCCAGATGTGACCGCCGCCGCCCCTGACGGCCCGCGCGAGCGCCACGTCGTCGATCACCGCGTGCCGGATGGCGTCCGGGATCCGCGCCCGCTCGGCGGCGTCGGTGCGCAGCAGGACACAACCGCCCGCCGCGGCCGCGGTCCGCGCTGAGCGCTTGCCGATCCGGCGGAACGGATACAGCTGCGCGAAGAAGTAGACGAACGCCGGCACCACGAGCCGCTCCCACAGGCTCTCCACGCGCAGCCTGGCCATCAGGGACACGGCGTCGAAGCCGCCGGTGCGGGCCGCCGCCACCAACTCCCGCAGGCTGTCCGGGGCATGGGCGATGTCCGCGTCCGTCAGCAGCAGGTACTCGGGCTCACGCGCGCGTGCCAGACCGATGCCGTGCCGTACGGCCCACAACTTGCCCGTCCAGCCCGCGGGCGGTTCGCCGGGGGAGTCCACGGTCAGCGGCAGCCCGCCGTGCCGGGACGCCAGCTCGCGGGCCAGTTCCCCGGTGCCGTCCGAACTGCCATCGTCGACAAGGAAGATCTCCGCCCGCCCGGGATAGTCCTGGGCGAGGAGCGAGGGCAGACTCTCGGGGAGTACGGCGGCCTCGTCGCGGGCCGGGACGACCACGCAGACCTGCGGCCAGGCGTCGGGGTCGGTACGGGCCGGGAGTCTGATGTCCGTGCGCCAGAAGAAGCCCTGACAGAACAGCAGCCACAGCCAGGCGGCGAGTGATCCGGCGGCGATCCACACGATGGCGCTCACGGGCGCAGTCTGCCCCACGGGAGCGGGTCCACAGAGGCCATCGTCTATCGTGGCCGGGTGAAGATCGCGCTGATTGACTCCGGAATCGGCCTTCTGGCGGCCACCGCGGCGGTACGGCGGGTGCGCCCCGACGCGGATCTTGTGCTCTCCCTGGACCCCGAGGGCATGCCCTACGGACCGCGGACCCCCGAAGACGTCGCCCAGCGCGCGCTGGCCATCGCCGAGGCCGCCGCCGCGCACCGGCCCGACGCCCTGATCATCGGCTGCAACACCGCGACCGTGCACGCTCTGACGGTCCTGCGCGAGCGCCTGGAGCCCGGTATCCCGGTCATCGGCACGGTCCCGGCGATCAAGCCGGCCGCGGCCGGCGGCACCCCCTTCGCGATCTGGGCGACTCCTGCCACCACCGGCAGCCCCTACCAGCACGGCCTCATCAAGGACTTCGCTCACGGTGTCCCGGTCACCGAGATCCCGTGCTGGGGACTGGCCGAAGCCGTGGAACACGGGGACGAGCCGGCCATCGACGCCGCCGTCGCCGCTGCCGCCGAGCTGACCCCCGACGATGTAACGACCGTCGTCCTGGGCTGCACCCATTACGAGTTGGTGGCCGAACGCATCCGCGCCGCAGTGCAGCGCCCCGACCGCCCGCCGCTCGTCCTGCACGGCTCCGCCGACGCGGTGGCCGCCCAGGCACTGCGCCGGATCGGTGAAAGACCCGCCCCCGAGGCGCTGCCCGACGGCACCGTGACGGTGCTCCTGAACGGCCGTGAGGGCGCGCTGCCCGCCGCCGCGTCGGTCTACACCGAGGGCCGACTCCTGCGGGCCGTCACGCCCGCCCACTGAGCGCCGGCGACGGAGCGGACGCTGTGCGTCCACCGTGGCGCCCCACAAAACGGTCACCCTCCGCAACGCCGTACCCGCGCAGCGAAAGCTGAGTAGTCTCGTAGGCATGAGGGACCACCCCCGCGACGAAACCTTCCCGCAGACCGAGATCTGGACCGGACGCGCCACGAACCGGTTCCAGTGGCTGCTGGCGCTCGCCGGTGCCGCCTGCATGGCGCTCGGCATCGAGCTGGCCGTGGACTCCACCTGGACGTCCGGCATCGCCCCGCTCGTCATGTCCGTCGTCGGGTGCATCGCGGCCGGACTGCTCATGCTGTTCGGCACGCTCGCCTTCGTGCACGTCGGCCTGAAGGTGGACACGGAGTGCCTCGAAGTGCGCTGCGGCCACATCGGTCTGCCGCGCCGCCGCATCCCCCTCGCGAGCGTCGCGGGCGCCGAGTTCGCCCCGCACGTCACCCCGCGCCAGTGGGGCGGCTGGGGCTACCGCTGGCGGCCCGAGAAGGGCACCGCCGTCGTCGTACGGCGTGGTGAGGGCATCGTCCTGCGGCTGTGGGACGGGCACACGTTCACGATCACCGTCGACAACGCCGAGGCGGCCGTACGGATCATCACGGACCGGCTGGCGCCGCCCAAGTCCGGCGCGGTGCTCTGACCCGTTCCTTGCCCGTCACGGGGCCAGCCGGTCGCCACGCGCGTGTACGTCCGGCGCGATGCGTGAGGCGTCGTCGGCGATCGGGTGGGCCGTGGCCAGCCCGGCCAGGAAACCCGCGCCGACCGACACCGAGGTGAAGCTCAGCGCGTCGCCGACCGAGGCGACGAGCGCGAGTCCCGTCAGCGCGGCGGCCGCGGTGAGCGCGATCGGGGTGGGGCGGCTAGTGCGCCACAGCGAGTGGAGGACCCAGCCGTAGGCCGCCGCCAGCAGGAGCACGCCGACGATTCCCTGCTCGGCCGCCAGCTGAAGCGGCGCGGAGTGCGGTTTGCCGTCCGGCAGCAGGGCCTCGGCCGCCGCGCTGCTCAGCTCTCCGAAGCGTCCGGGGCCCACCCCGAGGGCGGAGTCCTGGTGTGCCATGTGCAGGGCGTCCTGCCACAGTTGGACCCGGTGCGGGGTGAGCTGGCCCTCCAGGGACTCGGTCAGCCCCTCCGGGAGGACGTTTCCGGCGACGGCCCAGGTCACGCCGGTAGCCAGCGCCGTGGCCAGCCCCAGGCCGGCGATACCGAGACCGCGGAGCCGCATCCGGCCGGCGGCGAGCGAGCTCAGCAGTACCGCCGTGCACAGGGCGAGTCCCGTGACCGAGCCCAGGACGGCCGCGGTGAGCGTGATCCCGGCCGCCAGCAGCCACAGCGCGAGCCGCAGCGCCGGAGCCGAGGCGGCCCACGCGGAACAGCACGCGGCACCCACGGCCAGGGTCAGCAGGGCCGCGGTCGCACCGGCGTGGCCGAGCGGGACGGCGAACTGGGGGCCCGGGGCGAGATGCGGTTCGGCCAGCGCCAGACCGAGCCCGGCCAGTGCCCCCACACAGGGCGCGGCGACCGGCACCAGCGCCCCGGAGATCCGCCCCGAGGCGTAACCGGCGGCGACCGCGAGGACCGCGAGCAGCACTCCCTCGGGCCGTCCGTCGTGCATGGCGGCGGTGATCAGCGCCCACGCGGCACACGATCCGAGCACCACGATGCCCGCCGCGTCCGAAACGTTTCGTCTCTCACTGTCGGCGTCCGGACCGGTCGCCGACGCCATCCCCGTGGAACCCACCCCGCCGCCCCCTGAACCGGGCCGCCCCCGACCCGTGACCGGCCCCGGCCGTCCTGGCCTGGACCGACCGCACGACAGGGGCTCCGGCACACCGTAACGGCTGATGACCGATTTGTGGACGAGTTGCGCAGGAACGATGCGGCTGCGGTCCTGCTCAGTGCCCTGTGCTGCCGTCCGGACCGTGCTGTCGGCGCCGAGGTCGACCGCCGTACACTCCCGGAGTGACCGTCACCGCAACTTCCGTGGACGAGTCGGACCAGCTGAAGCCGCAGGCCGCGCCCGCATCGCGCCTCGCCCGCCTCGTCCGTCTGGTCCCGGCCGCCGTAGCCGCGCTCTCCGGAGTGCTGCTCTACGTCAGTTTTCCGCCGCGCACCCTGTGGTGGCTGGCGCTGCCAGCGTTCGCCTGTTTCGGGTGGGTGCTGCGTGGCCGCAGCTGGAAGGCGGGCCTCGGGCTCGGCTACCTCTTCGGCCTCGGATTCCTGCTGCCGCTGCTCGTGTGGACCGGCGTGGAGGTCGGCCCGGGGCCCTGGATCGCCCTGGTCGTGGTCGAGGCGATCTTCGTCGCGCTGGTCGGCGCGGCCATCACCGCGGTGTCGAAGCTCCCTGCCTGGCCGCTGTGGGCGGCGGCGCTGTGGATCGCCGGTGAGGCGGTACGCGCGCGTGTCCCCTTCCACGGCTTCCCCTGGGGCAAGATCGCGTTCGGCCAGGCGGACGGCGTCTTCCTGCCGCTCGCCGCGGTGGGCGGCACCCCGGTCCTCGGCTTCGCGGTCGTCCTGTGCGGCTTCGGCCTCTACGAGATCGTGCGCCTGGTCCTGGAGAGCCGCAGTACCCGTGTCGTACGGCGGTCCGCCGCGGCCGTGGCGCTGCTGAGCGTGGCCGTACCGGTGGTGGGCGCGGTGGCCGCGCGGTCCCTGGTCAGCGACAAGGCCGAGGACGGCACCACGACGGTCGCGGTCATCCAGGGCAACGTCCCGCGCGCGGGACTGGAGTTCAACGCCCAGCGGCGGGCGGTACTCGACTACCACGTCAAGGAGACCTTGCGGCTGGCCGCGCGGGTCAAGGCGGGCAAGGTCGCGAAGCCCGACGTGGTCCTGTGGCCGGAGAACTCCTCCGACGTCGATCCCTTCGCCGACGCCCAGGCGTACGCCGACATCGACGCGGCGGCCAAGGCGATCGGCGCTCCCATCTCGGTCGGCGGTGTCGTCGAACGGGGCGGCAAGCTCTACAACGAGCAGATCCTCTGGGACCCGGTGAAGGGCCCCACCGACACCTACGACAAGCGGCAGATCCAGCCCTTCGGCGAGTACCTCCCGATGCGCTCGCTGCTCGGGGCGATCAACAAGAACTGGACCAGCATGGTCCGCCAGGACTTCAGCCGGGGCACCAAGCCGGGCGTGTTCACCATGAACGGCGCCAAGATCGGCCTGGTCACCTGCTACGAGGCCGCCTTCGACTGGGCCGTGCGCTCCGAGGTCACCGACGGCGCCCAACTGATCTCCGTGCCCAGCAACAACGCGACCTTCGACCGCAGCGAGATGACCTACCAGCAGCTCGCCATGTCCCGGGTCCGCGCGGTCGAACACAGCCGGACCGTCACCGTCCCGGTGACCAGCGGCGTCAGCGCGATCATCATGCCGGACGGGAAGATCACCCAGAAGACCGGCATGTTCGTGCCCGACTCCCTGGTCCAGAAGGTGCCGTTGCGCTCCTCTGAGACGCCGGCCACGAAGCTCGGCATCCTGCCCGAGATGGCCCTGGTGCTCGTCGCGGCGGCCGGCCTCGGCTGGGCGATCGGCGCGGGTGTGCGCCGACGGCGCGCGGGGTCCGTGTAGTCGTACGACCGTTGTACGCCCGCCGCGCGCACGGCAGTTCGTGGAGTAGCCATGCACCGTCCCGTTAGGGTCGGCGCATGGCTACTCCTGATTTCATCCGTACGATCCGGGCCTCCGCGGGGCATCAACTGCTCTGGCTTCCCGGGGTCAGCGCCGTTGTCTTCGACGATGCGGGGAGGGTGCTGCTGGGGCAGCGGGCGGACAACCACGAATGGGCGGTGATCGCGGGGATCCCGGAGCCCGGTGAACAACCTGCGGACTGCGCGGTGCGCGAGGTGTTCGAGGAGACGGCCGTGGAGTGCGTGCCGGAACGGGTCGTCCTGGTCAAGGCCGGGGGGCCGATCAGCTATCCCAACGGTGACGCCTGCCAGTTCATGGACATCACCTTCCGGTGTCGGGCCGTCGGAGGCGAGGCGGCCGTGAATGACGACGAGTCGTTGCAGGTCGGCTGGTTCGAGGTGGATGCGCTGCCCACGATGAGCGAACACCAGCTGTTCCGGATCAAGCAAGCCATGTCCGACGCACCCACATGGTTTGACACCACGAGTTCCGACTGAAGTATGTGCTCAACCCATATGTGGTGAGGCGGGGGCGCTGTCTAGGCTCGCCACATGACCGTGCCCAGCGCCCTCCAGGGGCCCCACGCCGCTCCTCTCCTCGACCTGGGCGGCCGTACCGCCCTCGTCACCGGTGCCGCCGGCGGTATCGGCCGTGCCTGCACATTGCGGCTGGCGGCCGCCGGGGCCAAGGTCAGAGCGGTCGACCTGGACGCCCCGGGACTGGCGGCGCTCGCCGACCGGGCGCAGGACCTCGCGGGCACCGTCGAGCCGCAGGTGCTCGACCTCACCGACCTGGACGCCGCCGAGCACGCCGCCGCCGGCACGGACATCCTGGTCAACAACGCCGGGCTGCAACTGGTGCGCCCCATCGAGGAGTTCCCGCCCGACGTCTTCCACACGGTGCTCACCGTGATGCTGGAGGCGCCCTTCCGGCTCATCCGCGGCGCCCTGCCCCACATGTACGGGCAGGGCTGGGGACGGATCGTCAATGTGTCCTCCGTCCATGGGCTGCGTGCCTCCGCCTTCAAGTCCGCCTATGTGGCCGCCAAACACGGTCTGGAGGGACTCTCCAAGACCGCCGCCCTCGAAGGCGCACCCCATGGCGTCACCTCGAACTGTGTGAACCCCGCCTATGTGCGCACCCCCTTGGTCGAGCGACAGCTCACCGACCAGGCACAGGCGCACGGCATCCCCGAGGAGCGTGTGCTGACCGAGGTGCTCCTGCAGGACAGCGCGGTCAAACGGCTCATCGAACCGGAGGAGGTCGCCGAGGCCGTGGCCTATCTGTGCGGCCCGCACGCGTCCTTCGTCACCGGCACCTCGCTGGTGCTGGACGGCGGATGGACCGCGCACTGAAGCACCTGGTGTGCGGGCGATTCGCGAGTTATCCACAGGCCTGACCGGCCGGCCCGGCGATGGGGAATCCTGTGAGCATGTCCAGCGATCAGATGCAGTCCGCCGAGCGTTCCGCCGCCGTCACCGGTGCCGCAGCGCAACAGAGCAGTGCCGAGGCACCGTTCCTCGAACTGCTGGCCCGGGGCGCCTCAGCCGACGCCTACGAGCAGCCGGTGCTGCTAGCCCGCGCCGACGGAAGACCGGCCGAGGCGATCGCAGGGCTCGAACACGCCAAGGTGCTCGCGCTGCGCGTACGTGCGGAGCTGGAGGGACGCCGACGGCGCGAGGCCGAGCTGTCCGCGCTCTTCGAGACGGCCCACGACCTCGCCGGACTGCGCGACCTGGACGCCGTACTGCAGGCGATCGTCCAGCGCGCCAGGTCGCTGCTCGGCACCGACATCGCCTACCTCAGCCTCAACGACCCGGCCAGGGGCGACACTTACATGCGGGTGACCGAGGGGTCGGTCGCGGCCCGCTTCCAGCAGTTGCGGCTGGGCATGGGGGAGGGGCTCGGCGGACTCGTGGCCCAGACGGCACGGCCGTATGTCACCGACGACTACTTCAAGGACGATCGCTTTCAGCACACCCTCACCATCGACTCCGGGGTACGGGACGAAGGGCTGGTGGCGATCCTCGGGGTGCCGTTGATGCTCGGGCACCGGGTGATCGGGGTGCTGTTCGCGGCGGACCGGCGGGCGCGGGTCTTCGAGCGGGAGCAGATCGCGCTGCTCGGCTCCTTCGCCGCGCTCGCCGCGGCCGCCATCGACACCGCGAACCTGCTCACCGAGACCCGCGCGGCCCTCGCGGGGCTGGAGCGCGCCAACGAGATCATCCAGGACCGCAGTGGAGTCATCGAGCGTGCGTCGGACATCCACGACCGGCTCGCCGAACTCGTCCTGCGCGGCGGTGGAGTACATGACGTCGCCGCCGCGGTCTCCCAAGTCCTCGACGGAGTCGTCGAGTTCACCGAGATCGACGCCGCGCCCGCGAAGGCGTTGGAAGCGTCCCGCGTCGAAGGGCACGCGGTGCGGCACCGGGACGACTGGATCGCCGGCGTGGCCGCGGGCGGCGAACTGCTCGGTGCGCTCGTGCTGCGCGGACACCCCGGCCTCGACCCCGTCGACCAGCGCACCCTGGAGCGCGCCGCCATGGTCACCTCTCTGCTGCTGCTCGCCCGACGGTCCGCCGCCGAGGCCGAACAGCGCGTGCGCGGCGAGCTGTTGGACGACCTGCTCGACGCCCGCGACCGCGACCCGCGCCTGCTGCGGGAGCGTGCGTCCAGGCTGGACGCCGACCTGGACGCCACCCATGTCGTCCTCGCCGCCCGGCTCGACGGCACCGCAGCCGACGCCGACCAGGCGGCCGCCGCCCGCCGACGCCTGTGGTCCGCCGCCTCCCACCTCGCCGGAACCCGGCACGGCCTGGCCGCCGCCCGCGACGGCGGCACGGTTCTGCTGCTGCCCCTGGACCCCGGCGACACCGCCACGGACCTGGCCCGGCGCACCGCCACCCAACTGGGATCGGCGGTCCATGAAGCGGTCACCGTCGGCGCCTCCGCACCCGTCGAGAAACCCGCCGCCCGGCCCGATGCCGTGGTCGCCGCCTACGAGGAAGGGCGCCGCTGCCTCGACGCCCTGCGGCTGTTGGGCCGTACCGGAGACGGTGCCGCCACCGAGGACTTCGGCTTCCTCGGACTGCTCCTCGCCGGGGACCGGGACATCGGAGGCTTCGTCGAGCGGACCATCGGGCAGCTCGTGCGGTACGACGAACGGCGCGGTACGGATCTGTTGCGCACGCTGGACGCCTACTTCGCGTGTGCCATGAGCCCGGCTCGGACGAAGGACGACCTGCACGTCCACGTCAACACCGTCGCCCAACGGCTGGAGCGGGTGGGCCGGCTGCTCGGTGCGGACTGGCAGGAACCGGGGCGCGTTCTGGAGATCCAACTCGCCCTGAGACTCAGGCGGTTGGCGGGGCCGGTGCAGCCGTGACCCTCGTAGGCGCGGGGCGTACGAGGGTCGGTGCGGCGCATGGTGATCAGGCGGTGCGGGCGTCTGCGGCGTCCGTCGCACTCGCTGTGCCTGTCGCAGGAGCGGTCGCGGGCCGGTCGCCGGTGGTGGACTCGATCTCGGTCAGATCGCGGTGCCGGGTCTCCTTGGCCACGCCCACCGCGATCAGGGTCAGGACCACCGCCGCGATCACATACAGGGCGATCGGGGTCGAGCTGTCGTAGTCGGCGAGCAGCGCGGTGGCGATCAGCGGGGCCGGGGCACCCGCCGCGACCGAGGCGAACTGGGCGCCGATGGAAGCGCCGGAGTAGCGCATCCGGGTCGCGAACATCTCGGCGAAGAAGGCGGCCTGGGGTGCGTACATCGCGCCGTGCAGGACCAGGCCGACGGTCACGGCGAGGACCAGGTTGCCGAAGCCGCCGGTGTCGATCAGCGAGAAGAACGGGAACATCCACAGCCCGATCCCCACCGCACCCAGCAGATACACGGGTCGGCGTCCGATCCGGTCCGACAGCGCGCCCCAGGCCGGGATGACGGCGAAGTGCACGGCGGAGGCGATGAGTACGGAGTTCAGTGCCGTCTGCCGGGAGACACCGGCCGAGGTGGTGGCGTAGACGAGGATGAAGGCGGTGATCACGTAGTAGCTGATGTTCTCCGCCATGCGGGCGCCCATCGCGACGAGGATGTCGCGCCAGTGGTGGCGCAGTACGGAGAAGAGCGGGAGTTGCTCGGGGGCGGTACTGCGGGACGTTGCCCGGGCGGCGGCTTTGCGTGCCTCCGCCTGGGCCAACGCCTCCTGGAACACAGGGGATTCATCGACAGACAGACGAATCCACAAACCGACGGCGACCAGGACACCGGAGAGCAGGAACGGGATGCGCCAGCCCCAGCTGCCGAAGGCCTCGTCCGACAGGACGGCGGTGAGCAGGGACAGCACTCCCGTCGCGAGCAACTGCCCCGCGGGCGCGCCTGTTTGGGGCCACGACGCCCAGAAGCCGCGGCGGCGTGCGTCCCCGTGCTCCGAGACGAGCAGGACGGCTCCGCCCCACTCGCCGCCGAGGGCGAAGCCCTGCACCAGACGCAGCGCGGTGAGCAGGACCGGCGCCGCCGCTCCCACGGTCGCGTGGGTCGGCAGCAGCCCGATCGCGAAGGTCGCCCCGCCCATCAGCAGCAGGCTCAGCACCAGCAGCTTCTTGCGGCCGAGCCGGTCGCCGTAGTGCCCGAAGACGAGGGCGCCGAGCGGGCGGGCCGCGAAACCCACGGCGTAGGTCAGGAAGGAGAGCAGGGTGCCGACGAGCGGGTCGGAGTCCGGGAAGAACAGCTTGTTGAAGACGAGCGCGGCCGCGGAGCCGTAGAGGAAGAAGTCGTACCACTCGATGGTGGTGCCGATGAGGCTGGCGGCGACGATTCGTTTGAGGTTGGCGGGGGGTGGGGGAGCGGTGGGTGCTGAGGCCATGTGCGCCACTTCCTTGTGTGCCGTGGGGACGGGTACGTGATGGCACACGGTAGGAAGGGGCACGTCAGTGGCACATGTGGTGGGACACCATAGTTCTGGGCGGTGAAGTGCGTGCGGCGACTATGAGTTGAGGGCGTCAGGGCAGGATCGAGTCGATGTATCCACCGTCGACGCGCAGGGCTCCGCCGGTGGTGGCCGAGGCCTGGTCGGAGCTGAGGTAGACCACCATGTGGGCGATCTCCTCGGGCTCGATCAGCCGTTGCAGGAGGGACTGCGGCCGGTGCTTGCGCATGAACTCGCGCTGGGCCTCCTCCCAGGGCAGGTCGCGGTCGACGAGCTCGTAGACGAAGTCCTCGACGCCGCCGGTGTGGGTCGGGCCGGCGATGACCGAGTTGACCGTCACCCCCGTGCCCGCCGCCTGCTTCGCGAAGCCGCGGCCGACGGCGAGGAGCGCGGTCTTGGACATGCCGTAGTGGATCATCTCGGCCGGGATGACGACCGCCGAGTCGCTGGCGATGTTCAGGATCCGGCCCCAGCCGCGCTCCGTCATGGCCGGCAGGTACAGACGGGTCAGCCGTACCGCGGCCAGCACGTTCACCTCGAAGTAGCGCCGCCACTCCTCGTCGCTGATCTCCAGCGGGTCGGCGGAGCCGAAGATGCCCAGGTTGTTGACCAGGATGTCCACCTCCGGCAGCGCCTCCAGGACGCGCTGTGCGCCTTCCTCGTTCGCCACGTCGGCGGCCACCGGAACGAAGTCCCCGTCGGGTACCTCTGTCGCCAGCCGCGCAACCCCCTCCGCGACCCGCTGTTCGTTCCGGCCGTTCACCCCCACACGGGCGCCGGAGCGCGCGAGTCCGGCGGCGATCGCGGCGCCGATGCCCTGCGTCGAGCCCGTCACCAGGGCGGTGCGTCCCGTCAGATCGATCTGCATGTCGAACCAGTCCCCTTGTGCGTCTGTCCGTTCTGCCTGTCGGTACGTCTGCCGTCAGCCTGGCGGCAGGGCGTTCGGCCCGCCACCTCGGCCGACACCCGAGCCTCCAGATAGGGCGAGTCCCTAGACGTGCATGTCGACGACCACCCACGAAGCGTGGTGCATCCAGTGGGCGATGGCGGCCAGGTGCGCGGGGTGGTTGAAATACCGCTGGAAGGCGGCGGTGTCGTCGAAGAGGCTGTTCAGGGCGAAGTCGTAGGAGGCGGGCGTCTCGTCGAAGACATGCCACCCGACTTCCCACTGCCGGATCTCCGGGATCTCCCGGTCGAGGTTCTTCACGAGCTCGAATCCCTCCGTCACCGCGGGAGAAACGCGCGTGAGACCGTCATTGAGCTTGAAGAGGACGATGTTCCGGATCATTTCCGCTCCTGGTGCCCCGTCGAAGGCGGTGAACGTAGACGGCTACGGGGCGTCCGACTACTTGGTTCACGACGCTTGGTTCACGAGACAGGGGTGCTGACTGGTTCACGACACAGGGACGTCGACCGGTTCACGGCAAAGGACGTCGGACAGGTCACTTGCGACGCGCCGACAGACCCTACGGGGCTTTCGGCCGGCCACGGCAGGATGGCGGTCATGCGCTTTCGACTGCTCGGCCGCCTGGAGCTGGAGACCGCCAACGGCGCGGTCGTCCCTCCCGGCGCCGTGTCCCGGGCGATCGTGGGACGGCTGCTGCTCGCCCACGGGGCGGTCGTGCAGCGCGACACCCTCGTCGAAGAGCTGTGGGAGGACCGCGGGACCAAGAACCCGGTCGGCGCGCTCCAGGTCCAGATGGCGAAGCTGCGTACCGCTTTCGCGGCGCGGGGCGAGGAGGCTCGGCTGCTGTTCGGTCACGGCGGCTACCGGATCGTCCTGGGACCGGAGGACGAGGTCGATGTGCCCGCCTTCGAGACCGCGGTCCGGGAAGGCCGTGATCACCTGGCGGCGGCGGAGTACGAGAAGGCCGAGAGCGAGCTGCGGCTGGGGCTGTCGATGTGGCGTGGCCGCGCCCTGGACGGCCTGGAGGGGCGGGGCTTCGACACCGAGCGGACCCGCCTCGAGGATCTGCGGCTGGGCGCTCTGGAGGACGCCGCCACCGCCGGCCTCGAACTCGGTCGGGCGAAGGAGCTGATCCCCGAGCTGCAGGCCCTGCTGACCCTCGCACCGCTCCGCGAGCGGGCCCGGGCCCGTCTCATGCTCGCGCTCTACCGCTGCGGGCGGTTCGCCGAAGCCCTGGACGTCTACGACACGGGGCGCCGGCTCCTGAAGAGCGAGCTCGGCGCCGCTCCCTCACAGGAACTGCGCTCCTTGCACGCCGCGATACTCCGCCATGATCCGTCCCTTCAGGGGCACGATCTGTCTCTGGGGGCGCACGATTCGTTCCTCCAGGGGCACGACCTGGCTCTACGAGGGCACGGTCCGTCCCTCCAAGGGCACGACCTTTCCCGGCAAGGGCACGGTCCGTCTCTCCAGAGGCACGGCCGGTCTCTCCAAGAGTCGGTCTCCCTGTCCGACCGGCCGGCTTCGCCGCGTACGGAGGTCCGGTCGGCTTCGCCGTATACGGAGGTCCGGCCGGCATCCGGCGAAGGCAATCTGAACGGATCGCTCGGACCGTTCGTCGGCAGGCGCAAGGAGCTGAACGCGCTGTGCGAGGTCGTCGACCGCGAGCGGCTGGTGACCGTGCTGGGACCCGGAGGCGTCGGCAAGACCCGCCTGGCACTGGAGGTGTGCGCGCTGGTCCAGCCGTCCCGAGGCAACGTCTGGTGGGTCGATCTGGCCCCGGCCGACGACGCGAACGTGCTCGCGGTGGTCGCCTCCGCGCTCGGCCTCTCCGACACCTCCGTCCGGCCGGACCAGCCCCCGCACGACTATGTGCACCGGCTCACCTCGTTCCTCGCCGGACGGCGGGCGGTCCTCGTGCTCGACAACTGTGAGCACCTGCTCGACACGGTCGCCCCGCTCGTGGCGGTCCTGCTCGGCCGGTGCCCCGCGCTGGCCGTCCTGGCGACCACCGAGCGCCGCTCGCCGTCGCGGGCGAGACGCTGTACCCCCTGGCGCCGATGCCCGACGGCGAAGCAGCCGAACTGTTCAGCGCCCGCGCCGTCATGATCGACCCGGACTTCACCGCGGACGAGCCGGCGCTGGAGGACATCCGCTCGCTGTGCCGCAGGCTGGACGGACTGCCCCTCGCGGTCGAACTCGCCGCCGCGCACGTGCGGTTGCTGCCGGTGCGCGAGATCGAACTCCGCCTCGACAACCGCTTCGCCCTGCTGGCCAAGGGGAAGCGGACCGCTCCCGCCCGGCACCGCACCCTGCGCGCCGTCCTCGACTGGAGCTACGCACTCCTGGACACCACCGAGCAGCGGGTGTTGACGGAACTCGCCCTGTATGTCGGCGGCTGTTCCGTCGAGTTCGCGGAGACGGCGATCCTCCCTCCCGAGGCGGACTGCCCCGGGGTGGACCGCCACGATATCCTCCAAGTGCTGGCCCAACTCGTCGACAAATCCCTCCTGTTCACCGTCTCGACGCCCGACGGAAGCCGGCTGCGGATGCTGGAGACGGTCCGCGAGTACGCGCTGGACCGGCTCCGGACCGAAGGCAGGGCCGCCGAGGCGGAGGAACGCTTCATGGCCTGGGCGTCGCGTTTCGTGCACGAGTGCACCGACGTCAACACACCTGGCGAACACGGGGAGTTGATCAGACGGCACACGGCGGAATCCGCCAACATCAGGGCCGCCTCGGATCTGATGATGGCCCGGTCGCGAACAGCTCAGGCCCTGTCCCTGGAAGCGCGGCGGGGCAGCTACTGGATCATCAGCGGCCGTGAGGAAGAAGGCATCGACCGCCTCCAACGCGCCTTGCTCTCCTACGACGCGGGGGACGGGAAAGAGCCCACCGAAGACGACGAGCGGGCACTCTTCTACGCCCTCGCATGGCTCGTCTGGCTCAACCACGTCGTCGGCCGCTACGCGGAGGGCGACTACTTCATCGACCGGTTCAAGACGGCCTGGCGCCAGGCGAAGAACCCCCAACTCGCTGTCCTGGGGCCCTGTTACGAGCCGCTCCACGCCATGCTGACCGGGCGGGACGATGTGGCGGAACTCTTCGTACGGGCCGAACAGGGCGTCGCGGGCACCGAGTTCCACTGGGACCGGGCGATCCTCCTGACGAACTGGACGACGTACTGCCTCCAGATCGGCGACATCGACGGCGCCCGCGGCCACGGCGAGGCCGCCGCCGCGGCGGCACGCGCCTCCGGCGACGACTTCGCCAGGGCATGCACCCTCACGCTCTGGGGCGACGCCGAGGAGAGCGCCGGCCTCCGCGACCGCGCCCGCGCGCACTGGACCGAGGCGGCGCGCATCCTGCGTTTCATCGGCGCGCGCGGTCAGTACGCGTACGCCGCGCTCAGGATCGTGTGCCTGGACATGGCGCAGGGAGCGGTCGAGGCGGCCGAGAACCGGCTCTCGGAGCTGATCCGGCTCGCGGACGACCTGAGCGCGGACGACCTCCGGGCAGCGGCCGCCATCCTGCGCGGAACACTGGCGTTCTACGGCGGCCGCTTCTCGGACGCGCGGACGATCTTCGCCGGCGTCTGGGACAGCCCTACGGCGCCGCTCGACCGCAGGGCCATGTCCGCGGTCGGCCTGGTGGCGGTGGCGACGTTCGGCCCACCCACCCCCTCGGCGTCCGACGACGCGCGGATGTGGATGGACCGCGCCGGCCAGGCCCTCGACCGGGTGCGCGAGCCGCTCGCCCGCCGCGCGGTGGGCGCCCTGCTGGACAAGCTGGACGCCTACTTCAAATCCGGTCCGAGCGGAGCGATCGGGGCCAACCATGTGCAGGCATGGCTCTCCGACAACCCTTCCCTGCTTGCGGGTTTCACCGGAGTGCTGAACGGTCCGGGCCGGCATCGGTGACCAGTAGGACAGTGAGCCGGAGTCCTTTTTCTGCCTCCGTGTAGTTTCCCTTTGCTGACATCTTCCGACCGTGGCAGATGTGATTCCCGGTAATTCGGAGGCCAGGACCAGCCTCCGAATTGCCGGGACGATTTCGATCCCGGCCACCGGTCCCGGCAACCGACCCGGGCAACGAGTGAACCGGGTCCCGGAGCGGCTCGTAGACCGCAATGCGAGGAGCCCTCCGAGGAGTCCGGCGAAGGGCTCCTCCGAGGGCGGTCCGCCCCCGCACGCCTTGCCAAGGCTCCGTGATCGGTTCGTTTCCGCACCCACGAGTGAACCTCCTTGGCACGTACGCCGTTTGTCGTTTAGCGAGTACAACGCCCCCGCACCTGGCAGCTGTTGTCGGAGCGACTCGAAGCGCGCTTCTGGGGCCCGATGAATGGATGGACTTGAACAAGCAGACCAAGAGATCTCCCGGCCGGCGAGGCCTGCTACGAGGCGCCACGGTGGCGTGTTGCGCGATGGCCCTGTCCGCCGCGGGAGCGACGGCGGCGAGCGCCTCGACGCCCACCGCGCGCACCACGCACACCGTGAACTACGTTGCGCTGGGCGACTCCTACGCCTCCGGACCCGGCATACCGACCCAGGTCGACGCCACCTGCGCGCGATCCGACCAGAACTACCCGTCCCTCCTCGCGGCGGCGAGGAACTGGCAGGTGACCGACGTCAGTTGCTCCGGCGCCACGACGACGGCCCTGGCCGGACCGCAGGGCACGCAACCGCCGCAGCTCGACGCACTCGGCACGGACACGGACGTGGTCACCCTCACCATCGGAGGCAACGACCTCGGCTTCTCCAACAACCTGGCCACCTGCGCCGGACTGACGTCCAAGGACCCGACGGGCAGTCCCTGCCAGACCTTCTTCACGAGCGACGGCACCGACCGGCTGGCACAGCGCGTCGACGACATCGCCCCCAGGATCGCCGCCGCACTGGACGCCGTCCGGGAACGGGCCCCGCACGCCAAGGTCCTGATGGTCGGCTATCCCGACCTGTTCCCGGACGACGGCGTCGGCTGCACCAGCTCCGCCGTACCGCTCGCCGCCGGTGACTTCGCCTATCTCCGCGACACCGAGAAGAAGCTCAACGCGATGATCGCGGCCCAGGCGTCGGCGCACGGCGCGGGGTACGTCGACACCTACACCCCGACGGTGGGACACGACATGTGCAAGCCGGCCGGCGAGCGCTGGATCGAACCCCTGGTCGCCACGGCCCCGGCCGCGCCCGCGCACCCCAACGCCCTGGGTCAGCAGGCCGTGGCAGCCGCGGTGGAGGATGCCCTCCACTGCGGCGCGCACCGCCGCTGATCCGACGTGAGCGGAACGGGGGCACCGGCCGCCCGGGGGAGCGTCGGTGTCCCCGTTCCCTTTCCACGACGGCTGAAGGGCCCTTTCGGGGGTACCCGGTTTTCCGCGGCACCCAGAGGTGCCGCTCCCCGGAAGAAAGAGAAGCCCGTGTACATAGGTCTGGGTACTGTCGTCGTCATTATCGTCATCGTCGCCGTCGTCATGATGCTGCGCCGCGGCTGACCTGGGATCCCCGGGCGGGCAGGGCCACGAGCGGTGCCCGATAGACTCCGTGCGTGGCAACAGCGGTGGAAGGGTACGAGTTCGGGCTGCTGGGGCCACTGAGCGGTCGCCATGGCGAGCGGGTGCTGGATCTCGGCAGCCCCCTGCAGCGTGCGGTCCTGGTCCGGCTGCTGCTCGGCGAAGGCCGCCAGTGCGGCCTCGACCACCTCATCGACGCCCTGTGGGAAGAGCCGCCCGGCAACGCGGTGCGCTCCGTGCAGACGTACGTCTATCGCATCCGCCTCTCCCTGGGTGAGGAACGTTCCCGACTGGAAACCACGCAGGGCGGATACCAGCTCGCCATACCGGAACAGGCCGTCGACGCCCTGCGCTTCGAGCGACTCGTCCGCGACGGCGAGGAACTGCGCGCCGCCCGGCAGACCGGCCCCGCCCTGCGCGCGTTCGACACCGCGCTGGCGCTCTGGTCGGGTGAGCCGCTGTCCGGTGTACCCGGCCCCTACGCCCGGCGACACCGCCGACGCTTCGTGGATCTTCGGCTGAACGCCCTGGTGGCGCGGCTGAGTTGCGCCGACGAACTGGGCGAGCACGCCCGCGTCGCGACGGAACTGACCTCGCTGATCGCCGACCATCCGCTGCGGGAGGACCTGTACGCCCTGCGCATGCGCGCGCTGTACCACGCCGGGCGGACGGCCGAGGCCCTGGCGGTCTACTTGGCGGCCCGCGAGACCATGGTGGCCGAACTGGGCATGGACCCGGGCCCGGAGCTGCGCGAACTACAGTCCCGCATCCTCACCGGCGCCGAGCCCGACCCCGCAGAGTCCCGCCCCGCGGGACAACTCGCCGGTGCCGCGCCGTCGTTGGGCGCCACTGTCCCGACCGGTCCTACGGCGTCCGCAGCCGCCGTAAGCGATAGCGCGACCCTGTCCGGCGGCGCGGGACAACCCGTCGCATCAGGCGCCGCCCCCGAAACCGACCGGTCCGCGACCACACGGATCGAGGAGGTCCCGTCCGCCGCCCGCCCGCAGCAACTCCCGTCGGCGCCGGGCGACTTCGTCGATCGGGAGCGGCTCCGGCTCGCGTTGCGGCCCAGCGGGGAAGCGGTCGCGCTCGCGGTGCTCAGCGGGATCGGCGGCGTCGGGAAGACCGCGCTCGCGCTGCGCATCGCCCACGGCCTGCGCGGCGGCTATCCGGACGGGCAGCTCTATGTGGACCTGCGGGGCGACGGCGGCCAACCCACCGATCCCGCCGACGTGTTGGTCGACTTCCTCCTCGCGCTCGGCATGCCCGCCGCCGAGATCCCCGCGACGCCCACCGCCCGCGCCGGCGCCTGTCGCACCCTGACCGCCGACCGCCGGATCCTGGTGCTCCTGGACAACGCCTACGACACCGCCCAGGTGACACCGCTGCTCCCGGGCACCCCCGGCAACTCCGCGCTGATCACGACCCGGCGCCGGTCGCTCGTACCGCCGGGTGCGACGCGGTTCGAGGTGCCGGTGCCCGATCAGCAGGAGGCGGTGGCCATGCTGGGCCGCTTCACCGGCGACGCCGAGATCGCCGCCGACCCGGAACTCGCCCTCGAACTGGTCAGCGCCTGCGGGCAGTTGCCGTTGGCGCTGCGCATCATCGGGGCCCGTACGGCGGCCCGTCCCGGACGCGGACTCGGTGCGCAGTTGCTGCGGCTGCGCGCCGAGGAGCACCAGCTCGACGAGTTGCGGGCCGGGGGCATGTCGGTGGAGGCCACCTTCCAGGTCGGCTACCGGGCGCTCGCCCCCGACCGGGCCCGGGCGATGCGCCTGTGCGCGCTGCTCGACGCCGCCGACTTCCCGGTCGCGGTCGCGGCGGTCCTGCTCGACCAGCCTGAACAGGAGACCGAGGAGCAACTGGAGCAGCTGCTGGAGGCCGGTCTGCTGGAGCCGCATTCGGCCGACCGCTACCGATTCCACGATCTGGTACGGGCGTTCGCCGCCCGGCGTGCCGACCGCGAGGATCCCGTCGCCGAGCGCGAGGCGGCGCTGGTGCGGCTGACGACGTTCCTCCAGGCCACCCTGTTCCAGGCCATGAACGCGACCGAGAAGGCCGGCTCGCTCGCCATCCACCTCTTCTCCGTGCCACTGACCGGACCGCGGTTCGCCGACGCCGAGGAGGCGCGTGGCTGGCTGCTGGCCGAGCACACGCTGCTGGTCTCGGTGTTCTCCCGGGTGCTGCGCGACATCCCGGACGCCGTGCGGAGCGTCGTCGCCGCGCTGTCGGTGATCGCGTCGAGCGGGCTGTTCGCCGGACCCGCGCATCAGCGGGAACTGGAACGCGTCACGGACCACGCGGTCACGGCGGCCGACCTGGGCGAGGACCCGGCGCTGCGGGCGCAGACCCGGCACATCCGGGCCTGGCTCGCCTTCATCCGCGGCGATATGACAGCGGCGGAAACCGATCTGCGCGAGGCGATCCGGCGTGCCCGCGCCGTCGACGACCGGGTGACGCTCTTCATGTCCACTCGGCTCCTGTCGGTCGTACTGGCCGACCGGGGGCGGCCCGCGGAGGCCGTCGGGTTCTTCGCCGAGTCGGAGGCCGTCGCCGGCGCGGAGGACGATCCCAACAGCCCGGCCTACTTCCTCCAGGAGGTGGCCCGCCTGTTCACCGCGCTGAGCTCGGACCGGGCCGAGGTGAACATCGCCGCGGCCCAGCATGTGTACGAGGTGAGCGACAGCCTGCGACGGGAAGCCGCGCAGCGCTGAGCCTGTTCACATGCCGTCGACCGAATGTCGATCCGTGTCCGGAACGGTGATCCGAGAACGCACCGCAGCCGTAGGGAATCCGTACGACTTCCCGCTGCCTCGGTATCTCCTCGAACAGGTGACCAACAAGTGACAGACACGCTCAAGATCGGTCTGGGCGCTCCCCAGTACGGATCGTTCACCGCCCCTTCCACGATTTCCGGGTTCGCCACCGCGGTCGAAGCGATCGGCTACGACAGCCTGTGGGTGGGCGACCGGGCCCTCGTACCGACAGCGCCCCGCGACCCCTATCCCGGCGGCGGCCCCGTACCGGAGGAGTACCGCACCTTCCTGGACCCCATCGCCACCCTGTCCTTCCTGGCCCACGCCACCCGGCGGATGCGCCTGGGGACCAGCACGCTGAACGCGCCCTTCTACTCCCCGCTCCTGCTGGCCCGGTCACTGACATCCGTCGACATCCTCAGCGAGGGGCGGCTCGACATCGGGTTCGGACTCGGCTGGTCGTCCGACGAGTACGAGGCCATCGATGTGCCGTGGCGGGGGCGCGGGGCACGGATGGAGGAGATCCTGGACGTCCTCGATCACGTCTGGTCCGGTTCGGCGGCCGAGCACAAGGGCGCTCTGTGGACGATCCCGAGCGCGTACATCGGGACGCTCCCCGTGCAACGCCCCCGCCCGCCGGTGCTCCTGGGCGGCTTCACCCCGGCCACCCTGGAACGCATCGGCCGGCGCGCGGACGGCTGGGCCGGGGTGGCGCTGCCGGTGCCCCAACTCGCCTACGTCATCAGTCAGATCAGGCAGCTCGCGGAGGCGGCCGGACGTGACCCCGACGCCCTGCGCACCGTGGTCCGGGTGGACCCCGCGGTGACGGCCGAGGACGCACCGAGCGACGCCGTGCCGCACCGGGGAACGGTCGTACAGGTATCGGACTACCTGCTCGCCGCGCACGCGGCCGGGGCCGACGAGGTGCTCATCGACCTCCAGCAGACCGCGCGGAACGCGGAAGAGCTGACGGACCTGGCACACCGTTTCCACGACCAGCTGAGCAAGGGCTAGGGAGCACCATGTCTGAGGTAGTCACCTTGAAGCCGGACGTCCACGACATGGTGGTCGTGCACCGCACGTTCCGCCAATCATGCGCGGAACTACCGGAGTTGGTACGCGGACTGCGGCCCGGCGACACCGCGCGGACCGAACTGGTCGTCGAAGCGGTGCAGTTCATGCTCATGGGACTGGAAGCCCACCACGTCAGCGAGGACGAGCTCCTCTGGCCCCGGCTCGCGGCACGGACCGCCGGGCAGGCCGAGACGATCGCGCGCATGGAGCAACAGCACCACCGGCTGGAGGAGTTGGTCACACAGGTGACCGGCGCGCTGGACCAACTGGCCGCCGATCCCCGGCAGCCCCTCTGCGAGCAGGTCGCGGACCGACTCACCGAACTGGGCGCGGTGTTGACCGCGCACATGGACGAGGAGGAGAACACCATCCTGCCGCTGGCCGCCGAACATCTGACCGTCGCCGAATGGGAGGAACTCGGCGAGATCGGCCTGGCGAAGATCGAGAAGAAGCATCTGCTGCGTGCCTTCAGCGCGTTGATGGCAGTGGCGACCCCCGAGGAGCAGCAAACACTCCTCACCAAGGCACCCCTGCCCGCCCGCGTCCTGTGGCGCCTGACCGGACGCCGCTCGCACACCCGCCGGGAGGCCCGCCTGCGCGGGGCGTGAGCCTACGGCGTGGCCGTGGCGGGACTCGTGCTGCCGGGCGGATCCGTCGGTGAGGTGTCCGCCGAGCTGTGGTCGGGGGAGAACCAGGCCAACCCGACCAGCAGCGCCCCGAGGAAGATCAGCACGGCGGCGACCGTGCCCACCGCCTTCGACCGGCCTGCGGCGACGGCGCGGCCTCCCGTCCGTTGCCGACGCCGGGTCCGGTGGGCCGGAGCGGTGCTGCCGACGGTGGCGGAGGAAGGGAAGGCGTACGTGGTCACGGAGCCAGGGCCGGAGCTGGGGGCAGGGCTGGGAGCCGCGCTCGTCCGGGGCTTCGCGGCTGCGTCCCAGGCGGCGGTCACCCGTGGCTCCGGCTCGGGGCGCGGCGCGGCTGCCGGCAGGGGCTCGGGACGCCCTCTCCAGGCGCCGGAGGCGAACCACTCGGCCACCTGGTGCGCCGTAGGACGGTCCTCGGGGCGCTTGGCGAGGAGACTGAGTAAATAGTTCTCGAAGGCGGGCGGCAGTCCGACGCCGAGTTCGCGTGGTGGTACGGGGGCCGTGTCGAGGTGGTGGTGGAGGACGGCGATGGGGCTGCTGGCCCTGAACGGGGGCTGTCCGGTGAGGAGTTGGTAGAGGACGCAGCCCAGCGAGTAGACGTCGGACGGCGGTCCCGCAGGCTGGCCGAGGGCGCGTTCGGGGGCGATGTACAGGCTGGTTCCGACGATCTGGCCGGTCGCGGTGAGCGCGCCACTGGGATCGTTCATGAACTGCGCGATGCCGAAGTCGCCTATCTTCACCGACCTGTCGGCGTCGAGGAGGAGGTTGCCGGGCTTGATGTCCCGGTGCACGATGCCCTGTTGGTGTGCGGCGGCGAGTCCGGCGGCCGACTGGGCGGCGATACGGGCGACCTCCTCGGCCGGCAGGGAGCCCGCCTGGGTGAGCACGTAGGCGAGGCTGTCGCCCTGGACCAGTTCCATCACCAGGAACAGCCGGCCCTCCTGCTCGCCGAAGTCGAGGACGCCGACCACATGGGGGTGGCTGAGCCGGCCCGCGGTCTGGGCCTCCAGGCGGAAGCGGGCGGTGGCGGTGGGCTCGGAGTTCTGTGAGTGCAGGAGCTTGACGGCCACCGGTCTGCTGACCATCTCGTCGTACGCCTGCCAGACCTCGCCCATCGCGCCGCGCCCGATGGTCGTGTTCAGCCGGTACCGGCCCGCTATCAGCACCTGTTGCTTCATCCTCACGCAATGAGACGGATCGACCGCTGCAGGCCATCTCCCTTTGAGGGAACGGGTGTTGGTGGGGTGGTGCAGCTGCCCCAGCCTACTGGCGCGCAGGCCCTCCCCGACCGCGATCCGGCACATGCTCCGCGGCGGCGGGCGTCCTGGAGCCGCGCTGGTAAAATGGGAGCACGCTTCGACGCCGCCGGGGCCCGTACCGAGGGGTACGGGCCCCGGTGCCGTTGCGGGCACAGGACTGAGGAAGGTTCCCCATGAACGCGAAGTCGCCGGCCGCTTCTTTCGACCAGCTCGGGCTGCCGCCCGAGCTGGTCGAGACGATGACCGGCCTCGGGGTGACGGAGCCCTTCCCGGTCCAGGCGGCGACCCTGCCCGACGCGCTGGCCGGGCGCGATGTGCTCGGCCGGGCGCGCACCGGCTCCGGCAAGACGCTCGCTTTCGGGCTGGCACTGCTGGTACGGCTCGCCGGCCGGCGGGCGGAGTCGAAGCGGCCGCTCGCCCTGGTCCTGGTGCCGACCCGGGAGCTCGCCCAGCAGGTCAGCGACGCGCTGGAGCCGTACGCGCGGACGATGGGCGTACGGCTGGCGACGGTGGTCGGCGGGCTGTCGATCAACCGGCAGCAGGCGCAGCTGCGGACCGGCGTCGAGGTGCTCGTCGCGACGCCGGGGCGGCTGACCGACCTGGTGTCCCGCCGGGACTGCGTCCTGAACCACGTGCGGATCACCGTGCTGGACGAGGCGGACCAGATGTGCGACCTGGGGTTCCTGCCGCAGGTCTCGGAGCTCCTGGGGCAGATCCCCACCGACGGACAGCGGCTGCTGTTCTCGGCCACGCTCGACCGCGACGTCGACCAGCTGGTCAAGGACCACCTGCACGACCCGGTGCACGCGTCGGTCGACCGGGCCTCGGGCTCGGTCACGACGATGGAACACCACGTGCTGAACATCCACGCCGCCGACAAGTACGCGACGGCCACCGAGATCGCCGCGCGCGACGGCCGGGTGCTGATGTTCCTCGACACCAAGGCCGGTGTCGACCAGTTCACCCGGCACCTGCGGGCCAGCGGCGTCCGCGCGTCCGCCCTGCACAGTGGCAAGTCGCAGCCCCAACGCACGCACACGCTCGGCCAGTTCAAGGACGGCGAGATCACCGTCCTGGTGGCCACGAACGTCGCCGCCAGGGGCATCCACATCGACGCCCTCGACCTCGTCGTCAACGTCGACCCGCCGGCCGACGCCAAGGACTACCTGCACCGCAGCGGGCGTACGGCACGCGCCGGCGAGTCCGGGAGCGTGGTCACCCTGGTCACTCCCAACCAGCGGCGCGACGTGAACCGGATGATGTCCGACGCCGGTATCCGCCCGATCATCACCCAGGTCCGCTCGGGCGAGGAGAAGCTGACCGCCATCACCGGCGCCAAACGCCCGCCGACCGAGACGAAGACCAGCACCGGCAACGCTCCCTTCCGCGGCATGGGCACCCGCCCGGGCCGCGCGGGGAAGGAGACCCGGAAGACCGCCGAGGCCCGCAAGGCGGCGGAGGCCCGCGCGGCGGCGAGAGTCCGCAAGAGCCGTTGACCCGTGGGGAGTTCGCTCCTACTGGACTAAGACTCCTCCCTTACTGGACTACGACTCCGCCGCGGAAGCGTCACGTGCGGCGGCAGCGTCGTGTGCGGCTGCATCGCCATCCGAAGTGGCCCGCCCGCGCAGTGTGACGAGCGCCAGCAGCGCCGAGCACAGTGCCGCCGTACCGCAGACCACGAAGCCGATCGAGTAGCCGTGGCCGAGGGCGTCCATGGCGAGCGGATGCAGGTCGGCGAGCTTCGGCGAGGCCTCCGAGGCGCCGTTCACCGCGAGCGGACCGCCTTCTTCGAGTACGGCCGTGCCCGCGCCCTTCAGGGCCTGGGGCAGGGCGGAGTCGTGCAGGGAGTCGGAGAAACTGGTGGCCGCGCGGCTGAGGGCGACGGCGCCGATGACGGCCGGGCCGAGGGTGAAGCCGAAGTCGCGGAGCAGGTTGGTGGTGGCGCTCGCCATGCCGGCCAGGTGGGTCGGCACGGTGTTGACGGCCGTCGCCGTGATCGAGGTGACGGTGACCGAGAAGCCCAGGCCGACCAGACCGAGCGGCACGATCAGCGAGGTGAAGGCGGTGTCGGTGATCGGCAGCGTGGCCGCCAAGTAGTCGCCCGCCGCGATCAACAGCAGCCCCGAGCCCAGGAGTAGACCCGGTGCGACCGTGCGCAGCAGCCGTTCCGTCACCGGCAGCATGGCCAGCGTGATGCCGTTGAGCAGGACGAAGGCGAGGCCCGTCCGCATCGGGGCCTGGTCCTGCACCGGGCCGAGCCGGATGCTGACGGAGTAGGCGGTGCCCAGGAAGGCGAACATGCCCACCACGGCCACGACTGAGGCCACCGCAAAGGCGCGGTTGCCGAACAGATCCAGGCGCAGGAGTGGGGACTTGGCGCGCTTCTCGGCCAGGACGAAGCCGGCGAGGAACACGGCCGCCAGGACGAAGGCGATGACGATCGAGGGCGAGGCCCAGCCGTCCGTAGGGCCCTGGATGATGGCGTAGAGGAGGGCGAACAGGCCCAGGCCGATGGTCACTTGGCCCGCTATGTCGAGTGAACGGCCCTCCGGCGCGCTGGAGTTGACCACGAACAGGGCGCTGACCGCGACGCTCGCCACGGCGACGGCGGTGACCACGACGAAGGACCAGCGCCACGAACCGTAGGTGGCGGTGACGCCGCCGAGCAGCGGGGCGAGGAATCCGCCGGTGGAGAGCAGGGCCGCCCACATCGCGATGACCCGGGCGCGCTGTGCGGGTGAGGTGGTGCCGGCGGCCAGGATGGCCAGCGAGGTCGGGAACAGGGCGGCGGCGCCGAGGCCCGCCAGCGCCTGCCCGGCCCAGAGCTGGTGGACGCCGGAGGCGGTGGCGCTGGTCAACTCGCCGACCGCCAGCAGCGCGGCGCCGCCGACCAGCAGCCGCTTGCGGCCGAAGAGGTCGCCGAGCAGGCCGAAGGTCAGCTCCAGGACGGCGACCGGGAGCAGGAACGCGTCGGAGATCCAGGTGAGTTGGGAGCCCACCGGGTGCAGGTCGGACTGGAACAGCCCGTTCAGCGTGGCCGGTATCGCCAGGCCGATCTGGGCCAGACAGACGGCGAGAAGACCGGCGACCAGGGTGCCGGTCGTGAGGCCGGGGCCGGTGGCTGTTCTGGTGGAGGGTTCGGTCGTCATTGACACGGAGGGCTCCTGGGACGCGCGGGCTGGGGACGGGGAGAGGGCCGGTGGAATTGGGGCGAGAAACGGTTCGGGATCAGCGGGTGCCGGTCAGGCGGCTCGGCCGGTAGTCGGTGAAGGCGGCGCCGTCGAGGCCCAACTCGTCGGCGCTGCGCTGGAGTTGAGCGGCGGTGGCGGAGTCGCCCCAGTGCCGGGTGTCCAACCGGTGTTCCACGGCGTGCAGACCGGCGACCACTTCGGCGGTGGTGAAGTTGCAGTGGCTCTGGCGGGCCACGTAGGCCTGGCGCAGGAGTTGGGCGTCCCCGGCCGCGCGCACCCGCCCGGCGAACGCCGACTCCTGTTCCACAGGCACCAGTTGGTCGGCGGTGGTGTGGAGGTCCAGGAGCGGAACGGCCAGTGCCTGTCCGGCGGTCGAGGTTCGCTCCAGACGGGCTACGGCGGCCGGGTCGGCGGTGATGTCCGCGCCCCGGGTGAGCAGGTTCAGGTCGGTACGGAGGTTGAGGCCCGCGTCGCGGTAGAGCGCCTCGACCTGCTTGACGTGGGCGGACTTGTGCAGCAGCCCGGCGTAGTCGACGCCCTTGTTCCAGGACGTGTTGCCGCCGGCCGACTGCTCCACCGACCAGCGTGCCGGGATGATGAAACTGAGCAGGCCCTGCGCCAGCCATGCGTACTGCTGCTGCTCCTGGGCCGCGAAGTCGCCGCGGGCGGGCGGGAGTTGGCCCGGGGCCCAGTCGGCCAGATTGAGGTAGGCGGCGGCCAGGGCGATCCGGGCCCGGCCCGCCGGAGTCAGCTGCGCCGTCTGCACGGCCGTCGTGAGCCGGGCGGCGAGAGCCGCGCCGTCGGCCTGGTTGTCGAGGTTCACCAGGGTATCGGCGTCGGCGGGGTCGAAGAACGTGGCCAGGGTGTACTCGGCGTCCAACTGGTAGTTGCCCAGATCGACACCGCCCGCGACCAGGCCGCACAGGCCGAGCGCGCCGTCGACGCGGCCGGCGCCGTCGCGGGCGATCCGCGCGTTGACGAGGCCGCCCATGGACTGACCCACCGAGATGACCCGGGTGGGTGTGCCGACCTGCCGACGGAAGGCGGTGAGCGCGGCGAACTGGTCCCGCTCGGCCGAATCGAGCGCCCACATCGAGCCGTTCGGGTCGTAGGAGGAGCCGACGAGGGCGTAACCGGCGTTCAGCAGGGCCTGGCTCGCGGCGGGGGACGGGGCGTCGGCGGCGGTGGTCGGGCCGTAGCCGTGGCTGAACAGCAGCAGGGTGCCGTTCCACTGCTCGGGTGTGTCCGCGATCCAGGTCGCGCCGTCGGTCAGTGTGCCGGTGTAGTGGCCGGCGGTGGTGGCGTGGGCGCCGGCCGCAGGGCCGATCAGGGCGGTCGCGAGGGCGGTCGCGCAGGCGGCGGCGAGGGTCGAGAGACGAGGTCGGGACATGGCGGCGGCTCCGCGAGTCGAATGGGGACCGAGTGGGGGAGCGTGCTGGACGTGCGAGTCGGAGGTGCGTGCCGGGCGGGCGATCTGGTCGTGCGAGTTGGAAGAGCGGTGCGAATGTAGGGCTCTTTTTTCATGGCCGTCAAGAGAGTGACCAATATTGAGGCAGACGGGTCCGCGCGGGGACGTGCGGAGTCCGTGTGGGGACGTGCGAGGGCCTGGCGCGGACGCGAGCGGGTCCGTGCCGGTGGATCAGTCCAGCGTCAAGGTGTCCAGCAGACGTGCGGCCGCGCGCGCCGCCGGGCGCTCCCAGCGGCTGGCCAGGCCGCGGAACACGGTCTCCGCCTGCGCGGCGGGCCAGTCTCCGGGGAGGTGCTCGGCGGGCAGATGCGGGTCCCGTCGTACGAGATCCAACCAGTCGGTGTGCAGCAGGAGTTGACCCGCGAGGTCGTCGCCGGAGGTCGCCGCGGGCAGGGGGTCGGTGCGGTCCCAGCGGTCCAGGAACGCGCGGTACCGGGCGCCGATGGCCGGCACGTCGAAGGCCTGCTCCAGCACCTCGCGGACGTCGGTCGGCGACTCCACCTCCGCGCGGAACACCCGCAGATACGGCTCCAGGCCGAGCCCGGCCACCATCTCGCGGACGTCGACCGGCGCCGGCGCCACCCACAGGCCGTTCTGCAGCAGGCCGAAGCCCGCCCAGATCAGACGGGAGCGCAGGTCGTGCCGTTCACGGCTCCACGCCTCGGGCAGCGAGAAGCCCACCATCGTCCAACGTCCGTCCCAGTTCCGGTTCACCGCGCCGGTCTGCCAGATACGGTCCTTGCCGTCCGTCAGCACCTGCACGGCGTGCGGCGTCAGTGCGAAGTACGTCTTCCGGCCCTGGCGGCGGCGCTCCAGCAGATCGCGTTTGACCATCCGGTTCAGGGTGGTCCGTACCGCTTCCTCGGTGCTCCCCACTCGCCCGAGAGCGGTGATCACACTGCCCGACGACACAGCGACCGGCCGCCCCAGCACGTGAACGCCGAAGAAGGTCAGCATCAGGGACTGGGTGCGCGGCTCGGGCCCGCTCTCGGCGGCGGTTCCGGGGGCGACGTCAACACTGGTCACGGGCACAGCGTAGGCCCGGGGCGGGCGTGAGGAGCCGCTGTTCCGTGAACTGTGTCGTTTCTTTAACGGCAATCTGTGATTAGCCGAAGGTTGGGGACGGGGAAGCAACCGAGTCAGAAGGCGAACGCCTCGGTCAGGCGCAGGCTGTACCCGTCCTCTTCCATCAGGACGACCGTGACGCCGAACGGGGACGGATGGTCCAGTTCGAGGGGAGTGAAGGCGTAGTCGACCGCGGCCTGGACGGGCGGCAGCAGCTTGCCGTCGGGCTGGGGAGCCGGGGACGGCTGCCAGCGCGGTTCGGCCGAGGCCGGGTCCTCGGTGTACGGGAACTGGTGGAGCGTGTGGCCGTCCTTCGTGGCGTGCACCATGTTGAGGCAAGGGGACGGGTCGTCGGCGGGGAGTTCGCAGGTGGTGGCCACGTCCTGGGTCTCCCAGGCGAGCACGATCTCGTCCGCGTTCGCCGCCGCGGCGATGTTCGACAGCGACGCGATCGCCGTGAGCGCGTCCTCGCCGGACTTGACCGGGCGCAGCCAGATCAGGCCGACCAACTCGCCGCGCACCAGCGGCATGATGACCGGGCGGGGCACGGCGCCCTCGCTGAGACCCGCGACGTACGCGTTCTTCATCGACTCCGTCAACGCGTCGAACGTACGCGTGTCCATGAACTCCCCATCCGCAGCGGCTGTGTGGCGTTCATTCTGCCCCGGTCGCGGAGTGCGCGAGGTCGCTCCTGGGAGTGAAAGAAGACCCCGGCTGGACGGGGGAGACCAGCCGGGGCCGTACAGGGTGGCGTGCGGAGGGCGGTCGCCTCTCGGCGAGGGGCTCCATGGGGCTTCAGCCGGACGATCGTCCCCATGGGCTATAGGTGAGGCCCGGGGACACTGTCCCCTCCGCAGCCACGTACACATGAACGGGCGACCCGGCCCAGTTGTTCCCGCTCATGTCCCTTCGGGGACTGTGAGCTGCGGAACACTCCATGCGGGACGCCTTCCCCCGCGCGGAACCCCCCTTACGCAGAGCCTCAGTTGAGGTACTCCGCGATCAGGGCCGCGAACTCGTCGGGCGTGGCGAGGCGGATACCGAGGGTCTCGGCCTTGGCTCGCTTCGATCCCGCGTTCTCGCCGGCCACGACCAGGGTGGTCTTCTTGGAGACGCTGGAGGAGGAACGGCCACCGGCGCGCTCGACGAGCTCGTTCATCTGGTTGCGGCTGAGTTTCTCCAGGGGGCCGGTCATCGCGCCGGTGACGACCACCGTCATCCCGGCCAGCGGCCCGTCGTCGGCCGTAGCCTCGGCTTCCGTACCGTCGGCAGCGGCGTCGTCCGTCACGGGCGCGGGCGGGGTCGCACCCGGCTCGGTCATGTTGACCCCGGCGGCGGCGAGCTTGTCGATCAGCGGGGCGAGTTCGACCAGTTCGGCGACGATCGAGGGGGCCTTCTCGGTGCCGATGCCGTCGACCCGCTGCATCGATTCCGCGTCGGCGGCACGGATCTCGTCCATGGTCGCGAAGTAGCGGGCGATACGGCGGGACATGGAGCGACCGGTGCCGCGCACCCCGAGCGCGCACAACACCCGTGACAACGGCTGCCTTTTGGCCGTGTCGATCGCGGCGAGGAGGTTGTCGGTGCTGGTCTCGCCCATCCGCTCCAGGTCCAGGAGCTGCTCGCGGGTGAGGGCGAACAGGTCGGCGAGATCGGCGACCAGACCGGCGTCGACGAGCTGGACGACGCGGGTGTGGCCCAGGCCCTCGATGTCGAGCTGGTCGCGGCCCGTGGCGTAGGACAGGGCGGCGACCAGGTGGCAGTTGCGGCCCTGTTCGCAGCGCCAGCGCAGTTCGCTGGTGTCGATGCCGGAACCGCAGCGCGGGCACACCTCGGGGAACACGATGGGCTGTTCCTCGCCGGTGCGCAGATGCGCGACCGGGGCCTCGATGCGGGGGATCACGTCGCCCGCGCGGTGCACCATGACATGGTCGCCCAGGCGCAGATCGCGGCGAGTGATGTCGCCCGGGTTGTGGAGCGTGGCGTAGGTGATGGTGGCGCCGTCGATCTCGACCGGCTCCAGGACCGCGCGCGGGGCGATGATGCCGGTGCGGCCCACGTTCCACTCCACCTCCAGCAGCCGGGTGATCTTCTCCACGGCGGGCAGCTTGTAGGCGATCGCCCAGCGCGGGGCCCGCGTCCCCGACCCGGCGGCCCGCTGGTCGGCGGCCAGGTCGGCCTTGATGACGATCCCGTCGATCCCGAACGGCAGTTGGGCCCGCAGCGCGGCGATCTCCTGCACCCGGGCCAGCACCTCCTCGACAGTGTCCGTGGTGATGCCGGGCACGGCGGTGGTGGCCGTGGTGTTGAACCCGTAGGCCGCGGCCTGGGTCATCAGCTCGCTGTGCGCGAGCTCGGGCAGCCGTGCCGCGAGCTCGGCCTCGGTCTCCGGGAGGGGCAGCAGGCCGTAGCCGAAGAACGTCATCGGCACCGTGTAGGCGCGCTCCTTGGCGCGCAGGGTGCCCGCGGAGGCGCCGCGCGGGTTGGCGAAGGGCTGGCCGCCGTGTGCGGTGCGGACCTCGTTGCCGTGCTCGAACTGGGCGGTGGTCATGAGGACTTCGCCCCGCACCTCGACGGTGACCGGCTCGGCCAGCTCCTGCGGCAGGCCCTCGATGGTGCCGATCGCGTGGGAGACGTCCTCCCCGGCCGTGCCGTCGCCCCGGGTGATGAGCCGGGTCAGGCGTCCGCGCGTGTAGCGGGCGGCGATCGCCAGGCCGTCCAGCTTCGGCTCCACGCTGAACCGCGTGACCTCGTGGTCGATTCTTCGGGCCACCGACGCGGTCCAGGTGGTGAACTCCTCCGGAGAGAACACGTTGTCCAGGCTCAGCATCGCCACCGTGTGCGGGACATCGCCCTCGACCGCGCCGCCGGCCACCTTCCCGGTCGGGGAGTCGGGCAGCACCCGGTCGGGATTCTCGGCCTCCCACGCGGCGATACCGCGCACCAGCCGGTCGTAGGAGTCGTCGTCCAGCGCGGAGGTACCGGCGGCGTAATAGGCGGCCGACGCCTTCACCGCGTCCTCGACCGCCTGCGCGTAGGCGGCGGCATCCACGATCACAGCTGCAGGAGTTGTCATGACTCCCATCCTGCCTCCCACCACTGACAATGCCCCGGGCCGAACGCGGCGCGGCCTCCTCGCCCGCCCTCGGAGGGGTGGGCGAGGAGGCCTTCGTGCGGGTGCTCAGCCGAGCCCGCGGCTGTACCCCCAGGCGGTCGTGTTCAGGGTGTCCTCGAAACCGGTGAACGGCTCCTGCGGGGTGTACGAGTCGGTGGTGAAGTCGACGTCCACGTCGTCCGCCGTACCGCCGATCCCGTCCGCCCCGATGCCGAGCATCTGGGCGATGTTGCCGCCCTGGTCCATCAGGTTCGCGGTGTCGTCGAACTGGTCGGTGTGCCAGTTGCCCGAGTAGTGCCCGATCTCGTGCGTGATGATGTTGCCGAGCCCCCGGCCGATGAAGCCGATCTTGTCGCTCTGCGGTCCCAGGTACGAGTTGAGTGAGTTCGGGTTCGGCGCCGCCGCGCTCAGCAGGTCGAGCAGGACGAGCGCGGTGTCCTCGTGGCCGTAGTTGCCGGGGTCGATCGAGGACGAGATGCCGATGGTCGGGATGCCGGACTCGGCGATGGTGCCGCCGACGACGACTCTGCTGACGTCGGGCCGGCCGAACGAGTCAGGATTGTCACGGCTGTTGAGGACTCTGACGGCGAAGTGCGGGTCGGTGCCCTTCTTGGCCAGGTCGGTGGCGATGTTCTCCTTCACCGAGGCTACGACGGCGTCGATGACCTTGTTCTCGTCGGCTGGGCCGAGCCCCCAGCCGGGCAGGAACGCCGACAGCGGTGACAGGTCGTGCTGCGCCCCGCCGGAGCCGAAGATCGACGTGTTGACACGAGCGCCGTCGAAGTCGAGGAACAGCGTCTGGACCGTGCCCTTGCGCTCCACCTCGGTGCCCGGGCGATAGGCCTCCAGCTCGGCACGGTAGGCGCCGACGCCGTTGCTCACGGCCAGGTAGTACCGGCCGGCGCGTGGCGCCACGAGGTCGACCGTGGCGTTGCCCCCGCCGGGCAGCGGCGACGCCGAGGCGTAACTCCCGCTCGCGTCAAGGGTGGAGCCCATCAGCTCCGTGCCGACGGCGTCGTAGAAGGACAGGTGGTGTCCGCTGCCGGTGACCGTGGCCCCGACGACGTCACCGGCCTTCAGATCGACGCCGTAGACGTCCTGGTCCCCGCCCTGCTGGGTGGAGAGCTTGAGGCTGTACGCGCCCTCGGAGCCCGCACCGGTGCCACTGGCGGGGTCGTTCGGGTCGGTGGGCGAGCCGATGTTCGGGCCGGACCCGGCCACCATCAGGTAGTAGTCCCCGGTGGTGGGCAGCGCCAGGCTCACGGAAACGTTTCCACTCGACGGGTCGTCGGCCCAGAACACCGTGCCGCCGTTCGCGTCGTAGAGCCGCGCGATCGCGTTGAAGTCGCCCTGGGCGACCACGTCGATGGTGAGGGGCACACCGCTCGGCACTCCGGAGACCTTGTAGAAGTCGAAGTCCCCGTGACCGTCACCGGCGCTGCCGTGCGGTCCGTCGCCGATGACCCCGGTCGTCCTGACGGCCTGCCGTGCGCCGGACACGCCGGTGTCGAAGGCCAGCGGGATGGACCCGTTGTCCTCCGAACCGGCGGGCAGCGTAGGGATGTTGGGGTCGTCGGCGAGATCCCCGGCGATGGCGACCGCGGAGTTCTGCCGGGCGCCGGTGCCGAAACCGGCGATGCGTTCGGCAGTCGGCACGGTGTCGTTGGCGCCGAGGGTGCCGACGGCTTCCTTCTCGGTGTACGGCGTCGCGGCGGCGAGTCCGGCCAAGTTCCGCTGTGCGGCCCGGAGTTTGCCGCGGGCCCCTCGATCCACGTCGGCCTGAAGGAAGTTGACCTTCCCCCGGGCCCCAGTCGGCAGTAGGGCCAGCGACGGATCGAAGTTCAGCCCGCCCGGGCTTGCCGCGCCTCTCTGCGCCAACTGGAGCCCGTCGGTGATCTGTTGGGCGATCCGGTCGGGTCGGTTCTGTTCGGTGCGCTGATCCGCGTGTGCCGGGGATCCGGCTACGGACAGGGCCGTGCTGAGTAGTGTGACGGTCAGGACGCTGACTAAGCGGTGGCGGTGAGCGCGTGCGCGCATACGGTCTCCCCTCCGCGGGACCGCGCTCGGCGGCCCGGCGGTCCTGTGTGAGCGCTCTGGTCAGGAGCGCTCTGGGCGGGGCCTGATCGGATGGGGTGCCGGTGTTGACGCCGGTGCCGGTGTGACGGCGGCGCCCATGATCAGGCCGTCCGGCAATGTGGTCTAGTCCAGCAGGAGGGCATGGGCATGTCAATAGGTCCTTGTGGGGGCCTGTAGAGCCTCGCGCTCCGGTCGTAGAGCCATGCTTCGGTGTTCGGTGGGGCGGGCTCCGGCCTCGGAGATCGCGCCCACCGCCTCACACGGCGGGGCGCCCTTCCGTAGCCCCGACGGGAAACCGTTCGCCGCCCCTGTCAGTCCTCCGGCTCGGAAGCGCGTTGCAGATCGGCCCGTCCCTCGGCGGCCCGGATGAACCGGGTCATCCCGAACTGGCTTGTTCCGGGGGCGTCTTGGGGGTTGCCGGCCGCGGATTCCGTGGAGCGGGACGTGGTCGGCAGAACGTAGGGGCGGCGGAGCACCTCGTCGAGGATGATCACGGTCTCGGTCGCGCGGACCGCCGGGATGGTGGACAGCCGGTCGGTGACCAGGCGGTGGACGGCGGTGACGTCGGCCACCCGGATCTGGATCATGGCGTCGTGCTCGCCGGTGGTGACGGCGCAGTACTCCACCTCCGGCATCTGGGCGAGCGCCGTGCGGAACTGCTTCCACAGCTCCTGGCGGACCGTGACGAAGATCAGGGCGCAGATCTCCAGACCGACCCGGTTGTGATCGACGCGAGCACTGAAGCCGTTGATCACGCCGTCGGCGCGGAGCGCTTCGAGACGGGCGTAGGCGTTCGCGCGGGAGACGCCGACACGTTCCGCGAGCGCCGCGACGGAGATGCGGCCCTGGGTGCGCAGCACGTCGAGAATCTTGAAATGCACCGAATCCAGGGCAAGACCGATGCCGATCCGTCCAGAGCGGCGCTCGCCCGAGGTCTCCGGGGTCGACAGATCTTCCATGTTCGCGCCCATCCGTTGCATTTCGTCTCGCGTTGGTCCAGTGCACCGAGAGTCCTGGTTAGTTTCAGCCAACCCTAACGGCGAATCGTCCAGGTCCCCTCTCGGCATCCGCCCACACCCGTACGGCCTTCTTCCGCTCCGCCACGCTCCGCCCTGCTCACGGAGGCACGCATGCCCAGATTCACTGCCGGGTCGTACCCGGTGGCACTCCCTCTCGTCGCGGTCGCGGCGCTCGCCCTGAGCGCCTGCTCCGGCGGTACGAGCGCCTCCGGATCCTCGGCCGGCAAGACCCTGGTCGTCGACACGTCGTTCAATCTGAAGACCGCCGACCCGGGCCGTGAGTTCGAGCCGACCGGGCAGATCGTGGACAAGGCGCTGTACGAGACGCTGCTCTCCTTCAAGGGCTCCGACGTCACCAAGCCGGTGCCGGGCCTCGCCTCCTCGTACGAGCATTCCGCGGACGGCAAGACGCTTACCCTGCACCTGCGCGCGGGCGCGAAGTTCGCGGACGGCAGCGCGGTCACCGCCGACGATGTCGTCTTCTCGCTGAACCGGGTGATCGCGCTCAAGGGCAACCCGTCGTTCCTGCTCGACGGCGTCACGGTCACCAAGACGGACGCCTCCACCGTCACCCTGACCTCGAAGAAGGCGAACCCGGCGCTGCCCTTCATCCTCCCCAACCCCGCGCTCGGCATCCTCAGCGCGAAGACGGTCCAGGCCCACGGCGGCTCGGCGACCTCGACGGACGGGGCGGAGAAGTACCTCAACACCGCGTCGGCCGGCTCCGGCCCGTACACGCTCACCTCGTTCAACACGAACACCCAGGTCGTCCTGACCAAGAACCCCAAGTACACCGGCTCGGACAAGCCGACCTACGACAAGATCGTCCTGCGCAACGTCCAGGCCCCCACCCAGAAGCTGAACGTCCAGCGCGGCGACAGTCAGATCGCCCTCGACCTCACCTCCGATCAGGTCAGCGGCCTCGGCGGCGGACTCAAGGTGGACAGCGGGGCGTCGTCGGACGTGATCTTCCTGCTGCTCAACCGGAACACCAAGGTCAGCAGTACGACGGCCAACGCGAAGTTCGCGGAGGCGGTGCGCAAGGGCATCGACTACAAGAGCCTGCTGTCACTCGCCGGTACCGGCTCCGTCCAGCCCGCCGGGATCATCCCGTCGACCTTCCTCGGCGCGCTGCCCGCCTCCGAGGCCACCGGCCGCGACCTCGCCGGAGCGAAGGCCGCGCTCCAGGCGAGCGGTATCGCCAAGCCGTCTGTCACCCTCGGCTACGCCAGTGACCTGACTGTCGACGGACTGTCCCTCCAGACGCTCGCCGAACGGGTCCAGGCCCAGCTGAAGGAGGTCGGCATCACCGTCACGCTCGCCCCCGCGCCGACCACCACGGAACTCGACAACTACCGCAACGGCAAAGAGCAGTTGGGCCTCTGGTACTGGGGCCCGGACTACCCGGACCCCAGCGACTACCTGACCTTCCTGCCCGGCAATCTCGTCGGTCTGCGCGCGGGCTGGAAGGCCGGCGCCGACCCCACCCTCACCGCGCTCGGCGACAAGGCGGCGACGACGATCGGCGACGACACCCGCAAGACGCTGTACGAGCAGATCCAGACGAAGATGAACACCGACGGCCCGTTCATCCCGCTGATGCAGCCCAGCCGGAACACCGTCTCCGCCGCGTCCGTGACCGGCGTCGCCTACAACCCCGTATGGACGATCGATGTCGCCGCGCTGGGCACCAAGTAAGGGAACGGGCGGGAAGGGCGCGGGCGTTGAGGGCGGCGAGGGTGCGGGCAGCGGCGACGGCGACCGTCTCGTCACCGCCCGCCCCCTCCCCGGCCGCCGTCGTCTCCTCGCCCGTCACCCCCTCGCCCGTTTCCTCCTCCGCCGTACCGCCACCGCGATCCTGCTCGCCCTCGGCGTGACCCTGGTGACGTTCGTCCTCACCAACCTGGTCCCGGGCGACCCGGCGGCGGCGAACCTCGGTCAGCGGGCGATCGGCGACCCGGCGATCGTCGCCCAGTTCCGCCACCACTACGGCCTCGACAAGCCGCTGCCGGTCCAGTACGTCACCTACCTCGGCAACCTCCTCCACGGCGACCTCGGCGAGTCCCAGCAGAGCCACCAGTCGGTCCTCACCGACCTGTCCACGGCCGTCCCCGCCACCTTGGAACTCGCCGGCGCCGCGATCGTGGTCTCCCTGATCGTGGGCGTGGCGTTCGGCGTCGTGGCGGCGCTGCACCGGGACCGCCTCACCGACCAACTTCTGCGCGTCATCAGCCTGTTGGGCGTCTCGGTACCCACCTTCTGGCTGGCGCTGCTCGCCTTCTACATCTTCTTCTACCGCCTCGGCTGGGCCCCGGGCAGTGGCCGCCTCGACCCCGGCATGACTGCCCCGCCCCACGTCACGGGCCTGTACACGGTCGACGCGGCACTCGCCGGCCAGTGGCCGGTGTTCTGGAGCGCGGTGGGCCATCTCGCCCTCCCCGCACTGGTGTTGACGGCCTACACGGTCGGACTCCTCACCCGCTTCACCCGCTCCGCCGTCCTGGAGGTCCTCAACCAGGACTACGTCCGCGCGGCCCGAGCCAAGGGCCTGCCCGCCCGCACGGTCCTCTTCCAGTACGTCCTCCGGGCAGCCCTCGTCCCCGTCATCACGGTCGCCGGACTGGCCTTCGGCGCCCTCCTCTCGGGCACCGTCCTGGTCGAGTCGATCTTCGCCTGGCCAGGCCTCGGCGCCTACGCCTACCGCAGCGCGACCACCCTCGACCTCCCGGCGGTCATGGGCGTCGGCCTGGTCGTCGGCCTCGTCTACCTGACCGTCAACCTCGCCGTGGACGTCCTGTACGGCGTGATCGACCCGAGGGTGAGGGTCCAGTGAAGTTCAGTCTCCTACGACGGCTGCCGCCCGCCTGGCGTAGACCGCTCGCGGTGACGGGCGGTCTGGTCGCGCTGATCTGGCTGGTGATCGTGGTCGCCGCCCCGCTGCTCGCCCCGCACGACCCCCTCGCCCAGAACCTGCCCCGGCTGACCGGCCCCGGCGCCGGACACTGGTTCGGCACCGACGAGTTGGGCCGGGATGTGCTCAGCCGGGTGCTGTACGGCGCCCGGGTCTCCATCCCGCTGGCGCTCCTGCTGGTGGCCATGTCGCTGCTGGTCGGCGGGGTGCTCGGGGCCTGCGCCGGGTTCTTCGGACGCTGGGTGGACGAGACCGTGATGCGGATCGCGGACCTGGTGTTCGCCTTCCCGACCGTCATCCTGGCGATGGTGGTCGCCGCCGCGCTCGGCGCCAGTCTGCAGAACGCGGTACTGGCCGTCCTGGTCGTGTCCTGGCCGTCGTACGCCCGCGTCACCCGGGGTCTGGTGATGGGCCTCAGGAACCGTGAATTCGTGCTCAGCGGACGGCTGTTGGGCTTCTCCGCCTGGCGGTCGCTGCGCGTGGACATCCTGCCCAACGTCCTCGGGCCGCTGCTCGTCCTGGCCACCCTCGACATCGGCACCGCGACGCTGCTGCTGTCCGGGCTGTCCTTCCTCGGGCTCGGTGCCAAGCCGCCGACCGCCGAGTGGGGCGCGATGGTGGCGGACGGTACGCAGCAGTTCGACAAGTGGTGGATCGGGGTCTTCCCGGGCCTGGCCATCCTCACCGTCGTCCTCGCCTTCAACTTCCTCGGCGACACCCTCCGGGACGCCCTCGACCCGGGCACCGCCCGCACGATCGGCGCGGAGAAGGAGCGTGTGGGATGACCGACGGCGACACCGTGGACGTACTGAGGATCAGCGGCCTCACCCTCGACCTGGGCGGCGCCCGCATCCTCGGCGGCGTCGACCTCGCGCTCCAGCCCGGCCGTATCCACGGGCTCGCGGGGGAGAGCGGTTCGGGCAAGACCATGACCGGTCTCGCCACCCTCGGCCTGCTGCCGCCGGGCGCCCGCACCGGCGGCCGGATCGAGCTGGAGGGCACCGACCTGCTGACCCTGACGCCCCGTCAACTCGCGGTGCTGCGTGGGCGATCGGTGAGCATGGTGTTCCAGGACCCGTCCACCAGCCTGCACCCCATGCTCAGCATCGGACACCAGCTCACCGACCATCTGCGCCACCACCTGAAGCTGAACCGGAAGGCGGCCAAGGAAAGGGCGGTCGATCTGCTGACCCAGGTCCGCATCCCCAACCCCCGTGAGGCGCTGGGCCGTTACCCGCACCAGTTCTCCGGCGGCATGCGCCAGCGCATCGCCATCGCCATCGCGCTGGCCTGCGAGCCGAAGGTCCTGATCGCCGACGAACCGACCACCGCCCTCGACGTGACCGTCCAGGCAGGTGTGTTGCGGCTGCTGCGCGGCCTCTGTGACGACCTCGGTCTCGCCGTCCTCCTCGTCACCCACGACCTGGGCGTGATGTCCGCGATCGCCGACGAGGTGAGCGTGATGCGCCACGGCCTGGTCGTCGAGACGGGTCCACGGGGCCGGGTCCTTACCGAGCCGCAGCACGAGTACACCCGTCAGCTCCTGGACGCGCTCCCCGGAAGGAGCACCGTATGACCCCCGACCCGACGGCCCCCCTCCTCTCGGTCGACGACCTCGTCGTCCAGTACCACCGGCCGGGCGCACCGCCCACCCGCGCCGTCGCCGGGGTCAGCCTCCAGGTACGGGCCGGCGAAGTCGTGGGCCTGGTGGGCGAGTCGGGCTGCGGCAAGTCGACACTGGCCCGCGCGGTCTGCGGCCTCACCGCATTGGCGGAGGGCCGGATCACCTACGACGGCACGCCGGTACGGCCGTTGCGGGTGCGCCGCCGCGAACTTGCCCTGACCGGCATCCAGATGGTCTTCCAGGATCCGTACGGCTCCCTCAATCCCCGGCGCCGGGTGGGTTCGCAGATCGCCGACGGCATCCGTACGGCGGCAGGGCGAGGCGAGTCGGCGGCCGAACTCACCACCCCGGAGGACCTGTTGACCCGGGTCGGGCTGCCGGCGAGTGCCGCCGAGCGCTATCCGCAGGAGTTCTCCGGCGGCCAACGCCAGCGCATCGCCATCGCCCGCGCACTCGGCGCCCGCCCCCGTCTCCTCGTCGGCGACGAACCGATCTCCGCGCTCGACGCCTCCGCGCAGCTCCAAGTAGCCACGCTGATGCGATCGTTGGCCGTCGAGTCGGGCGCCGGGCTGCTGTTCATCAGCCACGACCTGTCCGTCGTACGGCTGATCGCGGACCGGATCGCCGTGATGTACCTCGGCCGGATCGTGGAGACCGGCCCCACCGCCGAGGTCTGGGCCGACCCGCGCCACCCCTACACCCGGGCACTGCTGGCCGCCGTACCGAAACCCGACGGGGCGGGGGTGCTGCCCGCCGAACTCCCCGGCGACGTACCCGATCCCGCCGACCCGCCGAGCGGCTGCCGCTTCCACCCGCGCTGTCCCCAGGCCTTCGACGGCTGCGACCGCGAGGAGCCGCAGTTGATCGCCGGGGGCGTGGCCTGCCGGCTGTACGCCGCCTGAGCGGGGCCGGACGGTCCACCGGGGAACAGCGCCCCCACCCGCACACCACTTCACGGAGAGCCGATGCCCGACGCCCCGATGCCTCAAGACGCCCACCCCGCCGAACCGCTCGCGGACCTGTACCCGGCCGACCGCCTCCACCGCGCCCGGCAGGCCACGGCCCGAGCCGGTCTCGACGCCCTGCTGATCTCGCCCGGCGCCGACCTGCGCTACCTGACCGGCTACGACGCCCTGCCGCTGGAGCGGCTCACCTGCCTGGTCCTGCCGACCGACAGCGACCCTTTCCTCCTCGTCCCGGCCCTGGAGGAACTCGCCGCCCGGGCGTCCCCGGCCGGAGACCTCGGCATCGAGATCACCGGTTGGGACGAGACCGACGACCCCTACGCCCTCGTCGCGGCCCGGCTGCCCGCCCACACCGCCCGCGTCGGCGTCGACAACCGCATGTGGGCGGAGAAGACCATCGCCTTCCGCACCCAACTCCCGGACGTCCGCCAGGAGTTGGCCGGAGAGGTGCTGAACGGGCTGCGGATGCGCAAGACCCCGCAGGAAGCGTCCGCCCTGCGCCGGGCCGGTGCGGCCATCGACCGGGTGCACGGCCGTTTGGGGGAGTGGCTGCGGGCCGGCCGTACCGAACGCGAGGTCGGCCGGGACATCGCGGACGCGATCATCGCCGAGGGGCACGTCCGGGTCGACTTCGTCATCGTCGGCTCCGGCCCGAACAGCGCCAGCCCGCACCACGAACTCTCCGACCGCACGATCCGCCCCGGCGACCCGGTGGTGGTCGACATCGGCGGTACGACCCCGGACGGCTACTGCTCCGACTCCACCCGGGTGTACACGGTGGGCGAGCCGCCCGCCGACTTCCGCAGGCTGTACGACGTGCTGCTGAGCGCCCAACGCGCCCAGACGGACGCCGTACGGCCGGGTATCACCGCCGGTCAACTCGACGCCGTCGGCCGGGACTTCATCACCGACGCCGGATACGGGCCGCACTTCATCCACCGCACCGGACACGGCATCGGCCTGGAGACCCACGAGGAGCCCTACATCGTGACCGGCAACCCGCTCCCGCTCGCACCGGGCATGGCCTTCTCCGTAGAACCCGGCATCTACCTGCCCGGCCGGTACGGAGCGCGGATCGAGGACATCGTGATCTGCACCGAGGAGGGCGGCGAGCGCCTCAACCGCACACCCCGGGACCTCGTCGTCCTCCCTTGATCCGGCACGAACACCCCACCCAAGGAACCTCTATGACCGCTCCACCGCCCCGTTCCGTCCCTCCCGCAGCCGACCACGGCGCCCGACCGGGTGGCGCTCCCGCCGACCTGGCCGAGGTGTGGACGGTGATCACGGGCATGTATGACGGCTACACCGCGGGTGACCGTGCGCGCATCGACGCCTTCCTCGATCCGGAGGCCACCATCTGGGACTCGGCGACCCCCGAACTCATCTGCGGCAGAACGGAGTTGAACCGCGTCCGGGACGCCCGCCCCACCTCCGACGACGGCCCGGCCGAGACCGGCCTCACGGCGTACGGCCAAGTCGTCGACGTCTTCGGGGACCTGGCCGTGGCCCGCTACTGGCTGCGGGTCGAATTCCGTGCGGCTCCACCGGAGTTGGCCCGCAACACCGCGGTCCTGCGACGCGCCCGTCCCGATGGCCACTGGCTCCTCGTGCACCTGCACGAAGACCTCCAGAGCGCTCCGGAACAGCGCGTCCGGTGAGTCCCGGGCAGTTGTTCCCTCTACTATGTCGGGGTCCGGTCCGGACGTGTCGTCCCAGGGCTGGTGTCGCACCCCCGCTGGGCAACGGGGTTGGAGCACAGCCGAGTTGACCTCACGGTGGATCCGGTGACTGTCGGTTCCACGCAAGGAGGACATGTCCCGTGCTTTCGCTCGATGACTCCGACCCATCCCACATAGGTCGCTACCGTCTGGTCGGCAGACTCGGCGAGGGCGGGATGGGGAGGGTGTACCTCGCGCGTTCGCCGGGTGGCCGTCCCGCCGCCGTCAAGGTGATCAACGACCACCTCCGCCATGACGAACACGCCCTCAGCCGGTTCCGCCGCGAGGTGGAGACCTTGGGCACGGTCCGCAGCGCGTACACCGCGTCGCTCATCGACGCGGAGCTGGACACGCCGCCGTACTGGCTGGCCACCGAGTACGTACCGGGGCCCACGCTGCACGCCGCGGTCGCGACCAACGGACCGCTCCCCGCCGACCTGGCCCGGGTCATGCTGGCCGCCCTCGCCGAGGGGCTGGAGGCCATCCACGTCCGGGGCGTGTGGCATCGGGACCTCAAGCCGCACAACGTCATCCTCTCCGCCACCGGCCCCCAGTTGATCGACTTCGGCATCGCCAGGACCACCGGTACGTCCAACCTGACGCAGGTCGGCGGTGCGCTCGGCAGTCCCGGGTTCATCGCGCCGGAGACGATCATGGGCGGCGAGACCGGTCCGGGCGCGGACGTGTTCGCCCTCGGGGCCACGCTGGCGTTCGCCGTCACCGGCCGCCCGCCGTACGGGGACGGGCCGTTCGCGGCCGTGTCCTACCGGTCGGTGCACGGCGAGATCGACCTGCGGGGTGTGGACGCGGAGGTCGCCGAGCTGATCGCGGCCTGCGCGCTGACCGACCCCGCCCTGCGCCCCACTCCGCAGCGCATCGTCGAACTCTGCCGGTCCGAGGTCGATCTGGTCCACCACCCCGCCTACCAACGGGCCCTGGCCGTCGGCTCGTTGGCGGATCGTGAACGCGCCGCGACCGTCGCCGACCAAGGGGGCGGTGTGTCGGCCGGCGCCTCGGACGCGGCGACGGCCGTCGCCCCGCAGGCGGCTGCGAGCGTCCAAGGCACCCATTCCGCCACCCTCCTCGCGCCGAACCCGGGCCACGACAACCCGACGCGGCTCCACGCGGCGGACACGTACGGCGCCCATCCGGCGGGAACCGGTCCGACCCCGCACACGGACGGTGGAGGCACCCGAAGGGGGCGCGGGCGTCGCGTGCTGTGGGCCGCCATCGGCACGGCCGCGCTGGTCGTCGTCGCGGGCTCGGGGCTGCTCCTGCTCCACACCCTCGACGACAAGGACAACGACAAGAACTCGGCTTCCACACACGGCACGCCGTCCGCGAGCGCCGGTCGCGCCGCGCAGGTGTCGGCCACCCCGTCCACGAGTGGGGCGACGGCGTCTCCCTCTGCTTCTCCTTCGCCGTCGGCCTCAGGCACCGGCTCCGGCCACTTGGCCGACGCCGTGGTGGTGAAGGCCCCCTTCACGTTCGAGGCCGGAACGGTCGTGCAGACCGTACGGTCGAAACTGATCATGCAGCCGGACGGCAACCTGGTGCTCTACGACGCGTCCGGAACGGCCCACTGGGCGAGCCAGACCCAAGGCACGGGAAACACCGCCGAGTTCCAGGAGGACGGCAACCTCGTGGTCTACAACTCCCAGCACCAGGCGCTGTGGGCCAGCACAACGCAAGGTGCCGACGGGGCGACCCTCAAGGTGCTGGAGACCGGCAACATGGTCATCGCGACCGACACCGGAGTGGTCTGGCAGACCAATACCGCCTACTGAGGGCTGTCCAGTAGATCTCAAGGGGGTGAGCGACACCTCTGGCCACGGGAGGCTCACGAGGTTTCGGACGGCCTCCCGCTACTGCGGTGCGATGGCTTTGAGCCAGTCCTCGACGGCGACGACATCCGCCCACCGGGGGAACAGTTTCTCGGTGAGGAACTGGTGCACCTCGGGGTCGGTGTCGAGGCAGGCGTCCGCCAGGACGGCGAGGCCGAAGTCCAGGTCGATGGCGTGCCACAGGGTGGACAGCACCACGGCGCTGGTGGCGATGCCGGTGAGAACGAGGCTGTCGATATCGCGAGCCCTGAGCACCAGGTCGAGGTCGCTGCCCGAGAACGCGCTCCCCCGCCTCTTGGTGACCACGACGTCGCCTTGCTGGGGCGCGATGTCGTGATGGATCTCGGTGCCAGGAGCCCCCTCGGTGAACAGGCCGGCCCGCACGACGTCTGTCATCGCCTTGTTGCGGGGGCTGACTTCCGGATCGCCCGGCCGTAGCGCGATCATGACGTAGATCACCGGGATACCGGCAGCCCGGGCACCGTCGATCGCCCTGCGCAGACGCGGCACATAGCCGGAACCGTCGTCGGCCATGGCCACGATGTCCCGTTGGACGTCCATCACCAGAAGTGCGCTGTTCGCCATGCTTGTCGTTCCTCCGATACGGCCTGACGGTCTCAGCGGACCCGCGCCACCGCCGCATAGATCCCGCTGCCCTCCGGAGCGTCCTCCGACGTCGGCGGATTCCACTCCGTCGCCGTCACCAGGCCCGGCGCCACCAGGTCGAGGCCGTCGAAGAAGCGGGCCACCTCGGGGCGGGTGCGGAAGCCGAGTGTGATGCCGCCCTTGGCGTACTCGGCGGTGACCTGGGCGGCGAGCTCGGGGTAGAGGTCGGATGCCGCGTGGGACAGGACCAGGTAGCTGCCGGACGGCAGGGTGGCGACGAGGTTGCGGACGATGCCGTGGGCGTCCTGCTCGTCCGGGATGAAGTGCATCAGCGCGATCAGCGAGAGGGCGATCGGGCGGGTGAAGTCCAGGACGTGGCGGGCGTGTTCGACGATGTGCTCGGGCTCGCGCACATCGGCCTGGATGTAGTCGGTGACCCCGTCGGTGTGGCTGACCAGCAGTGCCTCGGCGTGACGCAGGACGATCGGGTCGTTGTCGGTGTAGACGACCTTCGCCGTCGGCACCGTCTGCTGGACGATCTGGTGCAGGTTGGGCGCGGTGGGGATGCCCGTGCCGATGTCCAGGAACTGGTCGATGCCCTCGCCGGCGAGCCAGGTCGCCGCGCGGTGCATGAACCCGCGGTTCTGCCGGGCCGCGTCCTTCGCCTCGGGCGGCAGTTTCTCGCCCACGGCCTCGTCGACCGGGTAGTTGTCCTTGCCGCCGAGCAGCCAGTCGTAGACCCGCGCGGGATGTGCTTTGCCGGTGTCGATTCGCGCTGCCTGCTGGGGGTCGGTCGTCATGGCAACTCCATCGCGGCGGGCGGCACGGGGATCGGGCCGAACTCTCGATCATCGTACTCGGGCCGGTCATGTGGCTTGCGGGGGAGGGGAGTTGGGTCCGTCGTGCCCCTCAACTCGCCGTAGGTCCGTGCAGGCCGTCGAAGAGGATGGTCGTCAGGGCGTCGGCCAGCGTCGCCACGGTCAGGTCGCGGTCCGGGCGGTACCACTCCACGAGGGAGTTGACGGTGCCGAACAGCAGCCGGCTGGCGAGATGCGGGTCGATGTCCGCCCGTATGCCGCCCTCGGCCGCCGCCCGGGTCATCAACTCGGCCACCCGGTGGTCGAATTCACGACGCCGGGCGAGCGCCCGCTGCTCGACCTCGCTGTTGCCGTGCAGCCGCAACAGCAAGGTGACGTACGGCAGTTCGGCGGCGAGCACCTCGACACTGCGGTGGACGATACGTTTCATCCGGGTGGTCGCCGTGCTCTCCGGCGACCCGCCCTCCGGGTCCTGGGCGGCCTGCTTCTCCTCCTCGTCGAGTACGGCGAAGAGGGCGTCCAGGGCGCGGTTGACCGCCAGTTCGAGGAGTTCCTCCTTGCCGGACACGTGGTGGTAGATGCTCGACTTGCTGAGGCCCAGGCGCCTGGCCAGTTCCTCCATGCCGGTGCCGTCGTAGCCGCGTTCGTTGAAGACCACGACGGCGATCTCCAGCAGCGAGTCGCGGTCGTAGGCGGGACGGCCGCGGCGGTCGGCCGGGTTCTGCACAGGTGTCCTGGTCACCGGTCCATTGTGACAAGGCCGGCGGTCACGCCGGACGGAACCGCCTCGGAGGTCACTGCTCCCGCAGATCCTTCACCCGGCGGATCTTGCCCACCGAGCGCTCCAGGGTCTCCGGATCGACGATCTCCACCGCGACGGTCACGCCCACGCCGTCCTTGACGCCCTTGCCGATCGCCGCCGCGGCTGCATCCCGCTGCTCGGGAGTGGCACCGGGGCGGGCCTCGGCGCGGACCGTCATGTGGTCCATGCGGCCGCGCCGGCTGAGCTGGATCGTGAAGTGCGGGGCGACGGCGGGGGTGCGCAGCAGGATCTCCTCGATCTGGCTGGGGAAGACGTTCACCCCGCGCAGGATGATCATGTCGTCGCAGCGGCCGGTGATCTTCTCGATGCGCCGGAAGGCGGGGCGGGCCGTGCCGGGGAGGAGCCGGGTCAGATCGCGGGTGCGGTAACGGATGATCGGCAGCGCCTCCTTGGTGAGGGAGGTGAAGGTCAGCTCGCCGCTGTCGCCGTCGGGCAGCACCTCGTCGGTGATCGGGTCGACGACCTCCGGGTAGAAGTGGTCCTCCCACACGTGCAGGCCGTCCTTGGTCTCCACGCACTCCTGCGCGACACCCGGGCCGATCACCTCCGACAGGCCGTAGATGTCGACCGCGTGGATGTCCATGCGCTCCTCGATCTCGCGGCGCATCTCCTCCGTCCACGGCTCGGCACCGAAGATGCCCACCTTGAGCGAGCTGGTGCGCGGGTCGACGCCCTGGCGCTCGAACTCGTCGAGGAGCGTGAGCATGTAGGACGGGGTGACCATGATGATCTCGGGCTTGAAGTCCTGGATGATCTGCACCTGGCGTGCGGTCATGCCACCGGAGGCGGGAATCACCGTGCAGCCCGCGCGCTCGGCGCCGTAGTGCGCGCCCAGACCACCGGTGAACAACCCATAGCCGTACGACACATGGATCTTGTGGCCGGGCCGGCCGCCGGCCGCGCGGATCGAGCGGGCCACCACGTCGGCCCACATGGAAATGTCGTTCTCTGTGTAGCCGACGACCGTGGGGCGGCCGGTGGTGCCACTGGAGGCGTGGATACGGCGGACCTGGTCCATGGGGACGGCGAACATGCCGAAGGGGTACGTGTCGCGCAGGTCGGCCTTGGTGGTGAAGGGGAACCGGGCCAGGTCCTCGAGGGTGCGGCAGTCGTCGGGTTTGACGCCGGCTTCGTCGAACTTCCTGCGGTACAGCTCCACGTTGTCGTAGGCGTGCCTCAACGTGGCCTGGAGCAGGCCGAGTTGGTGCTCGCGCAGCTCCTCGCGGCTCAGGCGTTCGGCGGCGTCCAGCAACCCGTCGGGGAGTGGTTCCCCCAGGCGCGTACTCACGGGTGCCGAAACCGGTGAGGCCGCAGGGGCTGTCAGGTCGCTGCTCATGGAGACTCCTTCGTCTTCGCGCTGTTGATCGTGCGGCTGCGGCCGCGGAACTCCGCGATCACCTGGTCGCCGCGCAGCACGCTCACGTCGTAGATGCCGCTGCGGCCGAACCGGGTGCGCTCCGTCGCCGTCGCCACCAGGACGTCGCCCTCGTACGCCGGGGCGACGAAGTCGATGTCGGCCGCTGCGGCCACGGTCACCGGGCCGTGGCTGTTGCAGGCACAGGCGAAGGCGGAGTCGGCGAACAGGAACAGATAGCCGCCGTGGGCGATCTTGTGTCCATTGACCATGGCCGGGGTCACGGTCATACGGAGCACGGCGGTCCCTGCGCCGTGCTCGACGAGCTCCATCCCGAGAGCCCGGGACGCCTCGTCCGCGGCGAACATCCTCGCCGTCGGACCGGAGGCCGTCTCGGCGGCCTGCGTCATTTTCCACCACCTTGTGGACCGACCGAACATTCGGTTAGCGTGCGTCACGGCCAAGTAATCCAGCAACACCACTGCCTGTCAAGAGGTGGAATGCATGCTTCAGACCAGCTCCGAGCTGCCCGACTTCTTCTCGCGCCATCGCGCCCTGCTGGAACAGGCGGTCGCCGCGACCGCCGCCCGCGACCACTGGACGCCGTACCCGGAGTCGCCCAGTAAGTCGGTCTACGGCGAGGACGCGGCCAAGAACGGCGAGGCCGCCTTCCAGGAGCAGCTCGGCGGGCATGTCGAGCTGGCGGGGCATCCCGGCGACGGGCGCGTGTCGGCCGCCGAGACCTCACCGTACGGCTTCGAGCTGGGCATCTCCTACCCCCGCGTCGCGCCGGACGAGGCGGTGGCCGCCGCCCTGGCCGCCACCGGGCCCTGGCGCGACGCGGGCCCCGACACCCGCGCCGGTGTGGCCGCCGAGATCCTGGCCCGGTTGAACGCGGCGAGCTTCGAGATCGCGCACGCCGTGCAGCACACCACCGGGCAGGCCTTCGTCATGGCGTTCCAGGCGGGCGGCCCGCACGCCCAGGACCGGGGTCTTGAGGCCGTCGCGTACGCGTGGGCCGAGCAGAAGCGGCACCCGGGCGCGGCCCGCTGGAGCAAGCCGCAGCGCAAGGGCGGCCCACAGGTCCTGGACAAGAAGTTCACTCCGGTCGGCCGCGGGGTCTCGCTGCTCATCGCCTGCAACACCTTCCCGACCTGGAACGGCTACCCGGGCCTGTTCGCCAGCCTGGTCACCGGCAACCCGGTCGTGGTCAAGCCGCACCCGGGCGCCGTCCTCCCCCTTGCGATCACCGTGCGGATCGCCCGCGAGGTACTGGCCGAGGCGGGCTTCGACCCGAACCTCGTGATCCTCGCCGCCGAGGAGCCCGGGGGCCGTAGCGCCGCCGTCCTCGCGCTGCACCCCGACGTCCGGATCGTCGACTTCACCGGCTCCACGGAGTTCGGCGACTGGCTGGAGGCCAACGCCCGCCAGGCCCTCGTGTACACGGAGAAGGCCGGTCTCAACACCGTTGTCCTGGACTCCACCGACGACTACCGCGGTCTGCTCGGCAACCTCGCCTTCTCGCTGGCCCTCTACAGCGGCCAGATGTGCACCACCCCGCAGAACCTCCTGATCCCGCGCGACGGCATCACCACCGACCAAGGCCCGCGCAGCGCCGACGAGTTCGCCGCCGACCTGGGCACGGCGCTCGACAAGGTGCTCGGCGACCCGGCCCGCGCGGCCGGCACCCTCGGCACGATCGTCAACGACGGCGTGCGGGACCGCTTGGAACAGGCCGCGTCGGTCGGTCGTACGGTGCGGGCGTCGGCGTCCGTCGAACACCCCGAGTACCCGAAGGCCGTCGTCCGTACGCCGCTGATCGCGCGCCTTGATGCCGAGGGTGACCGGGGGACATACACCCGGGAATGGTTCGGGCCGGTGTCGTTCGTCATCGGCACCGACTCCACCGAGCACAGTCTGCGGATCCTGCGTGAGACGGTGCGGGCGCACGGCGCGCTGACCGCCGCCGTCCACTCCACCAGTGAACCGGTGCTGGACGCGGCCGAGTTGGTCGCCCTGGACGCGGGCGTGCACCTCTCGGAGAACCTCACCGGCGGTGTCTTCGTCAACCAGTCCGCCGCGTTCAGCGACTTCCACGGCAGCGCCGCCAACCCGGCGGCCAGCGCCACCCTGTCCGACCCCGCGTTCGTCACCGGCCGCTTCGCGACCCTCCAGTCACGCCGGCCCGCCCCCGCCGAGGAGACCACCGATGCCTGAGCTGTCCTCCGACGAGGTCTATCTGATCGACGGGGCCCGCACCCCGCAGGGCCGCTACGGCGGCGCCCTCGCCTCCGTACGACCCGACGACCTCGCCGCCCTGGTCGTCGGCGAGGCGGTCCGGCGCGCCGGAATCCCGGCCGAGGAGGTCGACGAGGTGATCCTCGGCGCCGCCAACCAGGCCGGCGAGGACAACCGTGACGTGGCGCGGATGGCCGTACTGCTGGCCGGGCTGCCGCACACCGTGCCCGGCTACACCGTCAACCGGCTCTGCGCCTCGGGACTGACCGCCGTCGCCTCGGCCGCCCAGGCGATACGCGCCGGAGAGGCGGACCTCGTCGTCGCGGGCGGCGTGGAGTCCATGACCCGCGCCCCCTGGGTGATGGCCAAGCCGGGCACCCCGTGGGCCAAGCCGGGGGAGGTGCACGACACCTCGCTCGGCTGGCGCTTCACCAATCCGCGCTTCGCCGCCCAGCAGACCCTGACGATGGGCGAGACGGCCGAAGAGGTTGCCGAGCTGGACGGCATCACCCGTGCCGAGTCCGACGCGTTCGCGCTGCGCAGCCATCAACGGGCCGTCGCCGCCCAGGAGTCGGGCCGCTTCGACCGGGAGATCGTGCCGGTCTCGGTGAAGGACGGCGAGGTGACCCGTGACGAGGGCCCACGACCCGGAACCACGCTGGAGAAGCTCGGCTCGCTGCGCACCATCTTCCGCGAGGGCGGCATCGTCACCGCCGGTTCCTCCTCACCGCTGTCCGACGGCGCCGCCGCGCTGGTCGTCGCGAGCGGAGCGGCCGTCCGACGCCACGGACTCACGCCGAGGGCCCGCATCGTCACCTCCGCCTCGGCCGGGGTGCAGCCCGACATCATGGGTCTGGGCCCGGTACCCGCCACCGAGAAGGCCCTCGCCCGCGCCGGTTGGGGGACCGGCGACCTGGACGCGATCGAACTCAACGAGGCCTTCGCCGCGCAGGCCCTCGCCGTCACGCGCCGCCTCAAGCTGGACGAGGAGAAGGTCAACGCCGACGGTGGAGCGATCGCGCTGGGCCATCCTCTCGGGTGCTCCGGCGCCCGTATCCTGCTCACGCTGCTGGGCAGGTTGGAGCGCGAGAACGGCAGCCGGGGCCTGGCCACGCTGTGCGTCGGGGTCGGGCAGGGCGTCGCGATGCTCGTGGAGCGGGTATGAGCGCCTCCGACACCGACACCGACACCGGCACCGGCCTGAGCGCCTCCGACACCGGCGACTACGAGACCCTCCTCGTCGAGGACCGCGAGGACCGGCTCGTCGTCACCCTGCACCGCCCCGACGCGCGCAACGCCATCAGCGGGCTGATGATCCGCGAACTGCACGCCATCTGCGACCAGTTGGAGCAGGACCCCAGGTTCCTGCTGCTCACCGGTCACGGCGGGGTCTTCGCGGGCGGCGCCGACATCGCGGAGCTGCTCGCACGCGGCCGGGACGAAGCCCTCCAGGGCATCAACAGCCGGCTCTTCGAGCGGGTACGTCGGCTGCCGATGCCGACCCTCGCCGCGGTGGACGGCTGGGCGCTGGGCGGTGGTGCGGAACTGTCGTACGCCTGCGACCTGCGTATCGCCGGACCTGACGCCGTCTTCGGCAACCCGGAGCCAGGGCTCGGCATCCTCGCCGCGGCCGGTGCCTGCTGGCGGCTGCCCGAGCTGGTCGGCGAGTCCGTGGCCAAGCAGGTGCTGCTCGCCGGGCGGAACCTCGACGCGGCGGCAGCCCTGGCCGCCGGGCTGGTCATCGACGTCGTACCGGCGGAGAAGTTGCTGGACGAGGCGCACACGCTGCTCGATCGCATGGCCCGTTCGTCGGCCACGGCCCTTCGGCTCACCAAGCTCGTGGTCGACTCGCCCGGCGCCCACCCGGTCGCCGACGACCTCGCACAGGCCGTGCTCTTCGAGGGGCAGGACAAGAAGGACCGTATGACTCGCTTCTTGAACAAAAGAGGCTTGGAGCAGAGGAGCAGCCGATCATGAGCCCAACACCCCACTCCGCGCCCGCAGTTGTCGGTGTGATCGGCGGTGGCCGGATGGGCGCCGGGATCGCGCAGTCGTTCGCGGCCGCCGGTTCGTCCGTGACCGTCGTGGAGAGCGGCGAGGCCGCTTCGGCCGCCGCGCTGGACCGGGTCGCCACCGGCTTGAGGCGGGCCGCCGAGCGGGGTCTGCTCAGTGAAGCCGCCGAGCAGGTGCTCGCCCGCGTCACCGTGGCAGACTCGGTCGACGGACTCCCTGCTGACGCGGACCTCGTCGTCGAGGCCGTCCCCGAGGACGCCGGGCTCAAGGCCCGTGTGCTCGCGGCGGCCGAGCAGGCGGTGGGCGCGACGACCGTGCTGGCCACCAACACCAGCTCGCTCTCGGTCACCGAACTCGCCGCCGTACTCACCCGGCCCGGCCGTTTCCTCGGCATGCACTTCTTCAACCCGGTGCCCGCTTCCGCGCTGGTCGAGATCGTCGTAGCCCCGCACACTGAGGCCGCCGTCGTCAGCGCAGCCCTCGACTGGACGCACGCCCTGGGCAAGAAGGACGTGACCGTCAAGGACTCGCCCGGCTTCGCCAGCAGTCGCCTCGGACTCGCGCTCGGTCTGGAGGCGATCCGCATGGTCGAGGAGGGCGTCGCCGAGCCGGAGGCGATCGACGACGCGATGAGCCTCGGCTACAAGCACCCCATGGGCCCGCTGCGGCTCACCGACCTGGTCGGTCTCGACGTACGCCTGGCCATCGCCGAGTACCTGCACTCCACCCTCGGCGAGCGCTTCGCACCGCCACAGCTGTTGCGCGACAAGGTCGCCCGCGGTGAGCTGGGCCGAAAGACGGGACAGGGGTTCTACGCGTGGAAGTGAGCGAATCTCCGGACGGCGTCGGCTATCGCCTGGACGCCGGTGTCGCCACCATCGAGTTGCGCGGGCCCGCGCTCGATGTCGCCCTGCGGAGTGGGCTGTTGGCCGCCGTACGCCAGGTGCGCGATGACGGGGACGCCGTCCGTGCCGTGCTGCTCACCGCGCGGGGCAAGCACTTCTGCGTGGGGCAGGACCTCAAGGAGCACGCCCGCGCGCTGGAGGCCGAACCCGAGTCCGCCTTCGCCTGTGTGCGGAATGAGTACAACCCCCTCGTGGAGGCGCTGCACGCGCTGACCCAGCCGGTCGTCGTGGCCGTCGAGGGCGCGTGTGTCGGGGCCGGGCTCGGGCTGGCGCTCTGCGCGGATGTGCGGGTCGCGGCCGAGGGGGCACGGTTCGCGACCGCGTTCACCGGGATCGGGCTGGCCGCCGACAGTGGGCTGAGCGGTGCGCTGGCGCAGGCGGTGGGTCCGTCGCGGGCCGCCGCGCTGATGCTGCTCGGGGACCGGTTCGGCGCGGAGGACGCGCTGCGGTGGGGGCTGGTGCACCGGGTCGTGCCGGACGGGGACGCTACGGCGGAGGGGCTGGCCCTGGCCAGGCGGCTGGCCGCCGGGCCCACCGTCGCGTACGCGGAGGTGAAGGCGCTGCTGCGGGACGCGCCCGGCGCGAGCCTCGCCACCGTGCTGGAACGGGAGGCGGCGGCGCAGGAGCGGCTGGGGGCGACGCGGGACCACCGGGCGGCCGTAGCGGCGTTTCTCGCTCGTGCGGAGCCGTCGTTCGAGGGCCGGTGAGAAGGCTGGTGACCAGCCTTTCACTCGGCAGGTCTTGCCTCGCAGGGGGAAACCCATCAGACTAGGTACCGAACGAATGGTCGGTAGGGAAGTTGGTGTGTCGATGACCAGCACAGGCACGGAGGCGTCAGCCGCCGGCTGGGACGAAGCGCGGCTCTCGGAGCAGTTCGATGCCACGATCGCGAAGGACCAGCGGATCGAGCCCCGCGACTGGATGCCCGACGGCTATCGCAGGACCCTGATCCGGCAGATCGCGCAGCACGCGCACTCCGAGATCATCGGGATGCAGCCGGAGGGCGACTGGATCACCCGCGCGCCCTCCCTGCGCCGCAAGGCGATCCTCTTCGCGAAGGTGCAGGACGAGGCCGGACACGGACTGTATCTCTACTCGGCCGCCGAGACCCTGGGCGCGGACCGCGCGGAGCTGACCGACGCGCTGATCGAGGGCCGGCAGAAGTACTCGTCGATCTTCAACTACCCGACGCCGACCTTCGCCGACGTCGGCGTGATCGGCTGGTTCGTGGACGGCGCGGCGATCTGCAACCAGGTGCCGCTGTGCCGCTGTTCGTACGGGCCGTACGCGCGGGCCATGGTGCGGGTGTGCAAGGAGGAGTCCTTCCACCAGCGCCAGGGCTACGAGTTGCTGCTCACGATGATGCGCGGCACGGACGGCCAGCGGGCCATGGTCCAGGACGCGGTGGACCGTTGGTGGTGGCCGTCGTTGATGATGTTCGGCCCGCCCGACGACGACTCGCCCAACTCGGCGCGTTCCATGGCCTGGAAGATCAAGCGGCACAGCAACGACGAACTGCGTCAGCGCTTCGTCGACATGACGGTTCCGCAGGCGGAGAAGCTCGGAGTCACCCTGCCCGACCCGGAGTTGAGCTGGAACGAGGAACGTGGTCACCACGACTTCGGCACCCCGGACTGGTCCGAGTTGCAGCGCGTGATCAGCGGCGACGGACCGCGCAACGTCGAGCGGGTCTCCCGCCGCCGGGCCGCCCACGAGGAGGGCGCCTGGGTCCGGGAGGCGGCCACCGCGCACGCGGCCAAGCAGGCCGCCCGTACACAGGAAACGGCCCGTACGCAGAAGACCGAAGGAGCGGCGGCATGACGCAGGAGTGGCCCCTGTACGAGGTGTTCGTCCGCGGCAAGCGCGGCCTGAACCACGTCCATGTCGGCTCGCTGCACGCCGCCGACGACGCCATGGCGCTCACCCACGCCCGCGACCTCTACACGCGGCGCAACGAAGGTGTGTCCATCTGGGTCGTGCGCTCCGAGCACATCGCCGCCTCGACCCGCGACGAGAAGGACCCGTTCTTCGCGCCGAGCGCCGACAAGGTCTACCGCCACCCGACCTTTTACGACATCCCCGACGACGTCCCCCACATCTAGGAGCAGGGAATGAGTGACGACCACGTCTATCTGTCCCTGGCCGAGGGGCACGACGACAGCGACGCCCGCTGGGCGTTCGGCACCGGTTTCGAGGACCCGCTGCACGGCGTCGACCAGACCGTGCCGGAGGGTACGGACTCCGCTCAACTGGCCGCGTTCTGCCTGGCACTTGGTGACGACGCACTCGTGAGCGCGCAGCGGCTGGCCCAATGGTGCACGGCCGCACCGGAGTTGGAGGAGGAGGTCGCCCTGGCCAACATCGGGCTCGACCTCCTCGGCCAGACCCGCCTGCTCTACGCGCGTGCCGGCCAGGTCGACGGCACCGGACGCGGCGAGGACGCGTACGCCTACTTCCGTGACGCGGACGACTTCCGCAACGTACGGCTGGCCGAACTCCCCAACGGAGACTTCGCGTTCTCGATCACTCGACTCCTGGTGCTGTCCTCCTGGCGACTCGCCCTCTTCGAGCGACTCGCCACCACGGCATCGGACCCCGTGCTCGCCGCCATCGCCGCCAAGGGCGCCAAGGAGCTTGCGTACCACCGCCAGTACGCCGCCGAGTGGGTCGTCCGGCTGGGCGACGGCACGGAGGAGTCGCAGCGCCGGACGCGGGACGCGCTGGCCGCCATCGCGCCGTACGTGGACGAACTCTTCGCGGACGACGGTGAGTTGAGGACCGAGGTCCTGGCCGTGCTCCGCCAGGTCACCGATGCCGCCGGGCTCGTCCTGCCCGAGGTGGCACCGGTTCCCGGACACGGCCGCGACGGCGACCGCACCGAACACCTGGCCCCGCTGCTGGCCGAACTCCAGAGCGTGGCCCGCGCCCACCCGGAGGCGACATGGTGACCGCACTCGTGTCGGTGGACAGCCGGCGGGCCTGGCGCATCGCCGCGCAGGTGCCCGACCCCGAGATGCCCATGCTCACCCTCGCCGACCTCGGTGTACTGCGCGGGGTGGAGATCGGCGCGGACGGCACGGTCGTGGCGAGCCTGACGCCCACCTACTCCGGCTGCCCCGCCATGGCCGAGATGCGCGCCGAGGTGGCCGCGCGGCTGCGGGACGCCGGGTTCGCCAAGGTGGAGATCCGGACCGTGCTCGACCCGCCGTGGAGCACCGACTGGATCACCCCCGAGGGCCGCCGCAACCTCTCCGAGCACGGCATCGCCCCGCCCGGCGCGGCACCCAGCGGCCCGATCAAGCTCACGCTGTCGCCTACCCGCCGTACGGTGCCCTGCCCCCGCTGCGGATCGGCGGACACCGAGGAGACCTCGCACTTCGCCGCGACCTCCTGCAAAGCCCTGTGGCGGTGCCGCGTCTGCCGCGAGCCGTTCGAGTACGTCAAGGAGATCTGATGGCGAGCCCCCAACGCCTGCTCGCGGCGAACCCCCAACTCCCGCCCGTGGAAAGGACGGTGGACCAGTGACCGCCCCGGCCCCGACCACCCCTGCCCGCCCGGCGCGTCGCCGGCCGGCCTTCCACGCCCTGCGGGTCGCCGCCGTCGAGTCGCTGTGCGAGGACGCCGCCGCCATCAGCTTCGACATCCCCGAGCACCTCGCCGAGGAGTTCGCGTACCGGCCCGGGCAGTCGCTCACGCTCCGCCGCGAGGTCGAGGGACGCGACGAGCGCCGCTCGTACTCGATCTGCTCCCCGGCGGGAGCGCGCCCGCGCATCGGCGTACGGGTCGTCCCCGGCGGCCTGTTCTCCTCCTGGCTGGTCAACGACGTACGCCCCGGAGACACCGTCGAGGTGATGGCCCCCACCGGCGCCTTCACCCCCGACCTGACCCTCCCCGGCCACCACGTCCTGATCGCGGCCGGCTCCGGAATCACCCCGATGCTGTCCATCGCGGAATCCGTCCTCGCCGCCGACACCCGCTCCCGCGTCACGCTCTTCTACGGCAACCGGCGCAGCGACACCGTGATGTTCGCGGACGACCTCGCCGACCTGAAGGACCTGTACCCCGGCCGTTTCCAGCTGGCGCACATCCTGTCCCGCGAGCCGCGCGAGGCGGAGATCCTCTCCGGCCGCCTCGACGCCGACCGGCTCACCACGCTCGTGGACGCCCTCGTCGACGTGGAGACCGCCGACCACTGGTGGCTGTGCGGCCCGCACGGCATGGTCCGCGACGCCCAACAGGTCCTCACCGGCCTCGGCGTCCCCGCCGGACGCGTCCACCAGGAACTGTTCTACGCCGACGACGAGCCCGTGCGGACCAACGAACACATCGACAAGGCCTACGAGGGCCCCGTCAGCCAGGTGAGCATCACGCTCGACGGCCGCACCACCAACTCCGCTCTGCACAAAGACAGTTCGATCCTCGACGGCGCCCAGAAGACCCGCCCCGACCTGCCCTTCGCCTGCAAGGGCGGCGTCTGCGGCACCTGCCGCGCACTGGTCACCGAGGGCACCGCGGACATGCGGCGCAACTACGCCCTCGAACCCGCCGAGGTCGACGCCGGGTATGTCCTCACCTGCCAGACCTTCCCCGTGTCCGACACTCTCGCCGTCGACTACGACAGCTGAGGCCGGCCATGACCCTTCACTTTGAGGTCACCGAGGGCGTCGGCACGATCCGGCTCGACCGGCCACCGATGAACGCGCTGGACACGGAGACACAGGACGGCCTGCGCGCACTCGCCGAGGAGGCCTCGCGTCGCGACGACGTGCGGGCGGTGGTGATCTACGGCGGGGAGAAGGTGTTCGCTGCCGGCGCGGACATCAAGGAGATGCAGCGGATGGACCATGCGGCGATGGTCGTGCGGTCGCGGGCGTTGCAGGAGTCGTTCACGGCGGTGGCCCGCATTCCGAAGCCGGTGGTCGCGGCGATCACGGGCTACGCGCTGGGCGGGGGTTGCGAGTTGGCCCTGTGCGCGGATTTCCGGATCGCGGCGGACAACGCGAAGTTGGGGCAGCCGGAGATTCTCCTCGGGTTGATTCCGGGGGCGGGTGGCACGCAGCGGCTGGCGCGGCTCATCGGCCCCTCGAAGGCGAAGGACCTGATCTTCACGGGTCGGATGGTCAAGGCGGACGAGGCGCTCGCGCTGGGGCTCGTCGATCGACTCGCCCCCGCCGCCGAGGTGTTCAGCGAGGCGCATGCGTGGGCGGCGAAGTTGGCGCAGGGTCCGGCGATCGCGTTGCGTGCGGCGAAGGAAGCGATCGACACCGGTCTGGAGACGGACCTCGAGACCGGGCTCGCCGTCGAACGCACGTGGTTCGCGGGGCTGTTCGCGACCGAGGACCGTGAGCGCGGGATGCGCAGCTTCGTCGAAGAGGGCCCCGGCAAAGCCAAGTTCAGGTGATGCAGGCGACGTGAAGCGCGGGCCGGGAGTGATTCCCGGCCCGCGCTTCATTCATCGGTGTTCAGCTACTGGCATCGGAGGTCAGTCAACGGAGGTCAGCCGAGCAGCTTGGTCTCCAGGGTCGCGGCGTTGTACGAGCCCCAACCGCTGGTGAAGTCCCAGCCGCTGGCCGCGGAGTAGGCGCCGTTGCTGCCACTGGTGATGTCGTGGAAGCCGGTGCCGCTCGCCGTGTACAGCGCGGGGTTGGCGAAGCCGAGGTTGGCCTTGCCGGCCGCCGCGGCCCGCTGGTTGTAGAGCGCGCCGAAGGCCGCCCACTCGGGCGCGGCGGCGCTGGTGCCGCCGACCGTGCCCCAGCTGCCCTGCGAGTAGATCGAGACACCGGGGCTCGGGTTCGCGAGCGCCGACACGTCGGGAACCTGCCGGTAGCCGCCGCCCGCGGTCTTCTGCACCGCGGTCTGCCAGCTCGGGATCTTGAAGACGGAGGACTTGCCGCCGCCACCGCCCGACCAGGCCGTTTCCTTGCTCCACGCGTTGGCGGAGGTGACGGTCAGCGTCGTGCCGCCGACGCCGGTGACGTAAGGGTCGCTCGCCGGGTAGTCGACGGTGGTGGTGCCGTCGCCCGCGTCGTCCGAGCCGTCGTCGCCGGAGGCGGCGTAGAAGCCGAGGCCCTCGGCCGCGCCCGCCTTGAAGACGGCGTCCACAGCGTTGATGTTGGAGGTCGTGCGCTGGCTCTCGGACGCGCCCCAGCTGATGGAGGTGGTCGGGATGCCGCTGTCGACGATGGCCTGGTAGGTGTCGACCTCACCGGCGTCGGAGTTCGGGCCCTCGAAGACCGTGACGTTCGCCTTCGGGGCGATCGCGTGCAGGACCTCGATGTCCAGCTCGACCTCGACCTGACCGTCACCGAGCGCGCCGGAACCGCCGTCCACCTTCGACACGGTCGGAGTGGGGGAGCCCAGGCTGTAGTTGGTGTCGTACTTGGTGATGTTGGACTGCGCGAAGCCGTCGAACTCGAGCAGCGCGATCTTCTGGCCGCTGCCGGTGTACGTGCTGGAGACGTTGTAGCCGCCCTTGATCTGGGCCGGGGTGTAGCCGCCGCCGGGGCCGTTGTGCGGGTTGACCTTGGCGGACCCCTGGTGGTGCAGCTGGGCGCGGTTGTTGAGGCCGGTCACGTCGCTGACCAGGCCGGCGATGCCGGTCGGCAGGGTCGGCGCGGTCTCGTTGGCGTAGAACGCGCGGCCCGACTTGGCGTCCTTCCACGTCGACAGCTTGGTGCCGAACGCCTTCTCCAACTGCGCGGCGGTGCCACTGGCGTCGACCAGCAGGTTCCCCGAGTGGACCTTGCCGACAGTGAGACCCTGGGCGCGCAGGAAGTCCTTGACCTGCTTCACCTCGGCGTCGGTCCGGCCGAAGCGGGCCGCGAACTGAGCCTTCGTCAGATAGTGGCCGTAGGAACTCGACCGCGGATTACTGACGTTGGCGATGAAGGTGTCGAGTGACTTGTCGTTTCTCGGGGTCAGGCTGATGGCCACCGATATGCGCTTGGCGGCGGAGACGGCGCCGGTGCGGGCCGCGTCGTGGTTCAGGCCCTTGAGGACATCTCCCGCGATGGCGGCGCGAGTTGTGTGCGGCTGGGCGGCGGCGTAGGCGCTGGGGACGGCGGCGGCGAGCAGAGCCGGTACGGCGACCAGACCGACCAGTTTCAGTCGTGACATCACTGAGGTCCTCCGAGGAGTGGGGGGTTGGCGTCCCGGAAGGGGAACGGCTTCACCGTAGGAACACCGGCCCCACCCGCATAAGCGGGGGAACCCTTGCGTTGTGTGTTAACTGCGCATGTCACGTGAACCGCGGATGACAGGTCAGCGGCGGTTTTTGAGTGTGCGGGGAGTCCGGATCCGACCGGACTGACTGACCGTCACCGCCGGTGTCGTGAGCTGCTGTTGGTCGTCGTCGCCGATGCCCACGGTCGCCGCGCCGGACGCGATGACGGCGACCGCCATGGCGTGGGCGAGCGCGGTGCGCGAACGGACCCCGACCTTGCGGTAGATCCGCGACAGCGTGCCCTCCACCGTCTTGACGCTGATGAACAGCTCCGCGGCGACCTCCCTGTTGGTGGCCCCGCCGCCGACCAGTTCGGCCACCCGCGTTTCCGTGGGCGTGAGTTCGGGCCGCCCCTCACCGTCCCGGTCACCGGCCTCCAGCCGCGCCAGTTCGTCCCTGGCCCGCGCCGCCAGCGGAACGGCGCCGATCCGCGTCGCCGTCTCCAGCGCCTCGCCGAGGGCGGTCCGTGCCGCGTTCCGGTGCCGGGCCCGACGCTCGACGGCACCGAGCGCGATCAGAGCACGCACCAGGTCTACGGGCAACGGGAGTTGACGCAACCGGTCCACGGCGGCGTGCAGCCGTACCGCCCCCTCCTTCGCCCGACCGAGCCCCGCCTCGCGCAGCCCCTCCGCCCGTTCCAACGCCGCCAGTACGCTCCCGGGCGCATCGACGGACACCCGCGTCCGCGCCTCGTCGATCACGACACCGGCCGCGTCCGTCTCGCCCAGCACGACCAGGGCCTCGGCCAGGTCGCTGTACCAGTGCAGCAGGGGCGGATCGGCGGCGGACATGGCCGCGCCGAGTTCCTTCACGCGGTGCAGCGCCTCGACCGCGGCGGCGGCCCCACGCGGGTCACCGGTCAGCAACTCGGCCTGCCCCAGCACCGCGAGCGCCCGTAGCAGGAACAGCCGGTCGCCGTCCGCCTCCGAGGCCCGCACCGCCTGCTCGGCGAGGTGCCGCGCCTCGTCGGCGGTCCCGCCCACGGTCGCCGCGAGCGCCGCCGCGTACAGCGCCGGAGCGGCCTGTACGCCGGTCTCGGCCACGGCGCGTGTGCAGCGGGCGGCGGTGGTCAGCGCCTCCCGGCAGTGTCCGGCGCGTACTTGGATCCGGGTGAGCGCGACCAGGGTCGCCATGACCTCCTCGACCCCGGCGAACTCCCCGATCTCCGTGAGGAGTTGAGTGACCCGCTCCTGGGCCTCGGTGACCTTGTCGGAGTCCAGGGCGAGGATCGCCCGCATCCGGATCAGCCCCCAGCTCTCCGGCCCGGCGTCGGCGCCACCGGTCAGTGCGAGCGCCTCCTCCAACGCGACGTCGGCGGCGACCGGTTCACCGCCCAACGAGCGCACCCGGGCGAGGGTGGCGAGCGCCCCGATCCGGGTGTCGGTGTCACCGGCCACGGCCGCCTGCCGCGCGGCGCGCCGGGCATGCCGGGCCGCGTCCTCCAACTCCCCGCACAGCAGGCCCCGTACAGCGGCCCAGTGGTGCAACCACGCCTCGGCCTCCGGATCGCCGTCCGCGTCCCGGAGCCCCTCCTCGATCAGGGCCTGCGCACCCTTCAACGCCTGCCCGGCGTTGCGCAACAGGACCAGCCGCGCCCGCACCCGCTGCCGTGCGGAGCCCGAGCCGGTGAGCACGGTCTCGGCCGCCTGCCCCGCCTCCTCCAACTGCCCGGCGTCACAGGCGTATTCGGCCGCCATGAGGAGTCGATCGGCGTGCTCCGTGGGACGGCCGCCGGGTGTGCGCCGGGCCGCGAGCCCGGCCAACTCGAAGGCGGCGTCGGGCGCGCCGTCGCGACGGGCGTACTCGGCCGCGTACATCAGCGTGCGGGCGGTGGCCTCGTCCTCGTACGGGTGGGCGAGCGCCAAGTGCCGTGCGTGCTCCACGGGTTCGGTGACCGGACGGGTCAGCAGCGCGTGCGCCTCTCGGCGGTCCTGCTCAGGAGCGTCGGCGTAGACGGCGGCCCGGACCAGCGGGTGCCGGAAGCGTACGGTCCCCTCGGCGTCGGCGGTCGCTATCCCGAGCCGCTCCGCCTGCGCGAGGTCGGCGGCGGGGTCGTGGAGTCCGGCGGCGCGCAGCAGCGTGAGGGTGGGGCGGGCGGCGGCGCTCGCGACGAGGAGGGTGCGGCGCGCGGACTCGGGCAGTGTGCGCACTTGGTCCAGGAGCAGGGTGCGCAGCCGTCGCGGTACGGGCAGGGGCCGGCCGAGGCCGACGGCCGCTCCGTCGCGCGGGGCCGCCTGGCCCAACTCCCGGGCGTACCAGGGGTTTCCGGCGGCGGTGTCCTGCACGGCGCGCAGTACCGCCGGTGGCAGGTCGGTGGGGAGGAGCTGCGTTATCTCGTCGTCCGTCAGGGGTGGCACGGGCAGTTCGACGGTGCCGGGTGGGCAGCAGCGCGGCCGTTCGGGCTGCTCGCCCTCGGCCACCCGCTCGGCGGCCACCACCCGTACGTCGAGGCCCTCGACCCGCCGTACGGCGAAGGCCAGCACCTCGGCGGTCGGCTCGTCGAGCCACTGGAGGCCGTCGAGGACCAGCAGCACGGGGCCGGTGGCGGCGAGGGTGCCCAGCACGTCGAGAACGGCGACACGGAGCGCGAGCCGGTCCCGGTCGCCGATCGGTGGCTCGCCGCGCAACAGGGCTGTCCGCAAAGCCACTTGGGGCTCGGGTGCCAAGGTCGCCAGGCAGCTCTCCGGCACCCGTGCGAACAGGTCGACGAGCCCGGCGAAGGGGAGACGCGCGTCCGCCTCGGCGGGGGAGCAGTGCAACACCGTTCCGGACGGCTGGAGATGAGCGGCCGAGGACGCCATCAGGGCGGCCACCAGCACGGACTTGCCGATCCCCGCGGGGCCGTGGAGAAGCACTCCGTGACGGTTTGTCAACTCGGCCCGGACGGTGTCGAGCAGCTCGCTGCGCCCGGTCAATGACCGTACTTCCACGGCGAGTCCAGGAACGGACCACAACCGGAGCCGAGGGCGGGGCAGGCGGACCGGCGCGTGAGGCGCGTGAGGCGGGTGTGTCGGGGCCCCGGATATTTCGGCATGTGTTCATGACAACCGGTACGGAATCGGCTTGTCAATGACGGTCGGTGTGTCGCGGGTCCGCGAAGGAACCGCGGCAGCGGTCCGGCAGTCGGCTTCGTCGAGCAGTTGGCGCATGATCTCGATCTGCGTCTCAGTAGTGACGTACTTCCTGCGATGAAAGACGCCAAAAATGTGCGAAACAGCTATCCGCCCGTACAAAAGCCTGGTCAGCGGATGTGACCGAGGAAGCGGGAGAGAACGATGACTGATCACGGAGCCGACCTGGTGATCCGGGCCGAAGCGATCCACACCCTGGTGCCCGGCCAGGCGCCGCAGCGGGCGCTCGCCGTGCGGGGCGACCGCATCGCCGCCCTCTCGCCCGACCCGAACGGACTCGACGACTGGGTGGGCCCGCACACCACCGTCCACGACCTGCCCGGCACCACGGTGCTGCCCGCCTTCGACGACACCCACACCCACCTCATCTATGCCGCGCTCGGCGCGCACGACGTACCTGTCCACCAGGCCCACGACATCCCCGAGTTCCTCGACCTGATCCGGCAACGCGCGAAGGTGACCCCCGAGGGCGAGTGGATCCGCACCACCACCAACTGGCAGGAACTCAACCTCGCCGAACGCCGTATGCCCACCGCGGCCGAACTCGACCGGGCCACCGACCGGCACCCCGTCCTGGTCAAGCGCGGCGGCCACAACGACATCGTCAACAGCTACGCGCTGCGCCTGGCGGGCATCACCGAGGACACCCCCGTACCGCCGGGCGGTGTCATCGGCCGCGATGCCGACGGCAAGCTCAACGGCAGGCTGATCGACAACGCCATGGGACTCGTCGAGCGTCTGATCCCGGGTCCGGACCGGAGCCGGCGCATCGACGGGCTGCGCCTGGCGACCGCCCAGTACGCCGCCACCGGCATCGGCACCGTGCGCGACTGCGCGGTCAGCCCCGAGGACTACGCCGTACTCCTGGCCGCCCGCGAGGCCGGAGCGCTCAGCATCCGGATCCGCGCCCTGATCTCGGCGCTCGGCATGACCAGCGCGGCCCAGGTGGAGGACCTCCTCGACGTCATGGAGGACTGGCGGGACGGTTCTGACCCGTGGCTGCGGGTGTGGGGCGTGAAGTTCGGGCTCGACGGCGGACTCGAAGCCGGCGCCACAGAGGAGCCGTACGCCTGTGACCACGCCTTCTCCGGGACGCTGATCTGGGAGCCCGACGCGCTGGTCGAGGCCGTCGAGGCCGTGGTCCGGCGCGGCTGGCGGGTCGGCACCCACGCCTACGGCGACCGCGCGGTCCGCACCCTCCTGGACGTCTATGAGTGCGTCCTCGCCCGCAACCCCGGCCTCCCCGCCGGCACCCTGGTGATGGAACACGGCGGGCTCGCCGGTCCCGAACAGCGCGCCCGCGCCGTCGAGTTGGGCATCCCGGTCACCATCCAGCAGCCGCTGCTGCACGACACCGCCGAGGTGGAGGAGGGCTTCTGGGGCCCGGAACGCGTCGCCCGCCTCTTCCCCGCCCGCGGCTGGATCGACCTGGGCGCCCAGGTCAGCGCCGGATCGGACTTCCCCGTGGGCCAGTTCGGCGCAATGCGCTCCGTCTACGGCATGACCACCCGCCAGACCGTCATCGGCGTCAAGGGCCCCGAGCACGCCATCACCTACGACGAGGCCGTCACCCTGCACACCGTCAACGCGGCCCGCCTGTGCGGCGATCAGGATCTGCGCGGCACGCTCAGCCCGGGCCGCCTCGCCGACCTCACCGTCTGGGACCAGGATCCCGCCCGCTGCCCGAGCGGCGCCCTGCGCGATCTGAACCCCGTCCACCCGATCGTCGGCGGCCGGCTCGTCACCCCGTAGCGGGCCGCGCGGAGCGGAAGCGACTGGGAAACGACCGGAAACTCATGACTCGCCCGGCACGCAGCGACACGGCGCCCGGGCGAGCAAACGTTCCGTCAGGCGGCCGGCGTCGTCCGGATCGCCGCTATGTCGAACTGCAGCCGCACCTTCTCGCTCACCATCGCGCCGCCCTCGGCCAGCCGGGCGTTGTAGATCAGGCCCCAGTCGGAGCGGTCGATGGTGGTGGTGCCGTCGAAACCCGCGCGCTCGTAGCCGAACGGGTCGGTGACGTGACCGATATAGGTGAGTTCCAGGACGATGGGACGCGTGACGTCCTTGATGGTGAGGTCGCCGAGCATGCGATAGACATCGTTGCCCGCCATTTGCACCGCGGTGCTGGCGAACCGCATCTGCGGGAACGTCGCCGAGTCGAGGAAGTCACGGCCGACCAAGTGGCCGTCGCGTTGTTCCACACCGGTGTCGACAGTGCCGGTGGACACCACGATCTCCGCCTTCGAACGGGCGGGGTTGCGGCCGTCGAAGTAGAGCCGGCTTTTGTATTCGGCGAAAGACCCGCGCACGGTCGTCACCATCGCGTGCCGGACGGAGAAGCCGATCCGGCTGTGCGCGGGGTCGATCATCCACTCTCCGGTCAGCTCGGCCAGGGTGGGATCGGGCAGGCCGGAGGAGGTGAAGGCCGGTGGGGCGGCGGGGCGTTGCGGGGCGGCGGGGGGTGCCGAGCGGCGGAGGGGCGCAGCACGGTTGAACAGGTTCATGTATCACGTAGTTACTGCACGCCTGATATCGCCGCAAGCCTTGATAGGGAACCGACAGCAGCGCGAATCGGCACCCACACGCTTAAATACCGCCACCTCGCGGGCCGTTACCACATTTCCCACACACATTCGTCACCCGGAATACGGCGAACACCAATGGAGCGCACTGTTCAGCACGCCCCTGCTCAGCGCACGGGGAATCCGAACGAATAGCCCTGCTGCTTCAGCCACGGCAGGATCTCGCGCAGCGCGGCCACGGTCTCCGAGCGGTTGCCGCCGGCGTCGTGGAACAGGATCGTCGGCCCGTTGGACAGTTCGGACTTGACGGTCGCGATGATGGCGTCCGTGCCCGGGAGTTCGAAGTCCTTGGAGTCGACGTTCCAGCCCAGCGGACGCATCCCCTGCGAGGCGGCCAGGTGCCGGCTGTACGGCGTGAAGGCGCCGCCCGGCGCACGGTAGTACTCCGGCCGGACACCGCCGGACGCCTTGGTGATCATGCTCGCGGCGTTCAGGATCTCCTGCGACTGGTAGGCCTCGGACTTCTTGTCCATCGTGGTGTCGTGCGACACCGTGTGGTCGCACAGCCGGTGCCCGGCCGCGACGACCGCCTTGACCAGGTCGGGGTGGGCCTCGGCCTGCGGGCCCACCATGCAGAAGGTGGCCTTCACCCCGTACTCCTTGAGTACTTGGAGCACCTCCGGCGTCCAGGTCGGGTCCGGCCCGTCGTCGATCGTGATGTTGACGGCGTGGGCGCCCTTGTCGGAGGCGTGCACGATCTCCTCGGACACGGTGGTCATCCGGGCGGGACCCGAACTCCCGGCGGAGGGACGCGAGTTCCCGGCGCCCTGCCTGTCGACGACACCGGCCTGCGCGGTCCACACCGAGGTGGCCGCCGCCACCGCGGTCACACCGACCGCCGCCGCGAGTACCCGCCCGTACCAACCCCGCCCACCGTGCCGCGCCATGTCAGCCCTGCCCTTGTCCTGTTTGATCGACTCCGTGCACTCGTCAGGACGGCGTAAAGGCGGGGAAGGATCCGCCTGTTACGGATCACGGACAATTTCGCGGGAGTTCCGAGACGCAGGCTCAACGAGCGGACGCCCAGGAGGTTTCGCTAGCGCAGGGCGAGACGCCCCCGGAAGTCCTCCGGCACCGGGGCGAAGCGCAGCGCCATCGAGAGGTTCTCGGGGTGGTCGACGGTCAGCCGGTACCGGGTGCACAACAGCTGGCACAGGCCCATCAGTTGGACGGTCCCGATGTTGGCGCCGACGCACTTCTTGGGCGCCCAGCCGAACGGCACATAACAGGTACGGTCCGCCGGACCGTGCGGGGCGCCCGGCAGGAAACGGTCCGGGTCGAAGACGTCCGGCTGCTTCCAGACCCGCTCGTCACGGTGGATGAGATGCGGGCTCAGCAGATACCAATCACCGGGCTCCAGCCGGGTCTTGCCGAAGTCGAAGGGGAAGTGGTTGCGCCGGACCAGCAGCAACGGCGGGCTCCACAGCCGCAGCACCTCCTTCACGAACCGATGGGTCACCGGGGCCGCGTGCGTGGGTGCCGTACGGAACTCCACCGGGTCCACGGCGGACAGTTCCTCGGTGAGCCGCTCCTGCCACTCGGGGTTGCGGACGAACTCGTACAGCAGACTCGCGGCGGCGGTGCCCGGCGGCCCACCGATCGCGGTCAGTACGGCGGTCACGACATCCAGCGCGCGGTCCATACCGAGTTCGGGCAGCATGTCGACGAACGGATCGGCGAGATCCGGCTCCCGCCGCCGCTTCCCGTGCGCGCGTTGCCGCAGCACCCGGCGTACCACAAGACCGGACCGTAGTTGTACGACGATGAACCGCAGATGATGCCAAGTCCCGCCCGGATCCGGTGAGATGAGCCGCAGCAGCTTCATCTCCAGGTCCCGGCGCACCAGTTCGGCCTCGCCCGAGGTGAGGCCCGTCAGCGCGACCGGCAGCATGGACCGCAACGCCACGTCCTGGGTGAGCATCACCAGGTCGACGTCCTCCCCGAGCCGCTCGTCGATGATCCGCTCCATGCGGTCGATCAGGCTGCCGTGGTGTTCCGCCGTGGCGAGCGTGTGCAGTTGGGTGAGCCACGCCGAACGGACTTGGCTCCACCGCACCTCGGGACTGTGCCGCCGCCGCACCATGTCGATCAGCCGGTCGTGCATCACGAACCGGCGCCAGTTCGTGGCGCTGACGTGGCGCGCCGCCTCCGGCTCGAACACACCGAGCCGGGTGTCGTCGACCCAGAAGATCCCGTCCTCGGTCGCGCTGCGCATCCGCATGAAACGCAGGAAGTCCTCGGGGTGCTGCGGAGTGGTCATCGTGAACGTTCCCCCTCGTGGGGCGCGGGGCGCCGACCGTGCGGCGGCTCCCCGCGCCGGGCCGGTCAGATGTGGTGGTAGAGGTACCAGAAGTACTCGTACTGGCCTCGGATGTTGAGGACCGACTTCGCCTTGAGATACAGGGCGCGCATGCGCGTTCACCTCCTTCCGGGACAGCCGGTGCGGGCGCTCAGCACCGCGGTGAAACGCGGCGGAGCCAGCGCCGGGCCCACCTGAGGACCGGCGCCGTCATGGGTGACCGACAACTGCCAGTCATGGGTGATGAGGTGGACGAGGTCTTCGAGGAGCCGCATGGTGACGGTCGCCCCGGCGCAGGTGTGCGGCCCGTGCCCGAACGGCAGATACGCCGCCTCCGGCGCGCCCTCCGCCCAGCGCTCCGGCACGAACTCGTCCGGCCGCTCCCAGTACCCGGGATGCCGGTGCACCAGATAGGTGCATACGGCGAGCCGGTCGCGCGGGGTCACCTCCTTCCCGCCGAGCGCCAGCACCCGGCTCGGCGTCCGCGCGAACAGCCATGCCACCGGCCACAGCCGCAAGGTCTCCCGCACCGTCCAACTCGGCTCCGCCGCAAGGGAGTCGGGATGGGTACCGAGCGGATACACCGACCAGCCGAGCGTGAAGCCGACCGAGCCGACGGTGGCGAACAGGAAGGAGAGATACACCTCGGCGAGATCCCTCGGGTCCGCCCCGGGCTCGCTCTCACCCACGATGACGTCGAGCAGATCCCGTGGCTCGCGTGAACCGGCCGACTCCCGCTGCCGGGCGCGTATTTCGGTGTGCAGCACGCTCAGCGCGCGGCGCCGGAAGAGCAGCCGGGACGCCGGCGAGTGACGGTGCCGCGCGCCCGCCAGGACCGCCCGGTGCACGATCTGCTCGACGGTGACGTGCAGTTGGGGCGGTGCGTCCCGGTGCAGCAGGACGTCTCGCAGATGGCGGAGGACGAGCAGGTTGCCGGCGTCGGGCCATATGGCCCTGGGGGTGAGGAGTTCGGCGACGAGACCGGGCAACTCCGCTCGCCGCGCGAAGTGATGACGGAGCATCAGGGCGCGGGCCGCGCGGCCGATCCGGATCTGCGCGGCACGGGGCCCGAAGTCGCCGTGCCGGGTCCGGTAGAAGTCGGACGTCTCGACGACGGCCGCCTCGCGGTTGCCGAGCACCGCCCGGGCGGACTCCGGCCCGGCCACACACACCGTGCCCGCGGCCGACCGCCACACGTCGTGAACCCCGTCGAACTCCCCGCTGAACAAGGCCAACGGGTCGCGGGGGCGAGCTCGCCGGCGAGCGCGGGCGGCCCCGCCGTACTCCTGACGCGTCCCGGACGACTCCATGGCTGCCCCCTTCGCGAGTGCGGAAGGGCGGCCCACGTGGTGCGGTACGCGTGACGCCCCGACCGATGGGAACAGCCTGCTGGCGGGTCGGCGACGTGTCGCGTGCTGTGCCGGTGAGCGGAACAGCGGGGTGTGCCCACATGTGGCGCCGGCACATGTGGCGCCGCCATATGTGGGCACCCGCAGCGGACGTCCTGCCCGCCGCGATGAGTTTCGGCCGCACCCGGAGTCTGATCCGGTGAGCGCTGTACTACGTCGTACGACGCTGCCCGGAACAACTCCGGAACGACACACCACGGAGGATCCCATGACGACCACACCCGGCACCGCGAGCAGTGACCTCCCCGGCAAGCCGCCCGTCGTAGACATGGCCACCTGGAACGCGGCGCGCGACGAGCTGCTGATCCGCGAGAAGGTGCACACCCGTGAGGGCGACGCGATCGCCGCGGCCCGGCGGCGGCTGCCGATGGTCGAGCTCGACGGGAAGGTCGAGGTCATCGGCGCCGACGGACCGGTACCGTTCCTCGACCTGTTCCAGGGGCGCGACGAACTTGTGGTGTACCAGCACATGTGGCACGACCACGCACCGCACCAGGGCCAGTGCGAGGGCTGCACCACCACGGCCTGGCACATGAAGGACGCCGTCTACCTCAACGCCCGGGGTGTCTCGTACGCCGTCCTGACCACGGGCGCGTGGGAGGAGGTCGCTCCCTACGCCGAGTTCATGGGTTACACCCAGCCCTGGTACTCGGTGCGGGGCCTCGACGCGCCGATCGGCGGCGGGATGGGACACATCCTCGCCTTCCTGCGCGACGGCGACCGCGTGTTCCTCACCTACTCCACGACGGGCCGCGGCAACGAACCGGTCAACGGCTCCCTCGCCCTGCTCGACATGACGCCCTACGGCCGCGGCGAGGCCTGGCAGGACAACCCCGAGGGCTACCCGCCCGGCCGCGACGCCTGCTGGTACTGGCGCTCGGACGCCGACGGGAACGCCACCTGGGGCGGGACCAGCCGTCCCGTCCCGCAGTGGATCCGTCCCGGCGCGACCCCCGTGGAGACCCTCGGCCGCCACGGCGACTGCCACTGACGCGCCCACGCTCCCCTTGACGCCCGTTACCCCCACACCTAGCCTCGACTAAACACGTCTAGACAGGTAGGTCGACGATGGCGGACTCCTCCCAGACTTCCCAGTCCCGGCAGCTCCAGGTCGAGACGCACGGCCTCGATGTGATCGGCGACGCCGAACGCAAAGGCACTCCACGCACCTTGTTCTGGCCGTGGTTCGGGGCCAACGTCTCGATCCTGGGCCTGAGTTACGGTGCCTTCGCGCTCGGTTTCGGGATCTCGTTCTGGCAGGCGCTCGTCGCCGGCGTGATCGGGATCGTCTTCTCCTTCCTCCTCTGCGGCTTCATCGCGGTCGCCGGCAAACGCGGCTCCGCGCCGACGATGGTCCTCAGCCGCGCCGCCTACGGCGTGCGCGGCAACCGGCTGCCGTCGGTGATCTCCTGGGTCCTCACCGTGGGCTGGGAGACGGTCCTCACCGCCCTCGCGACGATGGCCACCGCGACGGTCTTCAGCAGGCTCGGCTGGGGCGGCGGCACCGAGACCAAGGTGGTCGCGCTGATCCTGGTCGGCGCGCTGACCGTCGTCGGCGGAGTGATGGGCTTCGACCTGATCATGCGGCTGCAGACGGTCATCACGGTCGTCACCGGCGTACTCACGATCGTCTACATCGCGCTCGTCGCCGACCACATCCACTGGAGCACGGTGAGTGCCGTACCGGCGGGCTCCGCGCAGGAGTTCATCGGCGCGCTGGTGTTCATGATGACCGGCTTCGGCCTCGGCTGGGTCAACGCCGCCGCCGACTACTCCCGTTATCTGCCCCGGAGTTCGTCCGGCAGAGGTGTGATCGGCTGGACCACCTTCGGCGCCTCCGTCGCCCCGCTGCTCCTGCTGGTCTTCGGCCTGCTGCTGGCCGGTTCGTCCAGCACGCTCAACAAGGCGGTCGCCGCCGACCCGATCGGCGCGCTGACGACGATCCTGCCCACCTGGTTCCTGGTCCCGTTCGCCGTGGTCGCCGTCCTCGGCCTGGTCGGCGGCGCGGTCCTCGACATCTACTCCTCCGGCCTGGCCCTGCTGTCGGCCGGACTCCGGGTACCGCGCTATCTCGCCGCGCTCGTCGACGGCGTCCTGATGATCGCGGGCTCCGTCTACATCGTGTTCTTCGCCGACGACTTCCTCGGCCAGTTCATGGGCTTCCTCACCACCCTCGGCGTCCCCATCGCCGCCTGGTGCGGCATCATGCTTGCCGACCTCCTCCTCCGCCGCCGTGACTACGACGACGGTGACCTCTTCCGCCCGACCGGCCGCTACGGCGACGTAGTGCTCACCCCGCTCCTCCTCACCCTCGCCGCCACCGCGATCGGCTGGGGCCTGGTCACCAACACGGCCGCCAGCTGGCTGACTTGGCAGGGTTATCTGCTCGACCCGTTCGGCCTCGGCGGCAAGTCCGGCTCCTGGGCCTACGCCAACCTCGGCGTCCTGGCCGCCCTCGCCCTCGGCTTCCTCGGCACCCTCGCGCTGGGCCGCGCCCGCGTCCAGCGGCAGGAAGCCGAGGCCGCGAGCCCGGAGGCGGTGCCCGCCGTATGACCACCGCACCCGGCCACCTCGCCGTCATCGACATGCAGCGCGTCTTCGCCGAACCCGTCAGCCCCTGGGCAACGCCCCGTTTCGACGAGGCGGCGGCAGGCGTACGACGACTGCTGCCGGCCTTCGGCGAACGCGTCACCTTCACCCGCTTCGTGGCACCGGAGAAACCCACCGGCGCCTGGCGCGCCTACTACGACCAGTGGCCCTTCGCCCTCCAGCCACCGGACGCCCCGCTCTGGGAACTGACCGACGAACTCGCCGTCCAGGCACGGTACTTGGTGGACGCGTCCACCTTCGGCAAATGGACCCCGGAACTCGCCGAACGCGTCGCCCCCACCGGCCGCCTTGTCCTCGCCGGGGTCAGTACCGACTGCTGCGTCCTGTCCACGGCACTGGCCGCCGCCGACACCGGAGTTGAGGTGCTCGTCGTGGCCGACGCCTGCGCGGGCGTCGACGACGACTCCCACGCCAAAGCGCTGCACGTCATGGACCTCTACCGGCCCCTGATCCGGTTGGTCACCGTCGCCGAGGCGGTCGGGGAAGCGTCATGACCGGCGTCCGGCTCAAACACCAGCGCATCACCGACGTCCTCGCCAAGGAGATCCGCAGCGGCCACCGCCCCGCCGGTGAGCAACTCCCCGGCGAACACGCCCTGGCCCAGCGCTTCGGCGTCAGCCGTACGACCGTCCGCGCGGCCCTCGCCGAACTCAGCGAGGCCGGCCTGATCGCCACCCACACCGGCAAGGGCTCCTACGTCCTCTTCGACGGCCGCCCGCTGGACGACCGCCTCGGCTGGGCCCACGCACTGGCCACCCAGGGCATCGACACCCGGGTCCGGACCCTCAGCGTGGACGCCCGGCGGGACGAGCGCCTCGCCCGTCAACTCACCCTGAAAACCACCGAGTTCGTGTGCGTGGAGCGGATACGGGAACTGGCTGCGGACGCGGTCGTCGTGTCGTACGAACGCAGCTTTCTGCCGCCCGTGCCCGGGGTGCGCGAACTGCCCGACCGCGGGCTCGGGCAGGAGTCGCTGACCGAGGTGATGCTGCGGGCCGGGCTGCGGCCCGACCACGGTGAGCAGCGGGTGAGCGGGCGGCGGATCGACGGGCGGGAGGCGGAGCTGCTGCGCCGCGAGGCGGGTGACTGGTTCCTCGACACGCGGCGGACCAGCCGGGCGGCCGACGGTTCCTTCGTCGAACATGTCGTGAGCCTCCTCGACCCCGACCACTTCCAACTGACCCTCGAATTCGGCTGACCCGCAGCCCAGCAGCAGCCGCCCTCTGCCCCGGAAAGTACCCATGACCCTCCAGAGCCGCGCCACCGGAGCCCTCCACGGGCTAGCCCTCGGGGACGCCCTCGGTATGCCCACCCAAATGCTCTCCCGCCCACAGATCACCGCACGCTACGGCCCGTTCCTCACCGGCTTCCATCCGGCCGACCCCGACCACCCTCTCGCCGCCGGGATGCCGGCCGGTGCCGTCACCGACGACACCGAACAGGCCCTGCTCCTCGCTCAGTTGCTCCTCGACGGCAAGGTCCGCGTCGACCCGGCGGAACTCGCCCGGCGCCTGGTCGCCTGGGAGGACGACATGCGGGCCCGCGGCTCGCTCGACCTCCTCGGACCGTCCACCAAGCGCGCGGTGGAACTCGTCCTCACGGGTACCCCGGTCGACGAGGTCGGGCGCTACGGCACCACCAATGGCGCGGCGATGCGGATCGCCCCCGTGGGCATCGCGGTGTCGGTCGCCGACCCGGCGGAGTTGGTGGACCGGGTGGTCGAGGCCAGCAGCCTCACCCACAACACCGGGGTCGCGCTCGCCGGTGCCGCGGCCGTGGCCGCCGCCGTGAGCGCGGGAATTGACGGGGTGTCGGTTCCCGAGGCGGTCGAAGTGGCCGTGTCGGCGGCCCGGTTGGCGGCGGGGCGGGGACACTGGGTGGCCGCCGCCGACGTCGCCGAACGGATCGTATGGGCGACCGGGCTGGTGCGAGGCCTGACCGAGGCCCAAGTCTGCGAGCGCGTCTACGCGTTGGTCGGGACGAGTCTCGCCACGCAGGAGTCCGTGCCCGCCGCCTTCGCCGTACTCGCCGCCTTCCCCGACGACCCATGGCGGGCCGCGTTGCTTGCCGCGTCCGTCGGCGGGGACTGCGACACCATCGCCGCGATCGCGGGTGCAGTCGGCGGCGCCTGCCACGGAGTGGACGCCTTCCCGGCCGACGCGCGGGAGACGCTCGTACGCGTCAATCCGAAGCTCCAACTGGACGCGACAGCCGCCGCGTTGCTCGAACTCCGGGCCCGGCCGTGAGCGGCAGGCTGTGGCACCTCGGCAATGTCGTCGTCGACCTGGTCCTCGATGTCCCCGCCCTCCCCGAGCGCGGCGGTGACGTTCTCGCCACCCGCACCGAACGCACCCCGGGTGGCGGCTTCAACGTCATGGCAGCCGCCGCGCGTCAGGGACTTCCGGTGACCTACGCCGGAGCACACGGCACCGGACCTTTCGGTGACCGGGCCCGCGCCGCGCTGCACGCCGAGGGCATCGACGTGCTGCTCGCACCGCGGACTTCACAGGACACCGGCTTCGTGGTCTGCCTGGTGGACGCTCAAGGCGAGCGCACCTTCGTCACCAGCCCCGGCGCCGAGGCCACCCTGAGCACTGCGGACTTTGCTGAACTCCGGCCCGGCGCGGGCGACTTGGTATACGTCACCGGATACAGCCTGCTCTACCACAGCAACCGCACCGCTCTGCTCGACTTCCTGCCCCGACTGGACCCGGCCGTCACGGTGATCACCGACCCGGGCCCACTGGTCCACGAAATCCCCGCTGAGGCCGTGGAGTTGCTGCTCGCCCGCTCCGACTGGTGGAGCTGCAACGCTCGCGAGGCCGCGCTGCTCACGGGTGTCGACGACCCGACCGAAGCCGCCCGCGTCCTCCAATCCCGGCTGGGACGTGGCTCGGTGCTCGTCCGTACCGGGCCCGACGGATGTCTCCTGCGCCAGGGTGAACGCCTCGTCACCGTCCCCGGGTTCGCCGTGGACGCCGTCGACCTCAACGGCGCCGGCGACGCACACACCGGAGTGTTCATGGCCGCCCTGGCCCGCGGCCTTGACCCGGTGGCCGCCGCTCACCGGGCCAACGCGGGCGCCGCCCTGGCCGTCACCGCGTCGGGCCCGGCTACGGCGCCGGACGCGGCACGGTTGGACGCGTTCCTGAAGTAGCCCTACGTCTGGGTCAGTTGCCGTCCCGGCGGGAGACCTCGACGTTCTCCAGGATGCCGATCGCGTCCGGCACCAGGACGGCAGCCGAGAAGTAGGTGCTCACCAGGTAGGAGATGACCGCCTGTTCGTTGACGCCCATGAACCGTACGTTGAGGCCCGGTTCGAGCTCGTCCGGGATGCCCGTCTGGTACAGGCCGATCACGCCCTGGTCGTCCTCGCCGGTGCGCATCGCGATGATCGACGACGTACGGGACGCGCTCACCGGGATCTTGCCGCACGGCAGCAGCGGCACCCCGCGCCAGGCGGGCAGATGGTGGCCGCCGACGTCGATGCCGCTGAAGTAGACGCCCCGCTTGTTGCACTCCCGGCCGAACGCGGCGATGGCCCGCGGATGGGCGAACAGGTAGCGGGTGTCGCGCCGCATGCTGAGGAGTTCGTCGAGGTCGTCGGGGGTCGGCGGCCCGGAGTGGGTGGAGATCCGCTGGTCGTAGTCGGCGTTGTGCAGCAGCCCGAAGTCCCGGTTGTTGACCAGCTCGTTCTCCTGCCGCTCACGCAACGCCTCGACGGTGAGCCGGAGTTGCTGCTCCGTCTGGTTCATCGGCTGGTTGTAGAGGTCGGCGACGCGGCTGTGCACCTTCAACACGGTCTGGGCGACGCTGAGTTCGTACTCGCGCGGGGCGAGGTCGTAGTCCACGAACGTGCCCGGCAGATCCGGCTCGCCGACGTGTCCGGCGCTGAGGGCGATCGCCGCCTCACCGAACGGGTTGACCGGGCCGTGCTCGTCCGAACCCACCGACGCGACGTGCGCGCTCAGCTCAGGGTGCCGCTCCGCGACGGCCTGGTACGCCGAGTGCGGCAGCGCCAGCACCGTGGTGGCCGTCGCCGCGCGGGCCGTGAACTCCCAGCTGCCGTCGGGGTCGGCGAGCACCTGGCCGCCGAAGGTGTCGCCGTCGGCCAGCAGACCGGTGACCGCCTCGTCGCCGTAGGGCCCCTCACCGAGCTGCTCGACCTTGCCGTGCGCGATCAGGAACACCTGGTCGGCGGGGCGGCCCGCCTCCACGATCAACTGGCCCGGTGCGAACTCGCGTTGCTCGAACCGCGCGGCCAGCGCGCCGAGCGCGTCGGCGTCCGCGAAGCCGCGCAGCAGCGGGAGTTCGCTCAACTCGGCCGGGACGACCCGCACTTGTGCGCCGGTCTGCACGAACGTCACCCGTCCGTCGCCCCGCGTGTACGACAGCCGGCGGTTGACGCGGTAGGTGCCGCCGGGCACGTTCACCCAGGGCAGCATGCGGGTCAGCCAGCGAGAACTGATGCCCTGCATCTGGGGTGCGGACTTGGTCGTGGTCGCCAGAGTGCGTGCCGCGGCGGTACCGAGGCTCTGCTGTTCCCGCTCCTCGGCGCCCGCCTCGGGCGCGGTACCGGTGTCGACCGACATGGTGCCTTCTCTCCTGTCGCACGGGTGACGGGACGACTGCGTCCGTTGACGGGACGACTGCGGCCGTCACATTCCGTGCGTACAGCTACCCGTTGTCGGTCACGACGAGTGATGACTTCGGACGGCGGTCGAGGCACATGCCAACCGCACGTGCTCCCGCACCACCCCCGGATCACTCGCCCTCACCCGTTCGGCGGTATCCGATCCGGGGCGGCTCAGAGGGTCTTGCCGGGGTTGAGGATGCCCCGGGGATCGAACGCCTCCTTCAGTCGGCGCTGCAACGCGTGGGCGGTGGGCCCGAGTTCGTCCGCCACCCACTGCCGTTTCAGCACGCCCACACCGTGCTCGCCGGTCAGCGTCCCGCCGAGTCGCAGCGCCAGCGCGAAGATCTCGCCGGCCGCCTCCCAGGCCGCGTCCGGCAGCCGGTCCAGGGACGGATCGACCACGATGATCGGGTGGAGGTTGCCGTCGGCGGCGTGCGCGAGCGTGTAGACCGGCACGTCGTGCCGGGCGGAGATGGCGCGGATCTCGCGGACCGCCTCCGCGAGCCGCGAGCGGGGCACGGCGATGTCCTCGATCAGCGGCCGGCCCAGCCGCTCCAGCGCGGGGAGGGCGAGCCGCCGGGCGGTGAGCAGGGATTCCGCCTCGATCGGGTCGGCGGTGGTCTCCACGCTCGTGGCCGTCGGCGCCAGCACCCGTGCGACCTGCTCCGCCTCGATGGCCGCCCCCGCCCCGTCGCACTGCACCAGCAGCAGCGCCGACCCGCGCTCGCCCAACGCCGGATCGACGGCCCGCAGCACCGGCCCGTCGAGCAGCTCCGCGAGCGCCGGCACGACTCCGGCCCGCCCGATCGCGTACGACGCCTCGGCCGCCGCGTCGAACGAGTCGAAGTAGGCGGCAAGTGTCGCGGTCGCCACCGGCATCGGACGCAGCCGCAGCGTCGCCGAGGTGATGACGGCGAGGGTGCCCTCGGAGCCGGTCAGCAGCGCGGTGAGGTCGTAGCCGGTGACCCCCTTGACGGTACGGCGGCCGGTCGTGACCACCGTCCCGTCGGCGAGGACGGCCTCCAGACCGAGCACGCTGTCGCGCGTCACCCCGTACTTCGCGCACCGCAGTCCGCCCGCGTTGGTCGCGATGTTTCCGCCGATCGTGGAGATCGCCGCACTCGCCGGATCGGGCGCGTACCGCAGGCCGTGCTCACCCGCGGCCCGGTCCAACTCGGCGGTGATCACGCCCGGTTCGACCACCGCGAGCTGGTCGTCGGCCGACAGTTCGAGGATGCGGTTCATGCCGGACAGGTCCAGCACGAGCACGCCCTCACCGGCCGACGCCCCGCCCGACAGACCGGTGCCCGCACCACGCGGCACCACCGGCACCCGCAGCGCGTTCGCGTGCCGGAGGGTGACGGTCACGTCCTCGGTGCGCCGCGCGTGCACCACGGCGAGCGGGACGCCGTCCGGCCGGGTGCCCGAACGGTCCGTGGTGTGCGCGGCCAACGTGCGCGGGTCCGTGGCCAGTTGGTCGGGCGGCAGATCCCGGGCGAGCAGACCGAGCAGCCGGGCGGCGGCGGTGGGGGTGGTGGGGGGAGCTGTGGTCACCGGTTCCGTACCTTCACTGTGCGTGCCGACATGGGGTCCGTCATCAGGCGAGTTACGGGTTCAACGCCTTCGTTCCGATCGCGAGCAGGGAGACGTCCTCCTGGGGTGCGTGCACGGGCGCGCACTGGATGTCCCGGAAGTGCCGCTCCAGCGGATTGCCCCGCGCGAGCCCGGGATTGCCGAGCAGCCGTACGGCCAGCTCCACCGCCCGCACGCCGTGCCGGTCGGCCAGCACCCGTGCCCCCAGCGCCTGTTCGGGGGTGTACGAGGAGTCGCCGGAGTCCACCCGGGCGGCCCCGTCGAACACCAGGTGCTCGGCGGCGGCGAGCAGTACCTCGATCTCCCCGGCGGTCCTGCGGAAGCGTTCCGTGCGGGCCACCGGATGACCGAGGTTGGCGGGCACGCGCGCGTGGGCGAACGTGTGGAAGAAGGACTGGGCCGCCCGTGCCACCCCCAAGTAGAGGGCTGCGAGGGGGAGATGGAGAGCGGCGCCCGCCCGGTTGTCCTGCTCGGCCGACGCACCGTGTGGGCCGATGCCGATGACGTGCTCGTACGGGATCTCCACGTCCCGGAACGTCACGTCGTGGCTGCCGCTGGCCCGCAGCCCCAACTGGTCCCAGCGGCCGGTGATTTCGATGCCGGGGGAGCCGCCGGGCACCAGGAAGGTGCCGACGCGCGGCTCCGGTTCGTCGGTGGTGGCCCACACCAGGAACCAGTCCAGGCCCTCCGCGCCGGTCACGAAGCGCTTGGTGCCGCTCAGCGACCAGCCGTCCGAGGTGCGCTGGGCGAGCGTCGAAGGGAGGCCGCCGCGCGCGGGGGAGCCCAACTCCGGCTCCACGCGCGCGTGGTTGACGAGCACCGGCCGCTCGAAGGACTCCTTGACGATCCGCGCGTACAACTCCTCGGGCCAGTGCGGCTGTACGGCCTGCCGGGCGTGCGTGTTGAGGGTCATCGCCGCGATCAGGGCGACGGACGGGTCGCCCTGGCCGATCCGGTGGAGGATGCGCGCGCTCTCCTCGACGCGCGCGCCCCGGCCGCCGTAGGACTCGCCGATGGTCGCGGTGAGGAGTCCGGCCTCGTGGGCGATGCGGAGGGAGTCGGCGGGGAAGGCGCCCGACTGGTCGTAGCCGGCGGCCAGTTCGGCGATGCGGGCGGTCACAGGGCCTTCTTCAGGTCGGAGTTGAGTGCGGTGGTCCAGAAGGACTTCACGTCCAAGTGCTTCTTGAGCGCGCCGAGTTCGGTGAAGGCGTCGGCCACCTTCTGCTGGGAGGCGATCGTGTCGGCGCCGACCGTCCGGGCCTGCGTGGGCCGTTGCTTCTGCGCGGCGACCAGGTCCGACTTGGCCTGCGCCACGGGCTGGTGGGTGGCCTCGGCGGTGACCTTCGCGAAGCCGTCCTCGTGGCCGTCGCGGACGTAGGCGTAGGCCTTGGAGATCCGGGCGATCAGGTCGGCCGCGGCGGCTCGTTGGGCGGGGCTCTTCAGGACGCTGTCGCGGGCGGACCAGAGGAAGTTGCCGGAGAGGATGTCCGCCCCGGAGCCGACCGTCGTCGCGCCCTGCTGGTGGGCGGTGATGACCGACGTGCCGTAGGAGGCGAAGGCGTCGATGGAGCCGCCGTTCAGGGCCGCGAGGCCGTCGTTGGGGAGCAGTGGCTTGGCGTCGATGTCGGACCACGTCAACCCGGCCCGCTTCAGCAGCTCGTAGAGGAAGTAGTGGGCGGTGGTGTTCTGGACGTAGCCGACCTTCTTGCCCTTCAGGCCGGCGATGTCGGTCATCTTGGAGCCCTTGGGGACGATGACTTCCTGGTTGAGGGTGGTGCCGCGCTGGACGGCGACGACCTTGAAGTTGGGCTTGCCGTCGGCGGCCGAGAAGATGGGCGGGATCTCGCTGGAGGAGGCCAGGTCCAGTGCTCCGGCGCGCATGGCCTGGAGTTGCAGGTCGCCGCCCTGAAAGAGATTCCACTTCACTTTGTAGGGGGTGTCGTCGAGGTGGGCGTACTTGAGGACGGCCTCGCTGACCTTCCAGCCGGTGTCGCCGACCTTGAGGGTCACGGAGGAGACGTCGGACGAGGAGTCGGCGCTCGCGTCGCCTCCGCAGGCGGCGGCGAACGGGAGCAGCAGAGCGAGGGCGGCGGCGGACGCGCGCAGGGAACGGCGGAACAACACGGAGTCTCCATAGGGGAGTTCGCAATCAGGAAGGGGAAGTGGTTCAGGCGGCCTGTGAGGTCGTCGCCCGGTGGGCGAGCTCCTGGCGGACCAGGGGCAGCACGTGCCGGGCGTAGTCGATCGCGTCGTTGAGCGGGTCGTAGCCGCGGATCGACAGCAGGTCGCAGCCGATGTCGACGTAGTCGAGGAGGGCCTGCGCGACCGTCTCGGGCGTGCCCACAAGGGCAGTTGACGCGCCGGCCGCATTCGTGGCGACGGCGGGGGCGGTCCACAGGCAGCGGTCCTGGACCTCGCCGCGCTCGGCGATGTCGAGGAGACGCTGGGAGCCGACGTTCGCGGGGCGGCCTGTGGTGCGGTAGTGGCGGAGCAACTCGGTGTTCTTCGCCTGGTCCTTGAGGACACCGAGGGTGCGGTGAGCCTTCTCCCAGGCGAGTTCCTCGGTGGGCGCGATGATCGGGCGGAACGACACCCAGATACGGGGATGCGGGCGCCCGGCGGCATCCGCGACCGCGTTGACGGCGGCGATCTGCTCGGCCGTCTCCTTGAGCGGCTCGCCCCACAGACCGAAGATGTCACCCTGCTGCCCGCCCACCCGGTACGCGTCCTGGGACGAGCCGCCGACGGAGATCGGGACGAGCCCGTTCACCGGCTTCACGTCGGAGTAGTAGCCCTCGAAGGTGAAGTACTTGCCCTCGTGCGAGACGGGCCCGTCGGCCTCCCACACCTTGCGCAGGATCTGGATGTACTCGTCCGAACGCTCGTACCGCTCGGCCTTGTTGAGGTAGTCGCCCTCCCGGCGCTGCTCCTCGTCGCTGCCGCCGGAGATGATGTGCAGCGTCAGCCGGCCGTTGCTGATCTGATCCAGCGTGGCCAGGGCGCGGGCCGCGTGCGTCGGGAAGATGACGCCGGGCCGGTGCGCGAGGATCGGGCGGATGCGCTCGGTGTGGGTGGCGACGAACTGGGCGATCTGGAAGGCGTCGGGCGAGGCCGAGTGGTAGGCGACCAGCGTGTGGTCGAAGCCGCCGTCGTCGAGCGCTCGGGCGTACTTGCGGAGGTGGTCGACGTCGAGGCCGGTACGGCTCGACGCGGCGGGACCCGAGGCCCCGGAGTCGGTGTGGACGGCACTGATGAACTCGACAGGCATGAGCGAACTCCTAAACAGGAAAGGTCACTTGAGCAGAGAGGTGTCCGCGGACTTGGCCACGTCCACGTTCGGGTCGAGGACCCCGATGCTGTTCATGAGGTCGGCGACCTGCTGGACGGTCGTGTTGACGTCCGAGGTGATCGGCAGCACCTGGCTGTACGCGGCGGAGGCGAGCGTCTTCGCCACCGTGGCGTCGGCGCCGTTGCGCTGCTCGATGGCCTTCGCGTACGCGTCCTGGTGGGTGCTGGTCCACTTCAGCGCCGTGCTCAGCCGCTGGAGGAAGTCCGAAAGGGCGGTCTTCTTCGCCGAGTTGGCGAGGGCCTTCTCGGAGGCGTTGATGAAGCCGTAGCCGCTGACCCGGCCGTCCGCGCCGTCGACGAGGAGCCTGCCGCCCTGCTCCAGGCCGACCGCCTGGTAGACGCCGAACGTCGCCCAGATCTTGACCTTGCCGGAGGCGAAGGCGGCCTGCGCGTCGGTCGGCAGCAGGTACTGCACCTTGACGTCCTTGTAGTTGAGCCCGTTCTGCTTGAGGACGTTGGCGAGCAGGTACTCCGAGATGCTGCCCTTCGCCGAGGACACCACGACCTTCTGGCCCTTGAGGTCCTTCACGCTGTCGATGCCGGAGTCCTTGCGGACGACGATCCCGACGTGCGTGCCGTCGTTCTTGAGGGCGGCGATGTTCTTGATCTTGACACCGCCGCTGAGCGCCTGGAGCGCGGGCAGGTCAGCCGAGTACCCGGTGTCGGCGGCGTCCGCCTGCACAGCCTGGTAGAGCGGGGCCGCACCCTGGAACTCGGCCCATTTCACCTTGTACTCGGCGCCCTTGAGCGCGTCGGAGGCGGCGATGATCGTCTGGAGGGTCTTGGCCTGGTCGCCGATGGTGAGGGTGACCTGCCCGCCGGCGGAGGTGTCCGCCGAGGAGTCGGCGCCGCAGGCGCTCAGCGCCAGCAGGGCGGCCAGGCTCAGGGTCGCGGCGGCGATTCTGCGGATCACGAGGGGGTTCCTTCCAAAGTGCGGGTCACGCCGAGCCAGTTCAGGAGGCGGGCGCGCAGGGTCACGAACTCGGGGGCGGTCAGATCACGGGGGCGGGGCAGGTCGACGGTCACCTCGTGGGCGATACGGCCCTCGTCCATCACCAGGACCCGGTCGGCGAGCAGCAGCGCCTCCTCCACGTCATGGGTGACCAGGAGGATCGCGCACCCGTGCAGCCGCCACAGCTCGGCGACCAGCGCCTGCACCTTGCCCCGGGTCAGCGCGTCCAGCGCGCCGAACGGCTCGTCCAGCAGCAGGAGTTCGGGCTCACGGACCAGGGCACGGGCGAGCGAGACCCGCTGGGCCTGACCGCCGGACAGCGTCTTGGGCCAGACGGTCGCGCGCTCCGCGATGCCGACCTCGTCGAGCGCCTTGAGCGCGAGCGCCCGGTCCGGACGCCCCGGCAGCCCGAGCACGACGTTGCGCCACACCTTCAACCACGGCAGCAGCCGCGGCGACTGGAAGGCCGCGCTGCGCCGCGCGGGCACCGTCACCTCGCCGCCGATCTCGTCATCCAGCCCGGCGAGAATCCGCAGCAGCGTCGACTTGCCGCAGCCGCTGTGCCCGAGCAGGGCCACGAACTCGCCCTCGCGGATGTCCAGATCGAGCTCGTGCAGCACGGTGTTGCCGTCGAAGGCCCGCGAAAGCCCCCGAATCTCAACGGAGTTGGCCATGTCTACGCCTCACCCTCGAAGTTGGCCCGCCAGGTCAGCAGCCGACGCGACAGGATCCGTACGGCGAAGTCGCAGGCCAGCCCGAGCAGCGCGTATACGACGAGGCACAGCACGATGACGTCCGTACGGAAGTACTGCTGGGCGTTGCTCATCAGATAGCCGAGCCCCGCGTCCGCGTTGACCTGCTCGGCGAAGACCAGCGCCAGCCACGCGGTGGACAGCGCGTACCGCAGGCCCACGAGTGCCCCGGGCAGCGCGCTCGGCAGGATCACGTACTTGATCAGCCCGAACCGCCCGAGCCCCATCATCCGTGCGGCCTCGACGAGTTGGGCGTCGGTGGAGCGGATGCCGCCGTAGATGTTGAAGTACAGCGGATACGTCACACCGAGCGCCACCAGCGCGATCTTCGGGGTCTCCTCGATGCCGAACCAGACGATGAACAGCGGGATCAGCCCCACCCAGGGGATCGCCCGGAACATGCCCATCGAGGAGTCGATGACGTCCTCACCGAGCCGGAACAGCCCGGCCACCAGCGACAGGACCAGGGCGACGGTCGCGCCGATGAGGAAGCCGATGGCGGCACGGCGGCCCGACGCGGCGATGGCGCTGGGCAGTTCGCCGTTCTTCGTCAGGTCCACCGCCTGGCGGATGACGTCGACGGGGGAGGCCAGCACGGACTCGGGGAGCACCCCGGTGGCGGAGGTCAGGAACCAGAGGAGGACTAGGCCGACGGGTCCGGCGGCCCGGCGCACCGAACGGGGCACGGTGAAACGGCGGTTGACCTTCGTGGTCCCGCGGATGGTGACCCGGGTGGACGGCGCGGGCACGACTTCCTTCTGCTGCGGCAGCACCGCCGCGTCCAGTGGTTTCGTCGTCATGGCCGGTCTCCCGTCGCCGCCGGGCGCGCGGGATCGGCGGACCAGGCGGACCAGGAACCGGGGAACAGTGTCGCCTCGAACCCGGCGATCTCCAGCGCCGCGATCTGATGGGCGGCGGTGACCCCGGACCCGCAGTACACGCCGATGCGCGCCGCGTCCCCGGCCCCCCGCTCCTCGAACCGCTTGCGCAGCAACTCCGGTGCCAGGAAGGTCCCGTCCGCCGCCAGGTTCTCCCCGGTCGGCGCGGACAAGGCTCCCGGGATGTGTCCGGCACGCGGGTCCACGGGCTCGACCTCACCCCGGTAGCGCTCACCGGCACGGGCGTCCAACAGCAGCCCGGTTACGGCGAGTTCGGCGGCCCCGTCGGCATCGGTGATGGGCAGCGCACCCGCGCGGAGCACGACATCACCCGGCGCCGGATCGGCGGGAATCCCGGACTCCAGCGGCAGCCCCGCCGCCCGCCAGGCGCCCAACGCTCCGTCCAGCAGGGTCACTTCGGTGACGCCCGCGTACCGCAGCAGCCACCAGGCGCGGGCAGCGGCCGTGTTGCCCAGGTCGTCGTAGACGACGACGGACCGGCCGTCTCCGATGCCCCAACGGCGGGCGGATTCCTGGAGTTCGGTGAGGTCGGGGAGCGGATGCCGGCCGCCCTCCGGGCTCGCGGGCGCGGCCATCTCCGTGTCCAGGTCGACGTAGACCGCGCCCGGGATGTGACCGTCCGCGTAGTGGTCGCGGCCGTGCGGATCGCCCAGCGCCCAGCGGACGTCGAGCAGCACAGGGGGCCGCTCGGAGCCGAGGAGTTCGGCCAGCTCGGGGACCGTGGTCGTCACGCGGCTGCTCATGTCAACACCTCGGCGATCAGGGGCAGTTCGCGGACTTCGGAGGTCGCCGATGCCTCGGGGGCCAGCCGGAGCCGTTCGAGGAACAGGACGACCGTGGCGGCGGCGGTGCGGTGCAGGGCGTCGTTGAGGACGTCGTGCCGGCCACCGTGGAAGACGACCGTGTGCACGCCCGGGTGACCGTCGTAGACGCTCAGTGCCCGGTCGAGCGGGCTGATAGTGTCGTCCTTGCCGTGCAGGGCCAGGACCGGGACGCGCACCAGGTCGAGGCGCGGTTCGGGCAGGTCGAGGGTCTCGCCGATGGCGCCCCGGCGGAAGTCGGGGTCGTTGGTGAGCCGCCCTTGATGGGTGGGGCAGGCGGTGCGCGCCGCGGCCTCCTCCTCCCAACTCCCCGCTGTCCAGGCGCCGGTGGGCAGCCCGGCCAGGATCAGCGCGTCGACGCCCGCGGTCTGCTCGGCGGCGAGCCGAAGGGCGTAGCGCGCGCCCGTGTCGGAACCGACCAGCACCTTCGGGCCGGGCAGCGACTCGTCGGCGAGCAGCTTGGCGGCCTGCTCCAGTACGGCGGGGTCGGCGGTCGGGTCGCCGAGGGCACGGACGCGGTAGGCGTCGAAGCCGAGCCGGCGGCCGAACCGCTCGTAGACACCGCCGTGTTCGCCCCGCCCGCCCAGCACGATCAACGTGCCGCGCGCGGCGAGGCCTTCGGGTTCGTCCCAGGACGAGAGGGAGGAAGAGGGCATGGGGTGACAACTCCCAACGAGGGGAAAGGGGAGGGGAATTGAGCAAGGGGGAATTGGCGAGCAGGCCGGAGCCGCCGTCACGTGTCAGTGCGCAGGGCGGACGTGATCAGCGATAACTCGGGAAGGGTGCCGCGGAAAGGCGGTGGGTCAACGACAGCGCGCGCTGCACGCCACGCCGAAGTCAATGACTCGGCGCTGCGTCAGAAGGGCAGCGAAAGCGGTCGTGTGCAGCATGCGCCCATCATGACCGGCCGCGACCGATCGCGTCCAACGATGATTCCGCATCGAAATCGATCAGTTATCGCGATCGATGCGGATCGAGACGTGGAACGGCTACCGTCACCGGCATGCCCCAACCTGTCCTCGACATCGTGGCCCTGCGCAGCCTGACCGCGATCGCCGACTGCGGCGGCTTCCACCGGGCGGCCCGGGCCCTCGCCCTGAGCCAGTCCGCGGTCAGCCAGCATGTGCGCAGGCTGGAGAAGACGCTGGGCCGGCCGATCGTCGAGCGGGACGGGCGCGGCACCCGGTTCACCCCCGAGGGGCGACTGCTCCTGGAACAGGCCCGCCGCATCCTCGCCGTGCACGACGAGGCCGTACGCACGCTGCTGGATGTGGACGGCGACACCGTCACCATCGGCTCCACCGAACACGCGGCCGACCAGTTCCTGCCACGGCTGACCGCGGCCGTCCAGGAGGTGCGGCCCGGCTGCCGGGTCCGCTTCCGCATCGACCGCTCGGCCCGCCTCGTCGAGGCGGTGGAACGCGGCAGTGTCGACGTCGCGGTGTACGTCACCGAGGCCGCCGCCACCGAGGGCACACCGGTCGGCGGCCTCCCGCTCACCTGGCACGCCACGCCCGGCTGGCAGCCACCGGCCGCGCCCGCGCCCGTCCCGCTGGTCGCCATCGAGGACCCGTGCGCGATCCGCCGCCGCGCGATCTCGACCCTCGCCGCGCACGGCGTCCCCGCGGCGGTGGTCGGCGACGCCGGCTATCTCGCCGGGGTCCTCGACATCGCCCGCACCGGACAAGGTGTCGCGCTGCTCGCCGCGTTCGGCACGTCTCCGGACGGCCTGGCCCCCTACGACGGGCTGCCCTCCGTCACCCCGATCCCCATGAGCGCACTCGCCCGCCCCGGCGCCGACCCGGCGACGGTCGAGGCGGCCTTCGCGGCCGTACGGGATCTGCTGCGCTGAGCTGTCGGGGAGGCGATCAGCCCTGGGTGTCGTCGTCCAACATCCGTACCAGGACGCCCCGTTGGAGAGGGAGCACCTCCGCGTGCAGGTCGCGGCCCTTGCGTGTCAGAGCGACCCACACCCCGCGTCGGTCCTCGACGCACACGGAGCGTTCCACGAGGCCGTCCTTCTCCAGCCGTCCGATGAGGCGGGAGAGGGCGCTCTGGCTGAGGTGGACCCGGCCGACCAGGTTCTGCACCCGGCAGTGGTCGCCCTCTTCGGGCGCTTCGGAGGCGAGCATGTCGAGCACCTCGAAGTCGCTCGCGCCCAGGCCGTGCGGGTGCAGTACGCGGTCGATCTCGCACATCGTCCGCGCGTGCACGGAGAGAATGTCCCGCCACTGTTCCTCCAGCTGCCGGGCGCCGGCCGTCTTGACTGCCATACCCGCACGGTAACACTGATCCGGTCATTTATTGAGTGCGCAACTAGTGCGTGTGCAAGTAGCGGGCCCGGGTGTGACGGCCGGTACGGAATCGGCGTCAGGCGGCCGGATTCTGCGTGAGCCCGACGAAGTTCCCGTCCGCGTCCTTCACGAACGCGATGAGCTTGCCGCCGCCGACGTCCTGGACGTCCTGCACCAGCTCGGCCCCCGCCTCCACCATGGCCGCGAGCCGTGTCCGAATGTCGTCCACGGTCCAGTACGGCACCGGTCCGGTCATGCCCTTGGCGTGCCCGTTCGGGTCGAGACCGACGTCCTGCCCGGCGGCCTTGTAGCCGACGTAGTACGGCTCGTCCGCGTACGGCTCGACCCCCAGCAGCGCGCCGAACAGGGCCTTCGCGGCGTCGAGGTCCTTGACGGGGTAGATGATCGTGTTCAGTCCTTCGGTCATGGCGAACTCCTCCGAGAAGCGTGGTCCGGCGGATTTCGCCGGTGAATTCAGGCTAGGGCGGGGGAGAGGTGAGGGCTTCTTCAATCCTGACCGGATGGCGCCGTCGAACTCGGCATCGGAAGTGGAAGCGCGGCCTCCCGCCGCTGTGGGCGGCTGTCGGCGTACCGACACGGCGGGCCACGTGCGTCCCCCCTACAACCATCCGCCCCGGAGGAGGGTCCAACTCCCGCCCGGTGCTTCTCATTTGCCGGGCTCTCTGCTGTCTCAACTGGGGGATGTCATGAGTTCAGTCTCCGTAGGGCGTCTACTGCGTCGCGGAGCTTGTGCCGGGGCCGTGGGGGCGCTGGTCCTCTCCGGTCTCGGAAGCGGGGCCGCCTTCGCCGACGACGAACCGCAGACCGACCAACTGTGGATCCAGGCGCCGTACGACCAGACGGTGACCGTCGCTCCGGACGGCGGCACTGCGCAGTACCGGACGCTGGCGCTCGGCCTGTACCACGACAACGACAACTTCACGGTGACGGACGGACACCTGACCGTCGACATCTCCGGGCTCGCCGGGGTCGCCGAGGTGGTCTGGCCCGACACCTGCACGCCGAACGGCGCGGGCACCGTCGCGGTGTGCGACACCGGGGACGTGCCCACGGGCTACAGCGCCGAGGTGCAGCTCAAGGTGCGGGCCGTCGCCGGCGCCGCCCTGGGAGCGCGGGGCACGATCGAGTACTCCGCCGAGGCCACCGGCGGCCCCGACGGCACTCTCACCGCTCCGGAGGGCTACGAGACCCCCGTCACCGTCCGCTCCGGCCCGGACCTCGGCACCGCCGCCCCGCAGGACACGACCGGCGTCGCACCCGGCACCGACCTCACCGTGCCGTTCGCCGTCACCAACACCGGCAACGAGACCGCCCGCGGCTTCACCGTGCAGATGTACGCGACGTACGGCCTCGACGTCGTCACCCGCTACCCGCAGTGCACCTACACCGAGCCGGACGCCGGCGGCACATACATGCCCATGACGCACGCGACCTGCACCTTCGACACCGACATCGCACCCGGCGCCACCGTGGAACTGCCCGCGCCGCTGCGGCTCACCGTCAACGACCACGCGCTCTTCGACCGGTTCGACTACGACGTCGAGCCCGTCGACGGCATCACCGACCTCGACAGCTCGGACAACGGCCGCGCCTGGAGCATCGAGGCCGACAACACCGCCGACTTCGCCGCGCACGGCACCGAGGTGAGCGGCGCGGCCGGCGACACCGTCACCACCGCCATCCGATTCACCAACGACGGCCCGGCCTGGGTCGCCAACGCCGGCTCCGGCGACCCGGTCGCCGTGGTCGACTACTACCTCCCCGAGGGCACCACCGCCACGACCGTGCCCGAACACTGCAGCGGTGCCCATTCGCCGGGCGACGACTCGACCATCGGCCACTTCGCCTGCTCCCTGCCGATCTGGGTCAAGTCCGGCACGGACGTCAGCTTCCCGTTCCAGCTGCGCATCAACCGGGTCGTTCCCGACGCGACCGGCCACGTCATCGTCCATGCCCACGCCGACAAGCCCACCGTCTTCGACCCGAACAGCGCGAACAACACGGCCGACGTGATCCTCAACCCGACCGCCTGACCGCGAGGAGGGGAGGGGGCGCGTCCGCGGATCGCCCCCTCAACTCCCCCCGAGAGCCCGCCCGTTCACGTCGACTCCCGCTTCACCAACTCCGTCGGCAGTATCACCGCCGCCGTGTCCTCGCCCCCGATCTGCGCCAGCAGCACCCGCACCATCTCCGCGCTGATCCGGTCGAACGGCTGCCGCATCGTGGTGAGTTCGGGGCTGGACGCGAGCGCGGCGGGCGAGTCGTCGAAACCGCCGACCGCCACGTCCTCCGGTACGTGCCGCCCGGCCCGCTCCAACGTGGTGAGCACACCCCGCGCCATCAGGTCGGAGGCGACGAACACCGCGTCCAGGTCCGGGACTTGGGCGAGCAGCCGCTCGGCACCCTTCTCGCCGCTGAGCCGGCTGTAGTCGCCGGAGACGACGAGACGGTCGTCCACCTCGATGCCCGCCTCGGCGAGCACCTCCTTGTAACCGGCGAGGCGCTCGACACCGCCCGGGGTGTCCAGCGGCCCGGTGACCGTGCCGATGCGGCGGCGGCCCAGGGAGAGCAGATGCCGGGTCATGTCACGGGCGCCTTCCCGGTCGTCGGCGGCGACATAGCTGATCTTGGAACCGAGCCCGATCGGCTTGCCGCACGCGACCAGCGGCACGCCCGCCTCGCTCAGCTCCTCCGCCACCGGGTTCCCGGAGTGACTGGAGACCAGCAGTACCCCGTCGACGTGCCCGGAGGTGATGTACCGCGTGATGCGCCGGCGCTCGTCCTCGGTGCCGGCCAGCATCAGCAGCAGTGGGATGTCGTGCGCGGCCAGTGCCTGCGTGCAGCCGCGCAGCAGAATGTTGAAGTTCGGGTCCTCGAAAAACTTCTCCTGCGGTTCCGTCAGCAGGAAGCCAACGGAGTCCGAGCGCCCGGTGATCAGTGACCGGGCGTGCCGGTTCACGACGTAACCCGTCCTGCGGATGGCCGCGTTGACGGCCTCCTGCGCGGCCGGGCTCACATAGTGCCCGCCGTTGAGGACACGCGACACCGTGCCCCGCGAGACGCCCGCCTCGCGCGCCACGTCATGGATCGTCGGTGGTCTGCGCCGACCCCCCGTATTGGTCATGGTCAAGACTCTACGGCTCCCGGGCCCGGGGCCAGAAGCGCCGGTATGGGAGCGTTCACAGCAGAGAAACGTCAAGGACACTTGTCAGCGGTCGCGGGCGTGCGGTTATGTTGGGGTCGCGCCCCAGGGCGTGCTGTGTGCACGTTCCCAAATGATCGACTACGGGAGAGATCCATGCCGGAGACCACACCCAGGGGCCTCACCCGCCTCGCCTTCGGTGGGGACTACAACCCCGAGCAGTGGCCGGAGAGCGTCTGGCCGGAGGACGTCCGGCTGATGCGGGAGGCCGGCGTCACCATGGTGAGCGTCGGGATCTTCTCCTGGGCACTGCTGGAACCCGAGCAGGGTGTGTACGACTTCGGCTGGCTCGACCGCCTCCTCGACCTCCTGCACGAGCACGGCATCCGCGCCGACCTCGGCACGCCCACGGTCGCCCCGCCCGCCTGGTTCTACCGCGCCCACCCCGAGGCCCTGCCCGTCACCGCGGACGGCACCCGTTACGAGTTCGGCTCACGCGGCGCGATCTGTCACAGCAACGCCGACTACCGTGCCGCCGCCGCGACCATCACCACCCAACTCGCCCAGCGCTACGGCGCCCACCCCGCCCTCGCGATGTGGCACGTCTTCAACGAGTACGGCGTCCCCGTCTCCGCCTGTTACTGCGACTCCTGTGCCGCCCACTTCCGCCGCTGGCTGACCAAGACGTACAAGACCGTCGACGGCGTCAACGAGGCCTGGGGCACCGCCTTTTGGGGCCAGCGCTACGGAGACCTCGACCAGATCAACCCGCCGCGGCTCACCCCGACCGCCGTCAACCCGGCCCAGGCGCTGGACTATTCGCGGTTCGCCGACGCCACGATGCGCGAGAACTTCGTCGCCGAACGCGACATCCTGCACCGCCTCGCGCCCGGCATCCCGGTCACCACCAACTTCATGACCGCCCTCAGCCAGTGCGAGTCCGTCGACTACTGGGCCTGGGGCCGCGAGGTCGACCTCGTCACCAACGACCACTACCTGATCACCGACGGCCGCCGCACCCACGTCAACCTCGCGATGGCCGCAGACCTCACCCGCTCCGTCGCGGGCGGCGCCCCCTGGCTGCTCCTCGAACACTCCACCTCGGGCGTCAACTGGCAGCCCCGCAACCCCGCCAAGGCCCCCGGCCAGATGGCCCGCAACGCCCTTTCCCACGTGGCACGCGGCTCGGACGGCGCGATGTTCTTCCAGTGGCGGCAGTCCCGGCGCGGCGCCGAGAAGTTCCACTCCGCGATGCTCCCGCACGGCGGCACGGAGACCCGCGTCTGGCGCGAGGTCGTCGAACTCGGCGCGTCCGTCGAGGAGTTGGGCCAGATACGCGGCACGCGCACGCAGGCCGACGTGGCCGTCGTATGGGACTGGCAGTCGTGGTGGGCGCAGAAACTGGAGTGGCGCCCCAGCGAGGACCACGATGCTCGCGAGCGCGCCGACGCCTTCTACGAGGCCCTCTACGACCGCCACCTCACGGTCGACTTCGCGCACCCGGAAGCCGACTTGTCGGCCTATCCCCTTGTCGTCGTACCGGCGCTGTATCTGATGACGGAGGCGGCCGGCCGCAACCTGGAGCGGTACGTCGAGAACGGCGGCACCCTCGTCGTCTCCTACTTCTCCGGCATCGTCGACGAGCACGACGCCGTCCACGAGGGCGCCTACCCCGGCGCGCTGCGGGACGTACTCGGCCTGACGGTGGAGGAGTTCTCGCCGCTCCTGGCGGGCCAACAGGTGCGGATCACCGGACCCGACGGCTCGGAACTCACCGGTGACGTCTGGACCGAGTTCGTCGTTCCGAACGGCGCCGAGACCGTGTGGACGTACGCCGAGGGCCTCACCGCCGACCACCCGGCCGTCACCCGGCACCGCCTCGGCGAGGGCACCGCCTGGTACGTGTCGACCCGGCTCGACGCCCACGGCCTGGACGCCCTGCTCGGCTGGGCGACCGAGGACGCCCGGATCACCCCGCGCGCCGACCTGCCGTACGACGTCGAAGTCGTACGCCGGGAAGGGGAGTTGGGCAGCTTCCTCTTCGCGATCAACCACAGCGCCTCGGACGTCAAGGTGCCGCTCGGCACCGACGGCACCGAGCTGCTGACCGGCGAACGCGCCGCGGGCGGTCTCGCGGTCCCCGCCGGAGCCGTGCGGGTCGTACGACTCGACGGCTGAGCCCGAACTCCCCTCCGCCCGCGCGAGCCGCGAGCCGCGGGTGGAGGGGGACGTCCTCGTCCGGCGCGCGTACGTTCTTGTTCGGCTGCGACGGTGCAGTTCGGCCAACACCGTTTCCGGAAGCCGGAGTTCGTTCCCGGCGGTCCCGCCCGTTGCCCCACGCCCCAGCGGCGACGGCCGTGCCGAACAGGAACGGTCGGTCCCGGACAAGGGGCACCGAGTCCGGGACGCGGCGGGCCGGGCTGCGGGAGAGTGGGAGCACGCGGCAAGCGGCGCGCAGGACGGAGGGTCACGAGATGCTGAGGACTCCGGCAGGTCAGCGACGGTTGGACATCCTGGAGTGGCTGAGAGATCCGGCCGCCCACTTCCCGGAGCATCGGTTCGTCCCCGAGACCGGTGTCACCTCGGAGGCCGTGGCCGCCAAACTGGGCGTGTCCCGCCAGGTCGCCGACACCCACCTCGAACTCCTCGCGGGCATGGGCCTGTTGCGGGTGCGGCGGATCCGGCTGCGCACCTACTACCGGCGCGACGAGGTCTGTATCGCCGAGGTGGCCCGGATGTTCGAGAAGGGCTGGTAGACCCGGCCCCGCCTCGGCTCCCGGCGGACCTCACACCTTGTCCTGCCGGGAACGCGTCGGCGGTTCCTCCTGCTCGGCGTCCGTACCCTTCGGAGTCTCCGGCTCCGTGCGGAACGCCGCCTCCGGGTCCCCGAACCGCTCGCACAGCAGCCTGCCGACCAGCGCGCCGCCGTAGAGCACGAAGCCCACGCCGACCAGCCAGGACTCCACCACCAGGACCGTGCCGACCGGGCCGTAGCTGACCGCGTTGGTGACCAGGAGCGGGGTGAACACCAGGTACGAGAACCAGCGCAGGCCGACCAGGCCCGCCATCGTGGCGAGCGCGCCCGGGAGCAGATAGCGCCACGGGATCTGGCGGTTGAGCAGGAAGTGCGGGCCCCACCAGAAGAACAGCAGGCCGGCCGCCATGCTGAGCAGGATGCGGGGCGTGCCCTCCAAAACGTTGCGGGTCTGCACCTGCGCGTACAGATAGCCCATCAGCATGACCAGCCAGATCAGTTGGCGCCGCCAGACGCGATGCCACGGGGCGTCGGTCGGGCGCCACACGTGCTCGTAGCCGCTCTGCACGCTCGACGCGAAGGACAGGCCGAACAGCGCGAGCAGCGCCACGCTCCACGCGCTGGTGGCGCCGATGACCTTGCGGGGCGGGGTGAACACGTCGGTGAGCGCGCGGGCCGAGCGGCCGGACAGGTCCATGCCGTCCACCAGCCACAGCGCGAACCCGCCGTGCCCGATCGGATCGGCCGCGGCCACCACGATCAGCAGCGGTGCGAGGGTGACCAGGGCCAGCGTCGCGAACCCCATCGCCCGGTGCAGCAGCTCCAACTCCCTCCCGCGCCGGTTGAGTTCGGCCAGTCCCAGGCCCTGCCACAGCTCGCGCACCCGTCTCACCGGGGACGTCCCGCACGGTGGGTGGCCGTCCATGGCATGAGGGCCCCCTTCTCGCCGACCGGCAGCGGGATCCGGGTCACCGGCAATACGCTCGGCAAACGTGACCGAGCGCCGCGACGACCGGGAAGAACAGCAAGCGTACGCGCGCCGGACCGAACCGTGGAGGCTTTCGTGGACCGACCCCAGGCCCTGCTCGCCCGCCGTTACGTCGCGATCGGCGGCCGTGGCCCGGAGGACGTGGTGGCCGACGCCCGCGGCCGGGTGCTGACCGGCGTCGAGGACGGCCGCATCCTCCGCCTCGACGGACTGACCGACCCCGAGGCGGTCCGGGTGGAGACCCTCGCCGACACCGGCGGCAGGCCGCTCGGCCTCGAACTCCTCCCGGACGACGGCCTGTTGGTGTGCGACGCGGAACGCGGGCTGCTGCGCGTCGATTTGGCGGACGGAACCGTACGCGTCCTCGCCGACTCGGTGGCGGGGGAGCCGCTGCGGGGCGGCAGCAACGTGGTCGCGCTGTCGGACGGCAGCGTGTACTTCACTGTCTTCAGCCTCCGCTACTCGATCGATCAGTGGATCGGCGACATCGTCGAACACACCGGCACGGGACGGCTGTTGCGCCTCGCACCCGGCGCCGACAGTCCCGAAGTCCTCCTGGACGGACTTCAGTTCGCCAACGGGCTCGCCTCGAGCGCCGACGAGTCGTTCCTGGTCGTTGCGGAAACCGGCGCCCGCCGTCTGACCCGTTACTGGCTCACCGGACCGAAGGCGGGCCGCGGCGAGTGCTTCGTCGACGACCTCCCAGGAATGCCCGACAACCTCTGGCGCGGCGGCCCGGACGGGCCGATCTGGGTGGCGCTGGCCGGCCCGCGCGTCGCGCCGCTCGAACTCCTCCACCAGGCCTCACCCGCCGTACGGCAGGCCGCGGCCCGTGTCGCCGTGCACATGCCCTTCCGGCCCACCGGCACGATCGGAGCCATGGCATTCGACGACGACGGAGCCGTCGTCCATCACCTCGCCGCGCGCGGCTCGTCGTACCGGATGGCCACCAGCGTGTGCGAGGCCGCCGGGCACCTGGTGCTGGGCAGCGTGTGGGAGCGCGGGATCGCGCTGTGCGAGCCGCCCGTCCCGAAGTGACCCCGGCAGGCCCCCGGCGTTACCCTGATGCCCGGCCGCGATCACCTCTCGCGGCGCGGCGGTGGGGCCCGCCGTACCCGAACCGCGGCAGAGGTGCCGCCAACGGTCCCTACTTGTAGTGGCGTGTGCCCTCAGGGCCCCCGACGAGTAGGAGACGTACGGCCATGTCAGCCCCCGAAGCCGAGAGTCTCCGCGCCCGGTCCCAGGCGCCGCGCCCGTCCGTCTGGCGTGGTCAGGGCCCCGTCGTCGCGGTGGTCGCGCTCGGCGGCGCGATCGGGGCCGTGGCCCGGTACGCGGCCTCGCTCCGGTGGCCCGCGCAGGGCGGCGGTTTCCCGTGGACGACCTTCGGGATCAACGTCGTCGGGTGCGCCGTGATAGGCGTGTTCATGGTGGTCGTCACCGATGTGTGGGCCGCCCACAGGCTGGTGCGGCCGTTCTTCGGCACCGGTGTGCTCGGCGGCTTCACCACCTTCTCGACGTACGCCGTCGACATCCAGAAACTGGTGGACGCGGGCCATCCCCGCACCGCGCTGGCCTATCTCGCCGCGACCCTGATCGCGGCGCTCGCGGCCGTGTGGCTCGGGGCGACGACGGTCCGTCGTGTCCTGAAGCGGAGGCAACGATGACCAGGCTGACCGGCGGCGCCCTGCGCGTGACCGTCTTCATCGGCGAGAACGACACCTGGCACCACAAGCCCCTCTACACGGAGATCGTGCACCGCGCGCACGCGGCCGGTCTTGCCGGCGCCAGCGTCTTCCGGGGCATCGAGGGCTTCGGCGCCTCCTCCCTGATCCACACCACAAGGCTGCTGTCGCTGAGCGAGGACCTGCCGGTGGCGATCGTGATCGTGGACACCGAGGAGCGCGTACGGGCGTTCCTGCCGGAGCTCGACGAACTCGTCGGCGAGGGGCTGGTGATCCTCGACGAGTGCGAGGTCATCCGGTACGTGGGCCGCGCGGACGACTCCGGTGATTCGGGCCGGAAAGGTAAGAGGTCGTTGTGAACTGGGTGCTGGTCGTCGCGGGAGCCATGGTCGGTGCTCCGCTCCGCTATCTCACCGACCGCGCGGTGCAGACCCGGCACGACTCCGTGTTCCCCTGGGGCACCTTCGCCGTGAACGTCTCCGGCTGTCTGATCCTCGGCGTGCTGACCGGTGCGGTGTCCGCCGGTGCGGCGGGCTCGCATCTCCAACTCGTCATCGGGACAGGGCTTTGCGGGGCCCTGACGACGTACTCGACCTTCTCGTACGAGACACTGCGGCTGACCGAGACAGGGGCGGGGCTCTACGCTGCCGCCAACGTCGTCGGCAGCGTGACGGCAGGCCTCGGTGCGGCATTTGTCGGGGTGTCGATCGCGCAGGCCCTGTGGACGTAAGGGTTCGGGCAGCTCCCGTGTCTGGGCAGGACCGTTCCCGGCGCTATTGTCTACAGCACTGTCGACCAACTCCCAAGAACTGGATCTCATGAGCGTCATCAGCGTCGGTCAGGCCGCCGTCCTCGGAGTCGTCGAGGGGGTGACCGAGTTCCTTCCGGTCTCCTCGACCGGCCATCTGAAGATCGTCGAGGGGCTGATGAACATCCCCGTCGACGACGACTCCGTCGTCGGGTTCTCGGCAGTCATCCAGGTCGGCGCCATCGCCGCCGTCCTCGTGTACTTCTTCAAGGACATCGTGCGGATCGTGACCGCGTGGGGCCGTGGCCTGCGCAATCGTGAGGAGCGCTATCACCACGACTACAAGTTCGCCTGGTGGGTGATCTACGCGACGATCCCGATCGTGATCGTGGGCCTGGCCGCGAAGCCGCTCATCGACGGGCCGCTCGGCTCGCTGTGGGTGGTGGCCGCCTCGCTGATCGTCGGCAGTGGTGTCATGTGGGTGGCCGACCAGATGGGTCGGCACAAGCGCGGTGAGGACGACACCACCTTCAAGGACGCGATGCTGGTGGGCAGTTCGCAGATCCTCGCGCTGCTCTTCCCCGGTTTCTCGCGCTCCGGCGCCACCATGTCCACCGGTCTGATCCTCGACCTGGACCGCGTCGCCGCGACCCGGCTCTCCTTCTTCCTCGGCATCCCCGCGCTGACCGGCGCCGGCATCTACGAGCTGAAGGACGCGCTGGGTGCGGGCGTGGGCGCCGCTCCGCTGGCCGTCGGCACGATCGTGTCCTTCGTGGTCGCCTACGCCTCCATCGCCTGGCTGCTGAAGTTCGTCGCGAAGCACTCCTTCAACGCGTTCGTGATCTACCGGATCATCATCGGCCTGCTGCTGTTCGGGCTGCTCGGCACGGGTGTGCTCAACAGCTGACGGTCACTGGCACCGTGCGGACGATCATCACAGCGGGCGTGAAGCCGGATTTTCAGGCTTCGCGCCCGCTGAGTCTTTCTTTTCCGATCGCTTGACAGCACTGTCCCGCCACCCGCAGGATCACGTCCGTGAACCTGTCAGACAGCCAGACAGGTGGAGTCGGGCCGCGGCGCGTCAGCGCCATGGAAGCGGTGCTTGTCCACCTCCGCGGCGCCATCGAGCGCGGCGACTACGCCATCGGCGACAAGCTCCCCTCCGAGGCGGAGCTCTGCCGCACCCTGGAGATCAGCAGGCCCGTGCTCCGCGAGGCCCTTCGTGCCCTCCAGACCATGGGACTGACCGTCTCCAAGACCGGCAAGGGCACCTTCGTGGTGGCCAACGCCGTGGAGGACCCCACCTTCGGCGACTACGCGGCCAGCGACCTGCTGGAAGTGCGCCGCCATGTCGAGATCCCGGTGGCCGGGTACGCGGCGCTGCGCCGCACCCCGGAGAACCTGGACCACCTGGCCCACCTCCTGGACCGCATGGAACGGGAGACCGACACCACCGCGTGGGTCGCGATGGACACCCTCTTCCACCTCACGGTGGCGGAGGCCGCTCAGAACCCGGTGTTCCGCCGGGTCATCGAGGAGATCCGCGACGCGCTGGCCCGGCAGTCCGCGTTCCTCAACGAACTCGGCGGCCGGCGCGAGCAGTCCAACCGCGAGCACCGGGCGATCGTCGAGGCGCTGATCGACGGCAGCGAGCCGGACGCCGTCGAGGCCATGTCCCACCACCTCGACCGGGTCGAGACGACCCTCACCGACATCGTGCGCCCCGCGCGCACGAACACCCCCAAGGAAGGCGGACCCGAGGCGTGAGCGAGCAGTCCCTGCACGACAGCGTGCAGAAACGATCCGGCCATGTAGACGCCGGCGACGCGGGCTACAGCAAGTCCCTGAAGTCCCGGCACGTCAACATGATCGCCATCGGCGGCGCGATAGGCACCGGCCTCTTCCTCGGCGCCGGCGGCCGCCTCGCCGACGCCGGCCCCTCCCTGTTCATCGCGTACGCGGTCTGCGGCCTCTTCGCCTTCCTCGTCGTACGCGCCCTGGGCGAACTCGTCCTGTACCGGCCCTCGTCCGGCGCCTTCGTGTCGTACGCCCGCGAATTCCTGGGCGAGAAAGGCGCATACATAGCGGGCTGGATGTACTTCCTGAACTGGGCCACCACCGGCATCGCCGACATCACCGCCGTGGCCGTCTACACCCACTACTGGAGCATGTTCTCCGACATCCCCCAGTGGGTGATCGCCCTGATCGCGCTCGCCGTGGTCCTCACGGTCAACCTGATCTCGGTGAGGATGTTCGGCGAGCTGGAGTTCTGGTTCGCGATCATCAAGGTCAGCGCGCTCGTCGTCTTCATGCTCATCGGCATCTTCCTGCTGGTCACCCAGCACCAGGTCGACGGCACCACCCCCGGCCCGTCCCTGATCACCGACAACGGCGGCATCTTCCCCAACGGCCTGCTGCCCATGCTCCTGATCATCCAGGGCGTCGTCTTCGCCTACGCCTCCGTCGAACTGGTCGGCGTCGCCGCCGGAGAGACCGAGAACCCCGAGAAGATCATGCCGAAGGCGATCAACTCGATCATGTGGCGCGTCGGCCTCTTCTACGTCGGCTCGGTCGTCCTGCTGTCGATGCTGCTGCCGTGGAACAAGTACAGCGCGGGCCAGAGTCCCTTCGTGACCGTGCTGTCGAACATCGGTATCCCGGCGGCCGGCGGTGTCATGAACCTCGTCGTCCTCACCGCGGCCATGTCCTCGCTCAACTCCGGCCTGTACTCCACCGGCCGCATCCTCCGTTCCATGGCCATGTCCGGCTCCGCCCCCAAGTTCACCTCGGTCATGAGCCGCAGCCAGGTCCCCTACGGCGGCATCCTGCTCACCAGCGGCATCTGCGTCCTCGGCGTCGGCCTCAACTTCGTGGTCCCGGCGGACGCGTTCGAGATCGTCCTCAACTTCGCGGCGATCGGCATCCTCTCCACCTGGGGCATGATCATGCTCTGCCACTTCCTCTTCTGGAAGAAGACCGAAAAGGGCGAACTGACCCGCCCCAGCTACCGGTTGCCGGGCTCTCCCTGGACCGAACTCGTGACGCTGGCCTTCCTCGCCTCCGTCCTGGTCCTCATGTACGCCGACGGCGGCGCCGGACGCACCACTGTGCTCTGTCTGCCGCTGATCGCCGCCGCGCTCGTCGCCGGATGGTTCGCCGTCCGCCGCCGCGTGGCCAGCACGTCCTCCACCGCACCCGACGCGTGAGACCCACGTCGTCCTGACCCCGACAGGCAATGATGTACAGCAGTTCCCTCGCGGACCCACCCCTCATCCGTGAACCCCTCCACGCACCCGTCGCCCACCTCATACGCGGCGGAATGATCGAGGGCATCCACTACGGTTCCGTCGTCGTCCTCGATGCCGACGGCCAGGTCCAGCTCCAGATCGGCGACATCGAGGCGGCGTTCTATCCGCGCTCGGCGATCAAGCCGGTGCAGGCCGTCGCCATGGTGCGGGCCGGGTTGCCGCTCGACGGTGAGCTGCTCTCGCTCGCCGCCGCGAGTCACTCCGGCGAGGAGCGTCACCTCGCCGGGGCTCGGCGGATCCTCGAACTCGCCGGGCTCACGGAGGAGTCGCTGCGCAACGTTCCTGACCTGCCGTTCGATCCCGTCGTGCGGGATGCCTGGGTGCGGGAGGGGCGGGCGCCGTCCCGGCTTGCGCAGAACTGTTCCGGGAAGCATGCGGCGATGCTCTACGTGTCGAAGCTCAACGGGTGGTCCCTGGACGACTATCTCTCTCCTGAGCATCCGCTTCAGCAGGCCATCGCGGAGATCGTCGAGGATCTCACCGGGCAGCGGATCGCTCGGGTGAGTGTGGATGGGTGCGGGGCCCCTTTGTTCTCCATCTCCCTGCATGGGCTTGCGCGGGGTGTATCACGGATCGTGAGTGCGGCGCCGGGTACGCCTGAGGCGCGGGTTGCTGATGCGATGCGGGACTATGCGGAGATGGCGTCCGGGGCGGGGCGGGATGTGGCTGCGTTGATGCGGGCCGTTCCTGGGCTGTTGGCCAAGGACGGGTTCGAAGGGGTTCAGGTTGCTGCGTTGCCTGATGGGCGGGCTGTTGCTGTGAAGGTGTCGGACGGGGCCAATCGGGCGCGAGTGCCTGTCGCTGCGGCTGCGCTTGTTCGGGCCGGGGTTGAGGAGGGGCTGCTCACAGAGTTTGCGGGGGAGCCGTTGCTCGGTGGTGGCGAGCCGGTGGGGTGTGTTCGGCCTGTGCGGGCTTTGGACCCGGTGTTGCCGTTTTCTGCGTGTGCCTAGATCGGTTGTTGGGTCGCTGCGGGTCCGTTGTGGCTGGTCGCGCCCGCGCGGCGGAGCCGCATATCGACACAGCCCCGCGCCCCTAAAAAACACCTGAACGCTGTTGGAAGAGGGACCCATGTCTGCCATTACCCGTCGCGAACATGATCTGCTCGGGGATCGGGATGTACCCGGTGATGCCTACTGGGGTGTTCACACCCTGCGGGCCACGGAGAACTTCCCTATCACCGGGACGCCGATCTCCATCTACCCGCACTTGATCAATGCTCTTGCCGCCGTGAAGGAAGCCGCCGCTCTCGCCAATGAGGAGTTGGGGCTGCTCTCGGCGGAGAAGACGGCCGCGATTGTCGCCGCCTGCCAGGAGATTCGGGACGGGAAGCTGCACGACCAGTTCGTCGTGGACGTCGTCCAGGGTGGGGCCGGTACCTCGACCAACATGAACGCCAACGAGGTTGTCGCGAACCGGGCGTTGGAGTTGCTGGGGCATGGCAAGGGTGAGTATCAGTACCTGCATCCGAACGAGGACGTCAACCTCGGTCAGTCAACCAATGACGTGTATCCGACCGCCGTCAAGATAGCGACCGTCTTTGCCGTACATGGGTTGATCGCGTCAATGTCTGTACTGCAGGACGCCTTCGCCCGTAAGGCTGTTGAGTTTCGTGACGTGCTCAAGATGGGCCGTACACAGTTGCAGGACGCGGTGCCGATGACGCTCGGTCAAGAGTTCTCGGCGTATGCGGTCATGATTGACGAGGATCGTCAACGTCTTGACGAGGCTGTCCAGTTGATCCATGAGATCAATCTGGGGGCCACGGCCATCGGGACCGGGCTCAACGCGCCTGCCGGGTATGCGGAGTCGGCTCGGCGGCATCTCTCGGAGATCACCGGGCTGCCGTTGGTGACGGCGGCCAACCTGGTCGAGGCCACGCAGGACTGCGGGGCGTTCGTGCAGATGTCGGGTGTGCTCAAGCGCGTTGCGGTCAAGCTCTCCAAGAGCTGCAACGACCTGCGGCTGTTGTCCTCGGGGCCGCGTGCGGGGCTCGGGGAGATCAACCTGCCGCCGGTGCAGGCCGGTTCGAGCATCATGCCGGGCAAGGTCAACCCGGTGATCCCCGAGGTCGTCAACCAGGTCGCCTTCGAGGTGATCGGCAACGACGTCACCATCACGATGGCCGCCGAGGCCGGACAGCTCCAGCTCAACGCGTTCGAGCCGATCATCCTGCACTCGCTGTCGGAGAGCATCACGCATCTGCGGGCTGCCTGCCTCACGCTCGCCGAGCGGTGCGTGGACGGCATCACCGCCAACACCGAGGCGCTGCGCGCGAGCGTCGAGAACTCCATCGGCCTGGTGACCGCGCTCAACCCGCACATCGGGTACACGGCCGCCACCGACATCGCCAAGGAGGCCCTCGCCACCGGCCGGGGTGTGGCCGAACTCGTCCTGGAGAAGGGCCTGTTGCCCGCCGAGACACTCGCCGCCCTGCTGCGGCCCGAGGTCCTGGCCGGCAGCGGACCCGTAGCCGTCTGATCCGCCCACGCGCACCAGGACCCGCCCGGAGGCACAATGGTGATCATGTCCCCATCGATGACCTTCCAGCCGGTCCTGGAGCGCATCGCCGGTGAGATAGAGCGGATGCCCGGCCGTGGCCGGGCCGCCGACTACATCCCGGCGCTCGCGGCCTGCGACCCGCGCCGCTTCGGCATGGCCGTGGCGGAGCTGGACGGCACGGTGTACGGCGTGGGGGACTGGCGGCAGCCGTTCTCCACGCAGTCCATCACCAAGGTCTTCACCCTCGCCCTCGACCTGGCCCGCGAGGGCGACGAACTGTGGGAGCACGTGGGCCGCGAGCCCTCCGGCAACCCCTTCAACTCCCTTGTCCAGCTGGAGTACGAGAGCGGCATCCCGCGCAACCCGTTCATCAACGCGGGCGCGCTCGTCGTCACCGACCGGCTCCAGACCCGTACCGGAGACGCGGCCGGAGAGCTGTTGGCCTTCCTGCGTGCGGAGAGCGGGAACCCGTCCCTCGACTTCGACAAGGAAGTCGCCGCCTCCGAGTCCGCGCACGGCGACCGCAACGCGGCCCTCGCCCACTTCATGAAGTCCTACGGCAACATCGACAACGAGGTGCCCGTCCTCCTCGACCAGTACTTCCGGCAGTGCTCGGTCATGGCGTCCTGCGCCGATCTCGCCCTCGCCGCCGGTTTCCTGGCCCGGCACGGCAGCCGCGCCGACGGCTCCCGGCTGCTCACCCTCACCCAGGCCAAGCAGGTCAACGCCGTGATGCTGACGTGCGGGACGTACGACGCGGCGGGCGAGTTCGCCTACCGGGTGGGCCTGCCCGGCAAGAGCGGAGTGGGCGGCGGCATCATCGCGATCGTCCCCGGCCGCTGCACCCTCGCCGTATGGAGCCCGGGACTCGACGAACGGGGGAACTCGGTCGCCGGGGTCGCCGCCCTGGACCGCTTCACGACACTCACCGGGGTCTCGGTGTTCTGACCGCACCTCGAATTCATCGGTACCGAGGCCCGATCACACGGAGGTCACGCGCAGGCCGCCGTCCGGAGAGCGGCACGTCGCTTTCCCGCCATCCGGCGTTGACACGCTGACCGAGTGTTGGCCATGGCTTTTCCCGTCGATCTCCGCCGCTGCCAGGTACTCGGCCTGGCCGGTACCGCCGTGCTCGCCCTGGGCGGTGAGACGGCCGGAGCGCTCCCGGCCGCGGACCTCTTCTCGCCGGCCTCCGCGCAGGCGGCGCTCGGGCTGGTCGGGGTCTACTTCGGTGTCGTCCTGCTGATAGCGGCGTGGCTGCTGCTGGGCAAGCTGGTCCGCAGCGCCGAACCGCCCACCCCGCGCTCCCTGTTCCTGGTCCTCGCCGTGTGGGCGGCCCCGCTGCTGCTCGCGCCGCCGCTGTTCAGCCGGGACGTGTACAGCTACCTCGCGCAGGGCGCCATGGTCGACGCCCACATGGACGTCTACGCGCACGGCCCCGCCGCGCTCGGCGGTCCCCTCGCCGACGAGGTCGCCCCGCTGTGGCAGCACACCGGCGCGCCGTACGGCCCGGTGTTCCTCGCGATGGCCTCGGCGCTCTCCGGACTGACCCGCGGCGAACTCCCCGCCGGGCTCTTCGGGATGCGGCTCGTCGCCCTCCTCGGAGTGGGCCTGATGGCCGCCGCGCTGCCCCGGCTCGCCCGGCACAGCGGCGCCGACCCGGCCGCCGCGCTCTGGCTCGGCGCCCTCAACCCGCTCGTCCTGCTCCATCTCGTCGCGGGCGCCCACAACGACGCGATCATGCTCGGCCTGCTCGGCATCGGCCTGGTCGCCGCCCTGGGCCGCTGGCCGATCCTGGGCGCCGTACTCGTCACGCTCGCCGCTCTGGTCAAGGCACCGGCCGCGCTCGGTCTCGCCGCGGTCGTGCTGCTCCAGATCCGCGCGGGCCATCGCCCGGCGAAGGCCGTCACGACGACCGTCGTCGCGTCCGCCGCCACCACGGTTGCGGCAACCGCCGTCGCGGGCACGGGCTACGGCTGGATAGGCGCCCTCGACACACCCGTCTCGGCGCACAACTGGGCCCTCACCAGCCTCCTCGGCCGTGCCACCGGCGCCCTGCTGAAACACCTCGGCAGCGATCTCGCGCCCTTCGCCGTCCCGGCCTGGCACGCCCTCGGACTCGCGGTCACCGGCGCGGCCATCCTCGCCATATGGTTCCGCCTGCGCCCCAGCCCGGTCTACGCCCTCGGCCTGAGCCTCGCGGTCGTCGCCGCCTTCGGCCCGGCGATCCGCCCCTGGTACGCCCTGTGGGGCCTCTTTCTCATCGCCGCCGCCGCGCCGAGCACGTCCGTACGACACCGGGTGGCCGCCGTCACGGGAGTCCTCGCCCTCGCCGTCCTCCCGAGCGGCGGCCCCGCCGACATCGGACAACTCGTGCTGGCCGTCTCCGGCGGTGTCCTCGCGATCGTCGTCCTCTGGCAGGCCCGCCAGGCGGCCGAGGCCCCGGCCCTGGGACGTACGGCATGAGAACACTCCACACCGACCGCGGCCGACTCCTCCTGGTACTGACCCTCGCCGCGACCGTCACCGTCTTCACGGCCACCGTCCCCCTGCTCCGCGACTGGTTCGACCTGCGCGTCTACTACGGCACTGTCCACACCTGGCTCCACCACGGCGGCCGGATCTACGACTACCAGGTGCCGGGGACGACGTACGGCTTCACCTACCCGCCGTTCGCCGCCGTCAGCATGGCCCCGATGGCGTACGTCGGTCTCGGCACCGCGATCGTCGGCGCGCTGGTGCTCAACCTGGCGGCTCTCGGCGTAGTCCTTCGGATCCTGGCCGGGCCCGGGTGGCGGCGCTACGGCTGGTTCGGGTGGGCGCTGGTGGCCTGCGGGCTGGCGCTGTTCGAGCCGTTGCGCGACACCTTCAGCTTCGGGCAGGTGAACATCCTGCTGCTGGCCCTCGTCCTCGGCGACGGCTGGCTCCTGTCCACCGGGAGGGGCCGCTGGGCGGGCGTCGGCATCGGCCTCGCGGCGGCGATCAAGCTCACGCCGGCGCTGTTCATCGCCCTGTTGCTGCTGGCCAGACGCTGGAAAGCCGCCGCGGTGGCGACGGCTGTGGCGCTCGGGGCGACCGGGCTCGCGGCGTTGGTGGTCCCGGACGCGTCGAAGTTCTACTGGACCGACGCGTTGTGGGACACGACCCGGGTGGGCCGCCTCGACTACGTCTCCAACCAGTCCCTGCAAGGCGTCCTGGCCCGGCTCGGCGAGACGGGCCGCCCGCTGTGGGCGACGGTCGTCGTGCTTGTACTGGCCGTGTGGGTGGTGCGAGCGCGCCGTGCGATCGTCGTCGGGGACTGGACGGCCGCGTTCGCGCTGACCGGGCTGACCGCGTGTCTGATCAGCCCGATCACCTGGGTGCACCACCTCGTGTGGCTGCTGCCGGCCTTCGCCGTACTCGTCCGCGCCGGGCACCCGCGGATCGCGGGCGCCCTCTACGCGGTGATGTGCACGAGTGTGGTGTGGCTGTGGTTCGACGACTCCTCGGGCATCGACGGCTTCCTCGGCAGCAACACGTACACCTGGGTCACACTCGGCCTGCTGCTGTGGCTGCCGACGGGTCAGACCGGCGGGAGCCGCCTGATCTTGAACCGCATCGCGGCCACCACCGCGCCCGCGCCCAGCACCGCGGCGGCCACGATCGCGGCGGTCTCGGCCCAGCCCGGACCCTCGTCCGCTACGGCCGCCGCGGCCACCGGTACGGCCGCGGGACCCGGCCTCGGCCCGGCCCGCAACGCGTCCAGCGACCCCACCGGATCGACCCGCCCGGCTGCCGCGAACCCCCAGTCGAGCAGCTCGCGCGCCTCCTCGTACACGGTGAAGCCGCCGCCCGCCTGAGGGTTCATCACGGTCACGACGAGCGAGCGCCCACCCCGACGCGCCGCCGCGACAAGGGTGTTGCCGGCGTGCGTGGTGTAGCCGTTCTTGACGCCGATGAGCCCCGGATACGGCTCCACGCCGTCGTTGCCGGTCAGTAGGCGGTTGGTGTTCTGGATCCCGTACGACGAACCCTCGCCCGGGAACTGGGCCTCGGCAGTTGAGCAGTAGCGAGCGAAGTCCGCGTTGCGCAGTCCGGCCCGGCCGAACACCGCGAGGTCGAAGGCGGAGGACACCTGGCCGTCGGTGTCGTAACCGTCCGGCGAGATGACATGGGTGTCGAGCGCGCCGAGGGCCCGTGCCTTGGCCTGCATCCGGGTGGCCGTGGTGTCCCAGCCGCCGTTGAGGGCGGCCAGGACGTGCACGGCGTCGTTTCCGGAGTTGAGGAAGACCCCGCGCCACAGGTCTGCGACGCGGTAGGTGTGGCCCTCCTCGACCCCGACCAGGCTGCTGCCCTCGCCGATGCCGGACAGGTCCTGCTCGCTGACGCGGTGTTGGATGCCGCCGGGGAGGACGGGGAGGACAGTCAGCGCGAACAGTGTCTTCAGGGTGCTGGCGGGTGGGAGTTTGCGGTGGGCGTTGTGGGCGGCGAGGACCTCGCCGGTGTGGGTGTCTGCGACCAGCCATGACAGGGCGGAGATGTCTGGGACCTGGGGTGTGCCGGGGTGTGGGCGGACCTGGGTGTCGGGGCGGTTCAGGAGCGCGGGGGGTGGTGCCGCTGTGCCGGGATCCGACCCGGTGTTTGCTGCCGCCGCGACCGGGGTGAACGCGAGGACGCCCGCGAGGCAGAGGGCGCAGGCCGGCACGGTGATCCGGGGTGGGAATCCGATTGTCATACCGCAAACGTAGAAACGGCGGGGCCGTAGAGGGTGTTGGCTGGGCCGTGCAGGGTGAGTCAGTACCCGGATGCGCTAGTGATTCGTCTGACGGCCGGTGGGGGCTGGTCGCGCAGTTCCCCGCGCCCCTTAAGGCGTGACCGGCCCCGTCAGTTTGAAGGCAGCGTGGGCTGGATTTGGCGTAGGAACGTTGCGTTGTCCGGGGTTTCTCGCATCCGCTCCAGCAGGGTTTCCAGGCTGCCCTGGGCGTCCCTGTTCTGGAGGACTCGGCGCAGGCCCCGTACCGCCGTCAACTCGGCCTGGGTGAGGAGGAGTTCCTCTCGGCGGGTGCCGGACGGGGTGATCTCGATGGCCGGGAAGATTCGGCGGGAGGCCAGGTCGCGGCTGAGGCGGAGTTCCATGTTGCCGGTGCTCTTGAGTTCCTCGAAGTAGACGTTGTCGGCGAGGGAGCCGGTCTCCACCAGGGCGGTGGCGAGGATGGTGAGGGAGCCGCCCTCCTCGGCCAGGCGGGCGGCGCCGAAGAACTTCTTCGGGCCGATCAGCGCGGTCGAGTCGACGCCGCCGCTGAGGGTGCGGCCACCGGAGGCCGCCGCGTTGTTGTGCGCCCGGCACAGCCGGGTCAGTGAGTCGAGGAGGATCACTACGTCCTCGCCCGCCTCGACGAGCCGCTTGGCCCGTTCGATCACGAGCTCGGCCAGCGCGATGTGCTGCTTGGGGGCCTTGTCGAAGGTGGAGGCGTACACCTCGCCGCGCACGGAGCGCCGCATGTCGGTGACCTCCTCGGGGCGTTCGTCGAGCAGGACCACCATGAGGCGGGCCTCGGGGTGGTTTCCGGCTACGGCCGCCGCGATCTGCTGGAGCAGTACGGTCTTGCCGGTTTTGGGCGGGGCCACGATCAGGCCGCGCTGGCCCTTGCCGACGGGGGCGATCAGGTCGGCGACGCGTCCGGTCAGGCCGGCCGCCGGGTGTTCGAGGTGCAGCCGCTCACGCGGGTGCAGCGGGGTGAGGTCGCGGAAGTGGCGTCGGCCGCGCAGTTCGGCGGGCGTGTGCCCGTTGACGAACGCGACCTCGGTCAGGGCGCGTTGGCCGCCGCGGACGCCTTCCACGAGGTCGCCCTTGCGCAGGCCGTGACGGCGGATCAGCGCGGGGGAGACCTGGAGGTCGGTGGGCGAGGACTGGCAGTTCAGCGCCCGCAGGTGCCCCTTCCCGTTGCCGTCGATGTCGAGGACGCCGGTGGCGGTCTGGATGCGGGGCTGTTCCTGTACTGGGGGTTCAAGTGTGGTGGTCATGATGGGTGGTCCTTTCAAGGACGAGTGCATGTGCTTGTGGTGTGTCATGCGGAAGGAAGGGGGAGAAGCCGCGGGCGGAGGGCGAACTGGCGCTCCTCGGGGCGGCGGGGAACATCACCTCGGGTACGGCGGAAAGACGCCGGTCACGAAGTGGTGTGGAGAAGCCGGTGTGCCGGTCGGAGATCGACGGGCTGTTCGGCGAAGGTGAAATCAGATCTGCACCGGCGCCCACAACGGGGCGTACACAAGTGCTGACCGCACCGTAGCACACCCGGTGCGGTTCTGGGTGTGACGTAGGGCTCAGCGACTTGCCAGGAGGCCGTACAGGAGGGGGATCCGGGGCTCGGGCAGGCACCACCAGCCGGTCTCGGTCCGGACCATCTGCGGCCAGCGCGGCCACGGCAGTTCGTCGCTCTCGCGAAGGTGCCGGATGTTCAGTCCCGCTGTCGTCAACGCGTTGATGACTTCGTCTATTCCGTGCATCCACTCGTAGCTGTCGGTCGCGCCCGCCACAGCCGGGCCGTCGGTGTACGTGAACGTCGCGTCCCGGTGCACCGGGCCCCCGCCGCCCAGGTAGTCGTGGCGCAGCAGGAGTTCCGGTCCTTCGCCCGGAGCCGGCTTCGGGCCGAGGGAGTTGAGCAGGGGGTGGAACTCGACGATGTACAACAGGCCGCCGGGGCGCAGGAGTTGGGCGACCGTGTCCGCCCAGCGTGGTAGGTCGGGCAGGTAGCACAGGGCACCCTTGCCGGTGTACACGACGTCGAACTGCCGTTGTCCCAGGGCCGCTACGGCGTCGTACACGTTCGCCTGTACGTAGTCGACGTCGAGGCCCGCCTTCGCCGCGATGTCGTTCGCGGCCGCGACGGACGCCTCGGAGAAGTCGAGGCCCGTGGCACGCGCCCCGCGCTGTGCGAACGCGAGGGTCTCGGTGCCGAGGTGACACTGGAGGTGGAGCACGTCACGGCCGGTCAGCTCGCCGAGGTCGTCCCACTCGAAGGCGGCGAACCAGCGGGCCGGGTCCGGGTCGCCGTCGAGGCCGTAGAAGCGGCTGGCGAGGTGGACGGGGGTGCGGGCGTCCCAGTTCGCCTGGTTGGCGCGCATCAGCCGGGACTGGTCGTCGGTGCTCATGGGGACATCCTGCCGTGAACCTGTGAGGAGTTTCCGGCTTCCCGCCTCATACCAGCCATACGAACCCCCGATGGCCCTTCGTTGACCCATTTCTTGTTCTCGCCAATGGCCGTACCTACGCTGCCACCACCGCACCACGGCGGCACGGGACAAGGGACTTGGCAATCATGGGTCGACTGGCCGGGAAAATCGCTTTCATCAGTGGAACGGGGGCTGGAATAGGGCGGGCCGCGGCACTGGTATTCGCTGCGGAGGGTGCTGAAGTCTTCGGTTGTGACATCGACGTGGACAGCGCGGCCGAGACCGTGGAACTCGTCGAAAAGGGCGGCGGAATCATGCGGTCCCTCGCACCCGTGGATCTGTCCACCGAAGACGGCGCCCGGGAGTGGATCGAGGCCGGGATCGCGGCCTTCGGTGGGATCGACATCCTCTACAACAACGCCTCCGCGCTGCGGAACGGCCCGTTCGGGACGATGCCCGCCGAGGACTGGTACTTCACCATCAAGAACGAGCTGGACATCCCCTACTTCTGCACCCAGGCCGCCTGGCCGCATCTGATCTCACGCGGTGGCGGGGCCGTTCTCAACGTGGCGTCCGTGGCCGCCGTACGCGGGGCGCCGTTCATGCCGATGGTGCCCCACGGGGCCGCCAAAGGTGGGGTGTTGGCGATGAGCCTGCACCTGTGCGCGGCCGGCGCCCCGCACCGCATCCGGGTCAACACCATCGCGCCCGGCATGACCCGCACCTCCGCCACCGCGCCCTTCCTCGACGATCCGGCAGGCCCCAAGGCCCAGTTGGAGGCGCGTATCCCGGTCGGGCGGGTGGGGCAGCCCGAGGACATCGCACGGGTCGCCGCCTTTCTCTGCTCCGACGAGGCGGCCTTCGTCAACGGCGCCAACCTCATGGTCGACGGCGGCGACAGCGCGATGGCGGGCTGAGCCGCCGTGACCACCCGACTCGACCATGTGGGCGTCAACGTAAGGGATCTGGCGGCACAAGTCGCCTGGTACCAGGGCGCGTTCGGGCTCAAGACCGTCTTCGAGTTCCACCTCGAAGGGCCCGGTCTGCGCGGTGTCGTCCTGGAGCATCCGCGGGGCTGGCGGATCGAGTTGCTCGCCAGACCCGGTTCCGCCCCCGGCCTTCGCGCGCCGGACCCGCTGACCGCCGCCCTCACCGAGGGATACGGGCACTTCGCGGTCACCACCCCCGAACTCGACCCCGTCCACGGCGCGTTGATGGCCCATGGCGCGGGCGAGGTCATGGCACCCGGTCCGTCCCCCGAGCCCGGAGTGCGCATGGCCTGGGTCAGTGACCCCGAGGGAAATCTCATCGAACTCATAGAGAAAAACGCAGAGTGAGGGCACGCACGATGACGGATTCGACCTCCTTGAAAAGACTGGACCCCGGAACACTCATAGCATGCTGTCTCGCGGTCGCGGCGGCACAGTTGTGCATTACCGTTCCCTCGCCCATCAACGGAGAAATTCAGGCCGCATTCGGCGCATCGGGTTCCCAAGTAGCCTGGGTCACCTCGGCCTTCATTCTCCCCACCGCGATTCTGGAACTGAATTTCGGTGTGGTGGGCGATCTCTTCGGACGCAAGCGGCTGTTGGTGCTCGGCGGGATCGTCCTGGCGCTCGGTGAACTCCTCAACTCCACCTCGCAGAACATCACCATGATGTGGACCGGGCAGGCCCTGGCCGGCATCGGCGCCGCCGCCCTGTTCCCCAGCTCCCTCGCGGTCATCGCGGCGGCCACACCGGACGGCAAGGACCGGGCGAAAGCCGTCTCTACCTGGGCGCTGTCCATCTCCCTCGCCTCCGCGCTCGGCCCGCTGTCCTCCGGGATCCTCGCCACGGTCGCCGACTTCCGCTGGGCGTTCGTGCCGCCGGTCGTCCTCGGTCTCGTCGTCGCGGTCACCTCCTGGAAGCTCGTCACCGACTCCAAGGCCCCTGAAGGCCGCGCGCTGGACTGGCCCGGGCAGATCACCATCGCCGTCGGCCTCACCGCCCTGCTCTGGGGCATCATCGAGGGCGGCGACCGAGGCTGGGGCAGCGCGGCGATCGTCGGCTCGCTGGCCCTGGCGGCCGTCGCACTCACCGGGTTCGTCGTCGCGGAGACCCGCGCGGCCTCGCCGATGTTCAACCTCGACCTGCTGAAGATCCCGTCGTTCGCGGCGGCGGCCGTCGTCGCGCTGGCCGGCATGTTCGGCTTCATCGGCACCGCCTACTGCGTCTCGATCCGCCTCGGCGCGGTGATGCACCTCAGCGCCCTGCGGGCCGGAATGCCGTTCGTGATCCTGCAGTTGATCCCGCTGCTCTTGGCACCCGTGCTCAGCCGGATGCTCACGAAGATCGACGCCCGCTGGCTCCTGATGGGCGGGCTGCTGCCCATGGCCGCCGGACAGTTCTGGATCGCCGCGCTGCCCATCACCACCACCTCCCTGGCGGCCTTCATCGGCCCGGTGCTGCTGCTCGGCATCGGCTTCATCTGCGTGGTGTCCTCGCTGACCTCCGCCGCCGTGAACGCCGTACCGATCAACATGACCGGCATGGCCAGCGGCGCGACCAGCCTGGTCCGCGAGTTCGGGCAGGGCCTTGGCCCGGCCGTGATCTCCACCATCGCGATGAGCCTCGCGTCCTCCGCCCTCGTCGGCAAGCTCAGCGGGGCCGACGCGGGCATGGAGAAGGCGGCCGGTCCCCTTGCGGTCGTGAACGCGGGCAGCGCGCAGGCCAAGGCCGCCGCGCAGACCGCGCTCGGCCACGGCATGGCCGTCGGTGTGGTGATCTGCGGCTGCGCCTCACTGCTGGGCGCGGTGGTCACCCTGCTGCTGGTCCGCAAGAACACCGAGCGCGCGGTTGTGGGGGCGGGGGAGCCTTCGGTGCAGGCCGCCACCGCGTAGCAGGTAAGTCGTACGGGTCGTACGGGAGAGGTCGGGCCGGTGCCCCGGCCTCTCCGTGTTTTTGGACGCGTGGTTTTTGGATGCGTGTTTTTTCTTCGCGGGGTGTCGATCCGGCTCGGTCGCGTTCGTCGGTGGGGTGTAGGAAGCTCATCGAGGACCGGGAGGACCCATGAAATACATGCTGCTCGTGTGTGGCGACGACACTGCCGACGGCTCCGGGATGGCACCCGTAGAACCTTGGGTGGAGGAACTCGGCGACCGGAACGTACGGCTGCACGGGCACCGGCTCGCGCAGCCCGCCGAGGCCGTCACGGTGCGGGTGCGCGGCGGGGAGGTGCTGCGCACGGACGGGCCGTTCGCCGAGACCAAGGAGTACGTCGCCGGATACGACATCCTGGAGTGCGACACCCTGGAGGAGGCCGTCGAGGCCGCCGCCAAGCACCCCGTGGCGACCATCGGCGCGATGGAAGTGCGCCCGTTCTGGCCGATGGACGGCGAGGAGGAGGGCGAGGCGGAGATCCGCGCGCTCGACGCCGAACTGACCGACGCGGCCCGCGAAGGGGACGTGGACCGCGTCGTCGCCTGCTACGCCCCGGACGTGGAGGCCTTCCACTTCACCACCGGCCTGGAAGCGCAGGGGATCGACGCCTTCCGCAAGGCCATGGAGGGCGTGTTCGCGAGCGTGGCCGGTCCGGTGACCCGCGAGGTCCTGGAGTTCCGCGTCCGCGTCGACGAGTCCATCGCCTTCGGCAACGCCCTCGTCCGGCTGCGCGGCACCCTCGCCGACGGCCGGCCGCTGGACGACGTACTGCGCGTGACCACCGGCTACCGCAACGCCGGTCTGCGCTGGCAGATCGTCCACGAACACGTGTCGGCCGCGGCCGACAAGACCGAGGAGCGGTCATGAAGTACGTTCTGCTCATCTGCACCCCCGTCGGCGGCGAGGAACTCAGCCCCGCCGAGATCGCCGACGACCCCCGCTTCACCTCCTACATCGACGAGGTCCGCAGCCGCGACCTCATGCGCGGCGGAGCACGGCTGCGGCCGGCCACGGACGCCACCACCGTGCGCGTCCAGGGTGACGAAGTCCTGCTCAGCGACGGGCCGTTCGTCGAGTCGAAGGAGTACGTCGCCGGTATCGACATCATCGAGGTCGCCGACCTCGACGAGGCGATCTCGCTAGCCTCCCGGCACCCCGCCGCGCTGGCCGGCGGCTCGGTCGAGGTGCGGCCGGTCTGGGAGTGAACGTGCCGGACGTCGAGGAGGCGGTCGCCGCCGCCTTCCGTGAGGAGTGGGGCCAGGTCGTCGCCACCCTGATCCGGGTGACCGGCGACTGGGACCTCGCGGAGGAGTGCGCGCAGGACGCCTTCGCCCAGGCACTCGACCGGTGGCGGCGCGACGGAATCCCGCGCCGCCCCGGCGCCTGGCTGACCACGACCGCCCGCAACCGCGCCCTCGACGTCCTGCGCCGGGAGGCGGTCGGGGCGGCGAAACTGCGGGAGGTCGCGGTGCTGGGGCGGGACGAGGGACCGTACGACCCGGAGTACGACGGTGAGGACAGCGGAGTCGAGGACGACCGGCTGCGGCTGGTCTTCACCTGCTGCCACCCCGCGCTGCCCATCGAGGCCCGGGTCGCGCTGACCCTGCGCACGCTCGCGGGCCTGACCACGCCGGAGATCGCCCGCGCCTTCCTCGTCCCCGAGGCGACCATGGCGCAACGGCTCGTGCGGGCCAAGAAGAAGATCCGCAACGCCGGTATCCCGTACCGGGTGCCGCCCGCGCATCTGCTGCCCGAGCGGACGACGGGCGTGCTGGGGGTCGTCTATCTCCTCTTCAACGAGGGGTACGCGGCCTCGTCCGGCGCCGAGTTGGTGCGGACGAACCTGTGCGCGGAGGCGATCCGCCTGGCCCGTGTGCTGGCCCGCCTGATGCCGGACGAGCCCGAAGTGCTGGGCCTGCTGGCCTTGTTGCTGCTGCACGATGCCCGCCGTGGCACGCGCGTGGACGCGGCGGGGGAGCTGGTGACCTTGGAGGACCAGGACCGTACGGCGTGGGACCGGGCCGAAGTCGACGAGGGCGCCGCCCTGTTGGAGACCGCGCTGCGCCGGGGCCGTCCCGGGCCGTACCAGATCCAGGCCGCCATCGCCGCCTGCCACACCACCGCGCCCACCGCCGAGGAGACCGACTGGGCCGACATCGCGGGCCTGTACGGCGAGTTGGAGCGCTTCGTGCCCTCCGCCGTGGTGCGTCTGAACCGGGCGGTGGCCGTGGGCATGGCCCAACACCCGGACGCGGGACTGGAGTTGGTGGCCGAGCTGGAGCGGTCGGGCGAACTGGCCGACTATCACCTGCTGCCCGCCACCCGCGCCGATCTGCTGCGCCGCAGCGGCCGTACGGCGGAGGCGGCCGTCGCGTACGAGTGGGCGCTGGAACTGGTCGAGAACGCAGCGGAGCGAAGGTTTCTGGAGAAGCGGCTCGCGGAGTGTCGATCCGCGTAGGAGCCGTTCGTCGGTGGGGTGGAAGCAGCCCACGACACCGGAGGTTCCGATGACCGCCCTCGCACTCCTGCGCCGCGCACGGCAGATCCTCGCCCGGTTGGCGGCCGAGGAGCCGGCACCCGGCATGCCCGACGTCTGGCTCGCGGGGCTCCGGCTGGGCGGCTGACCGGGGGTCGTCCTCAGGGGGCGTCGAGCAGGCCCGCGAGGAGTTGGAGTCGCTCGGCGTCGAGGCTGCCCTCGGCCGCGGTGCAGACCATGAGCGCGGGACCGGGGTTGCCCGGTATCGGGTAGGCGTCCCAGTCCAGGTTCAGTTCGCCGACCCGGGGGTGGTTGAGCCGCATCTGGCCGCGGGTCGGTTCCTCCACGTCGTGGAGGGCCCACAGGGCCGCGAACTCGTCGCTGCGGACGGCGAGTTCACCGACCAGCTCGATGGCGCGCGGGTTCCCCGGGTCGGCGGCGACCTGCGTCCGCAGCATCCCGATCAGCTCCGCGACGGTGGCCGCCCGGTTCGGGCAGGTCCGGTCGGCCTGGGGGTGCAGGAACAGTGCCAGCATGTTCCGTTCCTTCTGGGGCTGCCGGGTGAAGTCGCCCAACAGGGCGCCGCCGAGCGGGTTCCAGGCCAGCACGTCCAGGAAACGGCCGACGACCAGAGCGGGCGCGGTCATGCCGTGCAGCAGTCGTAGCGTGGTGTCCGGTACCTCCTCCGGCTCGTACGAACGCGGCGGGCGGGCCGGGTTGCGTGCGGCGGCGGCGAGGCTGTGCAGGTGGCGGGTCTCCTCGGCGGAGAAGTCGAGGGCGCGCGCGAGGGCGTCCAGGACCTGTTCGGAGGGGCGTACGTCGCGGCCCTGCTCCATGCGCTGGTAGTAGTCCGAGCTCACTCCCGCCAGTAGGGCCAACTCCTCGCGCCGCAGCCCGGCGACGCGCCGTCGCGGGCCGGGTTCGAGGCCAACGTCCTCCGGCCGCAGCCGAGTTCGGCGGGTGCGCAGGAACTCCGCGAGTTCGCGTCGGGGGTCGTCGCTCATGGCGTGGGAGGTGTCGTTCACCGCGCCAGTATGCCGTCGGCACGGCCCGCGAGGGTGGGTCTGCCAGACCCAGGAAAAGGAGAACGACCGTGATGTCGCGTGCGGGGTCCACCATCGGATCAACCACACAGCAGGCCACGGAAGGAACAGCGACATGAAGGCCGTTCAGATCACGAGTTTCGGTACCGCGGACGCACTGCAGGTCAACGAGGTCGACCGGCCCACTCCCGGCGCGGGTGAGGTCCTGGTGTCGGTCGAGGCGTCCAGCGTGAACGGACACGATGTGATCGTCCGGTCGGGGGAGTTGAAGATGGTGTCGGGGCGCCGCTTCCCGATCGGCGTGGGGCTGGACTTCGCCGGCGTCGTCGCCGCGACCGGCGCCGGTGTCGAGGGCTACCGGGTCGGCGACCGGGTGTGGGGCATGGTGCACCCCCGGCAGAAGCACTCCGTCGCCGGGGCGGCCGAGTATGTCGTGGTCTCCGCGGACCGGATCTCGCACGCCCCTGCCGACCTCTCCTCGGTCGAGTCGGCCTCCCTGGTGGTCGCGGGTTCCACCGCGCTGATCGCACTGCGCGACAGTGTGCGCCTGGTGAGCGGCGAGAAGGTCCTGGTCCGGGGCGCGGCCGGCGGAGTCGGCACGGCCGCCGTGCAGTTGGCGCACGCGATGGGCGGCCATGTGACCGCGCTGGCCCGCGATCGCCACGCCAAGATCCTCACCGATCTCGGCGCCGACGAGGTCCTGGACTACGGTTCCACCACGTCGGACCAGATCGGCCCGTTCGATGTCATCGTCGACACCGTCGGCACGGAACTGCACTGCTACCGCGGCCGGTTGGCCAAGGGCGGCCGGATGGTCACCGTCGGACTGTCCCCGTCCGCCATTGCCGCGATCGCCGCGTCGAGCGTGCACGGCTCCCGCCGCATCCGCACCTTCAGCGCCAACCCCGAGACTCCCGTGCTGCGCGATGTGGCCGACCGTGTCACCTCGGGCGCGCTGCGGCCGGTGATCGACAGTGTGTACCCGCTCGCGGACATCGCCGCGGCGCACCAGGCGTTCGAGCGCGGCGGCGTCGTGGGCAAGCACGTGGTGACGGTGCCGCGCAGCGCCGTCTGACGGAGTCCGGTCAGCGGGGATCGGTGCGCAGGTCGATGCCGTGGTCGTGGGCGTCGGCGGTCACGATCCGCGTGGCCATCCGCGACAGCCGCTTCCGGTCGGTTGCGGGAAGCGGCTCGACACACCTCTCGATCCGCTCGGCGAACTGAGCGGCGACCTGCTCCACGAGCTGTCGGCCGGCGTCGGTGATCGACACCTGGAACGAGCGGCGGTCGACGGTGCTGGGCGTACGGGTGACCAGGCCCCGGCGCTGGGCGCGGTCGACGAGGCCGGTGATCGAGGACTTGTCGAGGCCGAGGTGGTGGCCGAGCTGGTTCATCGTCGGCTCCCGGTCCCGCAGTATCCCGAGCATCCGGGTCTGGACGACCGACAAGTCGTACTGCCCCGCGATCTCGGCCAGGGCGCTCTGCACCAGGAACGACAGCTGGGCGAGGCCGTCGACCAGGCCGAGGTCCTCGGTCGGCGGGGGCGGGGTGTCGTGTGGTGAGGTCATGTTCCGGATTCTACTTGCAAAGGTACGTGGCACCTACTAATTTGATTGGTGTCACGTACTAAAACCTTCGTGGCACCTACTAACTCTTCGCGCCCAGCGCCCTGAATCCGATCCGAGGAGAGCAGCCATGGACATCCACGCCGCCGTCGTCAGCTCGTTCGGCACCCCGCCCCGCTACGAGCCCTTCGACCTGCCCGCGCCGGCCGACGAGGACCAGGAGATCGTCGACGTCCTCGCCGTGGGCCTGCACCCCCGGGTCCGCACCGGCGCGTCGGGCAACCACTACACCAGCACCGGCAAGCTGCCGCTGGTCCCCGGCGTCGACGGGGTCGGCCGCCGTGCGGACGGTCGCCTGGTGTACTTCGTCGCCGACGACGAACTGGTCGGCCCGATGGCGACCCGCACCGTCATCGACAGTCGGCACAGCATCCCGCTCCCCGACGGCGCGGACGTCGTGAAGATCGCCGCCGCGATGAACCCCGCCATGTCGTCCTGGGTGGCGCTGCGCCGCCGCGTCCCGATCGAGGCAGGGCAGTCGGTGCTGATCCTCGGCGCCACCGGCAACGCCGGACAGATGGCCGTCCAGGTCGCCAAGCGGCTCGGCGCCGGGCGGGTCGTCGGCGCCGGACGCGACCAGGCCCGCCTGGCCGCCCTGTCGGGGCTCGGCGCGGACGCGACCGTCGCGCTCACCGACGACGCCGACGCCACCGCGACGGCGCTGGCCAAGGAAGCGGCCGAAGTCGACCTGGTCATCGACTACTTGTGGGGCAAGCCCGCGGGTGACGCGATCATGGCCCTGCTGCGATCCCGCGCCGACCGCAGCCGCGCCCTGAACTGGATCCAGATCGGCGCCATGGCGGGCCCGACCATCGAACTCCCGTCAGTGGCACTGCGTTCGGCGAACTTCCGGCTCCAGGGCAACGGCCAGGGCGCCGTGTCGACCAGGACGTACCTGGAGGAACTCCCGTCCCTCGTCGAGGAGATCGAGAGCGGCGGCATCGCGGTCACCGCGAAGGCGGTACCCCTCGCCGAGGTCGAGAGCGCGTGGAACGCGCCCGAGGTCCCGGGTGTGCGCACCGTCCTGGTGCCCTGAACTCGCCCCGACCGTCATGCAGTTCGTACCGGAATTACCCAAGGAGCCTGGAGCCATGTCCCCCACCACAGACACCGACGTCATCATCTGCGGCACCGGCGCGGCCGGTCTGACCCTCGCCCTCGACCTCGCCCGCAGGAACATCGCCTTCCTGCTGATCGACAAGGCGCCGCACCCGTTCGTCGGCTCGCGCGGCAAGGGCATCCAGCCCCGCAGCCAGGAGGTCTTCGAGGACCTCGGCGTGATCGACCGGATCGTCGCCTCCGGCGGTGAGTATCCCGTCCAGCGCATCTACACCGCCGACGGGCCCATCGACCAGGTCGGCGTGGAGATGTCGGAGCCGACGCCCGAGGAGCCGTACCAAATACCCTTGCTCGTCCCGCAGTTCCTCACCGAGCGCCGGCTGCGCGAACGCCTCGCCGAACTCGGCCACGCCCCGCACTACGGCCATGAACTCGTCGGCTTCGACCAGGACGGCGACGGTGTGACCGCGCGCATCGCCACCCCGGACGGCGAACAGGCCGTACGCGCACGGTACTTGATCGGTGCCGACGGCGGATCGAGCTTCGTCCGCAAGACGCTCGGGATCGGCTTCCCCGGCAAGACCCTCGGCGTACGGGCGATCGTGGCCGACGTGTACGTCGACGGCGTCTCGACGGACGCCTGGCACCGGTGGGGCGAGGACACCGCCGGGCAGGTCTCGATGTGCCCGCTCTACGGCACCGACATGTTCCAACTCCAGGCCCCCGTACCCTTCGACGTCGACCTGGACCTCTCGGCCGAGGGGCTCACCGCCTTCTTCCGCGAACGCACCGGCCGCGACGACGTCGTGATCCGCTCCGTGTCCTGGGCGTCCGCTTTCCAGATGAACGCCCGGCTGGCCGACTCGTACCGACAGGGGCGCGTGTTCCTGACCGGGGACGCCGCGCACTGCCACCCGCCGACCGGCGGACAGGGCCTCAACACCAGTGTCCAGGACGCCTACAACCTCGGCTGGAAGCTCGCCGCCGTGCTCGACGGCGCCCCGGAATCCCTGCTGGAGACGTACGAGCAGGAACGCCGGCCCATCGCCCAAGCTGTCCTCGGTCTCTCCGAGAAGCTGCTCGAAGCGGCCAAGAATCGTGACATCCACCGGGGCCGCGAGGTCAGTCAGCTCGACCTCGGCTACCTGAACTCGCCCTTGTCGCTGCACAGTTCGGCGCGCGACAAGGGCGTACTGGCCGGCGACCGCGCGCCCGACTCGCCCGTGACCGGCGCGGGCGGCCTCCCCACTCGCCTGTTCAGCCTGTTCCAAGGGCCGCACTGGACTCTCCTCGGCCACGACGTCGAGGAGGCTTCGGCCCCGGAACCACGCCCCGGCCTGCACATCCACACCATCGGAACCCGGGGCGACATCCTCGACAGCGGCGACCGCGTCCAGGGGGCCTACGGACTGTCCGCCGAGCAGTGGGTGCTAGTGCGCCCGGACGGGTACGTCGCCGCCGTGGTCGACACCGCCGAACTCCCTGCCGTAGAAGCCTATTTGGACACCGTCGGCGTCCGCCCCCTCGCGGCGACGCGACCCACCACCACGGAAGCGAGCACCGACATGCCCACAGAGACCTCGTCCGAGAGCACCGGCACGCCCCGCACCCGACGGGAGCACCGACAGGCCCGAACCGCCGCCGAGCAGCGACTCGCCACCGCCCAGCGCGAACTCCACCAACTCTCGCGCCAGGTACAGCGCGACCTGCGCAGCGTCCGACGGCACGGCGAGACGACCGCCATCGTCGCCCGTTCGAACTTCGCCGAACTCGCGGTCAAGAGCATCAACCGGCTGACCGCCAACTTCCGCACCGAGCGCACCGATCAGTAGGGCTTCGCTCCTCGCCCACGACGGCCGGTGTCGCCCAGGACGCCGGCCGTCACGTGGCGTCGAGGGCGTTCGTGATTGCCTTCACCCCGCCGTGCGCCGCGTACCCGCCGTCGACCGTGATCTCCGCGCCGTTGACGTACGACGCCTCGTCCGACAGCAGATAGACGACCAGCGGCGCCACCTCGTCGACCGTGCCCGGCCGGCCCTGCGGGGTCAGCGACAGGTGGGCCTGGACGAAGACCGGGTTCGCGGAGGCCATCAGCGGGGTCTCGATGTAGCCGGGGTGGATCACGTTCGTACGGATGCCGCGCGGGGCCAGCTCCAGCGCGGCCACCTTCGACAGGCCGCGCAGCGCCCACTTGCTCGCGGTGTACGCGACCGCGTGATGTGCGGTGAGACCGGCGACCGAGCCGACGTTGACGATGGACGAACCGGTCGGCATCAGCGGGGTGAGGGCCTGGATGCCGAGCAGCGCGCCCGTGGTGTTGACCGCGAACGCCCGGTTCCAGTCGGCGAGTTCGACCGAACCGAGGCGGGCGCGCACGGCGATGCCCGCGTTGTTGACCAGGCCGTGCACCTCTGTGAGGGAAGCCGCGAGATCCGCCCAGTCGCCCTCGGACGACACGTCCAGGTGCCGGTACCGGACGTCCAGACCCTCGCCACCCAGCGACACGGCGAGCTTCTCGCCCGCCTCGTCGAGGACGTCGGTGGCGATCACCGTCGCCCCCTCCCGGGCCGCGGCCGCCACCTCGGCGGCTCCCTGGCCCTGCGCGGCCCCGGTGACGACGACGGTACGACCGGCCAGACGCGTGCGGCTCACGGTTCCTCCAGGGGGTGCGGGCTGTCTCCCGACCACGCTAGGAAGTCGGGGTCAGCTCCGGAAACGCACGATCGGCATGGGTGGCATCCGCACCGGCGATCTCCCGCACCACAGGCTCGTCCAGCGACCGCACCACAGGCTCGTCCAGCGACCTCACCACCGGGTCGTCGAGCGACGCGGCCACTTTGCGGACGGTCTCCCGCAGCCAGCGGTGCGCCGGGTCCCCGTGCCGGTTGTGGTGCCAGTACATGGCCTCCACCAGCGGTACGTCAGGGAAGGGCGTCGGTACGACCGCGCAGCGCGCGAAGCCCTCGTAGCGCCGGGCGAGCCGCTCGGGTACCACGGCGACCAGGTCGGTGCCGCCCACCAGGAACGGCAGCACGTTGAAGCCGGGCGTGCTGACCTGCACCCGGGGCGTGATGCCGAGGGTCTCCAACTGCCGGTCCGCGGGCGTGAGTTTGCCGATGACGCAGGCCGCGTGGGGCATCTCGGCGAGGTCGCGCAGCGAGAGCCGTCCGTCCACCAGGCGTGGGTTGTCCGGGTCGACGAGACACACGAACCGGTCGTGCATCACGGTCTCGCTGACCCCCGGCAACTGATACCCGAGCGGCACGATCATCAGGTCGTGGCAGCGCAGATGGGTCTCCGTCTCCAGCTGCCCGATGACGATCGGGTGGAAGTCGATCCGGATGCCGGGGGCCTCCTGCGCGAGGGCCCGCAGCAGCGGTTCCATGAACACCGTCATGACGTAGTCGGACATCACGACCGAGAACCGCTGCCGACTGCGTGACGGATCGAAGTGCCTGGTCAGCGACAGCGCCTCCTCCGCCTTGTGCAGCGAGGACTGGACGACCGGAAGCAGTCGCTCGGCAAGCGGGGTCAGCTCATACTCGCGGCCCACCCGCACCAGCAGCTCGTCGTTGAAGTGCCGCCGCAACCGGGCCAGGGAGCCGCTCATCGCGGACTGGCTGGTGGACAGCCGCACCCCCGCGTGGGTGACGTTCTTCTCCTCCAGGAGGGCTTCCAGAGCCACCAGAAGATTCAGGTCGATTGCTCCCAGACCCATGCGTGTGTCCTTCCGGCCGCGTCGTTGAAGCTCGGTGAAACCGGAGCGTAACGACCGGATTCCCGCCGAGGAAGGGGCCGGGGGACAAGTCACAGGGATCCGATAGCTGCCATCGGATCCCTGGATGCGTGCAGGTCGGAAGCTTTTCTGGCGCTTCTACGGCCGCGGGGTCCGGCCGCGCTTGCGGGCGCGCGGCAGATACACGTCCGTACGGCCGGGCACTACGCGGTTGGTCAGGGTGCCGAGGCGCTCCACCGCGAGGGTCACCTCGTCGCCCGGCTGGAGCGGCGGCGGAGTGCGCTCTCCGACCCGGCCCCAGAACTCCGCCAGCGCGCCCCAGCCGCAGGTGCCCGAGCCGAGGATGTCCCCGGGGCGCACCCAGGCGTCCCGGGAGGCGTAGGCGATCATCTCCTCGAACGTCCAGGAGACGTTGGCGAGGGTGTCGCGGCCGATCAGCTCACCGTTGAGGGTGACCGTCATCTCCAGGTCCAGGAAGCCGTCCGGGTCGCGCCGGTCCTCGACCTCGTCGGCGGTGACCAGGCAGGGGCCGAGCGTGTTCGCGAAGTCCTTGCCCTTGGAGAAGCCGAGACCGAGGTTCTTCTCCGGTTTCTGCAGATCGCGCGCCGACCAGTCGTTGAAGACCAGATAGCCGACGATGTGCTCGCGCGCCTGCTCCGGCGTGAGATCACGCCCGCTGCGGCCGATGACGACACCGACCTCCAACTCGAAGTCGAGCACCGAACAGCCCGCAGGGACAGGCACGTCGTCGTGCGCGCCGTACGCCGCATGAGGGTTGGTGAAGTAGAAGTTGGGCGCCCGGTACCACTCCTCGGGCACGTTCTCCAGCCCGTCCAGGGACTTGGAGACCCCCTCGATGTGCGCCTCGAAACCGACGAAGTCCCGGATGGACGGCGGCTTGAGGGGAGGTAGCAGCCTGACCTGATCCACCGTCAAGTCGCTTGGTGTGCGCAGCGCTTCGGTACCGGCCGCGTGCAGCACGTCCTGCTCCAGCAGGGTCAGTACGGTGATCCCCTCGGGCAGCGGATGGATGGTGCCGTCCCGGACGACCCCGGCGCGCTCCACGCCCTCGTACTCGTATGTCGCGAAACGCATCGCTCACTGCTCCCAGTGGTTGGTGTTGGTGACGGTCCCCGTGCTGAGGTAGCCGGCGAAGAGGCCCTTGGGGTCGTACGCGGCCCGGATCTCCCGCAGCCTCCGCCACTGTTCATCGCCCATGAACCTCAACTGCCGCACGGTGAAGTCGGAGTCGCCGAGGTACTGACCGGCGGTCACCGGCTCCATGTCCGCCATCGCGCTGTCCAGCCAGGCGCGCAACTCCGCGTCCCGTGCCGGGTCGTCGTGGATGACGTAGGTGGCGCAGTAGATCTCCGACTGCAACGAGAAGGCCATGTCGGGGAGTTGACGCAGCGGGGCCATGGAGAACCAGATGGTGAAGGTCTGCCGGGTGGGCTGCTCGGTGAACGCCTTGCGGATCGCCGGGACGACCTCGTCGGCACCGCCGGTCAGCCAGGCGTTGTCGACCAGGTAGCGGTGGCCCTCGGGGTTGGCGACGCGCTGACCCGCCAACTGCTCGGCGAGCGTGGTCTGTTGGGCCTCCACGCGGAACAACGCCCGGTCCGCGTACGGGTTGGCGTGCAGCGGCGCCAGCGCCTCGGCGGCTTCGTCCGCGGTGTCGGTCATCGACACGCCCGTGACCAGGAGCACCGGTTCGTCCAGGTCGGGCGGTGTCTGGGTGAGCGCGACGATCTCGACCAGGTCCGAGACCGTGTGGTGCATGCCGTGCAGCCAGGTCATGACCTCGTCGAAGAGGTCGAGCGGATACGCGTGCACGGTGTGGCCCAAGTACTGCGGGAGCGGGCGGGTACGCAGATGGAAGCGGGTGACGATGCCGAAGAAACCCGGGCCCGCACCACGCGCCGCCCAGAACAGATCGCTGTGATGACTCTCGTCGGCGCGTACCAACTCGCCCTCCGCAGTGACGACATCGATGGCCACGATGTTCTCCGCCGCCCATCCCCAGCCCCGCGCGTTCCAGCCCTGCCCGCCCTGGAGCAGGAAGCCGCCGATGCCCACGGAGGGGCAGTGCCCGCCGTTGAAGAAACGGCCGAACTCCCCGAGGTACGGGTTGAGTTCGTCGCCGCCCTTCACGCTGGGCGTCGCCGTCACGATCCCGGTCCCCGGGTCGTACGCCATCTCGCGGAAGCCCCCGAGGTCGATCAGCAGCGCGTCCTGACGCACCGACCAGGCGGCCCAACTGTGCCCGCCGGAGCGGACGGCGACCTGCCAGCCGCGTTCGAGGGCGAGCCGTACCCCTTCGACGACGTCCTGCTCCGACTCGGCCATCAGCACGGCGGCCGGTGAACGGTCGTACGGGACACGGGCGTTGAAGACCCGGCCGAAGCACGCCGTCTCGATATCCTCGTCGTCGGGGAAGTGGAGAGTGCCGGAGAAGCGGTTCAGGTTCACTGGTGGACTCACTTGATCGCGATCGGGTTGACGGGGGCACCCACCGCGCCGGTCACCGGCAGCGGCGCGGCGACCAGCAGGAACTCGAAGACACCGTCGGCCGCGCAGTCCTCGGCCAGCGCCTCCAGGTCCCACATCTCGCCCAGTGGGAGGCCCATGTTGGGGATCGCTATCTGGTGCAGCGGGGACATAGCGGGCTGCGGGAACTCGTAGGGCCGTACCTCAAGTCCCCAGGTGTCGGAGGCGATCGCCGCGATCTCCGTGCGGTGCAGCCAGCCGAGGGCGGTGAAGGAGAGGCCGGGCGCGTCACCGGCGGCGTAACCGCCCCACGCGCCGAGCCGTCGTACGCGGCCGAGTTGGCCGGTGCGGATCAGGACGAGGTCGCCGCGCCGTACGGAACTCGTCGCGCCCTGTGCCTCGATGGTGGCCCGCAGATGCTCCTCCAAGATGGGGAATCCGTCCGGGAGTTCACCGTGCTCGTCGCCAACCGCGCGGCCCACGTCGAGGAGGACCCCGCGGCTGGTGAAGGCCTCTTTCATGTGCTCGATGCCGGTGACCGAGTCGCCGTCGCCGTTGACGATGGTGCACGGACGGCCGTTCCACGCCTGTTTGTTGTCGTAGATGTGGCCCAGCCCGTCCCACTGTGTGGAGGCCTGCAACGGCATCAGGACGTGGTCGTCGGCGCCGCCGAAGCCATGCGGGAAGCCCTGGGTGCCGGCGGCCGCGTCGGAGCCGGTGTCCCGCATGTAGTGGACCGGGTTGATACGGCCGCGGAAACCGCGCTGCGGTCCGGACTCGTTGAACTCCTGGGCGAGCGAGAAGGACCGCCCGCGCCGCACCAGGCCCACCGCGTGGGCGCGGATCGCGTCGTCGATGAAGTTCAGCGTGCCGAGCACGTCATCCTCACCCCAGCGGCCCCAATTGCGGTAGGCGGAACGGGCCTTGGCGAGTTCTTCCTCGATCGGCCCGAGGGCACCGGCGGTCATCGCGTACGTCCTTTCAGCAGCAGGTCGAGGGCGTTGCCCCCGGCGACGGCGGCCCGGTCGGCCGGGGCAAGACCGGCCGCGTCCAGACGGGCCACCGGGTCGTCCACACCCATGTCGAAGGGATGGTCGGTGCCGAGGACGACCCGGTCGGCGCCCACCGCCTCGACGAGATGGCGCAATGCGCCCGGGGTGTACACCAGCGCGTCGAACCACATCCGCCGTAGGTAAGCGCTCGGTGGTTCGGCGCAGCCGCGCGCGTCCTCCCGTACCTGCCAGGCGTGGTCCGAACGGCCGATGTACGTCGGCAGATAGCCACCGCCGTGCGCCGCCACCAGCTTCAGCCGCGGGAAGCGGTCGAGGACCCCGGTGAAGATGAGCTGCGAGAGCGCGACCGTCGTCTCCACCGGCTGACCGACTGTGTTTCCCAGGTAGTTGGTGGCCAGGCGTTCGCCGAGGGAGCAGCCCCAGGGGTGCACGAAGACGACCACGCCCAGCTCCTCGGCCCGTTGCCACACCACGTCGTGTGCGAGGTCGGCGAGTTCGCGGCCGTCGACCGTCGTGGAGACGCTGATGCCGTACAGACCATGGTCGTTGACCGCCTGGTCGAGCAACGCGACGGCCAGGTCCGGGTGTTGGAGCGGGACGGTGCCCAGGCCGTACAGGCGGTCGGGTGCGGTGGCGCAGTGGGCGGCCACTATTGCGTTCACGGTGCGGGCGAGGTGGATCGCGAGGTCCGGGTCCGCCCAGTAGTGGTGCATCGGCATCGGGCCGACCACCTGAATGTCGACGCCCATCGCGTCGAGATCCGCGAGGCGGGTGGTGACGTCCGTCAACTTGGCGGTCAGGCGCTGGAGTTGGGCGCGGTTGGCGGTCATGGACGCGGGGGAGTGGGCGCGCTGGTCGGCCGCCAGCTCGGCGGCGAGACCAGGGGTGCCCGCGATCAGGGCGTCGGCGGCGGGGACGGCGAGGTGGCCGTGGAAGTCGACCACGGGCGAGCTGGTCACGCCGCCGCCGTCAGGCTGTCCAGGGTCTCCGACATGATCCGGGCCGGGTCGGCGCCGGGGGTGTCCGGGTGGATCTCCCAGTCGGCGAGCTGGAGGGAGTTCTCCAGGACCATCCGGACGCGGGACAGCCGCCGGGCCATGAAGTGGTCCAGGGCCTTCTCGGTCGGTTCGTCGCCCGTCGCCAACTCGGCGAGCAGCACGGCGTCTTCCATGCACATCGCGGCACCCTGCGCTATCAGCGGCGGACAGGCGTGCGCGGCGTCGCCGATGACCATCACGCGGCCCCGGTGCCAGGGCTCGTCGACGAGGATCGCCTCGATCCAGCGGTAGTCCACCGCCGTGTCGTCGGGCAGCGAGGCGAGGATCTTGCCCCAGGTGCCGCCGTACCCGGCACCGCGCTCGCGCAGCAGGTCGAGCGGGGCGCGGGGGCCGATCAGGGTGGTGTCGAGGTTCTCGTCGAGGAGGTAGGCGTAGCACTGGTCGGGGGAGATCGGGCTGTAGCCGGCCTTGAAGCGGGGGCCGCCGTAGTACACCTCGGCGCAGTCCATCTCGGCCGGGCGCTCCGCGACGACCCGGAAGATCGACATGCCGACGGGACGGGGCTTGGCGTCGATGCCGATCAGTTCGCGCATCGCCGAGTTGATGCCGTCGGCGCCCACGACGAGGTCGTAGCGGCCGGTCGTACCGTCCGTGAAGGCCACGTCCACGTGGTCGGGTGTCTGGTCGAGCCGTTCCACGCTCAGCCCGAGGCGGACCCGCACCCCGTGTGCGCGCACCGCGTCGCACAGCGCGTCCTGCAGATCCGAGCGCAACGCCCCTGCGGTGGACGGCAGTTCGGGCCCGCCGGTGTGCGGGGTGCTCAACTCGGTGAGCAGCCCGCCGTCGGCCCGGCGCAGCCGCATGAGGTCGAACGGCACCGCCCGGGCCAGCACCCGGTCCAGGACACCCACGGACCGCAGCGCCTTGAGCGCGTTGCCCTGAAGGGTGATGCCATGGCCCACACCGAACCACTGCGGAGAGATCTCGACGAGCTCCACCTCGGCGCCCCGCTGGGCGAGCGCGAGACAGAGCACGCTTCCGGTGATGCCGCCGCCGACGACGAGCACCTTTTGTACGGGCATGGGCGATCCTTGTGAACGTAGACAGAAGTGGTGGGTCAGCCTGGCTGTGCTCATTCCGGGGGCAGGCCCCCGGGCCCCCGCCGGTCGCCGAGTTCGTGGAAGTGCTCGACGGTCGGCGGCTCGGCGAAGAACGGCCCGACCAGGGCCCGCCAGCGCCCGAATGCCTCGGACTCCCGGAAGCCGACGTTGTGCGCCTCGACCGACTCCCAGCCGACCAGCAGAAGGAAGGTCGTCGGCCGCTCCGCACCGCGCAGCAGCTCGGCCCAGCGGAACCCGTCGGCCTTGGCCAGCACCTCACGGGCCTTGCCGAACACCTCCGCGAACTCCCGTTCACGACCCGCCTCGACGGTCAGCTCGGCATGCTCGACTATCACGCTCTTCTCCTCGGGCTTCTCCTCGGGAAAGTGGGTGCTCCGAGCCTGCGTGGGCGGTCGATGCACGGTCAACGGATCGAGGCATCGGCAAGGGGGACGTCATGCATCCCCTACGGCGATGGACCAGCGGTTCAGCCGTCCGGTGGGCCGGTGATGGAGGAGCGGGGCGGTGTCCGGTGGGCCGGTGTTGGAGGAGCGGGTGCGTGCCCGGTGGGCCGGTGATGGCAGGCATCGCGGATCGCCATTTCCGCCCGGTCCCCGGGCCGCCTAGCGTCGAGGGCGAGCCCCCACCCGTACGAGGAGAGCGCCGTGCCCGATCAACTGCCCACCCACGCCGGACCCTTCGCGCTCGGCACGTTCGCCTCCGGTGCCTCCGGTGAGGCGGGTTTCCCCGGCCTGGTCACCGGCGGCCGCGTGCGCGACCTCTCCGACCTCGTGCCGTCGATCCGCGCGCTCGTCGAGGAGTGGGACAGCTGGTTGCCCCGGCTCGAAGACCTGGCCCGGTCCACCGAGGGAACCTGGCACGAGCTGGCCGCGCTGCGCGTCCTGACCCCGATCGAACCCGGCCAGATCCTGCAGAGCGGCGCCAACTACCGCAAGCACGTGGTCGATCTGGTCGCGGCCGAGAAGGAGAGCATGCACGGCGCCACCCCCGAAGAGGCCCGCGCCGACGCCGAGTTGATGATGGACGAGCGCGCCCGCAACGGAGTGCCGTACGTCTTCCTCGGCTCCCCGCGCGCGATCAGCGGTCCCTACGACGACATCGTGCTCCCCCCGCTCGGCGAACAGCACGACTGGGAACTCGAACTCGCCCTCGTCATCGGCAAATCGGGCAAGAACATCGCCGCCGAGGACGCGATGGATTACGTCGCCGGGTACACGATCTCGAACGACCTCACCACCCGCGACCGCCTCTACCGGCCCGACCTCAAGGCCATCGGCACCGACTGGTTCAGCGCCAAGAACGCCGACACCTTCCTGCCGACCGGGCCCTTCCTGGTACCGGCGGCCTTCGTCGGGGACCCCGGGGACCTGCGGATCACCCTGCGTCACAACGGAGTTGTCCGCCAGGACGAGTCCACCAAGGACATGATCTTCGACATCCCCCGGCTCATCGAGTACGTCTCCACGACCACCACCCTGCGCCCCGGCGACCTGCTGCTCACCGGTTCCCCGGCCGGCAACGGCGCGCACTGGGGCGTCTTCCTGAAGCCCGGCGACGTCGTCGAGTCCGAGATCACCGGCCTGGGCCACCAGCGCAACACCGTCAGGAGCCACGCATGAGTGTCTTCCAGCCCATCACCCATCTGCGCCATGTCGACCTGGCCGTACCGGACTTCGCCCGCCAGCGTGCCTTCTACGGCACCACCTGGGGCCTCACCGAGGTCGCCAACGACAGCGGAGTCGCCTTCTTCGCCGCCGAGGGCAGCCCCGAGCAGTACATCGTCCGCATCCGCGAGGACGAGCGGAAGCGGATGGATCTGGTTGCCTTCGGGGCCGTATCGCCGGCTGCGGTGGATGAGTTGCACGGTCGGCTGGGGCGGGCCGGGATTCAACTCCTCGGTGAGCCCGGTGTGTTGGACACCCCGGGCGGGGGCTACGGCTTCCGGTTCTTCGACCCGGACGGGCGGGTCGTCGAGGTCTCGGCGGACGTCGAGACGCGCGCCCACCGGAAGATCGAGGAGCGTGAGGCGATCCCGGTCCGGCTCTCGCACTGTGTGGTCAACTCCCAGGACCCGGAAGGGCTTCGGGACTTCTACGTCCAGCACCTCGGGTTCCGGCTCACCGACACCCTGTACTCGACGCACATGGGCGACCTCATGTACTTCCTGCGGTGCAGCCCGCTCCACCACTCCTTCGCGATCGCCCGGGGACCCCATGTCTCCCTGCACCACGCCTCGTTCGAGATGCGCGGGGTCGAGGAGTACATGCGCGGCACCGGGCGGGCACTGCGCGCCGGGACCCGGCTGACCTGGGGGCCCGGGCGGCATCTCGCGGGCGACAACACCTTCTCCTACTTCCACGACCCGCACGGCAACACCGTCGAGTACACGACCGAACTCGCCGTCCTCGAAGAGGACTTGTGGCACCCGGGCCGGCACGACGTCGACGACCCGATCACCCAGGACCAGTGGGGCACCGCCGACCCGATGAGCGAGTCGGTCGCCAAGGAGCAGTTCAACGACCCCGACGTGCTGTTCGTGGCGCCTCCCGTCTGACACCTCCTTCTGACACCTCCGTCCGACACCTCCGTCCGACCCCCTGGTCTGGCATCCCCACTGTCGCGAACCACCCGCAGAAAGGCCGCAGTTGTGGCAACGATCCTGAAGCACGCCGTGCCCAAGTCGGAGGTGACCGCCTCGCTCGCCCAGGTGCGCGAGACCGTGACCGGCGTCATCGCGGACATCCGGGCGCGCGGCGACGAGGCGGTACGCGCCTACTCCGAGAAGTTCGACAAGTGGAGCCCCGACTCCTTCCGGCTGACGGACGAGGAGGTCGAGAAGATCGTCGCGTCGGTGCCGCAGCAGGTCATCGACGACATCCGCTTCGTCCAGGAGCAGGTACGCACCTTCGCGCGCCACCAGCTCGACTCCTTGCGGGAGTTCGAGGTGGAGACCCTGCCGGGTGTGCGGCTCGGGCAGAAGCACATCCCGGTGCAGGCGGCGGGCGCGTACATCCCCGGTGGCCGCTACCCGCTCACCGCCTCCGCCCACATGACCATCGTCACCGCCAAGGTCGCGGGCGTGCCCCGGGTCGTCGCCTGTACGCCGCCCATCCACGGGGAGATCCCGGCCGCCACCGTCGCCGCGATGCATCTCGCCGGCGCGGACGAGATCTGGCTGCTCGGCGGGGTGCAGGCGGTGGCCGCCATGTCCGTCGGCACCGACACGATGCGGCCCGTCAATCTCATCGCCGGGCCCGGCAACGCCTATGTCGCCGAGGCCAAGCGGCAGTTGTTCGGGGAGATCGGCATCGACCTGTTCGCCGGGCCGACCGAGATCCTGGTCCTCGCCGACGACCAGGCCGACCCGTTCGTGTGTGCCGTGGACCTGCTCTCGCAGGCCGAGCACGGCCCGGACTCCCCGGCCGTCCTCATCACCACCTCCCGCGAGGTCGCCGAGAAGACCATCGCCGAGGTCGAACGCCTCCTGCCCGGCATGCCCACCCGCGACTTCGCCGAGCCCGCCTGGCGCGACCACGGCCAGGTGCACGTCGTCGACACCCTCGACGAGCTGTACGCCCTCGCCGACGACTTCGCCTTCGAGCACGTGGAGGTCCTGACCGCCGAACCGCGTCTCGCGCTGGAGCGGATGACCCAGTACGGCGCCCTGTTCCTGGGCGAGGGCACCTGTGTGTCGTTCGGCGACAAGGTCATCGGCACCAACCATGTGCTGCCCACACGTGGTGCCGCGCGCTATACCGGCGGCCTGTGGGTGGGGAAGTACCTCAAGACGGTCACCTACCAGGAGGTCACCGACACCGACTCCCAGACGCTGCTCGGCCGGTTGTGCGGGCGGGCGGCCCGCGTCGAGCTCTTCGAGGGCCACGCGCGCTCCGGCGACGTACGGGCGGCGAAGGCCGCGGGCGACGAGCTGCCCTGGAACACCGCGTGACCTCGGATCCCGGCGTCACCTCGGATCGCCGTACGCCTCTCGACGGCCGTACGGCACTGATCACGGGCGGCGGCGGGCCGCTGGGGCGCGCCTTCGCGCTCGCCCTCGCGGACGCCGGGGCCCGGGTGATCCTGGTCGGCCGCAACGAGACGGCGCTCGCGGACGCGGCGGCACAGGTGGAGAAGGACGGGGGACAGGCCCGTACGGGAGTGGGTGACGTCTCCGATCCGGCGGCCGTCGGCGCCCTTGCCGCCCAACTCGCCGACGAGGACGTGTCGTTGCTCGTCAACAACGCCGGAGTCGCGGGCCCGGTCCGTCCCCTCGTCGACATCGAGCCGGACGAATGGGACGACGTGTTCGCCGCCAACGTCCGGGGCGTCTATCTGATGTGCCGCGCCTTCCTGCCGCCGATGCTCGCCGCCGGGCGCGGTGACATCGTCAACGTGGCCTCGGTGAGCGGCAAGCGACCCCTCCTCAACCGCACCCCGTACACCGCCTCCAAGATGGCGCTGCTCGGCCTGACCCGGACCCTCGCGGGGGAGGTGGGCCCGCAGGGGATCGCGGTCAACTCCCTTTCCCCGGGCCCGGTTCGGGGCCCGCGCATGGACCGCAACTTCAGGCTCACCGCCGAACTGACCGGCTGCACCGTCGCCGAGGCCGAACGCGACTTCGCCTCCCGGGCCGCCCTCGGCCGGCTCGTCGAGGAGCACGAGGTCGCGCAGGCGTTGGTGGCGATGCTCGCGATGCCAGGCCTGTGCGGGGCCGACATCGACCTGTCGGCGGGAATGATCGCCCCGGCGTAGCTGATCGGGGCGCGGGAAACGGCGAGGTGGACGGCTGACGAGCCGCCCGCCTCGCCGTCGCGCGTACGGGAACACACCCGCTATGACGACTCTGTGTGACCGCCATGAAATGGTCCGCCTGATCCGAGGCATCGGACTCCCATATGTGTGTGCCGCCCGCCTATTCCCTGGTTCTCATGGCTGCTTCACTCCCTCGTGCGCACCTTCGGTGCCTCCGCCGCGCCGTCCGCATCCCGCGTTCGACGGCCTGCCGGTCACACTGCGCAACGGCGCATCGATCCCTGGGAAGGCAAGCAATGACGCTGATCACCCGACGCTCGGTCCTGATCGCCGGTACCGCCACGGCCGGAGCCGTACTGGTTCCGGCGGTGTCCGCCACCGCCGCGCCGACGGCCACCAAGGCCACGAAGGCTTCGGGCACGCGCATCTCGGTCGCATCCGGTGAGACGTACACGGTCTCCGCGACCACCCGCGTGAGCGAGCTGTCCATCGCCGACGGCGGCACGATCGCCGCCCCGGACGGCTCCAGCCTCTCCCTGACCGTCGACGGAGTGGAGACCGGCCAACTGCTCACCGCCACCGGCGGAACGGCCACCCTGATCCAGGCCGGCACCTACCGGGGTGACGTCGTCCTGACCGTCTCAGCCGCCAACGAGGTGACGTACGAGACGCTCACCTTCCCGTTCCGGCAGGCGGTGTACGTCGACGGTGACGGCGTGGTCAAGGACAAGTCCGTCCTCGCGGCCGTTCTCGGCGGCAAGCTGACGGACGCCTACGCGAAGAACGTGTCGATCACCTCGACCGGCGAGTGCTTCGACGGGGTCTACGTCCAGGACGCCACCTACACCCTCGACCGGCCCGTCATCTCCCTTACGGGCAACGGCCGTTGCGACTTCGCGGGCTACGGTGCCGCGGTCGTCGGCGACGGTTCCTCGACCACGCTTGTCGTCGACGGCGCCCGGATCGACAACAAGGGAGTCGTCCGCACCGCCGTCATCGCCAACGACGGCGCCAACGTCATCGTCAAGGACTCCGTCCTCCGCGCCCGCAACGGCGTCCTGCCCGCCGACTACCAAGCCACTGTGGAAACCCCGTACATGGAGTCCGTGCCCTGGATGCTCGGCCTTGACGGCAACGTCCGCGCCACCAACCTCATCGGCGCGAACAGCAAGGCCACCTACCTCAACTCGACCGTGTTCTCGGAGACTTGGGGCGCCCTGTCGGTCGAGGGCGGCAGCGGGCTCAAACTGACCGCGATCAACAGTCACTTCGGCAACACGGGGGAGTACGGCTACGGCACCTACGCCATCGGCGACGCGACCGTGCGGGTGCTCGGCTCCCGGCTCGACGTCGGCAGCTACGCGACCATCATCGCGGGCCCGGCTGCTGTCGTGCACTACGGCGACAGCACCAGGGCCGCCGTCTCCGCGCTCAACACCGAGCTGGAACTCGGGCTGTCCAAGGCCGAGTTGGCGTCGATCCCGGTGCGCAACACCGTCGTGAACTCCGGGCACTTCGGCTACATGTTCTTCGGCGCCGGCCAACTCACCCTCGACGGCGGCACGGTGATCAACTCCGACCGGGCCACCTTCCTCAACAAGGGCCAGCAGACAACGATCAGCGTCGACGGCTCGCAGGGCGCCCGGCTCAACCCGCGCGACGGGATCATCCTGCAGATGATCGAGCTGGACGACCCGGGGCCGGTCCCGGTCAACGGCAAGATGATGAACATCGGTGTCTACACCGAGCCCACCGGCGATCCGGCGAAGGACGCGAGCTTCGATCCGACCGCCGTGCATGCCACCGACGGTGCCGCCACCTTCAACTCCATAGCTTTGAAGGGCGACTTCTACAACGGCATGCGCACGGGCAAGAACATGGTCCTCACTTTCGCGGGCGCGAGTGTCGAGGGCGTCATCTCGGCGACGAAGGCCAAGCACCGGGTCTCCAGCATCGACGCGTCGACCTTCTACGAGCTGGGGATCGTCACCAACACCACGCAGGCCGCCGTCAACAACGGGGCGATCGTGCAGCTGAACAGCGGCTCGACGTGGACGGTCACCGGCACCTCGTACCTGACCCGGCTCGCCCTCGCCGCCGACGCGACCGTCAAGGCGCCCCGGGGAAAGAAGGTCACGCTGACGGTCGACGGGACGGCCACGGCCATCACGCCGGGCCAGACCTACACGGGCGCCCTCGCGCTGACCGTCGCGTGAGGGATAGGCGGAGGCGCGGGGCCCACCCGAGCCGAGGGATTCATCCAAGCCGAAGGGCTCACCCGAGCCGCGCCTCCGCCTCCTTCGCGATCCGCTCGAACTGCGCACCCATGGCCGCCTGGAGAGCCTGCGCCCCCGACAACGGCCGGACCATGACCGTCAGTTCGTCGATCAGGCCCTCCTCGTTGACGTGGATGAAGTCGCACCCGGTCAGCTCGCGGTCGCCGACCCGCGCGGCGAACATCAGCGCGCTGTCGCTGCCGTCCGGGTCGCCGATCTCCCGGACGTACCGGAAGTCCTCGAAGACCCGCGCCACCCCGTGCAGGATCGCCGCGGTGATCGCCTTGCCGGGGTACGGCTTGAACACGACCGGGCTGGTGAAGACCACGTCCTCGGCCAGCAGCGCCTCGACGGCGTCCATGTCCTGCGCCTCGACCGCCTCACGGAACGCACGCATCGGCTCACCTCATAGTCAATTAGTTGAGTAGGTGTGGATGAGACTAATCAACGGCTGTTAGCGTGTCCACATGTCCCTCAAGTACGCGGTCCTCGCGGCCCTCCTGGAAGGCGAGGCCTCGGGCTACGAGCTGGCGAAGGTGTTCGACGTGTCGCTGGCCAACTTCTGGCCCGCGACACCGCAGCAGCTCTACCGCGAACTGGAGCGCCTCGCGCAGGACGGACTGATCGCGGCACGGGTCGTACAGCAGGAACGCAGGCCCAACAAAAGGATGTTCACGCTCACCGAGGCCGGCCGCCGCGACCTCGACGCCTTCGCCGCCGAGCCGCCCAGGCGCCCCACCGCCATCCGCGACGAACTCCTCATCAAGATCCAGGCGATGGACGGCACCGACCCCGCCGTGACCCGCGAGCTGATCGAGGAGCGCAGGTCGTGGGCGCGCGGCAAGCTCGACCGCTACGAGCGCGTACGGGACCGTCTGCTCGGCGGCCGGACCGAGGAGGAGTACCTCCGGGACGCCGACCGCATCGGGCCGTACCTCACACTCATGGCCGGGATCACCTTCGAGGAGGAGAACCTGCGCTGGTGCGAGCGCGTTCTCGCGATCCTCAAGCAGCGGATTGCCCTAGGCTGACCCGGATGTTCAGCCCCGAAGGCCCCAGTCTGCGCGAACTCGCCGTCCAGGCAATGTCGTCCGTCGAGCACGGCTACGACCTCCTCGCGCCCAAGTTCGACCACACCCCGTTCCGCACACCGGCCGCGCTGCTCGACGCGGTCGCCGCGATGCTGGCACGCATCGGCCCCTTCGACGACGGACTCGACGTGTGCTGCGGTACGGGTGCGGGCGTCGAGGTGCTGGCGAAGGTGTGCCAAGAGAGCGTCACCGGCGTCGACTTCAGCACGGGCATGCTCGACGTCGCACGGGAGCGGGTGAAGAGCGGCGGGCCCCGTGTCTCATGGGTGCGCGGCGACGCCCGAGCCCTCCCCTTCGCGCCCGCCTTCGACCTGGTGGTGAGCTTCGGGGCGTTCGGCCACTTCCTGCCCCGCGAACTGCCGGGACTGTTCGCCCAGGTCCACTCGGTGCTGCGGCCCGGTGGCTGCTTCGCCTTCCCCGTCGTCGCACCGCCGCGCCCCACATCGCCCGCGTACTGGATGCTGTCCGGCTTCGACGCGGTGATGAAGGTACGCAACGCCGTCTGGCGACCGCCCTTCGTCATGTACTACCGGGACTTCCAACTCGGTTACGTACGGCCGGAGTTGGAGCGGGCGGGCTTCGAAGTCGACCTCCACGCCCTGCCCGAGTTCGGGCACCGCGGCGACGGCAGCCCCCGCGTCCGCATGGTCGCGGCGCGACGGCTGCCGTAGCCGGAGCGGTTCTCAACCGGTCGCTGTCGCCGCCGACTTGATGACCTTCGTGACCAGGCCGGGAGTTCACACGTAGCGGCGCACGAACGACAGGGCGGTGTCCGCGACCTCCTGCCAGCCGTGGTCGATGGTCAGGGCGTGGCCCCGGTCCTTGATCTCGGTGATCTCGGTGACGCCTTTGTTGTGCTGCTGCTTCTTGTAGGAGGCGTTGGCGATGGACCAGGGCACGGTGTGGTCCTTCTCGCCCGAGATGATCAGGAGCGGGCCACGGTCGGGGTTCTCGGTGTCGACCTTCGCCTCTGTCCACGGGTTGAGGTTCGCCGTGGCCGCCTGGAACAGCGGGGCACCGGGCGCGGGCACGGCGAACGTCTCGTACAACTCCCGCGCCTCCTCCTCACCGACGGCGTTGGCGAAGCCGTAGCGGAACTGGTCGTAGGTCAGGGGGACCGCGCGATTGCGGTTGGCGGGGTTGCTGAGGATGGGTGCGGAGGAGCGCAGCGCGGAGATCGGCAACGGCAGCACACCCCGGAACGGGGCCGGGTCGATCGCCACGGACGCGACGGAGAGTCCGCGCCCGGCGAGGATCTGCGTGAGCAGTCCGCCGAAGGAGTGGCCGACGATCGCCGGCCTACGGGTCAGCGTGCCGATCAACTCCGCGAGATGGTCGGCGACTTGGCCGACCGTCTTGCCCGCCATGACCTCCGGGTGCTCGTTGGCCTCCTTCACCGTCTCCGGGTCGTCGGGCCAGGACAGGGCGACCGGCGCGTACCCGGCCTGCTCGAAGTGCGCCGCCCAGCGGTCCCAACTGCTCGGCAACAGCCACAGACCGTGGACGAAGACGACCGGCGTGCGTTCGACGGCGTTCGCCCGCTCGATCTGCTGTACGTCGATGTGGGTCATGTCCGCAGTATGGGTCCGTGGACTCCTGGAGTCTGTTGTACGGCCGCACTTGGTGCGGGAGGACGCCATTGTCGCGGCCTGGGTGATCTCCTAGGCTGAGGGCGTGGGGGCAAGAGTGCTGTCCGGGAACGGAGTTGTACATGCTCAGCAAGGGTGAAGCCGGCGAAGCGGTGCGTCAGGCGAAGGTCAAGACCGGTGTCACATGGGCCCAGTTGGCGGAGGCCGTGGGCCGGCCGCTGGCGTGGACAACGGCGGCCCTGCTGGGCCAGCACCCCATGTCCAAGGACGAGGCGGCGACGGCCGCGGCCCTCCTCGAACTCGGCGAGGACGCCGCCCTCGCCTTCCAACTCCAGCCGACCCGGGGCGCGTTGGACGCGGCCGTACCTGTCGACCCGACGATCTACCGGCTCTATGAGGTCATCCAGGTCTACGGCCCCACCATCAAGGAACTGATCCACGAGCAGTGCGGCGACGGCATCATGAGCGCCATCAACTTCCGCCTCGACGTCAGCCGCGTCCCCGACCCCGCCGGTGACCGGGTCGTGATCACCCTCGACGGCAAGTACCTGCAGTACCAGTGGGAGTGAGCGTGCCCCGTCAGCGACTCCGGCGCGCGTTGAGCCGGGCGGCCTGACGGGTCAAGTGGTCGCGCTCGGCGAGGCTGGGTGCCTTGAGTGCCGCCTCCGCGTACAGCCTGGCCGCCGTCTTCAGGTCGCCGTCGCGTTCGTGGAGGTAGGCCGCCACCGCGGTGTACCGGGGGAGCGAGTCCTCCAGTACCGCGAGCGCTGCCAGACCGGCGCGCGGGCCGTCCGCCTCGCCCACCGCCACCGCGCGGTTGAGGCGGACGATCGGGCTGTCGGTCAGGCCGACGAGTTCGTCGTACCACTCGACGATCTGCACCCAGTCCGTCTCCTCGGCCGTGGGCGCGTCCGCGTGGAGCGCCGCGATCGCGGCCTGGGCCTGGAACTCCCCCAACCGGTCGCGCGCGAGGGCGACTTGGAGGATCGTGACGCCCTCGGCGATCAACGTGGTGTCCCACCGGCCCCGGTCCTGCTCGGCGAGCGGCACCAGGCTGCCGTCCGGCGCGGTCCGGGCGGCGCGCCGGGCATGGTGCAGCAGCATGAGCGCGAGCAGGCCCGCGACCTCGGGGTGGTCGATCGCGGCGGCGAGCTGCCGGGTGAGCCGGATCGCCTCGGCGGCGAGGTCGACATCGCCGGAGTAACCCTCGTTGAACACCAGGTAGAGGACGCGCAGCACGGTCGCCACATCACCGGGCTGGTCGAAGCGCACATCGGAGACGGTGCGCTTGGCCCGGCTGATGCGCTGCGCCATCGTCGCCTCGGGCACCAGATAGGCCCGCGCGATCTGCCGCGTGGTGAGCCCGCCGACGGCACGCAGGGTGAGCGCGACCGCCGACGACGGCGTCAACTTCGGGTGCGCGCACAGGAAGTAGAGCTGGAGCGTGTCGTCCGAGGCGGGCGCGGGCCCGGGAGCCGGCTCCTCGTCCACGAGGTCCTCGCGCCTGCGGCGGGCGGTCTCCGCCCGCGTCGCGTCGAGGAACCGCCGCCACGCCACCGTGACCAACCAGCCCTTCGCGTCCCGCGGCGGATCGTCCGGCCACACCCGGACCGCCTCGACGAGCGCGTCCTGCACGGCGTCCTCGGCCGCCGCGAAATCTGCTCCGCGGCGGACGAGGATCCCGAGCACGCTCGGCGTGAGGCTCCTCAGCAGGACCTCGTTCACTTAAAGATGCACTCCGTGTCCGTGACGGTGGAGTGCACGCCCAGGAACGGACGCAGCTCCAGCCACTCGTGGATCGGCCTGCCACCGGCACCCGGGGCGGCCGACAGCTCACCGGCCAGCTCCACCGCGCGCTCGTAGGAGTCGACGTCGATGACCATCCAGCCGGCGATGACGTCCTTGGTCTCGGCGAACGGCCCGTCGGTGACCGGCGGGCGCCCCTCACCGTCGTAGCGGACGAAGGTCCCCTCGGGGGAGAGCGCCTGGCTGTCGACGAACTCGCCGGTCTTCTCCAGGCGGGCCGCGAAGTCGTTCATGTACTGGATGTGGGCCGTGATCTCCTCGGGCGCCCACTGGTCCATGGGGACGTCGTTCACGGCGGCGGGGGCGCCGCGGTAGTGCTTCAGGAGCAGGTACTTGGCCATCGTCGTTCTCCTCGGTGCTCGTGCGACCCATTGTGGTCGCCTTCACCTCGGGGACGGAGCCGGGCGCGGGTTCTCGACATCGGCAGGCGGGTTTTTTCGCCGCGGACTTCGCGAGGCCTGTGGGGGAGAGTGGAAAGGGAGGCGTACTCACTCCTCTTCCCTTCTTAACGTATAGCGCACCGGGGGGCTTGCGGCAAGGCCCCCGTCGTGCCGCAGAATGTCCGGCCTGAGGGCATGACCTGCGGAAACGGGAGTCGCGGAATGCGTGTGTTGTTGACGACGTGGGGATCGCGCGGGGATGTCGAACCCGTGGCGGGACTCGCGTCGCGTCTGCTGGAACTCGGCGCGGAGGTGCGCGTCGCCGCGCCGCCGGACGAGGAGTTCGTGGAGCTGCTGGCCCGGGCCGGTGTGCCGCTGGTGCCGCTCGGCCCGTCGGTGCGCTCGGTGGTGACCGGGGCGAAGCCGCCGTCGGCGGCGACCGCGTTCCGGCTCGCGCCCGAGCTGGTCGCCGCCCGGTACGAGACGCTGCTGCCGGCGGCCGAGGGGTGTGACGTGCTGCTGGCGAGCGGCCTGATGCCGACCGGCGCCCGCTCGGTGGCCGAGAAACTGGGCATCCACTATGTGTTCGCCTGCTTCCACACGGCCGGTCTGCCGTCGTCGAAGCACCGGCCGCTGTCGCGGCCCGGCCATCAGTCCTCCCCAGAGGAGACCGACAACAAGGTGCTGTGGGAGGAGGACGCCCAGCGGGTGAACGCGCTGTACCGCGAGGCGGAGAACCGGCACCGGGCGGCGATCGGTCTGCCGCCGGTGGACAACGTCCGCGACCACGCGTTCACCGAGCGGCCGTGGCTGGCCTCGGACCCGGATCTGTTCCCGTGGCAGGACCAGACGGATCTCGACCTCGCGGTGACCGGGTCGTGGATCCTGCCCGACGAGCGCCCGCTCCCGGCGGATCTGGAGGCGTTCCTGCGGGCCGGTGCGGAGCCGGTGTACGTGGGGTTCGGGAGCATGGCCCTGCGCACCTCGCCGGACGCCGCCCGGATCGCCGTCGAAGCGGTCCGCGCGCAGGGCCGTCGTGTCGTACTCGGCCGCGGCTGGGCGGACCTGGCTCCGATCGACGACCGGGACGACTGTTTCGGCGTGGGCGAGGTCAACCACCAGGCGCTGTTCGGCCGGGTGGCCGCGGTCGTACACCATGGCGGCGCGGGCACCACGACGGCGGCCACGCTGTCCGGCGCGCCTCAGGTGGTCGTGCCGCAGATCGTGGACCAGCCATACTGGGCTGCGCGGGTGGCCGAGCTGGGCATCGGCGTCGCACACGACGGTCCAACGCCGACCTACGATTCCCTGTCGGCCGCGCTCACCACCGTCCTGGCCCCCGATATCCGGACCCGGGCACGGACCGTGGCCGGCCTGCTCCGCACCGACGGGACGACGGTGGCCGCGAAGATGCTCCACGACATGGTCAGCGGGGAAGGGCGGTCCACGCACGCGTGAACCGGCCGAACCGAGCACACGAGAAACCGCACGCACCGGTCCCCACGCCCAGCCGCACGCCGGGCCGTGAGCGACCCAGATCGGAATTGATGCCGTGAACCCCCTGACCACCAGCGCCTTCGACCTTCCCGACCGGCTCGCCGCCAAGGCCGACCCGGCGCTGATCGCCGCCGACGAGCAGCACTTCGCGGCGATCGCGGAAAGCCTCGACCGGTCGATCGCGGAACTGACCGAGCAGCTCGACACCGAGCGCAGGGCACCCGGCGGCATCGGCCGGGCGGCGATGGACCGGGACACGGAGATCCACCGGCTCACCACACGGCTGCGCACCCTACGTCGCTTCGGCCTGGACCTGTGTCTTGGCCACATGGTGGACACCAACACATCCGAGCCCGTGTACATCGGGCGGCTCGGTCTCACCGACAGCACGGGCCGACAGCTGCTGCTCGACTGGCGCTCGCCCGCGGCCGAGCCGTTCTTCGGCGCCACTCACGCCAACCCGATGGGTCTGGCGAGCCGCCGCAGGTACCGCTGGACGCGCGGCCGGATCAGCGACTACTGGGACGAGGTGTTCACCGCCGACGGCTTCGTCGGGCACGCCGCGCTCGACGACCAGTCCGCGTTCATCGCCAGCCTCGGCGGCAACCGCTCGGGCCGGATGCGCGATGTGCTCGGCACCATCCAGGCCGACCAGGACGCCATCATCCGCGCGGGATCACGCGGCGCGCTGGTCGTCGACGGCGGCCCCGGCACCGGCAAGACCGTCGTCGCCCTGCACCGCTCCGCCTACCTCCTCTACTCCGACCCGCGCCTCGGCCACCGCAGGGGCGGCGTGCTGTTCGTCGGTCCGCACCGGCCCTACCTGGACTACGTCGCCGACGTCCTCCCCAGCCTCGGCGAGGAGGGCGTGCAGACCTGCATCCTGCGGGACCTCGTCGCCGAGGGCGCCGCGGCGGTCGTCGAGGCCGATCCGGAGGTGGCCCGCCTGAAGTCGTCCGTGCAGCTGGTGCGGGCGATCGAGCCCGCCGTGCGGTTCTACGAGGAGCCGCCCACCAAGGGCATGAACGTCACCACCCACTGGTCCGACATCTGGCTGAGCGCCGAGGACTGGGCGGTCGCGTTCGAGGCGGCCGAACCCGGCACCCCGCACAACGAGGGGCGCGAGCAGGTCTGGCAGGAGCTGCTCACGATCCTGGTGGACAAGCACGACGACACCGCCTCGCCGCGGGACGGGGAGGACGGGCAGGTCACGCCCGAGCAGCTCCGGCGCTCGCTGCGGCAGAACAGGGAGCTGCTCACCGCCTTCAACCGCGCGTGGCCGCTGCTGGAGGCGGCCGACCTCGTCGGGGATCTGTGGACGGTCCCGGCCTACCTGCGCAAGTGCGCCCCCTCGTTGAGCCGTGACGAGGTCCAGCGGTTGCAGCGAGCGGACGCCCAGGCCTGGACGGTGTCCGACCTGCCGTTGCTCGACGCGGCACGGCAACGGCTCGGCGACCCGGAGTCGGCGCGCCGCAAGCGCCGACAGGAAGCCGCCGTGGTCGCCGAACACGCGCGCCGGACCGACGTCATCGACAGCCTGCTGCAGAACGTCGAGATCGACGAGAGCGAGGGCGCGATGGGCATGCTCCACGGAAAGGACCTACGGGACGCGCTGATCGACGAGGCCGCACAGGTGTCCGCCATCGAACCCGACCTGCTGGCCGGGCCGTTCGCGCACATCGTCGTGGACGAGGCACAGGAACTCACCGACGCGGAATGGCAGATGCTCCTGCTGCGCTGCCCGTCCCGCAGCTTCACCATCGTCGGCGACCGCGCCCAGGCCCGGCACGGGTTCACCGAGTCGTGGCAGGAACGGCTGAAGCGGATCGGCCTCGACCGGATCAACCTCGCCTCCCTGACCGTCAACTACCGCACCCCGGAAGAGATCATGACGGAGGCCGAGCCGGTCATCCGTGCCGTGCTCCCGGACGCCAACGTGCCGACCTCGATCCGCAGCAGCGGCATCCCCGTGGCCCACGGACCCACCTCCGACCTGGAGTCGGTCCTCGACACCTGGCTCGCCGAGCACGCGGACGGGATCGGCTGTGTCATCGGTACGGCCGAGATCGAGAAGGCCGTCTTCCGGGCGAGGCCCCGCGTCCGGGCGCTGACTCCCGAGCTGTCCAAGGGACTTGAGTTCGACCTGGTCGTCCTTCTCGACCCGGAGAAGTTCGGTGAGGGCATCGAGGGAGCCGTCGACCACTATGTGGCGATGACCCGGGCGACGCAGCAGCTGGTCGTGCTCACGAGTGCCTGAACTCCGGTGGGCGCGCGGCGAGTTGGGACCCGCCGCGCGCCGACGTTCTGGTGTCAGCCTGCTGCGGGCAGCGTGAACTCATAGATCAGGGCGTCCTGTTGGGCCTCCACCACCAGGTCGGTGATCTCCAGCGGGCGCGCGTACTGGTCGTGCACGCGGCGGGTCACGCGGACCGAGGGCGCGTTCGCGACCTGGGTGATGGCGTCCCGGTGGTGCAGGGTCAGACCCGCCCGGCGCATCCAGTCGTAGGTGCGCCGGAGTTGGGCGGCGGCGGAGCCGTCGGCGCGGTCGCGGTAGCGGGCCAGTTCCTCCACCTCGGCCAGCGCCACCGCCGAGAAGGACGTGACGGCCGTACGGAGTCCGCTGCCGTCGGCCGCCGCGGACGCGTAGCGGTGGACGAGGGTCGGTCGGTGCGGGGCGATGCCCAGGGCCTCGGCGTGGTCCGGCGGGGGAGTCTCCCAGGTCACGGTGGCCCGGTCGAAGCCGGTCGGGTCCGTGCTGCGGGCGCCGACCGGGAAGGTGAGGGAGGAGGGGGTCTCGACGGGCTGCCCGGCCAGGGTGGCGTGGCTGCCGCGCCGGTCGGTGGCGACCAGGCCGTCCCTGCGCAGCACCTCCAGCGCCTGCCGTACGGTCTCCCGGCTGACCTGGAAGTGCTCGGCCAACTGCCGTTCGCCGGGCAGACGTTCGCCGGGCGGGATGGTGCCGTCGTGGAGTTCGCCGAGCAGTTGGGTGGCGACCCTCCCGTAGAGGGGCTGGTCGTCGGCGGTCGGGTGGTCGTGGGGGGTGGTGCGGGCCATGCCGCGCCTCCTGTTGGTGACAAGACTGATGGTAGAACCGGTGACAATTCGTAGCCGTGCGGGCTCGTTGCGCGACCAGATCTAGCATTGGTCTAAACCACCAGGGAAGAGCGGCAGGGCAGTTAGGCCGAAACCGACCCGCGCCGATCACTCCTCACAGCGCGCCGTACGCGGCGTCGATCAGGCCCATCTTCCGTGGGTCGTCGGCGATATGGGCGCCCATCCGGTTCATCACATAGCCCATCGACACCCCCGCCTCCGGGTCGGCCAGACCGAAGGAGCCGCCGAAGCCGTCGTGTCCGAAAGCCCTCGGGTTCGGACCGTACGATCCGTTCGGGCCGCTGAGCCACAGGCCGAGCCCGATCTCCGTCTCGTGTGCGAAGCCCGCGCCGATCACCAGGTCGCGGCAGCTGCCCTGCCCCTCGCGCACCCGCTCGACCGCCTCGGGGGAGAGGACGCGGTGGCCGTCGTGGGTTCCGTGCCCGGCGAAGACGCCGTAGAGCGCGTCGATCGCGCGTGCGGTGCCGTGGCCGTTCGCGGCCGGGATCTCCGCGGCGCGCCACTCCGGGCTGTTGGCCTCGGTCGCGCCCGGCATCGGATTGGCCAGCGCGGCGATGGCCGCGGGCGCCAACTGGCTGAAGATCGCGGCTTGTTCGCTCGCCGACGCGGCGGGCGGATGCACCAGCTCGGCCGCCCGGCCGGCCTCCTTCTCCGGCAGCCCGATGGTGAAGTCGATCCCGAGCGGGCCGGTGACCTCGCGCTCCAGGAAGGCGCTCGGGAGCAACCCCGAGACACGGCGCACCACTTCGCCGACGAGGAAGCCGTAGGTGATCGCGTGGTACCCGGACTGTGTGCCCGGCTCCCACCAGGGCTCCATCGCCGCGAGCCGCTCGGTCGTCAACTCCCAGTCGTAGAGCTGTGCGAGAGAGTGCGGCTCACGCAGCCCGGCCAGTCCGGCGCGGTGCGAGAGCAGGTGTCGTACGAGGACGTTCTCCTTGCCCGCGGCGGCGAACTCCGGCCAGTACGTGGTCACCGGGGCGTCGAGGTCGAGCAGGCCGCGGTCGGCGAGGATGTGGGCGCACAGGGCCACCGGGCCCTTCGTCGTCGACCACACGTTGACCAGCGTGTCCCGCTCCCAGGGGCGGGTCCGCGCCGGGTCGGCCCAGCCGCCCCACAGGTCGACCACGGTCTCGCCGCCCACGGTGACGGTCACCGCGGCGCCCAGGTCGTCCCGGTCCCGGAAGTTCTCCTCGAACGCCGTGCGCACCGCCGTGAAGCGGGGGTCGCAGTGGCCGTCGACGGCTGGCTGGTGCTCGGACATGGGGCCTCCGTGGTGTGCCGGACGTCCGGGCCGCGACGCTGCGGTCCGGACGTCCTGAACATACCGACTGGTCGGACTGACCGGAAGGCGTCGTACGCTCAGTTCAGGAACAAGGTGCCGGTCGGCTCCCGGTGCCCCGCCTCCGCGTGCCAGTAGTCGCGGGTCTCCACGGCCAGACCGTCGCCGTCGAAGCGCACGAAGACACATCCGGCCAGCGTGGACGGCTCGCCGTCCTCCTCGGCCAGCACCCTGAACTCGGCCACGGCGACACCGTGTTGACCGATGACGGGTGTCGAGAACCGCACATCGCTCACCTGCTCCGCCGCGAACGACCACCGGAGATATGCGGCCAACTCGGCCCGCCCCCGGTGCGGTTCGCGGAACGGCATCGAGCGGTGGACGCAGTCCTCGGCGTACAACTCCAGCAACGCGTCCACATCGTGTTCCGCCCAGCCCCGCGCCCAGACGCGCACGAACCGCTCGGCGGCCTCACTGGTGGCCATGGTCATGTGGGCACTCCTCAGACGTACGACCGCAGCCAGTCCAGCTTGGCCGCCTCCTGGTAAGGACCGCCGCCCTCATGGCCGTTGAAGTCGTACACCTCGATCTTCTTGTCCTCGTGGGCCCAGGCGTTGAACGCGGCGAACACCGTGGAGGGCGGGCAGGTCTGGTCCTCCAGGGCGGTCGAGAAGAGGGCGGGGGCGCGGCCCCGGGACGCGAAGTGGACGCTGTCGAAGTACGAGAGCGTGCGCAGGACATCCTCGGTGCGGCCACGATGGGTCTTCAGATAGTTGCCGATCTCCCGGTACGGGTCGCGGTCCGTGAGGGTCGCGGCGCGCGGGTAGTCGCACAGGAACGGTACGTCCGGCGCGATGGCGGCCAGGTCCCCGACCAGCCCGCCCACGGCGATGGTGATGCCGCCGCCCTGGCTCGCACCGAGGGCCACTGTGCGCGCGGGATCGACCAGTGGGTGCGAACGGGCCGCCTCGACGGCCCGCACGCCGTCCGTGAACACGCGGCGGTAGTAGTAGTTCTCGGGGGCGTCGATGCCCCGGGTCATGAAGCCGGGATACGCGGGCGCGCCGCCCACCGGGTCCGGGGTGCCACCGCCGCCGCCCCACGCGCTGCCCTGCCCGCGCGTGTCCATGACGAAGTGCGCGCGGCCCGTCGAGGCCCAGAGCAGGTTCTCGTGCGGAAGACCGCGCCCGCCGCCGTAGCCGACGAACTCCACGACCAGCGGCAGGGGTTGGGCCGCGTCGGCCGGCAGCCGAAGCCAGCCCTTCACCGGGTGACCGCCGAACCCGGCGAACGTCACGTCGTACACCTTCACCGTGGACAGTCCCGTGTCGACCGGTTCGAAGCGGGCGTTCAGATCGTGCTCGCGGGCCTCCTGGAGGGTCTTCGACCAGAAGGCGTCGAAGTCCTCGGGCTCGGCGGAATCGCTGCGGTAGTCGCGGAGTTCGTCGAGCGGAAGGTCGAACAGGGCCATCGGTGACCGCCTTTGTGAAGTGTGGGTGCGGATGATCACACCGTACGTGTGACATCGGAGGACTCGCCAGGCTTTTGCGGCGCCCCGCGCCTACCCTGTCGGCATGTCGTCTGCCGTGGATCTGCTGGTCAAGGACGCCGAACTGCTCGTCGTGGACGGTGAGCGGGAGATCCCGGGCGGCTGGGTCGCCGTCACGGGTGGTCGGGTCACCGCCGTCGGCGCGCGAGGATCCGAACCCGATGCCGCTACGACCGTCTCGGCGACCGGGCGGCTCGTCACCCCAGGTCTGATCAACACGCACCACCACATCTACCAGAACCTCACCCGCTCCTACGCCCCCGCCGTCAACGGCACCCTCTTCGACTGGCTGACCACGCTCTACCCGCTGTGGGCCCGCCTCGACGAGGAGGCCGCCTACGTGTCCGCGTACGTCGGTATGGCGGAACTCCTCATGGGCGGCTGCACCACATCCTCCGACCACCTCTATGTGCATCCACGCCCCTACCTGGTCGACGCCGAGATCCGCGCCGCCCGTGACATCGGCTTCCGCTTCCACGCGACCCGCGGTTCGATGACCCGGTCCGTCGAGGACGGGGGACTGCCGCCGAGGAGCGTCACCCAGAGCACCGACGAGGTGCTCGCCGACAGCGAGCGGCTGATCAAGGCCCACCACGACCCGGAACCGGGCGCGCTGGTCCGGGTCGCGCTCGCGCCCTGCTCGCCGTTCTCGGTCACCAAGGAGGTGATGACGGCGACCGCGGAACTCGCCGAGCGGTACGACGTACGCCTGCACACGCACCTCGCCGAGGACCGCGACGAGGACACCTACTGCCTGGAGACCTACGGCTGCCGGCCCGTCGAGTACTTCGAGGACACCGGGTGGATGAGCGACCGCACGTGGGTCGCGCACTGCATCTACCCGAACGACGACGAACTGCGCCGCCTCGCCGCGGCGGGCGTCGGTGTGGCGCACTGCCCCAGCTCCAACATGCTCATCGGCGGCGGCACGGCCAGGGTGAAGGAGATGCGCGAGCTGGGTCTGCCGGTGGGCATCGGCTGCGACGGCTCCGCCTCGACCGACCATGCCTCGCTGTGGATGGAGACGCGGGGCGCTCTGCTGCTGGGCCGGTACCGGGGCGGGCCCGGTGCGATGACCGCGCGGGACGCCCTCGACATCGCCACCCGGGGTTCGGCGCGGTGTCTGGGCCGCGCCGACGAGTTGGGGCACCTGCGGCCGGGCGCGTGTGCCGACCTGGTGGTCTGGGACCTGCACGAGGTCGCGCTGGCCGGGGCGCTGAGCGATCCCGTCGAGGCGTGGCTGCGGTGCGGGCCCGCGCGGGCGTGGACGACCGTTGTGGGCGGGCGGGTGCTGGTGGAGCGGGGCGAGCCGGTGCTGGCCGCGCTGGGGGATGTGCTGCGGGACCATGGGCGGGTGGCCCGGCGGATGCAGCGGGCGGTGTAGGGGCTGCGGGCGGATTGCGGGGGCGGTGGGTCAACCGGCTTGCGGTCGTGGGGTGTTGAGGTGCTCGGTCGGTCGGGGTGATCGTGGTGGGTGTGCCACGTCTGCGGCGCCCGTCGCAGCCCGTCGTGTTCACGCCCGCCGTCGAGTCCACTGCGGTTCCGTGAGCGCCCAGTCCCGTTCCCACTCGGCCAACCGGTGTCGCAGCGCGACCCGTCGGGTCATCGTGCGCGCGAGGAGAGTCAGGCCCACCACACCGCTCGCCGACCAGATGCCGACGGTCAACGTGTGCTGCCAGACGGCCACTTCACCCGGTGGCGGGGAGACACTGCGGCCCTTGGCGTCGAGCCATACGTCCACCACGTCACCGCGCCCCGTGTCCGCCGGGACCGCGACCGTGGCCGTACGCGCTCCCTTGCCCGGTTCCGTCCAGCGCACCGTCACCGGGAAGCTGCGCGGGCGGTTCTCCTCGACCGAGGGGAGTGCGGCGGGCAGGTTGCCGATCACCTTCGCGTGGACGCTGTGGCGGTCGGCCCGCTGGGTCGCGGCGATGGTCCGGGCCTGGTCGTGGGCCCACAGCCCCGCGGCGGCGCCGGCCAGGGGAGCGCCGACGAACAGCAGGAGCGTCACGGCCAGCGCCGTCCAGGCCTCCACGACGTCCGACCGGCGGCGCAGCGGATTGTGCCCTCCGTGCTCACTCCGCACTCCGGTCCGCATGCCGACCTCCTCGCCGTCACCGGAGCCGAGGAACCGCAAGGCCAAAAGCCCCTTGTGGGGCCGGTCCGCCGCCGCCTCGACACCGCGCACGCATGCGAGCGTCCACACAGCAGTCGTACCCCCTCCGAGGTACTTCCCTCAACCGGAGCCGGGTGGATCAGCCCGGGAGGCCGCGTGTCACCGAGCCGAACCTCAGCCGAAGCGCTCGATGCGGATGCGGTCCACCGGCTGGCCCGCCTCGACCAGCAGCCGCGAGGCATGCTCGGCGAACCCGTTGGAGCCGCACACATAGGCCTCCCACCCACCGGCAGGCTGCTCGGCCAGGAGCGGTTCCACATGTGCGGCGGCCATACGTCCCACCGGCACACCGTGTGGCGCACTGCGCGTGAACACGGCCGTGGTCTCCGCGCCGTACTCCCGCGCGTAGATCAACTCCTCGGGACTGCGCGCCGACACCACCAGTCGCAGCGGTACGGACAGGTCCCGTGCCCGGTGCTGGCGGAGCATCGACATCAGCGGTACGACCCCGGAACCGGCGCCCAGCAGCAGCGCGGGCCGGTCGCCTGGCCAGGCGAAGAAGCCGCTCAGCGGGCCGCGCACCTCGACCTCGTCACCGGGCTCGGCCACCGTGTGGAACCAGCCCGACACCTCGCCGCCCTCGACATGGTCCAGGGTCAGCTCCACATGCCCGGCGTCGTCCGGGTGCGAGGCGATCGAGTAGTGGCGCTGCGCCACATAGCCGTCCTCGGCGCGCAGCCGCAGCATCAGATGCTGCCCCGCCAGATGGCCTGTCCAGCCGGGCACCGCAAACCGGAACGTCGAGGCGTGCGGGGTCTCCCGGCGGATCTCGGTGAGCGTGGCGGTCTGCCACACGGCGGCGGCGCGGTTGCTCACGGCGATGCGTCCCGGCACCGCGAACCTGGTGGTGGGCGCGAAGGTGTCAGTCACCGGAGTACCGCTGTTCCTCCCAGGGGTTGCCCCGGGCGTGATAGCCGTTCTGCTCCCAGAAGCCCGGCTCGTCGTGGTCGAGGAGACGCAGGCCCGCGATCCACTTGGCGCTCTTCCAGAAGTACAGATGCGGCACCAGCAGCCGGGCCGGGCCACCGTGCTCGGCGGGCAGCGGCCTGCCGTCGTACTCCCAGGCGATCCAGGCGCGTCCGCCGGTCACGTCTTCGAGCGGGAGGTTCGTGGTGTACCCGGTGTGCGAATACGCGACCACATGTGTGGCGGACACATGGGGCCGCACCACATTGAAGAAGGCGTCCAGTGAGACGCCCCCGAACCGCACCCCGAACTTCGACCAACTCGTCACACAGTGGATGTCACCCTCGTAGGCCGACGCGGGCAGTTCGTGGGCCTGCGTCCAGTCCCAGGTGCGCGGCTCTTCGACCAGGCCGTCGACACGGAACGTCCAGTCGGCCGGTGCCAGGTCCGGGGTGACCTCGGCGGACAGGACGGGCCAGTCGTCACCCGCGTCGTACTGACCGGGCGGCAGGCCGGCGTCGGGGACACGGGGGCGTCCGGTGAAGCCTCGGGTGACGTGCATACGGGTGGAGCCTCCAGGCCGCCGCGGCGCGGGTCCGCCGGGCGAGCGTGATCAGTGGTTTCTCGTTTCAACGGTACGCGTCCACGAGGTATGCCCAGGTCCGAGGATGCTCGACGATCATTGCGGCCGTATGAACTCTCCCCGCGCCGGGGAATAGCGGCCCGGGGATCGACCTTGGTCTTCAATGCGGCTCGAGTGCCGACAACCGCCGGCCGTGCTGGTGTGGTGACCACACGTGACCACCGGTGATCCGGTGATCCGGTGACTGCGAAGGAGAGTGAGGGACCAGATGCCGAAGGCGTACGTCTTCACGCGTTACGGGGGACCCGAGACCGAGGCGCTCGTCGAGGTCGACAGGCCCAGTCCCGGCCCCGGTGAAGTCCTCGTCGCGGTGACCGCGGCCGGGGTGAACCCGGTCGACTGGAAGGTGCGTACCGGCTACCGACGCCCCGGCGAGACCGACTCACGCGCGTTCCCCGCGGTCTTCGGCCAGGAGGCCTCCGGAGTCGTGCGGGAGATCGGCGCCGGAGTCGACGGATTCGCCGTCGGCGACGAGGTGTTCGGATCCACCGTGGCCGGCGGATACGCCGAGTACGCCCTGCTGCCCGTGACGGTGGCCGCGCACAAGCCCGCCGGGCTGTCCTTCCAGGACGCGGCCACCCTGCCTGTCGCCGCGGCGACCGCGTACGACGGCATCCACCAGCTCGACCTGCCCGCCGGCGCGACCGTGCTGGTCACCGGCGCGGGCGGCGGCGTCGGCTCCGCGGCCCTGCAGATCGCCCGCGCGCTGGGACTGCGCGCCGTGGGCGTGGCGAGCGAGGGCAAGAAGGACCTGGTGGAGTCGCTGGGTGCCCGCCACGTCCCGTCCGGACCGGACCTGGCCACACGGGTACGGGCAGCCGCCCCGGACGGCGTCGACGGCGTCTACGACCTCGTCGGCGGCGAGGTGCTCGCCGAGGCCGCCGGCCTCCTCACCGACCGCACGAAGCTCGTCACCGCCGGAGCCCCCGCCCCCGAGGTCGAGAAGCTCGGCGGCGCCCGCGTCGAACGCGCCCGCAACGCGGCCGTCCTCGACGCGGTCGCGCAGCTCGTGGTCGACGGCGAGCTGGACCCGCACGTGACGCGGACCTTCCCGCTGGACCGGGCCGGCGAGGCCCTGCGCACCGTCGAGGACGGCCACGCCCGCGGCAAGATCGTGATCGAGGTCGTCGGCGCATGAGCAGGTCCGACGAACGCGTCCTCGACAACCCCGCCCGCGCCGCCCTCACCGGCCCGCACGGGCACTTCGCCGAGCGGCGCGGCCGGGTCCTGCGCTACCCGGTCGACGTGTCTCCGTGGCTGGCCCTGCCCGACGAGCCCGACGCCGACGACTGGGCGGACGTGGCCACGCTCGCCGGCCCCGGCGCCGAGATCACGCTCTTCGGCTGCAGGGGGCAGATTCCGGAGGACTGGGAGATCACCCTCGACATGGACGGTGTGCAGATGGTGGACGACGGGCTGGCCGCCGCACCGGACCCGGAGGCGATCCTCCTCGGCCCCGCCGACGTCCCCGAGATGCTCGACCTCGTGGAACGGACCAGGCCCGGCCCGTTCCTGCCCCGCACCGTCGAACTCGGCACCTACCTCGGCATCCGCCGCAACGGCGCCCTTATCGCCATGGCCGGCGAACGGCTCCACCCGCCCGGCTGGACCGAGATCAGCGCCGTCTGCACCGACCCCTCCGCCCGCGGCGAGGGCCTCGCCAGCCGCCTCATCCTCGCCGTCGCCCACGGCATCCGCGAACGCGGCGAGACCCCGTTCCTGCACACCGGTGCCGGCAACACCACCGCCATACGGCTGTACGAGTCCCTGGGCTTCCGGCTGCGCCGGACCACGGCGTTCCTCGCGGCACGGGCGCCGGAGCACCTCGCCCAGACGCGGTCCGTCGGGGTGTCGTAGAACCGCGCGTAGAACCGAAGGGACGAGGGCCGCTCAGCCGCCGTCCTCGGTTCCGCCCGGCCACGTGTTGTAGCGCTCCAGATAGGCGGCGAACCGGGTCAGGTCCTCCTCCGGCCAGTCCGCGAGGCGTTCGCGGAAGGCGGCCTGGCGGTTCTCGGTGACCTGGGCGAGGATCCGGCGGCCCGCGGCGGTGAGGTGCAGGACCTGGACGCGGTGGTCCTCGGGATCGGGGCGGCGCTCGATCAGGTCGGCGCGCTCCAGGGCGGCGACCTGACGGCTGACCGTGGACTTGTCGAGGGCGTAGTGCGCGGCCAGGTCGGTGGCCCGGCAGCCCTCCTGCTCCTCCAGGTGACCGAGCAGGGTGTACGACACCAGCGACAGCTCGGGGTGGAGCCGGCCCGCCGAGGCCCGGGCACGCCGGGCGAAGGTCGTCATCTCGCGCTGGATGGTCTCCACTGCCCGGTCCGCTCGCACTGGAATCTCCCTCGATCTCCTGGTTGTTGCAGAGTACAACTCAGGTAGGGGGTCGGCCCCTCGCGGGCCCGGTGGTTCGGGTACTGTTGCTCACCGGTCGCGGACGTTCCCGGCCTTGAACTCCCTGGAGGTGAGACCCATTTCCGCTGTGTCAGGCCGGGTGCTCTCACCTCAGGACAGCTCGGATCACCGCCAGTAGGTGACCGCGAGAGCGCCCTTCGGCTACCTCCCGAAAGGCTCTCGGCTTTCATGCCCCCTCTTTCCCCCGCCTCCGTCGTCGTCGCGCTCCGTGCCGCGGGCTGTGTCTTCGCCGAGGACGAGGCGCGACTGATCCTCTCCGCCGCGCGCACCCCGGACGAACTCGATGCCATGGTGGACCGCCGGGTCGCGGGCCTGCCCCTCGAACACGTCGTCGGCTGGGCCGAGTTCAGCGGTCTGCGCATCGACGTGGAACCCGGCGTGTTCGTGCCCCGCCGCCGTACCGAGTTCCTCGTCGAACAGGCCCTCGCGCACGCCCCGGACGCGTCCGTCGTCGTGGACCTGTGCTGCGGCAGCGGCGCGGTCGGCGCGGCCCTCGCCGCGGCGCTCGGCCGGGTCGAACTGCACGCCGCCGACATCGACCCCGCCGCCGTGCGCTGTGCCCGCCGCAATGTCGCTCCCTACGGCGGACAGGTCCACGCGGGCGACCTGTTCGCGGCGCTGCCCCACGCGTTGCGCGGCCGGGTCGACATCCTCGCGGCCAATGTCCCGTACGTCCCCACCGGCGAGGTCGGTCTGCTGCCCGCCGAGGCCCGCGAGCACGAACCGCTGGTCGCCCTCGACGGCGGCACCGACGGCCTCGACATACTTCGCGAGGTCGCCACCGGGGCGCCCGACTGGCTCGCCCCCGGCGGCTGCCTGCTCGTCGAGACCAGCGAACGTCAACTCCCGTCCGCCGTCGAGGCGTTCACCAGCGCCGGGCTGGAGACACGGTCGGCCCACTCCGAGGAGTCCTACGCGAACGTCGTGATCGGTGTCAGGGCGGGGAGGCCGGTCAGGTCGTAGCGCCGCTGCCGGACGGGCTCGGCGCGGGGCTCGGGGCGCCGTCGGACGGGTTGGGGGAGGCGTTCGGGCCACCGCCGCCGTGCTCCCAGGCGTGGCCGCGGCTCGGGAACCCGCTCGGGCGGTCGCCCGGGCCCTTGCGGTCGAAGGCGCCCGTGAAGGCCCGGTCGGCGGTCCGGGTGCCGCTGTCGGAGCGGGTGCCGGTCAGGGAGGCCGTGTCGCCCTTCTTGAGAGCGGCGGCGCCCTGGGCCGTGGCGCCGGAGCCCATGGTCCAGGTCCACGAGGTGCCGTCGTCGCTCTTCACGGTGACCTGGTCGCCGTCCGCCTTCGTGACCGTGCCGCGCTGCCAGATCCGTACGACCCACTTGCCGGTGGTGCTGTCCTTGACCGTCGCCTCGCCGTGCACGGCCGTACCGCCGACCCCGAACCCGAACCACATCCCGCCCCCGTGCCGGGAGCCGGGCCCACCGGGCGAGGGCGATCCGGACGGGGTCCCCGCGGCGGCGGGCAGCGCGTCGTTGCCCGAACTCCCCGAGGTCGCCGCGTAGGCGACGGTCCCGCCGAGCGCCAGCACACCCACGGTGGCCGCGGCGATCACCGCCCGGGCCCGCCGCGACCGCTGCCGCCACAACAGGGCGAGGCCGTAGTCACGCTCCGCGCCACCGGGTCCGGTGAGCACCTCCATCTCGGGTGCGTGGTCGGGCATCGGAGGTATCGCCGCGTTGTCGCCGGCTTCGTGCTCAGGATCGTGCGTCACGGCTCGCTCCCTAGGCCACGCGCGCGGCATCCCACCGGCACGCCTGCCTGTGATTCTCGGGGGCGGGCGATAAAGAACAGGTAATAAATCCCTGTGAATCGGCGAATCGGGGGGCTGACGACCCCGGGGGAGGCCGTGTGGGGCGAGAAAGCTCACCCTCTCCCGATTGTGCAACTAGTTGCATAACCGCCTCCGTGTCCTCTACAAAAGAGGCACGACACCGCGCACGGAGGCCCCGATGAGCCGTTACCCCCACCTGCTGAACCCGCTCGACCTGGGCTTCACCACACTGCCCAACCGCGTCCTCATGGGCTCCATGCACATAGGCCTGGAAGAGGCCGAGCGTGGGTTCGAGCGCATGGCGGAGTTCTACGCGGCACGCGCGCGTGGCGGAGTCGGCCTGATCGTCACCGGCGGCATCGCGCCCAACGAAGCGGGACGGCCGTATGAGGGCGGCGCCAAGCTCACCACCGACGCCGAGGCCGAACAGCACACCGAGATCACCGCCGCCGTGCACCGCGAGGGCGGGCGGATCGCGATGCAGATCCTGCACTTCGGGCGGTACGCCTACCACCAGGACCTCGTCGCGCCGAGCGCCGTCCAGGCGCCGATCAGCCCCTTCCCGCCCCGCGCGCTCACCGACGCCGAGGTCGAGCAGACCGTCGAGGACTACGTTCGCGCGGCCCGTCTCGCCCGGCAGGCCGGTTACGACGGCGTCGAGATCATGGGCTCCGAGGGCTACCTCATCAACGAGTTCATCGCCGCGCAGACCAACCACCGCGACGACCGCTGGGGCGGCTCGTACGAGAACCGGACGCGCTTCCCCGTCGAGATCGTGCGCCGGGTGCGCGAGGCGGTCGGCGAGGACTTCATCATCGTCTACCGGCTGTCGATGCTGGACCTGGTGCCGGGCGGCTCCACGCTCGACGAAGTCGTCATGCTGGCCAAGGCAGTTGAGGCCGCAGGGGCGACCATCATCAACACCGGCATCGGCTGGCACGAGGCCCGCATCCCGACCATCGCGACCTCGGTGCCGCGCGGGGCGTACACCTGGGTGACCAAGAAACTGATGGGTGCGGTCTCGATCCCGCTCGTCACCACCAACCGCATCAACACCCCTGAGCTGGCGGAGCAGTTGCTCGCCGACGGGTACGCCGACATGGTGTCGATGGCCCGCCCGATGCTCGCCGACCCGGACTTCGTCGCCAAGGCCGCGGCCGACCGCTCCGACGCGATCAACACCTGCATCGGCTGCAACCAGGCCTGCCTCGACCACACCTTCAGCGGCAAGATCACCTCCTGCCTGGTCAACCCGCGCGCCTGCCACGAGACCGAACTCGTCCTCGCCCCAACGCGGTTGAGCAAACGCGTCGCGGTGGTGGGTGCGGGTCCGGCGGGTCTCGCGTGCGCGGTCTCCGCCGCCGAGTGCGGCCACCAGGTGACGTTGTACGACGCCGCGAACGAGATCGGCGGACAGCTCAACGTCGCCCGACAGGTCCCGGGCAAGCAGGAGTTCGACGAGACGCTGCGCTACTTCCGCACCCGGCTCGACGAGCACGAGGTCGACGTACGCCTCAACACGCCCGTGACGGCAGGGGACTTGGGCGACTACGACGAGGTAGTCGTCGCCACCGGTGTCACCCCGCGCACCCCCGACATCCCGGGCGTCGACCACCCCAGCGTCGTCGGCTACCTCGACGTCCTGCGCGACCGCGTCCCCGTCGGCGACCGCGTCGCGATCCTCGGTGCGGGCGGCATCGGCTTCGACGTCGCCGAGTTCCTCACGGACGGCGGCGACAAGGCGAGCGAGGACCCGGCGACGTACTTCCGCGCCTGGGGCGTCGACATGGACTACGCGGCCCCCGGCGGCCTCACCGCGCCCGAGCGCCCCGCCCCGCCGCGCAGCGTCCACCTCCTCCAGCGCAAAGCGACCAAGGTCGGCGCCGGCCTCGGCAAGACCACGGGCTGGATCCACCGCACCGAACTCAAGCACCGGGGCGTCACCATGGTCCCGGGCGTTCAGTACGACCTGATCGACGACGCCGGACTGCATGTCACCGTCGACGGCCGCTCCACGGTCCTGGAGGTCGACACGGTCGTCCTGTGCACAGGGCAGGACCCGCGCCGCGACCTCTACGACGAGTTGACCGCCGCCGGCCGCAACGTGCACCTCATCGGCGGTGCCGACGTGGCCGCCGAACTCGACGCCAAGCGCGCCATCAAGCAGGGCACCGAGGTCGCGGCCGCCCTCTGAGGCCCGAGGCCCGTCCCTAGGATGACCTCCATGTCACTCCCGCACGCGATCCTCACCGCCCTTCTGGAGAAGCCGTCCTCGGGTCTCGAACTGACCCGGCGCTTCGACCGGTCGATCGGTTACTTCTGGTCGGCGACGCACCAGCAGATCTATCGCGAGCTGGGAAAACTGGAGGCCGAGGGTCAGATCAGGGCGCTCGCGTCCGAGCAGCCGGCCCGCGGCCAGAAGAAGCGGTACGAGGTCCTGCCAGCGGGCCGCGCCGAGCTGGCCCGCTGGACCGCGTCCTCCCAGGACCCCAAGCCGCTGCGCGACACGATGCTGTTGCGGTTGCGCGCGGCGGCGGTGGTCGGCACGGACGGCATCGAGACCGACCTGCGCCGTCATCTCGCCCTGCACCAGCGGCAGTTGGCGGAGTACGAGGAGATCGAGAAGCGCGACTTCCCACCCGGCAGGGACAGCCCCCAGGACCGGCTCCAGCACCTGGTGCTGCGCGCGGGCATCGACCTGGAGACCTTCTGGACGCAGTGGCTGACGCACGCGATCGAGGAGTTCGCCGAGCTGTCGTAGCGCGTGGGGGGCGTGTGTGTGGGGGCGTGGGGACGAGTCGTCGTAGGACATGGGGGAGGGGCCGCCCGGCGTCGGGCGGCCCCTCGTGGTCGGGCACGGTCAGAGGCGGTACGGCTTCGCGCGTCTGCGCAGGAACCAGGCCGTCGCGAGGACGCCGACTGCGACCAGGCCGCCGCCCGTCGCCAGGGTGAGCGGGCCGTAGTCCTTGGTGGCCCCGCCGAGGCCGCCCATCACGCCGCGGGTGGGCGAGGCCGTGGCCGTGGGGGTCGTGGACCTGGACACGATCACGGACTGGGTGCCCGCGGGCGTGCTGACGTTCTGGCACATGACGATGACCGTGTAGGTGCCCGGGGTGACGTTGGTCCAGGCGGTGGACTGGCTGACGGTCGTCCCCGCCAAGGTTGCCTTCCGGCCCTCGGCGAAGCTCCCCTGGCTGCTGGTCAGGAGCGAGCCGGTGCCCCAGACACCGGTGGTGCGGTTCTGGGAGCACGCGCTGGTCGTGACCGAGACGGTGGTCCCGGTCGTGCTCACGGAGATCCCCGACGCCGCGCCGGCGGTTCCGGCAGTCAGGGCGAGGGGAAGAGCGGCGGCGGCTGTCACGGTCAGGCCGGAGCGTAGTAGTAGCTGAAAAGTGCGCATGGGACTGCCCTCCGGCGGCACGGTTGGCGGAACATCCCTTGCGCCGCCGGGATCGGGAAACGGCCGTGCTGCCTCCAAGGAAGCCAACGCGTCCCCGGCCGGTCCCGCATGCGGACGGGGACCGGGCAGGTGACGGATTCCTTCGTCCGGCTCAGAGATGAGGCGCCGTCAGGGGTGGGCAGCGGCGACGGACCGCAGGATTCCGTGGCGGGCTGCCCACCGTGCGAAGTCCGGGGACGCGCTCACCGGCCGTCGGGTCGCCCGCCGGGGTGGCCGGGGCCTATCGCGGGCGGCTGCCTGGGCTGTGCCGGTGGGGTGGGCGCCGACGAGCGGATGATCTCGTCGTGGGCCAGCCAGCGGAAGAGCGCGAAGTGGTACGGAGCGGGCCAGACGCGCAGCGCGACCGCCGGAATGCTCCCCATGGTCAGGAATACCGAGGCCCCGTCACAGCTGGACATCCGAATGTCCTCGAACCACAGGTCGATCCACTGATGCTGCCCCTGTACCGAGAACCGGCGGTTCGTGAGGTACATGCGGCCGGCGTCGACCACACGCAGGCGAGGTGCGGCCTCCGCCGCCGCCCGCTGACGACGGGCGTGATTGCCGAGCATGCTGCCCACGACCAGGGCGACGCCGATGGCGCCCGATCCGGAGGCGGACGTGTGCGTGTACGTCCCGTCGCCCTCCAGATACTGGAGAACCTGGGTGTTCTCCTGGCTGAAGCAGCCCTCGCCCGGCCGCAGGTGGAACGGCGCCGGCATCTCCTGCGGCTGCCAGCCCGAACTCAGTCCGTCGGCCAGCCGGTCAGCCGCGGCGATGGCTGTCCTTCTGTCCTCTTCGGACTGTTGCCAGTACCAGTCACTCATCATTTCCCCCGATCCCGTGCCTGTTCGCGGAGCCGGAACAGCGGCAACGGATCCATCTTCAGCGCTGGGGCCAGTTGATCGATCGTCATCGCCGCTCTGAAGCGGTGAGTCAACTCCCCCAGCGCATCCCGACGTTGGTCGTCGAGCACCCGCAGTCCCCCGTTCAACGGCGTTCGTCCCTGTGCAGGTCGAACATCCCGTCAGATCCCCAGTTGCAAGGCTAAAGCGGGAGGAAATTCGTTGAACGACTCTTGGGGAAACCGTGATGAACCCGTCCCTGACCGCAGCCGGGGCGGCCGTTCTCACCGGCTGTCTCGTGACGCTCTTCGCTCTTTTCGTCGGCGGGGCCGCTGGATCCCCTACGGCGTGGCGGTACCGGTACCGCCCGTCGTCACCGTCCGTTCCGCCGAGAACCCTCCCCACGTACCGTCCGGCAACCGCGCCCTGAGCCGCACCTGATGGCTGACCCCGGCGTCTCGGCCCGTGTAGAAGCTGTACTTCGCACGATCGCGCGGCGCGGTCCCGCCCCAGACCAGCGAGGTGGCCGGCTGTCCGTCGAGGCGGATCTGGTACTCCGTGACCACGCCGTCCGTGCGCGGTGGCACCCAGGACAGGTCGATGTAGTACGCCCCGTCGTCGCCCCGGTGCGTGGTCGCGCGGAACTCCGTGGGAGCGGTGCCCTCCCCGTCGTCACTGCCCGGCGCGGTGGTGAGCGGGACGGTCGTGCTCGCGGGCGAGAGATTGTCGGCGGCGTCCCGCGCCCGCACGGTGAAGGAGTAGCGCGTGCTCGGCCGCAGCCCCGTGACCACGGTCGCGGTCTGGGCTCCGCCCACACTGTGGATCTTCGCCCCGCCCTGATAGATGTCGTACGACACCACACCCCGGTTGTCCGTGGAGCCGCCCCAGGACAGCTGGACCGCCCGGCTGCCGATGACCCGGCCCTGCGGTGCGCTCGGACGGGTGGGCGCCGAGTGGTCCGCCGCGACGGCGACCGGTGTCCGCGCCCGGACCTCCCGGCTGCGTGGACCCAGGCGGCCGTCGGTGTCCCGGGCCCGCACGGTGAAGGCGTACACGGTGGCGGGCGTGAGCCTGGTGACATCCACCATGTGCTCGGAACCCGGTACTTCCTTCACTTTCGTGGTGCCCCGATATATCTCGTAGGTGCCGACGCCCGGGTTCGCGGTCACCGCGTCCCACATGACGTGCACGCTGGTCGCGCTCCCCGCCGCCGCCGTGACTCCGGCCGGGGCGCCGGGGGCGTGGCCGTCCTCCTCGACACTCGTGGCGCAGGAGGCGAGCAGCAGGAGCGCGGCGCACACCAGGACCGTACGGGGGAGAGCGAGGGCGGCACGGAGGAGGGCGGGGGTGGCACGGACGCGTCGCACGTTTCTGCCTCCCGGCATTGCGCGGGCACCACACGACGAAAAGGTCCGGACCAATATGACCCGGGTGATGCGACCGCATCAAGAGGGGCGCCGTTGCCGACCGGTCACGGGGGTTACGTATGCTGAGGCACTCACGGCTGAACTCGCCCCTGGGAGTGGGCAGTTCATGCCGGTGGCGCGGAACGCTGTCGTCGCTGATCCCGCGCCGGCGCGGGCGGCCGGGTGGCCGGAGCCGACACGGGCTCGGGTCCCCGGTCCCCGTCGGGAGTGACGCGAGGTCAGGTCCCCGGCGGCGTCAGGAATTCGGGGGGTGCACCGTCCGGCCCCCTACCGGTGGCCGCTCGATCGGACCGGTACCAGGGTGGGCTGAGTGTCCGTCAGATCCCCCAGGAGAGGGTCCTCTATCGTGCGTGTCCAGTCGCTGACGCTGGCCGCGGCCGGCGCCGCCCTGCTCGCCCCGACCACACTGCCCACCGCACCCGTCGCCTTCGTCCGGCCTCAGACGGGGCCGGCGGCGCTGCGCGAGGGGGACGTCCGCGCCGCCGACCTGCTGGCCAAGGTGCGTGACTGCATCCCCGTCTCGCGCGGCCGGTACCGCAGCGACGACGGGGAGCGCGCGACGATCCCGGTCTGCGGCACCAAGGAGGCCGTCTTCTGGAAGGCGGACATGGACATCGACTGCGACGGCCAGGCCGGCGCCCGCTGCAACGCGCGCACCGACCCGCTCTTCTCCTCGATGACCGCGTTCCAGCAGTCCGACGGCCGCTATCTGAACGCCGAACAGCTCCCGTACATCGTGGTCCCCGCCGCGAGCGCCCGCTGGAACCACCGGGACCACGGCGTACGCGGCGGCTCGGTCGCCGTCGTCGTCTACCGGGACCGGGTGCAGTACGCCGTCGTAGGAGACGTCGGTCCGCACGACATCATCGGCGAGGCGTCGTACGCCACGGCCAAGGGCCTGGGCATCCGCACCGACCCGCGCGGCGGCGGGACGGGCGCCGGGGTCACCTACATCGTGTTCAAGGACTCGCGGGTGAAGCCCATCGAGGACCATGCCGCGGCCGTGGAGACGGGGCAGCGGCTGGCGCGGCTCTTCGTGCAGGGCGCTGCCGAGCGTCCAGGGTCGTAGGGCGCAGCCTGCCGAGTGCTCCGGGGCGGAGTCGTCAGACCGCCGACCAGCCGTCGTCGACGGGCAGGATCACGCCGTTGATGTTCCTCGCCGCGTCCGAGGCGAGGAACACGATCGCTGCGGCCTGCTCCTCGGGCTGGGCCAGCTTGCCGATGTTGACGAAGTGCGGGCCGAGCGTCGCCGGGCCGTGGGCCGTGCGGTCGGCGTCCATGGAGATGTTGGTCGCCGTGGCGCCCGGGGCGATGGCGTTCGCGCGGATGCCCTGCTTGCGATACATGACGGCGAGGGACCGGGTCAGGCCCACGACCCCGTGCTTGGAGGCCGTGTAGGCGGCGCCGGCCGCGCTGCCCCGGAGGCCGGCCTCGGAAGCGGTGTTCACGATCGCGCCCCGGCCCGCCGTCAGCATGTGCGGCAGTACGGCTCGGGTGAGCAGGAAGGGCGCGGTCAGATTGACCCGGATGACCCGGTCCCACTCGGCGTCGGCCACGTCCGCCACCGCCGACATGCGGTCCATGATCCCCGCGTTGTTCACCAGCACGTCGACCCCGCCGAACCGCTCCACGGCGGTCGCGGCCACCTCGTCCACGACCGCCTGCTCGCTCAGGTCGCCCGTGACCGCGACGGCGGTACCGCCCGCCTGCTCGATCTCCTTGACGACCGCCTCGGCGCCGTCGGCGTTCAGATCGGCCACCACGACCTTGGCGCCTTCCGCGGCGAAGGCCAGGGCGGCGGCCCGCCCGATGCCCGAACCCGCTCCGGTGACGATGACGCTGCGTCCGTCGAGTCCACTGGCCATGAGGTGCTCCTGTTCCGTTGTGCGTTCCCCTCACCATACGACTTAATGTCTTCGAGTGACATGAAGTCGTGTGGGAGTCATGTCATGAGGGAGAATTCCGGGAGGTCACGACCGCAGCCGGAGGGGAACCGATGACCGCACCCAGCGGACGCACGGGACGACCGCCTCTCACCGAGGCACGCAAGACCGAGATCCGCCTGGAGATCGCCCGGGCCGCGGTGGAACTGTTCGTCGCCCAGGGCGTCACGGCGACCACCGGCGAACAGATCGGCCAGGCGGTCGGCGTCTCCGCGCGCACCGTGTGGCGTTACTTCCCGAGCAAGGAGAGTTGCGTACGGCCGCTCTTCTCGGCCGGTATCGACGTGATCGCCGCCCGGCTGCGGGAGTGGCCGCCCGGCCACGCCCTGGAGGAACTCTTCGACCCGGCCCTCGCGACCGGCGTCCTCGCCGCCACCGGCCCCGACGGCGCGACCGGCACCGCACTGGTACGCCTCACTCGCACGGAACCGGGCCTGCGCGCGATCTGGCTCCAGACCTACGACGAGGCGGAACCCGCCTTCGCCCAGGCCCTGGCCCACCGCGCGGGCCTACCGGCCGACGACCTACGCCCCATGATCCAGGCGGCGATGCTCAACGCGGCACTGCGCGCGGCGGTGGAACGGTTCGCCTGGCGGCACGCGAGCGAGGGCGTGACGGATGAGGCGCCGGGGGCGGTGACGGACGTGGCGCCGGGGGCGGCGTTGGCGGCGGCCGAAGTGGCGGAGGCGTTGCGCTCGGCGCTGGTGGTTGCGGCGGGTGGGGTTTCTTAGGTGCCGTAGGGGGGCGTCTTGGGCCTGGCCTGGCCTGGCTGCGCTGCGCTGGGCAGGGCGCTGGAGCGAGTGCGTCCTGGGCGGGGGCGTTGGTGTGCTTGGTCGGGCGGTGTCGCCGGGTGAGGGAGGGGCGGGCGGTTCGGTCTGGGGCTCGGTCCGGTGGGTGGGGCTGGGTCTGGGTCTGGTGGCTCGGTCCGGCGGGTTTTGCCGGAGGCGACCGGCCCAAGGTTCCTGCGGCCTGCGGCCCGGCTCTCTCTCGCATCGTTCGCCGCCAGCCGCCAGCCGCCAGCCGCCAGCCGCCAGCCGCCAGCCGCCAGCCG